>CAZICM010000024.1:0-74930 GCA_964537685.1 uncultured Polyangiaceae bacterium
AAAGCGATCGCTGTATGAAAAATCGACGCCCCGCGTTTGGCCCTCGATAGCGATGGATTGCCCGCAGCGATGGATTTCAGATAGCCCATCAATGCCAAAACCAACGCCAAGCCAGCCGTTGGCGCCGTTGGATTGATAGCGAATCGATAAAGAGGGCTGAAAACCGCTTCGCCCGGGTGGTACAGCGAGAGGCAAGCTCCAATGGAATTCGCCGGTAGGGGATACGCCGGATGTGCCGCCTAAATAGCCGATGGAAGCGCTGGGTTGAATCGTATCCGAAGGTAGGGGTGGAGGCGCTTCAGGAGTGGCGCGCGCATGGGAAGAAAATACGATCAGGACGAGGGCAAAAAGAAGGGCGCGGTAATACATTCGCCCAGGCTAGAAGGCTTTTGTGGCGCGTCAAGGGCTTGATGTGCCGCTCGAGGGATGTATTGGGTGGTTGGACTTTGTGAAGGAAAGAACCTTTTCGTTTGTATGTAAAACCCATTGACAACCCGACTACCTATCCCGTACCGTCCTCACCCACCCAAAACCCAAAAACCAAAGCCAAAACCCCCATGCCCTCGCCCATCCTTGCCCATACGCTCCTCGAATTCTTCGCCGTCGATAACGGCTTCGATGTGCCCGAACCCACACAATTCCCTTGGATTAGCTTTAAAAGTTCTCAAATCCCCCTTCAAATCTGGCTCGCCTCCTCCAGGGACGATTCCTCTTCCAATCCTGTTTTTTGGATCGCTTATTCTATCTTCCCAGTCGCAAAACGCCTTAGCTCCGAATTGAATATCCCACTCGAAGCGTCCCCTCCCTTTGCTCTGCCTAACGATGCCCGCGGCCTGCATCGCGCCGCCGATAAGCTTAGCCTCCATGCCCTCATCCGCCGCGCCTTTCAATTGACCGATGAGCTCCCTCAGGCCAGTGTCGAGGCATTTCGGCTCAAAACCCAACACCTTCCTCTGTCCACAGAGGTCGAACGCTGGGTTGTGCAGCGAATGGGCCAGGATCTGTTTAGAGCCCAGCTTCTTGGCTATTGGCAGGGCCGTTGCGCCCTCACGGGTTTGGATGTTCCCGAGCTCCTTAGGGCAAGTCATATCAAGCCCTGGGCCGATTGCTCGTCCGATGTAGAACGGTTGGACCCATGGAACGGTTTCTTGTTTGCCCCTCAGGTCGATGCCCTCTTTGACCGCGGTTTTATCAGTTTTAATGACGATGGACATATCCTTTGGTCTGCACGAATCAATCCCCAGGCGAGGGCCATCCTCGGACTCGAATATGTGCATCGCATGGAGGGCATCACCCACGCTCATCGGCGCTATTTGCCCTGGCATCGAAACAATGTCTTTCAAGGTTGCTAATCGTTGCATATTCACCCCCACTTATGTATGGGGTAAATCTTCAAACAAAGCATTGACAAAGCCCACTCGCCTCGGCTCCACTTCTACATCGCGAGCGGCTCATGGTGAACCGCCGCGCCAGAAAGCAGGAGCTCTCCATGGCTGAGGAACGTGCGGTTCAAATCCTGCGCAGTGTTGTGATGGAGGAGATGTTTCATCTCAATCAGGCAGCCAATATTCTCGTGGGAATAGGCGGCTCGCCTGTGTTTACGGGGGATGCCGTGCCGGTGTATCCGACGTACCTGCCTTCGTCCAATCACGATACGACGCCGTATATCGGCCTGTTTCGCGCGTCGCCGGCCGTGTTTGAAAGATGGTATTAAAAACTGTGTCGCAAAATATGGCGCCGAGGCTGTGTTTAAAGAGCGTTCAGATGCGCGTCAGCGCACCGATATTTATCTCGGCAAGTTTGGTGGCAAGGCCATCCATGTGAACTCTGTCGCCACGGCGGAAGCCGCAATCCACGAGATTATCGCTCAAGGCGAAGGCGCTGTGACCGCGTTTGGCCAGCTTGTCGCCGAGCAGCCTTTCGGCGCTTATCATCACTACGGCGATCGTACCGATGGCACCTATGGCCCGATTTTAGGCGTTCCCAAAGAGGCTTCGCACTATGTGAAATTCCTGCGCGTTGCCAATGCCGATAACTTTCCTTCGACCTATCCCATCGTCTCGAGCCCGCGCAACGCCAACTACAAAAACCCCGATGCCGCGAAGGCCGCGCAGCAATTTAATGCGGCGTATAGCGTGATGCTCAAGTCGCTCGATCAGACATTTTGATGACCACGCCCATTATGCCCGACGGTGATAAAAGCGTTGGCCCCAATGCATGCCCCACCTTTGAATACGATGCGGATGCGAGCTTGGCCTCGGTGCTGAGTTCTATCGAGGCAACGCTTTCGCCGCAGGCTCCTCGTTCCGCGGCGGCCGGTGCGCCTCATGCGCTGTCCGCTGAAAAACGCCAACTGTTGGAAAAACTGCGGACGAAGTTTCAAGAGCTCAACGATCGGTCGCAGAAGGCCGGTTTAGGTTTTTAGTCCGATTCGCCGGGAGGTCAGCACCATGTCCACAACCGTGTACTCTATTTTTCCTGCGATTGGCATTGCCCGCGTCGGCAATGCGCCTGATGAATTTTATATTGGTCCTGAAAGTGCGTGTGGATTGCCCATTCTTCCAGATGGGCGTCCTTTTAATCCCGCGCATTTTCGCGATCAGGCCGGGCGTCTGCTCCGTCAAGCGGCCCGTTTTCGGGTCTATCGGCAGACCGATCATGGGCCTGCCGAGGAAGTGACCCTCAATAGCTCCAATGTTGTATCGATTCGCTGGCGCGTTCATGTGGCCAATAAAAGTCGAGTTGGTACGAATTCCAAACCAGCAAGGGGGAGGAAGGCTATGCCTCGAACCATCCGCTGCGCAATGCGTCGCTGACCACGCCGGATCAGCGCCGGGCTTTGATGATCGATCCTGGGCCTAGGGAAATCAGCGGCAAAGATCAAAAAGGCGTGCATTTCTCGAGAGATACCATTCCCCCTGGATATAAGGGCGGGAATTTTCCTCCAGAGACATTGAAACCCTTTAGGATTGACACCTTGGGAGAATTGCGCACCGATAGCGAAGGGCGCTTGCTCTTTTTGGGAGGATTGGGGCATTCGGGTTCCAGCATCGATCCTCCGCATATCGATCAATATGCGAATAACGATGGATGGTATGACGATACCTCGGACGGTTCAATTGAAGCCGTGATTACCGTAAAGGATGAACAGGGCAATACCCATGAAATTGTGGCCGAGCCCGGATGGGTTTTATGCGGTCCGCCCAGTTATGCGCCTCAAATTGCCAATGTCGTTACGCTCTACGATACCATCTTCGATGCAGCGGTCCGCTATCAGGGCGCCCATCCCGAAATCTTTAAAGACGAGCTATGGAACGGCGGTCCAGATGGCTATAAACCCTATTTTGAAACCGATATCAAACCCATCTTTGAATATGCATCCAACTATGCATGGGTGACAGCCATTCCCCCAAAGCCCCACACCTTTGATTATTCAAAGATCAACAGGCCCGATCCTTCGCTGACAGGCATGCGCCAATACTACTTGGATTTTATACGCGCGCCTGGACAAGAAAACGTGCTGATCAATGCTCAGCGCGGAAATACCCTGATGCCTTATCTCGCGGGGGATGATGCCTTGAGCGCTTCGGCGCCGGGCACCGTGACCGCCGCGACATCCAAGTATTTAAGGGTGACAGACACGCAATATTTCTTTCTGACGCAATGGGCGGCCGGCTATTTCCATGAAGGCGCCGCGCCCCAGGGCCATGCAGGCCATGCCCTTACGCGCGCCGTTTTGGAAAACTGTGTGGGCGGAGCCTTTTCACCGGGCATTGAGATGACGTGGATTTCGCGCAATCCCGATATCTACAGCGCCCCTTTCCGCATTAAAAAGCGCACGCCCCCAACCGATCCGCTCAGTTTGGGCTACGATCCCCAGGCGGGTATGGAACCCGGCGATATTACCCGCTATATGGCCGTGCCCTGGCAGGCGGATTTCAATGAATGCTCTTCCCAGCCCATTGTCGGACGCATTCTGTGGTGGTGGCCCGCCCAGCGCCCGGAATTTGTGTATCTGAAACCCGACGACACAGCTCCAAAAGGCCCCCGGCTGGAGCTCGGCCCCCAAATGCCCTGGATTGGAACGGCCTCGCCGGGTGTTCCTGCGCTGCTTTCCCGTTTGGGTCTCGATCCAAAACTCGAACATCTTGGGCATTTGCCCTATTATGGCAATCTCAGCGTGTGGGGCGATGCCGAGCCCGCGGTGGACGATTTTCTGCGGCGGGGGCTACCTCATGGATATCATCTCGATCGCGAGGCTTTCGATCGCTGGCTTCGCGAAGAGGCGATTGATGCGGGGGCGATGTTATGCACGCCTGTGGAGCACATTCAGGTGGAGAGGGTTGAAGGGCGATTCACGGTTCGGTGTCAGTATCGGGGGAATGTTGTTGAGCTTCGGGCGGCGCTCTTGGTGGATGCGACGGGGCGGAGTGCGTTTCTTGCGAGGCAGATGGGAGCGGGCATTCATCGAAGCGATCGATTGGTGGCCTTGGCGCTGCTTGCGGAAGCCGCGGAAGACAGCCGGCTTCGGGGCCTATCGATGGTGGAAGCCTTTGAAGATGGCTGGATTTATGCGGCGGGTCTACCTGGGGGCCAATGTATGATCACGGTAATGAGCGACGACGACATTGCGCGGGAGGGCCACTATCGCGAACCTTCGGTCTTCCGGGCCTTAATACAGAATACGCGCCATATTGGGCCTGCGCTTCGCCTGCCGGAAGACATACAGGTGGTAACGGCGGCGGCGGCGAGTCAATACAGCGATCGGGCGGTGGGAGCGGGCTGGATCGCGGTGGGGGATGCGCTGATTGCCTTTGATCCGCTGACATCCTCGGGCATTGCGGGGGCGCTGGACGACGGGTTAAGCGCGGCGGCGACGATACTCGCCTGGTATTCGTCCGAGAACAGCGCGGAGGCATTGGCGGCATGCGGGGGTTTAGAGTTTGTAGGGGAATGGGCTGGCGTGGGAAAGGTATAAAGCAAAGGCTGGAGCCAAAAAGATTTAGGCTTGACAGCGGAGACAGGTTTAGCCAAAGCTGCCCGCATGCCTCGTTTCTTTAATACCGCGGGCCCCAACGATCCGGCGCGGCATTATACGCTGCCCATTCTCTCGCGCCTGCCCGATATTCGAAGACTGATCGAGCGTCAACACTATTTTGTGGTGTACGCGCCGAGACAAGTGGGGAAGACGACCACCATGCGCGCCTTGGCCAAGGAGCTGACAGCCGAGGGGAAATTTGTTGGTGTATTGGTATCCATGGAAGCAGGCGTTGGTCTGCTTAAAGACGTAGGCGCGGCCGAGCGTTCGATACTGAGCTCGTGGCGGCGAAGTGTAGCGCACGACCTGCCCCCTGAGCTTCAGCCTCCCGAGTTCACCGAAGATGCACCGGGAGGCCGAATTGCGCATGCGCTCAACACCTGGGCTTGTACATCGTCCAGGCCCCTGGTTGTCTTTCTCGATGAGATTGACGCTTTGGAGGGCGATGTCCTGCTCTCGGTACTTCGGCAAATCCGTGATGGTTATCGGTTGAGGCCCCAAGGTTTTCCCTGGTCCTTGGCTTTGATTGGCATGCGCAATGTGCGCGACTACAAAATAGCCGCAAACGGCGGCGATCGAAGCCATTCCGCGAGTCCTTTTAATATTGCCGTTCAATCCATCACGCTTCGCAATTTCACCCGGGATGAAGTAAGGGATTTATATGCGCAGCACACCGAAGAGACGGGACAAGCCTTTTTGCCCGAGGCCGTGGAGCGGGCATTTGATTTAAGCCGGGGTCAGCCGTGGCTGGTCAATGCGCTGGCCTGTGAAATCACCGATAATCTCGTTCCAGATCGGAGCCACTCTATCACCCAAGCTCATGTGGAACAGGCCAAAGAAGTGTTGATCCAAAGACAAGACACCCATTTGGACAGTCTGGCGGAACGGCTTCGGGAATCGAGGATTCAAGCGATTATCGAGCCGATGCTGGCAGGAGAGGGCGCCGAGAACCTGGCCCCCGACGATATTCGGCTTGCGATCGATTTAGGATTGGTTCAGATGTCTTCCAAGGGAGGCTTGGAGATATCCAATCCAATCTACCGAGAGATTGTGTTGCACACCTTGTCGGCGAGTCCGCGGGCGAATTTGCCGTCCATTCCAGCGACATGGCTTGGGGCAGGGGGGAAGTTGAACAAGGAAGCGTTGCTTCTCGCCTTTATGGACTTCTGGAGGCAACATGGGGAACCGCTTTTGCGTTCGGCGCCCTATCATGAAGTCGCGCCGCATTTGGTGCTGATGGCGTTTTTGCATAGAGTGGTGAACGGTGGGGGCACGGTTGAGCGGGAGTATGCGATTGGATCGGGGAGGATGGATCTCTGTGTGCGCTATGGGGGCGAGGTCTTGGGGATCGAGATTAAGGTATGGAAGCCCAGCCGTCCCGACCCCGAGAGCAAAGGGCTACTACAACTGGATGGGTATTTGGCGGGAATAGGGCAGGAATCGGGGTGGCTGATTGTGTTTGATCGGCGGCCTGGGGTGGCGCCCGTGGAAGAGCGGCTGAGCTGGCATGAGGCGCTGACGCCTTCCGGGCGCAAGGTGGTGGTGATACGGGCGTAGCGCCGGCGAATACTGCACAAAACTTGGATCGATTCTGGGTTTGGACATAGGATGGCCGGCATGCCGGATGCGCCTTTTCCCAAAACGCTGTGGACGCTGATATCGCGGGCAGGCAAGCTCACACCCGAAGGACGGGAGGCGCTCAATGGCCTCTGCAGGGCCTACTGGTCACCTGTATATGCCTTTATCCGGCGCTTTGGAAACTCAGCCGAAGACGCCCATGATTTAACCCAGGAATTTTTTGCCCGTATGCTTGCCCGAAATGATCTGGCCAAGGTCGATAGAGATTATGGAAGCAAGTTTCGTTCATGGCTACGCCAATGCGTGAAGAATTTTTTAAAGAACGAAACTAAAAAAGAGAGGGCTGGAACCCGCATTCCGCCCGGCCAAATCGAAAGTCTATCGCCCGGTATGGCTGAAGAGCGTTATCAAGCCGAGCCTTCCCACAATCTTACGCCCGAAAGCCTGTATGAATATCACTTTGCGCTGAGCGTATTGGAGCGGGCGATGGAGACGCTGCGCGCAAAGTATGCTGCTGCGGGCAATGAGCCGGTCTTTGAGGCGCTAAAGGGCTGTCTTACCAACGATCCTCATCAAAAACCGTATAGAGAAGTCGCGGTTTCGCTGAAGAAGAGCGTAGATGCTGTGAAAAAGGCGGCATTCGATTTGCGGGGCCGCTATGATGCTATGCTTCGCGCCGAGGTAGCCAGTCTGTTGGATATGGAAGGCGAGTTGGATGAGCAGGCTGTGGATGAGGAATTGCGTTACTTGATGGAGCTGCTCGCGAATAGGCCGGAGTAACTTTTGGCGTAGAGAGCTGTAGTGGTTTTTGTATGTCCAAGAGCCCCGATCTTCAGCAAGTCATGGCGAGAAAATGTCCCCATTGCGAGGGTCCAATCCGCGAGGGTGTGCTGGGAGGCTTGTGTCCCCGGTGTCTGTTAAGCGGTTCGCTGGAAAGAAAGGCGGATAACGAGTTCAGCGCATGTATTCCCCAGTTCGCCGGGTATGAGCTGCTGGAGAAACTGGGCGAGGGAGGGATGGGCGTGGTCTATAAAGCGCGCCAGCTTGAGGGCATTCGGCGTGTGGTTGCGCTCAAGCGGCTTCGCGACGGAGAGCTGGCGGGCGCTTCGGCGAGGCGGCGCTTTCTGTTGGAAGCCAGGGCCGCGGCCGAACTGCGCCATGCCCATATTGTACCTATTTATGAAGTAGGCGAGCATGAAGGCGAGCCTTATTTTACGATGGAGCTTTTGTCCGGGGGCACGCTCGCTCATCATAGCGCTCGTTATAAAAAAGCGCGCCGGGCGGCCGCCCTTGTGAAAAAGCTGGCACGGGCGGTTCATGCGGGGCATTCCAAATCGATTTTGCATCGCGATCTAAAACCGGCCAATATTTTATTGGATGCTCAGGGTAAGCCGCATATCGCCGATTTTGGGGTGGCCAAGCGCTTGGGTGAGAAGGGAAGCACACAAACAGGAGCCTTTGTGGGAACCATTGAATACATGGCCCCAGAGCAGTCTTCTCCTCATGGGCACAGGGATTCGCCGGCTGCGGATGTGTGGAGTTTGGGGGTGATATTGTATGAGCTGCTTGCGGGGCGGCGTCCTTTTTCGGCGCCCACGGCGGTGGAAGTGATTCGGGCCGTCAACGAAGAAGACCCCATTCCCCTGGAGCGATTGCGTCCGGGAATCGATCGGGATTTAGCGACCATTTGTTATACCTGTCTCCAAAAAGACCCTAAACAGCGCTATATTTCGGCTGATGCGCTGGCCTCCGAGCTTGGGAGATATTTGCGGGGCGAACCGATTTTAGCGCGCCGCCCTGGGTTTTTGACGCGGGCGGCCTATTTGTGCAGGCTTCATCCGGTGCTGGTGGCGCTGTTTAGCGCGGCGACACTTTCCCTGATTGGACTGAGCGCCTGGGCGCTTGTCAGTTCAAGGGAACAAGAGAAAGCCAGGCGGGGCGAAGTGCTTACCGCCAATATGTTTGCGGCCCGCGCCATTGCCGGGACAGTGCTCGCGCAGATTCGGGAATACGCCGATATTATCGCCGAGGAAGCCGGCGATCCCCGCCTGGCCGAGGCCATCATGCGCAATGATGATGCGCAATTGCACGCTCTTTGCGTCGCTGCCCGGGAACGCCATGCATTCGTCCATCCATTTTTGGATCTATGGTTTGTTGCAGGAGCCGATGGGTATCCGCGCGCCCATACCCCGCGTCCGATTTTTGGGCGGACCTACTTTCAAGATTACTCCTTTCGCGACTATTTTCGCGCGGTAAAAGCCCTGTCCGCCAGCGTTTCGCGTCCTGCGTATATTTCGCGCGCCATCCGTTCTGGTTCGGATGATCGGTACAAAGTCGTGATCGCTTCCCCGATTCGGGATACCATGGGAGCGTTTGTTGGTCTTATAGCCGTCAGTATCCCCACCGATCGCCGATTGGGGGGCCTTGCCTTGAGCGACGAGCGCCGCATTGCTGTGCTGACGGTGCGCCGCGATCGGGATCTTGCGGCGGATCCCCTGCCGGACGAGCATATTCTATTGGTGCATGACGGTGTGGCCAATGGTGATGGCATTGTTGTGGAAAACGAGGCCCTACACCGGCTCAGCGCCCGGCGGGACGCGGCGCGGATTCCCCTGCAAGATCGATTGCGTTTGCCGCCTCCGGATTGGGTAGAGGCGCAGGACGATTACATCGATGAAATGGACGAGGCCAATTCCCGAGGAGAGCGGAGGCGATGGCTGGCTGGGGTGGCGCCGGTGGGGGCGACAGAACTATCGGTGATTGTGCAAACCCGGGTGGAGGACGCGACGGCACTGGACGAGACGCCCTTTCGGGTGCTGGCGGCGTGGTCGCTGGGAAGCACTGTGCTCTTGGGCGCGGGAATCGTTGCGGCAGGCTGGGCTCGCAGAAAGCGGCGGAGCGCGGCGGAAAAATCGGCGGTGAACCAGTAACCTATTGGCCATTCCGGCTTCAATACAAGAAAACCCCCAATGCAGAGAGGCTGCGGGGCGGGGTTGCAAAGGAGCGGGATTGGGACCATGCAGATCAATCGACGGAAGATCCGGGTGACGAGCGCCGGTTTATTGTTGGGAGCCTTCATAAGCGGCTGCGGCCGGAGCGCCATCATTGAACGGACAAACGCGCCTGCAATTGAGGGAAAAATCGTTGGAAACGACAGCGAATACCTCCATGTGGAGGTCGATCGCCGCGGTAGACCGATGATGATTCCGCACAAAGAAGTGAGCGATATTGACCATCCTGGGAATGTCGCGGCCATTATTGGTACAATTGTTTCGGTCTATGGGATGGCCAATATTGCCGTTGGCGTGAACCAATGCGAGGCGAATGGCCCTGCATTTTGCACGGGCGTATTTCTACCCGCGGCGATTGGATTACCGTTGATGATTTATGGTGTCAGCGTGTGGGCTTCATCGGTAAGCGCCGCCGAAGGCAAAGCAAGCAAGCCGCAGGAAGCGAGCATTTCGGTGGTCCCGCTTGCGTCGTTAAAGAAATCCGAGGAATTTGGGGGAGTGGGCGTGTCGGTTGGCTTTTAGACATGCGGCGGGCGCGGCCTTTACGGACCAATCGACAAACGATCGCTTAGACAATTACCCACCGTCGAGTTCACGCGCACAAAGATATTGTACTTGGCATCGGGCACGAGCCCCGCGACCGTATGCACTTTGTCCATATTCTTTGGGACGTTCAACAGATTCTCGGTTGGCCATAGCGTCCCAGGAACGTAGGTCGCATCGGCCACGGCGATAAAAATCTGCCCGTTGCTATTTTGAGCCGCTCGCCCCTCCCAGGTTAGCGTGTATGCACCCGGCGGGCAATTGAGCACGTAGTATTGATAAGCCTCCACGCCCGGCGTAAGAACATCATCGGAAAGCTCGGTTTGCATTGCGTACGCGGTGTCGGGCCCAATCGCATGATCCTTTAGAATAATATAAGGATCCATCATCGTGATAAAATTGACAGATTGGGGAATGACATAGACCGTTCGCGTACATTCGGTCGGCATCACAATCCCTCCACCGGCGCCGCCGATTCCACCCATCCCGCCTGCGCCGCCGGTGCCCGCGCCGCCGATTCCACCCATCCCACCAACGCCGCCCATGCCGCCTGCGCCGCCGATATTTCCCGAACTCGACGAACTTGTGCCCTCACCACCCTTGCCGCCCGAGCCACCAGGGGACACGGGATCCGAACCGCCGCAAGCTCCAGCGAGCCACACCGAACCGCAGACCAAAAGCCCGGCACCCGCAACCACCTTGACCAAGTGTTTCATTGACTGATGAAAGCAGTCTCGCTACAGCATGTCAACGGCGCTGTTGGCTTTTTCACACAGAGAAAAGATTGACATCAGGTATCCAACATGTTTTTATGCGGATGCGGCTGCGATGAGGCCGCGGGCGTATCCGAAATTCTCCACTTCGCTTCGGCATGAGCTCCATTCAACATCTAAATTATTTTACCTTTGCGCTGGGGACCCATAGTGCCATGGCCACAGGGGAACTTGGCCGCTTGCATTTTATTCCACTGATAGACTTATCCCTTCAAGACGTGGAAGGATTGAAACAGCTCTCGTCCGAAGTGCGTAACATTCTCGTTCTTGATCTAGGTGTGGATGCTGCCGTTGAGACACATGAACTGGAGAAGCTCAAGCGCTACGTTGAATGGAGAAGTAACAATTCCCATGACGAAATCTTTGCAGCCCACGCCATCGTCGGCAACCTGGATGTATTGCAAGACGACCCTGAACTCATCGTAGAGCTTCAACCCGACGGCGTATGGTCCCGATGGACCAGCTCTACAGAGATCCAGGCCGCCCTAAAGGCACTGGAACAAAAAATTCGGCTAAAACGGCGTAGTGACAAGGCGATAACCCAGCAGCATGCCGAAGAGAAATCGAAACACGCCCAGGAGCGGGTGCTTAATTTGCTGGACGCCTTGGGCTATGCCTATTTTGTGTGCGATCCCGATGGCTCTCCGGTGGTAAGCAGCCGCCAAGAAAAGCGCCTTTTGGAAATCGCCGGCAACAATGAGGACAGCATTCTGAAGTCGAACACCGGAGAAGCTTGGTGGGTATATCCTGATGAGCGCCGTGATTGGCTGGATATGCTCGGTAAGAAAGGAATAGTGATTCAATATCCAGCGCTGTTGCGCACTTACCTAAAACACTACCGCTGGGTGAATATCGACTGCCGCTTTACCATGAACCCGGATACCGGAAATCCTGTGCTGGAAGGGATTTATCAAGATGCCACCCAGCCCAAGTTTAGCGAGCGCCTATCCAATGCCTTGGCCACGGTTGGAAGCGCCGCGGGCGGCGTTCGGGAGACCATGGAGATTGTTTGCCATGCGGCTGCCTATTTATTTGAAGTGAATTGCGCGGTACTCATGGGGCGGGCCCCGTGGGAAGGCCAAGAAGAGCGGATCTTTCCCATGCATATTTGGTATCCCGAGGGAGATGCCCGCGCCCAAAGTTATGGCCCCGAGTATGCGGGGCCCCTATCGCGTTCCAGTACATTTCTATTGGCAAAACCAAGTGATATCCCGTGGATTCATGATATAGATCACTCTGGTCCGGTGGAAATCCACCGATCTCATGTACGGCCATCGCTCCGCGCGCTTTTTCCTGGGCTGGTTGACCTCCCCAATAAGATTTTGGTTATCCCTTTACCCCAAACTCCGTCCAATGAACGCGAAAATCCAGGGGATGCGCTGCAAGCCTATCTTTGGCTTCCCATAACCCAGCAGCTCACATTTGAACCTAAAGAGTTATGGCCTGCCATTCAAAGCTTTTTAAGGCTCTGCTCCCGTCAATTGCTGCTTGCCGCCAACCGGGATGCCTTTACCTTGGTGCATCAGGTACTGGCCCCCATCGTTCCTCCCGTGCCTTCAACCGCTTCGGTAGCCCCATTGGCAGGGTTTTCCGAACTGTGCTCGGCGCTGGATCTAGCCAGGCTGGCATTGACGCAACAGATGGGTATGGAGGGCTGCTCGATTTTTTATGCGGGTATCGAAGATCGAAAGAGGATTTTATCCTTGGCCACAACTTCGGGTTTGATTCAGGCGGCCGCCAAATCGCAGCCTACCTACGAGCTGGGCGAAGGTCTAATGGGAACCATTGCTCTTCGGCAAAGGCCCTACCTAAGTTTTGGTATTAGCGACGAACCCGCCGCAAAGAATAAACATGTTGAGCACACAACGCATAGCCGCCAAACCTGGCTTGGCGTTCCGCTGCTCAGCCGGGATACGGTGCCGCGAACGGTGGGGATGATCCGCTGTGTCAATCGAACCTTGACCCTTGGAAACGCGCAGCATGTGACGGGGTTTTCCGCGCTGGATATCCATGTGCTGGTGGAGTTTGGCAGAGCATGTGCATTGCTCATCGAGCTTTCGCAAGTTCAAGAGATGCAGCGCCGAACGCTGTCCCGGGTTTCTCACGAGCTTCGCTCCCCGGCCGTGGGATTACGCAACAATATTCTCTACTTCAGAGATCATTTTGGAAGCCGTGAATTCAGAGATCATTTTGGAAGCCGTGAAGAACATATACTTGACAAGCTCCGCACAAAGATCGACGATCTCGAATTGGACGTGCAAGTGCTGATTAACCTACTGGCTCAAGTCGATCTGTTACGAGGAAAAGGATCGACCGCCCCTCGGGAACCCGCCGTTGAGGTCTCTGTGAAGGATGTGATTCACAAGACACTCAATCAGCTCACGCCTGAGCTAAAGGCCAGGGACCTGCCAAGAAACAATATCACGACCCAGTTCTCCGAAGCCTTACCGCTCTTCCGCTTACCGCGCGCCGCCTTTACTCAGGTGATTTTTAACTTATTTATGAATGCGATTAAGTATTCCACACGAAAGGATTTTCGTTTTGTTATCTATGGGCGGTGGACATCCAAGGAATTGGGTCACTATGAAGTTGGTCTAAGAGACTGGGGTATTGGTGTGGACGAAAAATACCAGGACAAGATCTTTGACGGCGAGTTCCGGACACCCCAGGCTCAGCGCCATGATCCAACGGGTTTAGGTTTGGGACTCACAATATCGCGCAAAATCATGCGGGATTTGGGCGGTGACCTGGTAATGGTCTCTTGTAAAAACCCCACGGAGTTTGTGCTTCACCTTCCAGCCGAGCTGGCTGTTCGGTAGAGAGGTAAACGATGGCCGCTATAGTTCTCTTGGTGGATGATGATCGACGATTGATGTCAAGCTATGCCGAGGCATTGGATGATGAGGGCTTAACGTCGCACTGCGCCTATAGCGTGGACGATGCCTTGGCCTATCTGGAAGCGGGACATTTACCGAAAGTGATTGTATGGGATATGATGATGCCTTCAGGTCTGGCCTTTGCCCATGAAGATACCGATGGGGGCATGGCCACCGGCCGGTTTTTATATGATAGGATGAGAGAGATTCATCCAGATGCGGTTTATATTCTGTTGACCAATGATATCAATGTCATTGAGGAATATCACAAACCCGCAATTTACTCCTTTGCCTTTGCTAAAATAGAAATGACACCCGGCGAGCTATGCAAATTTATTCGGCTAGTACTCACGCCTGTTAAGGCTTCCAATGAGTGAAATCACGCTGATTGGTGCCGAAGAGGTCTATGCTAAATGTGTAGAGATTGTGCGGGATCCATCTCATGCATCAGGCGAAGAGGTCTATTCCGCGTTAAAATTCGTGGTCAGTATTCCAACTGATGGCATCGTGCCTTTTCTTGATAAACTAATCCAGCGCGGAGAGCCGGCCAACATCGGTGTGATAGCTGAACATGGTAAACGGAAGATTTCTTCGCTTCCACCCGAAGAGAAGACGGTTGAACATTACGCAAACCGGGTGCGCGCTATCCAGCAAAGCAGAGAGAGTGAAATGGGTCTCTTTGCTCAATCTCCTGAGAGTTATCCTCTGTATTGTCTAGGGCTCACGGATAACGATCTATGGAACGTCATCCGCCGCAAGGCCACGAGTGTCGCCTTCCGCATCGCCGCGCTCCATGAACTCACCGAGCGGAAATCCCAGCGCCTTCCTGCCTTTATCGATGATGATCTTAAAAAACCAAACCTCTCCCTCCGCTGGCGCGATGCCCTGGTGGCCTCCGCCGCCCGGACTCAGTTTATCGATTCAGCGCAGCGCTCATCTATCGCAAATAGCTTATTGAACATTGCATTTTCCCTATCTCAAGATGCCGAAGCTCTTTCTCACGAGGGAACACTGTGGAGGGCCGTGCGCCGCTATGCAGCCCTGCGGCCCGAAGCCGATATATCTCAATTCGCTTCCCTTATCCCTTCGACTCAAGGATATTTGGCCTTTCATCATATCCTTCTCCTTTCTCTGGCCAATGCATTTAGCGCGTGGCCTCCCATGTCCGCGGAACAAAATCGCCTCGAACCGCTTCGCGCCTGGGTGGTGAACGGACTTCACTTGTCCTTGCAGCAGCCCGATTTCGAATCCCTGCTGGATGAAGCTATCGCTCAATGTGGCCTCGTGAGTGCGGGTGCGCTGGCAGTGTCTGAATTTAAAGCGTTGTGCCTGCGTGTGAACACTCATCCCCAAGCATGGCTGTGGGATATGGCCAAGGATGAATTGGAGGCCATAAAAGCGCGCTGGCAGCAGCGTGAGCTCCACGACCAGGGGGAACAGGCTGCGCTGGCGTTATTGCTCGATGGTTTGGGCTCCCTAAAGGAGCGCGTCCGATAACCGCGGTGACTGACGGATGCCGGCGCGAGGGATACAAAAAACAAAAAATCTTGCCCGTCGAAGTTGAAAAGGAGCTTATGCCTGTTTATACGAAGGGTACGCATCAGGGCGGATGTGCGGCGATCATGGGTGTATATGGGCCTTCGGAGGGGGCTGTTCAGCATCTGGCGCTGCTCTCTGAGGATATACCCGTTACGCTTGGACTATCCTCCAATGCGAGAGTGATTCATATGGGTCCTCCGATGAGCGAGGAGTCGATTCCGGTGCACCTGATGGGCTGGCTCCCTGGTTTGGAGGAGGAGACACGGCGGAGAATGCGTCTATGGGCCTTCCAACAGATACGGCAGGAGCCCAAGATCGAGTACGTGGCCATGCCCGCCTGGGTCGAACATCATGAAACGGACAAAAAAAGTGGCACGCCTCTGTACACCCGCTTTAGCTGCGCGGGTTTTGTGCTTTGCTGCTATCGCATTAACGCCGGAATTGATCTGGTCTGTGAACAAGAATCTTTGCCCCCAGTGGATATTGATGTGCTCAAGGCGGTGTTTGGTGCCCTTGCACAATCTGGAAACCCAAGGATCCTCGCGAGGATCCTTGCTAGAGTTGGCCTTAATGACAAGGGCTCCTGCGATGAGAAGGGCTCCTGGAAAGTTCTCTTGCCAGCCTACCTCTTTCATGCTGTCCATGCGCATGATGCGTCCGGAGCGGGGGCACTTCCCTATCAGCCCAAAAAGAGTGATTGGCAATTTCGTCTGTAGAAGAGGTTGCGAGCTTCGCACTCCGCAATCTTGTCGCACTTTCCGATTTTTTAGCGGAGTCAAAGTAATTTTTCAGGAATAAAAGTAAACCAAGACAGAGACGGAAGCGGAGGCGCTGAAAGCCGAGCTCTCCGCGGCTCAAAAGGAACAGGAGATGCTGGAGACGAAGGTGGCCGCGCTAAAGGCGAAGGTGGCCGCGCTATAAAATATATTTTAGACACCGGTTCCCATTTTCAACGCATTGGAAGCCCCTCTTCCAATCACCTAAAATATTAAAACATAAAAATCTAAAACCAATCGAATTGTCGACTATTTTTATCGAATTCAACCCTACTTCCCTGAACGAAGCACCACCCGCGTACCAGCCTCGATACCCACAAGCTCCACATTCGCCTCGTCCGCCGCACCCATCTTCACAGGAACCTGCCGCTTCCACGGCCCCCACGGTACCTCCACAACAGCCCGCCCATCCCGAATCTGAACCGCACTCCGCGGCGCCAACGCCGGAACCTGCCGAGGCGCCTGCTCAATCACAGCCTCCAGCCTCTGCCCTATAGGAAAATTCACCAGCCCCGCCCCGCTCATCCACACCGTCCGAACCTGCCCATCCGCCCTCACACGCGCGTCCTCCACCCCTATCGTCCGCCGCGTCAATAGCGCACCCACCCGCTCAATCTGCCCCTCCCCAATCACCTCACCACCACCAGGCATCGTCAGCTTCACAGGCCGCCCCACAGACACCTTCGCCGCATCCCCCTCCTCCACCTCAATCCGAATCTCCGTGCGCCCCGTATCCGCAATCTCAAACAAAGCCGTCGCAATCGCCGCCGCCGTTATCGTGTCCCCTGCGTCCACACGCCTCGACAACACAACACCCGAAATCGGCGCCGTCAGCTTCGTCTTGTCCAATCCCGTCTTCGCCTGCAACACCGCCGCATCCGCCGCCGCAACCCGCGCCTCCAGCGCCTTGATGTCCGACGCCTTGTTCCCCGCCTTCGCAAGCTTCAGCCTCGCCTGCACCGCGTCCAGCCTCGCCGATGCAATCGCCACCCCGCGCTCCGCCTCTTTCTCCTCCGCCGCCGTACCCCCACCCACTTCCCGCACTTTCTTAAGCCTCTCCAGATGATCTTGCGCCCCATCCAGCCCAGCCTTCGCCGCCCTCACCTCAGCCTCAAGCGCACTCTTCTCCTCGGCCCGCACCCCCTCCGCCACCGAACGCGCCGTCATCGCAGCCGCGCTCCGCTCCGCCTCCAAACGCTGCAATTCAGCCGCCAGCGTGTCCCCCTCGATCTCCGCCAACACCTGACCCGCCTCGACTTTCTCGCCTTCCTTCACATGCACCGAAAGCACGCGCCCCTCCGTCCGCGCACGCACCTCCGCAATGCCGCTCTCCGCCGTCACCACCGCCCGCGCCACAATCCGATCCGAAACAAATCCCGCCGAGACCTCGGCCGTCTGCATACGCAAACGCAAGCCAATCCCGCCTGCAATAAGTGCGGCGCCACACAATGCGGCAGCCCAAAGAAAGCGCTGGCCAGTCTTCTTCTTCATGCGCGAAGCGACGCAAACGCAAAAAAGGTTCGTGCGGGTTTATACAGCGAATGAATAAACGATGCCGCAAAATGCCTGTTTTGCTTTCGTTCATGATAGCGTTGGCGCTCGCCTATGCCTCCTCGCAGGATTTTGCCGTCCGCGATCGCACTGTGCGCATTGGTTTCGCTGAGTGTGGCCAGCCAAGCGCCTGCGCAAACCCCTCCGGACAGTTCGCATACACCTTCGGAAGCCGATATCCGCAAGGCGAGTGAACTCTATGGAAAAGGAAAAAATCTGCTCGAGGCAGGGCAATTAACCGAAGCGCTGAGCGCGCTCGAAGAGTCCTACGCCACGGTGCCGAGCCCCAATTCGGCCCTGCTGATCGCCCGCTGCCTGCGCGACATGCGCCGCACCGACGAAGCGATTCGCCGTTATGAGCAAGTCGAAGCGGAAGCCTCTGCAAAGGCCGCCGCAGGCGAAGCGAAATACAAACCCACAGCAGAAGCCGCGGCAGCAGAACGAAAAGAACTGCTCGCGCAAGTCGGGACGATCAGAGTACGGGTCAAGAACGCGCCTCCGGGCACGGACATCAGCGTCAATGGCGAAGCGAAAGCGCTGACCGCCGATGGAAGCGCGGAAGTACGGGTGATGCCCGGCGAAACGCGCGTGCTGGTCCGCCGCTTTGGCCAAGAACCTGTGACGCGCACCGTGACCGCGACCAAAGGCGAAACGGCCGAGCTCGAGGTCGACATAAGCAGCCCCCCCGAATCCAGCGGCTCCTTCTTCGGCAACCGCAAATGGATGTTGCCTGCAGCCATCGCCGCGGGAGGCGTCGGCGTCGTTGGAATGGGCCTGTTTACAGGCTTTGGCCTCAGCTCCCAAGCCACCTACGAAGACCTCAAGCGCAAGTGCGGCTTCTCGTGCCAAGGCCGTCGGGCCGAAGTGAAATCCGGTGAAACACAGCAAACCGTAGCCAACGTGAGCCTGGTCATCGGCCTTGTGGGCTTAGCGGCGGGCGGCACCCTCTTTACGCTTTGGTACACCGGAAAAAAACACAACGATTCATCGGCATCTCAAGAGGCCGGTTCGATTGGGCTATCGCTCGGCCCGGAGCAAGCGGTGCTCCAAGGCACTTTCTAGAAGCGGTTGTCTTTGTCCGGGCGGTGTTAGCATCGCCGTTTCTTCGCTTCTCATGGCTGTGGAGGGCGTGATGCTTCGTCGTGCCTCGGGGGTGTTTTGGGTTTGTGTGGGGTGTGTGGGCTGGCTTCTTTGCGCGGCGGCCTGCACCAACGATTTCGATGCGCTGCTGCGCGGTGAGGACACAACAACCAGCAGCGGCACAAGCGGTAACCCATGCGAGGGCGTGATGGTTACCGACACCAAAATTCCCGCGGGGCTCAGCGTGCCCATATGCGGCTTGCCGGACGGATGCCTCGACTGCAACGCAGCGACAGGCTCGTGCACCTTCGGCTGTCATCTATGCGGAACGACCTGCGATCCCGCCGCGTGCACCCAAAACGCATGCGAATCGCATTGCGGCCCCAATACGGCCTGCGATGTGAGCTGCGCCAGCCCCGCATTAGGACAATGCGAGCAGCACTGCACGGGCTGCCAGGGAACGCTGCACTGCGCATCGACCACGGGAATCTGCACCAATCAGTGCACGGAAAAAGCCAAATGCGATGTCGAATGCGCGGGAGGCGGCAACTGCACGCTGGCCTGCAACGACTCCCAATGCACGCAGGACTGTCAGGACGGCATATGCAGCATGCAGTGCAACAACAACAGCACATGCAGCATGGCCTGCGCCAACGGAGCGACATGCTCGGTCGACTGCAATTCAGGCTCGAAATGCATATTGGATTGTTCAGGAACGCCCAATGACTGCACCCTCAGTTGCAAGGACGGCACGGTGCTCAGTTGCAGCAATGGCCGCAAAGTATGCGGCTACGATGCCTGTCCTCCGTAGAACATTCAGTGCGCAGGCATCTCTGCGGACACCTGGCCCGGCGAGACTTTCGCGTCCCGCACGATGTATCCATCTTCAATTTCAACGACCCGATCCGCAAAGCGCAGAAGCCGGTGATCGTGCGTGACAATCAGCACACTCCGCTCCGGCCCCACTTGCTCGCGAAGAATCTCCATGACACTCGTCGCCGTCGCGCCATCGAGCGCCGCCGTGACTTCATCGCCCATAATCAGCGCGGGATTGCCCGCGAGCGCCCGGGCAATGGCCACGCGCTGCTTCTGTCCGCCCGATAAATCGCCGGGCAGATGATGCGTACGCTTACCCAGCCCAACCCGCTCCAAGGCTTGGCGCGCGGCGGCCCGTGCATCGGCGATCGGCATACCTTTCATCGCCAGCACTTCCGCCACATTGTCGAGCGCCGTAAGCGCCGGAAACAGATTGTAGGTTTGAAACACAAAGCCCAATTTCTCGCGCCGCACCCGCGCCGCATGCTCTTCGCTCATTTGGGAAATCATCTGCCCGCAGAGCTCGACATGACCGCGCGTAGGCCGGAGCAGCCCGGCCAAAATCGAAATGAGCGTGGTCTTTCCGGAACCCGAAGGCCCCATCAAAAGAGCGAGCTCACCCGGAGGAAGCTGCATCGACACACCGTGAAGAACATGCGTTGCAAGCTCTCCCTTGCCGTACGACTTCGCCACATCCGAAGCGCGGAGCAGAAGCCCCGGTGCCGCCATTTCACCCGCGCCGCCCACTATTTAAAGACCTCCGCGGCTTCGAGCGAAAGCACTTTGCGCACACTGCTAATGCTCGCGATGGCGCACATCAGCACGATGGCGATCGCGCCCACACCCGTAACCAGCGGCGAGATAACGACCAGAAGGCCCGCCGAAGTCACACCGATCTTCACGACTTGAGCGATCAGGTAGCCAAGCCCGCCACCGGCAATCGCGAGAAAAGCCGCCTGCCAGGCGATAAAGCTCACCAGCTCCATATTCGTCGCGCCGATGGCCTTCAGCGTACCCAACTCTCTCAAATGCTCTTTGGTAATGGCATAGAGCGTCTGGCCCACGATCACGGTTCCCACCACCAACCCAAGCAAAGCCGAAAAGCCGAGCGCCGTCCCCGCGCCCGAACCGAAGACCCAATAGTTCTGCGTCTTCTCCATAAACGCGGGCTGCGACATCGCCGCCACATCGGGCGCATCGCGCTCCACCGAAGCCAGCACATCCGGCACGCATGAAGGACTATACAGATCGGCGATCCAGTAATTGACCTGTCCTTCCGACAGCCTGGACAGCCTGCGCGCCGTATCCACTTCGGCGAACACATTAGGCATCAGCGTAAACGAGCGCACGCCTTCCGTGATAGCGCTCACCCACACGGACTGCCCTCCCATCTCGAGTCTTGCGCCCATTGGATCGCCGTCGATTTGCAGCTTGACCGTATCGAGTTCATCGATGGCGACACGATTGGGGCCGTGCAAATCCTGAGGGAGCCCCCGCGCCAAAGACCATGGAATCAGCGGCATGGAACGGGGCTCAAAACCGATTAACTGAACGCTATCCGGGGCACCTCCGGCCTTACGCATGGGCGCAAATGCAACGACCAAAGGCCGCACATATTTCACACAAGGATGAGCAGCAATAGCCGCCCGGCTTCCGGCTGACAGAGGCTCTCCATTTTCGACGACCTCGGTGCCCTTGGCCATCACCCACACATCGCCGCCCACCCGCGCGATCAGATTGCTGGATGTCTCCAAAAAGCCGGCAAACAAGCCGATTTGAATTAAGAGCAGCGTTGCGGCAAAGGCCACACCCGCGAGAGAAGCGGCCAGCTTTCCCCGATCGTGAGCGAGCGAACGCAGCGCGATACGTCTCATGCGAGGAATGGGTTTGTAGCCTGTGTGCCACGGACGTTACAGCGGCGGAGGTTGGAATTCTTCTCCAACACGTATCTGCCAAAGGGCAGCCAGTGCCATGGAGCGCTTCCGGTCGATTATCCAATTTGAAAAGTGGCGCACCTTTCAATTGGCAAAACGAAACAAGCTGGCTCTCGTCGAAGCGGCGTGCTTCAGAGCAAACATGTAAATGGCGAAGGTGTGCGCTGGCCTGATCAAAGCGCAGGCATGTGAGCACCGCAGTTCTACGCAGACGCCTCTTTCATAAACTCGGCGTCAATCCGGTGATGCATAGCTTCGCAGCAACCGTTGTACCGCTGGCTTGCGGCGTTTCTTCAGCGCAGTTGCTATTTGTCTGCGTATCCTGGTATACTTTGGAACATCCGGCGCATGAGGCGTTCGCCGTCTTCGGATCCGCGTGGATTGGAGCGGCTGATGTTGGAGATCAATAAGGCTATGGACATCGTCTCGCTCTGTCCACTTCGGACCAGCGCTATCGCTTGGCAAGCTCATACCGGAGCTCGTGCGTTGACAGTCATTGTCAAAGCTACGTTCGTTCTTGAACCTGGTGAGTCAACACTCGCCCCGATGCAAGAGGCGGTGTGCCTTTCGGACCAGATCTGGGATCAAGATCCACAGCGGAGCGTCCGTGTGCCAAGCGATCGAGCCCCGCTCAAAATGTACCCCGAGCTTATGCTTGTTGGGCGCGCGTACGCCCCTCACGGAGCGCCAACGCGCTCGTTTATTGCGCGCATCATCGTAGGCCAGGTCGACAAGTCGATCGAGGTGTGGTGCGATAGGGGCTCCCGCCTTCACGACGGCCAGCTCCTTGAGGGCCCGCGCATTACCGAGATGCCACTCGATTGGGAGCACGCGGCGGGAGGACCGAGCACCGACAACCCAGTCGGAATGCGCTTCGACGCAGCGCCGGATCGCTATGGCATGGTCCCAATACCCAATATACAACCGCAGGGAGTGGTCGTGTCGGTGCGCTCGCGGACGTTCGCTCCAGTGGGCTTTGGCCCGCTCAGCCCGAGCTGGCCTTTGAGGAGGAGAGCGTTGGGGCGGCATGAGCTTCGCTTTCGGGACTCTGGATGGGAGCGATGGCCGTTGCCCGAGGATTTCGATGCGAGCTATTTTCAGGCAGCGCCGGCAGATCAGCGATTATCCGTGATTCGAGCCGACGAGCCGATTGTGCTTGAGAACCTCCACAAAGAGCATGTCCGGCTCGTGACAAAGCTGCCCGGGATTCAGCCGCGAGCGATTGCGGACAGGGCAACAGGTGAGCGCGAAGAACTGTTGCTGGTGGCGGATACATTGTGGATTGACACGGATCGTGGTCTCTGCTGCGTGGTTTGGCGGGGTCGTCTGGGGTTGCGGCATGCGGAGGAGGCGGGGCGGATCGCGGTGTGGGTAGACGGGATGCCTATGGCTCTGCCCGTCGCCGAGATTTCGCAGGGTGCGGTGCTGAAAGCTGCCAAACCCGTGGAAGACGTAGCGGATAGGACACTGATAGCTCCCTTGGCGCCGCAGAACGGGGGGACGTTGCCTTTCGTTCCTGGTGCTCCGAAGCCGCTGGAGCCGCAACGAGACTTTCCGGCGAGTATGGTGCAGCGAACGGCGTCAATGCCCGATGATGGAACGGGAACCGTGTGTGCGCCGATGATGGTCCTTGCGGCGAATTCACTGCCGTTTTTCGCAAAGAGAGAGGACGCGGCATACCCGAGCGAAATGACGGCAAAGAAGCCGAGTGCGGAACCGGTACCATTTACGTCTGCCTTGCCGGTGGTTGATATCGCGCCGTTGCCCGTCGTGGCGCCACTGACAGTGGCGGATGGTGATTCCTTGCGGGAACCGTTGATTGCATGCGTGGAGGGTGAGACGCCGCGAGCGGAGCGGCAGGACGTGGAGGCGGCAGTGCCCAAGCGGGTCAAGCCGTTGCCCGCGCCGCCACCGATGATAGGTCCGCTTGCGACAGAGGACATGGCGCGCAAGGAGGAGATGAGGAGCCCGCTGGAAGCGAAGGCGAGCTCGGCGGAGCCTGTGACGGGGCGGCAAGCTGCGTTGGTGGAAGCAGATGCCGAGGAGACGGTTGCCGAGCTGTCGATTGAGGAGACGGCGGTGATAGCGGCGGAACTCGCAGAGGGGAAGGCAGAGAAGGTCAAGGTGCTGGAGGCACATTCTTTAAGCGATAGCGGGTGGACGAAAAACGCGGCTCGTTGGCATGCAGCGATGGAGGAGGAGCTGGGGCATGGAAAGAACGCGCTGCGAGGGGCATATGACGCGGCTTATGTCAAGCGGGTAGAGGGGTTTCGGGGCGAGATCAAGGTTGAGGAGTACGCAAGGGTTGTTGTCGGGCTAGAGCGGGGCCGGGCAGCAGACGAGCTGGATCGGCTGCGGATCCATAGGGAGGCATTGATGCCGATGGTGAGGGTATGGTCGAGAAAGGTTGCGCAGGATATGAATGTTGGAAAGGCAGCAGTGAGGGCACTGAGAGAGGCCCGCGAAGGATGATTGGTATTAGGATTGATAACAATCATGGAGAGGAAGGAGTAAGATGGCCAGTATCATCTTGAAATCAGTTGGCGCTGCAGGGATCAATCGCTACGATGACGTTAAAGTCATCCAGTCCCTTCTCCTACAAAATGGAGTAGACCCTGGACCTGTTGACGGCCGTTGTGGTCCGCGCACGGTGCATGCAATCCTGAATTTTCAGTCACATTTTCTTTCGCATCCCGATGGCCGTGTAGATCCGAATGGCATGACGTGGCGGCACCTGACGAACGGTACGCAATCTCATGGACTGGGCGCACCAGTTCCGCACCAAACGCAACCTCCTGTGATTCCCGTACCCACGTCCGCGGATGGGCAATCACTGACGAAACTTATTCCACGTCCTGCCCGTGAATCAATCAACCATGGGTTGACGGCTGTCACTAACACGTTCATGCTGCAGCACCTCGGCAACCCGCGCGAGTTCTATACCCAGGATTGTCAGCCTGTCACCAACGCCAAGTTGAAACGCAACATGGTCACGCAGCATGTTGGTCCATTCCGTGTTACGGGTCTGCGTCCGGCTGTGAATAGCCTACAAAACGCCCTCGCACAGGTCCAAAAGGATCAACCTGCCGTTTATTCCGCGCTTGGAACGGCAGGCATGTTGTGCTGCCGCCTTCAGCGGAAATCCATCCACGCCATTTCTAACCACTCGTGGGGCACCGCGATTGATTTAAAGCTGAATGGAATACTTGACGATCCTGGGAACAACACGGTACAATTGGGTTTAGCGCTGATAGCTTCAATAATGAATCAGCATGGCTGGTATTGGGGAGCAGCCTTCGGAAGAGAAGATGCGATGCACTTTGAGGGGAGTTATTCTGCAATACTAAGCTGGGAGAACCAACTATCGTAGTGGAGTTATCGACGGGCTGTGTGAACCGAGGAGACGAATCGATGAGAGGTTGATTGTCAGGCGGGTGGAGGGGAAGAGCATCCTTTGAGGAGTGCCGCAGCGCGCAGAGAAGAGCTGGCGCTGCTGCTCCAGACGAGTATAACCTCGCCGGTGGCGTAGCCGCGCGACCAGGCCGCTATGGGTAGTGTAATAGCTAGTGGACCAGACGCGGCGCCAACGTCACCCCAGCACTCGGCTGCCGCCGTGAATCGTCTGGCGTCCATGAAGCGCTCCGATGTACGGCAGAGGGTGAATCCATACTCATCGGCGCGATAGGTCTCACCGTTGAGGTCGCAATAGCTGTGGGCCACATTGGGGCGGGAGTTGAGCACGCTTAAAAAGGCGGATGTAAGGCCTTCACCCGTGCAAATGCTTTTTGTGCCCATGAGTTTCGTTTCGCGAGCCGTGGCGACACTCAACAGTGCAGCCAGCGAAGGCAACCCAAGTGTTTGGGCCGTGGCGCTGGTGGTAACGAGGCAAAAACCTGCTCCTTCACCCGGTGTGAAACCCCAGGCATGCTCGGTGGATCGGAGACGCCTTGCGCGGTCAAGCACGTCGAGTTGCTGGGGGTCGAGCCACGAGTCCGCACCGCCAACGAGACAGAATAGCGCCTCGCCACGATGGAGCTCACCGACCGCATGCTCAAGTGCGAGAAGTCCGCCCGCATGGCCGTCGACGATAGGCTCGACAGCAGTCTCAGTGAACGCAGCTTCGTCAGCGAAGCGCTTGATGATTCGTTGACGCTGGGCTGCGTCTGGAACGGTTTCGCTAGAGAGTGCGAGGTGGATGCGCACCTGGCGACGCAGTGCGGGATCACATTCCTCGAGCGAACGCGTCGCCTCGCGCGCGGCACCCACTGCGAGTGCCACGATGCGATCTTCGAGTGGGAGAGTCTCGTCAAGCCACATGGCACGGGCCACGATCATGGGATCGTCTCGCTGGTCAAACATGAAAGGGTGCTCAGCATAAGCTGACAAATGGCAACGCACGGCGGCGGCAGCAGCGTGCACGCTTCGCCCCACGGGAGTTTGCGCGCCTGCCCCGACGATGTAAATGGAGCTTTTCTCGAGCGATACGGTTGTCATTGAATCCCTTTGTCACTCCCATCCCCTACCAATTGCGTGGAGGACTCACGGAAAAGCAACTCCTTCTCGAAGATGGTGGTTTCTTCGAGTGTATAGAGAGTATGATGGCAAGGCAAAGAAGTTTGCCAAACGAGGATGATCTGCCGGTCCTCGGGCTCGATAATGACGGTGTGCATTGCGTGCGCGTGGTGGACATTTTCCCCGCCAATCCGCGTTGTGAACCCTAAGCCAATGCGCGGTAGGCGAAAGCGCACAATCCCATCTGGGGTGAGGTTTCTCAGGACCACATCTTCACCCCCCGTAAGAAAGCCGTTTACCTGTTGATCAACGGGGGCACAGCGTAGATATGCGTCTTGAAAGTCGTTGGGTATGAGCGGCTGGCGCGTTCGCTTCCACGTATCATCGTAGGTGCCTGCCAGTGCGACACGTGGTTGCCAGTGGTAAGGGATAGGGCCGAAGCCGGCCGGGTGACCCTTGTAAAGTGAAGACCGAATGGGGTTATCAGGGTGCTCACAGTTCGGTACTGGTTTACCCGGTGCAGCAACACGACCGACGCCAACTGGGTTCATGGAATCGCGCACGTCGCCCTGGGGCATCCAGCCTCCCCAGGCGTGTTCATAACGAATGGGAAATTTCACAAAAGGGGTTGGTTCGCTCGGCATGAGGGTGGAGCTTCGCAACTCCCAAACCCGATCGCCGAACACGCGGAGCGCTTTTGACAGCGGTCCCACTGTCCATGCCACATCAACGTGGGGTGCGGGCTTTCCGTCGGGGGTGTGGGCATGGGCATGGACAATAATGTCGGTTCCCGGTTTCGAACGCACAATATCCATGTCATAGCGCAGGCTGCTGTCCGTTGGCGCGTTGAAGTAGATGGGAGCGACGCACACACGCTGCTGATTCTCCGCGATCGAGACGCGTCCTTCGCGGTCGAATGAAAAAGTGGCGCGCAGCGCGACGATCCATATCTCGGCGCCATCGGCATCACGTGCGAAGGCTCTACCCGCCTCGAACCTGGTCCTGTTGTTGATTGCCCACATTGAAGAGTGTCCAGTGCAAGATGTTCGGTCGTCGTGGCTAACTACATTCCGGCGAGGAGTTTCGTTTGCCGATAGCCCGGCGCGTGCAGCGGGAAGAGGGGGTCTCCAGGGCTGTTCAGCGACAGCTCAATCGCCGCTGCTGCGCGCGCGGGTTGTGCCCCCATACGCAAAACCTCCGTCAACCACACCGGAGTCATCGGCTTTCCTAGAAGCAGGCGAGATCCAGATGGGAGCATCGCTCTAGTTCGCTCGTACCACGCCTGAATCGCGCTGGCGTGAGGCCACGGGAGCATGTCGTCTGGATCGGGAACTGTTCCTGTATCGCTAGGATCGCCGGTATGTATCGGACAAAATCCAGCAACTGGCGGGCGAGAGAGCTTTTCTGCGACGATGTTCACTCCGGTGATCATTGAAAATGCCCAGCCAGCGAACCGGGCTTGCTCCGAATCGTCCATACAATCGTGTATCCATGGCAATAGCTCAGGATCTCCGAGCATTGCGGCCCCTGCGAGAGCCGTTCGCAAGGTTTCTTTCGCCGCTGCAAGCTTGCGCACCATTGTATGTGCTGAGGCGAGATCCGTGGCGCGGATCAGCATTGAGAACGCGTGTTCGCCGAAGTGCCCGCCAGCGAGGGCGAAGTTCCAAAGCACATCCCGGGCCAGCGGTTGGCCGAGGAGCAACGCTGACCAGGCAGCCCAGAACCTACATGCTTTGTCGTCGGAATCGAATTCTTGCCGGAGTGCGGGCAACAGGTCGCTTCGTCCGATCTCACCGACCGTGCGCAGGGCGCGCGCTCTGAGGGCAACATCGCGCGCGCCCACTGCGGCGTCGAGCCGCACACCTGGATTGTAACGGTGTATTGCAGCACCCGCGATTCCAAAGCGATGGAGTGTCTCGGACGCATCGTCAGCGAGCAACTCTTTGAGGTAACGTTTTCCTCGGGCGAGGGGTACCCATCCAAGGGCGTCAACAACACCTCGCTCGAGCGCCGCCGACTGCGCGCCGCATGCGAGGACCTCGGCGAACGCTTGTACATTAGCGCGTTCGATAGCGAGCACTGCGGCTGTGAACACCTCTCCCGCTTCTGGATTAACGAGCCCAGCTCTGCACATTTCCCACCCCGCGTCACCCGCGATCCGAAGCCCGTCGAGGTGCGCTTCGATGCGATCATCGATACGGCAGAGCGCCGCGAGATCGTAAAAGGGCGAGTGTATTGCCGCGTCTCGCAGAGGCCACAGCAACGCTGCTTCTTCAGCGTGCCGCCTGATGATGTTGACCAAAACGGTTGAGCCGATTGGCCCAGTCGTTCCAACAGCGCCAGTCATCGTTCGGGAACCCTCTTGGGAATGAATGTGGGCCCGAAATCAGGCTCTTCCGTGGAGACTGGGCGATTGATGATATGCTTGTAGACAAAATCGAGCCGCTTCTTCGGGTTCCACGAAAGGTTGCAGAGAATTCGTAGCAACGCTCCCTCGATTAGTTTCGATTGCTTCTGCTCCTGTGTTATGAGGACACGCAGTGCGATCAATCGGAAGACATCACGCGTTTCGGTGATGTGGAGCAGAGGGCACGCATTGAGCGCTGCACGCACCATCTCCTCAAGCTCAGCATCAGTGAACCTGCCCGCATGTACGGGGTAGCGTGCTCGAAGCCTTTTCACCCAAATAAGGGCAGGTTCCTTAACGCCCTCTTCTGCCGTGCCAATCTTCTCGCTACCGGCTTCAGCCTTGCTTTGTTTCACGGCCTCACCCAAAGCGAGTTCGGAGGAGGCAGTGGCCCAAGAGACACCAGACTTCTGGTGTTTTTGGCTACGAGCGATGCTCCTTCCCTAAACGCGGCCTGCTGATCGATGTTGAGGCGCTCTAGCAGCCATGCCCAAAATCGATACCCTTCGTATGCCATCACCGTTGGGTATAGGTACGTCCAGGGCCCTGATGATGAGATATCCTCGTCATCATCAAAGCGATTTAGTGCATACATGTGCAGATCCCAGTCCGATAGCGGCCGCGCTTGGGCTTGCTTTTTCCTCTGATTGTACTCTGTTGTATTGATGGATCGTAGAAACTCGGATAGGGCGCTCCTGGAAACATCACCCGGAAGACCCAGACTCTCCCAGCGCGAAGGGTCGTGGCGGCAGTGCCGCAAGGTGAGTGTCCATGCGTACAGATCGCGGTGATCCTGCCGGTCCCTCTCAAAGATTTGGTTCCCCCACCACGCGACGTGATCCCGCCGCTCTTCGCCGAGCTCGGATGCGAACGCAGCTTCGACCGCTGTGGGTGAATAGAACGGACCGCCTCCGGCGTACCCGCTGCGCATATCCAGGATGAGTGAGCGCAATACAGCCAAAAATGCCAACCGGTTGGGCACGACGAGCCCCATCAGATCGTCAAAAGCGATCACCACATCCATGCTGAGCAGTGTGATAATCATCGCCCATCGATCTGACGCGAAGGGGTTTTGAGCCACGCTGAATGTTTCTGTTTCGTCCATTCACTCCACCGTTGCGGGAGAGATCCCAGAGCGCTTCAGGGTACGGCTCCCATCAACGAGGCTCCCCATGCGCCAGCCCCGACGGAGAATGGGATGAGCCAGTCATCCATGACGCCCACAAGCGTTGCGTCGTCCGCTAGCAATACCACCGTCGCTGCTGCCGCACCGACCACAACCACACCGCCGACGACCCATTTGCCAGCGTTCAAGACGCTATCCCAGGCCGATGCTGACGATGTGGGGGCAGGTGGGGCCACATAGGTCGAAACGGGAAGTGGTTGCGTCGCCAGCTCGAGCACTACTGCAGGCGGCGGCGGAGTATTATTGCAGTGCTCGTCATAAGCATCCATATGCCTTATAAGACTGTTTTGCTGCCTGTCGATCTCGGCCTGGTGTCGCATCCAGGGGTTCGAGCCCCTCGGCCACTCCGCGTTTGGAGCGCGGTTCATCGGTGCTCCAGCGGACCCGGCAGCGGTCGCTCCGCTGGCGACCTGCTCGGCGATGCGCTGCGTGAGGCCCTTGAACTGGCCATGAGGCACGAAGGCGACCGCATTTCCGAGCGCATCCACGCCAGCGATTAAGAGGATCCTCGCGAGGAGAGCCGCGCACTCGGTAGGGCCTTTCGGGCCCGCAAGCCAGTCATCAAGCCATCCACCGAGGCACACGGTGTTGGCGTGGTTCATCAGCAGTTTGTCAGTCAAGCGGCAGGCGTTCTCACCCTCGAGCCTCACATCAAACGAGAACGTGAGCCATGTCGCTTCTTTTGCGAACGTTCCTGATTTGACGCCGCCGAGCGTCCCCGGCTCATCGCCTGTGCTGATGCTGATCTCCGACGCCCTGTGGGCTGCCATGTAGCCCCCCTCAACCTGGATGCTTGTTGTGCCCATAGCGAGATTGGCGGAGACCGCGAAGTTGGGAAAAGGGACTGGTCCAGAGCCAGGCGTGTTGCACACATCCGGAAGCGTGGCTGTCGCAGATCCATTGCTGCCCTTGTGGCAGAGCGAGAGGCCGTTGATATTGATGGTTCGCGCCATGAGATGTTTCTCCGTCTCACACTCGATCTCGGGATCCGCAGCCACAGTCCATGTGAAGATGTTTTCCTCTGACCACGGTTATTCCCTGCTCAGGCTCGCGATAAGCTGGTTTTAGTTCATCGCGATCAATGAACCTTTCACATTTACGTTTGCAGCACTCTTGATATTTACCATCCCGCTCGCGTCCACGTTGACCGTCCCTTTCGCCTGAACAGAAATATCGGTTCCCGAAATGACGATCGTCCCCGCCTTGTCCATTGTAACCGTGCTTGCACCGCAGGTGATCGTTATGTTGTCACCCACGGTTAGCGTCTTTGTTTGACCCACGGTTTCTGCTTGTGTATGCGACACATTCGTGGTCATTGAGTTCACGGTGATCGCATAGGCGCCCCCCACAGTCAACGTCTTCCCTACCCCTACAGTCTCGGTCGACGTGAGTCCTACCGTCTCCGTGTTGGTTACTCCAACAACTACCGACCTGCTCAGTCCGATCATTTCTGTCTGACTCACCCCGATCAGCGTCGATTCGTTTGCTCCGATAACCTTTGTCCTGTTGCTCCCTACCGTCACGCTCTCATTGTTCCCCACGAGCCGCGTCCGGTCGTTCCCAATCTGCACCATCTCATCGTGCCCAACCTGCCGCGTCCGATCATGCCCTACTGTCAACGCGTCATCGTGCCCCACTTGCTTCGTTCGATCATGCCCAATCGCCACCGACTCGTCGTGCTTCACCAACTTGTTGAGGTCCTTCTCCGCCTGCATCCGGACAAGCTCTTCCCCCTTTTTGTCCTCAAACATGAGTTCATTGTAATTCGATGGCCCTCCCCCAGGCGACGACTGGCTCTTCCACCCGCTCTGTGTCTTGTTGTCCGGTAACTTGTACGGTGTCTTCTGCAAGTTCGTATACACTCGCCCCACAATTACCGGCCGATCTGGATCCCCTCCCAGGAAATCAACGAGCACCTCCTGGCCTACCCGCGGCAAGTTCGACCCACCATAGCCCGCCCCACCCCAAGGCTGGCTTACATGAATCCAACACGAGCTGTTGTCATCCATCTTGCTCTCGCGATCCCAGTGAAAATGTACCCGCACCCGCCCAAATTCATCCGTGTGAATCTCCTCTCCGGGCGGACCTACCACCGTCGCGCTCTCCACCCCGCTCACGTTCGGTCGCGGCGTCACCATCTCCGGTCGGAATGGTGCATCCACCCCCCGGACTTCGCAATGCTGTGACCATTCTCCACGACTCGTTCCGTTCAATGATGCCTCAACAACAAGCAAACCCTTCCCCTCCGACAGAATTGCGTGAGGATGGGCGCTCATCTCCAACACAACACCCGGGCAGAGATCATACGCGTTTGTCTCGAAGGTTGCCGTACGCCCGCTCCCCCGCTTCGCGTCCAAACGCTTCTGAGCAAGGACCTTTGCCTCCTTCTCGTCCGTTCGCGTCTTGCCCTTGTCATCCGCGCTCGGCGTTGCATCGCCTGAGTCCGCACCGAATAAAAACGCTCCGGGCATGTAGTGAAAGCGCTCAAGCCGATCTTCTACAGCAAGTCCCTTCGATGCACTCGACATCAGCTTGTAATTCGGCGGCTTGCGATAATCATGATCGCGTATCGTGATCTTGCCCGGCCGTACCCTCTGCCCTATCCGAACCGATGTCGCGTACTCCAACGCCACGCTGTTGATCATGCTCGTGTCATCCATGAACATCAGCGTTGAGCCCCGGCGAGCATTCGATTGCGGCGCGTCCGAGAGCACAAGCTTTGTCTCGTCCCCATCCTGCTCGAAGTAGTACGTGACCCCCGCGTCCTCAAGCATCCGGCTCATAAACGCAAAGTCACTCTCCCCATACTGAACCCGGTACTTCCTCTTCTTGTATGCCCCCTTATCGATCTGCATTTTTGGCTCGATATTCCATTCTTTGAGAAGCTTTAACGCAATGTCAGGCTCGGAAATATGCTGAAACATGCGGTAGTTCTTGCGCTGCGTTAAAAACCACAACGTTGGCACGATCGACAGTTGATAGGTTGATAGTCCGCTTGGTTCCACGCGAACCTGCTCCATGTTGTTGCACACACCAGACCAAAAGCGATTGTGCATCCCCGCAACAATCGAAAGCTTCGCCGGCTGCCCCACCACCTCGTCGAACTCGATGCTCGCATTGTCCGCGGTGACGACCAGATTCACCTGAAACATCGACGAGAGCCGCGCATGTATCGAGAACTGGCTCACTTCAAGCGCATCCCCCGACGCGATCTGAACCTCGATGTTTTTCTTTCCAGAACTCCGGATCGCACCCTCAATCCCGCGCGAGACGATGTCCTTCACCTTGGGCACCGCACTGTGCGCGCCCGGGGTGGGGCTCGAAGAAGTCACAGCAATGTCCTCGAAGATAGGCATCGCTTGAACAGCATCCGCCTTGGGTGCGCCCTTGAGTACCCGCTCCAGCACTTCGCCGGCCTTCCCCGTTGCGGCGTTTGCGTGTGCACTGCGGGATGCAGCCCCCACAGCCTTGGCGTTCGCGGCGAACTTTGGCTCTTCAGGGCCAGCCATCGGGATGCCCTCGGCCAACTCCTCTTCATCCATAACTGCCTTGAATTGCATGGCTGCACCGTCCTCCTGCTCGCGCAAACTTCCACTGCGCAACGCTGATGTGGAGCAGTCTACCAAAAATCAAGGTCGGGCAGAAATCAAATAGTGCGATGAGTGATAAATACGAATAACTTCCCAAGGTTATCATGCATGAGTTTGTGGTTGTTCGTCATGTTATCCATCGTCATCGTCTCCGCGCACCGGCTCCCGCGAATCCAAACTTATGGTCACTTCTTGGCGAGCACCTAATTCGGCGGCGGCCAGCTCCCGTTTGGCCTGCTTTAACTCGGCCAGCTTGGCGCTGTTTGCAGGATGGAATTCCTGGGCGATAGGCCAGATGCCTAGCTCTTGAACATCTTCGGTCATCGCCGTGAGCAGACCCTTCACGAGCGCAGGCTGAGCCCTGCGCCTTCCCGCTTGGGTCACAAAAAGAACCACGGCGAGCTTCTCGCGAACTGTCTTGCAGAGGTCCTCCATCTGCCCGCGCTACACCATCTGCGTAAAAGGGGTTCGTGTCCTGTGTCGGCGTGCACAAGCGCGCGCAGGTGAACACCGCGGCGTGCGTCGGCGCGCACAAGCGCAAGCACGTACGCACCGCGCCCTGCGCCGGCATGAACGAACGCGCGTGTGCAAACGACGTCGGCGTGCGTCGGCGCGCACAAGCGCAAGCATCTGAGCGCCGCCGATCTACGCAGCCTCCTCATCCTTCAACTCGGCTTCCATCCAGCGATCCACCCGCACCCCCTTCAAGCCTCGCTCGCGCATCGCCGCCAAAATGGCGGGCAGCGCCTCCACGCCCGCTGGACAAAAATCATCGCGCTCCGCCGCATCGTGAAGCAACACCACCGAACCCGGCTTCAGCCTCGAGCATACCCGTTTCGCCACCTGCTCCGGACGCGCGCCGGCAAGCCCATCCAAAGCCCGAACCGACCATCCCACAAAGAGCAAACCAAGCTCGTCCGCCGCCTTCGCAATTCGAGGATTGCTATGCCCAATCGGCGGCCTGAACAAAACCGGCTTCTTCCCCGTAATGCGTTCCAAACATTCTGCGCCCCGCTTTAAATCTTCCCGTACCGCCCGCAATCCGCGCAGCGAAAACAGCCGATCATGCGCGTACCCATGCACACCCAGCGCATGACCGCCATCCACGATGGCTTGAATCATTTCAGGATAAGCCTCGGCCTTTCGCCCAATCACAAAGAAGGCCGCCTTGACATTCGCCTTGTCCAATAACTCAAGCACCCGCGGCGTATGCTCTGGACTCGGCCCGTCATCAAAAGTCAGCGCCACTTCGCTGTTGTCGGCCGGCCCCCTAAAAAACACATCCGCAAACATCTGCAGGCGCAAAAAAAACACACCGCACAAAACCAGCGCCACATACGCCGAAAAGGCGGCCATCGCTATCCACAAAGGAGGCGGCCCGCGCAGAATGCTCCACAAAATAAGCGCTCCCGCTCCCGCCGTCGCCAAATACAAAAGCGCGCGAAAGACAGGCACAAAAACCTATTTACCAGCGCGCTTTTCGTCCGCTTCGCTCTCAAACTCTTCGTCCAGCTCGTCCTCGCCCGCGCTCGCCTTCGATCCTGGCGTTGACGCGACACGCTTGCGTTCTTGGGTGTCGCCGCCCTCTTTCTTTTCCTCGGCCGGCGCATCGTTATCGGCCTCATAAAAAGCGCCCAACAGCCCGCCGATCATCGGCAGCGCCGTCATCGCCAGCATCCCCAGCGCGCCCCCCGCCGGAGCCAGAATCCCCAGCGCGGGCAGCATCATCCCCAGCCATTGCCGCGAAGCGAACATCATCCCCGCGCCCAAAAGCGCACCAAAAAAAGCCTTCGCCCCCGCCTCAATCTTCGCGTCCTTCGCCCAGATAGGCTTTCCCGCGATCAGACCAACCAAAACGCCCGTCAAGACAGCCGCCGGATACGCAAGCCAAGGCGTCAAAACGGCAAAACCAAGCTGAACAAGACCAAACCCGAGAAGCCCGCCCACAAGCAGACCTTTAATCAAACCAAACAGCAGGCGGCCGAGCATAGAGCTCAATGGATGTCATGGGGCTGTTCGATCATCAATAGAAATGGAGTAGCCTGCCGCCCGGCCAAAGTCCCAAAGCCCGTGAATTAAGGCTCGCAACCAAGACCGCCCTTGCTCTTCAACACGATCCAATACGCGCTTTTCTTCGCCGTTGCCTTTATCGGCTCGTGGGCGCTCGCGCGCCGTCTCTCGGGATGGCCTCGCCTGATCTTCTTGCTCATCCTCAGCTACGGCTTCTACGCCGCCTGGGATTTCCGCTATCTGCCGCTGATCTTCGGCTCGTCCACCGTCGACTTCTTCCTCGCCCGGGCTATCGGCAACGAACAAAACCCCCGCCGCCGAAAACTGATGCTTATCACCACGGTGGTCTTAAACCTCGGGTTTTTGGGCTTCTTTAAGTATTGGAATTTCGCGCTCGATAACGTTCACGAACTGACAGCGCTGATCACATCCACTCCGGCGACCAAGCCCAGCGATGCCCTCAAAGTGCTGCTTCCGCCGGTAGGCATCTCGTTTTTCACCTTTGAATCGATGAGCTATGTCATCGATGTCTACCGGGGCGAACTACAGCCTCAAAAAAGCTATCTGCGCTATCTGCTCTTCGTTGCGTTTTTCCCGCATCTCGTCGCGGGCCCCATCGTCCGCCCCCGCGATCTATTGCCTCAATTCGAAGCTCCGCCCTCCCTCTCCGCGGATGATGGCTCGAGCGCCCTCTTTCTCATTGCCATCGGCTTAATCAAAAAAGTCGTTATCGCCGATCAGCTCGCCGTCAACCTGGTCGATCGCGTATTTGAGCGCCCGGAAAACTTCTCCGCGCTCGAAGTCCTGGCCGGCGTCTATGCCTACGCCGTGCAGATTTACTGCGATTTTTCGGGCTACACCGATATCGCCATCGGCTCCGCCCTGCTCTTGGGCGTGCGCTTTCCCAAAAACTTCGACTCGCCCTACAAAGCCGCGAATCTCAGCGATTTTTGGCGCCGCTGGCATATCTCCCTGTCCACCTGGCTGCGCGACTATCTGTACATTCCCTTGGGCGGAAACCGCGGCTCCGAGCTGAAAACCTACCGCAATCTCATGCTCACGATGCTCTTGGGCGGTCTATGGCATGGAGCCTCGTGGACTTTTGTGTTTTGGGGTTTCCTGCATGGAGCGGGCCTCGCCGTAACGCGCTATGTGCAACAGGCGAGGGGTGCAAACGCAAACGCGAGACCGGCTTCCCTTCAGGGTTGGATGGGCCACGCCATCGGCGTCTTCTTCACCTTTCACTATGTGTGCCTGGCATGGATCTTCTTCCGCGCGCCCACCTTTAAACAGGCGTGGAGAGTCATCAAACAGATCGGCACGCTGAGCACCTTTCATCCCAATTTGCCGCCCTTTGTGGCTGGAATGCTGGCCCTCGGACTCCTCTCCCACTACACCCCCGAAGGGCTCTACAACGGCCTGCGCCATCGCTTCGCGGCTCTGCCCGCGCCCGTTCAAGGATGCCTTTTGTTTGGCGTCGCGGTCATTCTGCACGAAGCGGCCAGCGCCGTATCGGTGCCTTTTGTGTATTTCCAATTCTAAGGGATGGCGATGGGATTTTCCCCTGCAAGACATACGCGCCGATACATCGCATCGCTGGCTGTATTGTGCGCGCCGATCAGCGCCTGCTATGCGACCCAGCACCCCGCGCTTCCCATGGTGCGCTACGAAGCCGAACGCGACCTCGACTGCGACCCCGCCGACATTCGCATCGAAGAAGAGCTTACCGGGTTTTTCACGGCCACCGGATGTGGACGCAGGGCCCGCTACCGCGCCGCCTGCGAAGGCTTGTCTTGCACGGTAAGCCCAGAAAACGGCCCTGCCATTCCATGGCGCGACCGTCCCCCGCCCACGCCGGTTCCTCAATAAGCCTCAAGGCTTGACCTGCGCCTTCGAACTCCCTAAAACCAGCCACGCACAGGCTTTGAGCGCACCCGCTCGAGCGCATCCGAACGACTTCGTTTGCAGGACGCAAACTCCTATGGCCTTCATCATCACGGAAAACTGCACGGGCTGCACCGCCTGCATCCGCCGCTGCCCCACCAACGCCATTACAGGCGAACGCAAGCTTCTTCACGTCATCGATCCAGAGCTCTGCATCAACTGCGGAGCCTGCGGCGTCGTATGTCCCGACGAAGCCATCTATGACCACGAAGGCAATCTCTGCGAAATGCTCAAGCCCGCGGCGCGCCCCAAGGCTTATGTCGATCTTCAGTCCTGCGTGGGCTGCGAATGGTGCGTGTGGGCTTGCCCCTTCGACGCCTTGCAAATGGTGCCCCTCACAGGCAGCTCGCACTTCACCGTTTCAGAAGTCATCGCCAAAAAATGCGTAGGCTGCACCCTGTGCGAACTCGACTGCCCCTACGACGCCATTCATATCTTCCGGGGCGACTCGCCCAAGGCTGAAGCGCAAATCGAACGCAACGCCCGTTTTGAAGAAGAAATCGGCGCCCGGCCACCTCAGTCGACGGAACAGCCCATCGCGTCCGCCGATGACGACGAGAAGGCAGCGTGACAGCCGAACCGGCGGCGGCGCCCAAGAAGCGCAAGAAGAAGCGCGCAGAAGCGCCAAACCCGCCGAAAGCGGCTGAAACGGCCGATACCCGCGCGGGATGGCCTGCCTTTGCCAAGCATTTTCCCGACCACCCCGAAATTGAACGGCTTGTCAATGCCTTTGAAGAGGGCAACTACGCCTTGGTGCGAACGGATGCGGCGCGGCTTATCGAAACGATGAAAGCGCTGCCGGAAACCGAAACCAAGCCATCGAAGCCGTCAAAAGCGCAAGAAAAAGCGCAAGAAGAAGCCGAAGGCGCCGCATCGCTGCCCAAAATGCCCAAACCCAGCGCAGAGCAGCGCAAAGAAATCCAGAAAGCCGCGGCCGAACTACTAACCCGCATCGAACCGCCGAAACTCTCGGTGTACATGCTGCTGGGATCGATGCTGCTTTTGGTGTTTCTGGCCCTCTGGTACTGGACCCACCCCCAACATCCCTAATCGATTCCACTTACCGCGCCGAACGCTTTCCGTTACGTGAGCACTTTCACGTATCAAGATCGGTCGGAAGTAGACATCCGGCCTCATTTGGCCGATGGAATAAGTCGGCCCAATCAACAGGCGCCCTCGATGAGCGCTCGATCCAGCGGAAATGCCGATGAATTACTGGGACTACATTCGTGTTGAGGATTTGCTCAAGCTTCAGGACGGCATCGATCGCGATGAGAGCAATATCTCCAAAGACGAGCTTTTATTTATCGTCGTCCATCAGATTTACGAGCTCTGGTTCAAAGTTGTTTTGCGCGAGCTGACGACGGCGCGCGATCTCTTTCAGCAGCGCCCTGTCCCCGATATGGAGCTTGCATCCGCGGTACGTTCCTTAAAGCGCGTGGTGACGATTTTCGACCAAGCGGTGAACCATTTTAAAGTCATCGAGACCCTCACCACGCGCGACTATCTCGAATTCCGCGACCGGCTCATCCACGCGAGCGGCTTTCAATCGGCGCAACTGCGCGAGATCGAGATCTTGGTGGGCCTCGACGATCGCATTCGCATTCCCTACGGCCGCGTCGACTACAAAGACATGCTGAGGGAAAAGGACGGCGGCAAATCGCCTGCGCTTGAACGCGTGGAACAGCGCATCGCAGACGGTCCAAGCCTCAAGACCGTCATCTACGAATGGCTCTCGCGCACACCCATCGAAGGCTCGGACAACACCGAATCCTCCGATCGTTTTGTTGAAGCCTTTATCAAAGCCTACCGCTCCGAAAACAAGCGCCGCATCAAACTCGCCGCCAAAGACGCGCCCCAATCGATGGACACGGAAATGCTCAAAGAACGCTTTGAGCGCGACGCCAAGCACGCGGAGAATTTCCTGCGGGCCACCGACGACGCTGAAATTGACGCGGAGACGCGGGCATTCCGCAAACGGGTAAGGGCGGGCATCTTATTTTTGGAGAGCTATCGCGAACTACCCCGGCTGGCCTGGCCGCGCGAATTGATAGACACCATTATTGAAATGGAACAATCGATGATCTTATGGCGGCAGCGCCATGCGCGGATGGTGGAGCGGGTCATTGGGCGCCGGACGGGCACAGGCGGCTCAACGGGTGTTGATTATTTAGAGCAGACAGCCGAGCGTTACCGCATCTTTGGCGACATTTGGATGGTACGCAGCTTATTGCTTCGCAAGGCCAAAGTGCCTCTTATCGAGAACACCGACGAGTACCGATTCCGGGTTGAGGACTAAGGTGTCAGCTTCGCTTAAACACCATTACCTTCGGATAGACGCCCGATCGCTCGGGCTCTTTCGTATTTTCTTTGGCTTTGTTTTAATCGGCGATTTATTTCGGCGCTGGAAATATCTGAGCGAATTCTATTCCAACGACGGCATATTGCCCAATCACAATCATTTATTTAATTTAATTCAAAAAGGCTCCGATCAAGTCTTTAGCGTTTACCACGCATTTTCGAGCCGCGGAGAAAATCATTTCGCCTTTTTAGTAACGCTGATCATTTATTTTTTATTTTTGATCGGATTTAAAACGAGAATCTTTCACGCCCTATCGCTGGTATGCCTAATCAGCCTGGGCGCGCGGAATATATTGCTGGAGAACGCCGGCAATTACGCGGCGATAGCGATTTTGGCGTTTACGCTGTTTTTACCCTGCGGAAGCCGTTTTGCCATCGATTCGCTGCGCGCTTCCATGGAACGCGAGCCCGAAAAAACCGACACCGATCTCAATCGCCGCACCCCTGAAAACGAAGCCCTGCTCCAAGCTCAGCGAGGCCCCGGCTTTTCGCCCTTAAGCCTTGCGGCATTGGCCGTTCAGCTTCAAATCGCGATTATTTTTATTTGTTCGGCGCTTTCGCACAATGGCGCCGCGTGGAAAGATGGAAGCGCCGTCTATTATGCGCTCCAAAACGATCGAATTGCAGGCTGTTTAGGCGCTCTATTGAATCCGGCGCCGCCGCCTGTGCTCCGCGGGCTGACTTATCTGCTGTACGGCGCCGAATGGTTCATTCCGCTATTGATTCTATTGCCCGCTCCCCGAAGGCCCGCAAGGCTGCTCGCCGCTTGGATGGTTGGCATCTACGGCCTATTGCATGGCCTTTTATTTTCCTTTGGCCTCTATGGCTATGCCCTATGCGCCGCGGCTCCCCTGCTTCTCAATACAGATGTATGGGAAGCCTATTGCAAGGTATTTCAGCCCAAACGCGCGCGCACCATTATTTACGATTCCGATTGCGGCGTTTGCCTTTGGATCGCCCGTTTGCTCAAGCGCTCCGACTTACGCGGCCAATTGGCCTTTCAGGGCAATCACCGCACAGACGTGCTCCTCGTCCGCAAGGCCGACGGCTCCATCGGCGAAAAAGAATGGCCGTCCAGCATAAAACCCGAAATCACCAACAATACGGTTGTGGTGGTGATGGCCGACGGGACAATCTACACCAAAAGCCGCGCCGTCGCCGAAGCCCTGCGGCCTCTATTCTTTGGCTGGATCAAAGCTTGGCCCCTGCTCATTCCAGGGCTTTCCGGGCTCTTCGACAAACTCTACGATGCCTTTGCCACACGCCGCCACCGGGTCAGCGAACTCCTGGGCATGGGCGTTTGCGGCGTTCCCCAGGAAGAAGACGGCGCCAGCCCGGACGACAGCGCCAATTCAATCGAAGTCGCGCCCTTCACCCAACAAATACGGCGCCTTCGGGCCGGCTTGCGCGAGATTCTCGCGGCAATTGTCTTTGCCGCCATGATCGTCCAAAGCGCCGCGGCCAATCCCCTACCCATTTCCGCATCAATTCCCCAAAACAAAACCCTTATCGCCGTCGCCACCTGGCCCCGGATGCTCGCCAAGTGGAACGTACTCTCCCCCGAACCACCCAGGGAAAACAGCGCTTTTGTCATCGATGCCCAGACCAAAAACGGCCTCGCGCTCGATTTGCTCACCGGCAAAGAGCCCGCGCTCAGCCCGGCGCTCAGGCGGGGACACAACATGGGCCAATTGTGGACGGACTTTTTCGACCGCATGCGCGAAAAAGACATGCTGCTGTTTCAAAAAGCCTTCCGCGATTTTCTGGGCAAGGGCGGCATTGCCTATTTCCCGGCCAATCCGGCCGATCCCCTGATTGGCTACGATGCCTATTGGATTGTCACGCCCATCCCCGAACCGGGGGCTCCCAAGCCCACCGAAGACGGCAAGCGGGAAAAGCTATGGACCCATGCGCGGGGCGGAAAACTGAGCGCTGAAAGCAAGGCGCCTCAGGTACGGCCGGGCCTCATTCAACCTAAATGAGCCATCTAAATGAGGCCACGATATGCCCCCGAATGAACTACCGGAAGCCGAGACCGACAAAGAGCCTGAAGCGGCAAAAGAGCCAGAACCAGCGCAGGAACCCGAAGCGGCAAAAGTGCCAGAACCCCAAAAAGAAAGCTTTCGCGAGCGGATGCGGAGGCGGGGCCGATTTATCCGCGAGCATTATTTTCCCATCGATCCCCGGACGGTGGGCCTCTTTCGGCTGCTTCACGGCTTTTTACTGACGGCCGACTGTATACGCCGCTGGAAAGAGGCGCGCTGGTTTTATTCAAACTCCGGCGTGTTAACCAACCACTATCATCTCTACGCGCCGAGCAGCGACTACAATTTTAGTATTTACCATGCATTTTCATCGCTACCTGAAGTTCACATCGCCTTTGCCATTTCGGCGCTTATTTATTTTTGCTATTTTATCGGATGGCATGCCCGGCTCTTTTCAATTCTATCGTTTATCCTCGTAACCAGCCTGGACAACCGCCTCGTGATGGTTGAAAACGGCGGGTATGTGGTTGTGAACCTGGTTGGGCTCTACGCCATGTTTTTACCGACGGATCGGCGATTTTCGATCGATGCATGGCTGCGGTCGATGCGCGGGAAAAAAGAAAAGAATCTCGATCAAATCAATGAACGATACCGTCCCGCCCGCGAAAGCGAACCTTTTGTTTCGTCCATTGTATTCTTGGCGGTGCTCAATTTTGCCATCGTCTATTTCTTTAATGTTGTCAATAAATCTGGACGAATTTGGCGGGACGGCGACACGGTTCACTATGTTTTACACCTCAACCGGATGGTCACGGGGCTAGCGGTCTTTTTTAGAGAAATCCTTCCGTATTCCGTCACCAAAATTCTCACCTACGCCGTCCTCGCAATAGAAGGCGTGCTGGTGCCATTTATTTTATCGCCTTATGCCCGCCGCTACACCCGCCCCTTCGCCATGATAGGTGTCGCGCTGATTCACACAGCCTTTGGCATCATGTTCAGGCTAGGGCCATTTTCATGGTTTATGATCTGCTGGTCGTTTTTATTGCCCGTCGCCGCGAATTGGGACGATCTTGCATCGTGGTATAAGCGCCGCGCATCTGAACGGATTGTCGTCATTGACGCTAAAAATGCGCTTTCTTTTTTCTTTGCGCGCCTGCTTTCCCGGGCTGATTTGCTCGATCTGCTTCGTTTTGAAGCCCATCCCGACGACGCAAAAGAACCCGCCGAGCTTTTATATGTACGCGATCCGAAGAGCGGAACGATTTATAAAAATGGCGCTGCTATCAAAGAAATTCTTCAAGCCCTCCCGGCTGGAAAAATCATCCGGCCCTTCTTTGGCATCATTACACTAGGATTGTCGGGCAAATTATTGCAATGGGCATCGCCTCGCCGCGAATCCTTGGCGTCTTATTTTGGGCTTCGTATTCCGCCCCAAGGCGCCGAAGTTGGCGAACAGCCCCAGAGCCCGCTGATGAAAAAAGCCTCGCGCATCCGGCATTTGGCGAGAGAAACGCTGGTCGCCTATTTGGGTATTTGCTTTTTCTGGCAAGCCCTCGCCGAAAATAAAAATGTCCCCGCCATCCGGGGCGAACAAAAAATACCCGAACAATTCAGGGCCAACTGGGATAAAATCGGCAAAACCCTTCATCTTCCCCTGCCCAAGCTCCCCGAAAAATATTCCTTTCCCCAGCGTGTTCAAACCCTGGCCGAACAGCCTTGGTTTATTCAGGCCACCATTCAATATCCGCGCGTCTTTCAAGGATGGGGCATGTTTGCGCCCAACCCTATTACCGAGGACGGCGTAATCGCCATCGACGCCTATACCTTGGATGGACGCCGTGTCGATCCATTTACCAACAAAGAGCCCGATTTAGATCTTACGGATTCCAAAGGCGAAGGCTTAAATCAAATTTGGCAGGACTACTTCAACCGGATACGGCTGGACCGCAATAAAAAATTCCGAAAGCCGCTTAAAGATTATCTATTGAATTGGCATCTCGAAACCGGGCGCCCCGGCGATGAACTCGTGGCCTTCGATGTCTATTGGGTAACGGATAAATGCCCCAAACTAGGCGAAAAGAAGCCTTACGACAATAAAACCATCGCCATTTTAACCTACCGCAAGCCCAACTATAAAGCCCCGCCGGGACATCCCGTGATTCCCCCGCCTCCTAAAGAGGAAAGCGCAGGAAACTAATTATGGGGGTATGAAATAGGCACGAAAAGCTTTACGTTGTAGCGGACATGCGGACGGGCTTCACAAAAATCTTACACCTTTCAACACCTTAGGGTATACACTCCGCGCCATGTCCAACAAAGCTCTCTTCGCTAAAGAAAGCGGCAAGCTCATTATGCGCCTCAGCGACGGACAACTCGCTGATTTGGTCGACCTGCTCGAAGAAGAAACGCCTCACGATCGCGATTACTATATCGATGACAGCGTTATCGCCTTCCTCGAAGAAAAAGGCGCCGATGCCGCGCTCATCGCTGGATTGCGCAAGGCGCTGGGCGCCCGGGGCGCTCCCGACGAAAGGTTTGCAACGGGGCACTCACTTCCAGAAGAGGGGCTGGATGTGGTGTGGCGCGAGATCGATTCAGAGGAATAAAGCGTGCCTAGACCTCAAGTTGCATCGATCCCCGAACGGCTGGACGCATCGCTAAAATACACGGGTAAAGGCGTATGCATGGGGATCATCGATATAGGATTTTATCCTCACGCCGATTTAATGTTTCCCAGGAGGCGCATCAAGGCTTATGCGGATGCGGCCCGCGATGTGCCTTTGGCGAGCGATTTTTTTACGCCTCAGCCTTTTAGCTGGCACGGGACGATGACGGCCTGCTGTGCGGCGGGCAATGGGTATTTATCGGGCGGCCGATACCGGGCGCTGGCCAGCGAAGCGGATGTGGTGCTGATTAAGGCGGGCATCGACGACGGCCGTATTGCAGGTAAAAACGTTGCGCATGCCATCCGGCTGCCTTTGCGGTATCCGCATCTCAATATCCGCATCTTAAATGTCTCGCTTCAAACCTATGCCAACGATCCGGACATGGCCGAAGTCGAAAAGGCCGTGCACGAGGTAACGCAGGCGGGCGTGGCTGTTTTTGCGGCCGCGGGCAATACGGCGGGCGTGCTTCCGGGGCCTCCCGCTTCGGCGATTGAAGCGATTACAGTCGGCGGGCAAAGGCTTTCCGCGCCTGGAGGCACCAACGACGAAGCCGTGTGGCCCTCGAGCTACGGATCGAAAAAACCAGGTGTTCAAAAGCCCGATTTGCTAGCCCCGGCCATTTGGGTGCCCGCGCCCATGCTGCCCGGCACCTTAACAGCCCGCGAGGCGGCGCCGCTGTTTCAATTGCTGAGCGTCCTCGAGGAAGCCAGCGCTGAACACAGCTTTTCGGAGACGCGCCAAACGGCAACCCCCGAAGAGCGGGCCAGCGTCGCGGCCTTAATTGAAGCGGTGGGCACGCGCATTGCGCGAAGCAAATATATTTCGCCTGATTATCAGCATGTGGACGGAACATCGTTTGCGTCGCCCATCGTGGCCTCGGTGGCGGCGCAGATGCTAGAGGCCAATCCAGCGCTCACACCCGCGCGCCTGCGCGAAGGCTTAACAGCGACGGCATCGCCCATTGCCGATGTTCCCCGCGAGGTGCAGGGAGCCGGCCTATTAAGGCCGCGAAGAGCCGTGGAATGGGCGCTTTCGCAAGCGGGCGGGGAACTCAAGCACGCGCACTAATGTAAAGGCAAACGCACCCCATCGCCGCTTTTGATAGGCGTATGTTTTGATAACATGCCGCTATATGAAGCGTTTTGCCCGTGGTTTTTACCGCTGTTCCGCCGCATTCCTTTCCATCCTCGCCCTTTCCTGTTCAACGGAATCCGATGTGCCATTAGGCCCCGAGGAAACCCTCGAACTGGGCGAAGCCCTTCTCGATGAGGACTGCGATCCCCTGGTTCCCACGCAGTGTGGCTTTCCATTTCCTTCGAATGTGTGGCTTAGCGACGATCCAAATACCGTCACCAAAAAGCGGGTGACCTTTGGCGCCGAAACCCTGCCCAAAGCCAAACCCACGGGCAAATATACCGATCCCAAATCCTTCTCCGATTTCGATGGATTTTCGGCGGGCCAAGCGCCGATGACGCATTTCCCAGGGGCCACGGTGCAAGGTTTGCCCACGCAAGACAATATCGAATTATCCATGACAGACGAATCGCCGACCATTTTGATCGATGCAGAAACCAAAGAGCGCATTCCCCATTTTGCCGAATTGGATATGTCGACCGAATCGGACGATGACCGGGCTTTTATGATCCGCCCGGCCGTGCGCCTAAAAGACGCGACCCGCTATATCGTGGCGATTCGCAATGTGGTGGGCGCGGATGGCAAAAAGCTTGCGCCGAGCCCTGCATTTCAAGCCCTTCGCGATGGAACGCGGCTGGACAGCGAGCCTTCGGTGGGAAGGCGCCGCGGCTTGTATGCCGATATTTTTGGGCGCCTCGAAGAAGCGGGCATCCCTCGCAACAACCTACAAATTGCCTGGGACTACACGACAGCCAGCCGCGAGAACAATACCCGCCGGCTCATTGCCATGCGCGACGATGCGCTTAAAATCGTGGGCGATTTAGGGCCTGAATATACAATCACCAGCGTCGAGCCCGATCCCAATCCCGATATTTGGAAGCGAATCTATGGGAAAATGAAGGTGCCTTTATATTTAGACAAGCCCGAGACCGGAGGAAGGCTTGTGCTAGGCCCGGATGGATTACCGAAGCAGAATGGGACGGCCGAATATGAATTTGTGATTCATATCCCCAACAGCGTAAAAAACGGGCAGCCCGCGGCACTGCTTCAAAATGGCCATGGCCTGTTGGGATCGAAAAATGAAGGGCGCGATGGTTATCTCAGCGAACTCAGCAATAAGAAGAATTATGTTTCATTTTCGGTCGATTTCGTTGGCATGTGCGAAGAAGACCAGCAGACGGTAATCGATGCGGTAGGAAGCGGCGATATATCGAATTTTCAAGCCTTGGTCGACCGGCAGCATCAGGGCGTGATCAACAGCTTATTGGCCATGCGCATGATGAAAGGCCGATTTTTAAATGATCCCGAGGCTCAATTCAATGGCAAGAGCGTTATCGATCCCACGCAATGCTACTACCGGGGCGATAGCCAAGGAGGCATTTTTGGAACGACCTATATGGCCGTGAGCACCGATGTAACACGGGGTTTATTGGGCGAACCGGGCTTGCCCTATAATTTATTATTAAATCGCAGTACCGATTTTGGTATTTTCTTTGTCTTTTTAAAAATTACTTATTTTAGCGCGCGCGATGTTCAGCGGGTGCTGGGCCTGGCCCAAATGCTGTGGGACAAAACAGAACCGAACGGATATGTCCCCTATATCAGCGAAAATACCCTGCCCAATACGCCTTCCCACGATGTATTGCTGCATGTGGCGATTGGCGATTATCAAGTTACGCCGCTGGGCGCGCATATCATTGCCCGCTCGGTGAAAGCCAAGAATGTGGGCCCCGTCAACCGGAGCATTTGGGGTATTGAGGAAACGCCTGGGCCCGCCACGGGTTCGGGCATTGTCGAGTTTTCTTTTGGATTGCCCGAAGCGCCCAAGACCAATACGCCGCCCACCGGGCCTTCCGATGACGATCCCCACGATAAAGTCCGCGTATTGGATGCCGCGTATGATCAAACGGATACCTTTTTTCGAACGGGGATGATTCAGCATTTCTGCAATGGCCCCTGTGATCCGGAATAATAATCGTATTGGTATCATTTAGGATTGATTTTATGAAATTGCGCCGCGCCTTCAATTTGAGCGTTTTTTGTATATTGCCGATGGTATTGGTTGCCTGCGGTCTGGAGGCGAGCGGCTTTCTCGCCCAAGGACAAGGAGCATCCTCTTCTTCCTCGGGCGGAGCGGTCATGAATTCATCCTCGTCTTCCGGCGGAGGCACCGGGGCCGGCGCGGGAGGGCAGGGCGGCGCGGGCGGTTCAACGGCTCAATGCGGAAATAAAATCGTCGATATAGAAGAGGAATGCGACGATGGCAATACGATCGATGGGGACGGCTGTTCGGCGCAATGCGTTAGCGAGGCCGTGGACAGTTGCCCCGGCAAGCCTGTGACTTTAATGCCTGGAACCATAGAATTGGTGGGCAATACGAGTATCGCCAACAATGAATATTTTCCTATTGAATGCGGCGACATGATCGGAAAGGGAAATGAATATGTGTATGCGGTGACTCCCACCGTGGGAGGCACGCTAACGATTCAATTGGCAAGCCAATTCGCTGGTGTTCTTTATGCGAGGCGCACATGTGCCGGCCCTTATTTTAATAATCAATTGGAATGTGCTCATACCGGCAATACATCGGAGATTAAGCTGTGGGTATATGCCGGGGCGACCTATTATGTATTCGCGGATGGGGAGACGAATATCGAAGACGGGCCATATTCTTTAAAATTGACCTTGGAAGAATGCGGAAATGGTCAGCTTGAGGGGATGGAGCAATGCGACAAGCCTTCAGATCCAGGCTGTGTGGGCTGTGTAAGCTGCAAGGGCAAGGACGAGTTTTTCGAGTCGCCCGATAGTAAATTTGAAAACTCGGTCAATGGGCATTGTTATTGGATGCCGGCTCAAACATCGGCCAATTGGCTGGATGCGCGGCGCGCGTGCCTGGCTTGGGGAGGCGATTTGGCAGCGGTTTCGGGCTGGCCTGAAAGCAATTATCTCAATGGCGTTATTAACGCGGATACCTGGGTGGGCGCCAATGACATGAGCGCCGAGGATTTTTTTGAATGGTCAAGCGGCGAACCGCTCCGCTTTTTAGACTGGAATCCCACCGAACCCAATAATCTATTCGATGAAGATTGTGCTTTTGTAAATGGGGATATCCGCTTTGTCGACGATGACTGCTCGGCGGGGAACCATCCCTATTTATGCGAGCGGGTTCCTCAAGGGAAATGCGGCGACGGCATTCTTCAAGGCATTGAAGAATGCGACGATAAAAATACAACCGCTAATGATGGATGCACCAATTGTGCTGTCGACTGCAATATCGCTCAGAATGGTGAATACAAACATCCGCTGACGCATCATTGCTATCGTATTGAAACGGTAGCCACTAAAAATTGGACCGATGCGGCGGCGGCGTGCGTGGCATGGGGAGGCCGCTTGGCTTCGGTGGAAACCAAATATGAAAACACCTTTATTGCCGAAAAAATAAAAACCTTTGGGGACAATGTTTTTGCGTGGATAGGTGCAAACGATCAGGCGGCGGAAAATCAATTTATGTGGGCAACTGGCGAGCCTGTGCTCTACACATCGTGGAATTTGCTTGAGCCGAATAATCAAGGGGAAGAAGATTGCGTGCAGCTTGGCGCTTCGGGCGGCTGGAACGATTTTCCCTGCGCCTCGGCAATCCCTTATGTGTGCGAACGCCCCGCCGCGGGCACGAATCAGTAGATGAAGCCCCGCAGATCAGGTATGGGTTGAATTAGAGGAGTTGGCATTGCAATTCAATCAAATGACCCGGTACATCTTTGCCCTGAGCGCGCTGCTGGTTTGCGCGGCCTGTGACAGCGGCACTTCTGCGCCCGCGGCGGTCAATGCGCCCGCGGCTTCTCCGCAAGGCGCCTCCGCGAAGCCTGCCTCCAAAAAGACGGTGCCCGAAGTCAAGCGGGCCCGCTATCCAGGAGCGGCCAGGATGATTGCCATCGGCGATGTTCACGGCGATTTTAATGCGACCAAGGATGCACTTCGGCTTGCGGGCGCCATCGGAGAAAAAGATGGCAAAGACGTTTGGATTGGAGGCTCACTCGTTGTAGTTCAAGTCGGCGATCAACTCGATCGGGGTGACGGAGAGCGCGCCATTTTAGAATTTTTTGATCGTCTGACGGACGAGGCCAAACAGGCCGGCGGCGCATTTTATATTTTAAATGGCAATCATGAAGTGATGAATGTTGCCGGTGATTTTCGCTATGTGACGGAAGGCGGCTTTAAAGAATTTGAAAGTCTATCGGGGCTGCCTTTATCCGATCCGCGCATCGATAAAATACCCTCCAATGCCAAGGCCCGGGCCGCGGCTTTTTTGCCTGGAGCTCCATTTGCCAAAATGCTGGCTAAACGCGATATCATTGCCATTGTTGGCGATAGTATTTTTGTGCATGGCGGACTGTCACCCGAGCATATTTATTACGGAATTGATAAAATAAATGATGAAGTGAGAGCGTGGATGAACGGCGAAAGCAATCGGAAGGCGGCGCCGGATATTGTGAATGGGGACGACGCGCCGGTATGGACGCGCGTACATGCGGGGCCGAGTGTGGCGCCCAAGGATTGCGAAGCTCTTGCAAGCACGCTGGAAGCGCTAAAGGTCAAGCGCATGGTGGTCGGTCATACGGTTCAAAAAGGCGGTATTTCGTCGGCTTGCGATGGAAAGGCGTGGCGTGTCGATGTGGGGCTGTCGGCTTATTATGGAGGCAAGCTGGAGGTGCTTGAAATTGCGGGCGATCAAGTGAAGGTCATCCGCAAGGAAGATGCTCCTTCCGCGCCTGCGTCGGCCTCTGCGTCCGCGTCTGCTTCTGGTTCCGCGCGCGCGCGGCCCCCGGCTTCTTTCAAGGAATTTAAATGATCGTTACATGACAGGGACGGCCATGAAATGCAATTGGATCGTGGGTGGTTTATTTTTGATTGGAATTCCATTTGGATGCCGTCAAATCGCGGGCGTGGACGATTTTCAATTTACAGAAGGGCAACAGGGCAGCGGGGGTTCCGCGGGAGGCGCGCAGACGGGCGGCTCGGGAGGCCAAGGCACATCATCGGGCGTTTCATCCAGCAGCGGGAGCACATCCAGCAGCGGAGGGATGAACACGGTATGGAGCCGGAGAGTCACCTTGGCGATAAACAGCGGCTCGGCGACTTCGCTCGTGGACTTTCCAGTTTTGATCAGATTGACACCCAATGGTATCGATTTTAGCCAAGCCCAGCCCAATGGGGGTGATATCCGGTTTACCAATGCCGATGGGACACTTCCATTATCTTATGAAATTGAACGCTGGGATTCCGCGGGCGAGTCGATTCTATGGGTGAAGGTGCCTTTAATTGATGCTGCCGGAACCACCATAATGATGTATTATGGCAATCCGGGGGCGGCCGATGCCCAAGCCGCATTTAAAGTATGGTCGCCGGGATTTAAGGGAGTGTGGCATTTGCACGGCGATCCCATTGTAGATTCTACCGGCAATAATGGCAATGCGATCAATATGGGAACGCAATTGGGGGCGGGGCAAGCTGGGCTTGGAAGAAGCCTGAGCGGAGCCGATGGCCAATATATTGATTTAGGCAATACGGAGCAATTGGCGACATTTACGGTTGAAGCTTGGGCGCAGCCTGATGAAGGGCCGAGTAAAACGGTGACCGACGGGACGGCCATTCTGAGCCGGAGCTGTAACTACGAGCTGGTATGGGATTCTCCGGATTCGTTTGAGCTGGCTTCGGCTGCGGTTCAAAAAGCCAATGGGGTATGGGAGCACACGCTTTTTGAGATTGGCTCGGCCGCTTCGCATCCCTGGTATTACCTGGTGGCCACATTTGATGGAATCGCACTGAAAGCCTATAAAAATGGTTCATTGGTAAGCAGCGTTAACACGGGTTCGCTGACGGCCTGCGATGTGAGCGCGAAAATAGGGCGCTGGGCGGGTCAAGGGCAAACCAATTGCCTGCGGGGTTTGGTGGATGAAGTTCGCATTTCAAATACGGTGAGAACGCCTGATTGGATAGCCGCTCAATACCGTTCAATGACCAATATGGGAACGGTTCAGATGGTCCTCGAAGAAGCGGGCAGCTTTCAAGTTCCATAACAATCCAATAAAAAAGCGGGTCAACGCCAAAGCATTAACCCGCTGAGTAAAGAGCGACAAAACAAAAAAGTTCCGTACCACCCGGGACGTGAAAAGAACGACTTGAACCCCTAGCGATGCTAGGTGGGAGCCGGATATACCGCTTTAGGCTTCCCGGTGAAAGTATCCGGGCCTGCACACCACGGTAGGGAGTTGGCCCCCTGGTTCATGCTTAATCGGGATTCAATTGTCGAACATTCACAGAAGCGGGCAGAGGGAACAGAGGCAGTTTAGCGGCGAGATCGCGGAGGTCAATAGGATTTTTAAATCTACGGCGCCGGAACTTGCATGCGATTGGATTGCAATGATACAAGGGAGGTGATGTCGTATTTCGTTGTTTGGCGTCACGCTCCGCGGAAAAGAAATAAGCCCTGTGGTGTATGAATCCCCGTAAACTCTTGATGAAAGCACTTGCGTCACCGCACAACTTTCGGTTCACCGAATTGTGTGCATTGGCAGAGGTTTTTGGTTTTCGGCTTTCTCGCGTCAGTGGCAGCCATCACATTTTTACTCATCCGGCTGTGCCTGAGCTGCTTAACCTACAGAATGTTCGCGGGCAAGCAAAGCCCTATCAGATTAAGCAATTGCTTCAAGTCGCGGAAAAGCATAATCTCAATGTTCGCGGTGACGCATGAAGGACCATCACATCAATATTTTTTGGAGCGATGAAGATGAGGGATATATCGCCGACATCCCCGATCTATCTCATTGCTCGGCCTTTGGTGACACACCCGAGGAAGCGCTTCGCGAGGTTCTTCGCGCAAAAGCCGCTTGGATTGAAGCTGCCAGCGCAGAGGGAAAACCGATTCCTGCTCCGAGCTTTAAGCCGCTGATCTATAAAGTTGCTTGAAAGAATCAATCCAATCCAATTAAGCATGTATCGCTTCCAGCAGCGCCCCATGAATCCATCCATTGGTCGCCACCAAATGTCCAATATGATAATTGGGCTTTTCGCCTTCTAAGGATGTAATCCGGCCTCCCGCCGCCAGCAAGACCGCGCTCGCCGCTACCGTGTCCCACGCATGCAATCGCCTCTCCCAATAGCCTTCGTAGGTGCCGTCCGCCACCATGCTTAAATCGATGGCCGCGCTCCCGCACCGGCGTACGCCCTGCGCTTGAATCTTCACCGCTATAAATGAATTAAAATTATTCGCAGGTATCACCGTGCGCAGCGGCGGAAATCCCGTCGCAATCAGGCTTTCGCTTAAATCGGCCACCGGGCTCACCGAACATGCTTCGCCGTTTCTAAAGGCTTTCCCGCACGCTTTCGAACCCTCGCTCTCCATCACCCAGCCCGACCAGCTCGTGCTTAGCATCGGCGCGCAAATCGCTCCAAGCACAGGCTCTTCGTTGTCCATCAGCCCCACCGATACACACCAAAATGGATGCCCATGTACGAAATTCGTCGTGCCATCCAGCGGATCTACATACCAAACCAATCCAGGGCGGGGCTCGTCGCGTTCAGCCGGATCGCTCGAGCCAGAGCTGTGTTCTTCGCCGATGATCGCTATCCCAGGCGCGAGCTCCAGCAGGCGTTCATATAAAAAATCCTCGCTGCGCCTGTCGAACTCGGTCACCAAATCGCTTTTGCCTTTTTTGTCCGCATGAGGATGCGATCGATAACCAGCCCGCACAATCTCGCCCGCGCTCGCGGCAGCCGATAACGCTATCGCGCACAGCTCGCTCAGCGCCCCTTCGCTCAGGCTGCTGCTCATCGGGAAAGCGCCTCGCGCAGCTTTTCGTAAATGCCTCCAAACGCTCCGTTGGAGAGAAGCAAAATCGTGTCGCCCGGCGCCGCTTCTTTGGCGATCGTTTCTACGATGGCATCCACGCTCGGCGCCGTTTCGGCTTGAATATGCTGCGCATTGAGTTCGCGGGCCAAGCGCGCCGTGTCCAGCCTTTCAGCCTCGGGAATATCGGGTCTGCCCACGGGCGCGAAGATCACCCGATCCGCCGCCGAAAAAGCATGCGCGTAGAGATCTTGATGCAGCGTCCGGCAAGCCGTCGCGCTTCTCGGCTCAAAAACCGCCCACAAACGATGCGCCGGATGTTTGGTGCGAATGGCGCGCAAGGTTTCATCGACGGCCGTTGGATGATGCGCGAAGTCGTCGTACACCCGCACGCTGCGGATCTCATACAAAAGATCTTGGCGCCTGCGCACGCCCGAAAAGCGCGAGAGTGCAGGAATCACTTGATGCAGCGGCACTCCATAGCCTTGAGCCGTGGCCGCGATCGCCGCGATGGCATTGCGCACATTGTGCAATCCAGGCACAGAAATAGCCGCGCGCCCCGCATACATCCCGCCCGCATACACATCGAAGGATTGGCCCGATTCATCGGCCGATGCGGGCGCCGCGAGCCAGTGGGGCGCCTGCCCATGGGTATCGTCGCCTTCCAAGGCAAAATAAGCGGTTTCGGTTTCGGGGCGCTTATGTTTTTGGACAAGCTCAACCACTTTGGGATCGGCCGCGGCGGCAACGATTAAGCCATTCGATGGAATGCGCTCGATAAATCCGATAAATGTGTTAAAATATAAATCCGGATTGGGATAAATATCGACATGATCGTGTTCGATTGAAGTGATAATTCCCACCTCGGGTTTGTAGTGCCAAAACTTTGGTGTTTTTTCGAAAAAAGCGGTGTCGTATTCATCGCCTTCCACAACAAAAGGCGCGCCGCGCAAAGGTTTTAAGGAATCCGCGTCATTGAAGAGAGGCAATTTTTTTTCGCGCTGTTCGGGCAGCTTAAAACTCGTTGGAAAATTCTTAGGCAATCCGCCGATTAAAAAGCCGGGATCGCGTCCGGTATCGTGCAATATCCACGAACACATAGCGCTGGTGGTTGTTTTGCCATGCGTGCCGGCAACGACGAGAGGCGTGCGGCCTGCGAGCATATATTCGGCGAGGGCGTGAGGCATCGAGCGCACATTCAAGCCGCGTTCGATAGCGGTTTTGGCCTCGGGATTATCGGGTCTGCACGAGTTGCCGACGATGACCAAATCGGGAGCCGGGTCGAGATGAGCGGGATCGTAGTTTTCTAAAAGGCGAATTCCCCATTGTTCGAGGGCGGGCCCCATAGGCGGATGGAAGGCTTTATCCGAACCTGAAACATCGTGGCCCGCGGCTTTAAATAGGCCGGCCAGCGCTCCCATACCCGTTCCGCATACGGCAATCAGATGTACGCGCATGGCCGCGCAGTGTGCCGAAAAACGATCCGAAGGCAAGGGAGCTTTTGATTCTGCTCAATCTTTTGATTCTTTCAATTCGCTCCCAGCAATAGTAAGAGCCTCTCCGCCGCCATGAGCACCCAGAATATTTCCGAACCGACGTCTCCTGCCCATTCAGCTTCCAAATCCAACGAACCCCAGCGCTATCCCCACGCCGAAATCGAGGCGCGCTGGCAGCGCTATTGGGACGAACATCTCACCTTTCAATCCTCGCGCTCCGCAGGAAAACCGAAGTTCTACGCCCTCGATATGTTCCCCTATCCTTCAGGCTCCGGTCTCCATGTCGGCCATCCCGAAGGTTATACCGCTACCGATATCATCTCGCGCTACAAACGAATGCGAGGCTTCGATGTGCTCCATCCCATGGGCTTCGATGCCTTCGGCCTCCCCGCCGAACAGCACGCCATCGAAACAGGTACCCACCCCGCTCAAACCACCTATAAAAATATCGATACCTTTAAGCGCCAGCTTAAAATGCTGGGCTTTAGCTATGACTGGTCGCGCGAGCTGTCCACCACCGATGAAGCTTATGTGCGCTGGACGCAATGGATCTTTTTAAAATTGTTTGAACGCGGTTTGGCCTTTCAGGAAAAGGTCAGCGTCAATTGGTGTCCCGCGCTCGGAACCGTGCTCGCCAATGAAGAAGTCGTCGATGGAAAAAGCGAGCGCGGCCATCATCCCGTGCAGCGTGTGCCGCTCCGCCAATGGATGCTGCGCATTACCGCTTATGCCGATCGCCTCGCCGAAGATCTATCGCTGGTCAATTGGCCCGAGGGCACCCTGGCCATGCAAAAGGCTTGGATCGGACGCTCCGAAGGCGCTCAGATTTCATTTGACATCGATGGCCATGGCCATGGAGCGCTCACCGTTTTTACAACCAGGCCCGATACGCTGATGGGTGCGACCTATGTGGTCGTCGCGCCCGAACATGCGCTGTCTCAATGGTGTCTGCAGCATCCTTCGGCCGTCGGCGAAGAGCGCGCGGCCGCGGTGCGCGATTATGTGGCGGCGGCGGCCAATAAAAGCGATCGCGATCGTATGGCCGCAGGCCAAAAAGAAAAGACCGGCGTGTTTTTGGGTCTCTATGCCATTCATCCCATTAGCGGCCAAAAACTTCCCGTTTGGGTCGCCGATTATGTGCTGGGCGGCTATGGAACAGGCGCCGTGATGGCCGTTCCCGGCCACGATGAGCGCGATTTCGCCTTTGCCAAAGCGTTCGATTTGCCCATTGTGGAAGTCGTCAGCCCCGATGGCTCATTGCATGAAACGCTGAATGAAGCCTATGTGGACGATGGAATCAATGTGCGGAGCGGCGAATTCGATGGCCTGAAAACAGCCGATTGCAAACGGGCCATCGTCGAAAAGCTAATCGCGCTGGGCAAAGGTAAAAAAGAAATCAATTACAAGCTCCGCGATTGGGTATTTTCAAGGCAGCGCTATTGGGGAGAGCCCATTCCTATTTATTTCCCCGTAAAGCTCAAAGAGCCGGGTATCGATCCCAGAACGGCCTCGCCCGATCTCTATGAAATCGATTTCGGCACGCCCATTGCCGTAAAAGAATCCGATTTGCCCTTGGTCCTGCCTTCGCTTTCGGATTATCGCCCAGGCGAAGATCCGGCCGGGCCTCTCGCAAGAGCCGTCGATTGGCGCTTCTTCCAGGAAAATGGCCAATGGTATGCGCGCGAGACCAATACCATGCCCCAGTGGGCGGGCTCCTGCTGGTATTATCTGCGCTTTATCGATCCAAAAAACAGCGAACAAGCCTGGAGCGAACAAGCCTACAACGACTGGATGCCCGTCGATTTATATGTGGGCGGCGCCGAGCATGCCGTGCTCCATCTTTTGTATGCCCGCTTTTGGCATAAAGTCCTCTTCGATTTGGGCAAAGTGTCTCATCCCGAACCCTTTATGAAACTGGTGCATCAAGGGATGATTTTGGGCGAGGACAACGAAAAAATGTCGAAGTCCCGGGGCAATGTCATCAATCCCGACGATATTGTCAAAGCCCATGGCTCCGATGTGCTTCGCCTGTATGAAATGTTCATGGGTCCGCTGGAAGCGGTAAAGCCCTGGCAGACGGCCCAAATCGCCGGCATGGTACGCTTTAGGGATAAGCTCTATTCGGTTCTATCCCGCCCCTTGTCCGGTGATATGGGCGAGGAAACCAAACGATTGATGCACAAAACCATTAAAAAAGTCACCCACGACATCGAAAGCCTAGCCTTCAATACGGCGATTGTCGCGATGATGGTTTTTGTCAATCATCTGGGAGCCTTGCCCGCGCTTCCCCGCGAAGCCGCTCAAACCCTGGTCTTGTTGATTGCGCCCTTTGCGCCTCATCTAGGCGAGGAGCTTTGGTCGATGATGGGTCATGCCCAAACGCTGGCCTATGAACCCTGGCCGGCCTTTGACGAAGCCTTATGCATCGATGATGTGATTTCCATGGCCGTGCAGGTGAATGGCAAAGTCCGGGGGCATATTCAAATTCCAAGGGCGGCCACCGAGAACGAAGTCAAGGAAATCGCCCTGGCGGCGCAGGGCGTGGTGCAATACACATCCGGGAAGGCGATTAAGAAATTTATTTATGTGCCCGGTAAAATCGTGAACGTGGTGGTGGCTTAAATGCTCCGCTCCGGGGTGGCCTTGGGGCTTGGGATGGCTCTGCTTTTGGCGGCGGAGCCCTCTCAAGCATCGCATAAAGACGCGGGCTCGCTGGCGCTTGGGGGTTTGGTATTGGCCCATATGACCATGCTGCCGGCATATTACTCGGTAGGCTACTATGCATGGGCCTGGCCTGAGAAACCGATGCCGGTCAATTGGGCGACGATGAACTGCGTGACGGCGGCGCTTGGGGCGAGCGTTGGCTTTTATGGGATGTTCAAGGCGGGCAAATTGGGGGATTTGGATCATGGAACGCAGGAGAACCACAGCGAGGTCTTGCTGGGGGTCTTTGGAGGGGTGACACTGGGGGCATCGGTGGCGGTGATTGCATCATCGATTGTGATGGCGAGGCGGCCAACGAACGGGTATGTGGACAAGGATGGGGGCGTGAGAAAAGAGCAGCGTTGGATGCTGATGCCAACGCTTGGGCCTGGACAAGGCGGGCTGGGGCTGGTGGGGAGTTTTTGAAACGGCGAAGTACATGCTGTGACAATAAAAAGGAGATTGAATCATGTCAAAAACTGTTGTTCGGATAATGGCTCTGTGAACGCTGACCTTTGGCCTTTTCGTGCTTGGTGCGGGCTGCGGGCGCGATGCGGAAGCCGTGTGCGAGGATTTTTGCGCGAAGTTTGAAGAATGCTCGCCTGGTACGACCTGTACCTGCAACACGAAGAAGGACGATGGAAACTCTTGTGCAAATGAGGATGCGATTCTTGACCATTTGGAGAGCTGTACAGGGGATAATTGCGGCAATTTCGTGAGTTGTTTAACGAAGACGCCCGCATGTGAGTGAGTTGGGCGCGTTGGATCGCGCGTGTGGCCCCTTGTGATGCCCTACGGAGGCTGTTGCAAAATGCGAAAGCCTCCGTTTGTCTATACAAGGGCCAACTGCAACATGCGAAGGGACTCGGCTGCGCCTACAAGGGCCAACTGCACAAAGCAAACGGCTCTGTTTGTGGTGACAAGAGCCAATTGCAAGATGCGAATGGCCTCGTTTGGATGTACAAGGGGCAACGGATCTGATCAGGGGCTGTGTTGTTCACTCGCATCCGGCTCGTCTACAGATTCACCGAGCATTTGCAAAACCCAAGGCGGAGCCTGTTTCCCACGCACGGTAATTCGTCCATCTGCTTCAATTTCGATGGAGCTTCCCCGAAACATGGCACGCGCTCCTCCATCGGTATTGGATCGGGAATACCAGCGCCGCACAATCACGGCCTCGGAATCACCCTCCAGAAGCTCGCGATTGCGCTTGATTTCTGGAGACTCTTTGAAACGGCGCGGGCAATCAAAGCTCCGGCGATGCCAGCCATCAGCACAAGCGCAAGGACAAGAGTGCGAGGGAGAGTCATGGTGTATCTCCATGCTCGGGTCTGATCTTTCCTCCAAACATCCTCTGCACAGCATTGTCGGCGGGTTCTCCATTCACCAAGATTGTCCCATCCGCTGCTCGCTCAATTGCGGGCAGCTCGGAGCTGGGCGACGCAGAAGATGTTTGAAATGCTGATGGATCTGAACGCGGGCCGGCATCGGGTCCCGAATACCAGGCGATATGGCCGTTGGGCAACTTCCGCGCGACGATGATTCCCTCGCCGTCGATCGGCCAATCATCAGGCCGGTACACGCCGGTTCTTCCGTCAAAGTGCTGGACGATTACGGCTTCAGGATAGGTTTTTAGGCGTTTGCGATTGAGCTTGATATCGTTTTCGGCGGTGACTGGGTGTTGAGGTTCTCCAAGGGAAGCCGGGGATGGAGCCTCTTCTATGGTGGGAGGCGGATCAAAGGCCAGGCATATATTCAGTTGGGTTTGGATGGATGCAAGTTCGGCCTGTTCGGCGCGGCAATCTTGGCCGGATTTGTTGGTGGGCGGCGTGGTTGAAGATGGAAGGGGCAGCGATTGAGGTTTTGGAGCTCCGCGCGGCCAGGTGCGACCGATAACGGCACCCGCCATGGCCGCAAGGAAGATCAGCGCGAGAGAACGGGAGAGTGCATATCTCATGGTTAGAACATCGTTACTTCTCTCCCGGTTTATTCCCGTCCGTCTCATCCTCGGCCGGAGCTGCCGTGGTTTTGCGTTGGCCGGGCACCGCCAAGTCATAAAAGATAGAGGACATCAGGTGAAGCTTGCCTGTTAGCCTCAATACGCATTCGACTTGAGCCTTGGCCGCTTGATAGACATTTAAAAAGGCTTCGCGGGCCGCCCGGATTTCCGGCGTTTGACTGCGCCTGTCGGTTCGGGCGTCGCTGGAAAAGGCAAGGGCCGGTCCTAATAAGACTCCCATATTCAAAAACTCTTGATGCCATTCGGCCCGGCTGTTAACAGCGTTATCGGGCTCGGCCAGCTTGGATGTGATCCAATTTACGGCGAGGAATACATCGTTGGCGCCCCGCCCAATGCCCGCAATGGTGCCGTCTTTGGTGAAGAAGAGTTTGCGATCGATGGTATTGGCTTTGTGGCTGTCGAGATGTTTGCTAAAGCGGCCGATCAGGTCAAACGCATCGGCGAGAAGCGGAGATTTTTGGTGGCTGCCCTTGCGCGTTTGGGCATCGGTGTCGCGGGCAATTGCGACGGCGCCTTCGACGGCCGCAGTGTTGGCGTCAATTTGATCGGCGATGTGGTTGAGCGCCGGATCGAAAACAGGGAGCAAGCCCACAACGCGCGCGCGGATTTGTTTGGAGGAATAAGAGCCGTAAATGCTTACTTCGTCTTGATCGATGTAGCGGTCTGCCATGGTCGTACCTCGGGGTTGGAGTATATGATCGTGGGTTAAAGAAGGGGGAGGGCGCTGTCAAGAAAAATCTTTGACATGCGCGGGCCAAGCATAGTTGTTTGTTCTTCGCTAGAGCGCGCCGTGGGCAAAAAGCGCATGGCTGATGCTTTAGGGAGATGAAATTATGAAGACGAATAGAGAACTTGGGCACTTGTGGTCTTTTAAAGATAAGGCCAACTTCAGCACTCTTCCGAGCGAGGCGGCGTTTGAAGGTTATATGAAGGCGGTTCTTATCTGCGCCAACGGCGATGGGACATTGACGCCGGAGGAGAGAGAATGGGCGGTTGGTCATGCGGCCGCCTTTGGCGCGCCGGATTGGCTGGTTGATGAGCTCAAGTCCTACAAGGCCGATGAGGATATCGAGCGGGTCATTTCGGCAAATCCAGAAGCCAATGCTTGCCGGCGTTTCTTGGTGTATGATGCGATCCGGGCGTGTAGTGCGGATGGTGCCTATAGCGAGCGGGAGCGGGCCATGGTGATCAGGATGGCGGCGAAGCTTGGGCTTAGCGAGGCGCTGGTGTTGCAAATCGAAGAGCTCTGTCTCAATGAAGCCCAATTGCGGGCCAAGCGGCTGGAGCTCGTGTATCCGGAAGGGCCGCCTCTGTAAACGAGGCGTCCCGGCTATCAGCCCTTTTTCTTCTTCCCGCCCAATAGCTTGCGATAGACCTGAATCAAAGCCACCACCGCGGCGCCCACCAGCACCCCAAAACCGGCTTCGCCAAAGGTCTGTAAAAGCCACCCAAGCACCCCTCCGCCAAGCGCGCGGCCTAGGTTTTCAAAGAAATGATGCACCGGCTTTAGGCCATGCACCAAAATCCCTCCGCCCACCATAAACATGGCCGCCGTGCCCAGCACCGATAGCGATTTCATCAAGATTGGGGCGAATCTCAATATCCCACCGCCTAGCCGGCGCCGAAATGCATCCGCAGAGCGCGACCAGTGCAAGCCTAAGTCGTCGAGCTTTACAATGCCGCCCACCAAACCATAGACAGCCAGGGTGATCAAGACCGCGACCACGCTCAGCGTCATCACCTGCTGCGTAAAACTGGCATTGGCCACGGTGCCCAGCGAAATCACGATAATTTCCGCCGAAAGAATAAAGTCTGTGCGCACCGCGCCTTTGATTTTCTCTTTTTCAAAGGCGACCAGATCGAGATCGGGCGCGGTGGCGGCCTGTTTTAGGGCGCTTTTATGGGCCGCTTCTTCCTCCGGGCTGTGCAGAAACTTGTGGAGCAGCTTTTCACAGCCTTCAAAACACAGAAAGAGCCCGCCTATCATTAAGAGGGGTGTAATCGCGGCAGGCACCAAGGCACTAATGGCCAAGGCTGCGGGCACCAAAATCAGCTTGTTGACGGCCGAGCCCTTGGCCACGGCCCATACCACCGAAAGTTCCCGCTCGGCTTGCACGCCGGAAACCTGTTCGGCATTGAGCGCTAGGTCATCGCCCAGCACACCGGCGGTCTTTTTCATGGCCACCTTGGTCATGATGGACACATCGTCTAAAAGCGTGGCGATGTCATCGAGCAGGGCGAGCAGGCTGGAAGCAGGCATACAGGGACCGATAGGTAGGGCGCCCGATGGGCTAGTCAAGTGTGGAGGGCCGTTCTCCATCGCCTGCTGGAATCGGCTAGATTTGCCGTTGACACCCCGCTTGGAAAGTGGCATTCGATACCTAGGAAGGTGATCAACATGCAGCAGACCAATCAGCAAATTGTCGAGGCTATTTATGACGCCGCCAAGCGCGGGGATTTGCCGACCATTATGTCGTATATCGATCCTGAGATCGAGGCCATTGAGGCGGATTCGCTTCCTTATGGGGGCACATTCCATGGTCTCGAGGGCTTTCAAAAGCTGTTTTCGCTGGTTTTCGCGTCGTGGCGCAGCTTTGAGTTCGAGGTGGATAGCGTTCTCGATGGCGGTGCGTATGTGGTTGCGCTGATGCGGGTGAAGATTGGGCTCAAGGGCAGCGATACCGTGGTCGATACAAGGGTGGCCGAGTTCTGGAAGCTGCGCGATGGCAAAGTGATTGAGTTAAGGCCCTTTTATTGGGATACCGCGGCGCTGCTTGGCCATGGGCGCTCCTGAGCGGCGAGAGGGGGCGTTCAGGCATGGCGGAGCAATCCATCACTCTCCTCTTGCAGGCGTGGGCTCGGGGCGATGAGCAGGCGCTGCATCATCTGACGCCGCTTGTGTATGGAGAACTTCATCGCTTGGCCGCTTCCTATATGCGGCGGGAACGGCAGGGCCATACCTTTCGTACCACCGAGCTTGTTCATGAGGCGTTCATCCGCCTGGCCGGGAGCGATGGCTTGGCCTTTGCCGATCGGGTGCAATTCTTTGCCCTGGCGGCCCGCCAAATGCGCCGTATTCTTGTCGATCATGCCCGCCGCCGCCGGGCCGAAAAACGAGGAGGAGCCGAGCGGCCGCTAACCTTGGATGAGACCATCGCCGCCCAGGAACGTCCCGAGCTGCTCTGCGCGCTGGATGACGCGCTGAATGAGCTGGCCAATGTCGATGAGCGCAAAGCCCGCGCCATCGAGTTGCGCTATTTTGGGGGCATGTCTCAAGGCGAAATGGCGGCCGTGCTGGGCGTTCACGAAAATACCGTCGCCAGGGATTTGCGTTTGGCAGAGGCTTTTCTGCTCGCGCAGATGAAGAACAATGTATGACGCCCGAACGCTGGAAGCGCATCGAGGACATCTTTGATGCCGCGCTGGAGCTGCCCCGGGAAGAGCGGGATGCGCTGCTCGTGCGGATGTGCGGCGATGATGGGGAGCTGAGGGCGGAAATCCAGGGGCTTCTCGAGAATGCAGAGGGGGCGTCCGAAGGTCTGAACCAAGTCATTGGCCGTGAAGCCGTGCTGATTCAGCAAGAGGCCATGCCTGCCTTGGAAGGGAGAAAAATTGGGCACTACAGGCTGATTCGGGAACTCGGGCGGGGAGGTATGGGTATCGTTTATGCTGGAGAGCGCGATGATGGGGAGTACCGCACAGAAGTCGCCATAAAATTGCTCTACCATGGGCTGGAGACAGCGGGCGCGGCAGCCCGGCTTCGGGATGAGCGTCAAATGCTGGCAAAGCTTACGCATCCAGGCATTGTCCGCTTGCTTGACGGCGGCACGACCGAGGAAGGCGTGCCTTATTTTGTGATGGAACGGGTGGAGGGCAAGCCTTTGACGGCTTATGCGGTCGGGCAGAATCTCCCGGTGAGAGCGCGTCTTGTCCTGTTTAGAAAGGTATGCGATGCCGTTGCGTTTGCGCATGCAAAGCTGATTGTTCACCGCGATATCAAGCCGGGCAATATTCTGGTCACGCCATCGGGAGAGCCTAAACTGCTCGATTTTGGCATTGCGAGGTGGCTTGATCGGGAACAGGAAGCCCACACGCGGACGGGCATGAGGCTGCTCACGCCTGAATATGCGAGTCCAGAGCAGGCGCGGGGCGAGCCGATCTCAACATCGGCGGATGTGTATTCGCTGGGTGCGGTATTGTACGAGCTTTTGTCAGGGGTGCCGGCCCGGCGCATGGAAGGCGATGATCTCTCGGCGCTGCAAGCCATGCTTGACGAGGATCCGCCCAAGCCGAGCGCGGTTGCACCCAAGGCTATCGCGCCAATCCTGGCGGGCGATTTGGACAATATTGTACTGAAGGCGATGCGCAAGGACCCGGCGCTGCGCTATTCATCGGCGGACAAGCTTTCCGATGATCTTGGGCGTTATCTCGATGGATTGCCTGTGCAGGCCCGGGCGCCCACGATGAGCTATGTATTAAAAAAGTTTGTTTGGCGGACCCGCGGTATTTTGGCGACGCTGGCCTTTGTGATCGGATCGCTGAGCGTGGCCACCGGGGTTTCGCTGCGGCAGGCGAAACGGGCCGACGTTCAGGCGGCCCGCGCGGATGAACAAGCCCTGCAAGCGATGGAGGAAGCCCGGAGGGCCCGAAACGCAACCCGGATCGCGGTAGCCCGGGAGCGGCAGGGAGATCCAACGGTGGCGCTGGCCTTGCTTCGGGAAATTGAGCCGGGGGCATTACCCAGGGGATGGTCGGCGCTGGCATCCTCGATGCGCGACGCAGGGGTTGCCTCCATGGTTTTTTTACATGATGAGACGGTGTTTGACGCGGTATTTTCTCCGGATGGCGGGTCGGTTGGTAGCGGCGGCGCGGACAAGCAGGTGCGGATTTGGGATATCCATGGCTTGGGCGAGCCCGTTGTGTGGAAGGGGCACGAGGCTGAAGTGGTGCGGGTTGCGTTTAGCCCCGATGGCAAGCAGATCGCGTCTTCGTCCAGGGATAAGACCATTCGGGTATGGAATACGGATGGCACGGGTGAGTCCATGGTATTGCGGGGGCATACGGCGAGTGTTGGAGGGGTGGCATGGAGTCCAGACGGCAAGCATATCGCTTCGGCTTCTCAAGATCGCACGGTACGGATATGGAACGCCGATGGAACTGGGCCGCCCCTTGTGCTTGAAGGTCATACAGAGGGCGTGAATTCGGTGGCGTGGGATCGCTATAGTTCCCGGCTTGTATCGGCATCGAGGGATAAGACGATTCGGGTATGGAATGCCGATGGCTCGGGCAGCCCTCGGATTTTGCAGGGCCATGATGGAGCTGTTTCATCGGCAAGCTTTAGCCCCCACGGTGAAAGAATCGTTTCGTCTTCCGAGGATAAAAGCGTGCGGGTGTGGGATGCCGATGGTTCGGGCAAGCCGCTTGTGCTTGAAGGTCATCATAACGGCGTGACAAGGGCTTCGTTTAGCGCGGACGGAAAGTATATTGTCTCGGCGTCCTACGATAAGACGGTTCGGTTGTGGAATGCCGATGGTTCGGGACAGAGCGTTGTCCTGCGCGCCCACGATCATTTTGTCACTGGTGCGGCATTTGCTCCGGATGGCCGGCATATTGTGTCGACTTCATGGGATAAGACCGCGCGTATTTCCGATACATTGAATCTTGCGCGGCCGATCGTGTTCAGGGGGCATGAAAGTCCTGTGAATTCGGCTGTATTCGATCCCAGCGGCCGGCGCATTGTTTCTGGTTCCTTGGATGGCACCGTGCGCGTTTGGGATGCGGAAGGAAAGGAACAGCCCTTGGTACTGCGGGGACATGAAGGTTTTGTCTATCGCGCGGCCTTCAGTCCAGATGGCAAGCGCATTGCGTCGACCGGAATGGATAAGACCATTCGGATATGGAATGCCGATGGGTCTGGCGAACCGATTGTGTTGCGGGGGCATCAATCCTTGGTAACATCGGTGGCTTTTCGCCCGGATGGCCAGAAGCTTGTTTCGTGCTCGTATGACAAGACGGTGCGGGTATGGAACACCGATGGCTCCGGCGAGCCGATGGTGCTGGAGGGGCATCAAGACCTGGTATTTGGCGCGTTCTTTCGTCCCGATGGCCGGCTGATTGCATCGGTGTCTTGGGACAATACCCTTCGATTTTGGGACTCCGATGGCAAAGGTCAGCCGATTGCGCCGCGCCGCTTCAACGAGCATCTTCTGTCGCTGGCCTTTAGCCCCGATGGGAGGCGTATTCTTGTTGGCTCCACCGATAAATGCCTATATTTATGGGAATTTGAAGGCGCCGAAGAGCCCATTGTCTTTAGAGGGCACGAGGGCAATACAGACGTGCGCGGCGATCGGGTGTTTACGGCCGATGGCAAGCGATTTGTTTCATCATCCGACGATGGGACGGTGCGTATATGGAGCACGGATGGCCTGGGGGAACCCGTGGTGCTCCGGACAGGAGGCGAACCTTTTAATATGGCTTCGTGGAGTCCCGATGAAAGGCGGATCGTCGCGGCTTCCGATGATAAGACCCTGATTGTGTGGACCGATATTGAGCCTTTTACAGGAACGGACGATCCCCGGTTGTGGAAGGCAACGGATTACTGCATGCCCATGGAGGTCCGCCGGAAATTACTCGACTTTTCCGAGGCTCAATCGGCCATGGATTTGGAACGCTGCACAGAGCGCGTCCGGCGGTTCAGGGAATAAGCGGGGGTGGGTCAATAAGCGGCGGGAACTAAGACGGGGCTATGGATGCGCTGGAGGAAAGAATGCATTCCAAGCCTTGGCGAATACATTGTTTCCGGTCGCCAAATCATTGGCTGCACATGCGCCGATTTGTGAGATGGTATTCATCGTTCCTGCAAAGGGATTTCCTCCCGCATCGATGGCATTGTTGGCCTGGATTGCGGCGACCATGCCCACGGTTTCGCCGAGCGTTCTCGGACCTTCGACGCCGAGCGCATCCGCGGCAATTCCATAAGCCACTTCCGTGGCCAAGACCGTCGCCGCTACGGGTGCATTGGTTATGGTGATGGCTGCGAAGGCAATGGATTCCACGCCGCCATAGAATTGAGGCGCCGCTAACGTCAGCGCTCCCCGGGGACCGCCGCCATTTTGATAGCCTTGGATCGCGGCATCCAAGGTCTTGACACCTGCCACAAACACCGCCGCGGGAACAGCCAGTTTGCCTGCGACCTGGCCAAAGGTCGTCGTCTTTCCAAAGGCTGAAATCACATAGTTTGGATGAATCTGCGCATACATGTTGATGGCATCTTGTCCAATGCCCAGGGCGCCTTCAACGACACCCATGCGATCGCCTTGTTGGGCTGCCCTGATCGTGGACCAAGCATTTCCGAGCACACCGACCGAACCCAATGGATGTCCCGAGGTGGAATCGATGTTTAACAAGGTGTTGATGCCTGAAACACCGGTTGCCGCTGCATCCACAGACGACGCTCCGGCATCGGCCAGCTCACCTAGGCGCGGATCATAGGGTTCCGGATCTTGAACAGGCGGGGGCGAGGGAGGTTTGGGTACAGGTTTGAGGGCATGTACGCCGCTATGATAACACGTTCCATCCTCTTCGCAATTCACCCGATGGCCGGTGGGATCGTTATAGACCAGGGGATTGCCCTTGGCGTAGGCATAACGAAGGAAGCCCCTGGCATCGGCCGCGCCGTCCACGAGCGTATCGACCGATAAGAAGCGACCGGATTCGGCGGCATACATACGGGCGCCAAAGTTATAAAGCCCCGTTTCTTCGTCCAGCTCTTGACCGGTGAATTTTTGGGTACTCACATTGGGGCCTGCCGAGGTGGCATTGTCAATTTCACCATAGGGCTTGTAGTTGATGATGGACACCAGCTTCCCAAGATTAGCCGGGTTTGCCGCTTCAGTCATTACAGAAGGGGATCCCAAATGATCGCCCATCATAAAGTAGGCGGACGGGGGAATTCCAACAGCCGTACTTCCACTCAATGAAGAGGTATCCAGGAGAGGATTGCCATCGAGGGCCATGGCGTCGTCACGTTGCCCTTCTGCGCCGCTGCAGCCCATTCCATGGACAACGGTTAAGAGCAGAGCAAGGCATGCCCCAGCAAAAGGCCAGCGCTGCTTTCGGAGACTGCCCAGCGGCACCGGATTGCGCCTAGGCTTGCGAAACGCGCGCAGACCAAGAAGGGCGCCCGCAATGATCATGAAAGGAACCGGCGATTTGCCATCCTTGTCCGCGCCCACGCTGATACCCGCGATCACGGTCTTGGAAGTACCCGTATCGCTGGGGACATCATTGGCCGCATAGGATGCCCCGGAGCGTGTAAAGGCGCCAAGCCTTCCATTCGGCCCATTGACATAGATGGTATGGGTCTGGGTACCCGAGGCATTCACACGCATTTCATATTGGTTATTGAAATAATAGGTCTGCACCTTGTCGGAGGCGCTGTTGGGCCTGTATTCCTTCTTGACGCGGCTTTCGCCGATAAAGGTATTCCTTTCTTCAACGCTGCCATTGTAGCTTGCGCTGACCAGCATATTCCTATGGTTGTAGGTATAATTCCAAGACGTACAATATATGCACGGCGTCCGGAGGATCACATTGCCCACGCTATCATACTGGTATTCGATTTCAGGGCTGCCGTAGAGATAGCCTATGGTGAGCTGCTGTACCCTCTGCGGATGAAAATCAAAGGTATAGCCTTCTTTGCTGCTTAGATTTCCCGCCGCGTTAAAGGCATAGCTATGGTTAAACGAGCCAGCGCTTCCGCCCGCGCTGCAGTTCGCGCCCGTGCAATTGGCGCCGGCGCCTGAAACGGCTTGAATGAGCCTGCCGATTCCATCATAGCGCATGGCCCTGGTGCGGTTGGTTTCCACATTGCTAAATCCCGTATTGGAGCGTTCATCGACAATACGCTTGAGGCTCAAGAGCTCATTGTGATCGTAGCTTAGATGTTCGATTTCATTGGCCGAGGCACTGAGCGTCGTAATGACCGAAGCCAGGCCGCCCCAATCCTTAAAGGTCTTGACCGAGCGGTTGGCCAGCAAAAGACCTTTAAAATAATCGATCTGCCCAGCCTGGCCCTCGGCATTATAGCCGCTGAACACAAAGGAATAAGCAGGTACGCCGACGATATTGCAGTTTCCCTGCGCCGATGTATCAAAGAACTCAATCTTCCATAGATGGGTTCCATTGAGGCCCGCATAGGCGCTGGATAAGTTCCTGGTCAGCGAACCATCGGGATTGATACGGCAAGAGATGCTGTCATCGGTATCGTTGTAGACCGTCGTTGTTGTCTTGGTGTATCCATCCACCGTTACCGACTGAGATCCAAGGCGCCCAAAGGCATCATAGGTAAACTGCGTTTGCACGGCCGACTCGTTCGCGGAACCGGGCGTTGTCTTGCTGACGATCTTTCCGGTGGCATAGCCCGATGTTCCATAGCTCGTCGTCTCGGCCGGTACGGTCGAAGCCGTGCATGTTGCCGAATTGATGCATTCCCGGATCGGCCGGCCCGCGCTATCGTATAAATAGCTTGTATTCTTTCCGGCAGCATCCTGTACCCGCGCAAGACGCCCGAAATCGTCGTACCAATACTGCCGCGTAACACTTCCAGAAGGCGTTGTACCACTGTCCGTTTCGCTCAGCCTGCGGCCAAGGGAATCATAGACAAAACTCAGCGTGCTTCCGCCCACGTTATTCACGGCCACCAAGCGCCCCAGGATATCGTAAGCGTAATTGCTCGTCATTGTATCCGCCCCGCTGCCCACCACGCGCCGGATCACCCGGCCTCTGCTATCGGTATAGGTTAGCTCCTCGCGCTGCACGCCCAGATTCGATAGCTTGGTTGTTTGTCAAGTGCGGCCCTGAATAGATATGATCGATGCGCGGCCTTCCATCATCAAAAGTCTGATAAGAAAGCCGTCCCTGCGCATCATAGAAAGACCGCGAATACTTCCCGCTTCCTCCGCCGCAGTCGCTATAGCCCGGATTGGATACCGCCGAAATACGGCCCTTGGAATCATATTGCGTGCAGGTATATGCAGTTTTTGCCGCGGAACCGTCATCCGACTGAACCGATGTCTTGATCTCGCGGCCCATACCGTCCTTGAGCAGGCTTATCTGGCGCATCTTGCCAATCTTATCCGTTGAAACAGAGGCCACTTCCTCCGTCCACGATGGATAGGCAATGCTCTTGCGCAGCACCCCATTCACCAACGAGCTCACAGGCCGGTGCAGGGTATCGTAGTCGCTGTAGCTGACAAGGCCATCAGGCGAAATTTGCATCGTAATTTGCCCCCAAGCATCATAGGTGGACGAACTGGTCTGTCCCAAGGCGTTGGCCGCGGAAATGGCCGCGCTTTGATAGAAGGGGCTTAACAGGCTTTGCTCATATTGGGTGGTCGTGGTCACGCCCCCAGCGTCCGTCATCGTTGCGATCTCGCCAAAGCTGGTATAGGCCATGGAGCCTTGCGATACCCAGCGCCACTCGTCGATCAAATACGATTGCTTGAGCACGGGCCGGCAATCCGAGGCTTGAAAGCTGGTCTTTTTATGCGAAAGCAATTGATTGTTGGGAGCGTTTAGAATCTTCTCTTCGAGCACGGGAGAGGAGATCAGCGCTCCAGGGCAAGTGGGCGCGGCCTGCGCGTTAGCCCGGTAGATAAAGATTTGCCGCGTATCCGGGGTGGCCGTGCCCGCCATATCCTTGCTCGAGGAAAATTGAATCTCTTTGAGCTGCCCAATGGATCCCGTATCCGCGGGAACATTGTTATCGCCGTAATAGATGCGATCCTCCACGGTGGTTCCGCTCAGCGTCCCCGCATTGTAGACTTCGCTTCGGACGCTGCTGATCCGGGGGAAAGTCTCCTGCGACGCTCCCGCCGTAGAGCTGGCTGCAGTTAAGCCGCCAATCGAATAAAAGTATTCTTTCTTGTCCCAGCGCTGCCAAGCCCCATCAAACGAAGTCTCATACCATTTCATGCCCGCAATCTTAAAATCGCTGTTGTCCGGGGGATCGGAGCCAATAGGAGTGGTTTGATAAAACCATGTCTTGTTGGTCACGCCGCCGATACCTCCGCCGAAGTCCCTGGAACTGATCCACCGGAACCCCAGGTTTTTACCGCGCCGTTCCCAATCGGAGCTCAGGTATTTGCGGCCATCATAAAAGGTATGACGGGTTTCATGGGGAAAATTCTGGCCATTATCGGGCGAGCGCCGAACCGTGACGGCCAATTGCCGGGGAGATGTGTCGGCCACATTGGGCCAGCCCATGGGAACCGAATGTGGCTGATTGGTGGCATTAAACGAAGTCACAATCGCGCAATAATCGGGGCTGGGACAATGATCCACCGCCGACTCATAAGCGACCTCGGTAATTCCCCCGTAGCCATTATCGATTCGGGTCAAGAGATCGGGCGTGGAGTTATTGGCCTTGTAGATCCGCAGATGCAGGGTACCCGACTGAAGAAAACCCTGAACGATATCGCTTTGGCCATCACCGTCCACATCCATCCATTGGGCGCTGACATGGCCGGCATCAAAGCCTGGGAAATGCTGCTCGACAGCGGGATCGAAGATACCATCGGCCTGGGTATAAATGCCCCGCGACTTATGAACGACCACGGTGAAATTGCCATTGGCCGCATACATACGAAGCAAATCGCTCTTTTTATCGCCGTCGATATCCATCAGGGAACGGCTTTCACCATAAATAGCCATCCTCCCCAAGTCCTCCGAACCTTCGCCTCCCCATACCTGATTGCTATGGTTGGTCGGATCGCGGAAGCCATAGCCATTGGAGAGATAGGTTTCGGCCTGGCTTGCATCGGCACGCAAGTCCACCAGATCGGCCAGCCCGTCGCCATTCACGTCACCCGTTAGAAAAGCGCTATGCCCCGCGGCCCGGCATCCATTTTGGGTCATCCGGTAATAGGGCTTATAGTTATTGGCTCCATTGGATAGCAGCACATACCACAGATTGGTATCGCCCGCGTCGCAATTATAGGGATCCCCGCCGCCTTCAATATGAATGTTCAACAGATCGGTCTTGCCATCTCCATTCACATCCATCGGAAACCAATCGGGATATTGCTTTTCGGTCAGGGGGCTGGCCGAGCTGGCCGCCTCAAAGCCCGCGCCATTGGAGCGGTATACATAGGTAATGGTCGTCGTTCCGCTCTCGGTAAGCTGAACAATATCCTGGCGCCCATCGCCGTCCACATCGACGGTACGGAATCCGCCGCTCGTATAGCCTTCGACATTGCCCAGCGTCCAAGGAGGCTGCTCCGTGCAAGCCCCGAATCCGCTCACCGTGGATAGGCAGGTAATGATCGCCACCCGGTTGCAATCGACGGAACAGCTCTTCTTGACCATCACCATATCTTTTTTCTGATCCCCGTTCACATCCATGGCCGCATAGAACAGCGAGCCTTGGATATCGGTGCTCATATTGAGGTTGGTGATGGTTACAAAGCCTGAGCCTGTCGAATCATAGCGGAGCATATTGAGAGTTCCGGCGTTGCCCCATACCTGGCCTAGGTCTTCGCGGCCATCGCCGTTAAAGTCGGCGGTGATCCAGGACTGCGCGCCTATTCCCTGCAGCGTATTCTGGGCGGGCAGCGCCGTATAGAAGTTCGACGAGCTATTCGTGCCTTTATAACTAAATGTTTGCGCCGGGAAAGCCGCTATGCCATCCGTACCAAACTCCTGAACCTTGCACAATCGGCTTCGGCCTCCCGAAGCGGCCCCGCACCCCGCGCCCGGTTCATTGTTGTAGGTCATATCCAGCCTGCGCTGGAGGGCGCTTCCCGAATAGACTTCGATACTCGCCAGCCGCTTTAGGTATTTCGAATAAAAGCCATTGGGATTGGTCAATTCATTGTTCTGAACCACGGGCGCGTTCCCGCCCCGGAAACTGATATCCACATCCGGCCTATCCTCCCAATTGAAGCGGACTTCGTGATGAACCGAAGTATTGCTATGCCGGGTATATTTAATCACGCTCGGGTGATGCTCGCCCGTGGTCTCGTCATAGATATAGGTAACGGTATAGAAGTTACCATTGGGATCGCTCACTTGATTCAGCGCATACTCATGAGGAGACGAGCCTCCCGCGGGAATAAACGAGGAATCCCTTGTGCGTCCATATTCGCGGACCCAGCCATCGGGCGATGTCACCTTCCAAAAGCATTGTGCCTTGCCGTTGAGCACATAGCCGCCCGTACACACCTGCTGAATCTGATCATAGTGTTCATTGCGCAGCCTATATTCACCGGCGCCCACGCGGATCATCCGCTGGCCCTTATAGAAAAAGGCATCTTGAGTAATCATGCCATTAGAACTTGACCATTGATAGGTAGGGTTTTCTCCATTGGGTCCGCGGACGCGGCTGATTTTATCCAGCCCGGCCATGGACCAGCCTACGCCCAAGTCTCCATTGCCTGAGCGTGAGTTGTATTCGAGCGAAAGGCTTGGCTCAACGCCTGCGCGGCCTTTGGGGACAGCGATAGGAATTGAATGGGAGAAGCTGCCATCCGCATTGGTGTCGGCCCGGGCGGCGGAGCTGGCACATAGCAAGCTCAAGACGCCCAGCATAACAGAGATAGATGTTCTCATAAGACTCCCCTTGGGAAGGATGGATGAACCTAAAAAAGGCATGATGAAGGGCTCGCCCGAGCCGCTCGCCGTGCCTGATGGGGTAAGCGCAGCGGGGCGCTCAAAACCACAAGGGAGTGGAAGATTTTTTTTCGGTTCTTTTTCAAAAGAGGGAGCTAGGTTTTTCTCCAGAAGCGCCTTCTGGAAAATCCCCTTGCATCGGGCAAACGCCTGTGCCGGCGTCGCGCGCAACCGATGAAGATTCCCTATGCCAAAAGCGATTTCGCCGCCATACGCCGGGAAGGCTATCTCTACGCCGACAAAACGCCTTGCATCCCCGCCATTGAAGACGCGGACGGAGACTATCTCATCTTCCTGCGCCCGCGGCGCTTTGGCAAATCCACGCTGCTCAGCACCCTCGCCAACTACTACGATATCGCCAAAGCCAATGAATTTGACGAGATGTTTAGGGGACTGTGGATTCACGCGCATCCAACGCCCAAGAAAAACAAATACCTTATACTGAGGCTTGATTTCTCGCCCGTGTTATCGGAAGGCACGGTGGACGATATTCGCAAGAGTTTTGCAAGACAGGTGAAAGAAGCCGTCCGCTCGTTCAAGTCACGTTATTCGAAACTTGTTCCCGAGCTTTTAAAGCTGGAATCGAGAATCGATTCCAACGATGACGACGATGCCGGCGGCCTGTTATCCACGGTGCTGACGATGATCGAGGATGCCGGCCGGCAAATGTATTTATTGATCGACGAGTACGATCACTTTGGCAACCGGCTGCTTTCCGATGGCCAAGATGAACTCTATCGGCAAATCGCACGGGGCACAGGCTTTGTCTGGAGTTTTTATGCAACCTTAAAAGCCTATACCGGCACCAGCACGCTTGCCCGCATGTTTATCACCGGCGTATCGCCGATTATGCTCGATGACTTATCGAGCGGATTTAATATTATCACCCACGTTTCGCAGCGCGACGCTTTTAATATGCTTGTAGGTTTTACCCAAGCCGAGACGGATATCGTTTTTCGTTATACGCATCGGAGAAAATCTATAACTCAACGCTTGTTTTATACTTTTTGCGGGAGCTGCTGATCACGGAACGCTATCCCCGGCAGATGCTCGATCTGAATGTTCGCACAGACTATGGCCGCATCTACCGTATCGCGATGCTGGCGAGCGCCAAGGAAAGCGATACCCGCGAGCTGTTCCAGCTTGTATCGCTCTTTTATTATATGGGCATGCTTACCCTCAGCGAAAACGCGGCCCAGCACAGCACACCTGAATTGGTGATTCCAAACCGGGTGATGCGTGAGTTGCAATGGGAATATTTATCATTTGCGATGGCCCAGCACGATCATATCCGCATTGATGCCTCGTTTGTGACGACGGCGCTGACGCGAATGTCGAGCAGCGGGGATATTCAGCCGCTGCTGGATGTGTTTCACAAGCATGTGATTGCGCGGCTGAGCAATCGGGATCTGATTCAATTCGATGAAAAGACAATGAAGCTGATGCTCTTTGCATATTTATCGCAGAGCGACGCATTTTATTTGCTGAGCGAGAAGGAATTTGCCCAAGGTTATTGCGATCTTTTGCTGGCGCTGCGGGGAAACGCTCCGGCGGCGAAGTATGGCTGGCTGATTGAAGCGAAGTATGTGAAGACGGATGCGCCGGCCGAGGCGATAGAAGAAGCGGTGAAGGAAGGTTTTGAGCAGATAGAGAAGTATACATCGGACAAGGATTTGATAGCGATGCTGACCTTGGGGCATTCGCTGAAGGCGGGGGTGCTGGTGTTTGTGGGGCTAAAAGATGTATTCTTTAGGCCGTGGGAAGAGGTGGTAGCCGCAGGGTAAGGCTTGGGTACTGTGGGAACGATCAGCGGGCTTGCTAAGGCTGTTGGTGAGCCACAACAAGCGCTTGCATTTGCCCCGCGGCTGATGCACAGTGCGCGCATGG
>CAZICM010000024.1:75030-138730 GCA_964537685.1 uncultured Polyangiaceae bacterium
TGATCGACGAGATCCAACAGGTGCGGGAGCTGGCGTCTGCCAAGCTTGCCGAAGGCCGCGAGTCTGGTCTTGCCGAAGGGCTCAAGACGGGTCTCGCCGAAGGGCGCAAGTCTGGGCTTGCCGAAGGGCTCAAGACGGGTCTCATCGCCGGCAAGATCGCGGCGCTCTTGACCATCCTTGCAACACGGGGGATTTCCCTGAGCGAAGAGGCCCGCGCGCGTATCAAGGCATGTGAAGACCCCGAAACGCTGGATCGATGGATCGCCCTCGCGGTTACGGCGTCGTCTCTCCAGGATGTGATGGCATGACTCCTTGCATCACCCGGTGGAGCCACAACAAGCGCTTGCATTTGCCCCGCGGCTGATGCACAGTGCGCGCATGGCCTTCGCCGACCTGAAAAACGACTTTGTGTTTCGGCGCATTTTCGCGGGGCATCCAGATATTCTTCGAAGCCTTTTGAACGATTTGCTGGAGCGTTCGGGCGAGCGCACGATCGAGTCGATCGAGTATCTGCCAAGCGAACAACTGCCCTTTGTGGTAGGCGCCAAACTATCCATTCTCGATGTTCGCTGCAAAGATCGGGCGGGCACCACCTTTGTGGTTGAGATGCAGCTTATTCATGTGCCTGGTTTTATCAATCGCGTGGTTTACAATGCATGCAAAGCCTATGTAGGCCAGCTTCAGAGCAAAGACAAATACACCAAACTCGCCGATGTCGTGGCCATATCGATATGCGACTTCGAGCTTTGGCCGGATGCGCAGCAAAAGGAACAGGGCCTGCCATTGGTGCCGATGTTAAGCCGATGGAACATGCGAGAGCAGAATTCGGGCAATCACGGTCTATTGCAGGTTCAATATGCCTTTTTGGAATTGCCCAAACTGCCCGAGCAGCGGCCCGAAAGTCCGGGAGCTTCGCTGTGGGCGTGGCTCTTTGTGCATGCGCCCGAGCTCAATGAGGTGCCCGCCTATATCTCGCAAGGTCCTTATCGCACAGCGCTTGAACTGGCGAACAAGGCGACATTCACCCAGGAGGAGATGGAAGCGTATGAGAAAGTGATCGACGAGATCCAACAGGTGCGGGAGCTGGCGTCTGCCAAGCTTGCCGAAGGGCTCAAGACGGGTCTCGCCGAGGGGCGCAAGTCTGGGCTTGCCGAGGGGCTCAAGACGGGTCTCGCCGAGGGGCGCAAGTCTGGGCTTGCCGAGGGGCGCAAGTCTGGCCTTGCCGAGGGGCTCAAGACGGGTCTCATCGCCGGCAAGATCGCGGCGCTCTTGACCATCCTTGCAACACGGGGGATTTCCCTGAGCGAAGAGGCCCGCGCGCGTATCAAGGCATGTGAAGACCCCGAAACGCTGGATCGATGGATCGCCCTCGCGGTTACGGCGTCGTCTCTCCAGGATGTGATGATATGACCCAACCATCCAATTCACCCAATCCTTCCACGGTCCCCCCTCCTGGAACCTTCCCTGGTCCGCCCCCCGGCGATATCAGCCAAGAGGATCGCTTGTTCGCGGCGGCGGCATACGTCTCCTATTTTGTTGGCTTTTGGATTGTTGCCCCCGCGGCCATCTATGTACTTCGGCGTGAAAAATCGCGATTCGTCGCGCATCACGCGATCCGCGCCATTCTTGTCCAAGGGCTGTTGGTTCCGGTCGTGGCGCTTGGATTTGTGTTGAGTTTCTTTGCGGCGCTTCTCGTTGCATCCGTGAGCGAGCAGCATGGGGGCAAGCCTTCCGGTGCAATGGTGGCCCTGTTCGCGTTTTCGGTATGGGGAGGTTGGCTGATTCCTTTTATGATTCATCTCGCCACAACCATCTTTATGGCGATCGCCGCGTTTCAAGGCCGAATCCAAACGCGTTCGCTTCTCGGCCGCTTGACGGAAAGAATCTTGGGCGAGGATAAATCCGTGGCGATCCAGTGACGGGTACATGGCTGGGTCGTGATGGAGGAAGTCGTATCCTACCGGTACTCGGGACGTTGCCGCTTGTAGATTCCGTGTTCAGTCTTGGTGTGTGCAAAGTTCGCCCGCGGGAGCTGCAAAGTTGGCCGCGGTACTTGCGCAGAAGGACCCCTGCAGCAATGCATAAGGGTCCCTCCAGCGATGCTCAAAGCAATGGTCAGCAACCCAAACGGTGTGCGTAGTTGCATCGAAGGGACCGTCGAGGGAGGGTGAGGTTGGGTGGAAGGGACATGATTCGGGGTGTGGAGTGGCTTGAGTGGCGCTGGTGAGAAGGGTAGGAGGTGCCTTCAAGCTGCTGAAACGGGCTATAAGGTTGAGTCGGCGAGCTGGGGAGTTGATAGATATGGGACCTAAAGCCTTGGGGAATAGGACCTCCAGCTCTAGGGAATGGGACCTCCAGGTCGAGCCGCGAGGACTCAATCCCGCTTAACGATCGATCACGATTAGACCCATGACGCCCGCCATATCCAGATCCTTGGGCAGGGTTAGGGTTTGCACGGGGCTCAAGCCGCCCGTTGCCGCGTCGTTGTTGATTGGGGTGGGTTTTGCGTGTGCGCAAGAGCAGGTGAAGGCATGGAAACAACGGTTGAGGGCTTGTCGATTTTTTGTTGACGGGGAGGATGGGATTGGGTATGCATGGGGCTGCTGGGATCAATGCGAACTGATTGGAGTGAACATGGGCGTCTGGGATTCTGTAAGAAACACGGTCGACAAGGTAACGGGCAACTCGGCAAATGTATCTTTGGAGGCTGATGCGGAGATCGTCCAGCCTGGGCAGACCGTAAATGTCCGTATTGTGATCAAGAACGGCCTGTCCGTATTACAGGCACGCGCATTGCTCCTGGAGATTGAGGGGATTGAGACGATTTACCTGCCCCGTTATGCAAACTGGGCAAATATTGTCGAGGATGTGGCCGAAATCGGAATCAAGCGGGGCACCCACCGCGATAGGCCAAAGTCGGCGGCCACACAGCACTCAGATAAGACCTGGACTGCAACGATTACGGTTTCGCCTGCACTGTCTCTCGCCACCGGCGAGGAGAAGAAGTTTCAGGGTACGTTTCGCTTGCCCACGAATATCCAGCCTACATATGAGGGAAAATATGCCAGGCACCTCTGGCGGATGCGTGCACGGCTTGATGTGTTTGGTGCCGATCCGAGTACCCCGTGGTATGGATTCCGTGTGACAAATGCCTCATGAGTCGTCGCGGACGGGCGCCCGCTGCCCAATAGTGGGGCAGTGGATCATGTGTAAAGCCCCTACTATCAGTGAGCGATCATCACAGTTTGGATGGGACGATCGAGCGAGGAGGTGTTTTGATGTCCGATGACAAGAAGAATAGAACAGGTTTTGGCTATGGCTGCTTTGAGCACGCCATTGGTGGTGGCCTTATTGGACTCGTCGCGTGGATAGTCGTGGCGGCTGGACCCAATATCGAAAAGATCGCCAAGACTTGGACCATCTTGCGCGTTTGGGATGCGGCCGGTGCTTGGATTGCGACTGGTGTCTTGGCAGGTGTGGCATTCTTCGTGATAATGTGGTTCGACTTTTTTGGGGTAAAGCATAAAGAGTAGGGGGTATGCTTTCCTCTTTGCTGATTCAACCGGATTGACCCCTATTGCCGATGGGGGAAAGCGCGTCACGGGGTGAGTCCTTCTGCAACAGTCTCAAAACGGATACAATCGTGATCTAAAGCTGGTCACTCAAAAGCATCCAAAGACCGACCGACCTTCTCTCCCAGGCCCCAACGGCCAAACTATTGGTCCAGTCTAGGTGGGTGAGTGAGGAGTATGACTGAGGGGTAGGTCTACTGAGGCTCAAACTCCATCTCACCCTTTTCCACCCAGGTTTCGGTGCCCTCTCTCAAAAAGCGCCGCACAATCACATGATAATGCGCCTCATTTCCACGGCGCCCCCTCACAATCTCTATCTCATTAAAACCATGATGCTCCTGCACCTCCCGGCTCCCCAGCGATGCCGCCGCAATCACATAAATCTCCCGATCCTTGTGCCGGCCAGGCCAGCGCTCGCAACCATACCAGGCCGTATGGGCATGACCATGTAGAATCATCGAAAATCCCCGGTATAAAAGAGCGTCCTTTACCTCGCCCGCGTTGATCAGCCCAGAATACCTCGATATTTCCGTCGCCGGCAAGGGCGAAACTGGATGGTGGAGCATGGCAATGCGAATCGGCTGTTTCCATGCATGTTCTTTGGTTCGCTGCAAGTCTTCATGATGCACCAGCCCCGGATCGATGCGCGCCACCCGGTCTCGAAGCTTTAAGCTTTCAAGGATATCTGGCTCCAAAGCAGCCTTTTCCCTGAGCTTGTCCACCAGCTTTAAGACTTCGGCCCGATCGGGATCTTTTTCTTCCTCGCCCCCAAATTCGGCCGAACCAAGCAAAAGCACTTCCACGCCCACATCTGGAAAGGCCACCTGCGCCAAGGGACGCTTTTCCGGCTCAATCTCAAGTTTTGGCCTGGGATAGCCTTCAAAGGCTTGGGCAAAGGGGCGATGACGGGCCCGGGCATCATGCGTGCCCAGGGATTGACGCCAATCGACATCGTGATTGCCCCCAACCAGCAAAATTCTCGGTTCATCGGGATTGAGCTGGGCATGGTCGGACAATTGCTCGCGCAGGGACTCAAACCATTCTTTTGCGCTCTGGTATTGATCGGGTTCGCCTGTTTCGGTAATATCCCCCGTCACCAAAATCAGATGAGGCGCGCGCCCTTGTCCATTCAAGGCCCGTAGATGGTTGAGATAGCTATCCCGCACCGGCCCCACGCCCGCACCTTTTCCAAGCCGCTCGCCATGGCTGCCCTTTTCTTTCACCCAAATCATTTCAGCGGCCTTGGGTCCAATATGGATATCGGAAATATGATGAATGCGAATCGGTGATAAATAGGCTTCCAATACCGGGTCTGAAAGCTTGAAAAGAGCGCCTTGCTGTTCGATGAGGCCACAGCGCTGCAGAATGCCTCGCTCGGGGGCTTCGTTGGCATCGGGTTCCATGGCCCGGGCCACATGTTTTAACGCGACCCGCTGGGAAGCCGAAAGACCTTCCTGGAAGACTGTCTTAAAATAAAAATTCTCTTCGTCTTCGCAGCGATCGAGCACCGTGCGGATCAGTTCCCGGGCTTTATCGGCTTTCTCGGGAAAGCGCTCGGCCGTTTCAAATAAAAGCTCGAGCAGAAATGGATTTCTTGTCCATAAAGAAGGCAATTGAGGCAATATCGCCGCCGCCTTTGGGGTGCGGGCCAGCTTTTGGGCCTCGCTCGGGGAAAGAGGCTCTAAAAATAGAAGATCCTTGGGGGAAATATGAGCGCTGCGGGTGCCGATATCCCGCACCAGCTCCCATTCAGAAGGGGTCATTGCGGCGACAATGATCACGCCTGCCCGATAATATTCCCCCAGGCGTTCCAGAAAGGCGCGGCCCTCGTTTTGAAAGAGCTCGCCGGGCTCATCCAGCAAGAGGCATTGACCGGGTTCTGGCGAGCCAAAGCGGGGATTGGGCCGCCTCAGATCGAAATAGCGCGCCGATCCGGGGGAAAGCGTATTCCAGCGGTGCAAGAGTGCCTGAAGGGTCCAGGTCTTGCCAGCTCTCCGGGCGGCGACCAGAGGCCAGAACACGCCATTTTGGGGCAATCCCTCGGTGCGGACAAATAAATCGTCCCTATCCCGGACATCGAGCTTTGGATCGTAGGGACGATTGACGCGAAAGGTAAAACTAGCCATTATTCTGGGCCTCCATCATGATCGTCGGCGCTTCGGCGGATCCATTCATAGAAGGGACGGTCATCCAGCCATTGTCCAACGGGATTGCATAAACCTGTATCCCGAAGCATTTTGCGGTCTTCTCGCGAAAATTCCCGGTAAGGGGGCAGTCCCATGGGATTGGTATTGGAAGAGGGGGTAGATGCATTTAGCGCATCTCTCAAGAGTCTTCGGGCCGCTTTTGGCAATTCGGCGAAGCGGGTGCGGAATACAGCATCGCGATCGAGCAAAAGCCTCTGTTCATAGAGATCGGAAACGCCCCGGCTATCCACGAGCGATAGACGATTGCCCGAGCGCACGGCTTGTACGACGGCATGCCCCATGACTTGAAGATAGAAGGGCCAAGGCCCCGTGCGTTCCACAATCCAGCGGGCGGTTCGCTGTTCCTCCATGGGGGTGTCGGGAGGGGCGTTATCGACCAAAAAACGAATGGCATCGTGTTCGGGAATCGCGCCCAAATCGACAGGCGAGACATCGTTTCCAAAGGACGATCCAGGGGCAAGCGCGGCCCGTTCAATAACACGCACCCAATCCCAATGCGAACCGGCGAAGACAATCCCGGCGTATTCCTGGCCAATCAAGCGCAAATAGGCAAAGACGCTACGGGGGTCGGCGGTGCTTAAGTTGGCGATTTCATCGATAAGCAGAACGGCGTTTTTTTCTTCGCGGAGCAAAGATAGAAGCGCATCGGCCGGATCGGAAGCATTTTTTAATTCCAGGGCGATGGCGCGGGCCAAATGATCTTTGGTGATAATATGCGTGCCTTCGAGTGTGATACGCCGGACAGGCTGGCCCGCGGCTTGAAGGCGTTTTTCGATGGTATAAAAAATCGAGGTCTTGCCCGAGCGCCTGGGTCCCCGGAGGACGGCGGGACTGCGGCTTTCGAGAAGGGCGAGCAATTCAAGGAGAATCTCTTCGCGGCCCGGGAGCGTTTCGGCATCGGTAAGCGCGGGGCCGGGCCGGAAGGGGTTTTTATACAGTTTGGGTGCTTGTTCGCGCTGAGAAAGTTCCAACGCTTGGCCCATGGGAGGGGTGTGGGCAATGGCCGCGGGCAACACAGGCGCGGGAGCTGCGCTTGGGCGCACAGAAATTCTTGGGCTTGGAGGGGCGGCGGCTGTGGCGGGCTGGGCCGGGGATTCTTGGGTTTTTGCGGGAGGCTGAGGCGAGAGTAAAGTCATGCCCGCAGCCTTGGGCAGACCCGCTTCGCTATCGTCGGCGGTGCCCGCGGCTTCCGCGCCGTCCGTCGGCTTCAGAGCTTCTGGGGCCGCATCGGCATACGTTGCCGGCAGCCCATCTTCGGGGAATAAATAAGCTTCTTCCGCCTCGATGGAAAATTCATCGGATTCAGCAACTTTCTTATCGAGGTTTCTCTCGGTGATATCCGATTTTGGCTTGTGCCCCTTTTTTCTAGCGGCTTTGGGGCCGAGGCTCACCGGAATAATATTAACCTGTTGGGGCTTACCATCCCATGGTATTCCACCTCCAAATCCCTTTTCGGCAAGCTCGGCGGCCGCGTTGTCACCGCTTAGATCGCCGGACAGGGCGGCGGCGATTTTCTCAGGCCGGTGCAGAATCTCGCGCAGGCCCGCCATCGGCAAAAACAAAAGCGTTTGAGCATCCGGTGCCGGACGCCTCAATCCAAAGCGGTATAAATCCAGTTGGCCTTCGCCGAGCAGACAATAACCGCCCGGTGTTTTTACCAGCGTATTGGCCAGCGCGGCTTCAATGGTGCATAAAAGCCGGCGCTCCGCCATATCGAATAAATACAACGAGCGATGAGTCACACATAAAAGGCGTGATCCATCGGGGCTATAGCTAAGCGAAAAAGGCGCGTCATCGCTGGACAACTGCAATTCGGCGCTCAGCTTATTCTGTTTGATATGCCAAATAAAAACGGTTCCCTGCGCATTTCCCGCCGCGAGCGCGTGACCGCCCGGTGAAAAGGCGAGCGATGTGATCGCATCTTTGCTCGAAATGGATAAATGCTGATGGTATTGGGTGGGCAAATGACGCAATTCAACGCCGATGAGCGAGGTATAGGCCAGCGTCTTTCCATCGGGATGCCATGCAATAACGGGCGTATAGTTGGGATAGGGCTGCATGGCCGTGAATTGGTGAAGCAATGCGCCTGTATCGGTGTTCCATACGCCGATTAGATAATATAAATGAACCGCGATGACAGGTTCGCTGGGATGCCATTGAAACGAGGTTTTTCCAATGGTGTTGACAATGGGAGGAAGCGCGATCACCCGCTGTTCGGTGCCGGCCGTGGCTTCCCAAATATAAAGCGCGTCCAATCCAGCCGCGGCGATGCGATCGCCTGTTGGATTGAAAGCCATGGCGTGAATTTGCATGAGCCCCACCGCGCCCACTTGGTAAAGCCTCTCGCCTGTTTCCAAACTGCAGGCGTGCAGGGCCCCCGCGCGAAGGCTCAAATATTCGTTCAGATTTTTATCCAATACGATAATTTCTTTTGCCGCGGGTGTATTGCTGGTCGTGGTGAGATAGCTAAGCTCTTTGCCATTTTCGGCGCTGATGGTCCGGACGCTTCCATCGAAATCGGCCACGGCAATGATATTTTCGGCCGCTTTCCATACGGCCGATTGAAAACCCGGCGCATGGCCTTGTTCGAGCTGAAGCAATTTTTCGCGGGTTTCGAGCGACCAAATTTCAACCGTTTCTTCATTGGAGATAACGGCGATGCGGCTGCCTTCCGGCGAAAACGAAAGCTTTTGGATTTTGGGCGTGCGAATTTCGGAATAGCTAAGCTCGGGCGACTTTTGCAGGTCCCCGCGTATATCGCCGAAATACACCGCGCCGGCCGAAACAACGGCAAAGCGATATCCATCGGGATGCCATTTTAAATCGCTAACCCGGGCAAATGCCCTGAATTCATAAAGCGTTTGATGGCGCTCGCAGTCATAAATAAAAATCCGCCCCGCAGCCGTCGCCACCGCCAAGAAGAGTCTCGTGGGATGAAATGCGAGCTCGGCAATTTCCTTCGAGGGCAAGGGCAGGCTGTGGCTTTGCCCTGTGCGCAGATTCCACAACTGCATCGACGCTTCTTCCGCCGATGCCAGCGCGGCGAGTTTTCCGTCCGGGTCCACCGCGAAATGATGCGAAAATCCAAGCACGCGCTGCATGGTCGTGGTGCGGTCGGTATCCAAATCGATGATATTGGTTGTGTTTTTCGATGAAATGGCCGCGAAGCGCAGACCTTCGACCAGCCGCACGCTCCACGCAGGATGATTGCGGATCAGCGTGCGTTCCCCCGTTTTTTGAAGGGTCTCGGCGTCCCAGCGTCCCACCACGACTGTGTTGTCCCATCGCCCGTTTGGAAGAAAGGAAACCGAGATGATGCTGCGCCCGCTCGTGTGAAAGCGGGCAACCGCGTTCTTGATGCCCATGCGCGAAATAGGTCTTCCCGTATGGGTATCAAATACGAATGTCGTTCCATTGCGGCCCGAACACAAAAGCCTATGCCCGTTGGGATGCCAATGAATGGCCGGCCCCGCAGAAGGTCCTGGCGATTCCGAGAGGGGCGTGGAAGACAATACAATCGGAATGTTAGATAATTTCGTTAAATCGATGCGGGGAATATCGGGGTGGACCGCCGAGAATCGCTCATCGGCTGCAAATGCCGTGATATCCGCGCCGTCAAGCCGGCTTCCTTCCCAATGGCAATGGGTCCAAATCGATTGATTGAGCGCCGCAATCGAAAAATCGGCGTGCGTCAAATCGGCTTTATCGGCTTCGGCCTGGGTAAAATCGGCTCCGGCGAGGCTTGCGCCCGAGAGCAGCGTTCCAAAAAGCTTGGTGCCCGAGAGTTTGGCACCTTGAAGCTTGGCATTGCGTAAATCGGCCCGGCTTAAATTCGCCCCGGAAAGCTCGGCATTTTCCAGCAGCGCGCCCACCATCGAGGCTCCGCTTAAATCGGCCCCAACCAATCGGATTGCCCGTAAATCCGCGCCCTCGGGAATCCATCCTCCAGGATCGCCCGCCCAGCGGCCCAGCGCCAAAAGCAATCTCACTGCATTGGCTGCCGATGTGGTTGTTTTGCTGAGGACTTCGCTTCGTTCTTTCAAGGCTTCGCGGGCATCGTCGGTCCAGCGGTCGGCCATTCCGCCCGTGAGCCAAGCCTGCACGGCTTTTACCGCAGACGCTTCCTTGACGGTGCCCTTGCGCCTTAAAATCTCGCCCACAAAGGCCGCGACTTCCCGCGTAATGGGCCTTGTATTTAAGACGGCGGCCGGCCTTTCGGGCAGCGTATTGACCATTGCCCTCGCGACGAAATATTCGAGAAAGGATTTATGCGCGAAACGGTAGCGGTCTTCGCCTTCGCGCACGAAAAAAGCGCCGCGCTCAATTTCTAAAAATGCGGAAGCCTTGGGCAATTCGCTGGGCAGGTATTTACCGAGCCTCGCCCGCACCGATTGCTGCAATTGCACAAAGCCCGCGCTTGCCCGCCCGCTCCGCCATAATTCATCGGCCATGGCCTCGGCGAATTCAATCTTTTGAGGATCGCTAAAACAATCGGGATCGCCCGAATGCGTCTGATCGAGCCAGCGCATTAAATAGGCTTCGTACAGATCGGCCGTGCCGACTTTCGAGCCCGGTTCAATTTGATCGAGGGTAAGCAATACCATGCCGAGCAAGAGCGGCCTGGCGACCAAATCCCGTAAATCGTAGGTTTTTGATATTTTATTCAATGCCTCCTGGGCCGCTTGGGCCTCGCCCCGGATTTGCTCGATGAGCATCCGGACTTGTTCGTCGTTAAAAGGTTGAATAACCAGCCGGGTTATACCCGTCATGCTCCTTAAGGCTTGGGCGAGAGCGTTTTCGGCGGTGGTGCGGAGTTCGGCTTCCTGCGGGAAATAATGGTCGCGCGAGCTGATAACCATTTTTCCGCCGCCTTTGCCGACATCAAGCAGGGCCGAGAGCCTTCCGGCGACTTCCGAGGTTTCAAGGCGGGTCGCCATTTCATCGAAGCCGTCAAAAATAGGTAAAATCCATTGATGCCGCAGCAACAGGCGCAGGGCCGAGCGATTGCTGCGGTTGTCGGGCAGGCGGCTCGCGGCCAAGAGCAATCCTTCGGGGTCCATGGCGCGGGGCGCTGTCGCCAAATTTACCAAAATGGGAATTACATCTTTCGTATTGGAATCCCATAAAGAAGACGCCCAATAGGAAAGAGATGTCGATTTGCCTGCGCCGAATTCGCCGAGCAGCAGCGCGCATTGATCGCGGGAGCGGAGCCAGCGGTTGAGGGCATCGAGCAGCGGAACGCGGAGCGGGCGATCGGCGACATATACATCGGGGCCCACGAAATGCCCCATCACATCGCGAAGCTTTTGGCGCAGCAGATCTTTAATGGTGCGCTCGGCGCCTGCAAATCGATGAGCGAGATGTGCAATCCGTTCATCATATCGATCGCGGGCAATCCGTTCAAATTCGATAGGATGTATTCCCGCTTCGGCGAGGGCTTCGGCGACGGAGCCCCAGCGTTCGGAAAGCCACATGCTATTTCCGGCTTCGCGGGCGATCCAGCCCTCGGGCGTGGCCGAGAGAATAACCAATACGGTTGTATCTGTGGAAATACCTTCGCCGGTATCGCCCTGGTGTTTGGAAATATGGGCAGGAGCGCTCCGTTCGGGGCGGATGGTGACGGCGGCAATCTTTTCGGCGCCTTCGGCCAAGGCCAGCAAATACAATTCATTGGCGACCCAGAAATGGGCTTCGCTTAAATCGATGAGCGACGCTTCGGTGTCGGCGATAATGCGCGCGCGGCCGAAACTTTGGGTTTCATTGGTATCGAGCAGCCGGCGCTCGGCTTGAAAATCGTCGGGGCGGGCCCGGAAATCGAGGCTAAAGAGGCCATGGCGCTTTTTTCCGAGAAAGGCCGGATCGATGGTTCGGGGCAAGACCATGCGCATGGCGGCCACGGATTCGGGGGCGGGCTGTTCGGGCTCGGAGGGGCGGGCTTTGCTGCGAAGCTGGGCGATGCTCTCGAGGGCGCCTCTGGTGAATGAGCTGGGATCGGATAGAACGGTATCGGCTTGCTGGCGAAGGCGGGCTTCGATTTCGCCGTAGCCGACGGCTTTGGCCTCGGGATGTTTTAGCCAATCGAAGAGCGTGTCGGCGGCGGCGCGCGAGAGGACCGCTCTTAAAACAGGCAGGGGAAGGATATGGGCGGGGGCTGGGATTTCCCTTAAAAATTGGCGTATTTCCTCGAGCTCGGTGATTTTATCGAGCTCGCCCAGCAGACGCTTTAAGCGGCGATTTCTGGCTTCGGCTCCGGGGAGGGCGCCCGCATTCAATAGAATATTTTTGGCTTCTTCAATGCGGGCGGCGATTTCGGGGAGGGCAATTCGTTCGTTTTTGTCGATTAATTGATGAATTTGTTCCAAAAAGCGCGCGTATTCATCGCCGATTGGATTGGAGCGATAAATGATGGTAGCTTCGGCAACGGGGATCAGCGGTTCTTGATCGACGAGCCAGACATTGCTTTTGGGCGTGCGTTCAAAGCTTAAATCGATATCGGCGATCACACAGCCTTCGTCTCCGGCTTCGAGATATCCGGCGCTGTCGGGGAAACGCCTTAAGTCGCCGATCCGCGTTTCGGTGGCGAAAATGGTGGTTCCGCCCATTGCGGCCCGGTTGGCGTATAGAACGGGGCGGCCATAGCGGCGGGCTTCTGCGCGGGTATTTTCGGCGAGTATTTCGGGGAGCGTCGCGGTGGGTGTCGAGCCCAAAAGCGCCATAAAGCGGGCGGCGGGGAGCTGTTCCTCCAAAAAGTCGCGCACGGGCGCCTGTTCGCGGGCCAAAAAATCGTCGAGTGTGAGGACGGCGAGCGGGCCTTCGAAGTCTTCGGGCAGTTCGGTGGCCTTCCAGGTGACGCCCTTTTTGGGCACATGGTTTTCATGTTGCCAGGCAGGGCCGCTGGACGCGGAAAAAGCCAGTTTGGGAACGAGATCGATGAGGCGGCCCGCGGCGAGAATGGGGGCGGCCGAGGTGCCCACGGGCGGTATTCGTTCGCGGGGAAGGCCCAGGCGTTCGTAATATCCGGAGCGAAGGGCGTTCAATTCGATGGTATGTGATCCGGCAATGATCAAAATGTTGGGTGCTGCGTCGGCGATACCGCCGATAATTTCCCAAGGAATCGAATGTTCGGGGAAGACGGCGATGCGGACATGGTGAAGCGCGCAGGCATCGAGAATGACTTTGGCGCGGGCGAGCATTTGGGCGCCGTAATTTTCGCGGATGCGCTTGCGAAGCAGGCCGAGTTTGGGTTTGAGGCTATCGGGTAATTCGGTTTTGGGGGGTACGAGGGAATCGGGCTGGGCGCTGTCGAAGAGGGGATCTTCGAGAGGACTGCGGCGATTGATGATGGTGGCTGGATGGCAGGCCAGTTGAATAACGGCGACCCGGGTGTGGGTGCGGAGGATCATGGGGGAGGTGGATTATGCACGGGGCTTATTTTTTTTGTTGGGTTTTTTGCATTGTCACTTTGGCAAATGTTGAGCGGGGGTTTTTCATTTTTGGCCAGCCTGTTAGGGTTTAATCGGTGTTTTCGCGGGTATTTTAAGCGTGAAGAAAATGGCCCGGGGGTTGCAATGAATGTTGGCGGATATCGGCAGCCTGGAGGTCAATATGCGAAGGGATGAAATCTTAAAAACGGCGAGCGTCGCGGCGATTTGCTTTTTATTGGGGGCGGCGGCGTATTTTCAGGCGGCGGGGGTGATGTCTCTTTTGAAAATATCGCTTTTTGAAGGGGAAGATAAAGGGGGTTGGGAACGCAAATCGGCGGCGATTGCGGGGGCGCTCGCTTCGGTGGATGGGGGAGAAAAGAGCGCGGCGGCCATTTTGGCAAGAAATCCTTTTGATTCTGTGACAGGGCCTTTGGATGGCACGCCTAAGAAGACTGTATATCATACGGATGAAATGGCGCTTGGGGAAGGGGTGTGCGAAGGGGTTCGGGTGATGCTGATAACCGCTTCAGAAGACCCGGCGTGGTCGTTTGCGGCCGTCGCGGAAGGCGCGGGCCGGGCTATTTTAAGGCGTGTTGGTGATGAAATTGCTGGAATGGCCATCGATCGTATTGATTGGAATTTCGTTCATTTTAGCTCGCCTGCGCGCGGGGGCTGTTCCATTCATTTGGGGGAGGCGGCAAAGGCGGGAGGAATTTCGAAAGCATTGCAGAATAATTCAAAAGAAATGGCTGCGCCGGGGAAAACAGGGGGAGCGCTTTCGCCGGATTTAGCGGCAAAAGTAAAGCGGGTGGGAGATCGGGAAGTGTTGATCGATAGGAGTTTAATCAGCGATGCGATGGATAGGCAGGGAGAAGTATTTGCCAAGCTGAGGATTGCGCCCGTGGCCGATGGAGTGCGGGTGACGGGCATCCGGCCGGGTTCGCTGCTTGCGCTGATGGGCATGGAAAACGGCGATGAGCTGCGTTCGGTGAATGGAATGGTGATTAGCGATCCCAAGTCGGCGATGGAAGCCTATATGAAACTGATGAAGGCCGATCATTGGGTGGTGAATGTGGGGAGGCGGGGTCAGCCGGTAAATTTGGATGTGAAGATTCAATAATACGGGGAGGGATGCGATATTTGGTGGACGCGGGGCGCGATTTGTATGAAGACGCCTGCAGGTGGAGCGATGAAGCGAGCAGGCGTGTGGCAGGGGCGTTTGGGCGTGGTTTTGCTGGGTATGCTTTCGGCGTGCACCGTTCGGGTGGGCGGAGGCGCATTCTCGGGTTATGGCAATGAAACCAATGAGAGTGCGAAGAGGGTCGCGACCTTTGACGGGGACGAGTGCATTCGGGCGTATTATGCGCTGGATGAGCATAATCCAAGCTCGGATTACAATCGCAGTTCGGATCGGATGCCTGAAATCGATAATCCATCGCCCGTGGCGCAGATTCTTCTGGCGACGTGCGTAAGGCGTTCGAAGACGGGCACCTATGGGCATGATATCGAGCAGTGGAATAAGGTGAAGCCTTTATCGGCGGAGGAAGTGTATTTAGGGCTGGACGATAGAAAGCTGGATATGGTTTCGGCGGCGCTCACGGCGGTGTTTATCATGAATCCAATGGATAGGCATTATGATCGCTATGAGGGTAAGAAGTGGGCGGGTCTTGTTCGTTTTTATGGGGAGATTATCGATAGGGATGCCTTGGCCGCCGAGGTGAGGAAAGTGGCCGTTCCCGATGAAGCGAAAGTGGCTTTTTTAAAGCTCTATGACGATGCGGTGGCAAGGGCTGCGGCGGTTTTGTTTTCGCCTGCCGAATCGAGGCTGTTGGTGGATATTCCAGTGGAGACCGTGAAGGCGCGGCGCGCGCATTTTAATAAATATGACGGGATGTACAAGCTATTGGATAAGCTTGTGGCGCAAGGGGAGAAAGCGAGGGGAGACGCGCAGGCGTCGGAGGCGCTGGTGGGGCTGCTGGTGGATCTCCGGTCGAAGTTTATGGAAGCGTGTGCAAAGGTGGAGTGCAGGGCTTTTCCCTTGTGGGCGCATACGACGCGGGAATTGGCGCTGGTGCATGTGTCGCGCAATTCTTTGCTCGATGCCGAGGTGGAGAGCGCCATGCAATCAGGACGGGGGCGTTATGTGGCCGATATGCCTCAGGCTGTATTTGTGGCTCAGCAGGCGGAACTTCAACAAATGCTGGAGGCGCAGCGCAAATATAAAAAAGCCAAGGAAAACGGGGTGGATGACAAGACGGCGCGATCGCTTGCGGGCAGTCCTTATGCGGGGGAAAAATTGGGCTATAATCCGGAGGGCGATCTTTTGTTTCATCCCAAGATGGAGTTGCCCAATTATGCCAAGGCGCTGGATGAAAAGAGCAGTTATGATTATGGGCGGGCGCAGCAGGTTCCGCTTTTGAGTGTTCAGTCAGCGGGTGGGGGAAAATCAAAGTTAACATTTGAGAAAGAGACCTACAAGGGGGAGGAGGCGGTGAATTGCCGGATGACCAATAGGATTACCCGGATTCGCTCGGATGGTACGTTGGAGTATGAGGAGATATGCGATTATCGGCCGACGTCGAGAACGGTGGAGTTGCATGCTCCGGTAATGGTTCCCGAGGCGGAGGCAAAGCCCTTAAAGAAAGGGGACAAGGTGATGTTTGTATCGAGGGGAGGGGAGGCGAGGATTATGGAGGTGAAGCGGGGGGATGCGGTGGTGCAGTTAAGGGGGGATGCGTTTTAAAAATAAAGCTATGCATGGCCGATGACCGCAGGCAATACCAGCCTAAAGCAGCTTCCTTTGCCCGGTTCGCTCTCGACGAAGATCTCTCCGCCCATCAATTGGGCCAGGCGCATGCTAATGACCAAGCCAAGCCCCGTGCCTCCAAAGTGCTCGGCGATGGCTGTGCTGGCCTGTTTGTAGTCCTTGAATAAGTCTTCGATTTGGCTTGCCGACATACCAATTCCGGTATCGCGCACTTCAAAATAGATATCGGCGCGGCCCTCTTTTTCTTTGCGCCCCGCCTTAAATGTAATCGTGCCATTTTCAGTGAATTTTGCCGCGTTTCCCAATAGGTTTAATAAAATTTGCCGTACCCGGAGCCTATCCGCTTCAAATACATCCTGGTCTCCCGGGCAGTCGACGATAAGAGTGTTATGCTTCTTGTCCGTGAGCGATTTTGCTATGGCTTGTATGTTATCGACAAATGGTTTGAGCGGAATGGGTTCATGATTTAGAATCATCTGTCCGGCTTCGATTTTCGATAGATCGAGTATATTGTTGATCAAGTCCAGAAGCTGGCTGGCCGCTGTGTTGATTTTATGTAGATCGCCATAGACAACGTCTTCCGGGGCATCCTGCACTTCTTCCATTAGGAGCTCGGAATAACCGATAACCGCATTGAGCGGCGTCCTGAGTTCATGGCTCATGCTGGCGAGAAATCGGCTCTTGTTTTCGCTTGCGCGGCGGGCGTTTTCGGCTTCGGCCCGGCGCAATAGCTCTTGCTGGCGGAGTTCGTCGGCGTCTTTCTGGGCTTGCCGGGTGAGCCAGGCGGATATCCATATCATGCCAGCGGCGGACATATATAGCGATATGCTCCAGAATATAAGCATGTAGCCGCTGCCATCTTCGCTTTCTATCGCTTTTCGTAGGTGAAAGCCGCCTCCATAGCTATAAAAGAGAACGACGCCGAAACAGAGAGCGGTGGTATAGGCTACCATTCCCCGGACGGAAAGCATGACGCCCGAGATAAGTACAGGAAATGCCAGTGTGAGGGGATAGACAGCCGCAATAAAAGCAGGCGGAGGATCGAAGGTGGGGGCAATAAAGAGGGCGGCTGTCTGGGTGATGATGATAAATCCGGCGGCCGCTTTGGAGTGCCCTCGCCGGTTTAGGATAAAAGCGCACAAAAACGAGAAAACAATGCCAACTAATTGGCCCAAGGCATCCCAGGTGGAACGTGCCCTTTCGGAAGGAAACGCCATTTGGATGAAATGGGAGCCGACCACCCAAAGGCTGTTGACAAGCAGAATTCCGGCAAGCGCGTGTCCTTTGCGGGCTTCGCTGGCATCGCGGGCCTCGCAGCGGAGCAGCCACGGCAGGGCGCCTCTTTGCGCGGGTATTTCGGCTTCCGAGGAACGCACGGTGTCCTTTCGGGCGCGGCCGGATAAGACTCAGATAAAAAACGGCACTGAATTTTATATTCAGATCGTGGTTTCAACAAGCCAGTTAAACTGTTCTCGCATTCCGTCCTGAAGTTGGACTTGCGGTGTAAACTGTAGCTCAAGGCGCGCCTTTTCAATATTCATATGATAATCGCGCCTGGGTTTTTGCCGGGGTAAATAGACGGGTTCGCCTCCCATGCCCGCGATGTTTATCGAGAGGGTTGCAAGTTCTGCAATTGTGTGGGGGTGTCCGTCGGCAATATTAAAGATTCCATGGACATGCGATTCAAGGGCGCAGCGGATGGCGAGGGCGGCATCCCGGGCATGGAGCTGGTCGCGCTGATCGAGTCCGTCTCCGTGGATGGAGGGGCGCTGGCCTTGGGAGCATTGCCGCAAAAAATTGGGCAAGGCTCGAGGTGTCGTTTCCCCTGGTCCATAGATTGCAGGCATGCGAAGGGCTACGGCCCGGGTCTTTTCTTCATAGGCAAAGGCCATGAGATGGTCTTCGCCGGATAATTTTGTGGCGCCGTAGTCGGTGATGGGGTTGAGCCGGGTTTCTTCGCTGATTTCCCCCGGTATTTCGATTTCACCGTAGACTTCAAAGGTGGATGCGTAAATGACGGCAGATACGCCTTCTCCCTTGGATTTGCGGGCACGCCGGGCCGCATCCAAAACGCGCATGGTTCCATATACGTTGGTTTCAAGGAGGCGTCTTCTGTCGGCGGCCGTGGTGCCCGCCGTTGAGGGCGGGTGCCATGCGGCGAGATGTACCAAGGCCGTGCCCGGGCCAAGTTCCGCTTCGAGCAGGGGAATGCAATTGTCTTGATCAATATCCAAGGCGAGGCTGCGGATTTCCCCCAGTCCTTCGGGGGTGGAGCCAAATGGAAGAGCCGGCCGCTTGCCCGAGCGTGAGGCTGCGACGATGGTATGGCCCGCCTTGGATAGGGCGTAGGTGGCGTATTGGCCAAGATGTCCTGTGGCTCCAGTGATGACAATGTTCATGGATGGGCCTGGGGTATGGATCGGGGAGGGAAGTAGTCGATGGAGCGGCTGGCCGCTGCCCCATCCCGTATCCAGCGGGCTTCGGCTTTGAGGCCCTCGAGAAGCGGGGTAGGGGTGTAGTCGAGCAATTGTTGGGTGCGCCTGAGATCGAAGGTTTGATCGAGCCACCATTTTGGGGGTTTGGTGGGATCGGTGATGGGCGTTAAGTCGCTCTTGCCCCCAAGCTCGGACACGGCGCGGCAGCAGAGTTCGGCCACTTCAAAGATGGTGCGGGCTTTTTCGCCGGCCGCATGAAAGGGTCCCTCGGCTTTGCGAAGGCATGCTTCTGCTAGGCAATAGGCCAAATCGGGTGCCAGTACATCGTCCCGTATATCGCGGCCCTCTCCAAAGACAACCGGGTTTTTGCCTTCGAGGCAGGCTTTGAGGAAGAGGGGAATGGCGTTGTGCAAATGCTGGCCTGGGCCATAGATGCATGTGGGGCGCACAATGGCGTATTTGGCCTGGGTGCGGGCCGCTGAGATGGCCAACAGCCTTTCCGCAAGGGCTTTGGCTGAGCCGTAGGAATGAGGATCGGGGCGCTGGGGCGGACGCTCGGGCTGAATGGGCTGCTCTGTGGGAGGGCCATAGCCTTTGTAGGTCGAGCAAAAGACGAAATGCGTGGGACCATGAAGCTCATTCCAGGCATCCATGGTTTCTACGGAGGAAACAGAGATAGCCTGGAGATTGTCTCTTGCGATTTCGTCCACGCTGGAGCCGCGGGTGATGGTGGCGGCCATATAGATAATGCCCCCAACCGGTCCAATCTCTTTGGCGAGCGCATGGGCATCGAAGCGTTTATCCGATAGATTTTGTTCGAATTCGGCTCCCGTGCCTGGCCGATCGACCCCAATCACTTCGCAATTCCTGGCCAGCAGGGCCTGTCTGAGGTGTTTTCCGACAAAGCCCTGCGAGCCGGTGACCAGGATTCGGGTGCGTGTCATCGGGCCGTCTTCGCCGCGAGGGACGGGGCCTTGCGCTGGAAATCGATAGGAAGCTTGGATACGGCGGCGAGCCGTTTGCCGGTGCGAACCATTTCGATGTTTTCGGCGAATTCCACGTCGATGCGCAGGCCCGCGCCCAAGTACTGCCGGATGAGGGCTTTGACTTCATCGAGCACATCGTCCGAGTAGCGCAGTCCTTTTACGACGCGGAAACGGATGGCCCCGGGTTCCTCTTGGACGACCTGGTAGCGTTTGATGGCATAGTCATATTCCTTGAGGGCATGGGCAAAGAAAGTGCCCGGTACAAAGTGTCCGTCGGTGCCTTGGATAATCGATTGAACGCGGCCTTGAATATCGCCGATTCTGGGCAATCCGCGTCCGCAGAGCGAAGGTTCGTCGCTGAGGGCCTCGGCCAGATCGCCGATGCGGTAGCGGATAAAGGGCATGCAGTAGTTGTTGAGGTCGGTGATGACGACTTCGCCGACTTCGCCGGGCTTGGCGGGGCGTCCATCGACCAGAATCTCGACAATATAGCCCTCGGCCACGATCAAGTGCCCGTTGTGAGCGTCGCTTTCGTAGGCAATGCCCGAGAATTCCCGGCTTCCGTATTTATCGAAGACCTTGCACCCAAAGGCATTTTCAATCAATTCGCGGCTCTTTTTGGGGAGCGTTTGCGCGCTCGACATCAGCGCCTTGGGCCGGAAGTTCATTCCCCCGCGGGTTTCAAGGTATTGGGCGAGGAAATCCAGGGCCTCGGCGTAGCCGTCCAGCAAAATAGGCCGCTTTTTCTCGATGAGTTTGATCATCTCTTCGAGCTTTTCGTCGGTCATTTCAAAGACGGGAATAAAGGTGCGGTTGGCGAAGGCGGCATCCGCGTACTCTTTAAATGCCTGGCCCTTGGTCATGCCTAGTGTCTGATGCCAAAGCCGGACGGTGGGATCGCCAAAGCGATATCCTGTCCATTCTTGGGATCTTAATGTGGCTGCCCAGCGGAATTCAAGCTGGGACCGGTCGGCATAGCAAACAAAGGGTTCGCCGGTGCTGCCCGATGTGGTAATTTTAAGGATTTCCGAATGGGAGACGCCTTCTTGGAGGATATCGAAATGCAAATGTTTGCGGACATCGGTTTTGGTGAGGAAGGGCAGTTTATAGAGGTCTTCTTGCCCCCGGATGTCTTCAGGGCGGAGTTTGGCTTGCTGCATTTGCGTCCGGTAATAGGGGACGGTCCGGTAGGCGTGGCGTACAAGCCTGCGCAGTTTTTCATCTTGAAGTTCGCGGATTTGGCTTGGTGAGAGCCACTGGGTCGCATTGAGCGTTTCATAGTAGCGCTCGACATTTTTGGTAATCATCCAGTGGGTTTGCTCAAAGGTCTCCATATAAGCGCGCCAGCGCACGGGATAGGCTTTGCGCGAGGGCGGATTGGGGATTTCGACATTGTGCTTATGGAGAAATTGGCGGGCTACATCGCTTGGCTCTTCGGTGACGCGGTATTCCCAGACGGCATGCCCAAGGTCGGCGAGGCTTTTGAGTGAAGCTCTATAGGCCGCTGTGCTTTCGAGAAAGCTGGTGCCTTGTTTTCTCGTCTCGAACAGTGTTTCGACTTCCCGGTAGGAATAGCCTTTGGCATGCGCCGCGACCATAATGAAGGATTGCCAGTAGAAGTAGTCTCCTTTAAACGTTAATAGATCGAGGAATACTTCTTTGGCGCACATCACGAAGCCGCTTTTGTTATCTTTGAGGTGCATGCCAAATGCGCCGTTTAGCAAGGTATTAAAACCCCTGGATAGATAAAAGCGGCGGTCTTTGAGCCTGCCTGTAGGGCTTCTCCATCCTTGCACAACATCGACGCTCGTTTCCATCAGCGTGCGGTATAGCCTCAATATGTCTTCGGGCCGGTATTGGAGATCGGCATCGATGACGCATACCGTTGTTGCCCTCGCGGCCATGGCTCCTGTGCGCCACGCCCCGGCAATGCCTTTGTTGCTGGTATGGAATTGGCCAATGACCAGATCGGGATAAGCCTTCATTTGCTCGCGGATGACTCTTGCGGTTCCATCGCTCGAGCCATCGTCCACAAGGATAAGCTCGCCGCGAAGCTGGCTTACCGTGAGCACATCTAGAATGCGCTGAGCGAGCTCGGGAATATTGAGCTCTTCGTTGAAGCAGGGTACAATAACCGAAAGATCAAGGGGTTCCAGTGACTCAGCCATAATTTCTTCTTTCTAAGCGGGATATTATTCAGTGGGATGTGGAGTTATTGGGCGAGCAATTGGCGGGCAATGACCAAGCGCTGAATTTGGCTCGTTCCTTCATAAATTTGAAGCACTTTGGCATCCCGTATGAGTTTTTCAACGGGATATTCTTTGACATAGCCATTTCCGCCAAAGACTTGTACCGCGTCGACGGCCGTTTGCATGGCGGCGTCCGCTCCATATGCTTTGGCAAAGCTGGATACAATGGGGTCGCGTACGCCGTTATCGAGATTCCAGGCGGCTTTCTGATAAAGAAGGCGCGTCGATTCCGCGCGGATGGCCATTTCCGCGAGTATCCATTGAATCAATTGATGCTGGCCGATCGGGACGCCGAAGGCTTTGCGCTCTTTGGCATAGGCTACGCATTCATCGAGGCAGCGCCTCATGAGGCCCGTTGCCGCGGCGCCGATATCAGGCCGGGTTTGATTAAAGGTTTCCATAGCGAGTTTAAATCCCTTGCCTTCGGGAGCAAGGACGTTGGCTTTGGGGACAACCACGTCGTCGAGGAATATTTGCGCGGTATCGCTTGCGCGCTGGCCAAGCTTGTCTTCTTTTTTGCCAACGCGCACGCCGGGCATATCCCGGTCGACAATAAACGCCGCTATGCCTTTGTGCTTGAGTTCGGGATTGGATGTCGCGAATATTACATAGAAGTTTGCATAGCTTGCATTGGTGATCCAGCACTTTTGGCCATTGAGCACATAGTCGTCGCCATGCTGCGTAAACTTGGTTTTTAGGCCCGCTACATCGCTTCCCGCGTCGGGTTCGCTGGTGGCATAGGCCGCCATGATGGGTTCGGCCGCGAGGCGCCCAAGATATTTTTGTTTTTGTTCTTCGCTGCCGCCCAGTTTAATGGGGGTGAGCGCTAGTACGTTTGCAAGGATGCTTGTTTGAATGCCGGTGCAGCCATAGGCAAGCTCTTCGACAACCAAGGCGTTTTCAAATTCCCCTAGTCCTGGTCCGCCGTATTCCGCAGGGCAGGTGATGTTGGCAAGACCAAGCTCCCAGGCTGCCTTAAAGACATCCATGGGAAACTTCGATTCGCGATCGCATTCGGCGGCGACAGGAATAATTCGTTCTTTGGCGAATCGGCGGGCTGTTTGAATTAAGGCGCTGTGCTCTTCAGAAATAGCAAAATCGACCACGGTATCGCTTCCTCTCCACGGTTTCACGGTGCCGGCCGGATTCGGTGAGATCGCGGGACGGCAAAACCCAAAAGCGGCTTTATTCCTTCATTCTTCGGCGCCGCCGTTCGAGCTCGGCCCGCACGGCGCGCGCCCCCATGATGTATCCCACCACAAGCCCTATCAAGAGCACGCTGGGGATGTATATCAAATGTTGAGGTGTCATTTGCCCAAAGTCGGGCATCGCTTATTCCCCTTCCTTTGCGCTGTTTGCGGCTTTCGCTCCTTTGGTTTGCGCTTTGCGGGCTTCTGCTATGGCTTGCTCCAGGCTGTCGATGCGCTGGTTCATTCCCGCTTGGCGCCTCCAAAAGAGGAAGAGCATTAGAAATAGTAAAATCCAGATCGCCGCGTAGGCTTCAACCAGGAGCATTTCTCCGCTCTGCATCTGGTTGCCACCCTGCACGGAGCGAAATGCTGTGGCCCGATCGTCGGCGTTTTGGGTGGTGGCTTGTGCGGCAAATAAATGGGTATTCACAGGTTATTCCTCGCCGATTCCGAGCGCAAGAGCTTCTTCCTCGAGCTCGGAAAGGCGCGAGGAGGCCAAGAGATGTCGAACGCGCGCCCAGATGATGGCAATCGCGATCAAGGTAAAGGATAAAAATCCCATCATGAGGGCGAGCTTCATGGATGGATGTTGGAGCCCGCCTCCGCCGGAGGTGATGACTTTGGGATGGTTGCCTCCCCACTTTTGGACGGAGTAATGAATGATAGGGAGGTTGGCGGCGCCCAAGACGCCAAGTGCGGCCGCGAATTTGCGTTCGGATTCGCCATCGCCCGCAAAGGCCCGGAGCACGACATAAGCGACGTAAATAAGCACGCTCAGCATGGATGTGGTTAGGCGCGGGTCCCAAGTCCAATAGACGCCCCATGCCTTGGCGGCCCACAGGGGACCGGTGACGAGCACGATGAAGCCCATGGCGACGGAGACTTCGGCACCTGCTTTGGCGAAGGCGTCCCAGCCGGGCGTGCCTTTGGCGAGATAGGCGGCGGAGCCGATAAAACAGGCCGCGGCGCCCAGATACATCGAGTAGGCGGCCGGGACGTGAAAATAAAAAATCTTTTGGACGATGCCCATGGAGGCTTCGACCGGGGCCACATAGGCGACGACATGAAGCGTGGCGATGGTGCAGGCGGCCGCCGCAAACAGAAGGAGATAAAAAGCGATGTCTCTTGAGGAGGCGGAGGGCGCTTTGGGCGCGGGTGTGAGGGCGGGCGTGAGGGTGGTCATGCGGAGCCTGTGCGGCGCACGGTAGTGCGAGCGAAGGCAGGGTTCAAGACACGCGGGGCTTGTTTTGGGGCGCGGGCTTGAAAGTCCGGGCGCAATGCGTCATGCGCGCGGCAAAAGCCTTGGCCGTGGGGGTATTGGCCATGTGGATAAGCCATGGCGATAAGCGTGCCGGAGCGGACTTTGTGAAGATTGATGAATGACCGCGCTTTGTGAGAACATCGCTGCTTGTCGCAAGAAGCGGATGCCGTTCACACCCGGGTGGGCGGCTGCCGCGGGCTCTTAAAAATTTCAGAGATGCCGCTTATGGCCCGGCGGATTGGGGACACGATGACAGCGTTTATGAAGCAATTGCTCGAGGTCGGCAAGCGGGGCGCGGTGGCGCTGCTTGCCGGCGGAGCGATCGGTCTGTCCTTGCTTGGAACATCGACAAAAGCCGAAGCGTATGACTGCAATTCGGCCGATCCTGCGCAGTGGCCGCCTCCGGCGAAGCCCTACTTCATGATCGCGTTCGATACGTCGGGCTCGATGGCCACCGCGATCGCGACCAACAACTCATGCGCTTATCCAAATAACCGCCTGGGTCACGGCCGCTGCGCGGTGAAAAATACACTGCTCGCGTTTAGCGGCTTGGCGCATTTCGGCCTTGCAAGCTACGCCCGCGTGCAAACGGGATGTGCCGCCGGCTGTTTTACAAACTGCACCTACGCAAATGTGAGCGGAAACTCGGCCGGCGCGGGCTGTACAAACGGTTGCGGGCCTGAGCCCGGCGCGAACGCGGATTCGTCGACGCGCGCGGGAGCCTTGATTCGCGTGCCCATGCGCACGGATTTGACTGCGCCCAGCGTAGATAACACGGCGTCTTTGATTTCATGGGTGGACAACAACTGCACGGGCAGTACGGAGCTCTTCGCGGATGGCTGTACGCCGATGAACGGCATCCTCCGCGATATGTACAAATATTATTCGAATCAGTGGGTGCCGCCGACTCCGACGCCGGGAGGCGCGACTTTGCCTTCGCCGCTGACAACCGTGGCCGCCGGCGAAAAAGCCTGCCGCTCCGTGAACGTGATTCTGGTGACCGACGGCCAGGAGACCTGCGACACCCTGGCCAACGCCGTGGACGCGGCCGGGGATTTGTTCGCGGGCTTCACCAAGGACGGCATCAATTGGAAAGTCAAGGTTTCTGTCATCGATTTCGGCGATGCGGGAAATGAAGCCGATCAGATCGCGGCGGCGGGCGGAACCGGCACGGCCAAACACGCGACCAACGAAGAGGAGTTGTCCGCGGCTTTGGCGGACATCATCGGTGGAGCGATTGCTCCCGAGGTCTGCGACAACACGGACAACAATTGCAACAACTGCGTGGATGAAGGCTACACGCACTACTGCAATATCAATCAAACCTGCTGCGCTTGGGCCAATGCCGCGCAGCGCAACACCTGCCTCACCAACTACCAAGCCACGATTTCGCCCGCCGATCCCGATGGGGATTTAACGCTCTTGCCCTGTACGACCGTCGCGCAGTCGCAGGTTTCATCGACCTGGCTTTGTTACGATCCCAAGGAAACTTGCGACAATATCGATAACAACTGCGCGAGCGGCGTGGATAACGGCGTCGTGAAATGCGGCAATCCCTCGCACTGTCCGGAGGCGGAGATTTGCAATGGGCAGGATGACGACTGCGACGGCTTGACCGATGAAGCCGGTGTTTGTTCGGGATGTATTCCGAGCCCCGAGGTGTGCGATGGCTGCGATAACGATTGCGATGGCATGGCAGATGACGGCGTGCCTTCGGTGCCTTGCGGTTTGGCGAGTCCGGCCAACTGTGCCGGTACGCTGACGTGTAAGCCGGCCGTTGCCGTGCCTATCGGCGGATGCGCTCCAGGCGGCGGTTACAACCCCTGTAACAACATGCCGCAGGCTGAAGTATGCGACGGCGCGGACAATGATTGCGACGGCCTGGTGGATGACGGCATTGGAGCCACGCCCTGCGAGCCGGTTGGAACGCCGCCCGGCTTGAATTACGGGGCAAACAGCCAGTGCAAGATGGGCACGAAGCCCTGCAATGGAACATGCACGGGCTGGGTCGGGCCGAGCGCGGAGATTTGCGACAACATCGATAACGACTGCGATGGCCAAGTGGACGAAGGCATCGTGGGTCTTGGCCTGCCCTGCGGGACGAATACCGGCGAATGCAGCACGGGCCTCACGGCTTGCGTGAGCGGCGCGATCATTTGCCAGGGCGGTGTTGGGCCTCAGCCTGAACAGTGCAACGGGCTGGATGACGACTGCGATGGCACAAATGACGACGCTCCGCTGACGGATGCGCCTGCGGTTGGAAACACGGGATGCTGGAATTTGCCGGGCAACTGCTGCTCGCATGATGGCTATCAGTGGTGTCCGCCTCCCGGCGCAACCTGCAATGGAACGGGCGGCCTGACTTCGCCGTGCGCGACGGGCGTGCTCACATGCGCGGGCGCGCTGGGCTGGACGTGCACGAATCCCAAAGGTCCTGCGGCTGAGGTCTGCGACAACGTGGACAACGACTGCGATGGCACGGTGGATGACGGCGTGCCTCAGGTCGGCCAGATGTGCGGCCCGAGCATCGGCGCATGCAGTCCCGGCGTGTATCAGTGCACCGGCGGCGTGCTCGATTGCGTGGGCGATGTCGGCCCTGTGCAGGAGACCTGCGACAACATCGATAACGACTGCGACGGCACGGTGGACAACAACGTGATCGGCGTAGGCGTGAGCTGCGGAAACAACACGCCTCCCTGCACGCCTGGATTAACGGCTTGCGTGAACGGCGCGGTGGTGTGCCAAGGCGGCACCGGGCCTCAGCCTGAAAGCTGCGATGGCGTCGACAATGATTGCGATACGCAGATCGATGAAGCCCCGCTGACGGACGCGCCTGCCGTTGGAAGCACGGGATGCTGGAATGTGCCGGGTAACTGCTGCTCGCATGACGGCTTTACCTGGTGTCCGCCTCCGGGCGCGACCTGCAATGGCAACGGCGCGCTGCCTTTGCCCTGCAACGCGGGAACGCTGGCTTGTCAGAGCGGAGGATGGATTTGTCAGGGTTCGGTCGGTCCTGCGGCCGAGATTTGTGACAGCACGGACAACGACTGCGATGGCCAGGTGGATGATGTGACGGCGATTCCGTGCGATCCGCCGGGCGCTGGTCCAGGAACGGTTTACGGCGCTCCCAGCCAATGCGTGAAGGGCACGCAGAGCTGCGGAACGTGCGCGGGCGCGGTTGGGCCGACGCAGGAAGTGTGCGACGGCATCGACAACGACTGCGATGGCACGGTCGACGAAAACGCTATCGGCGTGGGCGTGGCGTGCGGAAATAGCAATCCGCCCTGCACACCCGGAACAACGGCCTGTGTAAACGGCGCGATCGCTTGCCAGGGCGGCGTTCAGCCTCAGCAGGAGAGCTGCGATGGCATCGACAATGACTGCGATTTGCAGGTGGACGAGGGCGCGCTGACCGATGCGCCGATGCCTGGGCAGACGGGCTGCTGGAGCCTGCCGGGCAACTGCTGCACGCACGACAACTACCAGTGGTGTCCGCCTCCGGGCGCGACCTGCAATGGGAACGGTGCTCTTCCGGCGCCCTGCGGCGTTGGAAACTTGGCGTGCCAGGGCGGTGGCTGGACCTGCCAGGCCGCGAAGCCTCCGGGCGCGGAGATTTGCGATGGTATCGATAACAACTGCAACGGCAGCGTCGACGACGTAACGCCCACGCAGTGCGATCCGCCTGGAACGGGTCCCGGAACGGTATTTGGCGGCGCGAGCCAATGCGTGAAGGGAACGAAGACCTGCGGCGTGTGCAACGGCGCAATCGGTCCGAGCCAAGAGATATGCGACGGCATCGATAACGACTGCGATGGCACGATCGACGAGAGCGTGGTCGGCGCGGGAACACCCTGCGGAAATTCGACGCCGCCTTGTTCGCCTGGAACGACGGCTTGCGTGGGTGGCTCGCTGGTTTGCCAGGGCGGCGTTGGTCCTCAAAGCGAGCAGTGCGATGGTTTGGATAACAACTGCAACGGCGTGATTGACGACGCACCTCTCTCGGATGCGCCGGCGGTTGGCCAGGGCGGTTGCTGGAACGAGCCGGGCAATTGCTGCACCTTCGATAACCTCACGTGGTGTCCGCCTCCGGGCGCCACTTGCAACGACAACGGCGGCCTGTTTTCGCCGTGCGCCAAGGGCGCGCTGGCCTGCCAGGCCGGTGCCTGGGTTTGTCAGAATCCGCAGGGACCTGCGGGCGAAGTGTGTGACGGCGTCGATAACGACTGTAACGGTCAGCTCGATGACGTGACGCCTACGCAGTGCGATCCCTCGGGCGCGGGTCCGGGAACGGTGTACGGCGGCGCGAGCCAGTGCGTAAAGGGCACGAAGACTTGCGGAGCTTGTGCGGGCGCTATCGGTCCGACACCTGAAATCTGCGATGGCATCGATAACGACTGCGATGGCAGCACGGATGAAGGAATCGTCGGTTTGGGCACGGCCTGCGGCATTAACCAGCCGCCCTGCACGCCCGGAACGACGGCCTGTGTCAACGGGATGATCACATGCCAGGGCGGTGTTGGGCCTCAGCCTGAACAGTGTGACGGCATCGACAACGACTGCGATGGCCAAGCCGACGACGCGCCTCTGTCCGATGCGCCTGCCGTTGGTCAAAACGGCTGCTGGACCGAAGTGGGCAACTGCTGCACCTTCGAGAATCTCACCTGGTGTCCGCCCCCCGGTGCCACCTGCAACGACAACGGCACGCTGCTCGCTCCTTGCAACAAGGGCGTTCTTTCGTGCGCGGGTGCGGCCGGCTGGGTGTGCCAGAGCCCGAAGCCGCCCGCGGCCGAGGCTTGCGATGGCCTCGACAACAACTGCGACGGCACCATCGATGAAGGCAACTTCCCCGGCGAAGGCGTCGTTTGCGGCCAAGACACGGGCCTATGCCAGACGGGAACGATTCAGTGCGTGGGCGGCACGCTCGACTGCGTGGGCGATATCGGTCCGACGCAGGAAACGTGCGACAACCTCGACAACGACTGCGACGGCGTGATCGATAACGGTTCTTTGGGCGGCGGGCCTTGTCCGACGCCTTACGACAAGAACGCGTATCCAGGGCCTCGCGATAAGGGCAAGTGCATCCCTGGCAACCTCGAGTGCCAGAACGGCTTGCTGGTGTGCGTCGGCGGTGTCGGCCCCTCGCCTGAAGAGTGCAACGGCATCGACGACGACTGCGATGGAACGACGGACGAATTGGGCGCGCCTCCCGATGGAATCAACGGAACGGCAAACCCCTTCCCGCCGCCTGTGGCGAATATCGGCGACATGTGCGGAAGCGATGTCGGCGTCTGTTCGCCCGGTGCGTACCAGTGCTTAAACGGCATCTTTGCGTGCGTGGGCGGTGTCACCGCTACGCCCGAAGAGTGCGATTGCAACGACAACAACTGCGACGGCGCGACGGACAACCAAGATCCCAATGGTCCGCCGCTCTGCGCGCCTGGAAAGAGCTGCGTGAAGGGCAGTGCCGGCCAGTGCCAGTGCGCGGCTCCCTGCGGTCCGGATGAGAATCCGTGCCCCTTCGGCCAGGTCTGCGACGTTGTGACCGATAGCGAAACCGGCATGACGCTCGGCAAGTACTGCACGACGGATTTCGATCTGATCTGCGGTGATTGCAAGACCAAGACCGGAATGGGTCCGAACAACACGGTGATCTGCGCGCCCGATGGAACGCCGCCCGATGCCAATTGCGTGGCGCCTCCGGTGTGCACCTGCCGCGGCCCGAACGGCTGCAAGAATCCTTGCTTTAACGTCACCTGCGACGCCGGCAAGGTCTGCACCGATTACGGCCCGAAGGCCGGCACCTGCGTGCTGAACAATTGCTTCAACGCGCCTTGTTTGGGCTGCGGCAAGATCTGCCACAACGCGGTGTGCACCGACAATCCGTGCACGCCCAATAGCTGTCCGAGCAACCAGGTCTGCAAGCCCAAGTCCGATCTCAGCGGTTTCGACTGCGTGGATTCCTGCGCGGCCGTGAACTGCCCCTCGGGCCAAACCTGCGTGAACGGTGCGTGCGTGGCGACTTGCGATCCGGCGTGCGTGAACGGCCAGGTCTGCGACATGACGCAGAATCCGCCGAAATGCATCGACAATCAGTGTCCGCCCGGCGCATGCCCCAACGGCGCTTATTGCGATCCTGTCACCGGCGATTGCAAAGACTATCCGTGCGAAGGCGTGCTCTGCCCGAGTGGCCAGGCGTGCCAGGACGGCGAGTGCGTGACGGATAGCGGCACGGGCGGTTCAGGCGGCGGCAGTTCGACATCGAGCTCGTCATCGGGCTCTACATCAACCTCCGGCTCGACAAGCAGCAGCACCAGCGGCATGCCTGGAACAGGCGGCGGCGGAGCGGGCGGCGGTCCGGACAAGGGCGTCTGGGGTCTCGCAACAGGCGGCGGCGGCTGCTTCTGCGATGTCGGCCCGGGCGCGCTCAAGAATCGTGGAACAGAAGCCTTGGTGGCTCTCGCGCTCGCGCTCTCTGCGGCTCGGCTCCGCAGGCGCTCGGGCAACGCGGCATCGAAGCAGAATAGGGAGGTTGCGCGATGAGAACGCTCGCAATCAAAATCGCGCTTTTATCAAGCTTTCTCGGGGCTGTGGCGCTCACAGCCCTGAGCGGCTGCACCACCGACGCATTCTGTTTCGATCAGTGCGACGGTGACACGGGCACGACAACACCTCCGGTGGATGGTGGCGGCCAGGGCGGCGACTTGTTCGACGCGGGCCAAGGCGGCAACTGCGGTCTCTTCGGCTGCCAGGACGGAGGTACGGGCGGTCAGGGCGGAACCTGCATGTTCACCGGCGCCGAAATCTGCGACGGCACGGACAACGACTGCGACGGGACGATCGACAACATCGAAAATCTCGACATCACCCTGCCCAAGACCTGCGGCACCTGCGACAACAGTTGTTACAAGGTCAACCTCAACTGCGCGCTCGCCGGCGTCACTTGCGATCTAACGGGAGTCAATCCCGGCCAGAAGGGCAAGTGCGTGTGTACGCAGTGCGACGAAGGCTTCTACGACGTCGATAAAGACGGCGTGACCTGCGAATACCAGTGCGTCAAAAAGGCCGACAGCGATACCGAGTGCAACAACAAGGACGACGACTGCGATGTCCTTGTGGATGAAGACATCAACAAGTGCTCGGACGTTAAGAACTGCGGTTCGTGCAACAACAACTGCGTCGTTCTTCATGGCGTACCCAAGTGCGTCAACGACGGCACGATGCCCTGTACCAATGCCAATACGCATTGCGAGATTCAGCAGTGTGATTGCAACGGTCCGGGCGACTGCTGGAAAGACCTCGACGGCGATTACAACACCGGCTGCGAATACAACTGCTTTGACACCAACGGCGGCATCGAGGTCTGCGGCGATGGCGTCGATAACGACTGCGACGGGTTAATTGACGGCGCCGACGATCTGTCGGGCGATCCGGCGATCGGCGTTGCTTGTTATGGGGATCCGGACGGTCTGTGCGCCGATCCTTCGCATGCGGGCGCCACCCAATGCGTCGGGAACAAAGTCACATGCGTCGGCATGAATTTGCTCCACGAGAACGACATCTTGGAGACCTGCAACGGCGTTGACGACGATTGCGACGGCTTCCCCGATGACAGTCCGACGGACATCGGAAACTCCTGCGGCGCGAGCAACACGGCGCCTTGTGCCTACGGCGTGACCCAGTGCCAAAACGGCCAGCTTGTGTGCGTTGGCAACGTCGATCCTCAAGCCGAGGTCTGCAACGGCCAGGACGATAACTGCAACGGCGTTGCAGATGACAACACCGTGGACAGCGGCGCTGCCTGCGGCCAAAGCGGCATCATGCCTTGCAAGCTGGGCAATATCACTTGCCAGGGCGGTGTTCTTCTCTGCGTTGGCAATATCGATCCTCAGCCCGAGCTCTGCGACAACGTCGACAACAACTGCAATGGCATGGTGGACGACAATCCCAGCGGAACCGGCGCAAGCTGCGGCCAGAGCAATGTCGCTCCCTGTCAGTTCGGCAGCATTCAATGCCAGGCGGGCGCGCTCACCTGCGTGGGTGCTGTCAATCCTCAGTCCGAAAGCTGTGACGGCGTCGATAACAACTGCAATGGCATCATCGACGACAACGCGAGCGGAACGGGCGCCCAATGCGGCCAGACCGATACCGGACCCTGCCAGTTTGGAACGATTCTATGCCAGGCAGGCGCGCTGACCTGCATCGGCGCGGTGAATCCTGCTGCTCAGGAAACCTGCAATGGTGCCGACGATAACTGCAACGGAATGGTCGACGACAATCCCATCGGTGTCGGCGGCCAATGCGGCCAAACCGATACGGGTGCCTGCGCTTTTGGAACGATCACCTGCCAGGGCGGCGCGCTGGTGTGCGCAGGCGAAATCGGTCCTCAGCCGGAAGCCTGCGACGGTATCGACAACGACTGCAACGGCACCGTGGACGACAATCCGAGCGGCATCGGCGGCCAATGCGGCCAAACCAATGTCGGACCTTGCGAGTTCGGAACGATTCAGTGCGTAAACGGAGCGTTCTCCTGCGTGGGCGCCGTTAACCCCGTGCAAGAGACCTGCGACAACATCGACAACGACTGCAACGGCACCGTAGACGACAATGCGACGGGTGCCGGTGTGGCGTGCGGCCAGAGCAACAACGCTCCTTGCTCGTTTGGAACGATGGTTTGCCAGGCGGGCGTGCTCAATTGCGTGGGTGCTGTCGATCCTCAGACGGAAACCTGCGACGGCGTCGACAACAACTGCAACGGCACCATCGACGACAACCCGACGGGCACCGGCGGCCAATGCGGTCAGACCAACGTAGGCCCCTGCGAGTTCGGAACGATTCAATGCCAGGGCGGCGCGCTCACCTGCGTGGGTGCCATCAATCCTCAGACGGAAACCTGCGATGGCATCGACAACAACTGCAACGGCACCATCGACGACAGCCCCAGCGGAATCGGCGGCCAATGCGGTCCGACCAACGCGGGCGCCTGCGAATTTGGAACGGTTGCGTGCCAGGCCGGCGCTCTTACCTGCGTTGGCGCGATCGGCCCTCAGCCGGAAACCTGCAACAGCATCGATGACGACTGCGACGGCGTGGTCGACGACAATGCGACGGGAACAGGCGTTTCCTGCGGCCAGAACAATACCTTCCCCTGCTCGTTTGGGACGATGCAATGCCAGGCGGGCTCGCTGGTTTGTATCGGCGCGATCAACCCGACCAGCGAAACCTGCGACGGCGTTGACAACAACTGCGACGGCGTTATCGACAACAGCCCGAGCGGCACCGGCGGCCAATGCGGCGCGACGAACACGGGCGCCTGTGAATTCGGCACCACGCAATGCCAGGGCGGCACGCTGACTTGCATCGGCGCCATCGGTCCTCAAACCGAAACCTGCAACGGCATCGACGATGACTGCGATGGCACAATCGACGACAGCCCGAGCGGTACAGGCGGAACCTGCGGCCAGACAGACACCGGCCCCTGTTCTCTCGGAACGATTCAATGCCAGGCGGGTTCGCTCGTCTGCATCGGTGAAGTCGGTCCGCAGCCCGAACTCTGCGACGGCATCGACAACAACTGCGACGGCGCCGTCGACAACAACGTCACCAATGCCGGCGGAAGCTGCGGTGTCAGCGGTGTGTTCCCCTGCCAGCTCGGAACATTCCAATGCCAGAGCGGCGCGCTCGTGTGCATCGGCGCGGTTAACCCGGGCACCGAAGTCTGCAACGGCATCGATGACAACTGCGACGGGCAGATCGATTTGGCCAGCGGAAATCCGCCTTCGGACTCCGTTGGCGCCTGCAACGTGCCTCCGGCTCCGCCTCCCGGTGCAACGTCGCCCTGCCAAGCGGGCACCAAGGCTTGCATTGGCGGCGCGATTGTTTGCCAAGGTTCCGTTGGGCCGACGGGCCAGACGGATACCTGCGGCGTTGACGCGAACTGCGACGGGGCGCTCACCAACCAGCCCGACAAACAGACCGATGTGAATAACTGCGGGGCCTGCGGCAATAGTTGCTATGCCGGCGCGGTTCACTCCATCTGGTCATGCGTTGCCGGAGCCTGTGTGTTCCAAGGCTGCGAGAACGGCTACTACGATCTCGACGGCAACTTCCAATGCGAGTACGCGTGCACCTTCGTGTCAGCCGTAGAAGCCTGCAACGGCACCGACGATAACTGCAACGGCACGGTGGACGAAAATCCGACGCTGCCCTCGCCCACGCAGATCTGCGGTGTCGATCCTTCGGCCACAACGCCGGAGTGCAAATCGACGACCAACGGAGGCCAGATTGCGGTTGTCTGCCAGGGCGGTACTCCGGTTTGCCAATTCCCCGCGGGCGTCTGCAATCCAACCTGCGCCACGGCGACGGAGATCTGCGACGCGCTCGACAACAACTGCAACGGCATTGTGAACGAAACAACGCCGAACTACGGCCAGCCTTGCGCCAGCGACGATGCCAAACCGCCGCCCGGCGACGGCGCTTGCCGCACGACGGGCACCTATGTTTGCAACGGCCCGAATGCGACGGTGTGCAATGCGGTCACGGCCAACTGCGCAACGCTTCCCGGCGGCTGCACCGAGAAATGCGATGGCATCGACAACGACTGCGACGGCTCGGTGGATGAGGTCTACACGGCCAAGGGCAGCAACGCGTCCTTCTTCGTGAAGCCCGTTGTCACCAAGACGGGCGCGGCGAACTGGATTTACACCTTTGAAGCCAGCCGCCCCGATGCCTCGGCCGTCACGGCGGGCGATGGAAACGGCTACCAGATCAGCGCGCCCGCCGGCACCACGCTGGACAAAACCGTCGCCTGTTCAGAGCAAGGCCGCGTGCCTTGGTTCAACGTGACGCCGGTTGAAGTCGAGCAGACCTGCGCGGCGATGGGCGGCAAAGTCTGCGAGCGCAAGACCGAATGGACACCCGCTTGCCAGGCCACGCTGCCCTGCACCTGGGGCTACAACACCCGCACGGCGGCCAACTGCAACACGACCTCCACCGCCACCAAATTCTGCAACCTCGGGCCTTCGCTGGACTTCGATCCGGGGACCGCGAGCGATGAGGACGGCCTGCTCATCACGGGCTCTCCCGCGCTTCAAAACTGCTGGGCCGACTGGTCGAACCTTCAAGGCAACGGAACGGGGCCTGCCTCGCAGCTTAAGGACATCACGGGCAACCTCCGCGAAATCACCCGCTGCCAGAAAGATCGCGCCGTGTGCGGCAACAACGCCACAACCTGCGCAAACCTTTGCTGCACAGGCGTATCCACCGCGGTCACGGGCGGCACGCGCGTATGCGGCACGGTGGCGGACAATCGGCGGCTCAGCGGCCAGTCGTGCACGGCGGCCACCGATTGCTGCAACAACGACTCGAACTGCACGGCGAACGGCGTCTGCGTGGCGGATCCCGCGGGCCAGCTTTACTGCAAGAACTCGGGTGTTGCTCCGAGCTGCCGCGCCCGCGGCGTGGCTTGCACGGCGGACAACCAATGCTGCGGCGGCGAAACCTGCTCGGGCGGCTTCTGCGGCGGTCCTCAAGTCCTTCCGCACGGCGTCTTCCCAATCATGGGCGGCGCGTTCGACACGGCCGATGTCAACGGCGCAACCTGCACCTTCGACTTCTTCACCGTGAACCCGACCTTCAAGATTTACGACGCCGGGTTCCGCTGCTGTTTTACCTCCGATCCCACCCTCTAAAAATCTCGCAATTCAAGCGCGCTCAAGCCTGGCAAGCCTGGGTGTAGGATTTCAGTCTCTTGGCTAAATCCTCCGCAAGGCTTTCCCTTGTGGCGATGCACACTTCCTTACAGCGAAAGCCAAAGCTGGTTTAGACTCAGCCCGCACCTTCGCTTCGTGACCATGGCCAAACAGCAAGTGCAAGAACAAGCCGCGCATGGGCTAAGCCCAGGCACCGTTATCGATGGACGATACAAAATCGTTCGCTTTATCGGGCAGGGCGGAAATGGCTTTGTGCACGAAGTGGAGCACGTGTGGACAGGCCGCAGGCTCGCGCTCAAAACGCTTGTCGATGAAAGCGGTTTTGGACGGCTCGAGCAGGAAGCCCGCGCGACCTGCCTGATGAAAAACGACCATGCGGTGCGCATCACCGACATGGGCAAGAGCGACAAGCAAGGCCCGTATTTGGTGATGGAGCTGCTCGAGGGCCAAAGCCTTCGCGCCCTGCTCGACGAGACAGGCCAATTGCCGCTGGAGCTCACGGTCAACATCGCGCTTCAGGTATGCGAATGCCTCACGGAAGCGCACGCGCTCGGCATCATTCACCGCGATCTCAAGCCCGACAATATCTTCCTCTGCCCCAGCGTTTGGCAGGGCCAGTACGACGTGCGCATTCTCGATTTCGGCGTCGTCAAAATTACCAACGAAGGCCCGATTCCCAACAGCTCGCTCACGCGCACAGGCTCAACCGTCGGCACGCCCTATTACATGAGCCTAGAGCAGCTCCGCAATCCATCGAACGTCGATGCGCGCGCGGATGTGTATGCCTTCGGCGTCGTTCTCTACGAAAGCTTCGCAGGCCGAAAACCCTTCCAAGCCGAGACTATCGGCGACTTGGTCTACGCGCTGTGCTCCGGGCCTCCCACGCATCTGCACCGCCTCCGCCCGGATTTGCCCGCGGATGTGTGCGATGCCGTCATGAAAGCCCTGTCGATGAAAAAAGAAGATCGGCAGGCTGGCATGGCCGATTTAGCCAGGACCCTCGTAAGCCATGGCAACACGGCCTTCTCTCAATGGCTGAAAAGCGCTCAAAAGCCCCGGCTCGCGACGCTCACGCCTTCACCTTCCGCGGCGCCCCTTTCCGCGGCATCGGCGCCCCGCCCGCTTCGCACCACCGTGCGAATGAACGAAAACAGCCCGCCGTCGGCCCTCAAAAAATCGGGCACAGGCGCTCCGTCGCCCTTGGGAACGCGCCCCCTGCCGCCCTCGCCGTCCGATCTGCCGCCTCTCTCGACGACCACCGCGCTCCCCATTGAATACGCTGCCTCGCTGCCCGGCGTCGGCGCTGCGCCTGCCCCTGAAATCAAGGGCGACGGCGCTCAAATGGATCGCGGCCAGATGATGGAGGACATGCCGGATCCCACCGATCCGACGCGCGTACAGCTCAACCGCTCGCCTGCCGAGCGTCCCTCTGTCGATTTCGCGGGCGACCGTGACACACCGACCGAAATGTTTGTGAAAGGCCGGCACGACGCGCCCAAGCCCAGCGGCCCAGGCGCTCACGGATCGGGCCAGGGCATCGATGAAGACGACGCCAGCGAAACAGCCCGATATCAAGGGGGACCGATTTCCCAAGCCATGGCCGGTGCCGCCGAGGGTGCCGCGGGCGTTGGCAAGATGCGCATTCCCGCGCGGCCCGAAGACGCGGCGGCGGCTCAGCGCGCTGAAATCCTGGGAACAGTTCGCTTGCCGAGCAGCGAGACCATCGAAGAAGTGCGCGCAGCCATTCGCTCCAATGCGGGCATGTCCTCGGGCGTCATGGCGCCCGGCAGTATTCGCGATTATCCCGCGCCCTCCTTTGGACAAGGCGCGTATGGCCCGCCCTCCAATCCCCAAGGAGCGATGCCTCCGCCCAGCGCCTACAACACAACTCCGCCCGTTGGCTATGGCACGAGTCCTCCGCCCGGCTATGGCTCGCCCACCTTTGGAATGAACACCATTCCGCCCGATCAGCGCGGCCCCCGCCCCCAATGGCAGCAGCCTCTCGACTCGGCCCTCATGTCATCGGGACGCATTTTTGAAAAGGCGTTCGGACCGATTGCGACGCGCATCCGCCAGGCATCCCCGCGCACCCAGCTCATTCTGGCCGCGGTCACGGCCAGCATTGTCGCGGCCTTCTTCGTGCTCTTGATCTACCTTGTTTTGGGCTGAAATCGCCTGTTATTTCCCTGCCGGGGCAATCTCGTCCCAGCCCGTGGCCTTGGCCAATTTCGCCATCGCCACATCGAGCTCCATCACGGCATTCAACTGATTAAAGCGGTTTGTCGCATAAGCCTTCGCAGCATCCAGCAAATCTTTCTCGGGCAGCGTTCCCACATCGATGCCCTGCTGCACCATCACCAGCCATCGTTTCGCGTATTTCACAGCCTTTGCATACGCATCCGCACGCTTCTTCCAGTCGACCACTTCCGCATAACAAAGCTCGACTTCCGCCCCCACACCGCCCAGCGCAAAACGCTGCTGCGCCCGCATCTCCTCGAGCTGCGCCTCTGCAAAGCGAACCCTCGCAACCTGAGGCAGCACATCCAGCTTCCACTGAAACACCAGCGCAGCGCCGTACCGGAAATAGTTCCCCGGATCGACCACATAAGGATTGAGCTGATCGGCCACTTCAGGCGCCGCGCTAAAGCCCGCCCACACACCTAAACCAATGTCGGGAAAGTGCTGAGAGCGCGCGAGATGCACTTGAGCCAGCCTCGCCCGGACGCCGGCATCGGCCATCGCCACTTCAGGCCGGTACAGCTTTGCCGCCGTCAAATAGCGTGTCACATGGCCAAGCTGATGCTTCGGCGCAGCGAGCGGATCGTCCGGAATATCGAGATTGGCGACACCCGTATAAAAACGCAGCCCAGCCAGCGCCGCATTCACATAGCGCTGAGCCTCTGCCTCGCGCACATCGATCTCGCTCGCATAAGTCTGAAGCTTTAATAAATCGATTGGATCGCCCTCTTCGCTCTCGACCTGTTCTGTCAGCTTGTTGATGGCCTTCTGAATATCGTTGTGCGCATCCTTCAACAGAAGCAGCGCATCCCTCGCCAACTGAAGCCCGTAGTACGCCCGCCTCGCCTCAAAGCGCACGCTATCCCGATCGCGCTCCACGGCCGCCGCATTCACATCCACATTGGCTTTGGCCGCATCCCACAGGTTCTCAATCTTTCCAAAGGTCCACAGCGGAACCACGCCATCCAGATTGGCCCGCCACGCAACCCCAAGACTGCTCGTGAGAGATACATCCGTATTGGGACTAAATACGTTATTGCCTCGCACCGTTGGCGCCAGAGCCACGCCGCCCGTCAGCTTGAACTGACTAAAAGGCGCGAAATGGGCCTCATCCAATTGAGCGCGGGCCTGCCCGAGCCTTGCCACGGCCATCGCAATATTCGGATGATTGCGCTCAACCAGCGCCAAAATGGCCGGCAAATCGCGCAGAGTAGGCTCGGCGGCGCGCACCTCGCGCAAGGGCAGGAGCATAGCGCCCAGCGCAACCGTCCAGGCGAGCGTACGCCTCAGAAAACATCGGCTCATCGGCGCCCCACGCTAACACGAACGGGCGCCGCATTGAGAAGGGCTGAAACGCCCTGAAACTTATCCGCTTTTGCCGCGAACCCGCTTGAGGATGCGCCGGAAGTTCGATCGATCCATCCCCGCGCGCTTCGCCGCTTCACTCACATTTTCGCCGGTCTCGGCCATCAGCGCTTCCACATAGCTTCGCTCAAAGGAAGCCAGCGCCAAATCCTTCGCTTTTGCGTACGAAAGCTCGAGCCCGCCCGCCATCGAACGGGGCGCGGGCAATGCCGAAACCCCTTCATCCACAGCCTGCAGAGGCAAATCGCCCGGCACGATAATATCCGAGTGAGTCATTAAAACGGCTTGTTCCATCGTCTCTTTCAGCTCGCGCACATTGCCCGGCCAAGCGTAGGAACGAAGCAAGCGAAGCGCTTCCACACCAATCCGGCGAATCGAACGCCCGCTTGAACGGGCCGCCTGCTGCGCGAAAAAATAAGCGTATAGCGGCACATCGTCTTTGCGCTTGCGAAGCGGAGGAAGAACGATGCGCACCTGTTCAAGCCGCGTCCGCAGCTCTTCATGAAATCTCCCCTCCGCAGGCCGCGCCGAAAGATCGGCCGAACTTGTCGCGATGATCCGCACATCCCGGCGCCTCATCCGCTGAACATCCTCAAACCCTAAAATCGCCCGCAAAAGCCTTTCCTGAAGCGCGGGCGAAAGCGCCGATACCTCATCCAAAAGAAGCGTTCCCTGCTCCGCCGCCGCCCACATCCCCGCCTCGCCGGGCATCGCCGCCGAAAGCGCCTCCGCTTCGCCAAATAGCGTTTTTTCCAGCACATCCTGAGGCATCGCATCACAGCGCAGCACCAAAAGCTCTTGGCCCGCGCGCCTTCCATGCCGGTGAACCAAGCGCGCAAATAGCTCTTTTCCCGTGCCCGGCTCGCCCGTAATCAGCACATTTTTATCGCTCTGCGCCGCAGCCAGCGCGAGCTTATGCGCATCCTTCAGCAGCTTCGAATTCCCAATCACAGAGCCCCACGCCTCGTGCTGGGCAAGCCTCTCCTCCAAGTCCAACGAGCGCCTCAGCAGCGCCTTTCGCGCCAGCGCCTGACGCACCAGCGGAATCACCTGCGCCTCTGAAACAAGGGGTTTCGCAATAAGCGCAAACACCTCGCCCGGCAATTCGCCCGCTAGTTTCTGCCCGCTGTCATCGAGCCGGCACAGCGCAATCAGCAACAGCCCCGGATGCTCGGCCAGAAGCTCGCGCACGCCTCCCGGAATTTTCCCTGAAGTCAAGCCCAAATCGAAAAAAAGCAAATCGATTTTCGCCGTCCGGAGCATGCTCCGCATCGCATCGGCATCCCCTGCCGAAAGCACCTCAAGCCCCTGAGAAAGCAGGATTTTGACCAGAGCCCTCCGCGCATCCGCATCGGCATCGCAAACGAGCACCTGCTCCCGCGCCTTTGGCCATTTCGGCGGCGAAGAATCCACAGACATCACGTCGGAGGCTTATATCGCCGCTGTGAATCCACGGGCGCATCGGGATTTTGCTTTGGAATCGCGTTTTGGCTGCCTGTCCGGGGCTGAGCGCCGACCCCTGCCGCCGCAAGTTCGGCGCTGCGCCTCGACGAAGGAGGTCCGCCCGATCCACCGGGTCCTCCGCCAAAAGCAGGCGGCGTATAGATATAACCCTGCTGCTGATAAGCGCAGATCCTCCCGCCGCCCGAGCGTTTGGCTTGAGCAGCGGCGTCTTCGGCCGACTTTAAAAGCGATTCCTTCGAGCGGATATCGAGCGAGGGATACAGGGCAATTCCCACCGATAAAGAGATCCGCTTGGCCGTCCCGTCGAACTCAAACGGAAAATCGCAAACATCCCTCCAAATGCGATCGGCCACCGTCAGCGCGCCGACGAAGTTTGTGCTTGGGCAGACCACGAGAAACGAATCGCCCGTATAGCGCGCCAAAATATCCACCTCGCGCACGTTCTTGCGGATTTTTTCGGAAACCGCCTTCACCGAAGCGTCATCGACTTGAGACACCCCGCTTCCGCCGATAATCCTCACCGAATCGATATCGCAGATCATGCAGGCCAAAGGCTCGTGATAGCGCTCCGAACGCTTAAACTCCTCGGACAGCCGCGCCGTCGCAAACCTCTGGTTGTACACACCCGTCAGCTCATCATAGACACTCAGCTTCCGAAGCTTTGCCCGCTGCAGCGCAACATCGTCGTACATCCGCTTGATCCGCAGCATCGCGCTCACCCGCGCGAGAAGCTCCAAATCTTCGATCGGCTTGCAAATGTAGTCATCGGCCCCCACCCGGAAACCCTCGACCCGGCTCGAGGTATCGGCCTTGCCCGTGACCAAAATCACCGGCACAAAATTCTCCTGCACCATCCCCTTAATCAGCCTGCAGGCTTCCAGGCCATTGAGACGCGGCATCACCACATCGAGCACCACCAAATCCACGCCGCCCTGGCTTACGCGCTCAATCGCATCCTGCGCGTTGTCCACCGCGTCCACCGCATATCCGCCTCCGCGCAGACAAGTCACAATCGCTTCTCTCGAGGAGCGATCGTCATCGGCGACCACGATTCGAGCCGGTCGTTGATCCGCTCCATCGGGAGGCATTCGCGCGCGGGTTCGTTCGCTGACGGCCACAGGGAAATCCTCGCTTTAGCGAGCGTTTTGCGCAATGTTTTCCGGAAAAAAAACCTTAATTCAAAGACGATTGGTCCCGCGGAAGCAGATCCACAAGCAGCATCAAATCTACGCCCTCTCGGCCTTTCCGATAGGCTCCCGACAGCGTTAGCGCCGCACATCCACAGGGATGCTGTCCCAATACCCCGCCCGAAATAAACAACCCCCGCGGCTCAGAAAGCTCTGCGGCCCCTCGCATCCATGTGCTCCATGAACGGGTCCAGGGAATCCACATCCGCGCGGCGCCGCCAACACCCGGCCCTGCCAAAAAAGAAAATTCCCCGAGCATCGGTGATTCCCCGAGAAAACGAGCCTTGCGAACATTCTCCGAACTTTGGCCATAGCCTTCGACCCGCAGATTCACAGAATCCACCGGGCCGACCCGAAGCTTTGCAAAAAAGGCATGTTGAACCTGAACATCCCCATACACGGGCCGCGTCAAAGCCAGCTCCGCCTTTGCGGCGGCCCACGTCCATTGAGCCTGTAATCCCGATAAAAGAACGAGATGCGCATGTGGAGAATCGCCCCAGGCATTCCCCATCCATCCCGCCTCGCCAAAGGCCCGCATTTGCGAGCCTCCATAGCGTCCCAAGCCCGATTCCAAGCCCATACCGAAGAGAGCAGCCCCCTGCGATCCCAATCCAGATGAATGGACATCCATTGAAAGCGGATTTCCACCTCGTTCGGAGGCCACGAAAACACCATCCAAAAAAGGATGCACTTCATGAATCCAAGGCAGGCCCGAAGCGCTGGGAAATTCTCTGGCCAGCGGCAATCCCAGCCTGAAGCGCGCCAGACCCAGCGCATCCCTTGAAAATGCAGGCTCATTCGATTGAGTGTGAACCGGGCTATTCGCCCATAATCGGCCGCGCGCATTGAAGGCCGCCAAAAATGGCCCAGGCCGCGCCGAGACTTCGCCAAAAACACCTGCCCTCAACATAGAAACGGCTTGTCCCGAGCCGTCCAGCGCGCCCAGCCGGGCTTCCAAGAGGCCATCCCAAATGCCCCGCTGAGCTACATCGCCTCCCAGATGCAAATGCGCTCTCGGTCCCCAAAATATGGGCCCATCACCCCTGGATGCCCGGGCTTCAAGACCCGTTACCAATACACCCGGCGATCCAGCCCATAGAATAGAATCTAAATGAATTTGATCGAATGGTTTTAGTATGGCATCAACATCGGCGGTACGCTCCAGTGCCCGTTCGCCCCGTATAAAATCAAAATCCCATACAATGGAAGGTATATTTTGTTGAATTGGAAGCCGGCCTCGTCCATCGGCCCACAGCCTTCCATTCCGATAAAAATCCCAAGCCATCCGATTTTCGGAAGAAGGCGAGGAAAAGCGAAGTCCCAATTCCAATCCGCCCTTAAAATACACCCCTGTATTGATCTCCAAGACGGTCCGGCCCTCGGGGCTTTGGAAGAGCGGCCATTTCAAGCCCGTGGCCGCATAGAGTCCATCGCGTCCCCGAAAGGCCAACTGAGGCGGGAGCGCGCCCACTTGCTCCGGGGAACGAATCCACAGCCAGGGCAGGGCGAATACGGGCAGCCCAAAGAGCAAAAGCCTCGGAAATCGAAGTGTCAAATCGCCCTCGGGAAAAAGCTTGGCCCCCGAAAAAGCAAGCTGCAGCGGCGCGTCTTCACAGGGACAAAACGATAAAATCGATTCTCCAGTCAATTCGATCAAATGATCGGATTGTTTATGCAGGCGAAGGAAATCGCTTTGGAGATGAAAACGATGATAATGGAGATGTACATCCCGCTCTAAAACAACGGATTGAGATTGAGGATCGATTTCGGCTTTTTTAGCGCTAAACGTTAAAGAATCGGCCTGGGCGGGCGCGGCGCGCAGCAAAATACATGCAATACCAATGAATTGAAAACGTTGGACCATCAAGGCGATGGTTTAGGAAAATCGATTAAAATAACAATGCCATCGCTTTGAGTTTCGACTTTCACGGTGGGCTCGGCGGGCCTTTTCATTTCAATGGAGAGCATTGCATTTCCGCCATCGCCCATCAGCCTCACCTTGGAAACGGGCGTCGCGAAAAACGAAGTATCCAAAGGCAATTGTTCGATGCGGGAAGGGATATACACACCGGGCAGGACAATACCGAGCTGGCCCGGCGCCCTGCGTTCGGAGATGGCTGGTTTGCCCGTGATTTTTAAAAATATGCGCGAGCTTCCATCGTCGAGAATGCGGAAGGCGGGGACGCCTGCGATGGGACTTCCAGGCGGAATGGATTCGAGTTTTTTTGCGCCTCGTTTTTTGGGTTTAGCGGCCTTTTTCGCGGCGATTTTTGCCGGCGCGGCGGCTTTGGGCGAGGGTGCCGGCGTGGGAGCGGGTGCGGCGGCGGGCGGGGCTTGAGGCGCGGGAGCGGGTGATGGAGATGGAGATGGAGATTCGGCGCTTTTTGAAGGCGCGGGCGTATCGTCGATAGGCAATGCGGGCGCGGGTGAGGGAGAAGGAGAAGGCGCTGGGGCTGCGCTTTGGGGCGGAGCCGGAGGCGCGGGCACTTCGGCCTCATCGTTCTTCTTAAAATCGAATGCGGGATCGTTATTCTTGGGCGGGTCATCGGCGCGCGCTTGTCCTGCGCTTAAAACGGCGAGCGGAACGCTTAGGGTAAGGGCTGCGGCGGGCGGGAGTTTCATCGCTTTGAGTAGAGCATGTTGTGGCGTTTCGATCCAAGTCTTCGGCTTTTGAAAGGATAGTGATACATATCCCTAGGCAGCCGAGCTCGGGTACATCAAATGGGTCTTGAATCTCATGTAATTGGCGTGGATGATGCTCCATTTGAACGGGCGCACCGGGGCGATATTCGCATTGTGGGGACGGTGTATTCGCGCCTGAGGCTGGAAGGTGTTTTGTCGGGGCGGGTCAGGCGCGATGGATGCAATTCGGCGCGATCGATTGCTGAGATGATTTTATCGTCGCGATATGCCGTGCACACCAAAATGGTGATGTTGGAGGGCATTGCTTTAGGGGGTTTTAATGTTGTGGATATTTTGCATTTGAATAAATTGCTGAACAAGCCAGTGTTGGTGGTCGCGCGAAAACAACCGAATATGGCATCAATACGAGCGGCATTGCTTGGCCGGGTGAAGGGCGGGGCGAAGAAATGGGCGCTCATTCAACAGGCGGGGCCGATGGAGCCTGCGGGCGGGATGTTTGTGCAGCGGGCAGGGCTTTCCCTCGAGGAGGCCAAGGAAGTGCTGGGGGCGATGTGTGTACACGGAAAGCTTCCAGAGCCGCTCCGGGTGGCTCATTTGATTGCGGGAGGCGTAACCGAGCGCAAGGAATAGCGTTCAAACATTGCCAACTCCATCTCTTTTACGCTAATGCCCAAGATCACAAGGCACACGCTTCATGGCATCCACTTTCTTCAGCGGCGATAAAGCCGATTCGCCCACGCCCTCCGCGCCCACGTCCGCTTCGGGACAAGGTACAAGCCCTTTTCCATCGGCCGCCCGGGGCACCGAAACGCCGAGCCCCGTCGCCGCCGCAGGTGTGCGCCCCACCGAAATTAATGCGCTTTTGGGTAGGGGAACTTCGTTTGAGGGCAAACTATTTTTTGAAGGCCGCGTGCGTGTCGATGGTAACTTCCGCGGCGAAATCCGGGGCGAGGATGTGCTGGTGATCGGCGAAGGCGCCCGCGTTTCCGGCTCTGTGCATGTGGGCACCTGCATCGTGACGGGCGGCGATGTCGAAGCCGATATCCGCGCCCGCGATGCCATCGAGCTCTATGCGCCCTCCAAGGTGAAAGGTTCGCTTCATTCGCCCGCGATTTTTATCGATCGGGGTGTCGTTTTCGATGGCTCGTGCAAAATGGCGCCTCTCGATGAGCCTTCGCTCCCTGCCGCCGAAATCACCAAAAGGCCGGATAATACAGGCGATGACAGCCCTCTCAATCTGCCCATGCTGGCCCCGGGCGACGATGACGACGTGACGCGTTCGCTCTAGTTTTGTAACCATCGTATTTCGGTGTTGGCGCCCCTCTCGCGACGCGCTATCAGGGGCGCACCCTGAACGACCGAGGCGATTTTAAACGATTGCACGGAGAGCCGATTATATTGGTTCCGACGGAGCGGCATGTCGAACTGACGCTCGCCGCCCGCGAACCAACAGAGCGGCTTTTTGTGCGCACTTGGCAGGGTTTGCTGTTGGATTTGGCCGCCGAGTATTTTCCCGATCAGGCATTTGCGCGTCCCTGCGATACCAGGCTGGCCGCGCGCGAGGCGCTGGAAGAATTGGGAAGCGATCGGGTGCGCTCCATGGCCGAACCGGCCGAACGGGCGACCTTGGCTCATGCGATCGACGGCGCGATCGGCGCGTTGCGCAGAAGCGGTGCCGAACCTTCCCATTTGTATGCGGTGAACACGCCCAAGGCCACGCTCCTGGCCGATGTGATGGATCGCGTCAATGAATTATTAAAAAAGGCCAATTTAATTGATTTTAGAGGTATTTCGTTAAAATTGGCCAGGCAAATACATGGCCGCACCCTCGATGCGGAGAGTGTGAATGTGCGGGGCATTGCGACATGGGAAACGGACGACCTCGCCTTGTTGGAAGCCATGCATGGGCGTATACGCGCGGGGAAGGGGAAGGGCGTAACGATCGAATTGCCCCGTTTAAAAGACGGCGATGATGCGATGAATCCCATCGGCGATACGCTGGAACGGCGCTGGGGCAAGCTATTGGATAATCCCGAGCTGTTATGGCGCGAGAGCGAGGAGCCTATGGTTCCGCAGGCCATCCGGGCGAGAACGCTGGAATCCGAGGCGAGGGCCATTGTGTCTTCTGTTCTCACGGCATTGAATAATCAAACGCCCCCCGAACGAATTGCGGTTGTCGTTCCAGAATTGAGCGAAGCCCGGCTTGAACCATTGAGGGCGGCGTTTTTGGATGCCCGGGTGCCCTTTTGTGAACCCTTGGGAAGGCCGCTGTTAAGCTCGCCCGCGGTACGGGCCGCGCTGCTCTTGCTGGAGCTGGCCGAAGGGCCGGTCACGCGCGAAAAAGTGATGGATTTGGTGAGGGCGCCGGGGCTTTTGCCCACGTTCTTGGCGGAAAAGACCCAGGAACACCGGGGAAAGCCGGCGCTCTTGGCCGAGCGGCTCCGGGAAGTGCCTGTGGAGGTCGATCGCACCGGAAAATTGCTTCTCGAAGGGTTGATCTCCGCCATTGGCCAGAATGCAGAAGAAGCCTGGATGAGCGAGGGACTGCGTCTCTTGCTTCAGCGCGCCCGCTGGATTATGGAGGGGGCATGTTTTGGTGAAGTGCCTCGCCGTTTTGCCGTGCTGGTTGAGCAGATGGGCATTGGAAAGCCCACCGACCGGGAGATTGGATCGGCCATTCGCTTTGAGGGAAGGGAAATTGGCTCGTCGCTCAGCCTGCGCTCGATGGCGGAAGGAGCCCAATCCGTTCGAAAACTCAGGGAACTTGCGCTGTCCATTGCCGCGGCCGCGCATCGGGTGGGAGCGAGTGGGCGACCGTGCACACCCCGGGATTTGCTGCTCGAACTCGAAAAAGGCGCAGAGGGAATGGGAGTGCTTGTTCCTGGAAGCTCCCGGCGGGCATCCACCGTGCGCATCGCGCTTCCCGAAGAACTTTGCGATATTGAGCACGATTTACTCTTGGTCACAGGGCTTTCAGCGCATTCCTATGGAGTGGGAGGGGCGGCGGACGATCATTTTCTGGACGAACGCATTCGCAACGAATTGCCCCCGCCACTTCGGCCGCTCTCGATGCGGGATCGCGATCAAGCCAGAAGGGCGGAGCTTTCCTGGGCCATGGCGCGCGCGCGTCAAGTGGTCTTGAGCTTTGCCCCGGTCGACGAACAAGAAGAGAATCAGGCACATCCGTTGTGGTTGTGGGCGATGAGCTCGGGGGCGCAGATTCATAGGGAACCGCCTTCCCGGGTGAGCCGGGGAGCGAGCCGCGTCAATCGGCGGGGAGCCGAGCTTGTGGCATTGGCCCGGGGAGCGGCGCCGGATGCAAGCTTGGCCGAACGGGTGCAAATCGAAGAAGAACGGTCGGCCTTTTTCCTCGACCCTCGCCGTCCCGCCGGGCGTTTTTCAGGGAAATTGCAGGTCAGCGACGATTTGGTCAAGACCGAGCTCAAAAAACGGATTGGAGGCGCGGCTCCTGAACTACCAATCGCCGTAACCCATATCGAAAGGGCGGCCGAATGCGCCTTTGCCGGATTTGCCCGCCGTGTGCTCCGGGCGCGGCGTTTTGAAGACTTGCTTGAATCGGCCGATGCGCGGGAACGGGGAACCATGGTGCATCGGGCCTTGCATGCGGCCTTTTTGGCCTTGGTCAATATTCATTACCTGGGCAAGCCGGCCGAACTGCTTAAAAGCGCAAAAACCGCGGCGGAAGAAGAACTGGGCGCTCATTTACCGATGACCCCTCTCCGAAAAGAAGCCGTTTCCCGGGCGGTTTCCGATGCGTTGGGCGTTATCGCCAAGGCGATTGAAGACGGCGATCCCCTGCATTTCGCATACGCGGAAAAACGCTTTGGCGCGGGTGAAAAGGGGGAATGGAAAGCGCTGGCTTTGGAAGGAGAGGGAGAGACGCCGCCTATTTATGTGGATGGCCAGATCGACCGCATCGATCACCGGGCTCAGGGCGGCGTGACACGGGTGATCGACTATAAAAGCAGCCTTCCCACATCGGCCGCGAGAAAAACCGGCGCCGCGCTTCAGCTTCCGCTCTATGCCGCTGCCGCTCAGCGGGCCATGGGGGGCAATGAAGTCAAGCGTGTCTACCTGGCCATCAAAAAACGCGGGGAAATCGAAGCCTGGCCCAGGGAAGAAAAAGAACAAACGCTATCCCCCGACGATATTGCCCAGGCCATCACCAAGGCCCGGCAAGTGGTACTCAAGCTATGGGAAGGCGACGTGGCGGCCCGGCCCGCCCGAAAAACCTTGTGCGAACGCTGCGATGTCCGCGATGTGTGCAGGCGTCCCGCTGTCATGCCCATGGATGAAGACGAGGAGGAAGGCTAATGCAAAACCATTCCTCCAACCATGAAGAACAAGCCCGGACGGACGCGAAAATCTTTGCATTCCGGCGCAATATCGTGGTGGCGGCCAGCGCGGGAACAGGCAAGACCCACCGGCTCACGGCCCTCTATATTCTTCTGGTGCTGGGATTAACGTCCTCGGGACAGGGCGACGAACAAAGCCAGGCTCCAGCCATTGGCCCCGAGCGAATTGTCGCCACCACCTTTAGCCGGGCAGCCGCCGACGAAATCTCCCAAAGGGTGGAAAGAGCCCTCCGTTCCCTGGCATCCTGGGACGGAGTGAGCGATTTAAGCTTTGCCTTTACCCATGAAATACGCGCGCGGCTCAATCTGCTTCGAACATCGCTTTTTCCGGTCGATTATGCCCCCGAAAACGCCCCCATTCCCGAACTGTCCGAGATTCGAAAGCGCGCCACCGAAGCCCTATCCAAATGGCCTCAAGCCCGTATCGATACCTTGCATGGCGCCGCCCGCCAATTGGTGCAGCGTTATGCACTGGATCTAGGCATTCCTCCGACCGCCAGAATTCTGGACGAAGATGAAGCTCAAGCCCTCAGCGTGCTGGCCGTCGACGAAACGCTCACCTTTGCCCTGGCCGAAGGAGGAACCCGCGCCGAAACAGCCCGCGCCCTGATGATTTCCTGCGGCGGTGTATCCATCGCCCACCGCGAAATTGCCCGCCTCTTGGAACGCTTGGACGAAGAAGGCATTACCCCTCAAAAATTAGCCATTCCTCCCCATACCGAGCAAATTCTCATGCTCCGCAAAGACCTCTGGGAGGTCGTCAGCCGCTGCGCCGAAGAAGGTACAGGCGCCTTTCGGGAAGCCGCTCAACAACTCGCCGCCGAACTCAAATTCAGCCAAGCCGATAAACCCCTCCGGGAAAGCGCCGCCGCCCCTCTGGTCACGCTCTTTTCCTTGCCTATCCCCCGCAAAGGCCGCACCCCCGCCGACGAAGCCGTCGATGCCTTCCGCAAACGATTCAGCGCTCAAAAGCATCAAGATCGCGCCCTAAAAATGCTCACTTATCTGCGCGAAGGCCCAGAGCTTGCCGTGCGCGAACAGCGGATGATCGAACTCTTGGAAGATGCCCGAAGACGCCTGCTCGCCGCCCGAAAACGCGCCGGAGCTCTCAGTTTTGGCGATCTCTTAAGAGCCGCCCGCGATGGCCTCCGCGATAGGCCCGACTTGAGCCGCGCCGCCCGAAGCTCCATCGATGCGCTTCTCGTCGACGAATTTCAGGATACCAGCCGCGTTCAGCGCGATTTGGTCTATTTGCTCAGGGAACGCGACGATGCCGCCGGCCTTCGAAAACCAGGCCAAAGCCCAAGAGCAGAAGATCTCCACCGCCATGGCCTCTTCCTGGTCGGCGATCGAAAACAATCCATCTATGGCTTCCGGGGCGCCGATGTATCGGTCTTCGCCAGACTGTGCGCCGAACTCGCCGGAGAAGCCGCCGGAACAGCTCTCAGCCTTCCACCTTCCCTCTGGTCTCCCGATCCCATCGCCGACTTTGTGGCTTTGCGCGAAAGCCGCCGCTCCGGTAAAAACGTCCTCGCCTTTATCAATGCCTTCTCTGAACGCGATTTCGTACCCACCGCCCCCAGCGATGGAGGCCCCCCCTTCGATTTCGATATCGCCTATGGCCGCGCCGAGCACTTAATCCCCGTTCATCAAGTTCCCCAAGATGCCCCAGCTCCCGCGGGCGACGTCATCCTCATCGACGACGAAGGCGGAGTCCCCGAAGAAGCCGACCCGCTGCTCAAAGAAGCCACAGGCTCCATGCGCGAAGCCCTGGTCGCCGCCGCCTATGTCGCCTGCCGCATCCGCCGCGCCGAAATCAACCGCGCCGCCGCGCCCGCCGAACCCGCTGCCCCCGCTTCTCCCGATGCTCCTCCTCCGCCTCCTGTGCGCCGCCCGCCCAGCGGCTACAAAGACATCGCCATCCTCGCCCGCCGCCGCAGAACCATTCCTCTTATCGAACTCGCCCTCACCCGCCTCGGCATCCCCTATGTCGTCGCCGGACGCGCCCTCTACGATGCCCCCGAAATCCGCGACCTCGCCGCTCTCCTCCGCCTCATCATCGACGCCCACGACAGACTCGCCCTCTCCACCGTCCTCCGCGGACCCATGGTCGCCCTCTCCGACACCAGCTTGGCCCTCCTCTCCGTGCCCGGCTTTGGCATCACCGTACCGCCCTTTGACAAAAGCACACCCTCCCTCGGCAGCGAACACAGCGACGAAAGCAGCGCCATTTTGGCCATGCTCCCTCCCTCCGAACGAGAACGCCTCGACCAATTCCGAAGCCGCTTTGCCGACCTCCGCCGCGCCGCCGCCCACCTATCTCCCGCCGCCGCCCTCCGCGCCGCCATCACCGCCCTCGACCTCGACCGCATCCTCGCCGCCCTTCCCCGCGCCGAAGCCCGCATCGGCAACCTCGACCGCCTCATGGCCATCGCCCAGCGCCGCGGAGGCACCCTTCCATCTTTCGTCCGCTGGCTCGACCGCCGCATCCGCGAAGAAGCCGACGAAGCCGAAGCCGCCGTCTTTGCCGCCGACGATGACGCCGTACGCCTCACCACCATCCACGCCAGCAAAGGCTTGGATTTCCCCGTCGTCATCCTGGCCGATCTCGACGCCGCACCCCGTCCCTCCTATCCTGGCATCGGCTTACTCCCATCCACCGCCGACCGGGTAGCCTCCCTCGTCGTCAAACACTTCGCCAAAAAACCCATTCTTCCCGGCACCCCCGACCCCTACGAAGGCGAACTCGACCCCACCGACTTCTCCCCCTGGATGCCCCTCTCCACCCCCGCCCTTCGCCGCGCCAACGAAGAAGCCCAAGCCCGCGAACTCGCCGAACGCCGCCGCCTCTCCTATGTCGCCATCACCCGCGCCCGCAACACCTTGGTCCTTATCGGCACCCCCAGCCCTCCCAAAACGGGAACCGCCCTCTCCACCCTCAAAACCGCCCTCGGCGACCCGGCCTTCGCCTCCACTGTCACCCATCGCGAACAAGCTCAGGCCCTCCTCGGCGAAGCCCTTCAAAGCCACGCCCTCAAAGCCTCCGAGCCCAAACCCGCCGTCCAGATGCCCACAGGCGGCGCCTACTTTATCCCCGGCCGCTCCCCCAGCCGCACCGTTCACCTCGCCGTCTCGCCCCTCTCCATCTTTAAAACATGCCCCCGCCGCTTCCGCCTTCGCTATCTTCTTGGCTATGAAGAACCCATCGCCCAAGGCCAACTCGACCTCTTTGGAGGAAGCCTCGCCCCCGACCTCCCCGACGACGACGACGACGAACCCAGCCTCGATCGCCCCCCCAGCCCGCTTCACCGCGTCTTATCCACCTTTCCCCTACACCGCTGGGGAAGCCCGATCCGCCCCGACGAAATGGCCCAGCGCCTCCTCCAAGAAGGCTTGATCCCCGAAGGCGAACATGGGGGCTTAAGCGCCGAACAAGAACACCTTGCCCGGGCGCTCTCTATCTTCCTCTCCGGCCCATACGCCCTCCGCACCCGCGAAGTATCCAGCCGGCTCCGCCGCGAAGACGCCTTTGTCTATTCCATACAAGCCCCCGGCGCAGGCCGCACACCCCCCCGCACCCTTGCGCTTCGAGGCTGTGTCGACTTATGGGCCGATTATCCCGGCGCCTGCCTCGACATCATCGAATTCTCGGGCCAGCGCGTCCAAGCCGACCTCCCCCTCTTCCCCCTCATGGTCTACGCCCTTTATTTGCGGCGAATCGCTCCCGACCGCCCCCTTCGCATCGGCGCCCTCTATTTAGGCTCCGAGCTCACCGAACCTGTCTTTTGGAAAGGCGCCGGCCCACAAGGCTCGCTCAGCGCCGACGAACTCAACGCCTTTGAACAAGACCTGGGCGCCCTGGGGCATAAATACGCCGAATCCCAACACCTTTCCCGCTTTGAAGGCGTGGGCATCGAAAGCTGCCGCAAATTGCGCTGCGGCTTTATCCAAGCCTGCCATGGGGACAAAAAAGCTCTCTAACTATCCTTCCCCGCATCCAAATGCAAATGCGCCTCGGGCCCGCCCCGCAGCTCTATCACCCGATCCGCCCGGTTCTGCGTCAACAACTTCGTCAAATCCACTCCCATCTCACGCAGCGCCCCCAAATGCTTCCGCTGCCCATCATCCCACCGCTCCTTCACCTTCTGCGCCTGCGCCTCATCCCGCTCCCGCTCCTCCCGCTCAAACTTGCGCCGCGCCTCCCCATCCGCCAAATCCGACTGCAATCGCTTCTCCCGCTCCAAAATCTCCGCCCCAGTCGCCGCCTCCCGCTCCGTCCTTAATCGCGCCGCCCTCAAAAGCTCCCGCTCCAGCTTGAAATCTTCTAAATCCTGCGCCTGCTGCTGCGTCGCCCGATCCAATTGAAGCCGCGTCCTCGACTCGATCGCCTCGTCATGCATGCGCTGCAACGATTCAGGCGCCCCATACCCCCGATACACCACCTTGTTAATCCGGTATCCGCATTGCTCCGCACGGCTCGTCAATTGCGCATAAGTCCCCAGCTCGTTCAATCGATCCGTATGCCTCTTGAACGACTCAAAATCATGCCGCCCCGTAAAATCAATCACATCCGATGTCGCCGCATTCACAAAATCCCCTATCGGATCGTGCGTGCTATCGAGCATCTTCGGCAAATCGATAAGCTCGAAAAAAATCATCAGCTTAATCGTCAGCACCGCATCGTCCGCCGTCCGAACATCGCTCACATCGTGATACATCTGATCCGGCAAAAACCAAAGCTTCTGAAACACCAGCGCATTGGGCACTTTTTGATATCCCGAATCCCCACCCTTCGAACCATGCCATGAAAAGGTATGCAACCACTCCCCAGGCTCGGGAATAAAGGTCGCCGGCCCATGCACCACCCGCCTCGCCACATCCCCATCTTCTGAACGGCTATACACCACCACCGCTTCCTTTGCCGCAATCTGAAGCGCATCCTCTTTCTCAATCGTCAAATGCTCCGTCGGATTCAACCACACCGTCGCCGGACCCGGCACATGCTCCTGACGCCCATCCCTAAAACGAAGAATCAAAAATTCCCCAGGATGCGCCACATGCTGCTCCATATACTCAACACGCGCGCTCCCCTTCCAAAAACGCTTGGGCCCATCCACAATGGTTATATGGCCATTCTTGTGAATGACCCTCACCCGCTCACCCGCGTTTACCGTAAAATAAAACAAAGTCTCTGCTCCTCGAATGCGGCGATGATTTACGGCCCCCGAACGATGAGGAGGCGGCGGTGGAATGCCCCGCCCTCCCACCGTTTGAGCATGAGCCGCAGCACTGGCCCGGGGCATCGCGCTCGATTGCAGCGCATACAACGAATGAAGCCCCGTCGTCTCCCGGTAATCATCATCGGAAACATTGCTTGCGCTCTGCGCCAACGCCGCGGGCGCCACCCTCTGACGCGCAGCCACCGCTTGAGCAGGCGCTACCTCATTCAATGCCCCCGCCCGCTGATTGTATTTATAGTGCATAAGGCTCGACCCTCATACCCGCAGCACATCACAAGCATCATCGGGAAATACACAACCATAAGGAGGACATACCGTGCGCCCCTGCGAATCCGTCACACAAGAATGCGTGTTCCGCCTCTCCCATGCATCCCGCTCCTTCAATTGCTGCAGGCGAATCTCTTCCTCTTGCTGCCTGCGCCTCTCTTGTTCAAGCCGCCTGCGTCTCGTTTCCTCGTCTTCTCCCGAGCTATCGGCCAATTGACCATCCGCCGGCCCCGCCACCATCAACACCTTGCCTCCTCCACCCGGAGGAAGATTCACCGTGGCATCGGGAGGAGGCATCGCCACCGGCACATCCGAACCCCCGCACCCTGCCACCACCCCCGTTGCCAGCGCTATCCCCGCCGCATACGTCTTCGCCCTTGAAATTCCAGAATTCGCCCCCACCTGAGCCGCCCGCCCCGCCTCGGAGCTCCCCTGCGCGCAGCTTACCCCACAAAAGGGACATGCCGCCTCATGCGCAAAAAAATGCCGCTCACACACCGAACACAGCACCATCGATTCCATATCAAACACTCCCCTTCACACCCTCAGCACATCACAAGCATCATCGGGAAATACACAACCATAAGGCGGACAAATCGTCCGGCCCAGCCAATCGGTTGAACAAGAACGCCCGCTTCTTTCCCGTTCGAACTCTTCCCGCTGCCGCTGCCGCGCCTTTATTTCTTCCAGGCGCTTATGCTCCTGGTCGCGTTCCCATGCCGCATTCTCGTCCGGCCCCGCAATCTCGGGATTCTCCCCCTCGGTGGGCACGGCCATCAACAACACCTTTCCGTTTCCTTGAATCGTGGGAGGAGGGGGTGGAGGCACATCGATCGGATGATCGGAACCTCCACAACCCGCCATCACCCCCGTTGCCAGCGCAATCCCCGCCGCATACGCCTGAGCCCTTGAAATTCCAGAAATCCCCTGCGCCTGAGCCGCCCGAAGCCCTTGATCCATCCCGGACTCCCGGTTCATCCCGCAAAACGGACAAGCCGTCTCATCGCCGAAGAAATGCCGTTGACACCCCGGGCACAGCACCATCGATTCCATCGCAACCGCTCGCTTTCTGGACGTGTTTTGTCGTATCGCCTTTTTGCCCCGCATGTCAACAACGATCTATTCTGTATTGCGCGATTGTGATAGGCTCGCCGAGCCATGCAATTTTCTCGCTTATCTCAGGGCATTGCAATCTTGGCCGCGGCCTCTCCAAGCGTGGGCCTGCTTCTAACGATGGGAGCTTGCCGGGCCGCCATCGGCTTGGATGAATTAAGCTTTGGCCCCTCCGCCGGCACGGGAGGCATGGATGGATTGGGAGGTGGAAGCGCATCATCGAGTTCATCGGCGACCAGCTCATCCAGCGGAACGGGCGGAACGATGAACACCGGTCCTGTATGTGGAAACGGAGCCTTAGAAACCACCGAGATATGCGACGATGGAAACACCCAGGACGGCGACGGCTGCGCCTCCAATTGCCGCTGCGCAGCACCGGATGGCGCCTCAAAAGACATGAATTTTGTATTTGCGAGCGCAGATGGCAAGACCTGTTATGTCCTCTTCAACGGCCTACGCTCCTTCAACGAGGCACAAAACCTTTGCCAATCCAACAGCATGTACCTGGCCAGCGTAACGAGCAAAGCAGAACTGGACTGGATCCACCCCTTTATCGAGCCCTACAATCGCATTTGGATTGGGGGAGCGCGCGGCTCGGCCATGTTTGATGCATGGACATGGGTATCCGGCGAACCCTGGCTGATCAACCCCTGCGACATGAACAAATATCCCCTCTGCGACGATACGGTCAACTTATGGAGCCAAGGCGAGCCCAACAACACGGGAGGCGTCGAAGACTGTGTGGAAATATATCATGGCGACGCGGTTGGATTCAACGATGTGATCTGTAGTGATTCGCTTGTCTATCTATGCGAAAGGCCCTTGTAACCGGAGCTAAACTTGAAAAATCTATTCCACAGCCCGAAGCGCGCGTGCCTGGGGCCTGTTGACCTTGATGGTGGGCTTGAGCGCGTAGGACGGAAGGCATTGGATACAGCAGAGCTGTACAGTCAAACGCGCCGGGGCCTGTTGACCTTGATGGTGGACTTGAGCGCGTGGGACGGAAGGCATTGGATACAGCAGAGCTGTACAGACAAACGTGCCGGGGCCTGCTGAACGTGTCAACGGTGCTGCGCGCGTGAGACTGGGGCCTGTTGACGGATCCGAACGTTACCAGTCACAAGCGCCCATCATTTTCGTATAGCCAAAGCGGGTAAAGAGCGATAATGTGCCCGGCGATGCGCGATCCTGAAGATCTCCGCCGATTTGCCCGCATAGACTACGCCGCCATTGCCCGGATAAAAGCGGAATACTGGCGGCCGGACGGATACTTCAGGACACATTACGGACCTGCGCTTGCCCTACAAATTGCCGATGAGCTCCGAAAACAAATCATCGCCCAAAGGCCGGACTGGCCCACGCCCGAAGACAGGAAAAAAGACCAAGCCACCCATCTCCGGGTCCAGCGGCTTCTTGAACGAGCCTCCGCTATCCTCCGTCCTCGCCCTGCTCGCTGATGTCGATGCCGCGATGAAGCGGCTTGGATTGAATTGGTATGTATTTGGCGCCCAAGCGGCATGTTTGTATGGCCAGCCGCGCATGAGCGCGGATGTGGACATTACAATTGGGGAAGGTCCGCTCTCCGTGCCCGCGCTTGCCCGCGCCCTCGAAGATGCAGGATTCTCTTTGAGAATTGCCCTAAGCGGCGATTTCTTGCGAACAACGCATTTTTTGCCCTTCGTTCACAAGAAGACCGGAATGCCGATCGATATGGTGATTGCTTCCACGGCACTCCAGGCCGAGTTTATGGCCCGCCGAAAACAAATGGATATTCAAGGCGTTCATGTGTCCCTCATCAGCCCCGAAGACTTGGTGGTCACCAAAGTGCTGGCCGGCAGGCGCAAGGATCTAGCCGATATTCGGGGGATTCTCGACGTTCAGCGCACAGCATTGGACATGCACTACATTCGCCGCTTGCTCTCCGAGCTCTCGTCGGCCCTTTCCGATCCAAGACTGCTCTCCCGCTTTGAACGATTGCTTCGAGCCCACAAATAACCCGTCCCAAGCGCGCTCATCTCTAGAACGCAATTTTTTCGCGAATCGCGCGCTATCTGCGCCCGCCTTCGTCAGCCACGGCACAATACCACAGGATTAGAATGGTCCAATTCATGCATTAAAGTGGTATATGAGATGCAGCAATACATGGTGGGTCGCGCTGGCTATCGCCCTTCAATGCCCCATATCAGCCGCATGGGCTCAGATATCGGGGACCGTTGTGGATTCGGTCACGCAAACGCCCATTGCGGGGGCAAGGATATCCGTTCAGGCCAGCGAACAAGAAACCCTCGCCGATGCCATGGGCAACTTTGAGCTTCCCAATGCAAGCGGCTCCGGGGTCGTCGTCGCCGCCGCCAAAGGTTTTTTTAATGGTGGCATGCCCTTTAGCGCGCCCGCTTCTGGATTAACCCTCGCCTTGGATGCTATCCCCACCGTCGACGACCCCAACTATCAATTCCCCTCGCCTCAAGCCTGCTCCAATTGCCATCCCAAACAATTGGGCGAATGGGCCGCCTCACCCATGGGAAAAGCCGGGTCCAATACTTGGGTCTACGATACCTACAATGGAACAGGCACGCCTGGAGGAATGGGCGGTTTTGTCTATACCCGCGACTCGGTCCACGCCGCCTCCAATCCAGCCTCCGAATGCGCCGCATGCCATCAGCCCGAAGCTTGGATCAGCGACCTCTATTCACCCCTGCGCCCCATCGATTCCCCAGGATCAGAAGCGCTTCACGGCGTATCTTGCGTCGTTTGCCACCGCATCGCCGATATCGACGAAAGCAAACCTTCCTTTCCAGGCATATGGCCCGGCGTCGTCACCTTCCGAAAGACCTTTTCCGCCGCTCCCGTCATGTTTGGCGTTCTGGGCGATGTCGACTATACCTTCCCGGGCGTCATGCGCGCATCCTATCAACCCCAGCTTCCAAGCGCCGTATGCGCCGCATGCCACCAAGATAAAAACGATCCCGATCTGGACGGCGACTTTGAAGAGGAAAACGGCGTTATCTCCGAGCCGACCTACATCGAATGGCTGCAAAGCCCTTATGCAGACCCAAGTTCGGGCCATTATGCCACCTGCGCGGGTTGTCATATGCCCGCGGACAATAGCAAAGCCGCATGTATTGTCCTTCCCACGATGAACCGCCCCCCCGGCGATATCCGCGCCCACGAGATTCAAGGCACATCCGCGCCCTACCTAGAAAATGCCGCTTCCCTCGCGCTCAGCGCCTCCGCGGGGGAGGGAAGCGTAGCCGTCGATGTCACCGTCGCCAACGATAAAACAGGGCACCATGTACCCACGGGCGTCACCATACGCAATATGATTTTGGTGGTGGAAGCGCTGCGGGCCGACACAGGAGAAGCGCTGGAGCACACAGGCTCGCAAAAGATTCACGAGCTGGGCGGCGTGGGCGATGCGGCCAAGGGCTATTGGGCTGGACTCCCAGGCAAACTCTATGCAAAAGTCAACCACGATGCCCAAGGCAATGGCCCCACCTTTTTCACCGACGCCGTGGGAATCACCTTTGACACCCGCATCCCAGCGCTGCAAAGCGATATGACGCACTATACATTTGCCGCGCCTGTGGGTGAAAAGAGCGGAAAAATACGGGTCCGGGCCAGGCTCATCTACAGAAGGGCATGGCGTTCGCTCGTCGATGCCAAGGGATGGACCAAAGACGGACATAACAATACCTTGGAGGACCTCGTGCCTCCAAATTTTGGCCATCTCATGGCTCAGGCCGAAACCCTGGTCGAGGTACAAGCACCGGCTGGACAGGGAGGCGGAGGCCAAGGAGGAGCAAGCCAAGGGGGCGAGTCCGGCAACGAAAAGCCTCAACTATGGGCAAGCGGGGGAGGCGGATGTCAAAACGCGGCAGGGCAGCGCAGTACAGGATGGCTTATCCCAATCACATTGCTTTTACTTGGGCTAGGGCGGCGGACCGTTGCCAAAGGTCTCTAACGTGTCTTCGTCAGCGCCAGCTCAATAGCCTTGGCCAAGTTAGCGCAAACCGTGGCAGGCGCAAAACTTAAATCTTCCTGAGCGGCCAGCGCCGCCGCTTGCGGAGACAGACCACACAAGATAACCTGCGCACCCAACAGAGCCACCGAACGCCCAATCCTCACCAGACCCACAGCCATTTCAGGCTCAATCGCATCCACACCCGTCACATCCAAAATCACCTGAGCCGCCCGCGCGCGGACAATATGCGAAAGAATACGCAGCTCCGCTTCGGTCAGCATCGCCGAATCCAGCGCGCCCGCCATTGGAACAAGCAGCACACCCTTCGCAACCATCAACACAGGACTCGATAATATGCGTATCGTCTGCAACATTTTTTGCTGCTCTTCGCGAGCCTGTTCCAGCTCGGCGACACGCGCATTCAATTCCCGCGTTTGAGCCTCATCCCGCGTTCGCGCGCGCCTCAGTTCACCGACAACGCGCGCGACCATATTGGCGACGATGCCTAGTTCATCCTTGCGGTCGAAGAAGGGCAGTTCTTCGAAGCGGCCCATCAGCAAACGGCTCATGCGCGTACCAATCCAGCGCACCAGCGAAAGTTCCTCATCGGAAAGCCGCATGGCCAGAGGAAGGCTTTTCCATCTGTCTTGTGGTGGCGATGAATCTCCGCTCATCAGGGCCTCATTTCAGATCGGAATCACTCGTCCCATTGGAGATCGAAGGTGCAGCAAGGATCGCCGCGCCGCATGCATTTGCCTTTGGCGATCCGCACATTGCGTCCATCGTAGGCTTCGATAAAACCACGCATGGCGCCCATTTCAAAGCCACAATGATAAGGCTGCTCCAGCTCCAAATAGAAATGCCGCTCGCCCAGTTCTTGAGAGCGCCAGATACCGCTGTCGCCCCGCGTAGCGAACTGCCAAATAAAGGGAATGCGCTCGAAGAGCTGAGAAGCCTTTAGAATGCCGAGCTGCTGAAAGCCGGTGCGGAACATAAAATAAATATTCCGGCCCATCAGCTCGGGCAGCGTTGGATCTCTGTCTTCGAGCATATTGATAAGCGACTCGAAGTCTTGGCCTAAATACCAAGATTCCGGATCGACATGGCGAAGCCGTTCGAGCACATCCTGGGGCAGATCCTCCGAGGCCACCGTGGCGAGCAGAGAATAAAGGCTTCCCCGCGATAGAGGAGGCCCAACGCGGTTATCTTGCCCAGGATCGGCTTGAGGACGCAGATCGAGAGGTGCGGTGCGGACAAATCGGTGCATTTTGTTTTTTTCGCGCCGATAGCGGCGGAGTGTCAACGTTTTTTTTCCAGTCCGACCGGTACTGGGCGTTGAGAATATTTGTCCTTGAAGAGCCAAGCTTCTCGGGCGTATAAGTCATTACACTCGGGGGATTTTTTATTTTGCCGACCAAGGAGTCTGTTATGAACAAGGCATCTAAAACACGTCGTGGTTTTCTTCAAGGTGTTGCGGCCATGGCAGCGATTGTGTTGTTTGATCCCGAAACGAAAGCATTTACGTCTCAGCCGGGAAATGGACTCATTGCCACACCAGCCTTTCAGGGCGCCCTATTGCTAGGCGCGGGCAATACGGGCGCAGCGGCCGATGACTTTGGCCATATCATTCACCGCACACCGTGGGTAGTGCTCGTCCCCGGATCGATTCTCGACATTGCGCTTGCGGTACATTTTGCCCGAGCGCACGGACTCAAGATCGCGGCTGCGCGGGGCATCGGCGAAAGCCACAGCACCTATGGGCAAGCGCAGGTGGATGCTGGCATTGTGATCGACATGTCCGCGCTCGACACCATCCATGAAGTCAACGCGGACAACGCCCTGGTGGACGCGGGCGTTCGCTGGCACGAGCTTCTGGCCCAGACCCTACCCTTGGGCAAAAGCCCTCCGGTGCTGACCGATTTTATTGAACTCAGCATTGGTGGCACCCTTTCCGTCGGAGGCATTGGAGGACAAGCGTGCCATCATGGTTTTCAGGTGGACAACGTACTGGAACTCTGGGCCATCACAGGCAAGGGTCATATGGTCCACTGCTCACCCTCGCAGCGGCCGGATTTATTTGAATCGCTGCTCAGCGGCTACGGTCAATTTGGCATCATTGTAAAGGCGCGTGTCAAGCTGGTGGATGTACCCTCCATGGTCAGAGTATACAAAGCCATCTACACAGACATCGGGACATTCACGGCCGATCAAATGATGCTGGCGGACGACGGCCGCTTTAATTATCTGGAAGGATTTGCCAATCCGGCGGCGGCGGGAGGATGGGAGTATGAGCTCGAAGTGGCGGCCTATTATTCGCCTGGCTCTCCCCCTGACGACACGGCGCTTCTCTCGGGCCTATCATACAACCCTGGCACCGTCAGCATAGCGGACCAAAGCTACGCGGATTTCGCCAATCGCCTCGCCCCCGTCCTTGCGTTTTTACAGAGCATAGGCGTATGGGGCTTTCCGCATCCCTGGACCGACATGTTTGTACCAGGAAGCAGCGCAGCAAGCTTTATTGGGACCACCCTAGCGCAGACCCCGCCCTCGGAGGTCAACGGACCCGTATTGATCTATCCTTGGAGAACAGAGCGCTCATCGACACCATTTTTGATGTTACCCGACGATGAACACACCTTTTTATTTAGCATCTTAAGAACGGCGGTACCGCCGACCCCCGAGAACGCGGCATATTTGGTAGGGCGGAACCGATTGATCTACGACGAACTGGTTGCCATAGCAGGCAAGCGATATCCCATCGGCTCACTGGACGTGACCCAAACGGATTGGCAGACCCATTTTGGGGCATCATGGGGAGCCTTTGCTGCGGCAAAAGCGGCCCACGATCCCCAGCATGTCTTGGCACCTGGGCAGAGAATCTTTGGGTAAAGCCCCCTAAACCGCGTTCCCCCCGTTTGCAATCGCCCCATAAACGATCCTCGCCGCCCGGGACTTTTCTCAACGCGCCCGCTTTCAACTCCCCGCTTCTTCCCACCGGTTGCAATCGCTCCGCCACCGCTCCTGCGCGCCGCGGGAGATTTAGCAATGGCTCCCCAACCGGTCCCCGGCGCATTCCCAGCGCTCGCAATGGTCCCCCAAGCGCACCCCGGCACATTCCCAAATGTCGCAAAGCCCGCCCCTCCCGGCCCCGATGCATTCCCAACGCTCGCAATGGCACACACCTCGGTTCCCCACCCATTCCCACAAATTTCTTTCAAGATTTTTTTGATTGGCCCCCGCTCCACCTTATGACACACTCCCCATCGCCCGAATCCAGGCCACCTTGCCTATTCACCCGATTCGGAGCATGAAAGGAGACTGATTTGCATGCGCCGTTTACGAGCCACCGATGGAACCCCCGCACACCTGAAAGCCGCTCAATATCACTTGGCCATGTGTCAAGACGGCCCACCCTTAATGGTGACGCTTGCCGCAGAAATGTCGCCCTTGCTCGGCGCGCTGTTGTCCAAGAGCCGCGCGGTGCAAGATGCGGAACTCGCTGCTGTCAGCACCCAAGCAGCCATCACCAAAGCCGAAGGTCGTATTGAACATACCATCCGGGATTTGGATGCGGCGGCAGCGTCCATCGACAGGGCAGATCCAACGCTCAATATACAGCGGGCGATATTTCCGTAAAAACCATGCACAGATTGCGCCCTTACTTGCGAGGCTGGACACCGAAGCGCTTGTCTTGAAGAACGCGCTTATGGCTGATGCCGCCCAAGAAGCGCTCATTGAAACGCTTTTTGCGGAGGAACAAGCGGCGCGCGCGGCCATCCGGGAACAGATTGAAAGCGCATATGGCAGGCTGAGAGCGCATTTCAAAACAAGGCCGGCATTGGCGGAACGATATTTTTATAACGAAGGCAGCGGAAAAAGGGCGCTGAAGAAAGATACGCCGCCGGGAGGAGGAGAGAAGTAGCGTTTGTCAAGATCGAAATCCCACCCTTCGCCCCCTGAGCCTCCCCCTTCGCAATCGCCGCCGCCCCGCTCGCTCCTTTCCCTCCGGCCAGCGCGGCCGCGCCCTCTCCAAGCGTAATCACCGTT
>CAZICM010000025.1:0-1053 GCA_964537685.1 uncultured Polyangiaceae bacterium
AGGAGATTGAAGGCGGGTTGGTTGAGGGGTATCGAAAAACCTCTCACCCCCCACTCTCCCCCGGCGTCCCTCCATCGTCCCCCGCCTTGGTCGTGCGCCGCCGAAATCGCTGAAAATAACTCTCCACCCGCGCTTTATCCAAGGGAAACTTCTGCGTCAGCGCCCCATGAAGCTGAATGCGCGCCGTGATCCACGCTCTCCTCAGCCCTGGAATCACAACGTTGTCCAAATAGTCGGCCTCGTCTTCCGCCGCCTTTAGCGCTTCCAAAACCGGCTTCACCAACGCCTGCCTCGCACCCAGCGGCCCCTGATGCATCAACAACAAATCTTTGTATTCTCCCACCGTAGACGGCAAGGCCAGCTCGGTCCCTATCGTCTTTAATAGCACTTCCACCTTGGCAGGCTGTATGGTCCGCTTATCGGCTTGGGTCACATCCCGCAACCCTAGGGGAAAGTAAAGAATGTATTTGGAATGGGCCCGATTTTTATCCACATAGGCCAACAAACCCAGCTCAAAAGACTCAACACGCCGATCGACCCCGTTATCCGCCTGCTCGACCTGAGCATCGAGGGCTTGAATGTGTTCTTCCAAGTCCTCGCGCTGCCGAAGTGTGCTTTTGAGTTTGGAATTGTGATCCTTAAAATCAGCCTCCATGCCAGCGCTTTCTTCGTCCGCAGCGACGGCGGAAACGGTAAAAGCTCCGTTGCGGACAAGGTGGATGGAGGCCAGGGTGTCCGAGGGACTATCCATGATGATGTCAACCTTTCGCGCTGGTATTTGAATCGTTGGTTAAATACGGCGCGGTTTAATGAGAACGGAATGAATGGCTCTCGGCGTATCCAAGAGCGATTTGGTGAGTATAAGTCCAGGATAATGGGGATGCAAGGGGCAGGGTGTGCGATTTTTGTTTTGTTTGGGGAGCTGGGTTTTGCAATGCGGGTGCGGAACTGGTTTTTGCATGGCATGGCGGCTGCAATGCGTGTCCAACAGGGGTGTCGGCGCGGCATGGCGTATGGCCAAGTGGGCGCAGAAGAGGGTTTGGCACGGCATTG
>CAZICM010000025.1:1153-135767 GCA_964537685.1 uncultured Polyangiaceae bacterium
CAGATGCAATGCGGGCGCGGAAGAGGTGTTGGCACGGCATTGCAGATGCAATGCGGGCGCGGAAGAGGTGTTGGCACGGCATTGCAGATGCAATGCGCGTCCAAAGGACATGTTGGAACGGCATGGCGGATGGCAAAGGGGGTGCGAAAGCGATGTTGGAACGGCATTGCAGATGCAATGCGGGTGCGAAAGAGGTGTTGGAACGGTATGGCCGGCGCGGCGGACTCGAAAAGAAGTTGGCATGATGGCTATTCGCGTGTACACATCGCAGATGTGGAGTTCCGAGACCGGCTTATTCAAACCCTGCGCGCCATCGAACCCGTCCTCAACGAACCAGGCATTCTCGTGATCGGTTCCGAGGTGCCCAATTTATTGGAACGCGGCGCCGCCTCTACCCTTATTGTCTCCCAAGATATTGATATCGGCGTTCCAATCAGCCGCCATGCGGCCATCAAACAGCGTCTTGCCGAGTTGCATGGCTTGCGGCCGTCGCCGGAGGAACCTTCAGTGTGGCTTCCAGACGACCCAGCCTGTATCGAGGTGAACTTTGTCGGAATGGACACGGATGGCGAAGGTCCGGGCGAGACCTATGTGTTTGACGATGCCGAGCTTCCGCTTCTCGTTTTCGGCAACCTGTCGTTGCTGAAGCCGGGCCGTACGGTTTATGTCGACTCCACATGTGTACCCCTTCCTCAAATCGCTGGACTGGCTCTTGAAAAGCTCATCACCGATAGAAGCAGCGAGAAGGGGGAGCGCGATCTTCTGGTTGTTTTGGCGTTGTTGCTTGTGGCCGATGAATCGGATTGGCTGGAACTTGCTCGCATGTACCGTACATTGGCGCCCGAGCTGCGGTATGCAGTCCGCGCTAACCTGACGATACTATCGCTGATGAATCCGGTTGCGGGCATGCCCGATCCACGCTTGCACCGGGCCAAAATCATCCATCTGCTGCGCCGGCTGGAGGCCGAGGAGGCCGAACGCCGATGAGTACGGCCCTGCATCGCCGGGTGCGTGAAATACGGGCGCGCGCGGAAATCAGAAAATGGGAATATCGGCAGCGGAATCATGCCAAGGGGGTGTGGTTCCGTTTGCGCCGGGTGCTGGCGGATGCCGAGCTGGCTTATGGGCTGGATGATGAAGAGATGGAGCAGTTGTTGGCAGAAGGTTTTTGTCTTGAGGCCGTTGGGGGAGAGCTTCAGCCGGTGAAACGGATTTTGTTTGTTCCCGAGGCTCGTCTGCGGTTGATCTCGGGGCGGCGCGAGCTTCCTGTTCGGTTGGGGCCGGAGCTGTTGGGGGAGCGCAATCTGGCCCTGCTTCGCTTTGAGGAGGGTTGAGTTTGGGATGAACCCCCCTTAGCCGAGAGCTTGCTCGCAACGGGTTTGGCATTTGTGTTCGGCCAATGTCGCGCCTTTGCGCTTGACCTCCCCCAAATCCCTGCGATAAGTCTCGCTTGGATGAAAGCCTTCAACGCATTGCGCGCGAGCTGCTCCGCGTGGCCATGGACGCTCTCCATGCTCGCCTGTGCGTCCGTAAATGGCACGCCACCATGTCAGGCCAAGATGATGGTGCACGAGTTGGCGCATGCATGCGGTTGGCGGCATGGCGACGGTCAAGGCGTGCCTGCCCACGATGGGAGCGTCACATCGATTCAAGGGGGCATGGCGGAATTTAAGCTAAACTCCTTTGATGGGGAGCGTGTAAAGGGTCGTCTTCTTCTTGGGGCCACGGTCGAGCCTTTGGTGATTGATGCGAGACTCAGGGAATGGATCGATGTCGAGCTGCGTGATCTTCGGACGTGTGGTGACAAGCAGGTCCTTGAGTATTTTTTGCCTGATTTTTATGCGCCGCGCTCCGAGATGGATACGGCCCTAATGCTTCAGCCAGGGTTTTTATATGGGAAGGACCTAAGTTTTTTTCTGTTCTCAAAGCTTCGGATGAAACTTCTCCCCCAGTGTTTCGAAGCCGATCTGTGGGTGTGGTCGTTGGATAGGCGCGTCATTACAAAACATCCTATTTCCGTTCGGCGCACCGATATCGCCGCCGATGCCCCGCTAAAGCAACCCGAGACGCCTTGAGACCCGAGATTACAAAACAGGTGTTTTACCCCTAGCCACCCACACCCCCTTTCGAGTAGCGTCCCGCTTCGCCCATGACGACTCACCCCGCTCACCCTATGAACGTTCACGATACGTCCGCCGATCCCGACCCCATTACTGCCGATCTCCTCTTTGAAATCGGTGTCGAGGAACTTCCCGCTTCCTTTGTCGATTCCGCACTCAATGCTCTCCCGGAGCTCGCCGAAAAACGCCTCCGCGATCTTAGGCTCGCTCATGGCCAAATCCGCGCAATCGGTACGCCTAGGCGCCTCGCTCTCTTGGTCTTCGGACTCGCTACCCATCAGCCCGATCTCGAAGAGGAAATCACCGGGCCCCCCGTTAAAGCCGCGTTTAAAGATGGGGCGCCCACCAAGGCCGCCGAAGCCTTCGCCGCTAAATTAGGCTGCTCCGTCGACGCTCTGCGCAAAGTCCAAACGCCAAAGGGCGAATATGTCGTCGGTACGCGCCGCGAAACCGGCCGCGCCGCAAAAGACTTGCTTCCCGCTACTCTTACGTCCCTCGCCCTCGCGATTCCCTTCAGGAAATCAATGCGCTGGGGCTCCTCCGATATCGCTTTCGGCCGCCCTATCCAATGGGTGTGCGCGCTGTTAGGCACCGAAGTCTTGCCCCTCGATTTGTGTAATCTGCCCTCAACCCGCCATAGTATCGGCCACCGCTTCCTGCATCCAAACCGCGTTTGGCTCTTGGGCGCTAAAAATTATGCCGATGCCCTGCGCGATGCCCATGTGCTCGTCGATCCCGTCGAACGCTTGAGTGTGATGGATGTGCGTCTGCGCGAGGCCGCTCAGCATGCGGGCGGGGCGCTCATTCCCGATGATTTTTTAATGCAGGAAAACTTGTCCCTGGTCGAGGAGCCTCATGTCATTACAGGCGGCTTCTCGGATGAGTTTTTAGAATTGCCCGAACAGGTGATTCTGGCCGTAGCCCGCGGTCATCAGCGCTATTTCTGTGTGCGCGCAAAGGATGGGAAACTGCTGCCCAATTATCTGTCGGTCGTGAATACCGCCGAACATCCGCAAAATATACGGCGCGGAAACGATCGCGTGATGCGGGCCAGGCTGGCCGATGCCCGTTTCTTCTATCGCGAGGACATGAAAATCCCGCTCGCCGAACGCAGAAATAAATTAAGCGGTATCGTCTTTCAGAAGCGTTTGGGGACGATGCTGATGCGGGCCGAGCGTATCGAGAAGTTGGCGCGCGAACTCGGTCTTTTGTTGCAATTGCCCGAGGCTACCATTATGGCGGCCGCGAGCGGCGCGCATCTGTGTAAATGTGATCTGGTGTCGCTGATGGTCGGTGAATTCCCAGAGCTTCAAGGCGAAATGGGATGCGCTTATGCCAAAAAGCAAGGTGTCGATCCCGCCGTCGCCGATGTGATCGCCGCGCATTATATGCCGAAGGGGGCCCAGGATAATACGGCGCCCACCGATGCTGCGGCCCTTGTCGCTATCGCCGATCGGCTCGATGCGCTGGTGGGCTGTTTTGCTATCGGCCTGTCGCCTACAGGTGCCGCCGATCCTTATGGGTTAAGGCGCGCCGCTATCGGTATCCTGCGCACCTTGCTCGATCGCAGCTTCGATCTGCATCTCTCCGATGCCATACGCGCGGCCTACGCCGGTTACGCAGGCATTCAGCTCGATCTGTCCGAGCAAGAACTTCAAAGCCATCTCGCTTCGTTCTTCTCCGATAGGCTTCGCGGTATCCTGTCCGATAAATTGCCGCACGATGCGGTCATCGCTTGTTTGTCCGTCGCATCCGATCGGCCGCTCGATGTCCGCGCCCGCGCCCTCGCGATTACCGAACTCGATGCGGCGACGCGCCAAAGCGTGGGCGAAGTCTTCAAGCGGGCCACCAATATCGCGGCCAGCGCCGCCGATTTGGACGATTCGCCGATTGCCGCGCCCCCGGCCGATGCCCACGAAAGCGAAAAAACCCTGTTCGAATCGTTTACAAGGCTAAAGCAGCATTTGAGCACGCTGAGCAGCGCCGGTGCCTATCTGCAGGCATTCCGGGAAGTCGCTTCGTTCGCGCCGCTGCTCCATCGCTATTTTCTCGATGTATTTGTGATGACCGACGATCTTGTGCTGCGTCACAATCGCCTCCGGCTGATGCGTTCGGTGGCTCAGAGCTGTGCATCGCTGGCCAAGCTGGAGCTTTTGGGCGAAACACCTTCCAAATTATAAAGGATATGCTTCCCGGCTTCGCTGTATAAGCCATTGCCGAGGGCCGCCTTTCCGGCGACAATAGGCGGCTGCACTCATGCACAACGAGCATGGCGAGCATAACCTGAGCGCCCACGTACTGGTCGTGAAAACCGGCTCATGGCTGTGCGCGATCCCTTTGCGTGAAGTCCGGGAAACGATGCGCCGCCTGCCTATTCGCAGCATTGAAGGAGCGCTTCCCTTTGTGCGCGGGCTCGCTCAAGTCCGGGGTGCGCTGCTGCCTGTGATCGATGTGCGCGCGCTGCTCGGAGAGCCTCAGGAACACTCGCGAACCTGCGCCCCCTTCTTTGTCACCGTTCAGTTTGGCGAGCAATGCGCGGTAATCGAAGCCGATTCCATTATCGGCGCCCAGTATATACATCTTGAACAGCTCGAGGCGTTGCCATCGCTTTTATCGGAAACGATTGGCATATTCGTTGAAAAGCTCGGTTCGCTCGACAAAAAGCATCTTGCATTTTGCAGTGCAGTAAAGCTTCTGTCCGCGCTTTCGCTGGAACGCCCCGAGGACGCCGTATGACGAACGCGCGGGATCAGGAAGCGCTCGAGCGCTTTACGATGCTGATCGAAAAGCGTTTGGGCTTTGAATGCGCCGATTGGCAAAAGCAACAGCTTCCCTTTTTGCTCCGCGAGCGAGTCCGGCGCAATTCGGCGCTGGGAGGTCTGGAAGGCTATCTCGCTTGGCTTCCAACCCTCGAGGCCAATCACGCCGAGTATTTCACGATTGCCGCGGAGCTTACCGTTGGTGAGACCTATTTTTTCCGCGAGCCGCGAGCCTTTGAAGCCTTGACCGAGCATGTGCTCCCCGAACTGCTTGCCCGGGAGACCAACAAACCCTTGCGTTTTCTCTCGGCTGGATGCGCCTCGGGTGAAGAACCTTATACCTTGGCCTTGCTGCTTCGAAAGACGCTCGGTGAACAGGCGGTTGGGCGGGTGGAAATTATCGGCGTGGATATCAGCCCCGCCGCCCTGCAAAAAGCCGAGAACGCTGTTTATTCTGAATGGTCGCTCCGGGCGACGCCTCACGATATACGCCGCGAATCCTTCATTCAAAGGGGTCAGGATTTCCGCCTTCGCGATAGCATCAAGGCGATGGTGCGCTTTTATCCCAGGAATTTGCTGGCCCCTGAAAACACATTTAAAGATTTAGGCCATTTTCATGTTGTTTTTTGCCGGAACGTTATCATCTACTTCGCTCCCGGCGCTATCGCCCAAACCTTGAACTTGCTGACCCATATGCTGTATCCCGGGGGGTTTTTATTCCTCGGGCACAGCGAAAATGTGCGCGACCGCTCCCAGGGTCTGGAGCTGGTGAATCACGGCGAAGCCTTTTATTACCAGCGCCCGCCTATCCGCAAACCCCAGCGTCCGCGCTTGTCTGAACCGCCTCAAAGCGGCGGCGACCAAGACGACGGCTTATGGCATCTGCGTATCGAGGAATCCGCCAAGCGGGTCGAAGCCTTTACATCCGGCCAAACCCCTCCGCCGGGTGCCATCGCCGCGCAGGTACCGCCTCCCGCCGCTTCGCCTCCGGTCCGGCGCTCCAGTCCTGGTTCTTTTCGGGCGGCTCTCGAGCTTATCCGGGCCGAACGTTTTGGAGATGCCGTTGCCTTGCTCGAGGCCGGCCGTAAAAGCGGTCCCACCAACAACCCCGATGTAGAGCTATTTTTGGCGGTGGCGTATTTCAATCAAGGTCATTTCTCATCGGCCGAACAAATATGCATGCGCCTGCTTCGCACCGTAAAGGGAAAGGATGCCGCGGATGCATTGTATGTGCTTGGACTCTGTTATGAACACACGGGGGATCCCAGCATGGCCCTGATTCAGTATCAGCTTGCTGCCGATGAAGACCCGACATTTGCGATGCCCCACATTCACCGGGGCAGGCTTCTCAAGCGGGCGGGACGTCAGCAAGAAGCCAGAAGCGCGTATGGACAGGCGGCGGACCTTGTTGCCCACGAGCATGCCGACCGCATTGTGCTGTTTGGAGGCGGATTCCAGAAGAACGCACTGCTTTCGCTCTGCAGGAATGAACTGAACTCAATTGGGGGCATAGAATGAAAGCCGCTACCGATCAGATCTCCCATAGGGTTGAAGAATTAAGGCAAGCGTTCGATCAATCGTTTGCCGAGCCGTTGAGGCAAGTCGAGGCCGGCCGGGAGAATATGCTGTCCGTGCATATTGGCCAATCGGATTATTGTATTCGCCTCAGCGAGCTGGCCACGGTTGCCAAGAGCAAAAAGATTGTTCCCATTCCCAATGGCCCGGATGGATTGGTGGGGGTATGTGGACTACGAGAAAAGCTGATCGCGGTATTTCAACTGTCGCATGTGCTGGGGACGCCCGCGCACAAGGCGGCGCCCCGCTGGCTTTTGGTCTGCAAGGGCAACCCCGAGGTAGCCTTTGGCGTCGAGGAAATCAACGCCTACCTCCAGGTTTCGCCCAGCGAAATGAACGAGGTTGAAGTGAACGCAGCCGGCCCATTTGTCAGCCACCTCATTAAACGCGGGAACCAAAGACTAGGTCTATTGGATGTTCCAGCCATCCTAGATAGCTTGGAGCGCAATCCCTGAGACGGAGAATAGAGATGAACAACAAGTCCTTTTGGACCATCGAACAAGTGACCAAGATCGCTGTTGCAGGAATCATCGCCTTGCTGGTTGGCATTGCTGTGGTCGCTTATTGGGGCGGGCATACGATGAGCACATCCAGCCATGCGATGGCGGCGGCTTATCATGATACGCGCGCGTTCTTCGCATTTAGCGAGGCTGTGCGAGATGTGGAAGATGCTCAAACGGAGTATGTGGCTGGGGGCGAGGATGGAGCGCTGGCAAGATACTATGAAAGAACAAAAAAAGCCCGGCGATTGCGCGATGGAGTGGACGATTTTTTAAAGAACCGGAACCAGGATAAGAAGCTAAGCGAAGCGCATGAAAAGCTGGATAAGATTCTGACTCAACTGGATGAAATTGTCGAGCTGCGCAAGCGCGAGGGGATCGAGGCGGCCCGAAAACGGCAAGCGAGCGTCGATGCAGACCGAATGCTGGAGGAAGTGGATGCCGATATTGAAGCGGCTGCTCAGGCTCTCCATGCCAGATCCACGGGTGTGGGAGAGCATGCGGGAGAACGATTTCGAAACTGGGTTTTGCTTGGGCTAGCGTTGCTTTTGCTCTATGAAGTGGGGGCGAGCATCGTTGTCTTGCGTTACATTGATAAAAACATGGGAGCGGTGCTTACCCAGGTTCAGAGCTCGACGGTGGAGCTGCACGCGGCGGCGGCGGAGCAGGTATCGGGGGCCAAGGAACAGGTGACAGCGGCCAGCGAAGTGTCGACAACGATCAAGGAGCTTTTGTCGACCTCCAAGCAGATTGCCGAAAGCGCTCAAAAAGTAACGAAAATCGCCGTGGAAACCGCGGGATCGGCCAAAGTGGGCGATCAGACGGTTCAAAAAGCCCAGGATGCCATCGATACCGTGCGCCATCAAGTGGATGTGATTGTGAATCATATGCTCGACTTGGGGCGTAAATCTCAAGAGATTGGCGGTATTCTCGATATTATTAATGAATTGAGCGAGCAGACCAATATTTTGGCCATCAACGCAACCATTGAATCGGCGGGAGCAGGCGAAGCTGGGCGAAGATTTGCCGTGGTGGCCGATGAAATTCGGAAGCTGGCCGACCGGGTAAGCGGTTCGACCAAAGAAATCCGCTCGTTGATTGAAGAAATCCGGGCGGCAGCCAATACAACCGTCATGGCCACCGAGGATGGTTCAAAGGCCGTGGATGCGGGCACCAAGCAATTCACCGAGGTGGCCGTGGCCTTTAAACAGATTGTCGATCTGGTCGGTTCAACGGCGCTGGCGTCCAGGGAAATTGAGCTATCCACCAAGCAGCAAAGCACGGCGGTCGAGCAGGTGAACGCGGCAATTTCCGAAGTGGCCCGCACCGCGAGGGAGACCGAGGCGAGTCTCAATCAAACGCTGCAAACCGTGTCGGATTTAACGAAATTGTCTTCGGAACTCGCGAGCATGGTCCGCGCCAAATCCAAAGACGCATGAATCCCGTAAGCGACAAGGCCCTGAAATTTTTCCGTATCGAGGCGAATGAGCTTGTAGCGTCGCTTTCCAAGGATTTGCTGCGCCTGGAGCGTCAGGGCGGCGAGGGGGCCGATCTATTGCAGGCGTGTTTTCGCTATGCCCATACGCTGAAGGGGGCGGCCCGGGTGGTTGGGCAAATGAGAATCGGGGAGATTGCCCATGCCATGGAGGATGCGCTCGCTCCTTATCGCGAGAGCGGCGCGGCCATCGAGACGGAATATATCAGCGAGCTCTTGGGATTGCTCGATATTGTGCGCGAAGAGGTCGCGCTGTTGGATCATCCGCGCGCCCTGCCCAGCTCGCCCGAGCAGGAAATACCAGCTCCAGTGCATGCAGGGCACGATATAACCGAACTTGTGCCGCCCGTTCCGCTCGAATCCTTTGATGTGCTGCGGGTCGAAGCCGCGGCCTTCAATGAGATGATCGATGGAATTCAGGAAGCGACGGTTCAGCTCGCACCGCTGAAAAATAGCGCGGTGCAGGTGATGCAAGCCCAGCGAACGCTGCGCGGGCTGATCGATCTGGTGACGTTTAAGCGGGAGGCGCTGTCCCAAGTGCCAGGTATACACCGCTGGCTGGCCAAAATGACGGCCTCGCTCGAGCAGCTCCGGGGGCAATTGCAGATCGCCGACCGGGACCTTAACGCGGGTATCGGACGTTTGCAGACCGAGCTTTCCGAGGTGAAGACCACGGCCAATACGTTAAGGCTGATGCCTGCCTCGACGGCGCTTGAGCCTTTGGAGCGGGCTGTGCGGGATGCCGCCGAATGGCTGGGCAAAGATGTTGTGCTTCATGTGTCGGGCGCGGCGACGCGGTTGTCGGGACATGTGCTATCGGGGGTTCGCGAAGCGCTCCTGCATGTGGTCCGCAATGCGGTGGACCATGGCATCGAGCCTCCGGACGAGCGAGAAGCGAAAGGCAAACCGCGGCAAGGACAGCTTGTTGTGCATGTCGAGCGGCGCGGGGATCGGGTGGCTTTTATATGCAGCGATGATGGGCGGGGCATGGATGCGGATGCGCTTCGCAAAGCGGCACTGGCCCAAAAACTAATCAGCGAAGAGCGGGCGGCGGGGTTGGGTCAGGCGGATATTCTCAAGCTCGCCTTGGTTGCCGGTGTAAGTACCCGCAAAACCGTAACGGACTTTTCGGGCAGGGGCGTGGGCTTGGATGTGGTGCAGAAACGCATCGAGCAATTAAAGGGCGAACTTTCGATTCAAAGCACGCCTGGAGAAGGCACAACCCTGTCGTTGATTGTTCCCATCTCGCTGTCTTCGCTCACGGCGCTTATTGTATCCTATCAAAGCATCGCATCGGCTCAAATCTTAATCCCCTTGGACTGTGTGCGCGGGACGCTCCGCCTGATGGAAAGCGAAGTTGTGCGGGGCGAAGCCTCGGATTCGACTTTATTTGAAGGGCGGATGATTCCCTTTAGGATGCTATCGGAGCTGCTCGATCACAACGCTCCCCATGACGAGACCCGCTGGATTTGGACGGTGGTGATTGTGCAATGGGGGGATTTATGCGCGGCTTTGGGTGTGGAGCGGCTGGTTGCGACGATGGATGCGGTGGTCAAACCCCTGCCCAAGGTGCTGGGGCATGCATCGCTCATTGCCGGAGCAGCCTTTGATGCGCAAGGCGATCCGCTTTTGTTGCTGGATCCAAGGCAATTGGTACATGCCCTCACCGGAACAAAAGCGGCAAAAGTTGTTCCGCCCGAAACAAAAATCCAGCGCTCTCCTATTTTAGTGATCGACGATTCCCTAACAACCCGTATGCTGGAGCAGAGCATTTTGGAGTCGGCGGGCTATGAAGTGGATTTGGCATCGTCAGGGGAAGAAGGCTTGAAAAAGGCCAAAACAGGTCATTATTCGCTGTTTATTGTGGATGTCGAGATGCCCGGCATGAACGGTTTTGAATTTGTGGAACGAGTCCGGGCCGATCCAATGCTCCGTTCATCCCGGATTATGATGGTCACATCCCTTTCATCGGCGGCTGACCGGCGCAGGGGAGCGCTCGCCGGCGTCGATGCCTACATTGTGAAAGGCGAATTCGATCAAAAATATTTTGTCGATAAAGTCGCCGAACTTGTTCTTGTACCAGGGGGCTAAAAATGAAACGAATACGTGTGCTCGTTGTGGAGGACTCGCTGACGGTAAGACACCGCCTTGTATCCGCAATCGAGCGCGATCCCGCATTTGAAGTGATCGGCGAGGCGGGAGATGGTCATACCGCCATCGCTCTCTGCGAAAAACTTAGGCCCGATGTGATTACGCTCGATATGGTGCTGCCCGAGCTGGACGGGCTGGCCGTGACCGAGCATATTATGGCCTTCTGTCCTACGCCGATTGTCATTGTCTCTTCGTCCATCAATCGCGGCGAGGCTATGAGCACCCTCGACGCATTGGCAGCCGGGGCCGTGGATGTGCTGGATAAGCCCGGTTTTAGCATGGGGGACAGTGAATGGAACGAAAAACTCCTCGACACCCTGAAAGTGGCCTCCCGCATCCGTGTGATTACCCATCCCCGCGCCCGTCTCCGGTCGGCGGCCGATCGCCCGCACACCCTCCAGCCCGAACGCCGCGCTGAACGCTCGATGGAAACATCCACCCGGAAACCATCGTCCCCGGTCCGGGTTCCAACGCCGCTGGAGGGTCTCGCCGCGCTCCGTCCCACCGAAAGCCGCTATCGCCTGGTTGCCATCGGAGCCTCCACGGGCGGACCGGGCGCGGTCACCGAAATTCTCTCTGGATTGCCCAAGGATTTTTCACTGCCCATTCTGGTGGTCATCCACATCAGCAAGCCTTTTGGAAGCATTTTTTCCGAATGGCTGGGCGACCATCTCCCCTTTCCTGTCTATCAAGCCATCGACGGCGAGCCCCTCTCGAGACCGGGCCCCTCCCGCGCCCGGGTGATCTTGGCCCCACCCGACCGGCATTTGGTGATTGCGGGCGGCCGAACCCGGCTCTCCCAAGCGCCTGAACGGCATTCCTGCCGGCCCTCGGTCGATGTATTGTTTGAATCCCTCGCGTTGGAACTGGGACCTTCCGCGATTGGCTGTTTGCTCACCGGGATGGGACGCGATGGCGCGGAAGGATTGCTGGCGATGCACAAGGCCGGCGCAGCCACCATGGCCCAGGACGAAGCGAGTTCGGTGATATTTGGAATGCCCCAAGAAGCCATTCGCCTTGGAGCTGTCGATCGGGTCTTGCATATCAGCGCATTTGCGGGTGTACTGTCCGAGCTTGCGGCGGCGCCGGCCATTCGGCGGGAGAAGACCTTGTGAAGGCGCAAATTCTTGTTGTCGATGATAGCCTAACGGTTCGAATGGACCTGCGGGCCATTCTGCATGAAGCAGGTTTTGCGGTGACCGCATGCGAGACGAAGGCAGCGGCACAGAACGCGCTGAAAGGCCGAACCTTTGATTTGGTGATTCTCGACGTATTGCTACCGGATGGCAATGGAATCGATTTATTGCGGGAGATGCGGGCCGACGACAATTTATGTGCAATGCCCGTAATTCTTTTGTCAACAGAGAATGAAGTCAAGCACCGGATGCACGGTTTGCGAAGTGGAGCCGACGAATACATTGGCAAACCTTATGACGGCACCTATATCGTGCGCACCATTCGAACGCTGTTATTTGGGCCTCAAAGCCTATCGATGCCCGGTCCCGAGACCCAAGCGCCTCCCACGCCCAATCCTCCCTTACTTCCGCCGGCGCCCACCGTGCCCAGCCTTCCGCCGCCATCGTTAACGCCTCCATCTGGGCCTCCGCCTGTAAGCGCGGTTCGTTCCCTGAGCAGCTCCGCCGTATTCATCCGGCGCATTCTTGTGGTGGACGACAGCCCGACCTATCGCAATGCATGTGCGGACTCCCTTCGGGAAGACCGCCATGAAGTGATAGCGGCGGCCTCGGGCGAAGAAGCCTTGGAATTATTGGCCTGCGACACGGTGGATTTAATTATACTTGACATGCTGATGCCTGGACTTGGAGGGTTGGAGACCTGCCGGCGCATTCGTCAAATTCCGTTGGCGGCGCGCGTACCGATATTGATGGTCACCGGACAAAGCGACGAAGCCGCGGCGAGCGAAGCCTGCCGGAAGGCAGGGGCAACCGATTATCTAGCCAAGTCGCCTGAGCTTTCCGAAGTACGCGAACGGGCGCGGATTCTGCTTCGCAAAAAGCGCAGTGAATTGGAATCCATCTTGCCTGCGTCATTGCCGCCGACGAGCGACATACGGCGCACAGGAGGCGATGAAGGGTCTGGGGATGCGCTATTCAATCAAATTGTAGCGGAGAGTGGACTTTCGCCTCTGATTGGGGCGACGACACTGGCCCGGGCGCTAAAGCGGGTGGGACTTTCGCCGCAAGATTTATCGAGGAGCAATCTTGCGCGGGCCTTGCCATCGATACAGCGGACGCTGAGCACCTTCCTTGCGCCCGGGGAGGCCGAAAAGCGGCTTCAGAGTATCGCGGCCCTGGCGAAAAGTAGTGCGTAGGGGGTTGTTGCGCGGCGTATTCCAGATCGATCTGGCGAATACATCTTCTTTATGGCTTCATGGGGCGATTCTCCCGCCATCGACGGCAGAGGTCCGCCGCCGCAAGCGGCCAATCCGGGAATTGGAAAGTGAATCCCGACGCCAACAGCCGTCCGGGTACGACCCGACGGCTTTTCAGGATCAACTCGGTCTCTGTCCGCAGGAAAGCAGCCCCAATCTCGAGCATCCACCGGGTGGCGGGCAGCCCCAGCCGCATCCCCCACGCCTGCCGCAGGGCACGCATAAACTCCCCATTCGGGAGCGGGTTCGGCGACGCCAGGTTGACAGCCCCGTCCAACTCATGGTCGATCAGCCAGAAGACCGCTCGAATAAAGTCCACATCATGAATCCATGAGATGTACTGCCGCCCATCGCCGTTGGTACCCCCCAGCCCCCACCGCGTAAGTCCGAGCAACGTATCGAACACGCCACCGGGGTCGGGACTCATCGTCATCGCCGACCGCAGCAACACTCTCCGCGTGCGGGGCACCACGGCCTCATTCGCCGCCTGTTCCCATGCCTTGGCGACCTCGATGCTAAAGCGCCAAGTATCTGGAACCCCGTCCTCGGTTCCGCCGATGATCCCGGTGGCCTCGTCATTGGGGGCATCGAAGCGATGAGCGTAGATTGTGGCGGTACTGGATTGGAGCCACACGCGCGGCGGACGAGCAGCGTTTGCGATAGCCTGGCCGACCACCGTGGTCGATTTGACCCGTGACTCGGTGATTTCGCGGCGGTTGGCCGCATTGTAGCGACAGTTAACGCTCCGGCCCGCCAGATTGATAACGACATCGGCGCCATCGAACTCATCGGCCCACGGACCGATCGTTTCGGCATCCCACTGGACGAGCCGAAAAGGGGAGTTGCCTGCTCCTCGGCTGAGGATAACGACCTCATACCCTTCCTGAGCAAAAGCGCGAGCCAGGATCATCCCGACTTGTCCTGTGCCACCGGGGATGATCACCTTCATTGCGCGATACCCTCCGCCGCCAAACAACGATTCAACTACCCGACCTAAACCGCCTCGACCCATTTCGGCAGCGGTGGATGCAGACTTGCCTACTCCATCCTAAATCTTCACCGGAATCAAGACCCAAATTCACTCAGGGGGGATCTCGGGCGAACCTGGCCATGTAACACCCACCTTCTGAAGCATGCGCTGAGCATAAAGCAGCAGCTCCGGCTTGGGCGGGGTGGGAAGCAGCGTCGCAAGTTCATCAGGCAAAAGCTCGGTGGGGCCAATAAGCGCTCGGGCGCTTACTGCGTCTACAATCGCCTGGATCGGCACGGCACTCGGTAGGTCCGCCGTGAACGGCTCGACGCGATCACTACATGCCAGCGGCAGGCGATCGCCTCGAAGCAGGCCCCACGCGGCCAGCCTGTTGGCACCGCAGGCGTCCGGGTCGTCGAAGAGCGTGCCCGCGACCCGATCGCCGTACAGCCAGAAGCCTACGCCCGCCATCTTCTCTTTGTACACGGCATACACTTCCCCCTTGCGATATACCTCCTCTACCGTGTCGAGCAGGCCAACAGCCATCATGAATGCGGGCTCGAGCTCATCGGGGAGCCCCGGTACGGCCCCGCGCACATCGTCGGGGCCACCCGTTACCGTTTCAATCGAAAGACCGAGCTGCGCAATTGGACCCCACCCGAGTTCGTAGGCGAGCCCGACGACACCCGTTTCGGTCCATGCCACGACCTCATAGTCTCCGCATCCGTCATCGTTGTAAAAGGCACCCCGCTGGACGTCGCCGTCCCAAACCCCGCCAAAGGAGACCGCGAATCGATGGCGTTCGAGCGGGTCCAGCTTCGCAAGGAGGGATTCGATGTAGGCGCGCAACGCGGCGCGCACGATGGCATCTCGATCAAAGACGAGGTGTCCGAAGTGCTTTGTGGTACGTTCGATCATTGGCTTCGATAAGTATTCAACCGTCCCGCCCAAACCATCTGCGGCCCGCCGTTCCACATCGTACATTCAGCCACAAATAGGCCCAGCGCACTGCGTTTGGCAGGAACCAAACAGGCATGTGATTATCGATGCCGAAAGATCATTGGCGGATCCGCACTGATCCTGTGAGGAGCATATTTCATCCGTGTTACCTGCTGTTCTGCAATAGACCCAGCAGACACAAGTGCCGTCTTCCACACATGCTTGATAGTCGCCGCAGCATGACGCTTTGGCACACGTCACGCAGGCATTATCCGATGGGGCCGCATCGCAGGAAGCCGGAGGGTCGTTTTGTGGCTGTGGGGTTGGACCAGAGTATGCTTCGCATGTTGTGCCAACGATGTTCTGGTCTTTTAACTTCAGCGTAAAAATTGCATCCTCATTGGCCTTGACAATGGCATCCGTCACATCGCTTGCGCATTGATAGTTAACGTATGTCATGTGGCAAGCCGTGGGCAAGACAGTACACGTCCAGCGCGTCTGGCCAGCATCGCACTTGTTGGGGTCGGGGACGAAACATCCTGCCGCCGGTACAAGCAAGCTCATGAGTAAAAATGCAGACAGATTTCTCATGGAGTCCCTCCATCTTCTTTTACGACAACACCACCATCACGCTTGGGCCATGGCGGTTCACAAAAGCAAAATCGATGATCGTCCCCCACAAGGGCACCTCTCGGTGAGCATCTTGGTTCCTCACCGGCTTTGCAGTCGATGACTCCGCCTTGGCAGTCCTCTTCGCGGTGGCACTTCGGTGCGGTCAGCGTCATCAACTGAGCCATTGTCCTTTGCGTTTTCTTGCTGCTGCATTGGCAACCGTTCGCGCCAACGGAAAGGACGATCAGCATCGCGCATAGAATCTGTCTACTGGTCCTCCACATTGTTTGCCGCTCCGATTCCCATCCAACAATGTTCATCAGCTTTTGGTGTTGGTTAAGCGGTCCGACGTGCCATGAACTATGGACAGAGGACGCCGCCCGCAGCAAGCCTTTTCGACAGATCATGCGCGCCCTGCTCATCCATTTCATTGGACGAGCCTAATTTACCATCGACAAATCCTTCCCGTCAACAGAAATGTCGATTGTCTCCCAGCCCAGTTCCCATAGCTACAAGCGCGTCTTGTCTTCCTCCTATTCCAAATCGCTCAGGTGAAAACACGCATTCACAACTTCCTAGGGCTATTCGCTCAGCCCCCGGCGTCTGTGTTTGTATGGAATAGGGCAGTTCGATCTGCCTATGGTGGTGTCTGACATCCCCCGCAGGCAGATCGAACAGCCATGTTCAATGCCCCAAAGCCTCCGCGGGCAAATCCCTCAGCCCCCGCCCGGCGCAGGCGTCCCCTCGGGCTTCTTCGCCGAGCGCGAACGCTTTTTCCTCAGCGTCGAATACAAGGACGGAAAGATCTTGTGCACATCGGGATCGTTGCGCAAGAGCCAGCGCCCCGCCGCGGCCACTTCATCATAGACATCGAGCAACAAAGTCCATGCCCTCGCCAGATCATCCGCGGCTTCATGCATCTCGGGGGTGAGGTTTGAGCCTAATAAACTCAGCATCTTTTCCGCGATCTGAACGGCTTGGTCTGCGTCGGTCGCGACAAAATATTTTTTATCTGCGGAGAGCAGCGCATAATGCTCCCGATATAAACCCGCATAACCCAATAAATCCGCCGCTAAGTCCCGGTGCCCGGTGCCCCCTCTCAACAAGGCCAATTGAGGACCCGCCTCGGGATGATCGTTGAGATAATATTCACAACAAGCTTGCATACGGGCCTCGATGGCGATGGCATCTTGCACGAGTTGAAAGGGGAGCTTGGCATCGCTTCGCAAATCGCGGCTCTTTTGATATTCGGATGCCGCATGCCAGCATGCCCAAGCGATGGTGGGAAGCTGTTCAGGCAAAGAGGCGTCGAATTCCGCGGCGGGCAAGCTTTTAAAGCGCGCAAGAAGGCCGGGATCGTTGACCTTATCGGCAATGCCCAGCACCACAATGGCGGCGAGGCCAGCATCGGCGTTGAGGGTGATGAGAGAATCGGCGGGCAGAGCGCGAAGACGAGGAAGAAGAGCGTCAAAGGCGGCTTTGCCCTGAATGGGATCGAATTGAGGTGTGCTCATGGGCGGCCATGAGAACAGAATCGGGAGAGGAGGGCAAGGGGGTTGTGGGGCCTCGGAGATAAATCGTTAGAGGCTGTCGCGGTGCGCTTCTTTATCGGCAGAGCAACGTTTGTGGTTCTACAATATTGGGTGCTTAGGCGATAGCATTGCGCCCCTTTTCATACGGCTCATACTGCTCGTTATTATGGGTCGGCTTGATGGCCCAGAGAAACTCGTTTCCGGCTCCAACACCGAGGTGACGCCGGATACACAGCTCCGCCTCTCGCTCATATTCGTACTGCGACTCCTTCCCACGCTCACGCTGCCGGTTGAACCATGGCAAGGCGCCGTAGTCTTCTGCAAACCATCGCAGAAGATCCGCCTCGATGTACTGGTACAGGGTCTTGTTCTTGCGGCGTGTGATTTCAGCAATTCGAACCTCAAGGCCCATCTGCGGGATACTCGCCAGAAGGGATGAAAGCCAGTTCGCATGCTGATAGAGGCGGCCGTATGCGTTGCCTTCCCCAATGTAGATCACAGGCGAAAAGCCATTAGGGTAGTCAACGGCAAAGTCGCCGATAAGGCGTATTATGTAGATGCATTGCGTGGGCCGACGCATTGTTGGCCATTCCTCCTGCATGATCGCTCGCATGATCGGGATGGTGTGCTCCACTGCGAGTCCAGAAAAGCCGAACCGAATCTTGACCGGCTCCAGCCAGGTAACTTCAGATTCTTTGATTATCGCGGGCATATGCAAATTGCTCCTGCGGGCTTCGCGCACCGCATTTCACAGTAGTCGTTCTGAAGTGTTTGTTCACCTTCTCGGGTCGGTCGCTTTGCCAAGCGTAAAAAATGGTGAAGTGCATGTGTGATGTCCGATGTCAGGCCATTGAGAGTCGGCGTACAAGCGTTCGGCATTCTTGGCGGGCCTTTGCGCGCCGTTCTCGCGGCCCAGCAAGCATTCAACCGCCTCGACCCATTTCGGCAGTAGTGGATGCGGACTTGCCTACTCCATCCTAAATCTTCACCGGAATCAAGACCCAAATTCACTCAGGGGGGATCTCGGGCGAACCTGGCCATGTAACACCCACCTTCTGAAGCATGCGCTGAGCGTTGAGCAGGGCTTTCGGATCGGGCGGACTGAACAGAAGCACCGCGAGCTCCTCCGGCGTGAATTCCGTGGGGCTTTTTAGCGCGCGGTCGGTGACGGCGTCGATAATCGCATGGAGGGGAGCATCTTGCGGACGGGCATAGTCAACGACGATCCCGCCCGGGCGTGGATGACCAGCAGCCGAAGAAGACAGCGGCAGCAGCCTGCCCTTGTGAAGCAAGCCCCACGCGGCCAGCCGGGAGGCGCCACAAGGTATCGAATCGTCAAACATCGTGCCGGCAACGCGATCACCATGCAGCCAGAAGCCCACGCCCGCATCCAGTTGGCCATGCTCGGGTCCCGCATGGAGCCTACCGGCGGCCATCACCAGCGCCGGCAAAAGCTCGCCGGGAAGGCCCGGCAACGCCCCGCGCACATCGTCCGGGCCTCCAGTTACCGCGTCGGGCGACAGACCGAGCTGCTCGATCGGACCCCATCCGAGCTCATACGCCAGACCGACGATGCCCGCCTCGATCCATGCGATAACCTCGTAGTTTCCACATCCGTCGTCGTTGTAGAGGGCGCCCCGCTGGAGGTCGCCCGTCCATATCGCGCCGTCGGCGGCCGGGAACGACAGACAATTTGGGAGCTGCGCGATGATCCCCTCAATATAGGCGCGCAACGCGGCACGCACGATGGCAACTCGGTCAAAGACGAGGTGTCCGAAGTGATTCGAGCTTCGTTCGATCATTGGCTTGGCCTAAACCTTCTTGTTCTCGGCGTCAAGCATGCATGCGCCGGCCGCGTCATGGGATGTATGCCGCCGCGTTGTTGAGCCGCTTGATCTCTTCCGCCGGTGGGGGGTTGTTTGTGAGGTACCGGTTGAGCTTTCGCGAGATGACCGCTGCGTTCTTGTTTGAGTTCGTGCCCCATGGGCAACGGCGCTGGTCCTTCCTGGGCACGACGTGGTGTACCTCCGCGGCTTCCGGATCCCCTTTGGACCCAGTCTTGAGCACATCCGGCTCGATGCACGTCGTTGGCTTGCAATTCTTATCCATACAAGGATATGTGAAGCCTGCAAGATCGGAGTGAAGCTGTCCGCCGTGCGCTTTGCTGTTGACTTGGAGGATCCACTCCCGCTGCTTGATGGCCTTACCATCGGCGCCGACTTGGCCGCTCGAGCAGTAGAAGTCTTCGTCTGGCCCGAGTTTTTGCGGCTCGCTCAAGTTGCGGTACGGGCCGTTCACCTCTGTCGGAACGCCGTCGATCTCGATGAGCGGCGTCTCCCGCGGCGCGGCCTGATAGTTGATCTGGATTTGGTTCGCGACATTCGGGCCGACCTGCAATGTGTAGTTGCCCACGCCATCGGGTTGGCATGTGTAGCCCTTGTCGAAGGGAGCATTTCCCGACACCTCGGCAATCTTCACGGCATCGGCGCATGCGTCCTGCCACTTCTCGTAGAAGCAATCGAAGGTATTGACCACGGACATGTAACAAGCCGAGCCAAACGCGGCGATGTACTTGTTGCGCAGCGCCACGTCGAAGCTCGGATTTCCGAAGAGCGGAATGCGATAGCGCATGCACGGCTTGTCCATCGAGGCCGGGCATTCGGTTGGCGTGTCGGTGGGCACGTCGGACGGTGCAATGCAAGAATCGAGAGGGGTGGGCTCGCTCTGCCCCAACCACCCCTTCCCACCCTCCGCAGGCTATCCCATCAGCCCCCGGCGCCTCTTTTTGTATGGCATAGGGCACTTCGATCTGCTGATGATGGTGGTTTTCAGCCTCCGCGGGCAGATCCAATAGCCTTTCCAACCTGTCAACAACCGCCGCGGGCAAATCCAAGTGCCTCCACCCGCCCTCCAAATACAAAATAAATCAATGACCAAAACGAAAACCCCTTCCCACTCTCTCCCTCTCCCCATACACTCGCCCTCGTGCTCCCCCTCCTCGCCATCACCGTCATCGCCGTCCTCACCTTTGGCTACTTTGGATATGGCCGCATCGTCGCCAGAAACTATTCCCTCGACGATAGCGCAGATACGCCCGCCGTTCGCATCAACGATGGCAACGATTTCGTGCCCACCAAACTCTTCTACCTGCTCGGCCAGCACTTTAGCGCCATCGCCGCAGCAGGCCCTATCGCAGGCCCTATCCTCGCCGCCCAAATGTTCGGCTGGCTGCCCTGTATCCTCTGGATCGCTCTCGGTGTCGTTACCATCGGCGCCGTCCACGATTTCTCCGCCCTGATCGCCAGCGTCCGCCATGGCGGCGAAAGTGTCGCCGAAATCGTTAAACGCTATATCGGCCGCCGCGCTTTCTTGTTGATTATGACCTTTATCTGGCTCGCCCTGATTTATGTCATCGTCGCCTTCACCGATATCACCGCAAGCACCTTCGTCGGTAAAACCGAGGAGTTTGAAGGCGGCAGCTTCCGCTTTAATCCTGGTGGCGCCGTCGCCGCCGCCGCCGTCTTGTATCTGCTCCTCTCTATCGTCATGGGCGTCATCGAGAAAAAACTAAAACCCGCACTTTGGGTGCTTACCGCCGTCTTTGTTCCGCTCACCCTCTTCTGTGTGTGGTTTGGAACCAAGATCTCCACCACCTTTGTATTGCCCGTCGAAAACCCCCAAAAAATATGGGGCCTCTTGATTTTGGCCTATTGCTTTGTCGCCGCCCGCCTCCCTGTGTGGCTCTTGCTTCAGCCCAGGGGTTATCTCGGCGGTTTTGTGCTCTATATGGCCTTGGGCGTGGGCGTCATCGGCATCTTCTTTGGCGGATTTCGCTATCCAGGCGAATTTGAAATCAATCTCCCAGCCTTTAAATCCTTTGATGCAGGCGGCCCCTTCGGCGCTATGTTTCCCTTTCTCTTTGTCACCATCGCCTGCGGCGCCTGCTCCGGCTTTCATGGCTTGGTCTGCTCGGGAACCACCTCCAAACAATTGGAAAAAGAATCCCATGCCCATCCCGTCGGCTATGGAGCCATGCTGCTCGAGGCTTTTGTGGCCCTCATTGCCCTCACCACCGTGCTGATCGCCGCCAAAGGCGTCCCCGCGGGCGGTCCCGGAAAAATCTATGGCGATGGCATCGGTAAATTCCTGACGGTCTTGATAGGCAAAGACAATCTGATCTTTGCCATGACCTTTGGCGCCATGGCTTTTTCTACCTTTGTATTCGATACACTCGATGTATCGACCCGGCTTGGCCGCTATATCCTCGAAGAATTGTTTAATCGCCGCTCCCGCATGGCCGGCATTTTAGCCACCCTCGGCACCCTTGTACCGCCCGCGCTCTTTATTGCCACCGCCCGCGCCCCCGCGCCCGGCGTCAGGCCCGCCTATATGGACTTCTGGACCCTCTTTGGCACCAGCAACCAGCTCTTGGCCGCCCTGACGCTGCTCTCTGTCACCGTGTGGCTTCATCGCGAAAAACGCCGCGTTTGGTATACAGCCATTCCCATGGTTTTTATCATGAGCATTACCCTATGGGCGCTCATCGTACAAATACGCCATGCGTTTTCGACTTTTGGCACATCCGCATTTGGATTGAACGCGGCGACCCTAAACGGTGTCGTAGGTCTTCTGCTCGTCTGCCTTTCGCTGGCCATCTTGGCCGAGGCCGTGCGGGCACTTCTTTCGTCCCGAACGCTAACTCAAGCACCTAAACCCCAGGAAACCCAATGAACCGATTCTTTGTTTCGACTGCTTTACTTGCATTTTTCGGCGCTTTTGGCCTTGGAATCGCCGCCTGCGGTTCCGATGAAGTCACCCCTCTCACCCCGACGGGCATGGCCGCCTCAGGAGGAGCTGGAGGTATGAGTGGAACCGGCGGCATGAACGGCACAGGCGGTAGTGGAGGGCAGATGCCCGATTTGAGCGAAGCCGTATTTGCCCCCGATCACTTGATGGATGTGCAGATAGAGATAAGCCCCGCGGATTGGGAAAGCCTGCGCTTTGAGGGCCGATCGCTGACCGATGTACTTGGGCCCGGCTGTATGGATGGCCCCAAGCCCAGTCCTTACAATTATTATCCGGCCAGAGTCACGGTGGATGGCGAGGTAATGGATACCTCGGCCGTGCGCAAGAAAGGGTTTTTAGGATCGGCCAGCATCACCAAACCCTCGCTGAAGATTAGCTTTGATGAATTCATTCCCGGGCGTGAATACATGGGATTGGAGGGCCTGACGCTCAACAATTCGCGCCAAGATCCATCGTATATAAAAACCTGCCTTGCGTTTAAGAGCTTTAGGGATGCGGGATTGCCCGCCTCGCGCTGCAATTATGCCAAAGTGACCGTAAATGGGAACTATTTAGGCATTTATGCCAACGTCGAGCCTGTAAATAAACGGATGCTGGCCCGGCATTTCACGGACAATACCGGCAATCTCTATGAAGGCCAGTTAAGCGATTTTAGGGCGGGCTGGTCGGCCACCTATGAAAAGAAGACCAACGAGCTGGATCCAGACCGGAGCGATATCGACGCCGTCGTCAACGCATTGGGCGCGAGCGATGCCAATCTCGATAGTGAGCTGGGCAAAGTGCTCGATATCGACACATTTATGAAATACTGGTCGATGGAGATTCTCATCGCCGCCTGGGATGGCTATGCCAACAACTGGAACAACCATTTGGTGTATCACGATCCTGTATCCAACAAAATGCATTTCCTGCCTTGGGGCCCGGATATGTCGTTTGATGCGGCCGATCCTTTTGGGCCTCCGGACCGGCCTCAATCGGTATCGGCAAAATCCAATATTCCCAATCGCCTGCATAAAGTAGCGGCCATGAAAACCCGCTATGCCGGCGCGATGAAAGAGCATTTAAACAAGAGCTGGGATGAGACGGCGATTCTCGCTGAAATCGATAGGGTTCAAGCCTTGCTGGCGCCCCATCTTCTGCCGATGGAAGCCAATGCCGCGGCCAATCAGACCAATCAGGTACGAGCCTTCGTTCAAAATAGGGAAGCTCAAATTCTGGCCGAGCTCAATCCTGTGGCGCCCGCATGGCCCTATCCTCAGCCGGCCAGTGTATGCCTAAGCGTGATCGGACACCTGAGCGGCACATTCTCAACCACATGGGGCACATTGGCCCAAAACAATGCATTTGCCACGGGCACGGGGACATTTACGGCAGCCGTTCCTATGAATATGCCACAAGATGCCACAATGGTTGGATCGGCGGCTGGGTACAACCCCGGTTTTGGAGGCGATCATCAGGTGCTTGTGGTTGGTGTATTTCCCAATGGAAAGGTACTTGCGGCAGCCATTTCAGCGGTCAAGGAAGTCTTTGCCCCCGGCCAAGATGTACCTTATGATTGGCAGCGGGGTTTGGCCATTGCGCTGGATGTCACCGATCCCAACAAAGTGGTTCAGATGGGATTTTTTGGCGAAGGAACGCTGCATTTTGATGAGGCATCGGATGCTCCCGGAGCCCCGGTAAAAGGCAGCTTTGATGCGGATCTATTGAACTTTCCCTTCCAGTGAGCGGGCGACTAAACAGCGGTAACGCGGCCGGTATGCGAAAGCCTGCGGCCCGGCGCCGCTCCCACCGATAGCTCGGGCAAAACGGCCTGGGGACCTTTATCCACCGAACGGATATGCTGCCATAGCGGCCCATGCAGGCCCCGCTTTCGGAGCAGCCTAAACAAACGCACATCAAAGTTATGGCCCTGAGAGGGCACAATCCAGCGGGGATGATTTTCCCATTCGCGTTTGATAAGCTCGTCCATTTGGCGCCTAAATACCCTTCGTTTTGCGGCCAGGGCTGGATCTAAAGCTTCATCGTCATCGGTCCAAAACATCAAGATGGCGGCAAAGGGTTGAAGGTCATGAATAAACTGAAGGGTACGCTGAACATCCTCGATGGTTTCGCCCTGGGTTCCCAAAATAAAGGTATGGCAATCGCGGAGACCGGTTTCGGCGCAGAGCCTTTGAATTTGGCGGATTTTATCGGTACGGAAGCCTTTATGGAGCCTATCGAGCACTTCATCGCAGCCCGAATCCGAACCGATTTCCATACCTACACAGCGGGCTTGGGCCATTAGTTCGGCAAGTTCTACATCGAAGCCGAGAGGATTGGCATAACAAGTCCAAGGTACATTCCAAGAGCGGGAGATAAGCTCTCTGCATATAGCTTTTGCATGGCGGGGAGGGATATTGAAATTGGAATCGACAATAAAAAAGTGATTGATATTGGGATGCAGTTCAAGGGCGGAGAACATTTCATCGGCGACGCGGGCCGGATCGCGCTGGCGGACGGAACGGCCTTCGATGGTAGGATAAGTGCAATAGTCACAGCTTAGATTACAGCCCCGTTTGGTTTGAACGGACTCGATACCGATCCACTGATAATGGCGGGGATCGATATAACGGCGATCGGGCGGGGGCAGGGCATCGAGGTCTTGAAAGGCAGGGGCTGGCGGATTTTTTCGAAGGATACCGCGGTCAAACCAATAGACAGAGCCGATACCCGCGGCATCGCGTATCCCACGTTCCAAGCGATCGATAAGAGACAGGAAAGCGCTTTCGCCTTCGCCGCTGATACCGTAATCGGGCTTTAATTTTTCCATCAAGCCTTGAGGGATGACACTAAAACCGCCGCCGCCTGCGATAATGGGAGCATTGGAGCTTTGGCGGATGGCCTGAACGACTTTAGAATAGTAATCGATATTATCGCGGTCGCCGCTGTAGTCACTATTTTGAATATTGCGCAAACCCAAGGCGATGGCATCGGGAGCGAAGGCGTCGAGCGCGTTTTTGAGATAATCGAGGGGTTTAGGTTCCCAGCAGAGATCGATGAGGGTTTTGGAATGGCGTTCGGGGACGCCGCCCATTAAATAGGCCAAACCCAAGGGGACGACGGGATCGGGGAGCTGTTCGCGGTTGGCGGAAATAAAAGCGATTTTCATGATGAGGGCATCCTAGCATGACCTATGGGGAGGTTCTAAGTTTTTGGCAATGTTTGAGTCGCTGTTGGGCTTAAAATTCGACGCAATGGGTCCCCCCAACTGCCTCAGCAAAAGCCGCCACAGAGGATCGTCCAGCGTATGCTGTCCGTTGGCCAATGCCTGGGGAAGTGCGTTCCAGGGCAGCGATGGATGCCGGTGATGGACCTCATGAAGATTAAAATACAGGAGCCCCGCAGATAAAATCTTGGGTAGCCGGGCATTGTATCCCGAATACATATGCATCGGTCCCCCATAGTGAAAGCTATTATCTACAAATGATATCAAAAATCCCCGCAGCGCAAACGCCAAAATAAGCCAATATCCATGCCCATCATAGGCCCGTATCAACCATATCCAAAGCCCAAGCTGCGCCGCCGCTTCAAGGCGATTGTGAAAACGCAGCCGCATATCGGAAGGAAAAAGCCGCGCCTGGGCCTGGGCACAATAAGCCAAGCTCGGCTCGTCGCGGCCCCCCACAAAGCGCGCGATAACCCGCTTTCCCATGGACGCCGGTAATAATAATAAAAACGCACTGCCCACCTCAAACAGATATAAGCCCATAAAAAGCTGTAGATAATAACCCAGCGCATAGGCCCTATAGCCCTGCTGCCTAGGATCGTACAAATCGGGCCGGTCCGCCAGCGTCCCATTGTTCTTGTGATGGGCGAGATGCGCAAAGCGAAGAACGCAAAATGGCGCGCCAAATAGAAGCGATAGCAGCCGCCCAAGAATAACGTTGACATCGCGGCGGGGATGAAGATGAGCATGAACCGCCTCGTGAATAAGCGCCCAAAAGCTGTTGGATAAAAGTGCAATGGACAAAAGGCCCAAACCATAGAGCGACGACCGGGGCAGCCCATACAAAGGTACGAAAATATAGGCAAAAACATGCAACGCAATGGCCAGCCCGCATAGCATCAGGTTCATCCGCACAGGGATTTTTGGGGCGGCTGCCATCGTTCGCAAAAAGTGTATTGCATTTGTTTCAGCTTGGGGAGTAAAATATTTTTAAACCATGCATCAGGGCCGTTTTGCCATTGCTCCTCTGTTTTTGCGCGATGCGCAAGAGCTCGCCCTTCTGGAGGATCTTCGGCGCCGGGCTTTTACGCCGTGGGTGCATGCGCTGCCTCCAAGACCGCTGCTCAATGCGTCGGCGCGGGTCTTTCATGATTTTTTTCTCGAGGCGCGCGATATCGAGCGTTTTCCTCCGAGGCTATGCGCGGCGCTCTTTAGTGTGCCATTTTACTGGTCTGGAGCGCTTGATACTTTAGGTAGTTATGACAGCGCGGCCCGGGAAATGTACAATCATCCGCTGCAAAAAGCCGCATTGCTGATATTGCCCGGGCTAGACACAAGAATCCGGCAAAGGCTTTATGGCCAAGCCAATAGCCTGGTTTTGCTGGCGCTTTTGGTCGATCCGGCCTATACAGGTATGCATATCCCTTCGCAATTGCTGGCTTATTTAAAAGACGCCGCTCGGGGCTGGGGATACCGTTACTTGCTATCTCCATTCCGTCCAAGCGGATATGGAGATTGTAAAGCGCAGGGCAAGCTGGCCCACTCCAGGGATTTATTTGTGAATTATTGTTATGATCAAAGGCCGGACGGGCTTCCCGTGGACACCTGGCTCCGGACCTTGGCCCGCAATGGAATGCGAATGCTCAAGCCGGAACTGCGCTCGGTGGTCATTGAGCGGCCTCTGTCTTATTTTCAGCGCTTTCGGCGGATCTATAAGCCCGATGCTTGGTATCAAAGCGGGCGCCATACCTGGGAATGCGGTGTTACGCCTACATTTTATGAAGATCCAGGCCGGAATATCGCCATGTATATTGAGCCCAATATGTGGGGCTGTATCGATACCAGAAAAGAAGACGGGGGATCATGATAAGGCTAATTGAAAAGCAATATGATATCAACAAGCTAAGCGCCGGTCAGAAGCAGAGCCTCGCTCAGCATATTTTTCCTGTCATCGAAGAGGTTTCACCCGGCGAGACCCTCGACGATTTTGTGAAAGACTATAACCAGCGTCATGTGTACAATGCCATGGCCGTCTATGATACGGAAGAAGGCCAGGCGGCCGGATATGTCCGCTATAAAGTGGATCAAATTTGGTGCGAAGGGCTGGATTATTTGATTGCGCGGCTCGATGTCACCATCAAGCCGGCTTTCCGGGGGAGTATTCCGCTTGGGCGTTTTATTATAAAAGAAGGCTTTTTAAAGCCGGAGCTCTATACCCATCCCCGTTTTTTTGCATGCCTGTTATGCGCTTCTCCGGCGCCCTATTATACCATCGCCAATGTTGTTCCAGATATCTATCCCCACCCGGAAAAGCGCGATAGCAAGAGCGATAAGCTGCTGGCGGCGCTGATTCAGGCGCAGGGATTGAAGGGAACGGATGGATGTCCTTATGCGATTCAGCTCTTTCCAACAGGGTTTATCGAAAGCGAGGCCGAGCGGGAAGGCTGGAGGCGCCATCCCAGCCCATTTGTCCAGCTTTATCTCCGGGAGTGTCCGCGCTATGCCGAGGGACAGGCGATGGTGGCGCTGGTCCGGCTTTCTCCGGCGATGTTTGTCCGCTCCGCCTTGAAGCATGGGGCCGACCGGATTCTAAAAGGCTTGAGAATACGCGAAAGTTCGCGTAAACAATATATACAGGGAAGCTAGAAGCGCATTTTAAGTAGCTATGAGCAAAACCTACGAAGTTCACGATAAAAGCCTTCTCGCCGAGCCTTTTAAGCGCTGGTTATGGCTTCCTTTGCTCGCCCGCGTGCCTCTATCGCTTTCCGCCAATTCAATGACCTTGGGCGGTACTGCCCTCAATATGCTGGCCGCCGCTATCGCTATTCTCGTTGCCCCCAGCCGCTTGTCCACCGCGCTCATTTCGGTGCTGATCTTCGCTTATCTATGTATCGATAATATGGATGGGGCCCAGGCTCGCCGTACCGGTACAAGCTCGCCCCTGGGGGAATTTTTAGATCATTGGCTTGATGGAATGAATGGGACCCTACTGTCGCTTGGGGCTGTGGTGTCTTGGGGTGCCATGGACCTGCGAGGTATGATGGCGATTGCAGCCACCGGATTGGCCTACTCGCTGACCATGTGGGAGCAACGCTGGACAGGCCGCGCCCATTTTGGACGATTGGGCAATATCGAGGGGATTTTTGGGGTATCTCTGATGTTTGCCCTTCAATCGGTTCTTGGAAACGAGTTGTTCTGCAAGAGACCCTTGGTGCTGGGCCAAAGTTTAAGCGATTTATTTGTTTGGCTTTCTCTGGTGGCAAGTTCGCTTACGGCCTTGGGGCCGGTGCTTCGGGTTGGCCGTCTGTCCAATCTTCCCGCCATTCTTTTGGGTTATGCCCTGCCCATCGTTTGGTACGCGTTGCATTCCTTGCCCTTTGTGCCGGCAGCCTTGCTCTTGGTGGGGCTTACCCCCTTGCTGGGCGGCCGGATGATTGTGGCCCGGCTCAATCCAGCATCAAAAGCCGGTCCCGAAAAATGGCTCCTCCTTCCTCTTGCGCTCTCGGTTGTGGGCTCGCTTTGGCTCGAGCCTTCTCCTTATGTCGAGCGCCGTTTGGTGTACGCACTGGCCGGTTGGTGCGCCATGCTTATCGGCATGGATTTTAGAAATACCGTGCGCCATTTCGCCGGGTACATTAAAAAAGATGAGTGGCTTTCCTATCTCTTTGGATTGCGCCGTCCTCAATAAAAAAATAAAATTTTTTAGGAACCCCGGGCCGGGAGCCGCTGTCAGCCGAAGTGCGCTCGATTCGCAAACGAGCCTTCAAAAAGCATAAAACCCGCGATTTGCATCCTATCCGATCGCGCCCCGCTTTTTGATCTGTATCAATTCTTTCGAATTGAGCGGCATTCTACTGTTTAAATGAAGAGGTATTGGTCATGAACTCGAACAAATTGAATTCATCTTCAAACGCTTCCAATCCCTTCATCCAATTGGAGAGTTTTAATATGTTTGGCCCGAAAAATCCTTTTGCATTGGCGCAGGCATCGGATGAAGTGCCTGAAAATGCGCCTGAAGGTTCCTACACCTATGCATTGGTGAAAAACGGCCCCGATGTTCCCGCCGAGGAGTGCGAAGTGCCCGTGGCTTCGATGCAGGTGATGGTGCGCTGGGGAACGAGTGTGCTTTCGCTCGTTCAAATGACGCCTCCCCGTTCTTTTTTCCTGGGCGAGGAAGATGCGCAGAAAATTCCTTCGGATTGCTTGATTCCGTCGGAATTGCTGGGCGCTGGGCGCGTTCCTCTGTTGGTTGTGGATTCGGCCGGTGCGGTAACGCTGGTGGTGCTCGCCGGTATGAAAGGCCGCATTGAAATCGCTGGAGAAGCTGCCTTTACGCTCGAGCAGGCCAAGACCCAGGGAAGGCTTTCGCCTTATGCTCCGCTGGTGGGGGCCTATTGCATGGTTTTGCCGCGCAATTCAAAAGCAATGCTCGAGCTCGATGCATTTAGCTTTGAAATCAATGCAGGCAATGCGGGAAAGGCCGTTGCGGGCCGATTGAATTTGGATAGCCAAGTGCTGCCTTATCAAGGTTTGTCGACGGCGCTTCATTTGGGATTGCTCGCGGCAATGGCCATTTTTATGCCGCCTTTGGGCACGACCGATGAGGGCACCATTTCGGCGGAACAACAGTATATTTTGCAGACAAAACTCGATCAAATTGCTGAAAAGGAGTTGGAACGCAAAGAGGAAATGGCCGCGCAGGACAATAAAATGCCTGAAGACAAGCCCGGCGGAACGGGTGCGGCGGCTATGGGCGAATCCGGTGCGATGGGCAGCATGACCAGCAAAAACACCGGCGGGCGCTATGGCATCGAAGGTCCAAAAGACAATACCGATGTGCATGTGGCCCGGGCAGCCGCGCTTCGCGATGCGGCCAATTTCGGAATGATCGGATTGATTCAATCGGGTTTGGGCGGCGATCCCAATGCGCCCATTGCATCGTTTGGCCGGGCGGATTCGCTGGGTAATGACGATAAAAGCGCGCTGGGCAATATGTGGGGCAATACCATCGATGAGTCAGCCGGTGCCGGCGGATTGGGTCTCACGGGTGTTGGCGAAGGTGGAGGGAGCCGTTATGAAGGGATTGGAATGGGTTCGGTGGGCACGATTGGACACGGCGCGGGTCTTGGCAAGGGTCAAGGCTTTGGTCCGGGCGGAGGCTCGAGTTTTGGACGCAATGGCCGCACCCATGTGGCGGGCGCGCCCAAGGTTCGGAATGTGGGCACTTCCGTGGTGGGCAGGCTTCCTCCCGAGGTGATTCAGCGCATTGTCCGGCAGAACTTCGGGCGCTTCCGGCTCTGCTACGAAAATGCGCTTCGCAACAATCCCAATCTGCAGGGCCGCGTGGCCGTGCGTTTCGTGATTGGGCGCGACGGCGCGGTGAGCAGCGTGGCCAACGGCGGTTCGGATTTGCCCGATAGCTCGGCCGTTTCTTGTGTGGTGCGCGCATTCTATGGCCTGTCTTTCCCGCAGCCGGAGGAAGGCATCGTCACCGTGACGTATCCGATCATGTTTTCGCCGGGCGAATAAGGCTAACTTGGCCAGGTGCAACGGCTTCTTCTCATTCACACGGGTGGCACGCTCATGATGCGCGATGAGGGCCACCCGCCCCATCTTGTCCCCGATGTCTATACCCGCGATCTGCTCGCCGAACTGCCGGTTTTAAAGAAGATCGCCGAGATTGAGACGCGCATTTTATTCAATCTCGATTCCAGCAACTTTCAGCCTCAGAACTGGATCTCTCTCGCGCAGACGGTGCACGCCGAGCTGTCGAACTACGACGGTTTTGTCATCGTTCACGGGACGGACACGATGGCCTACACGGCGAGTGCGCTGGCCTTTTTGATTCCCGGGCTCGATCGTTCGGTGGTGTTCACAGGGTCTCAGGCGCCTCTAAGCAATGTGCGCACCGATGGCCGGACGAATTTGGTGGATGCCTGTCATTTGGCGACGATGCGCATTCCTGAAGTGTCCATCGCCTTTCATTCCAAGCTTTTGCGGGGATGCAGGGCGACCAAAATCGATGCGTGGGGGCTGTCGGCTTTTGCTTCGCCTTCGTGTCCGCCTCTCGCCGAGCTCGGGCTGGGTGTGCAGCTTGCGCCGCATATTCTTCGGCCGAGGCCGCCCGAGTCTTTCGATCCGCGCATCGAAACCGAAGTGCTGGCGCTGCGCGCATTTCCCGGGCTCAATCCAAAACTGCTTCATGGCGCGCTTTCGCTGGGCGTGCGGGGTGTGCTGCTCGAAGCGTTTGGCGTGGGCAATGTGCCGATGCAGCACAACTCGCTCATTCCTTTTATTGAAGAGGCAACGGCCCGCGATGTGCCCGTGGTGATCGTGAGCCAATCGGCCCGCGGCGCCGTGGATTTATCGCGTTATGAAGGCGGTGCGCTGGCCAAGAAGGCGGGAGCGATCGGCGCGGGCGATATGAGTTCGGAAGCCGCGCTTGCCAAATTGATGATCGCGCTTGGCCGCGCGGTGCCGGGCAGCGGCTCCTCCCAAACCCGCATTGACACCGTAAGAAATGCATTTGAGATCGCCCGCGTGGGCGAAATGGGCTAGCGGCCTGCGCACTTCACCTTGAGCGACCCAGCCAAAACGCCCGCCTCGCGCCGCAAAGCCATTCTGCTGATTCTCTTTGCGAGCACGGCTTTCTCAACCGCCGGCCCTCTGGCCCGCGCCGCCCGTCCACTGCATCCGATGATCGCCGCGGCAGGGCGTGTCGCGCTCGCGTCGCTGTTGCTCGTCGCGATCGATCGGGGCCGGACTTTTGCGGCGTTCCGCTCGCTCGATGCGCCTCAGCGCAAAAAAATACTGCTTGCGGGCGCCTTGCTTGGATTGCATTTCGCCTTGTTTTTATGGGGTCTCGATACAACATCGCTGCCCGTCGCCATCGCGCTGATCGCCCTTGAACCGCTGAGCGTGGTGCTCTTTGCGTGGCTGTTTTTTAAGCTGCGCCCCAAAAAGCTGGAACAGGTTGGCCTCGTCTGCGCGATGGGCGGTGCTGTGCTGCTCGCGGGAAACTCGGGCCAAGGTGAACATCGCCTGCTCGGCGATCTCTTGGTTCTCGCGGCTGTCGCGCTCTACGGCGTGTATGTCGCCATCGCCCGCGCGATCGGCAATGCCATCCCAGCAACAAGCTACGCGGGCATTGTCTACGGAACGGCGGCCATCGCCCTTTGTATCGCGCTTCCCTTTATTCCAGGCACTTTCAACACCTTGGCCGAGGCTCCTCCCGCGTCGCTGCTCGCGGTTGCCGGCCTCGCTTGCATCCCCACACTGCTCGGCCACACCAGCGTCCAAATCGGCGCCCGCTTTCTCGCCCCGTCCACCGTGGCCCTCGTGTCTCCGGGCGAAGCGCTCGGCGGCCTTGTTTTATCGGCGATTATTTATCAAGCGACGCCTTCCATCCGCGAACTCATCGGCGCGTTCATCATTTTAACGGGAACCACGCTTGCGCTGATTGGTGCAGGCCGATCTTCATAGCCCGCTTTCCTTGCGCCCCCTTCAAGGTTATGAGTGGACATCGCCAATGTCCGATCTACCCAGGCCCCTGCCGCCCAAGAAAGACGTGGCCGAAGCCTTGCTTGAAGGCCCCAGCGTCTTTGTACATCTCGACCCGAGGCGCCCAGGCGTGATGGTGCCCAAATGGTTTCAAAAGCAGCCTCAGCTCGTGCTTCAAATCGGCCTGAATATGGCCATTCCCATTCCAGATCTGCGTCTCGACGACGAAGGCATTACGTGCACGCTGTCGTTTAGCCGCACGCCGTATTGGTGTTCGATTCCTTGGTCCTGCGTGTATGCGCTCGTGGGCGAAGACGGCCGGGGAATGGTGTGGCCCGACGATGTTCCTCCCGAGGTGGCGGTGCAGATGCAGCGGGGCGGTTCGCAGCAAAAGCAGGCGCCCGTCAAGCGGGCCAGGCCCAAACTCGCGGCCCTGGAAGGCGGTGCGGGATCGAGGGAGCGCGAGGCGCCCGCAGAAGAGGAAAATGCCGAGCAAGCCGAGCTGCGCAAGGAAGAGACGGAAGAATCTCCGGAGACGCCTTCCGAAACACCCCAGCCCTCCGCCGCACAGTCCGCTGAAACCGCGCCGGAAGAAAGCGAAGAATCCCGCGATCAGAGCGAGGATACCGAGCAGGCGCCGCGTCCCAGACCCGCCGCTGGCAAAAAGCCAAAACGCGAGCTTCCTCCTTATCTTCGCGTGATCAAATAAGCCCCACACCAAAAAGATTTGGCCCCAAAAGCGGCAAACGCTTGACGGCAAAACCCTCAACACGCGACGTTTCAAGCGCCCATGTCAGCGACGCTCCGCCGCATCCTTCTGGCAGTGCTCACCGTCGGTGTTTCCATCGGCGTTCTGCTGCTGCTCGAGCATAACTTCGCCGACATCGTGACCGACGCCGCGTGGCGGCAATTGGCCTTGTTTGCGATGGTCAATGTCATCGTGGCGCTCTCGCTCAATGTCATCAATGGCATGGCGGGGCAGTTTTCGATTGGCCATGCGGGATTCGTGGGCATCGGCGCTTATACGGCGGCCATTGTCGCGGGCCATCTGCATCAGAAGACGGGCACCGGCGAAATCCTGTTTGAAAATTCCTTTCTGGTTCTGCCGCCCGCGCTGCTTGCGGCGGGCATCATGGCGGCGATTTTCGGCTTTATTGTCGGCTTGCCGAGCCTTCGTCTCAAAGGCGATTATTTGGCCATTGTCACGCTGGGCTTCGCCGAAATCTTCCGCCTCGTTATCGCCACGGCCCAGACCGGAGGCGGCGTTGAAGGCGGTATCGCGGGCGCTCTCGCCGCGCTCGGCGGACAGAATGGCTATGCGGGCCCCGACAACACGGGCGTGCCTCAATACGCGGGCCCCTTTTGGATTTTTGGCGCGGTGGGCGTGTGTCTTCTCATCGCGTGGCGCTTAAAATTCTCGGGCTGGGGACGGGCGCTGCGGGCCTTGCGCGAAGACGAAATTGCCGCGGCCAGCGTCGGTGTCGATCCCACCCAGTACAAAGTCACATCGTTCGTTATCGCCGCGACAGGAGCGGGCATTGCGGGCGGCCTCTTGGCTTCGATGCGCGATGGAAGCCCGACGGTTCAGCCCGATCAATTCACCTTCGTCTATTCCTTTGACGCCATCACCATGGTCATTTTGGGCGGCTCGGGAAGCGTGAGCGGAGCGGTCGTCGGCGGTATTTTTGTGACCTTCACCGTCAAGATGATCGAACAATTGCAGGGCTGGGAAAGCATTCAAAACCTGCGCACGATCTATCCCGAACTCGACCTGAACGCCCTCCGGATGATCGTCTACGCGGCGGTTCTTATTTGCCTGATGATCCTGCGGCCCGAGGGCTTATTTGGCGAGCGTGAAATCATTCGCAGAAGCACACGCAGGGGCGAACTCAAGCGGGCGAGCGTCGCGCTAAAGGCAGGCCCGACCGAAGCGGACGCCTCCGGCGCCGAGGCTCAAAGCCCCGAGAAAAAGACCTGAGTATGACCGCGCTTTCGCTTCAGCAAGTCACCAAGACCTTCGGCGGCCTGAAAGCCGTCGGCAATGTGAGCTTCGAGGTTCCCGAGCGCTGTATTTTTGGGCTGATCGGTCCAAATGGCGCTGGAAAGACGACTGTTTTTAATCTCATCACGGGTGTCTACAAGCCCGACCACGGCACGATCCGCTTTGGAGAAACCGATTTAGGCCCACTTCGGCCTTCGGCGATCGCGAGGCTGGGCGTTGCCCGCACCTTTCAAAATATCCGGCTCTTTGGGCAGCTTACGGTGCTGGAAAATGTGCTGGTGGCCTGTGAAAACAAGCGCAAGGCCAAGCTCGGTTCGGCGCTTCTGCGCTCGCCTCATTTCTACCGCGATGAAACCGAGATGAACGATCGCGCCCTCGAGCTTCTTGCGCGTTTCGATCTCGATCAAATGGCCGATGAGCAATCCACGTCGCTTTCCTATGGCAATCAAAGGCGCCTTGAAATTGCCCGCGCGATGATGTTGGAGCCCAAACTATTGCTTCTCGATGAGCCGGCCGCGGGCATGAATTACGGCGAGGCCGAAGGTCTGAAAAAACAAATCCGGTGGCTGCGCGATCATTTTAATATTACGATTGTATTGGTCGAACATAATATGCAAGTGGTCATGGGCGTATGCGAAGAGATTCACGTCCTTGATCACGGCAAGACGATTGCGCATGGAACGCCGGAGAACGTGCGCAAAGATCCGAAAGTATTGGCGGCGTATTTAGGGGAGGAACTGCCGGGCGAAGCCGAGCGGCCGAGCTATGTGGAAGACATTGCGGCGGTGGAGGAGAAGGCGAAGAAGTTATGAAAAGCAGCCATCCGACCCGGCCACCGCCCAAGGCCGAACCTGGGAGCCCCTTGCTGAAGATCAGCAATCTTGCGGTGGCCTACGGCGGGATAAAAGCCTTAAAGGGCATCAGCCTCGAGGTGAAGCGGGGCGAGATTGTGGCGATGATCGGGGCGAACGGGGCGGGCAAGACGACGACGCTCAAGTCGATTGTGCGGCTACTTCCGATGGCTGGAGGCACGATTCACTATGACGGGCGGGATTTGGGGCCGCTTGCGACGGAGGATGTGATAGCGGCGGGCATATCGCTGGTGCCGGAGGGGAGGGCGATTTTTCCAAACCTGACGGTGCGGGAGAACCTCGAGCTTGGGGCATGGAATCACAAGCATTTGCCGACGATGGAGGAAGGGTTTGGGGAGGTAGTGAAGTTGTTTCCTCGTTTGGGCGAGCGCATGAGCCAAGAGGGCGGGACCTTATCGGGCGGGGAGCAGCAGATGCTGGCGATCGGGCGAGCGATGATGGCGAGGCCGTCGATGCTTTTATTGGATGAGCCATCGCTGGGCATTGCGCCGAGGCTGGTGGCGGACATTTTCGAAGCGATTGCGCGCATTGCGGAAGCGGGCACGACGATTTTATTGGTGGAGCAAAATACCAGATTGGCGCTGAAGTACAGCGTGCGCGCGTATGTATTGCGCACGGGGGAAATTGCAATGAGTGGCAATTCGAAAGAATTGGCCGATAATGAAGAGATTAAGGCGGCGTATTTGGGGGGCTGATATCTTCGGCCGTTAATGAATCAAAAACCAGCGCACCCCCGGCTTAATCTCCATATGGTAATGATCGGCGTGGGCGGCATCATAATTGGGTGTTAAAATATAAGTAAACAAAGCCCGATCCATCGCTGCACACGCTATCGCGCGGAGATCGCGGGTGTCTTGATTCGTCAATACAGATAAATCGGCGGGACATGCTTTTGTATTGATCTGTCCCTGAAAATGAGATTTCACATTCAGCCATCGGCCGTCTTTTTTATGCACAAGGCCAATATCGATGGCCAATCCCGCAGGATGGCGTGTTCCAGGCGGCGCGGCCTTCTTGGGCGCGGGTTTTACTTTTTTGGGCTTGGACTGCGGGCTTTTTATTGGCGGTATTTCAATTGAATGGGATTGCTTTGCTGTTTTTTGATGATTGGTACTGTTTTTTTTCGGGGCCGTTTTGGGTGCGGGAGTACGATGAGCGCTTTGAGCGTGCGAAGGATGCGGGCCATTCGGCCGATACAGCGAAAAATGAACCACTTCATCGATATCTTGCTGTTCCAGCAGGGCCGCGAAATCGTCCAGCGCTAAGGCCAGCCGCGCATCGAGAATTTCATAAGGGCTTTTTACGCGCTCTTCGGGCGGAAGCGCCGAATGAAAATAAACGCCGTGCAGCCTTCCCGTCAGGCGTATCGGTGTGCGTATCGTCGATGGTTTTTCGGTTTCAACCCGCGAATACAAAATCCCGCGCCGATCCAGCTCGCTCAGCGCTTCGTCGTCGCTCATGTTCGCGTAACGATAGGCCGCGCTTTGCTCCGCAACGGCCGGGTCGGGCACGACCAAAAAGGGCGATTGCGCGAAGGCAGGCAGGGCGTGAAGCTGCGCCCCCACCGCGAGTACAGGCAAAAGCAGGCAGATGTGTTTTCCTTTGAGCACGGCCCACCGACTCTAACGCACCCGTTGAGAATGGCCAGAAATCGGCTTTTTCACGGGCACTAAAGCGGGCTAGTCTGCGCCGGCCTTGGACTTGAACAATGAAAAGGTAGATGAAATCGCGGCCGTGCCCGCTCCGCCTCCGCCCGAGTCAAAGGCCGCTTCTCCGCTGCGAAGGTCTTTGATCGCGGCGCTGGGAACGACGGCGGCTGTTACGGCGGTGTCTTATGCCGTGCCCGATAAATACGCGGCCACGGCCGTGGGGCTCGTGTTTTTGGCCTCTGTCTATGCGCTGGTGCTCCGCAAGGATGAAACGACAATCCGTTCTTTTGGCTTGTCTCTGGGCGGTTTGCTCGAGCCTTCGCCTTTATCCATCAAGCGTCTTTTGCGCGATTCAGCTCAGGCTCTTCTCCTCGCCGCCCTTCTCGCGCTGTTGATTTTTCCATTCTTTTGGTATGGCTACCGTACCTATTGGCATGTGCGCGCGCATTTTGTATTTCGCTGGCCCGCGTCGCCTCTCGATGAAATTGCCGGTCAATTTTTGGTGATTGCTCTTCCTGAAGAGGCTTTTTTTCGAGGCTATTTGCAGACTTCGCTGGATGAAGCCTTTCCCTCGAAGAAAAAAATCCTGGGGGCGGAGCTGGGCTTGGGATGGCTTATTTCCGCGGCGATTTTCGCTGTTGGGCATGTGCTGACGACGCCTCATCCGGCGAGGCTCGCGGTGTTTTTCCCGGCCTTGGTCTTTGGCTGGCTGAGGGCACGCACAGGCGGGATCGGCGCGGGTACGCTGTTCCATGCGCTCTGCAATTTGTTCTCGGCGGCGCTGGCCCGCGGTTATGGGCTGAGTCCTTAATCCACAAGCCAAGGAGCAACGAGATGTCCGCGCGAAGGCCCAAAGCTGCTCTGTTCGATATGGATCGCACCTTGCTGCGCGTCGAAACGGCCAGTTTGTATGTGCGCTATCAGCGGACGATCGGCGAGGCGTCGTGGAAGGATATGGCGCGGGCGATGTTCTGGGTGGGGCAGTACACGCTGGGTTTGTTCGATGCGCCCAAAGTCGCCGAAAAGGTGCTCGGACAATTGGAGGGCGTGCCGGAAATTCTGCTGTCGTCGCGCTGCGATGATTGGTTTCGCACGCATGTGGAAAAGCATATCGCCGATGCGGGCAGGCAGTGTGTGCAAGACCATCAGCAACAGGGCGATGTGTGCGCGATTGTCACGGGAGCGACGCGCTATGCCTCGAGGCCGCTCGCCCGTTTGCTGGGTATTCCTTATGTGGTCGCGAGCGAGCTGGAAGTGGATGCAGAAGGGCGTTTTACAGGGCGCGCCGAGCAGCCTCTCTGTTTTGGAGAAGGCAAGCTGCACCGCGCGATCAAGCTGTCCGAGCAGTTGGGGTTCGCGCTGGAAGAGGCCACGTTTTATACGGATTCCATCAGCGATTTGCCTCTGTTGCTGAAGGTGCGCGAGCCGGTCGCGGTGAATCCCGATCCCAGGCTTTTGCGAGAGGCTTCGCGCAGAGGTTTTCGGGTTGTGTATTGGTGAGCGGGGCCGGACGCTGTAGGATGCGCCGAATCTGCGCGGAGAAATGAAAAAGCAATGAGCAATAACGATTACCCGCCTCCGGGCGGGGGTTGGGGAGGTGGTGCACCGCCTCCCGGTGGTGGCGGCGGTGGTTGGGGAGCTCCTCCTCCCGGCGGCGGCGGAGGCGGAGGCTGGGGCGCTCCTCCTCCCGGCGGCGGCGGCGGCGGTGGAGCTTGGGGTCCTCCTCCTCCCGGCGGCGGTTATGCGCCGATGGCGCCGATGGGTCCCCAGGGGATGATGCAATATTCATCCAAAGACCAAGGAACGGCTTTTTTGCTCTCGGTTTTCTTGGGAATGATGGGCGGCGATCGCTTCTATTTGGGGCAAATTGGGCTGGGTGTTGCCAAGCTTCTGACCTGCGGCGGTTTGGGCATTTGGGCGATCATTGATGCGATCATGATCGGCATTGGTTCGATGAAGGATTCCGAGGGGCTGACGCTTGCGCGCGAACCGCCGGTCGGCAATCCAACCCGCAGTCAGTCCACAGCCTTTTTGCTGGCTTATTTTGCGGGGAATTTCGGCGCCGATCGGTTCTATCTCGGGCAGACGGGGCTGGGGATCGCCAAGCTTCTAACCTGCGGCGGGCTGGGGATCTGGACGCTGATCGATACGATCATGATCGGCATGGGCAAGATGCGCGATAATGAAGGCAATTCGCTCCGCTACGAATAATCGCAAACGCTTATTGGAGTGAAAGCATCCGCGCCGACCTGGGTATCATTCGAATCTCGAAGGTCTCGCGGGAACGTTCAAAACGGCTGCCATCGATGAGATCGGCGGCCGTTTTCATTTCGGTGCGCAGGGTGATGCGGGCCACGGTATCGCTGTCTTGGGGATTCATCACAAAGAGCACGCGCGGGTGGCCTTGGGCGTCTTCGTGGACCGTTACGTGAATACCTGCCGGATCACTCGGAAATACAGGCAATTGCCGAGCGATGAGCGCCGAGGCGACGGCCGCATCCACCGCGGCCGGGTCGTCGTCGATAAGCACAGGCACGCTTTGGCCGGCCGAGGCGAGGCGGCCTACGTTGTAGGGTTCCGCCAAGGCTTGCATCGAGCCGTCGTAGATGGGCGCCGCGGGGCCGATCGTGATGAGCGCGCCGTTGTTTCTGGCCTGTAGAAGCTTTTCGAAAAGCAATGGATTCAGACCTCCAGAGCATGCGCACACGATCCATTGGGCGCCTTCGAGGGAGACTTCTCGGTCTTCGCCGCCCACATACGCAAAAGGAACACCTCGCGCTTCGAGGGATAATTCAAAGCTTCGGGTAAAGGTGTCGGCCGCTACGGAAGGCGCGTAACCCAAGCCTAAATCGTCTTCCACACAGCATTCCCGGGCGCCCGCGCCGATGACGGAAAAGAAGGTGCCCGCCAGCGGGCCGAAGGCGTGCATGACGCGGGCGAGCCTGCGTTCGGCGCGCGGAACGAGGATGCGCACGGGTACGCGGCGCCGCAGATGAAAGAAATCGGTGGTTTTTAAGGCATCGAAAAGCTTGTGAAAGAAGTGTGCGAAGGGGCGGGGGCGGCCATGCGGATCGATGGGTGAGCCGATCCACCGATCGCGTTCGACCATCATGTAGATATTCAGTCCGCGCAGGCCGTAGGCGAGGGCTGAAAGCAGCGTGAAGGCGCTGTCGTTTTCGTCGAGGGGAGGGAAGAAGGGCGGAAAGCCGGCGCCGATTTCACAGGCGAAAGGCGGCTTTTGCTGACCTTCGCAGCGCACGGCAAGTTCGCTGGTGCGGCGCGCGATGACGGCCCGGCTTTGGACATTGGCCGCGTAGTAGTAGTCGAGACCAACGAGATCGATCGCCTTGTCCATGCGGGCGGCGTTGAGCGGCGTGGCTTCTTGGCCCATGGGCAAATTGTGCGATGTGGGCAGGCCGCAAAAGCCTGCGTCCTCGAGCGATTTGGCAAAGCGGCCGAGCGCGTGAGAGAGCAGGTGTTCGTGAAAGGCACTCCAGTCGAGATGCCATACAAGTTCGGCGGTGGTCTTGGCATCGAAGCTTTTGGGAGGCTGGACCGCGGCGAAGGTGAGGGCGCGTTTGATGTCACCTCCTTGGTTTGGATCTTGGGCGGTCAGCGCCGAGGCCGGATAAATGGCTTCGAGGGCTTCAAAGGTTTTATATTTTTCGCGTAAAAAGTCGCGGTACAGCCGGATCGCGTCGGGGTGGTAGTCCTGATCGTAGGCGCTGTCCCTGAAGTAGAGCGCGGCTTCGTTATCGATTTGAAGAAGCACGATCGGGCCTTGGGGATAGAGCTCGGGCACGAGCACTTCGGCGGCGGCCCTGAAGTAGCGCGCGGCTTCGTCATGAAAGGCATCGCTCGCATAGCTCGGCACGGGAAAGGCGAAGGGCAGCATGGGCAGCATGACCGGGCTGTTGGTGCGCGATTTGGCTTGGCAATCCGGGTCCCAGACCACGCGTTCGGGAATGCCGAAATGGGTGAGCTCGGCATTGATATGAGGGCCGGGGCGGGCGATGACATAGAGGCCGAGTTCGTGGGCGAGGCGCACAAATGCGCGGACATCGTGGCGCGCGTCGATACGGCCAAAATCGAAGACGCCGGGCGCCGTTTCATGAACGGACCAAGGGATGTAGACGTCGATAATCCGCGTGCCCAGGGCCTTGCAGGCTTCGAGACAAGCCTTCCAATCGCGGGGATCGAGGCGCCAGTAATGAACGCTGCCCGATAGCAGCGGAACGAATTCGCCGCCGATGAGAAGGCCGCCGGGGCACAGCGATACGCCTCTTGCGGTTCGCGGATATTCTTGAGCGTCTTGCATGGACTACGCGCGCTCGAAGAGCATGGCGATGCCTTGTCCGACCCCGATGCATAGCGAGGCCAGGCCCAGGGTTGCGTTGGCCCCGCGCATCGAATGAAGCAGCGTGCAGGCGATGCGCGCTCCCGAGCAGCCGATGGGATGACCCAAGGCGATGGCGCCTCCTTTGGTGTTGACGCGGGTTGGATCGAGTCCGAGCGCGCGGATGCAGGCGAGGGATTGGGCAGCGAACGCTTCGTTGAGTTCGATAAGATCTAAATCGGCGGCGCTTTTTCCAAAGCGGGCGAGCAGCTTGCGGGTGGCCGGCACAGGGCCTTCGCCCATGTAGTTGGGATCGACGCCTGCGGTGGATGTGCCGACAATCCTAGCGAGGGGAACGGCGCCGCTTTGCTCGAGCACTTCTTCGCCGGCGAGGAGGAGCGCCGATGCGCCGTCGTTTAAGGGCGATGAATTGCCCGCCGTCACGGTGCCGCCTTTGCGGAATACGGCGTTTAGCCTTGCGAGGGCTTCGACCGACGCATCGACGCGCACCGATTCATCGCGCTCGACCATGATTGGATCGCCTTTCTTTTGAGACACGGGAACAGAAATCACCTCGGCATTGAATTCGCCCGCGCTCCATGCCGCCTTGGCTTTGTGATGAGAATCAAAGGCGAAACGGTCTTGATCTTCGCGGCTGATTCCATATTTCTGCGCCACGTTCTCGGCGGTCTCGCCCATGGCCTGAAGCTCAAAACGCGCGGATAATTTAGGATTTGGGTAACGCCAGCCAAGCGTGGTGTCGTACACGGCGGGAGGCGTCCGATCGAAGCGTTCGCTCTGTTTGGGCATCGAGAATGGCGCGCGGGTCATGCTTTCCACGCCGCCCGCGATGGCACATGACGCTTCGCCCAGCGCGATCATCCGCGCCGCGTCCGCAACGGCTTCCAGGCCGGAACCACAAAGCCGGTTTACCGTGACGGCCGGCACGTCATAAGGCAGGCCCGCGATTAAGAGCGCCATGCGCGCCACATTGCGATTGTCTTCGCCCGCCTGATTGGTCGCGCCGAACACCACATGATCGAGCCGCTCGGATGCACTTGGATTTCGCTGCACAAGCCCGCTGATCACATGCGCCGCAAGATCATCGGGACGAACTTGTGCCAGCGCCCCGCCATAACGGCCGATGGGTGTGCGGACGGCATCGATTACATAGACAGCCCGGACAGAGGAATGCGCTTTCATCAAGGCGGGACGCTAGCCCAGAACACCCGCTTCATGGAACCCGCCGGACGGCCTCCCGATTTTTATCATCGGAACAAGCCCAGGCATGCTTGCATGAGCGGGCGCGATGGGACGAAAGCCTTCCGCAGCCGAGCTTGTACATGCGTGTATTGCGCTTGCGGGATTGTTTCGCCAATCGATGGCGGCGGCGCTGGCTCCCGTGGGTTTAACGCCTGAGCAGCACGAGCTTTTGGAAGCGGTTGAGAGCGGTGTGCGCAATCCGACTGCGATCGCCGATGCGCTTGGGCGCGATAAGACAACGCTTTCCCGATCGATTGCGAGGGCCGTCAAGGCTGGGTTTTTGGTGAGGGAAAAAAGCAAGGCCGATCAGCGCCGGCAGCGCGTGGAGCTCACCGAACAAGGCCGTTCCAAGCTGGTTCAGTCCAAGATTCTGATTCAAAAAATGAGTCCTCTGCTGCTTTCGGCGCTTACGCCCAAAGATTTGCGAAGACTGCAAAAGATCATCAAAAAGCTTCTGCATTTGCCCAAAGGCTAGGGCTGCTCACTTTTTGAGCACTCCGGGCGAAGGCAAGGTTGGTTCGGACGCCGGTGCTTGAGATGCGGCTGCTTTTGAGTCGGCTTTGGCGCTGCCGGGCCTCGATGAAGGAGGCCGCTGAGACGCCGGGCCATCGGAGTGCTGCCGGGGAAATCGGGGCGTTGAGGGGGCGGCTGCGGAATGAGGAACGCGCTGGGATAGAGGTCCCTGCGCTTTTAGAGCTGCGGCATCTGCAGGAAGGTGCTGCTGCAATGACATGCGTTTGGACGGCGGCACCGAAGGCGGGCCCTGCTGAGAGAGCGGAGCGCGCTGGGAGGCGGGCGGAAGAGGCGTACGCGAAGGAAACTCGCCGGATTGCCGGAATGCGAGCAGCGCTTTTAAGGCTTCTTCGCGCGAATCGAACAGGTTGGCATCGGCGCCGAAGATGACCGAGCTCGTATAAATCGACGTGCGGGTTTGAGCATTGCCATTAAAGCGAAAGGAGCAGCGCGTATGCTCGGCCAGCACTTGAGAGCGGTGCTGTCCAAACGAGCGCGCCGCACTGGGCCGGACGATTAAACCGTCCAGATTGATAATGAGATCGACTTGGCGGCCATATGACTGGAAACGCTTATCCACTTCTCTGCGCCAGCACAAAACGTCTTCTTCGTTCTCCAGCACAACATCGCGGAAGCTGGCGTCGACGACGTCGTGCGAGGCGTCGTAAGTAAAAAAGATCCACCAGTTTTCCGGCGTCGATTTCACCCCAAACCCGCGAGAAATGCCTGAATCAAAGCGGATGTCTCTCTGGGCATTTCCACTTGGGGATAGTGCCCGGGCCCCGGCAAAACAGAGAGCCTTGCTCCTTGAATCGGTGCCACGACCGTCTGCCTGAGAAAATCGGGAGGCATAAATGGATCGTCGGTGGCCACGACCAAGGTTGGTGTGCGGATTCCGCTGAGCCGATCTTTAAAGCCTCCCGCTGTCCAGGCTTCGAACCCTTCGAGAATGGCCGCATCGCATACGCCCGCCGCATCGTCGAGCAGTTTCTCTTTGGCCGCATCCGACAGGCGTTTACAGGCCAGCCCCAAAATCGTTCCTTGCGCGCCCCGGTTTCCCGGCGAACTCCGGAACAGCGCCTTGGCGTCTTCGGGAAGCGCCATTCCCGAGGCCGGAACCGGACACAGAAGCAGCGTTCCACTCACGCGGACCGGCTGTTCCGAAGTAATCCACTGAGCGATCTGCCCGCCCATGCTGTGCCCCACAAGCGCAAAGGAGCCCACCCCTTCATGATCGGCAACGGCCAGCACATCCCGGGCATGCCTTTCAATGCTGTATCCCGTGGCGGGCTTATCCGATGCGCCGGTGCCCCGTAAATCGGGCACGATCATCCTCAGGCCCTCCACATCGAAATGCTCGAGCAGATCGTTATAGACGGCGCCTGAGACCATCCAACCGTGTACAAGCATCACCGTGCGCGAACCTGTTCCAAATGTCCGGTAAGCGATGGTTGTGCGATCGTCTGCAGTTACTGTGGGCATACGGGTTCTCCTTGCATTGCATTTTGGCGAGCTATCCGGGCACCTGAAATCATGCACGGGGGGTGCACGTTTTTCTCATCGAATAGGCGCCCGCCCTGCGAAATTCACTCTACATAAAACCATCGCAATCGGCCGCAAACGAACAATGTCCCGCGCCGCCGCGGCTGTGTATGATAGGCGTCTCGTTCGGGCCGCCATGCGTTTTGTCCTGACATGACCAAAGTCAGAAACTTCGAGCCGGGTTTTATCCTCGGGCGCTATGAGCTTGTGTTCCGTGTCGCAACAGGGGGCATGGGTGAGGTGTGGGCTGCGAGGCTCAAGGGCACGCGAGGTTTTCAGAAGGTTGTTGCCCTCAAATTTTTGCTGCCCGAGCTGAGCCACAATCCCAACTTTGAACAGATGTTTTTGGACGAGGCCGAGCTGGCCTCGCGCATCAAGCATCCCAATGTCGTTCAAGTGACGGATCTCGGCGAAGAAGACGAGATTTTGTATCAGGTGATGGAGTGGGTGAGCGGTGAGTCGCTGTGGACGGCGATGCGCGCCGCAACCAAAAAGGGCGGCGTTCCCCTCGAGGTGGCCGCCCGTATTATTTGCCAAGTATGCGCGGGGCTTCATGCGGCCCACGAGCTTCGCGATGACGAAGGAAAATTCATCGGGCTCGTGCACCGCGACGTATCGCCGCAGAACGTTCTTTTGACCCGCCAAGGCATTGCAAAGGTCGTGGATTTTGGCGTCGCAAAATTCGCCGGCCGGGGTGTGGCCGCGACGCAAGTCGGAGAGCTGAAGGGCAAAGTGCCGTATATGGCGCCCGAACATATCCATGGAAAAGAGCTCGATCGGCGGGCGGATGTGTTTTCGATCGGCGTTTTGTTCTACCAGCTCATCGCGGGCGCTCATCCGTTTTTGGCCGATAATGATCAGCTCACGATGGCCCGCATTTCGAGCCCGGTTCCGGCTGTTTCGCTTCGCTCGCGCGTGCCTTCCATACCCGCGGAGCTCAGCCGCGTTGTCGATGCGGCGCTCGCGAAGGATCGGGAAAAGCGCACAAAAACTGCCCTGGAATTGATGCATGAAATCGAGAGGGCCGTGCCAGGCGCGAGCATGTCGAGCACCAACGATTTGGTCTCCGCGTGGCTCAAAGATTTGGTGGGCAGGCAAATTGATGCCCGCGACGACGAACTTCGCGAAGCGCTTCGCGATCTCGATCTTCGAAGCTCGATACCGCCCGAGAGCATGAGGAGCGGCCGGCGCGGAACGATGCCTTCCATTGCGGCTCTTCCGCCGTCCGAGCCGCCCAATATCATCGGTGTGACACCGTCGCCGCTGCCTCCGCCGCCTTCAGGGACAGCCGCGGAGCCCCTGCTATTTCCGCTGGGCGGTGAAAGCGAAGCGGCTCCTGCTCCAAAGACAGCGCCGCCGGTCTTTGCCGAATCGACATCGACGGAAACGGCCATCGAACGGGCCAGTGCAAAACCGGAACCGGCTTCATTTCTAGGCCGGCATATACGCGCGTTCATCGCCGCAGGCGCAGTCGCCGTGGCGGTTTTTGTGTTGGTGCTGGCCGGTGGAACGCCAAATTCTGAAACGCCTTCGGGTTCAGGTGATAACGCATCCGGCGCTTCGGCCTCACCCGCATCCGGTTCGGCCACAGGGTCCGCGCGAAGTACGGCCGGCTCTGCAGAGCCCGCTTCTACGGCCGCAACGCCGTCCAACGAAGACGACGCTGGAGCTCCGGCGGCAGGCAGCGCCACAGCTTCGGACGCCGTTAACACGGCAATGCCAGCAGGTTCAACCGCAGCGCCGCCAAGCGTGCCGGGCGCTTCTTCCTCGGCGACCAAAGCTCCATGGAAGAAAAAGAAAGAATACACACCCGGAGGGATTTAAGCCCATGTTGAGGCGCCGTCCTTGGGCCGCACTGAGTGCCGCCATGCTCAGTGGAACGATGTGGATCACAGGAGCGTTTGGGGCGCCGCCTCCAGCCGCTGCCACCGCACCGTCATCGACTTCTGCCCCACCTCCCGCCCCGGCGGCGCCCTCGCCCGTCGAAGTCGCCACACAGCGCTTTTTGGCCGGCCAAAGCCAATATGAAAAGGCGAAGTACGATCTCGCCCTGGCCGAATTCCAGGCGTCCTACGATGCCGTCAAAAGCCCGAATTCCAGGCTCTATATCGCTCGCTGCATCCGCAAGCTTGGCCGCAAAAAAGACGCCTACAACGAATATGTTCAAGTCGTCGCGGAAGCTGAAAAAAGGGCTGCGGAAGAAGCGAAATACGCCGGGACGCTGAGCGCCGCCAAAGAAGAGCGCGATGAGATGAAAAAAGAAATAGCGGTGCTCCGGCTGCTGATGCCCGGCGACGTGAAAGATGCGGCGGTCCGTGTTGGCAATGAATCCATTGCGCCCGAAAGGCTATCGGATGAGATCGCCGTCGATACGGGGCAAGTGACCGTTTCCATCGAGGCCAAGGGCCGGAAGCCATTTACGAAAACCCTTGAATTTAAGGCCGGGGACGATCGCAAGGTCGCCGTCGAGCTGCCTGTGGATGAAGAGGCCGCCGAGGGGAACAAAAACAAAATACCCTTCCGAACCTATGCCTATATCAGCGGTGGCGTCGGCGCTGCGGGCCTTGCGCTGTGGGGCATTTTTGGCGTGATGGCCTCCAATCGCTACGACGATCTGTTTTCGAAATGTCAAGGCCGCTGCGGTTCATCGTTTCAAGATGAAGTCGATGCAGGGCGTACAGAAACCGGTGTTTCAAACGCGGGCCTGGTCATTGGCATCCTCGGAATTGCAGGAGGCGTGGGCCTCTTCACCTGGGATCTGATGGCCAACAAGAAAAAGACCGAAGCGGGCGAGGCGCCAAAGACCGTTTCTTTGCAGCGCGCCGGCGTTCAGCTTGGACCTCAATCAGGCATGGTGACTGTGGGAGGTGTGTTTTGAACACTCGCCTGTTCTTCACCCTGGGTTCGCTTTTGGTGGCGTCGGCTTCGTTTGCGGCGTGCGGGCCCGATTGGGATGCGCTCGATCCAAGCCTGGGCGGGACATCATCGAATGGCAATGGCGGCAATGGCTCGGGCGGCAATGGCTCGGGCGGAATGCCCTGCGATTCCAATGACAACAATGCGTGCACCATCGACACCTGTGTGGATGGGATGCCCATGCATACGAATGCGCCGCTGGATACGCCTTGCGCGCAAGCCGGCGGTTCGGTCTGCGATGGGAACGGCAAATGCGTTGAATGCAATGTGCCCACGCAATGCGGAGGTTCCGATACCGATTGCTCCGTACGCACATGCAATGCGGGTGTGTGCGGTAAAAGCAATGCCGCGCTCAACACGCCTCTGCCCACGCAAACGCCGAGCGACTGCAAAACCAGGGTGTGCGATGGAATGGGCGGTGTTGTCGAGGTTCCCGATAACGCCGATGTGCTGGATGACGGCAAAGAGTGCACGAGCGATGCGTGCAACGCGGGCAACCCCCAGCATACGCCTTTGGGTTCCGGTCTTTCGTGCACGCAGGACGGCGGGAAGTTTTGCAATGGAGCGGGCAATTGCGTGGCTTGTTTGGCTGCGCAGGATTGCGGCGTGAGCACCGATTGCACGGTCTACACATGCAGTCCTCAAGGGCAATGCCCTCAGAATCCCAATCTCGCGGCGGGCACGCTATGCGGGGCGGGAGGCGTGTGCGATGGCGCGGGAAGCTGCGTGATCTGCTCGCCGACGCTTGCGCCTCAAACCTTTCAAAGCACCGATATTCCTAAAACCGTGCCCAACAACAACGCGGCCGGCGCAAGCTCAACGCTCAATGTGATGGGCCTTGGAAACTCCATCGTAAAAGTCACGGCCCTGGTCAATATCAGCGGCGATACCAGCGGCGATCTCGAGATCACGCTCATCTCTCCCGGCGGCACGATGCTCAATCTGTCGTCGGGCAATGGCACAAGCAGCGACAACGGCTATGCGGGAACGCTCTTCGACGATGCCGCTGCGCTGCGTATCACCGAAACGTCCTTCACCAATCCCAATCCCGTTCCAACGGCGATTCCCGAGCGCAATTTGGGCCGTCTTTTCGGAGAAAACCCCAACGGGATGTGGACGCTCTCCGTGAAAGACACGGCGGCGACAGGCACCGGAGCGACGATCAACAACTGGGAGCTCGCCATTACGTCGCGCGAAGGTCTCACGCTGCTCCCGGCGCAGAGCTATCAGGCCACGCCCAATCTCAATACGATCGATTTGCAAACCATTACATCGACCATCAATGTGCCGGACACAATCGGGCCGATGGCGAAGGTCACGGTTGAAGTGGTTGTGAAGCACAGCCAGCCCGGTCAGTTGGTGATGAACCTGGTTTCTCCGCAGAACAAGAGCATTCGCCTCACAACGGGCAACGGAGGAGGCAACGATGATGTCTTTGCCGGAACGCTCTTTGATGATGGCGCGGTCAATTTAATAGGATGTACTGGAAATGGATGCGTAACCTTTAACAATGGCGTTGCTGTGCCGATGGCTATTCCAGAAGGTTCTCTTTCATCGCTGATTGGAATGCCCATGACGGGCGCGTGGACATTGCAAGTTGAGGACACAGCCAATGGGACGGGGGGAACCTTTGAATCGTGGAAGCTCAATATCACGCCCTCCTTGTGTTCGCTGTGACTGGAAGCGCTCCTTCATCGCTTCGAAACATTGACGCCGCGCGCCCACAGCGAAAAACTAGAACCTATCAGGGCTGCGCCCGTACACTCGATGTGCGATCGAATGAGCGTTCGCCAGCCTTTTTCGTCTTGATCGCAGTCCGGAGCATCGCGTGCCTTCTCCGCCTCCTGTTCCGAAACAGCCTCCGCCTCCGCCGCCTCCCGCCGCGGGACGCAAACCTACTTTGTCGCCTGGACGGCCTCCGCCTCCACCGCCTTCCAATGCCGGTGCTGCCGCGCCGCCTTTGCCTGTAGCCGCGCCTGCGCAAGCCGCGCCGCCTCCTGCTCAAACCCAGGCAGCGCGCCCCTTCTCGCTCAACGATGAACTGACCAAGGGAACAATCATCGCGGGCCGCTATTACGTGGAACGGCTGCTCGGCAAAGGCGGAATGGGCGCTGTGTATGCCGTGCATCACACCAACACAGGCGAGGCGCTGGCGCTGAAGGTTTTGCATCCCGATGTGGCAAACAATCCTCAAGCCGTCGAACGTTTTCGCACCGAAGCCCGCGCGCCCGTCCGCATTGGAACCGATCATGTCACGCGCGTGTACGACGCCGATGTGAGCCCGGAGCTCAATGGTTTGCCCTTTATCGTGATGGAGTATCTGACGGGCCGCGATTTAAACACCGAGCTCAAGCGCAGAGGCGCGCTGCCCGCGGGCGAGGTGGTGATGCTTCTCAAACAAGTGGCCCGCGCGCTCGATCGCGCTCACGCGCTGGGTATCGTGCACCGCGATCTCAAGCCTCAGAATCTATTTTTGACGAAGCGCGACGATGGATCGCCGCTGGTTAAAATCCTCGATTTTGGAATCGCAAAGCTTACCGACAACACCTCGCACGAGCTCACCCAGGATGGCGCGGTGTTCGGGACGCCTTGGTATATGTCGCCCGAACAAGCGCGCGGCCAAACGACGAAAGTCGCGCCGTCCACGGATTTATGGGCTTTGGGGCTGATCGCTTTCAGGCTTCTGACGGGCCGCAATTACTGGAGCGCCGAAACCTTTGCCGCGCTCATCGGACAGATTTTGTATGAACCGATGACGCCTCCGAGCCAAATGGCGCCGCATCTGGGGCCTCGCTTTGATGAGTGGTTTGCGCGGGCCTGCAATCGCGACGAAACCCAGCGTTTCCCGGGCGCCGGTGAAATGATCAATCAGCTTGCGCTGGCGCTTGGCGTGGCGGCGTCGGCGCAGTCGGCTGGAATGGGGATGTCCCACCAGGCCCTCGATATGTCATCGCCACACATCATGAATTTTGGAGCGATGCCACAGCCGGCGTTTCCCACGGGAAGCTATCCGCCCGGTACGGCGTCGCCCCACAACACGGTTCCACCTGGCACATTTCCGCCCGGCACCGTTCCTCCTGGAAGCAATCCTCAAGGCACGTATCCGCCCGGCGTGGCTGTTCCCGCCGCGGCGTCCAGTGTGCTTGCGGGCACCGTGCCGCCCGGTGTGATGGGCGCGGGAACCATTCCGCCCGGCAAGCTAAGCAATACCAACCCGCCCGGCGCTGTTCCTCCCGGCACCATTCCGCCCGGCCTGCTCGCATCGCCCAATCAGGCGCGCCCTCAAAAACAAGGCTCGGTTGCGGGGCCAATCATTGCGGGTCTGCTGATTGCGACGACCATCGCGGGCGGTGCCGTTGCCGCTTGGATGTTTATGGGCAAAAACGCGGGCGAATCGGCTCAAGGCACACCCGCAGGGACGGCTGCAACGGTTCAGCCCACGGCGGCCGCGGCGCCCACGCCCAGCCCAACCGAAACCGCGCCTGCGCCCGCCACGGCCGAGCCCACAGCGCTCACATCCGCCGAGCCAGCGCCCACCGAAGCCCCGAGCGCCCAGCCCGCTCCAAGCACCGCGGAAACAGCCGCCGCCGCCCCGACCCAAACCCCGACGGCCAAACCCACATCCACCGCGCTCGCCGCCAAAACTCCATCGACATCCACGGGCAAAACCCCTACGCCCAAGCCAACTTCCACCGTCGCGCCCAAGGTGGGTAAGATCAACTTCTAATGACCCGCAAGATCGCCTGGTACGCCGCATCCCTGCTTTTGCCGCTGGCCTTCGCTCTTCAGCCGGTTCCCGCCCTGGCTCAAGGCGAGCCGGACGCGCCTTCCCAACAAGACGTGGCGGCCGCGAAGCAGAAGGCTGGTGACGGCTTAACGGCCTACCGCGCCAACGAATTTGAAAAGGCGCTTGCGCTGTTTCAGCAAGCGAAAGTCGTTTATCCCAGCGCCCAGGTGCTTAGGCTTGAAGGCTATTGCCATCTCGCTCTCGAGCACTGGCTCGAGGCCGCGGTCTCGATGGATGCGGCGCTTGAATCGCAGCTTGGACCGCTACCTCCCGAAGACCGCAAGGATGTCGAGCAACAGCTTGAAAAAGCGATGCTCCATGTCGGAATGCTGTCGATTTCCTCGACGGTGCCCGGCGCCAAACTCAGCGTCGACGGCCAGGAGCCTACGGTGTTGCCGATGAACAAGCCGCTCAAGCTTCTCATCGGCAAACACAAAGTGACGGTGAGCGCGCCCGATCATGATGACATCTCGGAAGAAGTGACCATCGAGCCCAAAGCCACGGTGGAAAAAACCCTCGATCCGACTGTCAAGAAAAAAGAAGAAGTCAAAGAAGCGCCTCCGCCTCCACCGCCGCCTCCGCCCGCGCGCAAGGCGTGGTTTCCGATGCAGCGGGAAATAAGCTATGCCGCGGCGGGAACAGGGGTGCTCTTGGGAGGGGTGGCGCTGACGACCGGCCTGGTCTCGGCTCATCTGCGCGGCAATGTTGAAAACGACGTGACCATCCACAAGCAGAACTACGGCGAAAACTGCGACAAAAACGACTACCGCCAATGTGTGCATGACCGGGCGATTATTAACAACACGGCCGATCAAGCTGACAGCTTCCGCAATGCAACGATTGGATTGGGCATTGCGGCGGGCGTATTGACGGCGGCGGGTGTTGTTTTCTTTATCTTTAGTGGTGAAAACAAAACCGAAAGCGCGCCCAAGAGCACGGCCATCGTAAAGAGCCTATCCTGCGGGGGCTCGCCCCTAGGCCGATCCTTCAACTGCTCAGGCACATTTTAAGAAAAGACCACAGCATGCGCCGGATAGGTTTTTGGCCCAGCCTTCTTGCATGCGGGCTTTCCGTTTTCCTGGCGGGGGCGTGTATCGACACGGCCAAGCCTGCCCCCAAGAACCCGCTTCCGCTAAAGAACACCAAGACCCCGGAAGGCGCCAGCCTCGAGATCGCTTGTGTGCCCACCGGCGTTGAAATGTGCTTTGACGCCATCGATAACAACTGCAACGGCATACTCGACGAAGGCTGCGGCCTGCACACGGGCATTCTTCAGTTTACAATCGCATGGGCCGAACCTGAAGCCGATGTTGACCTCAATGTGTATGACACATCCGGCGAACTATCCCGCGTCGGCGAAGCAACCCTCGATGGCTTGATGAAAGACCGGGATTGTCCTCGGGTCAGCGGCGAATGCCAGGGGCAAAATGTCGAAAACGTGTTCTTGAGCGAAGGCGAACCCAAGCGCGGACGCTACCGTGTCGTCGTTCGCCTCGACAAGCTCAATGGCGCCACGGCGCCCATTCGGGTAAGGCTCGGGGTACGGGCAGGCCAGAAAAGCTATGGGATGAATCTTTCACTTTCCCCCGGCGCGGCCACAGAGGAATCCGAATTTAGTTTCACCCTGTAGATGCGGGTTTGGGCGTGCTGGAGTTCTGATGTAAGGTTCTCAGCACCAATTCTCCCACCAGCAAACCCAACAACAGCAGCGCCAAAATCGGCGAAATATCAAGAGCATTTTCCATTCCCCCAAGCTTTGCCGCGCCCTCGCTCGGCCGGAGGGGCCTGGGCTTAAAGCGCAACTCCCGTTCCGCAATTACCACGGCCCGCTTGGAACGCTCCCCATCCAGAATCAGCTCATACAAGCCCGCCAGCGCCGGTGTCGCCGAAGGCCGCCCATCCGAAACAGCTACGTTAATCGCCTTTTTCGAACCGGGACCTCCCTCTGCGCTCAACAAGGCCACATCCACCTTGGCAAAACCATCGAAAGCCCATGTTTCCCCTGCTTCAATGCGGGTTTTGCCCCCGCGCGCCCTCGCCGTGTCCAAAAACCGATCCAAGAGCGACAAAAACGCAGGCCGCAGCGCTAAATCACTCTCGTCGGTACCAAAAGGCAAAGTGAGCGCAAATACAACCCCACGCCCCATCGTCCGCCTCATCAGAAAGGGAGCCCCATCCGCCCACTTTACCAGCACATCCATCCCTTGTGGGCCTGATGCGTCCAAGGTCGCCCGGCCCACAGGTGCAAGTTCTGTCAAGCTCTCTGCGGATGCACCAAAAAAAGCCGCCGATGCTACCTCGATCCCATCCACAGGTGATGCTCCATAACGCACCACCCCAGGCACCATCGGCTCAAAACTGGCTCCCAAAGGCGCGCTGGCCGCTTTGGGTCCCAGTGTAAGCAGCAAACACCCGCCCCGCTCGACCCATTCCGCAATGGCGCTCCGCACCTCGGGTGTAAATCCAGGGGCATCATCTACCAAAAGCGCGGCATGAGCCGCCAAATCCCCCGCATGCTCGGGGACCAAGGGCAAGGGCCGGAGCGACACATCCTTGGAAAGCGCCGCCGCCGCTTGTTCAATAGGAGGAGGCCCTCCCGTCGCAATCTGCGTCGCGGCCGAATCGCTCACCAGCGCCACCGACAAAAGCGCTCCCGCGGGCATCACCGGCGCCCGATCGTTCTCCGCAATCGCGTCTTTGCCTGTGATCGACGCGATCAGCAGCTCATCGGCGTTTTCAGGCAATTCCAGCGTAAGCTCTTCCGCCTTTAGCTCGGTGGAAAGAGGAACAGATGCCACCACCAAGGAATCCTTCTGGGACCGAAGCGCCAGCACCCGCCCTTTGGATGCGCTTTTTGCCTCGCGAGCATCGCCCGCATCGGGACCTTCATGGCTCCCGGCGTGTTCACATACCACGCGCACATTCACCCGCCGCCCCGATCGATCGGCCCGGATCAAGGCGCAATCGCTCACTTCGCCCGCAAGCTCGCTCAAAGGCGCCCACAGCGCAATCGCATCGTCTCCAGATAATCCAAATGCCTTGTCCTGCCCATCGGCCAAGTCGCTGAGCACGACGATTCGCTTATCGCTTTGAACCAGCCCGCGCAGCAAATCCTGCGATAAATTCAAGCCCCCTTCCAAATCGGTCGCCCGATCGCTGGGCTCGAGCGCATTGAGCGCCGCTTTGGCCGCCGCAATATTGGTCGTTGACGCCAAAGCCACCCGCGCAGGAGCTCCAGCCAGCACAATCGCTACCGCATCGCCTGGAGCAAGTCCATCCAAAAGTTCTCTTGCCCCCACAAGCGCCCGCTCAAAGCGAGTCTTGTCCTCGCCTGCCAAGGCGTCTTTCGCAACGGGCGCCCTCATGCTCATCGAATCATCGATTAACAGGGCGAGCGCCACATTGGCCCCCGATGGGCGGGCGACCGTTAGCCGCGAACAGCGCACAAAAGGCGTTGCACCCAAAAGAGCCAACACCAGAACGCTCAGCGCCCGCAGGGCAAACAGCGCCCGATCCTCCAAAAAACTCCTTCGTCTAGCGATTGGAGGCGTACTTGGGACCAATTTAGCTGGAGCAAAGAACTGTTCTTCCGCCCGTTTGCGCCGAAGCAAATGCGCCAGCACGGGAGCGGCCACCAAAAGCCCAATCAGCAGCGCAAGGGCCGTTGCAAAGCTCATCGCCTCGCCTCCGAAATCGCCCTCACAATACGCCTCACCACCTCTCCCGCCGCTTGCTTGGTGTCGATGGCGATAAATCTCCCGCCTCTTGCCGAGAGCGCCTTATCCCAGCGTTCCTGCAATTCCAATAGCTTGGCTTTGTATGCATCCCTCACGGTATCGGCATCGGCCTCCACCACCGTGTTGCCTTCCATCGATACGAGCCGCACATGCCCCTCTAATTTCAAGTCGGCCTCTACAGGGTCAAGCACCTGCACGACAATGGGAATACGCCCTCCCGTCGCCAACGCAAAGAGCGCCGCTTCGGCCTTATCGGGCAAATCGATTAAGTCGGAAAAAAACACGAGAACGCTCCCTTTGCGGGCCCGCTTGGCGATTGGCATCAGCGCCCGATCCATCGCCCCATCATCGGCACTACAATCCCCCGCCGCGCCCGCTCCCTCCAGCGCACCGAGAACCCGCTCAAAGGCTTCTCTTCCCGCGGTCGCCGGCAAAGGATGCACATCTCTTCCCCCCAGCCAAGCCAAACCCACCGGATCCCCGCTTGCCAAAGCCACCCTCGCCAGCGCCGCCGCCAACAGCGCCGCATACGCATACTTTGAACCCGGCGCCCCCGCGCCCCGATAGGCCATCGAAGCCGTTGCATCCACACACAACCAGAGGGCGCGATCGGTTTCGGTTTCAAACTCCCGGACCATCAGCTTATCGTGCCTGAGCATCGAACGCCTATCCGTAAAGCGCAAATCATCGCCCGGCACATAAGGCCGCTGCCCTCCAAACTCCACGCCCGGACCCTTGCGCACACTACGGTGCATACCAGCATACACCCCCTCGGCAATGGCCCGCGCCTTGATGCGCAGAGGGACGAGTTCCCCCCAATCAATATCAAACGTGCCGCTTTTATTCTTGGATTTCGCTTTGGCGCTCATGGAGGGCACGGTCTGGCTTTACTCACAATAAACGGTGGCATTGTGCACGGCCCAACCGCGATAACTTTCTTTGGTCCCAGGTTCTCCACCCAAATCCACGGCTCTTAGCGTTCCCAGAACACGCATTGGGCCATTACAAGAAATGGGCTCTTTGCTGATAACAATCACCTGTCTGGCGCCCTCGAGCTCGATATAGCCCTGATGAGAAGGGGGCATACCTGGACCAGAAGGACCTGTAAGCATAGGATGCTGAGCGACCAGAGTTGGGGCTTTTCCCTTGAGCTGAACGAGCCGATCGGCACAATTTTCCCAAGGAACCTGAGGCCCTGGCTCACAGACGGGCGGAGCGGCGGTGGCTGTGGGCTGGGCGGTAGGGAGCGATGAAGCCACAGGGGTTGAGCTTGAAGAATCGGGCGAAGTGGATGTTTTTGGTTCCTCGGCGGGGTGGCAGGAGGCGAGGAGAAAGAGAGGCAGGAGCTGAGAAAAGCGCATGGATTGGGCGTATACCAGACGCAGAAGCGAATGAGGAGGGGAAATCTTTGGGAGACTGCGCATTGCATGTTAAGGTCGCCCCATGCAAAGCGAAGCAATGGCTCTCTCTTCCCATGGCGGCCCCGAGGTTCTCGAACGCATTTCCCTTGAAATTCCCGAACCTGGACCCCGCGAAGTCCGCGTCCACGTTCACGCCGTCGCCATGAATCATATGGATCTCTGGGTACGCAAAGGCGGCCCCGCCTTCAAACTCCAATATCCCCATCGTTTGGGCTGCGATATCGCCGGTGTTGTCGATGCGCTGGGCCCAGGCGCAAAATCCGCCACCGTCGGCGAGCGCGTCATGCTCCAGCCCGGCCTCTCCTGCGGAACCTGCAAAGCCTGCCTCGCCGGACGCGATAATCTCTGCCGCTCTTATAAAATATTTGGCGAAAATGCTCAGGGCGGTTATGTGCGCCATATCAATGTGCCGGATATCAATTTGATCAAAATCGGCGACAGCTTGAGCTTCGAAAATGCCGCAGCCCTGCCTCTATGCACGCTTACCGCCTATCAAATGGCCGTTCGCAAAGCCAACGTAAAACCTGGCCAAACCGTCGTCGTCCACGCCGCCGGAAGCGGTGTCTCCTCCATGCTCATCCCCCTGTGCAAACTCTTGGGAGCGACCGTTATCGCCACCACCACCGATGCTCAAAAGGCTCCCAAAGCCAAGGCCCTGGGCGCCGATTTTGTTATCGTTACATCCGAACAGGATTACATCGGCGAAATCAAAAAACTCACCTCAAAAGCCGGCCCCGACGCGATATTCGATCATGTGGGCGGAGATCTTATGGAAAAAGCCATCGCCGCCGTAGCCTGGGGCGGCAAAATTGTCACCTGCGGCGCTACCGGCGCTTTTAAAGCCAATATCGATTTAAGACAAATCTTCTTTAGACAAATCGAATTGCTCGGATCAACCATGGGATCTAAATCAGATTTATTGGAAGCCTTGCCTTTTATATTGAATGGTCAGCTTAGGGCAACGGTGGACCGGGTGATGTCCCTATGGGATGCCCGCGAAGCCCACGAGGCGCTGGAACAGCGAAAAGTCTTTGGAAAAATCGTTCTCCGCGTTGATTGATTAATGAATTAAAAAATTAAAAATGATTCCTTCCCAATACCATCCCTGGATAAAATGGGGCGCCATTCTGATTGGATTGTTTTTGCTGTTCAATCTGATCGGATGTGATACCGGCCCCGCCTCCCCGCTGGACTTGGCCACGCGCATCCGCAAGGGCGAAACGGTCGGAATCCAGGGCACGCAGATCTTCAGGGAAGGCACCGAAAAGCTTATTTTTGAAGGCGGCCACGACAAAGCCATGCGCGTCTTCGCCTTCTCCTGCTCCTGCGGCACCATCATTTTCTTTATGGCCATCGAAGCCTGGACCGAACTCGAATCCCGCTTCTGGCAAGCCTTCTGGGCCATCCTCTTTGCGCTCTTGGGCGCTGCCGCCGTCACCGCCCATGGACGTATCGTATTGGATTCTAAATCGAAGATAATGACCGAGGATATCTATATACTCGGATTGCATATCAGCAATTTAGACTATCAATACAGTGAAATGGATCGAATCGGCTATGAAATTGAAACCGATTCCGACGATGCATTCTCGGGCTATGGTCTAAGAATGTATTTTAATAACGGAAAAACGCCCAACAGACTCGTTGGAGGAATAAAAAAATCAAAGGATGTGCCAGGCATGCTGGGCCTTATTTCCGAAATGACCGAAGTAAAAATCGAACAGCAAGCGCCTTTACCCGAAAATCCTTAAGCGAAAATCCGGCAAGCAGCGATACGCTAGGCGCCCTTCCATGAACCCCGGAGATGTGATCGCCAACCGATTCGTCATTGAACGGCTGGCGGGTACAGGGGGGATGGGCGCCGTTTACCGGGCGCGGGATCGCACAAGCGGCGCGCCCGTCGCTCTGAAGCTCTTGCCCGCCGGCCATTCCAGGGATGCCGCGCGTTTTATCCGCGAGGCGCTGACCCTCTCCGAGCTGAATCATCCGGGAATCGTCCGCTATGTCGCGCACGGCGTAACAGCCAAGGACGAGCTCTATCTCGCGATGGAGTGGCTGGACGGTGAAGATTTGCTGGGCCGGCTGACCAGCACCGGCATGACCATCGCCGAATGCGTGAGGCTCGGGCTGCGCGTCGCTCAAGCGCTGTCGGTTGTGCATGCGCGCGGCATCGTTCACCGCGATATCAAGCCGACCAATTTAATTTTGCCCGATGGCGATATCGATCGCGTGCGGCTCTTGGATTTTGGAATCGCGCGCTTTGGCCGGAGTAAGCGGATGACGGTCACTGGAGCGCTCATTGGAACGCCCGGATATATGGCGCCCGAGCAGGCGCGCGCCGAGGCCGTAATCGATGCCCGCGCCGATGTGTTTGCGCTGGGCTGCGTGCTCTTCGAATGCTTAACGGGAAGGCCGGCGTTTTCCGCTGAATCGCTGTTGCCGCTGCTCGCAAAAATTCTCCTCGAAGAAGTGCCGCCCATCAGCGAACTGTGTGTGGGCGTGCCCGATGAGCTGGAAGATCTCATCGCGCGAATGCTCTCCAAAGACCCTGAAAAAAGGCCAAAAGACGGGGCGGCCGTCGTCTACGAGCTCACGCACTTAATCAACATGCCCGACCGGCCTTCGTTTGTGCCGCCGCCTCCGCCCAGCCGCGCGCGCGAAGAGCTGACCCGCGGCGAACAAAAGCTTTTGTGTGCGGTGCTCATCGGAAGGGCAAAGGCCGAAGGCGAACGAAAAGAGAACGAATTGCAGGTTCTCGCGGCGGCCCCCCGGGACAATGCGGCGCGGATTCAAACCTTGCGCGATACGGTCGAACAGCGGGGCGGGCACTTTGTGCCCCTGGCCGATGGTTCGATGGCGGCCTTGCTATCGGGCGGTGTATTTGCGGCCGATTTGGCGGCGCAGGCGGCGCGGGCGGCCCTTGCCATGAGGGCGGTGGTGCCCGATCGGCCGATGGCCCTCGCAACGGGGCGCGGCGTGGTTGCGGCAAGGCTTCCCGTCGGCGAAGCGCTCGATCGGGCGGGACGCCTGGTGATGCTGGCCGAGGGCGCGAAAATCGCCCCGAACATCGCCCTGGATGAAGTAACGGCGGGGCTTTTGGGCGCGGGTTTTGAAGTGCGCGGCAGCGACATCTGCCTGATGCTCACGCGCGAGCGCGATTGGGCCGAGGGAGCGCGCACCCTGCTCGGCAAACCCACATCGTTTGTGGGGCGCGAAAAAGAACTCTCGGCGGTGCTGTCGCTCTTCGATGCCTGCGCGGATTCACAAGAAGCCCGCTGCATGCTCATCAGCGCCGAACCCGGCGGCGGAAAATCCCGGCTGGGCTACGAATTCATCCAAAAACTCCGCGAGCGCATCGGGCCTGTGCCCAGCGCGCCCCTATCCGTCTCGGCCGATGCGGTAAAAAGCCAGCGAAGCGCCTTGGAAATATGGACGGCGCGCGGCGATCCAATGAGCGCGGGCTCGGCCTTTGGACTGCTTGGCCAAGCCTTAAGGCGGGCCTGCGGCATTTTCGACAGCGAACCGGTCACCATCAAACAGCGCAAACTCGCGGCCCGCGTGGCCCGGCATCACGCTTCATCCGACACGAGCCGGATCGCGCAGTTCTTGGGAGAGCTGATAGGCGCGCCCTATCCCAGCGAAACAAGCGTTCAACTGAGAACGGCGCGGCGCGATGCCATGGTGATGGGCGATCAGCTTCGCCGCGCATTTGAAGACTTTTTAGAAGGCGAATGCCTGGCGCAGCCCGTTGTTCTTTTGCTCGACGATCTACAATGGGGCGATTTGCCCTCGCTGAGTTTTTTGGACTCGGCCCTTCGAAACCTTCAGAAAAAGCCATTATTTGTACTTGGCCTATCGAGGCCCGAACTCTATTCGCTCTTTCCTGGACTCTGGGCCGAACGCCATGCGCTCAACCTTCGCCTTCCGCCGCTTTCGGCCGCTGCCGGCACAGCCCTCTCGCGCGAAGTGCTCGGCACCAATGCAAAACCCAAAACCATCGAGCGCCTCGTTGCCCAAGCCAATGGAAACCCGCTCTTTTTAGAAGAACTCATCCGCGCGGCCGCTTCGGGCCACACCGGAGGCGAAGGCGCTACCGTCGTTGCGATGGTGCAGGCGCGCCTCGAGGGACTGGAAGGCGAAGCCCGCTGGATCTTGAGAGCGTCCAGCATTTTTGGACAGGTGTTTTGGCAGCGGGGCGTTTCCGCGCTCTTGGGCGGATCGACCCGCGCGGCCCGTATCGGCGAATGGCTCGAGGCCCTTGTTCGCCGGGAACTGATCGTAAAGCATCCCGAGGCTCGATTTCCCGGCGAAACCGAATACGCCTTTGCCAGCTCGCCCTTGCGCGAAGCGGCCTATGCCATGCTCACCGAAAACGATCGCAAACTCGGCCACCGATTGGTCGGCGCATGGCTTGAACAGGCCGGCGAAAGCAATTCAATGCTATTGGCCGAGCATTACGAGCGCGGAGGCGATTTTCAAAAAGCCGTTCAATGTTATCGCCGCGCGGCGGAACAAGCCTTGGATGGCAACGATTTAGACCGGGCGATGGCGGCGGCCGACCGGGGCGTACAGCGGGGAGCGCAGGGAGCCGAACTTGGCGCGCTTCGTTTTGTGCAAGCCGAGGCGCATCGCTGGAGGGCCGAATACCTTCAAGCCGTTCAGCGGGCCAACGAAGCCATGGCCGTCCTCGAGCGGGGCTCCGATTTATGGTGCATGGCCGCCGTCGCTTCGGCCATGGCCAATGGATTGCTTGGCAATTACAAAGGATTTGTTGAACTTGCCGCGGAATTACGATCGTTATGGCAATATGGCCCGATGAAACGCCCCTTTGCGATGGCGGCGGCGCGGACGGCGATTTTTTTAATTTACGCCAATCGCATCGATTTGGCGTCGGCCATATTGGATAGAGACCTGGCCGTGCTCGATATGGCCAGCCGCAACGATCCAGCGATTATGGCGCAGATTCACAATGCGCACGCGGTTAGGGCTTTATTTTTAGGCGATCCCGGCACTTCGCTCGAACGGCTTTCGGCGGGCCTGCGCAGCCATGAACAAGCGGGCGATCTCCGGGGAGCCTGTGCCCAGCGCGTCAACGTTGCCTACGCCTATGTGGAAGTTGGCGCCTACGAAGAAGCCGAACAGGTATTGCGGCAAGCCCTTCAAGATGCGGAAAGAATGGGTCTGGCCCATATTATCCCCGGCGCCAAACAAAATCTGGGTCTGGTCTTGGCCTACCGAGGATCTCTATCCGAGGCCCATGCGCTCGAAACCCAGGCCATCGCGGCCTTCTCGGCCCAGGGCAATAAACGCATGGAAACGGCCGCCCGCACCTATCTCGCCCGCATTCTTTCGCTGATTGGCGACAAACAACACGCCGAAGAAGAAGCCGCCCGCGCCGTCGCCGCCTCCGATCGCAACACCGCATCCCGCGCCCAAGCCCTCGCCGTCATTGCCGAAATTCAATTGGCCCGGGGCCGGAGCCACGATGCCCTCGTATCGGCCTCCGAGGCCATGCATATTGTCGAAGAACTTGGGGGCATCGATGCCGAAGAAGCCAAAGTCAGACTGGCCTATGCCAAAGCTCAACACGCCTCCGGCCAAGACGACGAAGCCCGAAATACCATTCTCGCGGCCCAGGAACGGCTGATGGCCCGCGCCGAAAAAATACGCGATCCCGCGCTTCGCAAAAGCTTTTTAGAGCGCGTGCCCGAGCATGCCCGCACACTGGCCTTTGCCAAACAATGGCTCGGGGAACCCTAATACCCATTCATGGATAGAACCATGCACCATGCACAATTGGGCGACCGATCACTTTTTCCTCATCTCAAAGCGCGGGCCTATTTAGCCCACGCCGCCATTTCCGCGCCCAGCCTTCCGGTGGAAGAGGCCGTGGGGGCCATTGTTCATGACTATGCCGAACGGGGTTTCCAGGCTTATCCCGCGTGGCGCGATCAGCGAATGCATCTACGCGAAAAGATTGCCAAACTTATCGCCGCCCGGCCCGAGGACATCGCCTTTACCCTCAGCACCACCCGCGGCATCTCAGATATCGCACTCTGCATTCCCTGGAAGGCGGGAGATAGAATTATCTCGTTTCAGGGAGAATTTCCCGCCAATATCACGCCTTTTCAGCGGGCCGCCGAGACCTTTGGACTGCGCATGGACTTGCTCCCGCTCGATGGTTTTAGGATGGGAGACGGCGGAAGCGGACTGATGGACCTGGAAAAAGCCCTTCGGGAAGGCGTTCGGCTGATCTCGGTCAGCGCGGTCCAATTTCAAAGCGGCCTACGCATGCCACTCGCTCAAATGGCCGAACTCTGCCATCGCTACGGAGCGGAAATCTCGGTGGATGGAATTCAAGCCTGCGGCGCCGTTCCCCTGGATGTAAAGGCTGCCGGCATCGATTATCTGATATGCGGAAGCCATAAATGGCTGATGGGCTTGGAAGGGGCGGGATTTGTCTATATCCGGCCCGAATGCCTCGAGCATTTACGGCCAACCGTTGCGGGATGGCTTAGCCATGACGATGGCCTGGCCTTTCTCTTTCAGGGAGCGGGACATCTTCGCTACGATCGGCCCATTCGAAGGCGCGCCGACTTCCTCGAAGGGGGAAATCTCAATGCCGCGGGACTCTCGGGACTCTCGGCCTCCCTTGAATTGATTCAACAGATTGGCGTCGAGAATATCTATGCCCATGTGCAATCCTATCATGACGCTTTAGAACAGGGTTTAATGGATCGAGGATTTACAAGCGTTCGATCCAAACATCTACCCAGCCGCTCTTGCACGCTGAGCGTGCTGCCGCCCGCGGATATCGAGTTGGTCAATCTTCAGCGCGGACTCACCCACCACGGCATTTTCTGCTCGATGCCCGATGGTCATTTGAGATTTGCACCGCATTGGCCCAACGCTCTCGAGGAAGTGCCCGAGGTACTGGCGGCATTGGATCGATGTTTAACGGAACTCTAAGAGGGTTTCCTACAATCTCCGGTCGACTGGCCCATCCAAAGGCGGCTTCTGCATCTGGCCGAGCCGAGCCCGCCGGGCGCTTGGGCAACGTTCAAAAGCAATCTTGGCAAAATCCCCTTCCCCATCATCGCTTCCAATGACCGTCACATCCTTTTGAATGCTCTCCAGCAATGGGGAAAATGTGGATGCATTCACCGACACGGCATGAATGGCTCGCACAGGCGGAGGCAGCAACAGCGCCCTGGGACAAGAAGACTCGTCCAATCCAATCCGATGTTCGGGGCCTATCCACAGCCGCCCCACGGCCTCTAGGCTCGCCTGATAGAGCGAAAGCTCGCTTTGCGCCCCCGGGTCCACTTCGCCCCGGGGCAGCGATTCCATTTCCACAAGCAGCGCCCGATGCAGGGCCTCGCACACGTCCACGGCGCGAAGCTCGCCTCCTTCAATGAACAAAACTCGAGGCGAAAGACATCCCCGCTGATCAAACACCACCATATCCCGGGCCAGCCCTCGAGCCGCGGCATGCGCATCGGCCGATAAACCAATCAAGGCGATTCCATAACCGTTTCCAAATCCCAAAAGCCGCACCCGCGCACCTGCGCTCTGCCGAAGCGCTTCCACCGTCGCATCCCGCCCATACACATGAATCTCATCGCCCGGCGACGCTTCCACCGCATTCACACATGCGATCGAGCCGCCTAAATCTTGGCCGAATACCTCGTCGCCCGACAGCGCCTCCACCAACAGCTCGGCCACCACAGGATCGCGGCGCGAGGGTTTTACCCGCACGCACGGCGAACGAACCAAGGCAAAAGCGATGGCCCGCAACGCTGCCGTACATACATTGGCCGCCATCACAACGTAAACACAGTTCGCGCGTTGCTCAGACGAAGGCGCGTGCGCGCGATCGAGCAGTGCCTCGAGTTCTTCCCCGCTGGGATTCGTTTCCAAGTATTCGCTCAGCGCAAGCTCAATCCCTTCGGCCGACAGCCCGCTCGTTTTAAGCAACAGCCCGCGCGCCCTCCGGCCCAGCTCATGCGAAGGATCTGCAATCAAGCGCGCCGCCCACAGAACCCGCTCCACCAAAGCCCGCTTCCGCGCCCGCTCATTCATCGCGCAGCCGCATCCAGCATCGCATCCGTCGCAATCGAACAGCCCCGCGGAAGCGCTCCGGGCGCCCTGCCCAAAAGCTCCACGCGATCGCCTTCACAGCGCACCAAATCGCTGGTTTGAATGGCCACGGCCGAATCGACATTGGCCAAATCCACAATGCGCGCAATGCCGATCTGCCCTTCTGGAAGCGCTTTTAGCGTCTCGGGATCGGCCGCGCTCACCCGCATCCAAGGCGGTGTGAAATACACGCCGGGCTGCGCTCCCGCACGGCCCAAAAGCGCGTCGGCCAGCATCCCTTCATAGGCTTGGCTCGAGAGCTCGGTCATCCCGTATTCGCCGATGACATAACGCTCGGGAACCCCGAAACATAAAGCGATATCCGCACGCAACAGCGGCGCCTCCACCGTGCGGCTCCGGCCCTTAAATCCACCGGTCTGCATCACCCGGCTTCCTTCGGGCAGCTCGAGCGAACACGGCCTTGCCTGAACCTTCCTCGCATCGAGCCAATGCACAAACGCAAACGAAGTGCCCAGCACCAGCACCGGTGCTCCATCGGCGCGGGCTTGTTCACAAAACGCTTCAATTGCAGGGAAATCGAGCGCTTCATTCCGCAGAGCCCACACGCTTGGACCGCCCAGCTCAGCGGCAAAGAGATCGAGCATAAAGCTCAGCGAAGAATCGGGAGCGGCGCTTCGCGGCGGCGCAAACAACAGCGTGCGCATCGTCGACCGATCGGGAAACAGCATGCGTTTTGCCCACGCCAGCGCGGCAGCCTTGTAAGTATCCACAACCCGGAAAGCATGCTCTCCCCGCGCCGCCTTGCCTTGGGATGTGCCGCTCGTTCGAAACACTTCGGTATCCAACTCGGGCGGATGAACACATACCCGCGCCAAGCGAAACACATCACAGGGCACCGCGCGGATGGCATCGGCGCTCTGGACTTCATTCGGCGAAAACCCCGCGTTTCTATAGAGCCGCGCGATAGGCGCCACATGCTGCGCTTGAAAGCGCGCAATCCGAAGGGCGAGTTCATCAAATGCCTTTTCGTCTTTGATTTCGCCTGCGGCCTCACCGCGAATCCAGGCCCGCACCTCGGCGTGAAGCGCATCGCTTTGCCTCACAACATCCTGCGCGGCTTCCCTGCTCAAGGTCATGATGCGCTTAGCTTGATCGCTTCCACAAAGGCCATCACCGAGCCATCGAGCAGCTCTTTGGGAATCGTTAGCGGAGGCGTCAGCGTCAAGACCTCGCCTCTCGATCCTCCGGTCAGAACAATAAATCCCCGTTCAAGCATCGCCCGGAATACCCGCAGCGCCTGTGCCGCGCTTTCAAGTTCGATGCCGATCATCAAGCCCTTTCCCCGCACATCGCGCACACCGGGCAAGCCCCGAAGCGCGCCCCGAAGCGCCTCGCAAAAATACCCGCCCAGCGATGCCGATCGCTCCACAAGCCTCTCGTCGCGCAGTGCATTCAGCGTCGCGAGCGCCGCCGCACACGCAAGCGGCAGACCCGCATGCGTCGAGGTGTGAACCACTTCCCCGCCTCTTGCCCACGCATCCATCACCCGCGCCGGAGCCACACAAGCCGATATAGGAAGCCCACCGCCCAAGCCTTTTCCAAAACATAAAATATCCGGCTCGGCTCCCGCATCGAGCATACGCACCATCGATCCCGAACGGCCCAGCCCCGTCCACACTTCATCCGCGATCACCAAGGCGCCGTGCTGTTTTGAAAGCGCGCATACGCGCCGAAGAAAATCATCCGAAGGAACAGCACAGCCGCCTCTTCCCAAAATCGGTTCAATCAAAACAGCCCCCGGACGATCGCGCGAAAGCGCATCATCGAGCCGCGAAAGAGCTTCTTGCACACCATCGTCCGAAGCCGCGAAAGGCACAAAACGCACATGCCGGTTGAGCTGCTCTTGAAAGGGCAAACGAAAACTTTCGCGAAATCCACATGCCGCAAGAGGCGCGTAACTCAGCCCATGATAACTGCCCTCCATCGCGACAAGGCCCGGCCTTCCCGTCGCAAGCGCCGCTGTCTTGATGGCCGCCGTCAGCGCATCGGCCCCGCTTTGGGTCATCAGCACCCTTGGATTTTCCCCTGGATGCAGTGCGGCGAGACGCTCTTGCACTTCAATTTTCACATCGGCCACATACACATCGCCCAAGCCTTGAATCAGCCTCTCGCTCTGCGAAGCAATGGCCTTCGCCACGGCCGGCGCTCCATGACCCAACAGCACCGACCCGAAACCGGCCACCAAATCGACATAGCGATTGCCATCCACATCGAACAAATTCGCGCCGCGCCCCGACGCCAGCACAATGGGCGCCATATCGCTTTGGCTGATTCCGGCGCGCAGTTCACGCCGCACGGCAAATGCAGGGCAATCTACATCCTGAAGGCGGGCCGCCGCCGCCCTCGATTGAGGCCCCGGAGGCACACAGCGCAGCATCGGAAGCTCGCCCGCGCAGAACGGCTCAGTAACAAACGCGATTTCGGCCACTGTTTTTTGCGCGGTAAAGCTGTTCGTCCGCGCGCTTAATCACATCGTTGCCCGTGCGATCGTTGTCAATGAGAAGCGCAACGCCGATGCTGATGGTGACGCGAATGCTATCGGACTGAAATACGAAAGGATGGCTCGCGACTTTCTGGCGAAGCACTTCCGCGACGGCCGCCGCATTTTCAAGCGTCGCTTCGGTAAGGATCACCGCAAATTCTTCGCCGCCGTAACGCGCGAACACATCCTCGTGGCGGATGCGCGACTGAACGACACGCGCGACATCTTTCAAAACGAAATCACCGGCCAGATGGCCATGCATGTCATTGATGCGCTTGAAGTGATCGATATCAAACAAAAGCACAGCCAAAGGCCGCTCATGACGGCGGCAGCGGATCATCTCGCGCTCAAGCGCCTCGTACAAATAACGCTTGTTATGAATCTGCGTGAGACCATCCATGATGGTCATCTTGTAGATTTCCTCGTGGTACTGAGCTTCAACGTCGGCGCCTGAAAGGAATTTGAAGATGGTCGGCCCGACCTTCACGCGATCGCCATTTTTCAGGCTAAATTCGCGGCTAATTTGCTCGTCGTTACAATAAGTGCCGTTGGTGCTTCCATCATCGACGACGAGCCAATTGCTGCCTCGCTGCTCGAAGTGCGCGTGCCTTCTGGACACCGAATCGCCATCCAGCACGATATGATTATCGGGGCCCCTGCCCACCCGCGTTGGGTTGTGTTCCAGCGTGAAACGCTTGCCCAGCAGCGTCGGCTCCTTGGTGTAAATGACGACCAAACAATCGTTGGTCGATCGGTTCACACCATTCCCCTCGGGGGTAGGTCCGACGACGGTTACACGGGTTTTTTCGTCGAAGTCGTTCACGCTTAGTTAACCCGGTGTTTTAAAACTCAGTGCCTTCGCGCGGCATGGTGAAGATCTCATGGCCTGATGGCGATGGCTCTTGGTTCAACCTTGGGCGCCGGGCCACCTATGCCCCAATGGTTTTGTGATTGGTTCCCTGAAAGAGCTTTTCTCAAAGGGTATCGGGATATGCGCCGGTTCGTCAAGTCCAGGCGAGGGCAGGTGGTCTGCGGTGAATATTTCATCATTGCATCGGCTTCCTTTGAATCGGTGAATGTTTCATCAAAGATGCATTGCCGTTTCAGGTTGGGCTTTCATGAATGAAATCCAGCCGCCGATCAAGGGCTTGTAGGTTATTAAAATCATTGAGGGCGGCCCTTGGCACGCGAGATGCTTAATGTTCCTGCGCACGTCACAAGGCGGCGACAGCGCCCCCACAACTCGCTGCCGGTGAGTGCAAAGTCGCCCTGTTGGCGCACGCGCTGCGATAAGGCTTACCTCCCCCACATGCCGGTCGCAGCGCGTTTTTTATTTTGTCGATTCAGACACCGCAGGGCATTCCGATAAAATCTGTGCCGCCACTTCATTGGCTTGACGCACACAATCGGGAATGCCCACCCCATAAAACGCCGCCCCGCACCCATACAGCCCCGGATACAGCTTCAGCCTCTCCCCAATCGCCGCCATCTTCTCCGCATGACCCACCGCCGGCTGGGCACTCGCCCGTTCATGCCGGTAGACCCGCGCAAACAAAGGCTCCGTGTGCACGCCAATCAAGGTGCATAGCTCTCCCGTCGCAAGCCGCACCAACGCCTCGTCCGGCAGCTTCAAATCCTCCGCCCTTCGATGCCCTCCCACAAACACCCGAAGCAATGCAATATCCGCCGGCGCCCGATGCGCCCACTTGCTCGTCACAAAGGTCAGCGCCAATATCTTCCGCCCCTCTGTTTTGGGAATAATCACCCCCACCGCATCCATCGGATGAGAAATGGATGCCCGCCGGTAGGCCAACATCACCACCGCCGTCGAGGTATAGGGCACGGCCCCCAGCATCGCCGCAAGCTCGCCGTCCAAATCCCGGACGATATCCCCCGCCGTATAGCCCCGCGTCGCCAAGACCACCGCATCCGCGGCCAGCGGCGCACCCCCTTCGATATCCACCCGAAAACGCGAAGGCTCCCCCTCCTGCCCTCGCCCAACCCTCGAAACCACCGTCTGCAGTTGGATCTGCACACCCATCTCCCGGACCTTCTCGGCCAAGGTCTGAACCAGCTCGCCCATCCCACCCACCAGCGAATAAAAAGCACTCGGCGTCTTTTTCGGATCCGCTCCCGGCTTTGCATGCTTTAAACGCTCGGCCCTTTGAGCAAGCACCCCCCGAATCAAACTTCCATGCTTGGTTTCCAGCTCCACCAACTGAGGAAACGTCGATTTCGCGCTTAGCCCATAGACATCGCCCGCGAAAATTCCTCCCAACAGAGGCTCGGCCAGCACATCCGTTGCCTCCCGCCCCAGCCTCCGCTCAATAAAATCGCCCAGCGACTCATCCTCATCGCCTTGACGCTTTGGCAACACCAAATCCAAAGCCATCCTCAGCTTGGCGGGCCACGACAAAAGCGGCGTCTGCACCATCGGCCAAATCCGCGTCGGAATCGTCAGCACCATCCCCTCGGGCAAGCCATGCAGCCTGCCATCATTCAGCACATAAACCTTTCGATTCTCTTCCAGCGTCTCAATCAGCCGCTCTCCCAGCCCGAGCTCCCTGCACAGCGCCGCCGCTTGAGGTTTTTGAACCACAAAGGCATCGGGACCGCTATCGATCACACAACCCTCGATGACTTCCGTTTGAATATTGCCGCCCAGCCTATCCATCGGCTCGAGCAGCCTCACCTGAACCCGGCCCCGGCCTTCTTTGGCCAAACGATAAGCCAAAGCCAATCCGGCAATACCACCGCCGACAATCACCACCGATGCAGGCTGCGCCTCGGGCGTGGACGCGCTCATACTGGATTCCCTGAAGCGCGGGCCGACGCGGAATGCACACAATCGACCACGGCCTTCACCGTATCGACAGGCGTTGGAGGAACGATACCGTGGCCCAAATTAAAAATATGCCCTGGCCGACCCTCGGCTTCGGCCAGCACATCCCTCGCGCGCTGCTCGGCGATATGCCTGGGCGCCAACAGCAGAAGCGGATCGAGATTACCCTGCACGGCCCGATCGTAACCGATACGCTGCCAAGCCGAACGGAGAGGAATCCGATAATCCACACCGATCACCGATCCCCCGGCTTCCACCTGAGCCTCGAGCAGCGTAGCCGTATTGGTCCCGAAATGAATCACGGGAACACCGGCGGTTTGCACATCGCTTAAGATATGGCGCACATAAGGCTGAACAAACTGCCGATAATCCACGGGAGACAGCGCACCGACCCACGAATCAAAAAGCTGCACAGCCTGAGCGCCCGCGACAATTTGCGCCCTCAAATAGCGGCGGATCACCTCGGACACCTTCCCCATCAAGAGCGCCCACGCCTCAGGATCGCCCCACATCAGCGACTTGGTTTTTTGAAAATCGCTCGATTTACCGCCTTCGATCATATAAGAGGCCATGGTAAAAGGCGCGCCTGCAAAGCCGATGAGCGGCGTTTTGCCATCGAGTTCTTGACGGATGAGCCGGATGGCATTGAGCACATAAGCCAAGCCATCTTCTGGCTCAAAGAGCCTTAATTTTTCGATAGAAGCGCGATCGCGCAGGGGCTCATGGATAACGGGGCCTTCCCCTGCGGCGAACTCGAACGAGGCGCCCATAGGCTCGAGAGGCAAGAGAATATCGGCGAACAGAATTGCGGCATCGACACCGAGCCTCAAAGGCTGAAGGGTAACGGCGAGAGCGAGTTCTGGCGTTTTACACAGCTCGAGGAGCGAATATTTAGCGCGGAGAGCGCGATATTCGGGCATATAGCGGCCGGCCTGGCGCATAAACCAAACGGGCGTGACATCGGTGGGTTCGCGCCTGCAGGCGCGCAAGAAGCGATCGTTCATAGGGATGGAAAGCAGATAGGCGGGCTTGGGCGAGTTGACAACCCTTGATAACCTGTGGTGGTGATGCGGCATGGCGACGGGCATGGGCAAGCTGAATCCCATCGAGGTGTTTGTGCTTCGGCATATCGACAGACACCCCGCCGACATTGCCCAATTGACCGCCGATGAGTTTGGGATTCCCAAGCGGGTGGTGAATGCGCGGCTGAAGCAGATGGTTGCGGAAGGAAAGCTCGTTCAATCGGGCAAGGGGAAGACGCTTTCCTATTCGGCCACGGCCTTGGTCGATGAGACGATTTTCCTGCCTGTGACGCCTTCGCTCGACGAGATGACGGTATGGGTCGAGCGCGTTCAGCCGCTCTTGAAAGAAATCCCTCCGAATGTTCTAAGCATCTGTCAGTATGGTTTTACCGAGATGCTTAACAATGTGGTGGATCACTCGGGGAGTGCGGATGTGCGTCTCGGTATTCGGCAAACGACATCCCGAGTCAGCTTGAGGCTGGCGGATCGAGGGGTCGGCATCTTTCGAAAGATTCAGCAGGCATTGGGCCTGGAAGATGAGCGTCTGGCGGTCTTGGAGCTGAGCAAAGGAAAATTCACCACCGATCCAGAACGCCACTCAGGCCAGGGGATTTTTTTTACATCCAAGGCGGTTGATACCTTCATGATTGTGTCTGGTTCGATCGCATTGGTATGCAGTGGTGGAAGAAACGTTTTGTTGGATGAACGGGAGCCCTGGCTGCCTACGGAAGAAGGTCTGAAGTTCCTGCTGGAGAGCCTGCGCGAAGGGGGCTTCGGTACAGAGGTCACGATGGGCATCAGTCTCTTTAGCGAACGCACCCTCAAAGAAGTCTTTGACCGCTTTTCCGATCCCCTTGAAGAAGACTATGGCTTCACCAAAACCATGATCCCCGTCTCCCTCGCCCGCATCGGCGACGAAAACCTGATCTCCCGCTCCCAGGCCAAGCGCCTCCTCGCCCGCATCGAACAATTCAAGGAAGTCATGCTCAATTTCGATGGCGTCACCATGATCGGCCAGGCTTTCGCCGATGAAATCTTTAGGGTCTTCCAAAATCAGCACCCCGAAGTCAAATTAAGCTGGACCAACGCCGTCCCCGATGTCGAACGCATGATCCTCTGGGCTAAAGCCACCCGCACCGGCTGAGCTACCCACACCCTGAAGTTGCTTCTCCCCAATCTGCAGCCCCTTCCACCACCCTGCTGTGCCCTGTCACCACCCTGAAGTTGCTTCTCCCCAATCTGCAGGGTACTGGTAGCGCTTTACCACCTGCGTTGACACCAATACCACCTGCCAATTGACCGATACCACCTTCCAATCCAATCGATTTTATTTGCTACACGCTCGCTGAATGACCGTTGGCGAGCAATCAAAAAAGGTGTTGACATTCGCCAAACACCTATAAAACAAGCGTATTGCGAGAATGTACAAGGCGGACGTTTATTGTCCTACTTGCGATAAAATGATCGTGATCGCCTTAAAATTAAGGTAAAATCACTTCATCAACAGTCGGAAAGAGGCTGCCCCGTCAAGGTGGCGATGTCCTTCCGATCGGAGAAGTGGGCCATGTCCGTTCTCTCAATGGAGCAGCGCGTGCGCGTTGTTCATGCGCTTTGTGAAGGCTCTTCCATCAATGCAACGGTGCGGCAAACAGGCGTGAGCAAGACGGCGATCTTGCGTCTGTTGCTCCGCGTTGGCGAAGGGTGCGCGCACATTCACAATCGCTTATTTCGAAGCCTTTCATGTCCTCTAATCGAGGTCGATGAGCAATGGAGTTTCATCGGGAAAAAGGGTTTCCGCGTGACGGAAAATGATCCGAAGGATTGGGGAGAAGCCTATGTTTTCGTGGGCCTCGATCTCCAATCGCGCGCGGTGATTTCGTTCCTTGTCGGACGGCGCGCGGAACAAGAAACGAGTGCCTTCATCGATGACTTGCGCTCGAGGTTGGCGCTCGCTCCTCAGATCACAACGGACGGGTTTTCCCCGTATATCGAAGCCATCGGGAGAGCATTCGGCGGCTTCGTTGATTACGCGCAGTGCATGAAAGACTTCCGCACCGGGCGCCGCAAAGATGACGATCATCGATACGAGCCACCTCGAGAGCCGCTTGTAATAAAGGCGCCGGTGTACGGGATACCCGACATGAAAAAGGCTACGACCTCGCATGTAGAGCGCGTGAACCTCACCACGCGCATGCACGTTCGAAGGATGACGCGGCTCTGCAATACCTTTTCAAAAAAGCTCGATCATCATTGGGCGGCGATCGCGATGCACTTCGCTTACTACAATCTTGTGCGCTTTCATCAGGCCGTGAACACCGCGCCAGCCGTGCCGCTCCGCGTGCTGGAAAGGCCGTGGACCGTGGCGCAGTTGGTGGAAGCCGCGATGGATGAGGCGCCTACGGCGAAGCCTAAAAATGAGCGACTAAAATTCCCTGAAACCAGGATGACGACTGCACGTGAATTGCCCGGTGGGAAAGGGTTTTTGCGCGTGGTAGGTGAGGCGAAACTGCGATCGCCGGATGCACAGCCACAAATACAAGATCCGGCAAATGAATCGAAGCAACTTGACCTCTGGAGCTGGGTAATGAATCGTGTCCCATCATGGCAGCAACTAGACTTGTTCCCATAATTTATACTCAAACAATAGCTTGTTGCGATGCGCATGGTTGATGTGCTTTGATTGCATTGCTCTTGCGATGGCGGATCATCGAAGATCCACACGCTGTGGCAATTTGAGGGGAAATGGCAGAGCCAATCATAAACATCAACGATCTCGCTCAGAATCAACTTAACGCCAATTTGGGTCATCTTGAGGAAGCGTTGAATGCAGACGTTCTGACGTTTATCGGTCCAATACTTCCAGGAATTGACGAAGTTCTTCGAAAGTTAATTGAGTCCAACGAGGAAAAACGCAAAACACTAGCCGTAGTTCTTGATACACCAGGCGGTGTTGTAGAAGTTGTCGAGCGGATGGTTGATACGATTCGTCATCACTACAACGATGTATCTTTTGTAATTCCAGACCGCGCAATGTCCGCCGGAACGGTGTTTGCTTTGTCTGGTGATACCATCTTCATGGACTACTTCTCCACTCTTGGTCCAATTGACCCGCAATTACAAAAAGGCGGGAAGCTGATACCAGCGTTGGCATATCTTGTCCAGTACGAACGCTTGGTTGAAAAATCTGCTAAAAACCAATTGACTACCGCAGAACTTGCACTATTGCAAAAACTTGATCTTGGTGAGCTTCAACAGTTTGAGGAAGCACGCGAGTTGTCGATCGATCTCTTGAAAAAATGGCTAGTAAAATATAAATTCAAAGATTGGAAAGAAACAGAAACAACGAAACAGCCGGTGACGGAAACATTAAAACAGCAACGTGCTAAACAAATAGCCGAGGTTCTATGTGACCATCGCAGGTGGCACTCCCACGGGCGTGGCATCCCGATGAAAGAACTCTGCGGAGAGGAGGTCAAATTAAAGATCGATGATTTCGGTAAAGATAGCAAACTAGCAAAACCTATAAAAGCGTATTTTAGCATCGCCAGAGATTACATGAGCTTGCAGGCGAATGAATGCACCAACTTCTTGCATGTCAGAGAAGTGCCAGTGTGTATTCCTGCATAGAAGGGGCGCTTCCAATGATCCGAGTTAAAAATTTTAACATTCGGGATGTAGTGGATACAAACCCAAGAATAGACATCCAGCTATTGGAAAGGTATCGTGTCTTATCTGATCCACTGATACCCATAACCGATACGACAACACGAGGTGCTTCATTCAGCTTGAAGAGACCTCTTGATGATCGTATGTCTGACTTAATTGGGCCAAGGCTTGTCAGTAGACAGAAGCGACAACCGGTCAATGGGGATTCCTGAGTGAGGTGACTTTACCTACGCTTTGCGCCGCATGCCGTGCATCGTCCCGCAGAACTGAGCGGCTGATTAAGCATGGCGTCGACGCTAAGCCCGCCGGCCTTGCACAAGCGGAGCAACACATCGGGCGAGACCACCCGCGGGCGACGATTCCCATGGGCCACGCCGGATAGCGTGCCAGGATTCATCCCCATCACCTCCCCCAGCGCATCCCATCCACCGAAGGCCATGCACAGGTTTTTTAGGGCGGCTCTCGCCTTGTTCTGTTGCTCTTCGGTTAAGAAGGTTGGCGCATAGCGATATCGCTTTTTTGGTGGGGCGCCATCCTTCCCGCCCACAAGCCGCAAATGCCGCGTCATTCGGTCGGCCCTTGGGCTTCACCTGTTTCCTTCCTACCAACGCGCTTCATCCGGCCAACAATGCGCGCAGCGGCTTCATGGGAAGCGGACTCCATCATATCGATGGCATCACACGCTTCCGCCTCGCTGAGCACGATGCCTTCCCATCGCTCCCGTCCAACAATGTCAGCCTCGCGGGCATGGTCAACCGAAAGAAGAACAACACCATCGCATCGGATAGCCAGTGGCGTAGGCGCGTCCCCGGCATCGTCGTCCTTTGGAAGGTAATGCGCGGGCACGGGCTTCGAAGGTGACTTCACCGCGTTGAGTACATCACGATCGAGATACTCAAAGCGCTGTTCAAGGATGTCTACCTTGTTCAGCACTTGCCGCATCATCGCGAGCACTTCGTTGGTGTTGTCGGAATTTTGCTTTGATTCGCACGGTGTGAGAGAGTCGCACATAGATCGAGATCCTCGTTCAGTGAGGGTTTCGGTTTAGAGCCCGGCGTGAGGTGCCAGCCTTCGCCGGGCTCGCTTGCACTACGAGGATGAGAAAACCCTTGATCCAAAGGGCTTTCAAACAAAAATCGTCATCGCTACCACTTTATTTTTGCCGCTACCAGTCGCGCGCAACCGCTACCAGTTTGGCCCGATCAATACCGTCACCATCTGCAGCCCCCTTCCAATACAATGCAATCGCTTTCCCCGAATCTGTAGCCCAAAAACAACACCCTGATGTGTCCATTTCCCCTCCCGCATCCCTTATCCCCCCTTCCGGCGCTTGCTTCGGTCCTCCCCGATCAAGGTCAACGCTTCCTTCTCGCTCTTCACCATCTTTAACGGCATCTTCGGTATACGGCCCAGCGCCGCCGCCGCACTCTGGATCGCCGTTATCGTAATCCGTATCACCGCGCTCGCTCCGTATACGCAGGTCACTCGGTACTTGAGCTCGGGAAACTCCTTCGCCGCCCACTTCCGTACCTCCATCTCCAACGGCAATACCCGCGTCGCGTCGTAAATGATGTAGTCCGCACCCGCTTCCCGGTGCGCCCGCTCTAATTGCTCAAGGACCTTTGAAAGCTCGGCCTTCGTTACCAATCCCTGAAGCAGTACCCGCGCTACGTCCCCCTCTACCCAAAATCGATGCGCGCCTATCGCAATGGTCTCTTTCATGGCCCAAAGCCGCACCCCATCAGCAAATCCGCCCGCTGTCTACCCACGGGCCGCCGCAGAGTGCCGCATCCGGTCTTGCTCAATCCATGCCAAGCCTTCGGCCTCGTCTCTCACCGTTATTACCGGCACCCCTTGATATCCCAAGGTCTCCAACGCTTTTACGATGAGGTTCGTCGTCATCCGCACCACAGGGCTCGCTCCTATGCCCAACACCGCCCGCAGCCGTATCGTCTTGAACTCATGCGTCAAATACTTCTTCACCTCGGGTTCCATCGGCAATAAGCGCCGTATGTCAATCAGCGCATATTGTACGCCCTTCTCCGCTTGCCAGCGCCTCAGCAGCCCCACAATCACCTTCATCTCCGAAAGCGATACCAGCCCTTGTTCAATGAGCCGCATCACGTCGCCTTCAACCCATGCCCGGTGCGCTCCTATCTCAATCGCGTCTTTCATCGCGCCCTCCTAGTTCACCGTGGACATCTGCTGCTGTCGGTCCTTGGCGATCCAGGCCAGCGCTTCCTCTTCGTTCTTCAGCATCAAGAGCGGCGAATCCGCCTGCCGGCCGACTAGGCTTATCGCTTGCTGCAGCGCCGCCGATACCAGCCGGAGAACCGGGCTCGCGCCCACAACCAAGGCTCCGCGCAGCGCGATGATTTTAAATTCCTTGGTCATCCATCGCCTGACTTCAGGCTCGGGCGGCAATAGCCGTTTTACGTCGTAAAGAACGTAGTTGATGCCGCGCTCTGCCTTCCATTGCTTGATGAGCTCTAACAGCGTCTTGATTTCCGAAACGGTGAGTAGCCCCTGCAGGATGACCCGCATAATATCGCCTTCAACCCAGGCCCTGTGCATTCCAAACGAGACAACATCGGTGTGGCTCATCGCAAAACCATCGCTCATGCGCCGGGCGTGAATCGATTCTTCTCGGCTGTTGAGTGTGCAATGAGTTTACACGAGCTCCGAGGGCGTTTTGAGTGGGGATTGGCCGTGTTTTTAAGGCGATCGGCGGGCGCGCTCATGCGCTTCAATCTTGGCAATTAAGTGCGCCGCTCCGCTGACGCCCGCGGGAAGGACAATCAGGAGGGCGCAGGGCAGAAGCGATAGAAGGGCCAGGGCAGCTCCAAAACCGAGCACGGCTTTTGGGTAGCGGCCTAGAATATGAAGCCGCCGGCCGATGGGCAGGCCCCGGATGGAGAGGGGATAGTCGCAGAGATCCCAGGCGATAAAGAGCGCGGTGACGATGAGTTTGAGGGGGAAGGTGACGATGGCCGCGGGTGGGAAGATGACGTTGATCAGAAAGAGAAGGGCCAAAATAGGCAGGGTGAGGGCATAACCGACGAGGACGCTCTGGAGGGAACGAAGGATGTCTTGGAGGATGCTGGTTTTTGGCCAGGGGGCCACGCCTATTTGGGCTTCGGCGCGGCGGACCAGGCGTTCGAGGGCTGGACCGGAAAGGGGCTGGGCCAGGGCGAAGGCCAAGAGGCCCGATAAAAGAAAGGCGAGGGCCGTGGCCATGACTTTAAGGGCGGTGTGGGCCATTCCCGAGAGGCTGCCCTTCGCTGGACCGATGAGATGACCGATTTGGGCGGGCACGATTCGATAGGCGGCATAACAGAGCACGCAAAGGAGAAAGAGGGCGATGGCGGCGGGGATGATGGAGAGGGGCCAATTGGCGGGGCGGCCGACGACAAAGGCGAATCCTGAAAACAGGGCGCGAAAGCCGTCGGCGGTTCCGGGCGGGCTGAGACTGGAAGCGGGCTCTGGTTGGCTCATGGCGATCTTTTGGCAGGCGCGGCAGTCTGCATTTGATTCCCGGCGCTGTCTTCAGTAAAGGGTGGACAATGCGCGCACGTACTTTAGCTCTGATGGTTGTGACGGCGATGTTTTCTGTGGGGATCGCGGCCTGCGCGCCCCCTCCAAAACAGGCGGAGGTCGCCGATGACACCCGCGAAACAGGCATGGAGCAATCGCAGGCCGAGACGGCCACGATGCCGACCGAAGGCCCGCCTCCCAAGGAAGCGGCCGAAATGCGCACAAAGTGCTGTGCCGAATGCAAGATTGGCATGGAAAAAGACAGAAGCGGAAGCGATCCCAAGACCGTTCCGTGCGCGGACTACACCGATACCTTGTCGCCTTGGTGTTTAGAGTTTTTCAGGGGCACACCCACGATGGCGGCCTCCTGCGCCGAATAAACAATTACCCAAGAAAGGGCGGCGCTTGGGTGTAGACTCGACACCATGGCCCGACAATCCCGACCGCCCGGCTTCGACATGACGTATCGGCCCGCCCGATCCGTTTCCTTTGGTCCTCCCCTTCGAGAACGCTGGCCATCGCTGGCCTATTTGGCCTTTGCCCTCGTGGTATGCGCGCTAATCATCTACGGGCAAAACGCTCCATCCAACTCGTGGATATTTAATTATGTGGTGGAGGGCGATCGAAATCGGCTGATTTCATCGAGTGTTTGCGGAACCATTTTGTTTGTGAGCGCGCTTGCGGCGGTGCTGCGGGAGCAGATGCGCGGCGTGGTTGTGCATCCCGACGGCATCGAAATGCGCGAGCTTTTGGCTTTGGGTGTGCCTCGGGTGAAGCGATATCATTGGTCGCAGATTGACCGGCTCTTTGTGCCTCCTCAGATCGGGGGACAGAATGCGGCCGATGGAAGCGCGGCGGGAAAGCTGATCCGGCTCGATTTATGGGATGGATCGACGGCGTTTTTGCCGAATGTGTCGGAGCTTGCGCATTTGGCGATGCTGCTTGAAAAAGTGGCGCTGGCCCGGGCTATTCCGATTATTGGAGGGACGGGATTGGTCGATGATTTGGGCAATCCGATGGCCGCCGATGAAGGCGAGGCCATACCCGAAGCGCGCTGAAAAGATTTCGAAAGGCGGGCGCGTGGGCTAAAGAAGCCTTGTGAATTCTGCGCGCGAAAACAAAAGCGATTCGCCTTTTAGCCTCATCAGCCTCTTCAAACAGCGCATCGATCCTGGCTTTATGCGCTTCGTTCGCAGGGCCGCGGATTACAATCTAATTCAATACGATCCTGTTCTGACGCGCCTGGAAGCTCACCGGGAGCGCGCATTTCAAGCGGTGAGGGAACGCTTTCTTCCTCAGCTTGCGGAGCTTCATTCACAGGTAGAGCGGCGCGATGCCGAGGCCATTGCCAAGTTTGATGCGCTGCTTGCCGATGCGTTGGCGGCGATGCGCGCGGAGCGTCCAAATGGCGGTGTGAGGCAGGGCTTCTTCGATCCCTTGCCCCTTCTTTCGGTGGTCGATCGCTTTTTATACAGGGACGATCCTGAATGGCTGGACGACCCTTCTTTTCCCGAGGAAAAGCGGACAAAGCTGCTCGACCGGCTGGATGCGCTCAACGACGCTTTGGGCAGTTACGACGCCTTTGTGCGCAGGCTCCGGCCGCTGATTGAACAGGCGAAACAGCGCGGAACCAAAACCGTCCGCATTCACGATTTGGCATCGGGCCATGCCGGATTTGCCCTGCGCATCAAACAAGAATTCGGCGCCGACGTGATTGTGGAAGCCAGCGATATCAAGCCTGAATACCTCGATATTGGGCGGAAGCGGGCCAAAGAGCTTGGGCTGGATCTCGAGTTTTACGTAGAAGACGCGCTCTGCATGGATGGCGTAAAAGAAAGGGGCGTGGACATTATTACGTGCACCCAATCCATTCATCATTTTCCTGCGGGGATGGTGTCGCGGATGATGGGCGAAGCGAGCCGGGCGGCGCGATCGGCGGTGATATTTATCGATGGAGAGCGAAGCCTGCTTGGGCTATCGATGTTTGTGCCTGCGGGGCTGTTCGTGGGACGGGACTTGGCTTTGTTGCGGGATGGAATCGTCTCGCTGCGGCGCATGTACTACAAGGAAGAGCTTGCGCTTCTGGCCGCGCTGGCGCCCGGTGTTCCTCCCAGTGCCAAGGTCAGCACCGAAAGCATGGGACCCGCGCATGGGATTTTGCTGATGACGCATGGTTAAGGTGGGGTTGTGCGATGAATAGCATGGTGTTGGGCGCATTTTTCGCGATGGGATTGTTGGTTGTATCGGCGTGTGAGAAAAGCGCGCCGGAGCCCATTGCGAACGAGCCTGTGCGTTCCAAGGCATCGGCGGGAACGGGGTCGGCCGGGGTTCAAGGCCAGACAGCGACGCAGAAGTCTTCGTTTGCGCCGGTGCGGGTGGTGCTCGATGAAAAAGCGATGGGCACTCAGGTTACGCTTGCGGCGTACACGACGCCGGCGATGGACGAGCCCACACTGAGGGACAAGCTGAAGAAGGCGCATGAAGAGATTAAACGCCTCGAGCAGATCATGACGACCTGGAGGGAAGACAGCGAGATTTCGAAGGTAAATCAAGAGGCTGGGAAAAAAGCCGTTGCGCTGTCGCCCGAGTCGGTGGAAGTCATCAAAAAGAGCCTATGGATCGCCAAAGAAAGCGAAGGGGTCTTTGATATCACCTTTGATGCGATGAAAGGCGTATGGAAGTTCGATCAAGATTTAGAGGCGAAAGTGCCCTCGCAGAAGCTGATTGACGAGAGGCGCAAGCGGATTGACTACCGGAAGCTGAAGCTGGACGAGAAGAACCGGACCCTGATGATTGAAAAAGAGGGGATGCGCATCAATTTAGGAGGAATTGCGAAGGGATACGCGATTGATGCGGCCAGTGCGGTCTTGAAGAAAGAGGGGGTGAATGCGTTTTTCGCGCAAGCGGGCGGCGATCTGTATGTAGCGGGCAAAAAGCCGGATGGTTCATCGTTTAAAGTGGGCATTCGCGATCCCCGGGGAGCCCATGCCGGAGATTATTTTGCGATGATCGAAGTTGTGGATCATGCCTTTTCAACGGCGGGCGACTATGAACGTTCATTTATCCTCAATGAGAAGCGATATCATCATATTATCGATCCGAGGACAGGATATCCCGCGATGGAAAGCCGGAGCGTAACAATTTGGGCAAAGGATGCCCACACGGCGGATGCCATTGATGATGCGGTATTTATATTAGGCCCTGAAAAGGGATTAAAATTGGTGGAATCGATTGATGATTGCGGGGCTGTGATTGTGGATAAGAACAACAAGGTATGGATTTCCAAGCGGCTGGAGGGCAAGGTGCAGATGCTCCGGCAGCCAACAGATGGGATTTAAAGGGTTTTTGGCGGAGCGGCGGCTGTGATGAGGATGCCTATAAGCGAAACCTTGAGCCGGGAGCTTAAGTCTTTTTGTGAGGGGATGGAGCTGCCCGTAGAATTCTGTTCCATGCCCCCGGCTTTTATGTATAGCTCGGCGGAACTTGCGGACGTGGAGCGGCGGGCGGTATTTAGCCGCAGTTGGCAGCCTTTGGCGAGGGTGGAGCAATTGCCTGGGCCGGGGCATTATGTGAGCGGTTGTTTTGCGGGGATTCCATGGGTGATAACGCGGGATCATCAGGGGAGGCTTCGGGCATTTGTCAATATTTGCCGGCACAAAGGGCGGGAAGTGGTACGCGGTTCGGGGCAAGGGGAGCATTTGGTGTGTGGATACCATGCATGGAGCTACGATTTGGAAGGGCGCCTTAAAAAAGCGCCACAAATGGCGGGAGCCAAAGGGTTTGAGCGGGATGCGATGAGGCTTTTGCCCATGCAAGTGGAAGTTTGGGGGCCATGGGTGTTTGTAAATGCCGATATAGAAGCGTTACCACTTGCCCCCAAGCTTAAGGAGCTGAATTCGCGGCTGCATGCGAGCGGCTGGGAAACATTGAAGTATATTCAGCGGGCGGAGTGGATCATTGAATGCAACTGGAAAGTATATGTGGACAATTATTTAGATGGGGGATATCATGTTCCGCATATGCATCCAAGCCTAAGCGAGCAACTGGATATGCCGAGCTATACGACCGAGCTATATGGTGAGTATTCGATTCAAAGCTGTTTAGGAGCCCGGCGCGGCGGTGCAGAGCGAGCTATCGATCCCCGGGAAAGAATAGGCGAGCGGGCTATTTACGCATGGATGTATCCGAATTTTATGCTAAATCGCTATGGTCCCTGTTTAGATACGAATCATGTGATACCGCTTTCGCCGACGCGCTGTAAAGTGGTTTATGAATTTTATTTTCAGGAGACAGAAGGAGAAAGCGCGGAAGCCTTTATTGCCAAGAGCATCGAAGAAAGCGCGGCGATTCAGCGGGAAGATATTGAGATATGCGAATCGGTGCAGTTGGGGCTGAATTCGGGGATGTATTCACCTGGGCGTTATGCGCCGAGGGTAGAGCACGGTGAGCATCATTTTCATGGGTTGCTGGCGAGGGCGTTGAGGAGCGTGTTGAGATGAGCGATTGGGAGAAGGCGCTTTATGGCAAACTTCAAGGTTTTGTAAATCGCTGGCGAGGCTTTGGAGGCACGGAACAAGCGGCTGCTCAATCTTTTCTTCATCATCTGCTCGATATTTATGATGTGCGTTTTGAGCCGGGAACAATCTTCGAGCAGCATCCTGTCTTTGTTCCCCCGGAGCAAGCTGTGCTCTTTGCCACCGATCGCAAGGCAAAGTATTTGCGCGAGCGCATGGATATGTACCTTCCCAAGATTTGTGTCTGGGAAATGAAAGGTCCTGAAGAAAAAAACCTCGCCAAGCATCATTCGCAATTACTCAAGTATTGGGCGCTGGTTCGGACCAGGTATATGGTGCTATGCAATTTTCATGAATTTTGGATTTATGATACCAATGATGAAAACGGCCAACTGACGCCAAAGCTGCTCTTTACGCTGGATGAATTGCCTTCGCGGGGCGATGCTTTTTTGTTTTTTCGGGGCGAGGAAGCCGACTTAGAAAAACGCTCGGAGCGGGTAACGGCTGAAGTCGCGGCTATGCTCGGAAAACTGTTGCGCAGCAAGCTGGAAGGCGGCTCGTGTACGCCGGATGATCGGCCGAGAATTATTAAATTTATTTTGGAATGTGTGTTTGCGATGTTTGCGGAAGACACAGCACTCTCGCCCCCGCACCTGTTCACCCACGCGGTGGGGGATGCGCACAAAACCGGGAAAATGGATGCGATTTGGTCCCTCTTTGATGATTTTGGGCGGGAAAATCCCGCGGATCGAGGCAATCGCTTTGTGCCCTATGTGAATGGAGCGCTGTTTGATCGCAATCATCCAAAAGTCGTGCTTTCTGCCGAGGAAATCAGCGATCTTTATATGGCGGCGCGGCATTTTGACTGGCAGGGCGTGCATCCCGAGATCTTTGGTTCCATTTTTGAACAGTCGATGTTTCCTGTGGAACGCCATGAATCAGGAGCGCATTTTACAAGGGAAGCCGATATCGCGAAAGTTGTGGGACCGACCATCGTTGAACCATGGAGACGAAGGATTCGGGCCATTCGCACGCCCAAGGACGCCGAACAAGCGATCCAGCGGATGAAATCGTTCTGTGTGCTCGATCCTGCTTGTGGCTGCGGCAATTTTTTATATGTCGCCTACCGGGAGATGAAACGTTTAGAGTCGGCGCTTGTGAAGCGGTGGAATGAAGTACAGCGCGCTTCTGCAAAGCGCCACAAAGATATTAAGCCCCCTCCTGTGGGACCTTATTTTACGCTCAATCAGGTCTTTGGTATAGAAAAAAATGACTTTGCCGTGTTTTTAGCGAGGGTGGTGCTTTGGATTGGGGAGCATTTGGCGATGAGGGAGCTTGGTTTGGAGGAAGAGACCTTGCCCCTCAAGAACCTAGACGCTCAAGTGAAGCAAGGCGATGCTTTATTTTCACCGTGGGAGAGGCCCGCAGGAGAGCTGGCTATCGTGGGCAATCCGCCTTATTTGGGTGTGAGAAAATTGCGCAAAGAGCTTGGAGACGCCTATGTCGACCGGTTGTTTGAAACCTATCCAGAACATCGCGCGGCCGATTATGTGACCTATTGGTTTGCAGGAGCCCTTTCCGTGCTGAAGGAGGGGGAAAGAGCAGGATATGTCTGCACCAACTCCATTGCGCAAAACGAAAGCCGTGAGGCGAGTATCGACAAAGTAATTGCGAAAGGCGGAACGATTACGGACGCATGGCGTTCCTATCCATGGCCGGGAGAAGCGGCAGTGCACATCGGTATTGTGAACTGGGTAATGGGGACCTATGAAGGCATAAAGACCTTGGATGGGCGGGAAGTGGTGTCGATTTCACCGGGTCTTCGCGAGGCGGTGGATGTGACAAAGGCGCGCAGGCTGCCTCAAAATGAAGGCTTGTGTTTTATGGGGGTGACACCGGGCAACAATGAATTTGTGCTCACGGATGAACAGCGTGCGGAGATTTTGGCCTTAGATCCTGAGTCGGATGCGGTCATCAAGCGATTTTTGATCGGCCGGGATGTAAATCGGGAAGTGAGTCAGAAGCCAACGAGGTGGATTATCGATTTTGGAACGATGAGCAAGGAGGAAGCCGAGGGTTTTAAAGGGGCGATGCGGTATGTAAAGAAGCATGTGTATCCCCTTCGCAAAGAGAACCGGCGGGAAAGCTATGCCAAGTATTGGTGGCGCTTTGCTGAGGCGAGGCCAGGCATGCGCGAAGTTCTTCAAGGGATGAAGGACGTTTTGGTTGTTCCCTGTGTTTCACCGCATCTAACACTGGTCCGGCAATCCACCGATATATGTTTTGATCATCAACTCATGGTGATTGCTCTGAACGACGATTACCATTTTGGCGTCCTGCAATCGTGTTTTCATGAAATATGGGCCTGGGCACGGGGATCCACGTTGGAGGAGCGACTTCGTTATACAAATACCACCATTTTTGAAACTTTCCCTTTTCCCTTGGTGGAACAGGGCCGTTACAATCCCCGGGCGCGCCCTCAAACGCAAGCGGCAAATCGCGTGGCCGCGGCAGCCAGGGCTTTTGGCGAACACAGGCAGCAGATCTGCGAGCAGGAACAGCTTGGGCTTACAAAAATCCACAACAAATTAAAGGCGGGCGAGCTTCCAAGCCTATCGAAGGTCTACGATGAGCTTAACGATGCGGTCAATGAGGTCTACGGATTTCCCAAGGATGTATTTCGCGACGACAAAGAAATCCTAAAATATCTAATGAAACTGAATGGGCAAATCGGCGAACCGCTTAACCCACCGCAGTCCTAGCGCCCTTGAAACACAGGCTTGCGCTTCTCGGCAAAGGCCCTTAAGGCTTCGTTCCGGTCTTCGCTTCTCAGGGTTTCGTCATAAAATACCCGCTCAATTTCCAATCCATGCTCCAAGGACAGCTCATACGAAGCATCGATGGCCCGGAGCGCCGCCGATTGAGCCACGGGCGCGCCGTTCGCAATCGGGTCCAGCCACGTCAGCGTGTCTTCCAAGACCGAAACGCCTTCAGGTGAAATCCGGTTGACCAGTCCCCAGGCCAATGCCTGCGCCGCGCTTATCTTTCGGCCCAGTAAAATCATTTCTTTGGCCCGCGCTTCGCCAATCACCCGAGGAAGCCGCTGCGTTCCTCCCGCGCCGGGAATGATGCCTAGGGTAGTCTCGGGCAAGGCCAGCTCCGCATGAGGCGCCGAAACCCGCATATCGCAGATCAGCGCAAGTTCTAGCCCTCCTCCAAAGGCTACGCCGTTAATCGCCGCCACCACAGGCTTGGGGCTTTTATCGAGATAGCATAATTCGCTTCGATATAAGCCTACTTGTACCCTGACATCGTTGTCGCTCATGCCCTGGCGCTCTTTGAGATCGGCACCCGCGCAAAAGGCTTTGTCGCCCGCGCCGGTAATGACAATGGCCCGCACGCGGCTGTCCGCCGAAAGCTCCCGGCCATAGCGCCCCAAAGCATAAAGCGTATCTCTCGAGAGCGCGTTGCGGCGCTCGGCCCGATCCAGCATCAATACGGCAATGGTGCCGTGCATCTCCATCCGAACAGGAGGCGTTTCGTTGGTCATGATATTTCCCAGGCTTTTTTGACGGTTTTTTAACGTTTTTTGTGTTTGGACGCCGAAAGACTCGCTTCCAGTTTGCCGATGCGCGCCTTGAGATCTCCATGCTCTTTGCGCAGCTCGTCCAGCTCTTCCCGAAGCCTTTCCACTTCGCGCTTCGCTCCCCCTCCAAGCTCTCTCAGCACTTCCCGGATACGCCTTCTCACCCGGCCGTCTAAATCGCGCTCCAATTGCCGCTGTAACGCCGCCCGTGCCTTAATATCCCCCAGCTCCAAGATGGCCCGCGCCACGTCCACCCTTAAGTAGGGATCGGCCCCGTCCAGCAGTTCTTCCAAGGTCTCGCGCGCCTTGCGATCGCTGGCCAGCTTGGGTATGGCCATAATCGCCGCCCGCCTGGCCCGCGTCGGCACTCCATAGCGCGTCCGGGCAACAACATGGGGTAAAGCCCTGTCATCCCGTAAGTTGGCCAAGCCTTCGATGGCCCCGGCCCGAACCACATCGGCCCAAGATGGCCGATCCAACAGATCCACCAGCGTATCGAAGGCACTCACATGCCGCGTTGCGCCGAGCGCCTTGGCCGCCTCGGCCTCCACCAAATAGCTATCGTCCCGAAGTGCCTTGGCTTTTAAGACGTCAGCGGCCTTCTGGGTCTTGAAATTCCCAAGCGCCTTGCTCACGGCTCTTCGCACCTTGGGATGTTTTGTATTTACATGCGCCGAAAGGGCATCAAACGCATCTTGAGAACGCAACTTGCCCAGCGCATCGGCCGCCTCGGCGCGCACACCCCAAAACTCGCCCTCATGGGCAAGGGCTTCCAATAACGCCTTGACCGTCGGCGGATCGTCGAGTTTGCTCAAAGGCTCGGCGGCCAGCATCCGCGCCCTCGCGGTCTTGGCCGATGAAAGCTGGGCCCGCAGCATATCCCCCGGCGCCTTGACGCTCAGCTCGCCCAGCACCACCTGCTCGGGATCGGCCACCACATAGCGAGGCCGCTTGGATACCGGAATCGCAAAGCTATGCGAGGCTTGATCCACGCGCCGCACTTCCCGCCGCACTTCATTGCCAATCGCGATATCCAGCGCCAAATCGAATACAAACACCGGCGCGGCCGTATCGCCCGAACCCACCGAGCTGCCTCCAGGCGCCTGATGCTGTTTTACATTCACCAAACACAGGCCGTCTTCATAGGCAATCTTCACATCGACTTCCGCATGGCCCGCGCGGAACACCCATTGCTCGAAAAAGCGCTCCAGGCTCTTGCCGCTCACTTCTTCCAGCGCCCGCATTAAATCGCGCGTTTCAACCACGCCTTTTGCATGACGCCTTAAATAATTTCCAACCCCTTGCCAGAAAAGCGCATCGCCGAGCTCGCTCCGGAGCAGATGCAGCACACACGCGCCTTTTTCATACAAATGCCGGTCAAAAATATCGATCGGCGCCTCGTAGTCCTGGCACACAATCGGCCTCTTGTAGCGCGAGCGCGCCTCGCCCACATAAGTATCCATATCGGTGCGCACGCCGTAGTCGTACTCATCGCGGCCCAAATGATGCTCGCGGTACACATGCTCCATAAAGGTTGCAAAGCCTTCATTTAGCCATCCGTGCGACCAATCGCGGCAGGTCACCAAATCGCCAAACCACTGATGCGCAAGCTCATGAGCGATTAAGTCATCCGCCGATAAATCGATCGAAGCCCGCTCATCCAAGAGAATATGTTCGTACATCGTCGTTGCGGTGGTGTTCTCCATTCCGCCGAAAATAAAATCGCTCACGACGACTTGGGCGTACTTGTTCCACGGATAGCGAACGCCTAGCAACTCGCCGAAATGCTTGACCATATCGGGTGTGCGCTCGAAGGTTCGCTTGCCATCGTCCTCGCGCTTTTTGGGCACGTAGTACGTGAGCGGAATGCCATCGGCATCGGCGTGAATCACCGAAAATTCACCGGCGACGAGCGTAAACAAATAGCTCGGGTGAGGCTCGTTCATCTTCCAATGGAACACACCTTCGCGCTGCTCGGCCTCGGCATTCACCAATTCGCCGTTTGAAAGCGCGAAATAGCCCGCGGGCACCTTCACCCAAAGCTCGGTCGTTTGCTTGACATGCGGCTTGTCATGACAGGGAAACAAGTGGCGGGCATCTTCATCCTGGCACTGCGTCCACACTTGGCGGGGCCGGTCTTGCACATGCTCATCGGGCTCTAAAAAGTACATCCCGCGTCTGGGCGTCACGCGATAGCTCACCCGGATGGAAAACAGCGCGCAGCGCTCGGGAATCTGCACATGAAGCTTTTCGCCGTCATAGCTATAGTCGGCCGCCTCAAAGCCGCCTTCGTCGCTTTTCTTTTGCGCGCCCTTCGCCGATTTTTTAGGCGCGGATGATGTTGAATCACCGTCTTTCACAGCGATTTCGACAGCAGACAGTTCGAAGCCGATGGCATCGAGCACCATTTCCTTGGCTTTAGGATCGACGCGCGAACCATCGAGGCGAGCCCATCCTTCAAGGCTTTTCTTCGGCGTATCGAGCGTCCAATGAAGCGCGATATGAGCCACCTGGAAAGGCCGGGGCCGTTCGTAGACGCGCGCCGTACCCACAAAAGAAAAGGGGCGCGAAGCACTTTGAACAAAAGCGGAAGACGAAGCGAGAGAAGAACCGCACGCACAGCGGCTATGATGGCGATGCTCGAGGGGCATGGTGCGGGGCTTATACTTCAGATGCTGGGCGCGGAAGATGAGTTTTGAGGCGGGATGCGCGTCTTTTGCAGGGAAAGGGATAATGCGGCGCGTTAGGCGCTGGCCGAGGCCACGGGCTCAGGCTCCTGAACCGGATGGGTTTCCGGGATAGGGGCATCTTCCAGCGCTTCCGCCAATACCTGACGCATATCCTCGGCAAAAATAAAGTGAATGGCTTCTTTCACTTCCGTCGGTACTTCATCCAAGTCGCGGGCATTCTTCTGAGGCAAAATGACCCTGGTAATCCCTGCCCGGTGCGCGGCCAATACCTTGGATTTGATTCCACCCACAGGCAAGACCCGGCCTCGAAGCGTGCATTCCCCCGTCATTGCCGTATCCGAGCGCACTTTACGCCCGCAGAGCAGCGATGTCAGGGCTGTAAACATGGTTACACCCGCGCTGGGACCATCTTTGGGCACACCACCTGCAGGCACATGGATATGTAAATCCTGCTCGGCGAGAGCTTTGCTATCCACCCCCAGTTCTGCGGCATGACTTCGCACATAAGAGAGCGCCGCCTTGGCGGATTCCTTCATCACATCGCCTAGTTGGCCCGTGATCTCGACATGCCCCTTGCCAGGCATTTTGGTGGTTTCGATAAATAAAATATCCCCGCCAACCGCCGTCCAGGCCAATCCCGTTGCAACACCCGGCACCTGCGTCCTTTCGGCCACATCGCTGAAGAAGCGAATTCTACCTAGATATCGGCCTAAATCGCATTCATCCACCGAAAGCTTTTTGTTTACGCCGTCTTTGGCCCTCGCGACTTCCAGCGAAAGCGCCCGGCATAGCTTTGTAATCTCCCGGTTTAATTGGCGAACCCCTGCTTCCCTCGTGTAATCGCGGATCATCGCGGAGATCGCCGCATCCGAAATCGACAGCGCTCCATCGCCGATCGCATGCTCCTTCAATTGCTTGGGAATTAAATGCGTCTTGGCAATATGGGTTTTTTCCTCGGGCGTGTAGCCGGAAATCTCAATCACCTCGAGCCTATCCTTTAAAGGCACGCTTAAATTGCTTAAATCGTTGGCCGTGCACAGAAACAAAACCTCGGATAAATCAAAGGGAATCTCTAAATAATGATCGACAAAGGTTTTGTTTTGCTCGGGATCGAGCACTTCCAGCAAAGCCGCCTCGGGCGAGCCCCGCCATCCGGAGCCCAATTTGTCAATTTCATCGAGCAATACAATGGGATTGCGCACCTTGGCCTTTTTCATTCCATTTAAAATACGGCCTGGAAGCGCGCCCACATAGGTTCTTCGATGCCCGCGCAATTCGGCTTCGTCGCCCACGCCGCCCAGCGAAATACGAATGAATGGCCGCCCCGTCGCATCCGCGATCGATTGACCGAGCGATGTTTTTCCAACGCCGGGAGGCCCCGCAAAACATAAAATCGTTCCCCGCGTCTTGCCCGTAAGCTTTAAGACCGCCATGTGCTCCAAAATACGCTTCTTTACATCGGCCAGCCCATAGTGGTCTGCCTCGAGCTTCTGCTCGATCGCATCCAGATCTTGCTTGGCATCCGCCTTGGCGCTCCAGGGTAAATCGGCAATCCATTCGAGATATGTCCGAATTACATTGTATTCGGCCTGCTGAGGCTGCAGCGATGAAAGCCTTTGAAGTTCCCGATCGGCAACACTCCTCGCTTCCTCGGAAAGGCCAGCCTTGTCCAGCCTTTCGCGCAGCGCCGCTAAATCGTCCGCGCCCTTGTCATCTCCCAATTCCTTTTGAATGGCCTTCATCTGCTCGCGCAAAATCGCTTCGCGCTGGCCTTTTCCAAGCTGTTGGCGAACATCATGATCGATTTTTTTCTTTACTTCCGATACCGTCTTGGCATCGATTAAAAATCCGCTCACCAAACGAAGCCTGGCCGGCACATCCAGCTCAAACAGCACCTGTATCTCTTTATCGGGCGAAAGCCCAAGCGCCCCCGCCACCTGATCGGCCAGCACCGAAGGCTCTACATTGTTGGCCGCCGCAATTTCGGCGAGCCCGCCCGCCGCCGTCCCCAGCTCTTCAATGCGCTCGCGCAGCGATTGCGCCAAAGCGTGCGCTTCTTCCGAATCCGCGCCCGTTTCCTGAACAGGCTCGCCCTCGGCCAGCCAATAAGGAGACATCCCTACAAGAGATTGCAAGGCAAATCGATCAATACCCTGTAAACTGACCCGGTATTCACCGCTGGACAATTTCGTCATATTCATGACCCGCACGAATGTACCTATTCCGTGCAGATCGGCACCCGAAGGATCGTCCACTTTTGCATTGCGCTGCGTGGCCACGCCGATGATATCGCCCACATGCACCGCGCTCAGCAGACTGACCGAACGTTCGCGGCCTACGGGCAGAGTGACCATCGTACCAGGAAACAATACACCTGTGCGCAAAGGCAGCAAAGGAAAGGGAGATAGAGGGGAATCGGCACCGCCGCGCAGCTTACTCATGACCAATGGCTCCAATTTGGTGGAATTGACAGATCAATACAATCATTTTCAGCGCGGAAGGGCGGCTCATTACAAAATAAGGCACCGCGCGGGCTATTTTAAAAAACCCGCGCCGCTGAGAATGATTGGAGACTTAAAACCGATTTGAGGTCCGTCAAGTGAAGGGGGCGATCTTTTTCTTCGCTTAACGATTTCTTAACAATGCGGCACTGGACCGGAAAACGATGAACAGCGATTCAAAACTATTTGAGCAGGCGAATCGCGCCCAATTTCTCACCCCAGGCGAGCACGCTTTCCATCGAGCCCAGCCCCATCGAGCGCCGGTCCAGCGCTTTGGGAATCACACGCTTTTCGGCGGCTTCCCACATTTCTTGATGATGTCCCGTCCGCAATGGCCTCGAAAGAATCTTTTGCTTGGACAGCTTTAACATCGGCATAACCGGCGGAGGCTGAGGCTTTCCAAAATACATCGGCGCAATCACGCTCGATAAATCGTTGGCCGCCTGCACCCGCTTATTTAAATAAGGCAGCTTAAAGCGCTGGCATACCGTTTTAACGATCGAGCTGTGTTCCAATACGGTGTTAATGGCACAGCCCCGCTTTACAAAAGGCCCCGCCACCAGCGTGGGCACGCGGAAACCCATTTGTTCAAATTCAGGATCGTCATCCACCGTCTTGGGAGGAACAATATGATCGAAAAACCCGCCATGCTCATCGTAGGTCAATACAAAAAGGCATTTATCCCATTGGGGGCTCTTTGCGAGCGCGGTAAAGACGCTTGAAATTAAGGCTTGCCCCAATTGAATATCGTGATCGGGATGATCATCGTTGGCGCCCGCACCAAAGAATTGAGGATCAATAATCGAGAATGGAGGCAATGTCCCCGCGGCCGCGTCGGCGAAAAACTCTTCAATGCCCGCTGTGCCGCCCACTTTAAAGAAGGCGCCCGAACACCAGGCAATATCATGATAATAATTTTTCGCGGGGATTTTGGCGTCCTCTAATAAATCCCAAATGCTATCGAAGCCAAATTCAGGCAGATTGCTCTTTTGGCCCTGCGAAGTACCTCCGTGTAAATAAAACCGGTTGGGCCAAGTGGGCCCCATCACCGATGCGAAATAGCGGTGACAAATGGCCGCTGCATCGGAAAGGGCATAGGTAATCGGTATTTGGGAACGGACGTGATAGCCCATCACGTCGTTTTGAGAGTCTCCCGCATGGGCAATGACAAAGCCGTCGTTTTTACCACCATTAAATTGAGCATGACAGGCATCCCAATCGTGGGGAGGATCGGCAGGGGTAAAATTCATCAGATTGAAAACCTGAATGATATTGCCGTTGGGATCGGGATTGCTTTCATTGCCCAATAAACCAAGCACCTCTTTGCCTTCGAGCATTTGAAGGGCGCCCAAATAATGGTCGAACGAGCGGTTCTCCATACAGAGAACGACAATGTTTTCAATCGGCGCGAGCAGTTCTTCCGGCGAATATCCCGAGCCATCCATACAAGGATCGGCCGCGGAAGCGCCTCCCTGGCCGCCCGAGCCCATGCCTTGACCGCCCGCGCCTCCGGCTCCCTGATTCATGCCGCCCTGGCCGCCCGAGCCGCCATTGATCGGCACCACGGGCGTTGTGGGATTGTCCGACCCGCATCCAAGCGCCGCCGTTCCAAGCGCGCCGCTCATTCCCTGCAAAACCCTTCGGCGTGAGACGTTCTTTCGTTTCATGGCTTACGCTCCAAATAAATAAAGAAAACAACTGCTACGAAAGCCGCTCGCGAAGCGCCTGATAATCGATTTTTCCCGTTGAAGTTCTAGGCAATGCGTCAACGAAAAAAATGCGATCGGGCACCATATACGCGGGCAATCGCTCCGCGATAAACATACGGACGGCGCGTTCGGAAAGCATGTCTTTCGTGAGCGGTTGCGCGTTTTCAGATGGCTCGATGGCCGCTCTTAATACTTTTCCAAACTTGGGGTCATCGATGGCGATGACAGCCGTTTGGCGCACGCCCGGATAGGCGCAGAGCACGCTTTCAATTTCGGCGGGTTCAACGCGATAGCCGCGGATTTTGGTCATTTGATCGACGCGTCCCCGGAAATAAAAAAGGCCGTCTTCTTTGCGTTCGACGCGATCGCCCGTTGCGTGGGGGCCGCCGTGCAAGGCCGTTGGGCCGCTGACCCAAAGCTCGCCGGTGCCTGGGCCTTCAATAAGGGTTTTGGCTTCGTCCAGGCTGCGTAATTCGCAGGCGGCGTAGGGGCAGGCTTTTCCAATTGGAATTTCGGATTGGCCATCAATGCGATCAAGAGCAGCGTGGTCAATTCGATGATATGTACAAACATTGGTTTCGGTGGGGCCGAATAAATTATAAATACCGGCTTGGGGAACGCGCTTTGAAAAAGCCAATAATTCCCGGTGCGGAAAGGCTTCTCCGGCATAGAGAACCGAGCGGGGCTGGGGCTCTAGCAAGGCATCGGGCGCAAGGGCGGCATTCAATTTCATAAACAGGGAAGGCACGCCGTAGAGAATGGTAGGTCCGAGCGTGCGAAGGGCGTCGCGGAATGCGGCTCCTGTCAATAAATCGCGGCGGCTGGGCAATAAAAGCGGGGCGCCCACGCGAAAGGCGCACAAATGATCGAACCAGGCTAAATCGAAAATCAATTCGGCAATTCGGATGAGTCGGTCATTTGATTGAATTGAAAAAGTATTAATTGCCCAGGATGTAAAGGCATCGAGGCCGGCCCAGGTGATGGGAATGGCTTTGGGTGTTCCGGTCGAGCCCGATGTGTGGAGAATACACGCGAGTTTGCCGGGTGGTTCGTTTAATTCGTTCAATTCGTTGGGATTGGAATGGGAATTTGAAAGATGATTTTCGGTACGAAGGACATGGCCTTCGGCATCGAGCACAATTAAATGGGTAGAATTTTCTTCCAATTTGATGGAGTTGATCGTTCCCGAGGCTTTTTCGTCGGCGATGAGCGCGGAGCAGCGTCTTTGGGTGATGATCGACGAGAGGCGGTAAGGCGGTGCGTGCGCATCGAGGGGAATGGCGACGGAGCCGCTTGTAAGAATGCCTGTGAGCGCGATGGCTTCATCGAAGGCGCGGCCCGAGCTTAAGAGCGCGATATTTGAGCCCGGAAGGATATTGAGCCTGCGCAGCGCTCTCCAAACGGCGGCGGCGCGCAGGGCGAGTTCGGCATAGCTTAAGGTGTGAGAGGCCGAGATAAGGGCGGGGCGCTGTCCAAAGGCCGCGAGCGCATCGCCCCGTAACCGGAAGCCTTCCATGATGGGCTAGGCGAGCCGCCCGTGCACAAAGCGCGCGAGCTTTTCGATGGTGGCCAGCTCGTCCAGCACCACATCTTCGTCGGGAATGCGCAGGCCAAAGCGGTCTTCGATGAAAACCAGCGTGCGGGTGAGCGACATCGAATCGAAGCCCGCGTCGATTAAGTCTTCATTGGGAGCCAGAGGCTCGTTGCGCAGGAGGATTTCGGCTTCGATATGCTGTTTTAGATCGCGCTGGATCTGGTCGAGATCGGCCTTGGGCATAAATTAAACAGCCGCTTTTTGGGCCAAAAAGTCGATTAAATCGATTTTTGAGATAACGCCGATGACCTGTTCGCGTTCGGTGACGATGGCAATTTTGGCGTCGTTGAGCACGCCTTTGAGCAGTTCGACTTTGGTGGCGGGTGTGACCGTGGCGTAATCGCTTTCGACCAAATCGGCGACGGGCGAGTTGAGGGTGCCGCTGCCTGAGACCAAATGCCTTAAAAGATCGACCTCGTGAACCATGCCCCAAAGCCTTCCGTTCTCGAGGACGGGCACTTGGCTGATGCCATGGCGCTTTAAGAGTTCGATGACTTCGCCGACTTTGCTGTCGGAGCTTGTGGTGACGACGGCGCCCGTGGGTTTGTGGGCCAAGAGATCGCGTACGGTGCCCAAGCCTTTTTCCTCTTCCAAAAAGCCGTTATCGCGCATCCAGTCGTCGTTGAAAATTTTGGAAATGTACTTCGACGCACCGTCGGGCATGAGCACGAGGATGTTTTCTTTTTTGCCGGAGGCTCTTGCGTATTTCATCGCGCCTGCGACGGCCGCTCCGCCCGAGCCGCCTACGAACAAGCCTTCCAAACGCACGAGATCGCGCGTCATCAAGAAGCATTCTTTGTCGTCCACGCGGATAACATCGTCCAAAATCTTAAGGTTCATCGTGCTGGGGAAAAAGTCTTCGCCGATGCCTTCGACCTTGTAAGAGAAGGGTTTGGTGACGCGCTGGGTCTTGATGTAGTCGTAGTACAGCGAGCCCACGGGATCGACGCCGATGATTTTGATGTCGGGCTTGCGCTGGCGAAGGAATTTGCCGATGCCGGAGAGGGTGCCGCCGGTGCCCATACCCGCGACGAACACATCGATTTCGCTGCCGCACTGTTCCCAAATTTCGGGGCCTGTCGAGAGGAAGTGGGCATTGGGATTGGAGGGGTTGTGATATTGGTTTGCGTAGAAACAATTCGGTGTTTCTTCGGCGATTCGCTTGGCGACTTGGTAGTAGCTGCGGGGATCTTCGGGTTCGACGGCGGTGGGGCAGATGACGACGCGGGCGCCGTAGGCACGCAGGGTTGAGACTTTTTCCTGCGACATTTTATCGGGCATGACGAAGACGCATTTGTAGCCCTTGATGGCGGCGACCATGGCGAGGGCGGCGCCTGTATTGCCGCTTGTGGCCTCGACGATTGTGCCGCCTGGTTTGAGGCCCGCGGCTTCGGCATCGCGGATCATATTGAGGGCGACGCGGTCTTTATGACTGCCGCCTGGATTGAGGTATTCGCATTTCACATAGACATCGGCTTCGACGCCTTCGGTGACGCGGTTGAGTTTGACAATGGGCGTATGGCCGACGGCCTTGGTGATATCGCTGAGCGCGCCTCGCATCATGGCGGGCTTTGTAGCCTGATTTTTAGGGCGTGAGAAAGCTTTATTTTTAGGTGAATTCGAAGCGGAAAAAGCCTGATCTAAACGGGTTTTTTCGAAGGCTGGGCAGGTTCTTTGGGATTGGCTTCGAGGGTGCGGATGCGTTCGAGCAGGGCCTGCATTTGCTGTTCTTGAGCGCGTAGTTTTTGTTCTGCCAGGGTGCGGGCATGTTCTTCATCGCGCAGCTTTTGTTCTGCGTGAACGCGAGCTTGTTCTTCATCGCGCAGCCTTTGTTCTGCCAGGGTGCGGGCATGTTCTTCATCGCGCAGCTTTTGTTCTGCCACGGTTCGCGCGCGCATCTCTTCGCGATGCGAATCTTCCCACTGATGATGGAGCTCCTGCTGCGTGGGCACCCAAATCTTGCCTTCGCGATCGCGCGTGAGCCTCAGGTATTTCCAGCCGTTTCTATCGGTGACGACCACACCAAAACCGATGGACTCGCACCACACCGGACCGACTTCGCTCTGCTCCACGAATTTCAGATGTCCGCTTGCATCACGCCTGTAGACTTGCAGAGGCACACGGCCTGATTTTTTTCGGCGGCGCTCGCTCATCACGTACACTTCGGGATCGAAAATCACAAGCTCTTGCACACCCAATTGATCGTATTTAGCCGGGTTATCTTGATAATCTTTGCGGAAGGTGGTCGAGACGACTTCCACGGCCCATTTGGGCGGTGCAAACCCAGGTTTCCATGTGGGGATGCTGCGCACCATGGGATTGATGGGCGGGGTATCGGAGAGGTGCACATCGGGTGAAACGCGCACGAGAGGATGTTCTTCGACCCAAGCAAAAAAGATATCGCGGCCCATGCATAGAGGGTCGAGATTGCGCTCTTCGCACACGGTAATCAGCACCTGGCGAAGCATATCGGCGATTTGATCTTCGGCGGGGCCGGCGCCCATATCTTCTTCGTCGGTGAGATACCATTTCTTCCAATCAAATTGGGGGGGAATTTTTTGAGATGTTTGAGACGTGGGAGGCGGTGTGGGCGAAGGTTCGGGGAACTCCGTGGCGGGCTCGGAATGAGGATAGGTTTTGGCGAGCGCGGGGCTTGATTTTGCGCGCGGTTTGAGCGTTGCGGGGGCTACGCGGGCGGACATGATGCGCGGAGTGTAGCGGGTATGCGAAGGTGGTGGAAGGGGATTGTGTATGGGTGGCAAAGGCTGTTCAGCGCATCATAAATCGCCATTCTTCTCGCGCTTCATCGAACAGGTAATCGTGGCGCATCACCTCAACAAGCCGTGATTTACCCATTGAATCGAATTGCCTCTCGCAAATCACAGAAGGGACATTCACAAGAGAGAATTCCTTCGCCGCTTCCAGCGTGTCAAAGCCCCGCAGCCGTTCGGCGAATACAATGTAGGGATACAGTTTCATAAGCCAATTCGTTCCAATTGTGTCAAAAACCGATCGATTTCTTGGACTTCTTCCGGGCTTGGCTCGCGCCCAAGCGTTTGTTCAAACAATTCTTTTGCCCAGCCTGCGCGAAGCGATTGCCGCGCGTGGTTTGCGCCTGCGGCAATGCTGCGTTCAATATCATCTTCGTGAGCTGTCCTCTCCACGGCCTTTGTATCGAGGCCGAGCTTTGACAGAAGCATGAGATCGACGAGGTCTTGATCTCGCATTGCGGCAAGTTTTAACACAGCGAGGTCATTTCGGCCGGCGAGGATTAAGGTTTGAGATCCGCATGAATACGCAATCGGCGGCTCGCGAAGGCTAATCGCTTCAAACGTGCGGGGATGGACAATTGGATGTTGAGCAATATCAATCAAGATGCGCTGTGCGCCGGGGTGAACCGCCCGAAACCAGCCGCCGGACTTCCCAATACGAAAGCCATCTCGTTCCAGCCTTTGCAGCAACTGTCCACGGGCTTCATCGGACATCGGAACAATGTCGAGATCATTGGTTGTCCGCGCCGAGTCACCTGTAAGCAATTGGACGGCAACACCTCCAATAATTCGAAGGTCGTCACCCGTGTGCGCTCCCTCAAATAACTCCCGCGCGGTGTCCAATGGCGATTCCATGACGCTGACCCATTCAACGAGAGCTTTTAGGACCCGTCTACTAAAAAATACCTCTGATCATCAAAAACCCATGATGCCTCTTGCCTTTCCCGCCCATATCCATTAGCCACGCCCTTATGCTCAAACCTCGTCTTGTCTTGCTCGCCGCTTTCTTTTCAATCGCCGCGCCCGCTTCGTCCGCAATGGCCGATATCCCGCCTGCCGATGTCGAAGCGTGCTTCGGGAAAAAACCGGGCGATGCCTGCTCAGGACGAGGCGTCGATTCAGGGCAATGCGCTCAGGCCACCTGCACCACCGTGCGCCCAGGACCCAATGGTATCCAGGAATATCATTCGGATTGTGTGAAATGCATTCCAGCCGCCCAGCCCCCGCCCGCCAAAACCGATGAGCCGCCGTCTTCGCCCCCGCCCGCGCCTCAAAAGGTCGCTCCAGGGCCTACCAATAAAAGCAGCGGCTGTTCGGTCGATTCGCTCGGCGCCCAATCATGGGCAGGAGCTGGGTTTGCCCTGGGATTGCTCGGGCTTTTCGGCTGGCTTAGGCGGAAAGTAAAGCCAAATGCAAATTAATTGCCCCGGCCGGGATAGGGCCGAGCCTGCTTGATGTATAAAGTCGGGGGCTTGGTCGGGTCGGCATCGTTGTCAAACTTAAACTCGATATCCATCGCATACCAGCCTGTATTGCCCGCGGCAGGGCCATAAGCCGGCGAAAAACGCTTGTGAATCGCATCCATGGCGACGCCCAAATCGTGGACTTGAGAGGCGTTTAGCACCGTCGTTCCCGCGGGAACCAAACTTGAATGCTCTAAATAGGTGATGGGCTGGTTGGGCTCGCTAAAGAAGTATAAAAATTGATCGCTCGTTACCCCGGGCGGAGGTGCAACGACTTCCACATCGCCCCCATATTGAACGTTGACATAAAACGCAGGATCGACGCCCGCTTCATCAAAGGGATTTGCTGTCACGGCTACGCCATTGGCCTCTTCATTCGGGAAATTCCAGTGAACGAGCAAGGCCATGCCCACGGATTTATGATCGACGCTGTAATAGGTCCGCTCTTCAAAGGTCCTAAATAACCAAGTGCTCGCATAGGTCTCCCGAATGGCGTTAAGCACATCGGGCCAATTGGTTGGATCGCCCGAATGCGATTCATAGCAGCCCGCGCAGGGAAAACCTTCGAGATCTTCGCTGTTGGTGCTGGTGCGGAAGCGCATTTTGTGGGTGCCGCCGTAATCCGCCGTAATCTTCGCCTGAAGCGCCGTTTGAAAGGCCATATCCAAAGGAGCCGTCAGCATCGCCGTGCGCAGTTCCAAAAGCTTTTTATCGCGTTCAGCCGCGCTGGCCTGGAAGGTCGGATCGGCCAAAAAGGCGTCAATCTGATCGTAAAAGCCGTTTTGCTTCATGAATTGATCGTAGTAAAAAACCGGAATCGCAAAGGCTTTTTGAATCGGAACGCCGTCCGTCCGCGCTAAAATCGAATAATGCGCGGCTTTGCCTCCAAAGGCCAAAACCGCTTTTTTGATATTGTCCCTCAGTGTCTCTCCGGCGCCCGGTTCGGGGGTGACATTTTCGATGTCTGTCAGTTCTGTGACCGTTAAATCCAGCGCCGGAAGCGTGACCGGCTCGGGCTTGTGGGCCTCCCAAAAGGCTTGCGCCTCCGTCAAGGTCACTTCTCGAATGCTCCAGTCAGATGCCCCCACCGTGAGCTCCACCAGCTTTCCATCGAGGGCCAATAGCTCTGGATTGGTTAAGGCATTGCGCAGGCCCATATTCGGTGTCTTTCGATTCTGGGAGAGCACATTCACATGCGAAAGCGGCGTTTGAAAGGTTTGGGTAATTAGCCCCTGCACCACGGAAATATCGTTGGGGGCTTCATCCAAAACCAATAAATCTTCATAAGATACATATTGCGTGGCCAAATCCGCCGCTTTCATGAAATGGAGCCGCCCAATCCCCACGCCCAGCGATAAAGGCTGATAATCGATCTCCGCATAAAGATCGTCGGTGGTGATGATCTTTACATCCTCGGGGAGCTTCGCGGCTTCGACCGCAACCGCTTCCGAAGTCGGGTGAAAGTAAAGCCCCGGTCCAAAAAACGCGGCCTTCTTCACGGCTCGGTAAAGCAAGGTGATCATCTCGGCCGATGCCGTGTCATAGGGCGCAATTTCCAGGGCCCAGACTTTCGGGCCTTCATAATGTGTAACCGCGCCCAGAATAAAACGCCGATCGGGGGTATAATACTCGGTGGCATTGAATTGAGAAAGCTCGGGGACAAGTGGCAGCCCATTCATTCCAGAGAGATGTGTCGAGGCAAATTCGTAGTGAATTTTATACTTTACGCTGTTCTGGAAATAAAGCGCGTTTTCATCGAGCGTATCCAGCACGACCTTGACCGAGCGGGCTCCAGGTAGGCTGGTATTGATGGGCTCCGAGGCCAATGCCTCAAAGTCGGGGGTACATGGGATTTGTTGCACGTAGTCGGGGGATTGTCCGCTTGGAATTTGGCAAGTTCCCTCGACAATCGCGTTGGGATCGCCCGGCTGGGCCGGTGTCCCATTATCGCTGCAGCCCAGCGGAAAGCCCGCGCTCAGGGCCACAAATCCAAGGGAAAACAAAATGCGGGAATGGAGATGCTGGCTCATGGCCATATCCTTTCAATGGCTAATGTGGGGGTAAGATTTTTTAAAAAAGGGGAGCGAATTAGGGGGTCAGTGCAAAACAGTAGAAGCCGCCGTAGCCGCCCCCAGAGCCCACGGTATTTGAGTTGGGATCGGGCGGTCCCATTTCAATAAGGTTTACACCGGGCGCGCAGCCCGACTCTGTGAGCGAGGACATCCAGTTGGCCATATTGCCTTCAATGCCTCCGCTGGAACCTCCGGGACCACCGTATCGAGGCCAGGAATGCCCCACGCGAGGTCTCCCTTCTACGGCCTTGTTGCCCGTGCCGCCCGTCCAGTCGAGACAAGTGGCGGTTTGGCTGTACAATTGTCCCAGTGCGTTGCTGCCCGTCAGCATATCGTGATTGTCCACTTCGGGCTGGTTGGGATCGGGCTGATGATTGGGAACGCCATCTTCATTGGGGAAATCATCCTTGATGATCGGATCGATGCCCACGGGGCGATCATGAAGAACATCGGCCTTGGTCATCGCAAACACCCGGCCAAGGCGATCGTACCATGGCCCCTCGCCGATACGGTCGATGGCATTGACTTGCTTGCCATTTTCATCGGAAACCGCGCTCAAGAAAGCGCGCCATTGCTTGGAGGCCGCGCCGGGCATGCTCTTTTCCGCGATGGTCGCGCAAATCTTGTCCGCGCCCCGAAGGCCCGCGCCTGGACCCGTCTCGCCAAAGCGCAAATCGCCTCCAAATCCCTGCTGGCTGCCCGAAAGCTCTTGAAGCGCCTTCAAGCTCGTCACAAAAAAGCTGAAATTTTCGAGCTGGGGAGCGCTTCCGCCCGATCCGCCCGATCCATTGCCACTGCTGGACGCCGATCCGCCCCCGCTTCCGCTGGACGTCGTTCCCGATGTCGAGCCATTGGAGGTGTTGCCTGAGCTCAAATCCACGTCATTGTCGCTTCCTCCACCACAAGCCCCCAGGCCGGCCGCGGTGATAGAAATGGCGAATATTCCAAGAGCAATTGAGCGATATCCAGAATTCATCAGCGATTTTCCTTTCAAGTTCTATCGTAAAGCGTTATGAAACAAGTCATTTGCAGGTTAAATCGGGTTGGCAAGTCTGACCCATAGGACAGTCCATCGTGCCCGTACAGGAGACAAGCCCCGGAATATCAACCGCTTTCTCAATGTCTGAGGACACCACCAGATCGACCCGTCCAGGTGCGATGGTGACCGAACCCACGCTTTGCCGGGTAATCAGCACGGTGGGGAAGCCCGCGATGCCTAAATTCAAGAGCTTGGTCACCAACGCCGCCGGCAATTCAAGCGAGCCCGTGTCCTCGGTATCGCATTCGATCAGTCCCTTGCTCCCACCATGATGGCTGATATCCACCTTCACATGAATCGTCGAAATGCCCGCCTTGCCCGGGGGTGTCCATGAGAGCATCACCGCCTTGTTGGGTTCTAGGGTAATGGTGCTGTTTAGCACTTCCAATTGAGCGATACCCTTGGATTCTACGGCGAAGGCACTATAAAATTCCCCCGCGGCTTCCATGCGGACGATATCGCCTTCGGCAAATCCTGGATATTTTAGGGCGGTATCGGCCGGAGGCTGATAATTGTTTGCCACGGGTTTCATGGTGAACTCCGATGCCCCTGCCGCTGTTTGAATGCCTTTAGCGGTCACGGTACCGGCACTGTGAGCCGTGGGATAGGGCTGGCAAGTATCGTCTTCCACGCAGACCGCGCTTCCACCACAAGGCGTATTGCAGAAGGGAACCCGGGGAGTCAGCAAGCGGCATGCCCCCTCCTTTGAATCTTCCTCCCAAATCAACGACGCAGGCGAGGGGCCATCGTAGATTTTACCGAGCACAGCGGTGAGGCCGGGCGTTCCTGGATTCCCATTGGCGGGTGGAACGGGCGCCACCAGCCGGACTTGAAAGGTTCCGGCCAGCACATTGGGATCGCCCGCATCCTGTTGATTTCCCCCGCTGCTCGATGAGGAGGACGAGGAAGACGAGCCATCCGTTTCGGACGGCGAGGAACAGGAAACGACGGCCAATGGGCTCGCCGCGGCCAAGGCGCCGAGCAAACATCCAATCATGGCTCGCTGTAATGACATAGGGACTTCACCTTTCGTTGAGGGCACCGCAAGGGCTCTCGGCATTTTTTCACATCAGCCGAGATGCAATTTCTGCCATACAGCTTGGAACAGTGCTGCGAATTTCGCATGCATGCCATTCAAAGCCGAATAGGCACAGGTCATTTTGCATCCCATCTCAGCTTCGAACGAAAGTCAAGCAGGATTTAGGCCACAAACACCTTCCCGCGTTTTTTGTCCCGGGCCGCTTTTCCTATTGACATGCCCGCGCCCGCCCCCGTACACAATAAAGCTCTATGTCAAGGGAAATTCTCATGGTCATGGGCTATCCCGCGTCGGGAAAAAGCTCGTATGTGGCTGAAAAATTGGCTCAGGGTTATCGAAGGCTCAACCGCGACACCTTGGGCGGAAGCCTCGATCAGCTTGCCGCGAAACTCGATGCGGAGATCGAGCAGGGAGGCGAGCGCTTTGTGCTCGATAATACCTATCCCAGCGTTCAAAGCCGGAAGCCCATTCTGGATATCGCCAAAAAACATGGAATGGCCGTGCATTGTCTGCTTCTATCCACCAGTATTGAAGATGCGCAGGTCAATGCCGTTTCGCGGATGATACGCCTGCGGGGAAAGCTATTGATGCCCGAAGAGATAAAGGCAGCCAAGGATCCCAATATTTTCCCTCCCGCGGTCTTATTTGCCTATCGCAATGCCTTTGAAAAGCCCATGCCGGCCGAGGGATTTGCTTCGATTCAGCATGTTCCTTTTGTGCGGGCGGTGGATGAACACTATACCGGCAAGGCTTTGTTTTTGGATTATGATGGAACGCTGCGCAAAACCAAGAGCGGTGATAAATATCCAAAATCCCCCGATGATATCGAAGTATTGCCTGGCCGCAAAGCTGTGCTGGAACGGTATCAGCGCGAAGGTTATAAGCTGCTTGGGATTTCAAACCAGGGCGATGTGGCCCGGGGCAAGTTATCCATGGAGGATGCGAAAGCCTGTTTTCAGCGCACCAACGAACTCTTGGGCCTGGATATCGAAGTGTCGTTTTGTCCCCACAACCCTGCGCCAATTCAATGCTTTTGCCGCAAGCCCATGCCCGGACTCGGTATCGCCTATATAGAAAGCTATAAACTCGACCGGCGGAAAACACTTATGGTTGGCGATATGACCAGCGACAAAACGTTCGCCGCCCGCGTGGGTATCCGCTATATCGACGCGGAAGCCTTTTTTAGTTCCTCCGGCATACTCACCTAGAAAGCTTCTTATGCCAAGGCTCTTCCCGCACTTCGCTGCCCTTCTTTTCGCTTTGCTAATCAGCCTCGGGCCGCTCTTGGCGCGCGCCGATCTTGTTTCTCCCCCGCCGCCCTGCAAAGGCAAGGCCGCCGGTGATATCTGTGAAACACTTCATCTGGATCGGGGCGTGTGCACCGCGTTGAACTGTAAACCCGGCGACGGCGATACCTGTCTACAATGCGTGGTGCCGCCCGATCCTCCCGTGAATGATCCACCCGCTCCCTCCGCTTCGAGCATTTCCACGCCCCCAATTCCACCTCAGCCTCCCGCGCCGCCCCCTCCTCCTTCATCTCGGATGTCCTTGGCCCTGCTTTTGGGTGTGGCTCTTGGAGGCTTGGCCGGCCTTTTTTGGTGGGTCCGAAGGAGCAAACGGTCATGAACCAGCCGATTTCCAGCTTGCTCTTCGCCGCATGGATAGGATTGGGCCTATGCGCATGCGAAACCAATGCAAGCCCGCCTACCACACTTTCCACCACCACCCACGCTTCCGTTTCTTCCACGCCGCCTGCCCCGAGCCTATCCATTCCTCAGCGCCTCTCTCACCCTGTTACACCCCCAACGGTCATCCGCTGGATTGCCGATGGGGGTTTTTCAGGATGTGCCCTCGCCGGCGACGCAGATGCCATCTATTGGGCTGATGCGGGAGACGCCGTTATCCGCCGGGTATCCAAACGCGATGAAAGCATGAAAATCATCGCCGATTACCAAGGAAAACCCTCGTCGCTCTGGGTGGATGACAAGCATCTGTTCTGGCTGGCCCAAGCGACGGAACGCATTCGCCGAGCCCCCAAGCAAGGGGGAGCCTTTGGGGGATTGGCCACGGATATTACACATCCTTTGGCGCTGGTGATCGATGAGCACGATCTCTATTTTAGCCGGCTTGCATCGCAAGGTCCTGGAGATGATGGCCTTGTGCTTCGGGTTTCCAAAGGCGGAGGAAGCAGCAAGGTCCTGGCCCGGGCTCAGCCGGGAATGAAAGGCACCTATCTCGCCCAAGATGCCGATTTTTTATATTTGGGTCACGAATCGCTGCTGCGCGTTCCCAAAGCGGGAGGCGATGTTCAAACCCTTCAACCGAGCCTAAACTACCTAAACGCCCTCGATGTGGATGAGCAGAATTTGTACTTGATTGCCGGCGATCCGCCCCAGCTCTTCTCTGTGTCCAAAACGGGAGGACCTATGCGCGCGCTCCATCACGCCATACATTCCCCCCGAGCCTTTTCGCAGAATGCCAAAGAGCTCTTCTTCAGCGATCGGGAAGGGGTCATTCGGCGCATGTCCAAGGGTGGTGGAGAGGTGAGCGAAGCCGGCCGCATACCTTCGGCGGAACGTTTGTTCTTGGATGAGACCTCGCTCTGGGCTTGCGGGGATCATGGTTTATGGCGCCTTTCATGGGCACCCATTGAATATCCGTCCCAAGCATACGCGGCCCATGCCCCGGCTACGGCTGGATTTGTGCTGGAAGGCAAAAACGGCCTGATTGGCGCTCAGCATGGGGGCCAAGTGCTGCATTTTGATCGAACGACAGGCCAAAGCCGCCCCCTCTTTCAACTGGGGCGTTCCATTCAATTCCTTGGCGCGGCGGCCGATAAAAACACGCTGATTCTGGGCTTCTACAATGGAGTCATCGAAGGCTGGGATATACGCCAACCCAAGCGCATTTGGGCCAACGCGCCCAAAGAAGGCGGCCATTTATCATATCTGGTCATTTCCCCCGATGGACGCAAGGTCTTGTATCGAAGGGATCATGAAACGCTTAAACAACTGAACACCGAAACCGGCGCCGATGAACATGCCTATGTTGAACAAACGGGCACCCCATCGGCCCTGGCTATATCGCCCGACAATCGTTTTTGGCTCAGCGGTCCAGATCGTCCGCCTCGTCAAAAAGGCGTAGATCCCCGGCCCGTTGGACCAAAGGAGCCGGCGCTTCGCCAATGGGAGATCGGAAAAGGTAAAGAAATGGCGGCATTTGCCGGGCCTGCAGAATATTTAAGCGCGCTGGTGATTGGAACGGATGGGAAAGTGGCGATTACGGGTGGTGATTCGGGCAAAATCAGCGCATGGGATCTACAAACCCAACAGATAACGGCGCAGATTCAGGCAGAAGGAAAGATTCATGGGCTTGCGATCTCGCGTTCTGGAACGAGGGTATTGGTAGCATCCTCGGGCGGTGGCCTATGTTTATGGGAGATTGGAGCAAAACAAATGCTGGCCTGCGCGCCGCACCGGAGCCGGGCGTGGTTTTCGATCTCGCGGGCGGTGCAGGTCACATTTTCGGAGGAAGAGGACGAAGCCTATTGGTCATCGGCGCATGGATATTTCAGATGGACTTTGCCTGGGCCTAGATAACAACCGGCGCCGTGCCATGCGGCGCTGATAGAAAGAAACGTATAACGATCTATGGCAAACTATATCACGGTATTTGAAGTTGCCCAGACACAGCGCATCGATTGGGCATTTATTTTACCTGGACTCGCGATGATGGCGGTGGGTATTGTTGCCTTAGTTCGCTGGAAAAAACCTCCTGGAAAGTGGGAACCCTTTGCATGGCATGCGGTTTCCATCCTTATCTTTACATTTTCGGCGCTATGGACTTTTGGGGTAGGTGCGGCGACATGGGTAGGCCGTCAGCGCCTCATGGACGCGCTGAATTCGGGCCAATGCAGTATTGTTGAAGGGCCGGTCGAGGATTTTGATCCTATGCCTGCGGCGGGGCATAAACAGGAAAGCTTCAGGGTAGGAACAACGCGTTTTGCCTATTCGGATTATATCTCGACCGGCGGTTTTAACCGGACCCGTTCGCATGGAGGGCCGATTCGGCCGGGGCTTTGGGTGAGGATTGCACATGTCGATGGGGTGATTCTGAGGCTGGAGATTGAGCCCGTACCACCTGACGCTCCCGCCCTGAAGGCGTTTGAGCCTGATGCAGGCTGATGGCCACCCGTCGGTGGCAAGCGCACCAAACCCAAATCAACCGCCAGCCTCGACCGATCCTTTTGCGTGCCGATGCAGGAATTGCGCTCCCATATCGCCCATGCCCGCGCGATCTTCCCCGCGCCCTTTAAAATATGGGATGGAACATAAGTTGCTCAAACAACTGACGATAGCAGGAAATGCGAAGGAGATATGGCCATGAGCACCGAAACCCAACTCAACAACAATGAATCGGCTGGCGAAATCACGAACGAGCCCGAGGCCGCCAAATCCAAACCCAAAGCATCCACTAGAGATCTGCTCGATGCCTCTGGATCGCTAACCCTCTACAGCGGTAATCCTCACTTTTTCGGTATCGGCATCGGTGGCGGCGAATTGCCCCTAAAGGCCGAAGTGAAAGCCGGCGCTTCCGTCGATGCAAAGGCTAGCCTCAATACGGCTTCTACCCTTCAGGTTGCCGGAAATCCTGATGCTCCCATCGCTGCCAATGCGAAAGTCGGGGCCGAAATTCAGGCCAAAGCCGATGCTCAAGTCAAAGCTCAGGCCAATGTCGATGCCAATATAGGCGGGACGGGCACGCCGCTCGCCGTTCAGCTTCTGATGCGGTTGTCCAAGAGCCGGATAAAGCTAAACGTGCCCAAGATTGGCGTGGTGTGCAAACTGTTTGGTTTAAAGTTATTTGAATTCCGGGTGGATGGAGAGGCGCAGGTCGATATCGAATCGGATTAAGTGCGGCTAGCCCGCGAGAGTTCCTCATATCGAACCCGAGCCAGTCAAAGTTTTCTCGTAAATGCGTGGGCAAATCAGTGTATTGCTCAAATAGGAAGCATAGTCAAAATCTCTAAGCCCCTCCTTAATCCGGGCCCTATTGGTTCGCAGGCTAATCCCAAGTCCAATGCGCACGGCGTTCGAGCGATTTGGGCCGCTTCCATGCAGCGTGTCGGCAGAGTGAAAGGCGGCTCCCCCTCGCGGCATCAATGCGGGAACTTTGTTCCAAACCCCGCCTTGGGTCTCCTGTTTAAGGCGTTCTTCCTGCGCTCCAAAGTCGGTCGTAAATGGATCGCCAAGCTTCTGTTCGGTGGGCCAGCGGTGAGAACCTTCCACATACACCACAGGTCCAGAATCCGGCCCGATATCATCCAGGGCTATCCATACCGCAAGCACCTCGCCTTCCCAGCACGGCCAATACGAGCGCTCGTGATGCCAGTTAAATACACCGAGTTCTCCGCCGCCGGGTGGCTTTACAAATAACTGCGTGGCAAAGACTTGAATCATCTCCGCTCCGCAAAGCTCCGCCGCGCGCTTCCCAATGGCTTTGTGCGTTGCTATCAAATACAGCGTTCTATCGCATAGATGCACTTGATCGATTTTTTGAAACTTGCCCGGCTCGCCTACTTGCCATTGCACCCAGGGCTGGGCTCCTGCGTCATACTCGCCCCGGAGCACCGCATCGGCCCGCTCTCTCGCCCGTTTTATAAGAGGTCCCGGAAAAAGAGGCTCTGGATGCAAATAAAACCCCTTCTCTTCATAGATCTCCCGCGCTGTGCTCGTAGAGGTGTCTTTCATGGTTTGGGCTCCGGTTTTGGGGATGCGATATCCGCCTCCAGCCCATAAAAGCGCGCTGCATTGTCCCACAATAGCTTGCGAAGCGTCTCTTGGGGCAATCGATCTGAAAGCATAAGCGCCTTGTCAACAATATCATCCCCATGATCTCCATGCGGATAATCCGTTCCAAAGAGCAGGTTGTCCGCACCGATAAATTCAATCAGTGCCGGCAAATAGGGTTCATCGGGCTCGATAGCCACAAAGCATTGGCGTTTAAAATATTGCGAGGGTTTCTGTTTAACTCTATCGGAGACTTCTCCGCTATAGTGAGCATATTCGATTTCATCGAGGCGATAAAGCCAATAGGGCAGCCAGCCACAGCCGGATTCTAAAAACCCAATCCGAAGCTTGGGATGATGTTCGAGTACCCCTCCTTCAATGAGTGTCAATAGGGCGACCATCTGTTCCATGGGATGGGCGCAGGCGTGCCGTCCAAAATGGCTATCAAAGCGATCGGCGCCTATGGTGCTGAGGCGCGCATGCGTTCCGGCGTGAATCGCGACAGCCATCGATAGATGTTCGCACAGGCTCCACAGGGGCTCGTACGCGGGATCGCAAAGCCGCCGGCCCCGCACAGGATTGGGAAGAAAGGTCAGCGCCTTAAAACCAAGCCCGGAAAGCCTTTGCGCTTCTTCGCACATCGCTTGGGGATCATGGGTGCAAAGGATTCCAACGCCCTTCAGCCTTTGGGGATCGCTGCGGCAATAATCATAGAGCCAATCGTTGTAGGCCCGCGCAAAAGCAGCTCCCAAGGCTGGATCGAGAGTGTCCACCCCAAGCAAATACAAAGACAGCGTTGGATAGAGAAAGGCGATATCCACCCCACTTCGATCCATCGCCTCCAGATGACCCGTGGGCATCGCGACGGCTTCCGTTTCGGCGGCCTGCTTTCGGCTGGCCCATGACATCTCAATTTGAGACCGGGGACCTAGGGTGTTCCATACCGTGCGCCCTTCCAACATCAGCGAGGGCGCCTGCGGAAGCAATGCCTTGGGGCCATATTGCTCGAGAAGTTCTTGAGGCGAGCCCGAAAGCTCCAGTGTTTCCAAATAGGGAGCCTTATGCTTAAGGGCGTCCGGTAGATAGTTGCGCCATAAATCCATGGGTTCCATGGCGTGCCGGTCGGCGTCAATGATGCGAAAGTCGGCGCGCATAGGCTTCCTTGCTCGGTAGCTTTACCATCTTAAAGATACAAGGGAACAGGATTCAGCTCGGCCTCTTGAATCGGCTCTTCCCGAAGTCCAAGGGCAACGGGTACATCATAGAGGCGTCCAGGGCCAAAGCGAGGCCAAATTTGCCTCAGCCCAGGTACCATCACCTTCACCGTACAAAGATCGGTATCGGGCCGGCTTTGATCGAGCACCAAGGTCTCAAGCCCCAGGTTTTGAGCTCGGGAAATGCATTCCAAAATATCGTCCCGCAGATCGTCATGGGGACGAATATCGAAATCGCCCCGCCTGCGCGCCGCCATGCTGCTGCTGGGCTCGAGAAAGCCTAAATCCACAAGCCCGCTCACATCCCATGGCACCCGCCCTTGATCGACGGGATCAAAAAGCTGGTTTAATTCGGTCAGCGCCCGCAACACGCCCAGCCCGGCGTCCAGATGACATCCAAAGCCAATACAAAAACGCCCTTCCCGCTCGCTGTGAGCCAGGGCCACAAAGGCCGGAATGCCCATATCCATGGTGATATCCAGCACCCATATCCTAAAGCCCATCGATCGATAATGTCTCGATATTTCGTCGAAATAGGCAATGTCAAAGCTCGCTAGATCCACCCCGGGGCGTTTTAAGCGATTATACCACCATATCCCCGCCGAATCCCTCTCCACAAGCTCGCAAAAGGCTTGAAGAATGGCTTCCTCGATACAGTGTCCAGCCGCGTGCCCATTGGCGTTCATTGTACAAAAGCGCTCGCTTGGGGGCGTGTTCAGGTTGGCAAAACAATAAGAAGCCGGCGCCCAGCGAAGGCGGCTATGGGTTAAGGACCATACGGGAGCCCAGTCGATGGGCACCTTGGGATCAAAAGGCAGAGGAATGCGCTTGGGTTCGTCTTGGGCCAGCGCGTTTAGCTCTTCGCGCCGCCGGTACTGAGAATCGCTAAAAAGCTGAATTTCGTTTGGATGAAGGGCAGCGTCCCCAAGTTCTTCAAAGCTGGCCCGCTTTAAAGGCTCGTCGCCCCGAAACATCAGGCTATGGCGTTCGATGGCCTCCCCGATGGCACTGGCCCTGGCCTGCGCGGGCGTTCTGCCCTTGCCCATGGCGATACGGTGAAAATCCTCAAAGGAAGGCGCTTCATGAGAGGGGCATATGCGGTAAGAAGACCCATACACCGGACGCAGGGGGTGATCGCGTTCGGGAATGGGTCCCACGCCCGCGACAATGCCTGTGATGGGGCTTATTTGCCGGGACAGCTTTTGGATGGCCTGCTCGGGCGAGGTAATGCGATGGGCTCCGTCGGCTCTAAAACACTTGGGCCTGGATTCAAGCACAAGAGGGGCAAGCCCGCGTTTTTTTAGCAGTTCTGGATCGCCGCAGGATGGGCACTGGGGATAGCGCACCACAGGATGGGTCTGCACGGACATTCCCCAGGCATCCACCACAAAGAGCTGATCGAGGGGAAATGTAGAGGGATCCACCATCCAGCGGGCAATGGCCATCGCTGCCTGGCCCGCGGAAAGCTGGGTTTGAAGCGGAAGCACCGCCTCGCTCTTTTCGCGGCTTAAGGCCCGGCGCTCCAGATAGGTTTCGGCCGGGGTATTTAGCCTAAGCCTTTCGGCCAGACACGTCCAGCAAGGACCTTTGGAAGGCTCGAAGAGCGGACCAAAAAAGCCGCTCTTTCCCGAGGGTTTGACCAAGATCCAAGGCTTTTTTTGAGCCCGGGCCCGCTGTTGAAAGGCTTCGATGGCCGGATTGAGGTAATCATTCACCACCAAAATCCAAAGGCTCGCATCATTCTCGATACATACCCCTGCTTCGGCCAAGGCCGCCTCAACCTTTGCCCTTTCATGGTCCACGCCCCCAAGCCCCTCCACCCGAACGGGCCCAGACAAAAGCCGCTCCCAAACCAAATCGGCGCTTAGCCCATGGGCCTCCCAAAACGCCGCCGCCCCCTCCCCAAGCCCGCAAGCCAAGGCAGGCCCGGCATAGCCCCGCTGCTCCAGTTGAACCAGCGCATACAAAAGCTCCAGCCGGGAACCGTGGCCAGCAAGCTCGTCCAAAATCTCGCGGATGCTCCGGCGGCCATCGAGAAGCGGCAAAACCAAGGCATAAGCCCGTCCCCGAAGGAGAACGGGCTCCGGCCCGCCCATTAAAAACACCCGTGCATCATCGAGCTTTTGGGCTTTTAGATGCCGCTTTAGGCGAAGGGTCTTTTCCATTCGCGCAGGCCAGGACCATCAGCAAATCGTAAAGGGATAAGTGCGCCCCGTGGCCAAATAAGCCGAAAGCGCAATGGCCTGGTCTTGGAGGTCCGGCGCGGGTGGCAAATACATCGTCACTTCGGTATTCTTTAAGTACCACATCCTCCTTTCAGGATCCCAGCCCGTGTTGTTCCCATGGCTATCGTGCGTAGGCATCGTTGTAACCTTAAAAGTAAGTCCCGAGGGCAAATTAAACGCACAGCGTTCCTTGAAAAACTTGCGGGGCTCCCGGATAAGCTCTTCTTTTAGGGCATCATCCGACCAGGCAATCGCAATCGCCAGCATCCACGCATCTTGCCATTTCATCGAGTCCCGAATTCCCAGCAGGGGACCCTCCGGCCCCACGGGATGCAGGACGTCACCGTTCACGTCGGCAGAGTTATGAAAACCTTCGTCCGGTGTCACACTCATGATCATTCACTCCTTCGTTATTCCACAACCTAGTTCTATGCGCTTTGGATTGAAGTCTGGGTAGCCCCCAAGGCATTGTGCAATTGTTCGAGCAGGGCCTTGGCCGACACGAGAGGCGGCGTTTCAAGGCCCTCGGAAAACCAGCCATAAATGGCCGAAAGACAATCATAGCCTTCCTTGGCCCTGCCCGTCTTCATCAGCAAGCCCGCAAGCTCCGTCGCCGCCTCCAGTTCCTCGGTCTTGGCTCCCTGGCCTTGGGCAATCTCAATGGCTCGCCTAAAACAAGCCTCCGCGGGCTTTAGCGCGCCAGGGTCTTTCATCAGCAGAAATACCCCCTGTAGCCGCACAGCCCCCGAGAAGAAGAAATAATCCCCCTGTTCCTCCGCAAAGCGCACCGCTTCATCGATATGCGCAAGGGCCTTGTCCAGCTCGCCCTCCAAGGCTTCGGCCTCCGCCAAGCCGGATAGCAAAAAGGGCGTGCCTGCCACTTGCCCCGTCGTCCGGTGCGCATAAAAGACGCGGGTAAACTCGGGCAAATCCCGGGTGGCCCAGCCCCGTACCATCGAGCTATAGGCTTTGTTAAACTCCAAGCCATAGCGCTCGGCGATGGCAATGGCTTCCGCCGTGACATCCAGCACCTTCTGCCGTTCTCCGCGCAGCCTGTGCGAATAAGAAGCATAGAATAAACTCAGGGATATCATATTGGGATTGTGGAGCTCCCTCGCCCACGCAATGGATCTCGCGCATACCGCCATGCCCTGATCGAGATATCCCATGAAGCTCAGCGTCCAGCCCCGCATAATCAGCGCGAAAATCGCCGGATCGACCCCATAGACAAATAATAAATCCTTATGCCGCGCGGGATCGTGAAGCGATAGCGCTCGCTCCGTGGCCGCCTTTGCCTCCGCATAGCGCCCCTCCATGGCCAGCGTTTGCGATAGCACCGCATGTGCCGCCATGTCCTGTGGTATATCGCCCGATTCCTTCGCCAGCGAAACCAGCCGCTCCGCGATCTCCAGCGCCTTTTCACGCTCCGAGATAACGTGGTGATAGATCGATAGGGCGTAGAGCGTTGGAAATGCGTGCGGGCTTTTGCCCAGCGCGTCCGAAAGCTCTAAAATCCTGGATGTCAGCGTCTTTAAATGCGGCGATCCATAGCCCACCGTGCTCATCAGGGCCACCATCGAAAGCGATTGAAGCTGAAGCTCCGCGGTTTTGCGCTCGCGTTCGTCCTCCAGCGCCTCCACCCAGGGCAGCGCTTGGGCAACCTGAGCGTTGGCCTCGCTATAGGCCGAGCGCCTCAGCGCCCCGCCCGCCGCCTTGTGCGCATATTCAATGGCTTTTTGCTTCTGCTCCGCCGCCGCGTGATGCTGCGCCAATAAATCGGGCCGGGCTTCAACAATGTGCCCAAAACGCTCTTCCAATACGGCCGCCACCCGGGCATGCACCTTTCTGCGCGCCGAAAGAGCCATCGATTCATAAGCCGCGTCCCGGATAAGCGCATGCTTAAAGACATATCCCTTGTCGTCTTTCTTTCGCTTCGCCTGAATAAGCCCCGCTCCCAAGAGCTTCTCTAAATCGGCCTGCACATCCTCCAAGCTCCGCTCGCTCGCCGCCGATAGCAAGGAAAGGCTAAATTCCCGGCCCAGCGCCGCCGCAAGCTGTGCCGTATCCTTGGCCTTGCCCAGCCTGTCCAGGCGCGATGTCAATAAATCCCTCAGGCTGGACGGGATATCCGAATCCCGGAGCGGCCTTTCCAGCTCATAGCTATCCCCGCGCAGCACAAGCGCGCCCGATTCAATGAGCATTTGGGCAAATTCCTCGATAAATAAAGGCACGCCGTCGGTGCGCTTTATAATCTGTTTCAATACCTCCTCGGGAAAATCCCTCCCCTCAAAGAGCTCGGCCGCCAATGCCTCGGTATCGTCCGAGCCCAATCGGCCCAGCGAGATTTGCAATACGCCCGTCCCCGGCAGGCTGGTCTGTGAAAACTCGGGCCGGGCCGTGAATACCATATACATCGGCGCCGGGGAGACCCGCTCGATCATCCGGGCAATCAGCTCCAGCGTCGTTGCGTCGGTCCAGTGCAAATCCTCGGCGAGCATAAAGAGCGGACGAGTCTCGGCCATAGCAAACAATAGGCTTTGAATGGCGTCGAAGGTGCGTTTCTTTTGAAGCTCGGGTGAAATATCCGGGGCCGCATAGCGATCTTGGAGCGGAATCGCGAGAAGTGCCGAAAACAGAGGCAATTGCGTGGGAAGGTGGAGCCCGTGGCGGGATAGCAGGGTTTCTAGGCGGCCAAGCTTATCGGCCTCCGCCGCCCCGCCTTCCTGGTCGAGCAGCCGCTCCATTACATCGATGAAAGGAAAAAGAGGGCTATTTTTGGCATCCGGCGAAGAGCGCAGCGTAATCATGGTATGAGGGCTCTCTTCAATCCGTTCCGAAAGGGCTTGAGCCAAACGGCTCTTGCCAATGCCCGGCTCCCCCAAAATCAAGCTGCACTGCCCCGCTCCCTTTTGGGCCTGGGTCCAGCGCTGAACCAGCATATTGAGCTCCGATTCCCGCCCTATAAGCTGGCTTGAAGATTTTTTGACGGGCGCTTGAGCATGGGTTTGCTCTTGCTGCAGCATAAACAATCGATGGGTTTCACCCATCCCCTCAAGCGAACCCCGGGCTTCGAGGGGAAATTCCGAGCGCAGCGCCCGGGACAGCGAGCCCGAGACCAAAATGGCGCCCGGCGCCGCAGCCGCTGCAATTCTAGAAGCCAAGGTCGGTGTTACGCCAAGCGTTAGGCTTAAACCAATATCGATATTATCGGCGCTTTTAGGCGAGACAACCAGGCCGGCGTGCAAGCCGATGCGCGCCTCCACCCGCAGTCCTTTGGGTTCAAACCCCGCGTTTTCCGCGGCGATTGTTTCCATTACGGCGATGGCCGCGCGGGCCGCCCGCCTTCCGTCTTGCTCATCGGTGACGGGATAGCCAAAGAAAAAGAGAGCCTGCCCGCCAAAGGCCGCCGCCAAAAAGCCCCGGTGCTTCTGCACGCTTTTGGAGCAGGCCGATAGCAGCGAAAGCAGCGCGCCGTTTATATCTTCGATATCCCTCGATATCGCGGCGCCATGCTGTTCCAGGTTCTCTTTGGGCGCGGAGGATCTTGGCAATAGCTTGAAATCGCAACAAAGCGCCGTTACTTGCCGGCGCTCGCTCACCGTTATAAGCGCGGTATCGGCGCGGCTCTGGGTATCGGCGATGGTCATGGACTCGACAAAGGAAAAGGCTGCGGGCACCGGGATATTGCCCGTTATCATGGCCTTGGAAAGGCCGCGCATATTGCAAGCCTCGACCCGTCTCAAGAGCGCCGCGGCATCCTTTGGCCGCGCCGCCGGATCTTTTCGTGTCACCTCGGCCAAGAGGGATCCAAGCGGATGATGCTGAAGCGCCGCCGGAATCTCCAAGGGTTCGGAACCCAATTGTTTAAACAGAATTTCCGCCAAGGTCGCGCCGCTATAGACCGGCCTGCCCGTCAGGCACTCAAGAAAGACCAAGCCCCAGGAAAACAAATCGGTAGCGGTTGTCGATTCAAGGCTGTTCAATTGTTCGGGCGCGGCATAACCCGGTGTGCCAACCACATCCGAGGTTCCGGTCAGACGGTCTTGTTCGGCCGAATCCATATCGCTGACCACCGTGCCCAGCCCAAAATCGAGCACCAGGGCATTGCGGCGGGCACCCGTGGGGATGACCATAATATTGCCGGGTTTTAGATCGCGATGAATAATACCCAAGGCATGCGCGCAGGCGAGCGCATCGAGCACCTCTAGCATCAGATGCCTGGCCTCCTCGGGCTGCAGCGCGCCTTCCTTGCGAAGCACTTCGGAAAGGCTTTGGCCCGGCGCGTAGGCGAATACGGTATACAGCTCTCCGGCCGCGGTTTTGCCGGCATTGATGAGCTGAACGATATTGGGATGATAAAGCTGTGCGCAAAGTTTGGTTTCACGAAGAAAGCGGCCGGTCGTTCGTTCTACCCTGGCGGGGCTTGCCTGCAGGCGAAGCATTTTGATGGCGACAAGCTGGCCTGTCGTGCGCTGCATGGCCTTATAAACGATTCCAAACCCACCCTGGCCAAGAATGCTCTGGATCTCATAGGCATCTTCAAAGACGGCACCCACTTCCATCATCACACACATCAATCATGGTTTGCGTTGGCTTGTCAAGAGGATGGTTTGGCTTCTTCGCACACGGCCCCCGCCGTACCTACAAGGCTGATATGGACCCACCAGTTCCGAAAAGTCCCTATTTAGATTCTGGCGTATTTGGGCACTTAGGTCTTTGGGACCGTTCACCGGCACGGGTCAATTGGGCCAAAGGATGCCCTCTCAGGAACGAACCCGCATTGCCTTCCCAAATATCTTCCATAACCCTTCCAAATAAAACTTACCAAACTTCGCCGCGCCTTCGGCCGCTTGAAGCGGACCCGAACCAGGCGCCCTAAACGACCGGGCACTGCGGAATGCATCGGCGGTCTCGATATGCAGGATACCCATGGCAATGGGTTTGATATCCGGCGCTACGCCTCCCGGAATTGCCGTCGTTGAAATATCCGGGCCGGGGATATCGCCTTCAAAGATCCGGATATACAAAGTCATAATATCGTGCAGCATATCGAGCGCCCGGTCGGCATGAATGGTTTTATGGCCCATCATTGTACGCTGCGCGCCGCTGGCATCGAGAAAAGGCATACGGTAGAGCATGACCTTCAGCTTTGGATCTTCGCGGTCCAGCAGCATATTAAATGTGCCGCCTTCCACCGTGCGCTTGCCGCCAAAGGCTTCGCACTCAATAAAACCATCCATTCTCGCCTCGTGCCTCGGCTCTTCAACAAAGCGATCGATATCGTCTACGCTGATCACCACTTCGTGGGAAAAGCGCAGATCTGAATCAATGCCTTGAATGAAGCCTTCATCGTAGCTTGTGGCTCCGAGGGTAATATATCCTTTCATCCATTCTGTTACACTTAGAGGGGTCGGCATAACTACTCTCTTTCTATATACATTAGGTATACCCATCAAAAAGGCGGGTGCTGCAATTCTTTTCCAAGCCAAGTGAAGAGCCGCGAAAGCGCCTGATTGGCCTGGTTGCGGCCACTGGATTGAAGAAACATGACCTCCTGCAAGGGGCGGATCGCCGCCCGCACCGCCTGAATCATGCTGGAGCGCGATTTCAAGGTGAATTGCTCCTCATCCATATAGGCAACCGACATATACATCAGGTTGCCAAAGTAATGATTGGCGTCCAATCCAAAGGTTGCAAAGAGCGTAAGCGCCACAGGCACATTGAGCCAAGGCTGATAGACCGAAGCATCGCCGATAAAGTTAATCTTTGGCTTGCCAAATGCCCGGATCGCATACTTCATATAGCTGCTGATTTTGGGATCGAGCCCCATCTTGCTGGCCCCCACCCAGTCCACCGCAACCACGTCTTCCCCTGCAATCATTGTTTTGGTCTCGTTGGGTATGGGATCGGCGAAGATACCAAAAGGCCCGTCCGCGCTAAGCCAGCCATCAATGATTCCAAAATGAATTGGAAACGCCGCGATATACTCCACCGTTGTCGCCGCTATGCCCCGGTCGCAATGGTATTCTTTAAACTTATTGCCCAAGGCCAGCGCGCCATAAATATTCTTTAAGGTCAGGGTATAGTACACATAGGAATGCGTCTTATTCTTGGCAAACGAAATGCGGAAGTCGGCATCCCGCCAGGTTTTAGGCAGCGGATGATAACCCAGCGCCGTGCCAAAATGCCTCATTTCTTGCGCGTCCAGCGTAAGATCGACGATATCGTAGATGCTGCCATCCATCGAGAAGCCAAGATATTCGGCGACTTCCCGCACCGTGCGCCGGTTGAAATACTCGTTATAGGTGCTATGCGCCTCCACCACGCTGATGCGGGTATAGCCCGCATTGCGCAGTTGCTTGGCCAGATGCGTGACCAGCTCTGGATCGGTATAGGTCGAGCGATCTTTGCGGTTATAGGCAAACATAAAATTGGGCTTAATCAATACCCAGAAATCGGCCTTGGATTTCCCTGAAGACGCCCGCTTTTGCTCGAGCACCTGCCAAAAGCGCCCCGCTTCAAGCGCTCGATCCAAGGTCTTAAATTTATCCATGTCACCTCCGCCCCGAATCGCGGCCACCGTCGTTTCACGGTGAGATTCAATGCTTTCGCATCGCAGGGTATCCATCGCCTCTTCCAGCGCCATACAGATTTCCCCCGATGGATCTTTAACTTGAATCACCTTGCGCTTGAAGACCGCGGTTGGAAAGTGATCGAGCCTAAGCTGAAGCACAGGTTCGCCCAGCTTTTCAAAGAGTTTGGGCGCCGGATCGGGCTCTTTGCGCTCGGTATAGTCTTTAATTAAAGCTCCAGCGGGCTGAACATCGATTTCCCGGGTCGCAAAATGAGATAATGCCACGCCCATCAGCCCAAAGAGCCTATCTTTGCCCCAGTGTTCCCGTTCGTTTTGGAGCGAACCCGAATGAAACTGAATGCGGGCCGCGCCATTGGCCTTTCGCAGAGCGCAGATATAACCATACAAAAGCGTGGGTTCCCGGGCATTGCAAATTGTCGAATCCTCGCCTTCGCCAATGGTTTTGGCGCCGTCGATGTTCAGCTCTTGGGCCGCGCCCGAAAACTGGAGGCTTATCTTCCCGCTTGCACCCGAAAGAGTATGGGGAATGATTTGAAAGCCAAATTTTTGCTCCGATGGAAAGACACGCCTCAGCATTTCCCGCAGTTTATAGGAAAGCCGATCCAACAGCTCTTCATTGACCGCAAAGGGAATGGGCGCGAGAGGATGGGGACGGGATTGGAAGCGAATCGAGAGCTTGGCCTGGCCCATGGGGGCGTGTGCAGGCTGCTCTTGCATATCTGAAAAGGCAATGCTGCGGCGTTCGCTCACGTCAAAAATAGGCCCTTCATACTGAAGAACGCCTTCCTTTACATCCACCCGATGGGCATCCAGACGGCGGCCGGCGATGGCAAAACACCTTGGATTTGCGTTGGGATCGCCCAACACCAGCAAGACATCGCAAAATGACTCGCCATCTCCCCAGGGAAAGTCTTTTTCATGAATACCCGACACCAAAAAGAAGGGCTGAGCATTCCCCGCATCGTCGTGCGCCATGCCTTGCAACACCACATTTTGATACGAGGTATTGAACATGGGATTGACATCGCCCACATAGACATCGCGCAAAATACCATAGGCAAAGGATAGAAAGGCTAATTTGGCCCCCAGGTTTTGCCCGAAGCGAGCCGGCCCTATCACCTCGATACTCGACAGGAATTTAGGCGCATCGCTCAGCTCGGCAAACAACTGTCCCGCGCCATACACCGAGCCCCGATCGTCGCTCCCGCGATAAACAACCACAAAGAGGTTGCTCATATCTTTAACGGTATCGAAGCCGGGATCGTCGACGATATGCTTAATTCCCCGGAGAAAATAGCGTTCTCCATCGGGGGCTTGGAACACGGCTTCATAAATCATCTGACGGGCGCCTGTGCGGGCATCGATAACCAACACATTATAACGCCCCTCTTCGATCGCCATCGCCTCGCCCAAGGGGGCAAAATCGATAACGCCTCCCAATTTGGCGGAATGATCGGGCTGTTCCATAAACAGCCGAAGATTATCGACGGTCACATGGGCTTTGAGGCGCATGGTGGTACCGAACATTTGACCGACCATACGGCCATCGACGGGATCGGTACGGCCGACGCCGAGCCAACCATTTAACTGTTCATCGAAATGGAGACCGAGATGTTCATAGCTACGCATATTGGGGCCTTGGAGGAGGGCGTGGCAAGGCATGTGCCACCACGCCAAAAGGCGGGAGACGCTGGTTTTTGGGGGCGGGTCTTGGATGGGAAACGCAGTTGGTGCGCGGGGATCTGCAGTGTTTGCGTGAAAGGCAAGAACAACGCTATTGACACATCCTTCCGCGGGCGTATCCTGCCTGGCGATGAGTCACATTGTACTGCTAGGCGATTCAATTTTCGACAACGCGCGCTATGTTCCTGGAGAACCGCCGGTTCTCGATCAACTACGGGGACGCCTCCCTCCATCCTGGACGGCCTCGCTGCTTGCGGTGGATGGGCATATAACGGCCGACGTGATGGCGCAAGCCGATCAGCTTCCTGCGGATACGACCCATGTTGTTGTGAGTTGCGGCGGGAACGATGCCCTGCATGTGGCGGGAATCCTGAGTGAGAGGGCGAGTTCGGTGCTGGAGGTCATGGGACGTTTCTCCCGCATACGGGCGCAGTTTCAGCGCATCTACAAAGAGATGCTAAACCATGTTCAGACGCGATGCCCCCGGGTAGTTATTTGCACGGTATACGATCATGTACCTGGCATGCAAGCGGAGGCAATGACAGCGCTATCGATGTTCAATGAAGTGATATTGCGCGAAGCTGTAGCGGCGAAGGTACCGGTGATTGATCTGCGGCTTATTTGCGAGGATCCGGCGGACTACTCGCCGGTATCGCCGATAGAGCCGTCAAGCCGTGGGGGCGACAAGATTACCCGGGCGATCGTTTATATGTTGCAGCATCACGATTTTGAAAAGCCGGGCACGGTGATTTATTGAGCTAGACCGGTTTTGGCTCTACCGGCGTTGAATCCTCCGGCACCGGCTCCCCCTTTTTCCCCGACTTCTGCACCCTGCCCTTCTGCACCTGGGGAATGCTCGGATCGTTCTTGCGCGCATCCCGCATCGCCCGGTACAGCGCCCGCAGCTCAAACAAAATCCGCCCATCCAAAATATTCATCTGATCATAATGGGAAGCGATATCGCCCCGAGACTTACGCGCTGTCTCTCTTGCCCCCAATACCGCGTTCGCGTTGGCTCGAAGGTCTGAAATCAGCCCTTGACTTAGGCCCATATCGGCAGCAATCTCGGGAGAAAACTTGGCGGCTACAGATTCCAGCTCATCGGCCAGGGCATTAAGACTTCTGGCGCGCTCATCTGGTTTTTCACCACCCTCGGAAGCGGCCGATTCGATGCGAGCCAGCGCGGGGGCATCGGTACCGGCGGCGCTCTTCAAGACGCGAATCGCAGTGCGGCGAAGGGTGCGGCTGCCTTTAAGACGCATAGGTCCATACCCTGGAACGCGGGAAGCGCTGACGAAGGGATGGGAGAGAGAAGCGACACGAAGCAGCTCATCGAGAACGACGGCTGAATGGATATGGTTGCCTTCTGCGTGGGCGTCGACATCGGAGCAGAGGGAGCGGAAGGTGGTACGGGTAGAATCGTTGAGGGAAACGCCCGCGAGCGGGTCGAGTATCAACGGCGCGGCTTGTGAGGCAGCGGGTTGATGACGAGAAGCCTTGAGACGAAGGGCAATGAAGAATATTCAAGGGGGTGAGATTTTTTTGTGGGGTGGGTGGACGAAGTTTGTCGGGCGGCCGGGCGTGCGGCAGCCCGTCCTTTTTCCCCTTGCCTCGCTGCCCACCCCAGACATAGACTACCATTCCGCGGCCCCCAATGAACCCGTTTAAAGAACAAGATATCCAGCGCAAGGCCCAACAAAGCCCACAAGAACGCATGCGCGAAGTCATCGCCGCCGTCGACGAAGGAATGCGCCTAAAATGGATGGCCCTCAAACACCGCTATCCCGGCGCGAGCGATGCCGAAATCGATGCGAAATTTCAAGAATGGCTGTTGGCCGATGATAGCTTCAAACCTTGAGACCTCGCTTGCGGATATTGCCGAAAGGCTGCGCGCGTTCGATCGCAAGTTCGCTCTCGTGGGAGGGCTTGCGGTATCGTTTCGGGCGGAAGTGCGCTTTACCCGCGATATTGATATCGCTGTCGCGGTCATCAACGATGCCGATTTTGAGGCATTGATTTTTGCTCTTCAGCCGGTGGGTTATGCCGTTGCGGCGACGGTTGAGCATACTCGCCTTCAACGGCTGGCCACCGTACGGCTGCGCTCGCCATCGGGTTCCGTTGTCGATTTGATGGCCGCATCCTGTGGTATCGAGCGGGAAATCGTTGAGCGGGCGATGCCGATTGAGATCGGTAGGGGGCTTGTGTTGCCTGTGGCGCGGGCTGAAGAGCTTTTGGCGATGAAGATTTTATCGGCATCAGAGCAGCGGCTTCAAGATCGGATTGATGCGCGGAATTTGATATTGTATGCGGTGGATCTTGATTTGGCTGTGGTTCGGGAGAACCTGAGCAAGATTGCGGAGCGGGGCTTTGATCGGGGCGAGGATTTGCCTGCGAAGCTGGAAGTGGCGCTGCGTGATGCCGCGGGCCGCTAGAAATAGGCGCAGTTCTTGGTGCCAAACACCTAACGTAAAGCTGAACGAACCTTCTCCTTCAACCACCCCTCCACCCTATACTTCCCCAGCACCACATCCCCAATCTTAAATTTCATCACTCCTCCTCCCAACCCAACGCCACCGCGATCCGTCTAAATACAGCAGAAAACAACCAAAAATCACTTGCGAAAAAATAACGACGGCTGTGACGCAATGCGAATAATATCTTCCCCCTTGATGCGATGACCCTTTCGGCGTTGCGACCCGTCGGCATCCTGCACAACGACATCTTTTTCAACCAACAATTCATCGAGGGTATCTTGATAAAACTCCGTGTGCGCCGGAGTGGTATTCACCGTGTCCCGCACAAGTTGATTGAGCGTAATACCATCCGGATATTTGATCAATACCTCTGGGATATCTCGGCGAAGCTGCGTGCTCGTCCGCCTCCGCGCATCATCGTCAAAATTAAAATCCTTAAATCCTTCTTGCCCTGTTAAGGCATCATCCTTGTCAGGGTCGTAACCAAACATATTCAGCCCCGCACCCCCATTGTGCCGAAAATAATTGTGAAGCTCCCAATGGAGTTTTGTCATTTCATCGCGGGCCCGCTCGTGCATGGAAAGATGAATAAGCCAATACTCCCGGTTGCTCTCCCGAGACACAATGAAAAAGGGCGTGAAGAACTTGGCCCCGCTTTGCTTCTGCATTACCGGTGACAGTTTTGACTGAATAAAAAACCGCCGATCGCTTGCCCCCTTCGTCTTGCCAAAATCGCCGAGATCGATATCCCCAACAAGGTCCATATCTTGCAGCAACTGGACGGATTGCCGGTTGTCGCCAAGATAGTCGCAAAGCGCATCAAACGCAAAGGTGAGAATCACCTCGGCCTTGGGCAAGGTAGAAAAAATTTGCCGCAATAGTCCAAAGGGAACGTCCTTGTACCCATACTGATCGAGCAGAAAAATCGAGCGCCCCGCAGGCCCTTTGTTTTGGATGAATTGAATCATTTCAGCGGCTCGGCCGGCAAATGTGCCGTCGAACAGGTGAATTTTGTCATCCAACAAGTCCCGATAGCCCCGTTCGATAAGCAAATGACGTAAATAGTCGCGCGTTTGGGGATCACGCTCGACAAACAAATAGTGAGCGTCGAGAACAAAAGGTTTTCCGCCGACCTGTTCTCGCCGAACGCGGACCTCTGCCTCGGCCTCGCGCGTGGCTTCAAGAAAAATCAGCGGCGAACCGCTGATCTCTTTACGTGTGAGTTCATGGCGATAGAGTCCGCCGCCGGAAAACCCGTCCACCAAGGTTAGCCGCAATCGTTCGCTCCGCACATCGGCAGCCAGCACATTCACATATCGGCCGAGATATGCGCGCAAAATGTCATGCTTGGCCAAGCTGTGCACATGAAGGATCGGTGGATCTTCGCCAATTCTCCAAGAATACCCATCGCTTTTCATGGTCTCACTCGGCCGCGTCCGCTTCAAACCGATCCCTCAGCAAGGCTTCGCGCCGTGCCCGCGCGATTCCAATCGGTGTTGCCGCGGGTTTTATAGCGGGATATTCATCATAGTGCTTGCCTTCCAGCGCCCGGCCATTCTTCGATTTCTGAACCCCTCCCCATTGCTTGAAAAAGAATGGCACCTTTGCCGCTTGGCATTGATCGCGAATCGATAGGACCCAGCGGGCGTCCATGGGTCTTGCGCCGGGACCGCTCTCTCCACCGACAATGACCCAATGGATGCCTCGCAAATCGAGTTCACCCAAATCCTCAAGCAGTGGCTCTATCGACAAAAACCGAACATTGGCCGGTGTGGCGCGAAGTTCGTCAATACGCGGCAAACCATATTTACGATCCTCGATGCTAACACCGAGCCAGATATGATCTCGTGAGACAATCTTTGCAGGCAACGAATTTGTCAGCTTGCGCATACGCTCTGCCCGCTTGGTAAGCATCTGATAGATATGCCAATCGGCGGAAGCCATCACTTCAAAGACGCGGCGAACATAATCATCATCAACGCCGTCTTGAAATAGATCACTCATCGAGTTGACGAAGATACGGCGAGATCGAGACCACCGAAACGGATCGAGGAGTTTGTCGGGAACCAGCAAGAGATCAAAGCCCTGTTCATAGGGATGCCCAGGTACGCCGCGAAAACGCTCGGCAAAGGTTTCCGCATAGCAGTGCTTACATCCGGGGCTAATCTTGGTGCAACCCCGCACTGGGTTCCATGTCGCGTCGGTCCACTCGATGGCGCTGCTGTCACTCATATGATCCTTGTACGGGTGTACAGTAAGTAAACCACATTGTGCAAGTGTTTTATGTGTCGTTTAGAGGTGTCTCGCGAAACCCTCAGCCCCTCACCGCCCGCCCCACCTTCCCCCTTGACCCGCCGCTCCCTTTCGGCTTCAGTGCTGCCATGACTTCGCTCCCCGCTGTCTCTCCCGCCACCATCCGCAACCACTTCCCCGGCCTCCAGGGCAATGCCTTTCTCGATGCCGCCTGCGTTAGCCTCGCGCCCAGCGATGCCCAGCACGCTATCGCCGCCTTTCTCGATATGTCTCTCGCCTGCAAAGTCCGCGATGCGTCCGCTCACCATATCGCTATGGATCGCTTGCGCGCCCACGCCGTCTCCCACGCCGCCACACTCCTGAATTCTTCGCCCAACCATGTCGCCCTCGTCGAAAGTACCAGCTTCGGTCTCAATACCGCCGCCCAGGCCATCCGCCCAGAGCCAGGCTCCAATGTGCTCGTCGCCGATACCGAGTTTATGCAGGTCGCTATCGCTTGGCGCGCTTCCGCCTCACTGCGCAATGTCGAAATCCGTCCCGTTAAAAGCCATCAGGGGGTGATTACGCCCGAGGACTTCGAACAGGCCATGGATAGCCATACAAAGGCTGTCTGTGTGTCTTCCGTGCAATGGTGTACTGGCGTGCGTGTCGATATGAAACGCTTGGGCGAGTTGTGCAAGGCGAAGGATATTTGGCTGGTCGCCGATATCATTCAAGAACTGGGCGCGATGAAGGTCGATATGCAGGAACGCTATGCGGATTTTGTTATCGCCGGAGGGCATAAATGGCTAAATGCTCCTTTTGGATGCGGGGTGATGGCGCTTTCTTCAAAAGCCTTGGAACGCTTAACCCCGCCCGCTTATGGATATCTGTCGATGGAAGAGCCCGAGGGAGGCTGGGGTCAGTATTTTAGGACGCCTTCGATATCTCCCTATACGGACTTTTGTTTTGTGCGCGAGGCCAGGGCGTTTGAGATCGGGGGCACGGCCAATTATCCAGGGGCGGTGGGCCTGTCGGCTTCGCTCGCGCTCATCAATGCCTTGGGGGCCGATCAGGCCGAAGCCATTGTTCGAAGGGTAACGGCTTATTTGCGTTCAGAGCTGATTCAATTGGGGGCAACCATCATTACGCCCGAAGATCCGGCCCTGCAGTCGGGGATTACGGTGTTTCAGTGGTTTGGTGATCCCGCCCGCGATCAAGCCTTGGTCGAGCGTTTGCTGGATGAAAGGGTGCTGGTCTCGATGCGGTTTACGTCGGGGATTGGCGGTATCCGCGTATCGGTGCACTTTTTTAACCATGAAGAGGATATCGATCGCTTGATATCGGCGCTTAAGCGCCTTCTTTGATAAACGCGCGGATCTTAGCCTCAATCGTGTCCCGGGCTTGGCGGAAGCGCGATAGCATTTGTTCCCGCGTAAGGGTGGGGTCGTCACTGGCCGGGTCGTCCACAGGCCAATGCAGGCGCCGGGCTTTGCCTAAAAAGATCGGGCATACTTCTTCGGCGCAAAGGGTGATGACAGTATCCACCGAGCCGGCGTCGATGCTGTCTACATGTTTTGAGCTTTGGCTGGTGATATCGATGCCCGCTTCGCGCATCACGACAATGGCGTATGGATTGGGTTGGGTGGGTTTGCTGCCCGCGCTTTGAATCTGGGCGTTTTCGCCATAGATATGACGGGCCAAGCCCTCGGCCATTTGGCTGCGGGCCGAGTTGGCGACGCATAAAAATAAGAGTCGTTGGGGGTTCATGGGTTTAGGCTTTCTGTTGGGATGGGGAAGAACGAAAGTATTTTTTGTCGGCCCAGAGGGCTACGTTGACCAGGCCAATGAGCGCGGGTACTTCGACAAGCGGGCCGATGACTGCCGCAAAGGCCGCGCCGCTGTGAATGCCAAAGCTGGCGATGGCGACGGCGATGGCGAGTTCAAAGTTGTTGGAGGCCGCCGTAAACGATAGCGTCGCCGATTGTTTGTAGTTGGCTCCCGCTCGCTTGCTCAGCACAAAGGAGAGGGCAAACATGAGTCCAAAATAAATGAGCAGGGGAATGGCGATGCGAATCACGTCGAGGGGTAGTTGGACGATGGCTTGGCCTTTGAGCGAGAACATGACCACAATGGTAAAGAGTAGCGAGATCAGGGTAATCGGTCCAATGCGGGGGGCGAAATGGTTTTCGTACCAATCCCGGCCTTTCATGCCCACGAGCACGCGGCGGGTTAAGAAGCCGGCGGCAAAGGGGATGCCTAGGTAGATGGCGACGCTTTGGGCGATTTCTGCGATGGTGATGTTCACCATGGCGCCCTTTAGGCCCAATAGGCCCGGTAAAAGCGTGGCGAAGACATAGGCGTAGATCGAGAAGAAGAGCACTTGAAAGATTGAATTAAAGGCGACCAGGCCCGCGCAGTATTCCCGGTCGCCTTTGGCGAGGTCGTTCCAGACGATGACCATCGCGATGCAGCGGGCTAGGCCAATTAAAATAAGCCCAAGCATATAGTCGGGTTTGTCCCGCAGGAAAATCACCGCGAGTCCAAACATCAACAATGGGCCGATGATCCAGTTTTGAATGAGCGATAAAGCCAAGACTTTTTTATCGCGGAAGACCAGACCAAGCTCTTCGTAGCGGACTTTGGCCAGCGGGGGATACATCATTAAGACCAACCCGATGGCAATGGGGATGGATGTGGTGCCTACGCTTAGGGCATTGAGCGCTTTGGTAAAGCCTGGAGCAAAGAAGCCTAAAGCGACGCCGAGCGCCATGGATAGGAAGATCCATAGGGTGAGCCAGCGGTCGAGAAAGGAGAGTTTGGCGCGAATGGGGGTGTCTGTTGTGTTTTGCATGTGTAGGTTTAGAGACCTCCGATAAGGGCTTTAAAGCGGCGGAGGGTTCGGGGTTCGATGCAGTAACACACGCGGGGTCCGTCGACTTCGCCCCGGATGATGCCTGCATCTTTAAGGATTTTCAGGTGTTGGGAGACGGTGGACTGGGCCAGCGGCAGTTCATCGACGATATCGCCGCAGATGCAGTTATTTTTGCGGACGAGGATGCGCAAAATGTGAATGCGGGCGGGGTGGCCGATGGCTTTGGCGAGCTGGGCGAGTTCGGCGTCGGCTTCGGGGCCTTCGATGGGGCGAAGATCGGGCTCGGCGTTGGGAGGCGGGCAACAGGTGCTCTCGGGTGAACACTTCATCGTCGAAAGACGATTAAGCGATGGGCTTGAAGCCTGTCAATTCTTTTTCATCAGGCTGCAGATGTCTTCTTGTTGACGGGCCGTCTCATTCGCGTCTTGTCATCGCTGTTCTTTGAACTAAAAGACGCTTCAAGAAATCTCTCCACCCCTTCTGTATATGAGCGCTCCAGAAACCATCTCCCGCCCCCTCGCTTCGCCTTCCGTTCCTCGTATGTCCAGGGTCCAGTTCTGGACTTGTCTCGCCCTCTCCGCGGCGCTGTTTGTGTTCAGCGTGGGGCCGGTCTGGAATCATCCCTGGAATATCAATCTCCTCGATAGTGCCATCTATATCAGTTACGGGGCGATTCCTGTGTTGGTGATCGCTTGTCTGGTCTACAACAAGACGCTCAATTGGAGAGGCGCCTTTCTCGATATGATGGAGATGACGCTTCTAAAATATGGGCTGACTTTTGGTTTTGCCCTGCTTCTGTGGGCGACGAGTCATCGGCCTCTGCTTGCGCTTGATTTTTTAAAGGCCAGTTCCCGCTGGACTTCGCCCGCTGCCTTGCAGCCTTCCGCTTCTGCTCCGGCCGAGTTGCCTCCGCCTTCGGTCATCGCCAAGGAAACGACCTCGAGCCTTTCCGGTAAGGTGCTGGGCCGCGATGGGTTGCCCGCGTCCAAAGCCTTGGTCTTTATTTCCAAGGGATTGGAGCAATATCACTTCGCTCCTCCTTCCACGCCGTTGTCGCTCGAGAATCAAGGCCATGGCATCGAGCCTAAGATCTCGGCGGCCATGCTCGGTCAGCCTATTTTGGCCCGTTCGGTTGGTGGCTCGCTTCACACCTTTGTTGCGAGGGATATTAAGGACATTCAAGCCGCGGGCGAAGGCGGCACGCCCAGGCTGAATGTGCCGCTGATCAGCGCCGGAACATGGACGCCTATCCGGTTTGAGGGCTCGGGTTTTATTGCTGCCATCTACTGCACGGTGCACTGGGGAAAAAGCGATGAGCCGCTCGCTTATACAGGCGTCTTTGCGCATCCCTTCTTTCACATCACCGCCGGGGATGGGCTCTTTAGCTTTAGCGGCGTGCCCCAAGGCCCGCTCACCGTTTCGGTCTTCCATCCTGAAATTGGCCTAAAAGCCAAGGATCTTCAGCTTGTGGCAGGCGAGCCGATCAACCTGACTTTGGATCTCAGTCGATGATAACCGGGGCGCGCATAACGGCGCTGACGGTCGAGATGTGGGCGGTCCGCCGCCGGATCGGGATACCGATTTGGAGGCGCTGCAGTTGCATATCGGCGTGCGGTATCTGCTGCTTGCGCCGCTGTATGGCTACAGCCTGCGCAAGCTGATTGTGGATTCGAGCAAGCATTCGAGGATCGTGCTGTTGCACGATGGGATCGAAGAGGTGTACGAGCTTGCGGAATTCCGGCTTCGTATCCGAGCGCATGTGCGCGAGGAGCTGGATAGGGCGGCGGAGGGCGGCCGTCCTGCGATCGATTTAACGCGCGTGGCGGAGGCAGAAATCGCGGCTTCGCGTCAAGAGTATATGCGCGTGGTTCAGTTGCTCGGTGCGTGGCCGGCCCCGCTGGCATGAGCAGCATCAGGGCGAAGAGGTGCTAAGGGCTGGCGGTGCAGTACGCGCATGACAGCGCGGCGGCGGCCGATGTGTTTCAGCGGTGTAGTTGGAAGACTGTCCGCAAAAACGGGGGAAGATCAATAGTCAATCTGTTTCTTCTAATACGATAGATGTACCATCAGGCAAATCCTTAATGGCATGCCATAGTTCAGCTCGGACCAGCATCCCATGCAAGTCCGTCATGCAAGTCATGTTATCAGAGTGATATTCACCGCCAAGCATGAAAAGCTGACGGGGAATTAGCCTTTTTCCGTTCAAAAGCTTGCCGTGCTTGCTTTCCCAGCCGGCGAGAACAGGATAACCAGTGTAAAATTGGGTGTTGCTACATATCTCTCGACACCATCCATCGAATGTGCCAGCGACTATTTTTACTACGGCGGTTTCTGGGTCGAAATGTACCACCCCATCCATTGATAAACCAAAAGGACAACCGAACACATCCTCGGCAAAAAAAATGATATCCCTACATATCTCCCCATATCGGCCTTTCCATAAGGCTTCATGATTCCACTCGGCAACGGACAAAGGTGCAAACTCAACTGGCCAATAAGGACGAATGAGCAATGCACTACCCCAGAAGTAGCCGCCGTTAAAATCATTATAAATGAGATGAAGTGGAGACGTATCGACCGCCTGGAATGGCCTCAAATTGGGAACAGGAAACCTCTGATGACAAAATTCTTCAAAGCATTGATCGATAACACCCATGACTAATCAATTCCCTTTATAATGACTTTTGCACCGTTGGGCAATCCTTTGATTTGCTGGCCAATTTGTGCACCAGCACTCCGATTATCACCCGACGGAACATGCCGAACGTTGGCGCCATCACTTTCGAGAAACACAGCCGGCGGCGATTCATCTCGGTCAAACCCGGGTTTTGTTTCGATACCCTCCATATTCTTACCTCTTCTCCCTGCTGAACCTGTGCGATCGATTGTAAGCTCGTGGCCTATCGGACCAGTTTCTTCCAGATGTTGAAGCGCATTGGGGGATTTTGACCTCGAAATGCCAACATGTTTTGGCCCTGCTTGACCGCCGATATTTTGAGGAACAGCTTTCTGCGTAGCCGCCTCCTCCGCCGCTCCCGCATGGGCCGCCCCGTTCCCCGCACTTCCTTTCTTCAGCGCGCCCGATAGCCCTTTACCCATTGTGACAACGGCCAGCACCGTCAGCACAACAGCCACCGTCCCATGCCTAAACGCGCCCCGCCAATCATGCGAGTTCGCCGATAAATGGGCATAGAATGCCCGCTCGCCGATGGCATACAGCGGATTAAAGCGCCGATTAAATATGCCTATCACATTTGAACAAGCTTAATTCCTCGCGTTTCCACCCATTGCTGGGCTTCGGGGCCGATATACCATCCTGAATAGACATGCTTGAGACAGGTCATTCCCTTCTTGGCGGCTCGGAAGACGGCCTTGGCCCATTTCTTAAATTCATCGCTCTTTTCGACCCATGTGCCGTTTGCATCGTAATCGCCGTCGGTATAGTACATTCGGTCACGCCGGAGAATCTTGTCGTCGAAATAGCAGCCACCAAACTCGATCACGGATGATTTCTGCTCATCCACAACCCAGTATCCTTGGGTTGGAACATGCCTGCAAACAACCAATGGCAAATCATCAGGACGAACCAGGTGAAACGAAAACCACTTCGTTTCGCTCATCAAATCCTGTTCATGAACAACCAAGGGTGATGGGCTCGGTGACCTCCAACTCAGAACAAGTACCGGCCCGGCTTTCTTGATCCGTTCAAAAACGGCTTGCATATCAGACGGCGTTAGAAAATAGTTTACCTGATGACTCATGATAACCTTTCATTTGTTGTAAGGGTGAAATATTGGACGCTTGCCCTCTACTGCTTCGATATCATCCATCGCGCGCACTTCACGGGAAACCGGTTGGCCTCCTTTCGTTTGACGCCCTATCTGATGCATTTCCACGACATTCTTTGACTGAGGGTCAATACCAACGACATCGACATATCGTTTTGGTTTGTGGCCTCCCGGCGTTTCTATGCCGTGTTCCCCCGCTGGTCTGAGCCCCCGCTTGTCGATATCGGCTACCACTTCGGCCACCTTCGCCCTATGCGCAGGCCCGCCCAGCTTGCCATGTGGATTCGGTACAGCTTTCTGCGTTGCTGCTTCCTCCGCCGCTCCCGCATGGGCCGCCCCATTCCCCGCACTTCCTTTCTTCAGCGCGCCCGATAGCCCTTTACCCATTGTGACAACGGCCAGCACCGACAACACAACAGCGACCGTCCCATGCCTAAACGCGCCTCGCCAATCATGCGAGTTGGCCGATAGATAAGCATAGAACGCCCGCTCGCCGATGGCATACAGCGGATTGAAGCGCCGATTAAATATGCCTATCACATTTTCAGAAAAGCCCGCCTGGTCATCCGATGGCCAGGTATTTGGGATACCTTATGTCGGTATGCGTTTGGGACGCAGGAGCTCAACCCATTTATTCGGCCGCCCTGCAAAATGATCCTCAAGACGGCTAACCACATGCTCAGGGTCCCAGGCGGCGCAGCACTCTAATTGCTCGCACTCTTCATACGTTGCAGGAATCTTTGTACCTCCGTCCATCGTTGTGAAGAGAGCTCCGGTATACTCATCTTGTATGAAAAACGTTGGTGGTTCAAGGAATGAAGCCGGAGGTGTGATATGCCCGATTACTTTCCATATACCATTAACAATAGCATATCTTTGGACATCAATTCGAAATAAAAGTGGTCTTGATACAATTAAGTCTATGGGAGCGGCTTCCTGGACTGATGGCTCGTAATCAAAGAAGCCGAATAGGGGCGAATCCAGCACAATACCAAATGCAAAGTGCCCATCAGTTAGGGGAATAGAAATAATATCACCTACTTTTCTTCGCTGCTTTTTCATGGTCCAAACTCCTTTTTAGCTTCATCTAAGTAGAATTGACGCTTAGGATTGCTGGGATCAATTCCATTATAAGTGTTTCCCGATGTTCCACCATGGGATTTGGCTCCCCCGTTTCGGTCAATCAAGCGCTGTTCCTGGCCTCGAATTGCTGCCGCATTCGGAGACGAATCTCTCATTTTGGCGGGTCCGAAACCCTTGCCGTTCATATGGTGATTCGCATCACGGTGCGCAACATTGTCACGCGGGCTTCCCGTTCCGCTCGTTCTCCCTACATAAGGCTTCCCTCCATTCAAATCCGGCTTGGTATAGGTCTGATAAGTTTTAGCAGGCTTCCCCGGCCCTGCCGAAGCCGCCGCCTTCGTTCCCGCCTCCTCCGCCGCTCCCGCATGGGCCGCTCCATTCCCCGCACTGTTTTTCTTCAGCGCGCCCGATAGCCCTTTACCCGTCGTGACAACGGCCAGCACCGTCAACACAACAGCCACCGTGCCATGCCTAAACGCGCCCCGCCAATCATGCGAGTTCGCCGATAAATGGGCATAGAACGCGCGCTCGCCGATGGCATACAGCGGATTGAAGCGCCGATTAAATATGCCTATCACATTCTCAGAAAAGCCCGCCCATCGCCCCGAAATCCAAGCGTCCCATCCTGCCCGGCCTACTTCTCTCGCCGTTCCAAAGAATGAATAGGCACCCAAGGATAGCGCATCCAGCGCCGCGGCTTTTCCTGCTTCCCATGTGAGTTCATTTAAGCCTTCAGCAATGCCCGCCGCTGCCTCGCTGGCATTATGCCCCGCATCATTCTCGATATAGTGTTCCGGTATCTCGCTTTGCGCCGGACTCGGTGCTCCCTGGCCCGCTGGCAAGCCTCCCGTCCCCAAATCAACGGCCGGCGGCTGCGCCTGCATTTCATTCTGCTCTTGAATCACCGCCTTTGGCAAACCAGGTTGCCCTTGCCTTGGAGGCCCCCGTGCCGTCACTTCATAGCATTGACATCCAGGCGAAAGTTTTGCCGTTTCAGGCTCCGCCGTCACCACACTCAAGCCGCTTGGATCGATATCGGTCAGCGGTGAATTAAGGGCATAAACGAATGGATTCCATCCCTGCGCCAATTGAGGATTAGATATCAAAGGATCGGGCGTGATAAACCTTCCCAAGAGCGGGTCCATCAGCCGGCTCCGCATATGGATCAAACCCAGCTCTTCATCGCCCTCATGACCTGTAAACCCTCTTGCCATCTCAGGCGGCCCCGATTGAAGCGGCCCCGAACCCCATTTCGGATTCCGGCGCACACCAAAAACACCAAAACTTTGGCGCTCGACCACTTGCCCTTGGGCATCTGTGATTACATCCGTCGAACCCAGATGATCCGTATGAATATATCGGATATCGTTGCCCGTTA
>CAZICM010000026.1:0-62275 GCA_964537685.1 uncultured Polyangiaceae bacterium
GAGCCCGTGTATGCCTTCGCCGTCGCTTTTGATGGCAAAGATGTAAAAGTCGCAGGCGCTTAGGGCTCACATACCCCGTTCGTACACTTCTGCGAACAACACTGCAGCGGTAGAAAACACTGCATCCCAGCCGCCGTACAACCAGGATTTACACACACATTCCCTTTGCATTGCTGGGTACAACAATCGCTGTTCATCGCACACGCCTGCCCCGTCTGCGTACAGCCCCCGCCAAGGCATATCCCAAAGGCGCAGTTCTGATTGCAGCAATCAGCGCTCGTCATGCATTGCATGTTGTCAGGCGTGCAGGGTTTGCCGCCTCCTGTCCCCATCATCCCTCCCTGCCCCGCTCCTCCCATCCCCACCATACCGCCTTGGCCCGCGCCTCCCGTGTTCTGCGAGGCCCCTCCTCCCCCAGCCGAACCCGATATTCCTCCTCCCCCACCCGTATTTCCACCCGACGATGAGCCACTGCCCACCTGCCCAGATGACGTCGCGCCGCTCCCCGTGTCCAGCCCTGTATTGCCACCCCCACCACATGCAAACAGCGCCGTCCCCAACCCGCCCAATAACCCAGCCACGCCCCAAAATCGCCTTGAACCCTTCATCATAACCTCACTCCATACCGCCCGAACACAATGTATCCCCAGGTGGACATCCACCAGAATTCCTCACCCGCTGCATCGTCGTAAGCATATTGCAGCGCACTTTCATCTCTTCGGTCTTGTCCTTCGCGTCGCGAAGCATCTTATTAAACGTCTGTACCTGCCGCCTCGCGTTCATCTCGGCCTGCTCCCGCTGCGCCTTGGCTTTGTCGGCGTCTTCCTTCGCCTTGTTGGCCGCATCCGCCGCATCTATCGCCCGCTTTTCATTCTCCCGCGCCATCTCCGAGGCCCGATTGGCCTCCAGTTTGGCCTCGTCCGCTTTCCGCTGAGCCTCCGATACCGTAAGCCCCCATATCCCAAAGCCAAATGCCACCAGCACCAACACCAATAACCCCGAAATCGCCGTCTGAATCCGCATCCGCCTCGTCCGCTTCCGCGCCGAAAGCAGCCAATTCCTCACCAATTCCGCATCATCCCCATGCAATCCGCCCTCTATCAGCGAAAGCTCCGAAAGCGCCGCCTCCGATGGCCCAGGCAAGCGCGTCGCCGGCCTCCCTAAATCCTGCCATGCCCTCGCTCCCGCCACCAAAGCCGCCGATATCCTTCGCCGGGCTTGAGCATCCGCAATCCATCCCGATAATCTCTCCCACGATAAAAGCAGCGCCTCATGCACCACCTCCACCGCCCCGCCCTTTTCCACCCACAAACCCGCCCCAACAAAAGCCGCCACCGCCCGCTCAAAGGCCGCCCCATCCTTGGCCATCGCGTGCAGCGCCGACCATTCAATGCGCCTTCTCGTCCGCCCATCCCCTGAAATCTCTAAAAAGACCGCCCTCGCCGCCGCCTGCGCCGCAGGGTCTAATGCGGAATATACGCCATCGGCAATATCCGCGAATATCTTTTGAACGCCTCCAAGCGCCTTCCAATCGGCCGCATAAAGCACTTCCTCTCCACCTTCAGCGCGCTTTCTGGTTCCCCACCACGCCGAGAGCGCCAGCGCCACCAAAGGCAGCCTTCCATCGGCTGAACGCAGCTCTTTTTGAACATCCGCGGCCACTTCCGACAAACCTTCTACCTTGACGCCCGACAGCCTGGCCGGCGCACCTACAATTTCCCTCACCGCCGCCGCCGTCGGAGGCCCCACAAAACGCAGCGAATCCCGAAGCGCATCGCCCAAAGGCTCTATCGCCAACAGCCCCGATGTAAAATCCTCGCGCAAGGTCCCAATCGCCCTAAGCTTCGCCGCCGGAGGAAGCTCGGCCATCTTGGCCAATATCTCGACAAATCGCCGCCGATTGCCTTCCGATGCCTGCGTCACCAACTCTTCCAGTTGATCGAAAACCAGCAGCAGTCCAATACCCTTTTCCTCACAATAGGCCGCGATCGCTCCAACATCCATCTTGGCCAGCTCCGGCGCGATGCTCGACAACCCCGCCAAAAGCGCCGCATCCGGGTCTGTCCCCGGCCTAATGGTCAGCGTTTGCCAATCCGGTCCCGATGCCGCATCCCGCTTGGCCAATGCCTGCGCCAACCCTGCCATCGCCAGCGACGATTTACCCGAGCCGCTAATGCCCTGAAGCACCAGCACCGAATGCTCGGACAGCTCCCGAAGTAAACGCGCAATATCATCGTCCCGCCCAAAGAGCATGCCCTCCGCTTCTGGACCAAAGGCCGACAACCCCCGGTAAGGCGGATCGGGCACACCAAAAGGCCGCTCCCAAGCATCATCAATTAAAGCCCTTAAAGCTCCCGGCCGAATATCCCTGGCATCGGGTTCCAGCGAAAGCAGCCGCTTGCACAGCGCCGCCATTCCCTTGGGCAAACCCAGCTTGGGATTCTCTAAATCGCGCAGCCTACCCGTGCTGGTGGCCAATCGAATTTCCGCCCAATAAGCCTGCAAGGCATCGGAACTTTGGGTCTTGGGCGAATCGGCCACATCCTGGGGAGGCTTTCCCGTGGCAAGCTGCACCATACAGGCCGCCAAGGCATAAGCATCGGCGGCACAGGTAGCGGGTCTTTGCTCAATCACCTCGGGGGCGATAAAGCCGGGCGTACCGACGACACGGATGGTTTTGGGGGTACGGGAAGTAGCGGAGGGACCTATGGCGACCGCATCTTCTTGACGGCCATGCTCGGCCAAGAACTCGGCCGTTCCCATCGCATCATCGTGAGCGGGCAGAAGAGGTTTTGATTTAGCGGAGATCTCGGCGCGGGAACCGGCTTGGCGAGCGATACCAAAGTCCAAGACTTTCAGAGCACCGGAAGAGGTAAGAAAGAGATTGGACGGTTTTAGATCGAGATGGATAACCCCTCTGGAATGGATGACATCGAGAGCGGCGGCGACATCGCGCGCCCAAGCGAGGACGCGGCGCCAAGGGATACGGCCAAGTTTCGCGAGCAGAGCGCCCAAGGTTTCGCCTTCCAAGAGCTCCATAGCGACAAAGGGCGCGCGCAGACCGGATTGAGCATCGAGGGTAACAAAACCCGCGGCGAGAATCGTAACGAGCGAAGCATGACTAAACGAAGCGAGCAATTTTGCTTCTTCGCTCCACAGAGCGGGATCGCTTTCTGGCGAAAGGATTTTAAGAGCGACATCACGAATAGCCGTACCATTGGGAAGCAGCTCGGAAGCGCGCCAGACTTCGCCAAAGCCGCCGCGTCCAATTGCATGGAGGAGGCGGAAGCGGCCATCGAGAACGGTTCCAGGGATAAGCTCAATGCGGGCAGCGGAGGAGCCTGGGGAGAGCACGGGGGAAGTAGAGCGGATTTTTCGGGGGATGTCACGATATTAGATGCCGAGCGGCTTCTTTTTGGGGTCTTTCTTTTTGAAATCGACGTCGCCCGTATCTATGGAAGCCTCCCCGAGGTGCTCTCTGCCCAACTTATCAAATACCTCCAAGTGGGCCTTGAGGCCGAAGTGCATATTGTCCACATAGAAAAGCCATTTTTTGATCTTATGCTCGTAGATTTTGCGCCCGTCATACACGTAACTTGTCGACTTAAACAATCGGGCATTCAGCAAACAGGTCTGATCATCCCGCGGGGGATCTTTATCATCGGGCGAGTATTTGGGCCTTAATCCCGGATAAAGCCTGCGCAGCCACGCTTCAAAGACCGAATCTTCGCACAGGGCGGACAGCTCAATGGCATCGAGTTCTTCCTTGCGCACCCGAATGGATTGAAACGGTTCAAACGCCGAAGCGCCGAGATTCAGCAAACATCCATGCACGGCTTCCCTCAGCAAAATCCTGGCGCCAAGCTCCGCCACCGAGCTATTGGTTACGCATTCATCGCCGCCCGTATCCTTGAGCCAAAGCCATAGTTCATTTTCGGAGTGTTTCCGGTTAGGCTCCCAAGGCGCAGGATTGGCTTTATTATAAACCACATCCTTGAACTGTTCGGCGATTTCCCTATCCGCCATACGATTTAGAAACTTATGGAGCGGCTCACCGCGAACGGCGTAAGCATTTCCCAGGGAGTCACTTCTCCACATTCGCCCGCCAAGCTCTTGAATAACCCGCCGGCCTGCATCCACAAGCTTTAGAAAGCGGGGCAGCGCGCGGATAAAAGGCTCAGCCGCAGGGAATTGCCCATGAAACGATAGCTCGTTAATAAAGAGATCCATGGCTTTCTTTTCCCCAGGCTATTGCCCAAAGAGCTTAAAAAAGTCTTTGGAGCGCTGATCAAAAAAACCATCGGGCCAATTTTCAATTTTGCCATCGGCATCGACTTCAATGAGCTGGATAGGATCAACCGCGTCCCGAAGGAAATAGAGCACGCTTAGATCATCGGCGCCGATTTGCTTTTCCTTAACGGCAAGCCTAAATGCATTCAAGGTATGCTCGCTATGGGATTCCACAAAGACTTGAACGCCCGCAGAGGCCACGGTGGCCAAAAACTCGCTTAAACGCGATTGAGCCAAGGGATGCAGATGAGCCTCGGGATTTTCGACGATCAGGATTTCACCGGGCTTTGCAATCAAGCCGGCAACGAGAATAGGCAGCGCATAGGAATAGCCAAAGCCTACATTGGCGGGACGGTGATAATGGGCGGAGCCGTCGGAGTTCATTTCAAGGGTTAAGATGGTTGAATGAGGGGCCGTGACTTTTACTTTGCCGCCGTCAAAGATATAGGCAAGCCAGGCATTCACCTGCTCACTGATAAGATATGAATCGCTCTCCTCCCGATAGCGCTTATCTTCCGGTGAAAGCGTCCTTGATCCCTGCTGAAGCTGATAGAGAACCTCTGCGATCCACTCGCCGCGGGCGCCGACAACAAATCCTCTGTCGATATCCGAACGGCGAAAAATTTCCTCCGGTCCCACGCGATCGGCTCCAATATAGTGAATCCGGCTAAGCCTCAGGAGTTGAGACGCGGCGGCGAACTTATCGTCCTTATCGCCCAAATTGAGCTGAAGAGGCGGGTCCCCTGGCACCCTCTCCCTGGCTTCTTCAAAAAGGACTCCCCGGCCCCGGCGCCGTTCCACTTCAACACACTGCATATGCATAAAACGAACGTCATCGCTTTCATACGCCAATGAAAGCCGCAGATTGGAGATCATCTCGTCTCCGCGATCATCGCTTGGATCTGTAAATTCAAACCCCAGCGCTATATGGTCTCCCTTGGATCGATAGAGATTTTGCACGTCGCGAAACGTACCCAGGCGCGCATAACGGCCATTCAGGTCGATCTTATCCAGCGGCTCCGCAGCCGCGAGTGCCCGCTCAATGCTTTGATGCATGATAAGAAGCGCCTGCAAGACGGTTGATTTTCCCCTGGCGTTAATCCCCGTTAGCAGCGTAAGACGCTTCGTGGGAACAACGGCGGGCTTGCTAAAACATTTAAAGTTATCCAGACGGATTTCAGTCAGCACAATCCTTCTCCAATATCTCCTGGGCTAGATGAAAACGTTTCTTCACGCTGCTCGTATCGCTGGCCGAAAGCTTAACCGAGTCGAGAAACGAAGGATCGCTTAAGAGTTTTTGATAGGAATCCGCTATTTGCCTGGAATTCTTCAACAGCCATTCATGACTATGGCGATGAAAAAACCGGTAAACGCTCTCCATAATGGCAATATTCAACCGGCCACGCGAACTCGCCTTGCGGAGCCGGAATGCATCCTCCCCCAAGATCTCGCGCGCAGCCCCAAATATCTTCAGAAATCTATTTTCAATGGCTACCAAGTCGGCCTCGGAGGCCAAATTCAGCCGGCTCAGGGCCGATTCTAAAAACTTGTCCATATCCCCCTTATAAACTTTGTCAATATCCGCGCGGGCAAATGCAATGCATCTCAGCACTGCTTCCTGATCTTGCTTCCGATCGGACCTCAGTTTATCTCCAATCCAATCTCTAAATACCGGCTTCGCCGCCAGCCTCCCGAGCAGATTCGAGCCCGGCCCTTGAAAGACCACATTCCGAATTTCCTGCGGCTCAAGTGGCGTCCCGCGCCGGTTAATCCGTGCAAAAATATCATAGACAACTTTTAAGGGAACGCCCGGCCTGAGGACATAGCAATTGAGCGTTCGATCTTCGATCCGGGATTGAAGAAACGGCGGCTCCAGCTCGGAGAACTTCTTTCCATTCAGCCAGGTTAACCGTTCAAGTCCCGCCAAGGCATATACATCCCTCAAATACTCCTGTATGCTCTGGCAGCGCTGCCGCCCATCAATAACGAGAAGCCTGCCGCTGATATCTTGACTCAGATACAAAGGCGGCAAGGGATAATTCAGCAATATCGACTCAATGAACTTTGATTTTTGCTCCTGGGTCCAGACATCCCGTTTCGGAAAATCTAAGCCCGAAATGAGCTGCCCCTTATCGATCTTCCTCATCAGGGATTCGATGGTAAGGTGATCCTCCCGTACATCGATTTCCAGTTTAAGGATATCGCGTTCATCCGTTTGGAGAGAGTTGTGCTGTGGTTCCTCCAGCTCGGGCTCATCCTGCTCCTCATTCTCCGGCTCGCCTTTCGCTTCACCGTCTATTCCGTTCATAGACTTACCCGCCTCTTCCTTCACGCCCTTCTAAACGCCCACTTTTGTGCTGTCAACCCCGAAAACCAGCCTCTTTCCCGCCCTTTATCTCGGATATCTCCCCTCTCCCGCCCTCACCTTTCACCATTCTTCCCGGTTCACCCCCAAAAAATCGCGCTCCCAAAAACGCTCTACGCGGCGGAAGCCCGGGGCGCGCTCGGAACCTCGCCCAGAATACGCGGCGGAAGCCCGGGGCGCGCTCGGAACCTCTCCCAAAAAACCTGCGGGATGCTCGGGCGCGCTGGAGCCCCTCTCCAAATGTGTGGCGGATCACGAGGTTCCGCGGAACCAAAGCCAACGTTTTGTGCAGGAGCCCCGGTTCCGCAGGGAGCAATGCCCCAAATACCGGGCGGCAGGTGCGGGAACCCCTGCCGCAACCAGATTCCCGCCAGATGAAAGCGACGACGACGCGCGGAACCGATGTGGCCGCACCAAAAAGAAGGGCGGCTTCCGAGAATCAATTGATAATGGGGAGAACGTTCGGGCGGGGAACCTTGGAAACAATGCCAAGGGTTGCGTAGAAATGGTGCGGGCGCGCGCGCTACACCCTCCCTGCACGCCTCCGTCTCATCATGACCATCCCCATCAGCAATATCCCAGCCCCAGCTCCAGCCATACCCCCAGGTTCACCCGCTACCAAACATCCACATCCTCCCTGCTTGGGCTCGACGGGCGGCGGCGCTTCCGTCGGCGTCGCGTCCGATGAATCTGGCGGCGGCTCCGAACCCGCTTCGCCAGATGAACCCGCTTCACCCGAACCCGCCGCCGGATCGGTCTTCTCCCCGCCTTCCTTGGCCGATGCGTCGTCTTTCTTCTCTTCGGGCTTCTTCTTCTTTTCTCCCGTGAACACAATCGCCCGCCGATCGACTATCGGATTGTCGCCCTGCAGCTTGACCGTCATGATGTTGCCCATCCGGGCGTCGTCTGTCGTGCGCTTGATTTCCAAGCTGTATTCCCCAGCCTCAAAACCATGATCGCGCCGGATCAAGAAATCAAACTTGGTCGTGGTGAAGACTTTGCCTGTCGCATCCGCAAAACCCACATCCATGCTCTTGATGATGGGCTGCTGATTCTGAAGCGGGATGCGCGTTATGACGGGCTTGTCCCCCGATTGATCGGTAAGGCTGCGCTCGTAAAGCACTTTCGCCGTGAAAATAAAATTCATCGGCACATGCGATAGATGCGGCGTGCCTCCATAATTCATCGTCATGGAGAGCTTCCACTTGCCATCGTTTTCCTGCGGCGATGCGTTGGCCAGCGTAACCGTGCCCGCCGCTTGAGCGGTGCCGGGCAAGATGAACGCGAACACTGCAAGCAAGAGCGCCGAAAGGGCGCAGATAAAACTTCCGCGGGGCGCGGACACACGTAGAAGGCGCGCAGCCTTTGTATTCATGGCGATTTGCATGCCTGCACGCTATCAAAAGCCGCCGGAAAATCGTAGGCGGCTATCCGCATTTTTTGACAGCGGGCGGCGAGTCGACGATGCTAACGCCCGAGTGGCGCTCTCCTTTCGAAAACAAATCGAAAGAAGCGTCTGTCCGCCTGGAGGAATACCGCATGCCCCTCATTGAAACGGAAGAGGCTGCACGCCGCCTTGCCCGCGCTATCGCAAGCGATCTGTCGCTCTACAATGAAGAGAAGATCGTGCAAGGAATTCAAAACGACGATTTGTTTACGATTTTGTCCGAGGAAATTGAAGAAGGGCGCGCGCTGTACAAGAGCCGTGTGTCGCCGGAGCTGTATCAGAAGAATTTTTATGATCGGGCTCTGGTGGACATTTTGATTAAGTCCAAGGGGCACATTAAGTCGAAGATTTGGTAGCGGCTGCGGCTGCGTGAAGCGTGTCGAGCGCGCGCTGGATATCGGCCGGAGGCGCGCTTTCCCAGTGCATCGCTTTGTGTGTGCGCGGATGTAAAAAGCCTAGGGCGCGCGCATGCAGGGCTTGATGTCCCAGGCCGGCGGCAATCTGTCTGAGCAGCGGGTCGCGGGGTTCTTTTCCATAGAGGGGATCGCCGACGATGGGCGTGTGCATGCGTTCGGCGAGGTGGACGCGAATCTGATGCGTGCGGCCTGTTTCAAGGGTGCAGGCGACCAGCGTTGCGATGGTGCCAAAGCGTTCAAGCACGCGGATATGGGTGACGGCGCGTTTGCCTTGCTGGACGAAGGATGTGAAGCGGAGGCGGTCTTTGGGATGGCGTCCATGCAGGGTTTCGATGGTCGCGTCCTTGGCTTGTCCGTTCACGAGGGCGATGTATTCGCGTTCGATGTTGTGCTCTTGAAACAGGGTTTTTAGAGCTTCGCGCGCGGCTTCGTTTTTGGCGACGGCAAGCAGGCCGCTCGTGCCTTTGTCCAAACGGTGCACGATGCCGGGTCTTAAATGCGCGCCTTCATCTTCATCGGATGAGTCGTCGCCGGATGATGCCGAGATCAAAAAATCGCCGCGGGCCAAGAGCGCGTTGACAAGGGTTTTGTCGGCGTGGCCGCGCGCTGGATGAACGACCAATCCAGCCGCTTTGTCGATGATCAAAAGATCTTCGTCTTCGTAGACGACGTGGAGAACGATGCTTGGATCGGGCGTTGCGGCGGATGGAGGAGGAGGTTCGGGGTCGATTTCAACGAGGGCGCCGCTATGTATGGAAGCCGCGCTTTTTGAAGCCTTTCCATCGACGAGCACGCGGCCGTGTTCAATCCATCGCTGGACGGCTGCGCGGGATGCGGAGACCGAGGAGCGCTCGAGATACGTCATCACCAATTTGTCGAGGCGCTCGCGCGGATCGTGGGGAGCGGCCTGAAAACAATATTTGGCGGAGCTCATTGCTTGGGGCGCTGGGCAGAGAGTTCGGCATGTAAGGAGCGCAGAATAAAGAGCGCGATAAAGCCGACCAGCACAGCAAACCACAGCGTCGCAAAGCGGACAAGGAGCATGGCGGCGGTCGCTGTTTCGCTCTGTACGCCGCCTAGGCGCGTCATCTGTTCCATCAAGAGGCCATCGGTGACACCGAGGCCGCCGGGCACGGGAATGAGGGCGCCGGCCAATGTGGAGGTGGCGTAGAAAAATGCCGTGAGCAACAGCTTTGGATCTTCAGCGAAGCCGCGCAGGATGATCCACAGTCCAATGCCTTCGAGCGCCCAGCCGACGATGGAGAGCAGGGTGGGCCACACCAAGGCTTTGGGCGCGGTAAGCTCGCGCAGGCTATCCAAGGCCGTTAAGACTTTTGGAACGAGTTTGCGGCTGATGCGGCCTAGGGCGCCGGGGAGTTTGACCAGGGGGCGCAGAAGGAATTCGGAGAGCCTTCGCGAGGCGGTGCAGGCCAGGATAAAGCCCACGCAGAAAGCGCCCGCGGCGGCCCAAAACAAGCCTCCTGGAAAGCTGAGGCTGCCCGCGGCGATAAGAACAATCACGCCGATAAGATCGGTAATGCGTTCGGCGACGACGATGGGCGCGCTGCGTTCGATGGGAATCTTTCGCATTTGAAAGAGGAGCAGCGACTTAAAGACCTCGCCGACTTTGCCGGGCGTGACGGTAAGCACGAAGCCGGAAAGAAAGGTTAAGAAGCTTTCGCCCTTGGGAATGCCGCGTATGCCGAGGACGCCCAGGTAGTACTCCCACTTGAGAAAGCGGAGGATGTAGTTGGAAAAGGAAAGCGCGCAGGCCGCGCCGAAGGTCCAAAAAGCATAGTGGCTAAAGCGCGACAGAACGCTGTTTGCGCCGCGGTAGGCGACGATGGCGCCGTACACCAAAACCCCGAGCAGCATCGCGGTGATGATTCGGCGAACCAAGCGATCGAGCGCGATGTCCTGCGTCTGTTCTTGACCGCTCAACCCTTGCCCCGGGACGCGCGGCGAATGCGCAGGAAGAGGTAAACGAAGGCCGATACAATGAGCACAGCGCCCACGGCTCCGATAAGCCATTTGGGCGCGGGCCACTTGCCCCGGGCGAGCCCTTCGGGCGGACGGTCATAGTGGACTTGAGCGGCGAGCACAGGATTCGCTCCTATCACATTCAACGCGGATTCGAACAAATTCCCGAAGCTTAAAACGACCGAGGCGTTCACAAAAGCCTTGGTCGCAGCCATGGATTTTGATGTGCTCCATCGGGTGCGCACCGCTTTGATGTTCCGCGTGGGGATGCTTGCCTCCGGGCTTTTGATGCTGGGTTCGCCGGCGTGCAGCCGGACATATTTAGGCGCCGATGAGCCATCGGATCCAGGCCAGGGAGGCGCGGGTGGTTCGAGTGTTCAATCCAGTTCGTCGTCGGCTTCTTCTTCGTCGTCGAGTTCGGGCAGCGGAGGGTTTTGCTCCAGCGATGCCGAATGCGACGATGGAGATATCTGCACGGAAGACAATTGCATCATGGGCATTTGCACCCATGGAAAGCGCGACGACGATAACGACGATTTTGGTCCTCTGTCGTGCGGAGGCCAGGACTGCAACGATAAAAATCCCAACGTCAATCCCAGCGAACCCGAGGACTGCAAGGACGCGGCCGACAACGATTGCAACGGGGTTGCGGATTGCTTCGATCCGGCGTGCGCGAATGTGCCCGATTGCGGCTGCACGCCGAAGCCGGGCGGTGAAAATTGCAACAACAAACAAGACGATGACTGCGATACGACGGTCGACTGCAACGATGCCGATTGCCTAGGAACACAGGCTTGCGGCTGTCTCGAATTCGAGAGCGGATTTTGTCAGAACGGCTTCGATGACGATTGCGACGGCATGTTTGACTGCGATGATCCCAACTGTGCGATCACGCCCGATTGCTCGTGCCAGAATGCTTTTGAGTTCTGCGGCGATGGTCAGGACAACGACTGCGATCTGCTCATCGACTGCGCCGATCCCAATTGCATCGGCGTCTTTCCCTGCGCGTGTCAGCCTCCGGGCTTTCCCGAGGTGTGCGGCGACGGCGAGGACAACGATTGCGATACCCTTGTGGATTGCGCCGATCCTGAATGTTTGGTCTCGCCTTTTTGTCAGATGTGTTCGGCCGAGATCTGCGATGACAATCAGGACAACAATTGCAACGGCGCCATCGATTGCGCCGATGTGGCATGCGCGTTTGCACCGGGCTGCGCGCCCACGCCCGAGCTGTGCAACAACCAGCTCGATGACGACAACGACACCTTTACCGATTGCCAAGATCCGGATTGCGCAAACAACCCCTTATGCGTGCTGGAGCAGGCCAATTGCCTATCGCCCAAGCTGATTTCCGGCACGGGCACATACACCGGCGACACGGCGGGGCATATCAGCGAGACCAAAGGAAGCTGCGGAGGCGATGCGGGTGAAGCGGTCTTTTATTTTGTGCTGAGCGACCCTTCGTATGTGCATCTCGATTCGGTGGGGACGGCTTTTGATTCGACGCTGTATGTGCGCACGGGCAAATGCAATTCGGGCAAAGAGCTCGGCTGCGATGATGACAGCGGAGGTGCTCAATGGTCGGCGAAGCTGGAGTTCACCATCCTGTATCCGGGCACCTATTATGTGTTTCTCGATGGATATACGGTGGACCCGGATTTAGGCCCCAACGAAGGGCCGTTTGTATTAAATGTCGAAATCACGCCCAATCCGATCGAAAAGTGCGGCGATAAAAAAGATAATGATGGTGATGTATATGTGGACTGTGCCGATCCGGATTGCACATGGGTGGGCGCGTGCGTGAACTGCGCGGGAGGATTGCCTCCCAGCGCGGAGTTTGGAACGCTGGCCTGCACGGACGGATTGGATAACGATTGCGATGGCGTGGCCGATTGCGCCGACGATGATTGCACCGCAAGCGATTATTACGTTACCGAATGCTGCAATGGCTTCGATGAGAATGACAATCAGATTCCCGACGATTTTAATTGTCGTTGTGCATCGGATGCCGACTGTGATCCTGGACAGATTTGTTATACACACACGGCTTATGCCTGCGGCATTCCTTGCCAGATGTATTTTGGCGATATTTGTCCGTTTATCGCCGCCGGCTCTTACTGCAACGAGAGCACCAATCAGTGTGAGTTTTAAGACATGCTGGTCATTTTGATGCGCCATGGTGAAGCCGTGGAAGCCGAAACGATGGGGAACGCCGCGGTCCTGGGCGACAGCGGGCGGGCTCTTACGGGCAAGGGGCGAAGGCAAACGCGGAAAGTGGCTGAATGGCTTGTAGAGCGGGCGAAAACCGCGAAGACGAAGAGAGAGCGGCCGGGCATGATTTGGACAAGCCCGCTGGTCCGGGCGGTGCAGACGGCGGAGATTGCGGCGGGTTTTCTGGCGCTTGGCGATGAGGTGTATGTGCGGCCGGAGCTTTCGCCGGGCGCGGATATTAAAGCGTTGCTCACGGCGCTGTCGGGATACCGGAGCCTCAAGCCTTTGCTTTTGGTGGGTCACGAGCCTGGGCTAAGCGCGCTTGCCGCAAGCCTTCTTGGAGAGCGGCGCTTTGCGGGCTTTAAAAAAAGCGGGCTCGTGGCCATTTCAATCGAGCAGCATGTGCCGGGAAAGGTTGTTTTTAGCCGGGGTCTGAAATGAGCAAGCCCATTCAAAAGGTGCTGCTCGTCGAGGATGAGCCCGACATACGCCGCATCGGAGAATTCAGCCTGAAGCGGGTTGGGCATTGGGATGTGGTGCTGGCGGGCTCGGGCCGCGAAGGCGTGGAAAAGGCCGCGGCGGAGCAGCCCGATGTCATTTTGCTCGATGTGATGATGCCTGGCATGGATGGGCCGATGACGCTGGCCGAGCTTCAGGCGCAGCCCAATACGGCGCATATCCCGGTCATTTTTATGACGGCCAAGGTCGAAAAGCGGGAAGTGGAGCGCTATTTGATGCTGGGCGCCGCGGGTGTGATTAGCAAGCCCTTTGATCCGATGGGATTACCCGCCGAGGTGGTGCGCATTTTGGAGCGGGCCCAAGAGCCTTTGGGCGGTATTTAAGACGCGTTCCAGCGTACAATGTGCGCGTGAGCGAAGCGCCTCTTTCCACGGCCGACTCCGAGCGGCTTTCCACATTAAAACGCCTGAATATTCTCGATACGCCGCCCGAGACGGCTTTTGATGACATCACGCATTTGGCGGCGCTTTTGTGCGGCGCGCCCATGGCGCTCATTAGCTTGGTGGATGACAAGCGGGTTTGGTTTAAGTCCAAGCGAGGCATTCCCGTGCCGGAGATGCCTCGGGAATCGTCGCTGTGCGCGCTCGTTGTCGACACGGCAAAAGAGCTCTGCGTAAGCGATGTTCAAGCCGATGAATATTTATCCAAACATCCGATGATGAAAGGCGGATCGGAGATCCGTTTTTATGCGGGCTTCCCTGTAATCATCGGAGGCGGCCATGCGGTGGGAACGCTATGTGTCGCGGATACAAAGCCTCATGAGCTTTCGTCCGAAGTCATCGCGGCGCTGCGGGCGCTTGGGCGGCAGGTGGGCGCTCAATTGGAGCTGCGGCTGCGCACGGAGGAACTCGCGCTGGTCAGCAAAAGCCTTGAAACGCTTCAAATTCCCGAGCCTGCCGAGGATATCGCGGGCCCCCGGAGTGAAGCCGAGCTTCGCTGGGATCGCTCGGCGGAAAAGCGGCTGCGGGAATTGACGACGCTTCAGCAAGCCATTTTGGACAGCGCCAACTACGCGATTATTTCGTGCGATACATCGGGAACGATTCGCACGTTTAATGCGAGCGCCGAACGCATGTCTGGGTATTCGGCGCAGGAAATGATGGGCAAAGCCAATATTGCCACTCTTCACGATCGAATTGAAATGCTGGTACGGGCCAAAGAGCTCAGCGTGGAGCTTGGGCTTCCAGTACCGGGCGGCGCGGCGGTGCTGTTTGCAAAAGCGAGCATGGAGCAGGCCGATGAAACAGAATGGACATACATTCGAAAGGATGGAAGCCGATTTCCGGTTTTATTGTCCGTCACGGCCTTGCGCGATAGCAGCGGGGCGGCGATTGGCTATCTCAATATTGGAAAGGATTTAACGGATCATAAAGAAGTCGATCGGATGAAGAGCGAATTTATTTCGACGGTTTCGCATGAATTGCGGACGCCTTTAACATCGATCCGGGGCGCGCTGGGCCTATTGGAAGGCGGTATTGTCGGGCCTCTCACGCCCGAGGCGCAGGAAGTCGTTCATATTGCGATGTCCAATTCGGAGCGATTAATTCGATTAATCAACGAATTGCTTGAACTCGATAAAATGGAGGCGGGTAAAATCGAGCTCAACCTTCAGAATATCGATCCGGCCAAGCTGGCCAAGGCGGCGCTGGAAGGCATCCGGGGCATGGCATCCCAGGCGGGCGTTCATCTTTCTCTCGATTTATCGGCCAGAGCCGTGGTGAGAGGCGATTGGGATAGGCTCATGCAGGTATTGATGAATTTGCTATCCAATGCGATCAAATTTTCGCCGAAAGAGGGCACGGTCCGGCTTAGGGTAGAGCGGGGCAACCGGATTGGGCTGCGTTTTGAGGTGCGCGATGAGGGTCCGGGGGTGCCTGCCGATCAAATGTACAAGCTGTTTCAGAAGTTTCAGCAGCTCGACAGCTCGGACTCCAGACAGAAGGGCGGGACGGGATTGGGGCTCGCTATTTCGAAAGCATTGGTCGAACACCATGGCGGAATGATTGGTGTGGAAAGCAAGCCCGGCGAAGGCAGTGTATTTTGGTTTGAAGTGCCCGCCGATGAAGCGCCGGAATCGCGCAAGAGCCGTTTGTCGTTTCCGCCTGTATCCATTAAATAATAATGGCGACAATTGCGGTATAATTGTGAATGCAATTGGCGCCGCCCACCGGGCCAATTTCCCCAAAGGTATAAAATCCAAACCAAGGGATATCTTCTCCAATACCAGAGCGGAGCGTGTGGAGAAGTTCGAGCTTTTGATGATCGCGCACAAAGACTTTTCCGCGGCCGGCACAATCAAAATGGAAACCCATCTTTGCATGCGCGCCTGCCATTTGCGATAAAATACGGGCCGCCATTTCTTGGGTGCCCGCCGTTACCTTTTCAAAATCCCTGCGCATCACCCATAACTTTGAGCCTTCGCTGATATCCGTCGGAATGGAGACAGATCCGGTGGTGTCGTCTTTGCCGCCGACCATGGCTCTTAATAAGAAATGCCCAAAATCGCCGAGTTCGGCCGCTGTCTTTAAACCAAAACCCAAATTCACGACGGCAGTGCGCCAATCCTTTAGTTCTTCAACGGGCAGGAGTTCGTTCAATACCGAAAGTGCCGGCCGGCCATTCAGCTCATAGATGGTATTGCCCTTGGCCCGGGTCACCGTGAGTTCGATTCCTACCGGAACACAGCCGTGATTCACCGACCAAATTAGCTTTCCTTGACCGGAAACCAAGGTCCACGCAACACCATCCGATACGACATCATCATTGCAATATTGGTATGTCCGGGCATATTGCCAATTGTCGCCGGCCGTTCCGCCCAGCACGGGAAGCAGGCGATCTAAATTCAAACGCGTTTCGAGCCCCGATAGAAGCTGGGCAAAATTGACGGATAGCGCATCGGGGAAAGCGAATAGGGCGATGGCATCGGCTTTGATATGGGGCAACAGCGTTTCGGCCCATGCTTTGCCCACTTGCGCCGAGTCCTCTTTCAAGCCTGTGTTTAGGCCGTTTTCAAAGCGCAATTCATCCGACTGAACGGCCATCACCGTCACGGCGAAGTTGGACTCGTCGGCCATATCGCCGGCGATAATTCCCTCGCCGGAACAGCCCGAAAGCCTTGCCCCGCCACTCGCTTCCCGCACGGCCTTGACAAGCGCCTGCTGGTTGTAGCCAACCGTCGCGAACAAGAATACAAAGTCCGGCTTGCCGATCGCAGCATGCGCAAGCGCTTGTTCGACGGCCTCTTTGCCAGCCACTTGAGGATTCTTGTGAAGACTCCTTCCAACCCCTGCTTTTGTGCCCATTGGCTCGAGTCCGTAATGTTAAACCTTCGAAAATCGCACGCGGGCGCGCCCTTGCCGCACGTTGCACTATTTCAGGAGGCTAGAAAGCGATGGATCGCTTGACAAGTGCTTTTTTGGATCGAGTTGAAGTCCTCCCGCCTTTGCGAGGGCAGCGGCTCGATTCAAGGTGTTTTGAGCGAGGGAAAGATTGCCCATGGCCTTATGGATCGCGGCCTCTTCGGAGAGCAGGCGGACGATGGCTTCGATCTTTTCTGGATTGCCGATAAGGGCGGCGGCGCTTTTTGCATCGAGGCGCGGAAGCATCGGCGCGAGCGGCCCCAATAGGGCATCTGATGTTTCTTTCACGGCCTGGAGGGCCTGTTCGGGCTTGCCCGATTCACGAAGGCCGACAATGCGGGCAATGGCCTGGGCCAGTTGGCGGATCATCCGAAGAATATAGTCTTGTTCCTCAATCGACATCCGGGCCTGCCTATTTATCTCTTGATTCGTACACCAATAGATCCGGCAATTCGATCGCAGTTAAAAAACCATCTTTCTTACCGCACTTGGTATCGATAGCGACAACGTCGCCATGAAACCACAAGTCTTTGGTATCGGACGGCGTATACACCGATAACTCGGCAGGCAAATCCTCGGTCGGCGTATGCCCGCAGATCACCCGTTTACCCTTGTAACCGCGAAAGAAATCGTTGCTTCGCTGCCACAACAATCCTTGCTCCTGCGATGTTTCCGATGGATGCAAAAATCGTCCTTCGCGTTTCAGCAGGCCCGCATGTACATAGATGGCGTGCTCGTCCTCGTACCACCACAATAGATTCTTCATCCATGCCACATCGTCCTCGGGAAAAAACGAGCCTTTAATAAAAGCCGCGAAATCGTCGGATGACGGCGATTCTCCTTCAGTGGGACGATTGCAATACGAAAAATAGGCTTTCCAACACCCATTGCCTGGGGGAAGTAAAAATTCAGGCCAGCCCTTCTCAAGCACGCGAAGCCAGCCATCCTCATGATTGCCGCGTAAAAAGACCAATTTGGCCCTGGTGCGCGAGGGCAGCGCCCGAAGCCAGGCGACAACCTCTTTTGAATGAGGGCCTCTATCGATATAATCGCCCAAAAAGACAAGGGTATCGTCTGGGCCGAGTTCGGGCAATTTTGCCCACAGGCGCAATAGATGATTGAAATCGCCGTGGATATCACCGACGGCAAAGGTTCTGGATGGCATGGCTTATTGGGTAGGTCCACCCACCGTCGAATGGTAGGTGAATTTCTTGCCCTTGACCTGGGCGATTACAATAGGCTTGTCGGCATTTCTTTCCGCATTGATTGTGATGCTGCCGGTTGCGCCTTTAAAATTCTTGGTTTCAGCAATGGCGTCGCGCACATCCACCGGGGTATCGCCTTTGGAGCGGCCAATTGCATCAAATAGAACCTTAGCAGCATCGTAACCCATTGCACTGGATGCGGTTGGTTCACGCTTAAAACGTTCTTTATAAGCGTTGACGAATTTCTTGGCATCGTCCCAAGGCACATCGGGTGTGAAATGCGTTGAGAAATAAGCGCCTTCCATTTCATCGGCGGCGCTTTCGAGGAGCGAATCGGCATGCCAGCCATCGCCGCCTACAAACATATCGCCCTTCAATCCAGCGGCCTTGGCCTGCCGGGCAATGGGCACCATATTGGTATAATAAATGGGCGCATAAATGATATCGGGCTTAGCGTCGCGAATTTCATTAATAAACGTGGTGAAATTCGTTTCGGCGTTTAAAAAGCTCTTTTCCATGACAATTTCGGCGCCCAGCCGCTTGGCTTCGGTGCGGAAATCGCCTGCGAGGCCAGAGGAATACAAATTGTCCGAGGCAAATAGAATCGCCACTTTCTTTTTGCCCAAGGTATTTACGATAAATTGAGCGCCGACTTTTCCTTGAACGTCGTCGGTAAAACAAACCCGGAATACAAACGGGCCAACCTTGGTCACATCCAGATTGGTGGAGGAAGGCGTAATCATCGGGATTTTTGCCCGATTCGCGACGATACCGCCGGCTCTCGAGCGGGCTGAAGCCACTTCGCCTAAAATCGCAATCACTTTATCGCGATCGATCAATTGAAGGACTTTATTTGTGGCTTCCTGAGGATTGGTTTTATCGTCCTCAAAGACCATTTTGATAGGTTTACCCTTGACACCACCCTTTTGATTGACCTCATCAACGGCGAGTTCGATTCCTTCCTTGGTTTCGACGCCGAATTGAGTCTCGGCTCCCGACAGGCTTAAAAACGAGCCTATCTTCCATTCAGCCGCCGCTTGGGCAGGCGAGCCCGATCCACTCGCGGTGGCCGCGGGATCTTTACCCGCATCCGGATTCTTCTTTCCACACCCCAATAAGCCCACGAGAGACAGGGCCAGGATCGAAGCCGAAATACCGATAAAACGCCGTCGTTCAAGCATGCTTGAGGTCCTTTGTGCGCATGGCTGTGCCAGATGCCAGTCGCGCGCAGTATCTTACGATTTGTGAGCAGAACACAAGAGATTGTTGAAAGGCGATCGGGAAGAGGAAGAAGCAGGCTTATTTATAGACTGCGCTGATACGATCTGAGCAGCAAAAGCCCGCCGCCCTTGCGCATGACGACCGAAAGCGCCGCGGGCAGCGGTTTGTCTTGCTTGTGCCGCACACATCCCATGCCCCGGCCTACTACCGCAATCGGCCCTTCTTGCTCGTCCAGCGCGATAATCGATGCCGAGTTGCCCTGCGCCGATATCAGCACCATATCAATTTCAATGGTCCCAAGCCCTCCTTGAGCAATCCATGTCATACATTTTCCGGGCAATAATTGAAGGGATTGGCTGGCCCGCTGGCCCTCCGAAAGCTCTACGCCCAAGACTTCGCCTTCGGGTTCCATACCAAAGGCCGAATCGAGGGCCGAATTTGAAAACGCGCTCATCAGGACGCGGGATGCCTTGGAACGGGCCGTCTCGGCCGAAAGCGCAAGGGCGGGCTGCTTTAGACTAAGAAATATCTGTTCCACGGCTTCTTGCGAATGCGGCGGGGCCAGAACCGTCAGCGTTCGCTCTGCGCAATCCTGGCAAGAATCTGGAGAGACTGTGCCTTTTGCGCCGCCAGCTCCCGCTGTCTCGCGCACTTGCGCGGGCGAGGCGGGCAAGGTGGGCGCGGCCACGGTCGTTGCAGGATGGGCTGGACCGGCCGAAGAAGAAGACGACGACGTAGAAGCCCTTGCGGAACAGCCCAGCCCAATGAGCCCGATTCCAAGCCATAAACAGCGTTTCACGGGCTTGATTCTAAGCCATAAAAAACCACAAGTGCACGGCTTTTTCGCGGGGCCATATCAAAAGGCAGATACGGCTCACAAAACCCATGCACTTCAGACGCAAGCCGTGCTACCCATCGCCTGTATGCCGAGCATCGTCACCGTCGCCACACATGGCTACTGTTTTGATGGAATGGCCAGCGCCGCCCTATTTTCTTTTATGCTGGAGCGGCTCCTGCCCCGCAACGACCGCAAACTCCGGTATAAATCCTGCGGCTATGGGCCTGGAATGAATATGATTCCCGAAGGCTGGCTCGATGGCGATGAAAATGCCATTCTTGACTTTCGCTACACCCCATCCAAACGGGTGACATGGTATTTTGACCATCATGTGACGGGCTTTGCTTCGCCGGAGGAGCGTAATACGGCTCTCAACAGCGCGGCTTCGCCGGATATGGCCGTTCATGGGGAAAGTCCGCAGGTCTTCTACGATGCCGCTTATGGTTCGTGTACCAAGCTTATTGCCGATGTAGCGCGAAAACACTTTGGAATTCAAACCGATCATTTGCGCGATCTCGTTGAATGGGCCGACAAAATCGATACCGCCCGCTTTGACTCCGCTCAAGAAGCCATTTCTCAAGAAGAACCCGTGCTTCGGCTGGCCGCCGTGGTTGAACATCATGGCAATGGGCCATTTCTCAATTCCATTGTCCCGAGGCTCTTGACCGTCAATCTTCATGAGCTTGCCCGCGCCGATGATATCAATGAATATTACAAACCCCTGGCCGCATATCGCACTATTTTTCTGGATCGAGTTCGCCATGCCGCCATCCCTATGGGCGAAGTCGTTTTCGTGGATCTATCCGAGTCTAACTTGGACGGGACTTTAAAATTCGCCACGTATGCGCTTTACCCCGAGAGCATGTATTCCATTACACTATTAAGAAGCAAAAACCATATCAAGATGGCTATAGGATACAACCCTTGGTGCGGGCGCCCGCGCCGGCATGATATTGCCTCCATTTGCAAGCGGCATGGAGGAGGCGGTCATCCTGTGGTGGGAGGCGCATCATTCCCCCTATCCGAAGTGGAACGCGCGAGACAAGTGGCCAAGATCATTGCCGATGAGCTAAACGCATGAACCATACGCTTCCCTATTTCCGGCGCCCCGCGGGAGCGAGCCCTATGATTATTGGGCACAGGGGCATGTCTTCGCACTATCCCGAGAATACGCTTGGTGCTTTTGAACAGGCTTTAAAGCAAGGGGCACAGGCGATTGAGCTGGATGTACTATTATGCGCCTCGGGGGAGCCGGTTGTTATCCACGATCCGACACTGGAGCGGCTTACCCAAGGCGAAGACAGGCGGGCGGTGGCCGAGCTATCTTTGTCCGAACTCAAGCGTATAAAGCTGGGACAAGATCAGCATATTCCGCTTTTAAGCGAGGTATTGGCCCTGGCCCGGCAACGGGGAGCGGGCGTTAACGTCGAGATCAAGCGGGAGACCCCGGATAGAAGCAAACTCATTCGGGCGGTGGCGAAGCTGCTTCGGGTATGGGATTCCTCTCATCCTTTGCTGGTTTCCTCGTTCGATCCGGCGATGCTCGCGGGATTTCGGATTGCGGCGCCCGATATTCCGCTCGCCTATCTCATTCACCGCACCTGGTGGACGGACTATGCCCTTAAACTTCCAAAGCATCTAGGCGCCCAAGCCATCCATCTTGAACGCGTGATTGCCCAGCCCGAACTTGTGCGCTCATTGAAGAATAGGGGCTATATCGTCAATGTGTGGACGGTAAATTCGGCCACGGAGGCCATGGATTTAAGCGAATTGGGCGTGGACGGAATCATTTCAGATGTACCCGGAAAAATAAAAACCGCATTGGCGCGGCAGGAGAGGAAACAATGAGCTATGGGTTAATGGTGTATGCGGTGGACATCGATAAATGTATATCGGCCATTGGCAGCAAGGACGAGAAGCTTGGGCGGATGATCCGGGGCCGTTTTAAGAAGGAGCTTACCCGGGCCGATGAATGGTTTTCTTCTGAATTAAAAAGAGGCGTTCCGCCGCTGGGAACAGCCATAAAAAACCTGATTGAAGGGATTGAGATCCCCCGGGAGCACGGGTTTCAATACCGCTATGCATTTAAAGTGATCGTTGAACATTTTGGCAAGTTTCAAACCAATGATATGTTTTACCCTTGCCATATCGATTTATTCGACGAGGTGGAGGCACAGCTCAAGAAGATGAATGCGCCGGAAGAGTTTTCTATCTACCGGCTGGCCTATGGCGCACCGGTCCAGATACCCGTCGACGATTTCCCCGGTATGGGCAGCATTCCCGCGGCCTTGTGCCGGCAGGCTTCTCAAGATATCGATTGGAGCCAGCCGGCAAGCAATGATATGACGCGGACGCTTGCCAATATCCGCTCATGGCTGAACAACGCAAATGAAAAGAATTGGGGACTTATAGGTTTTTATCATTAAACACGGCCTCAGCGCCTTCTTCGGGCGAAGCCTCCCTTAAAATCTTCCAGAAGGCTATCCCTGCCATGCACTCGTGCAAGCACGCAAGCGTTCGCATCGCTTCCTCCACCGAACGCGCCCAGGGCAGGTCCGCGATTTCCCGGGGAACAATACCCATCCCATCATAGAACAACCATAGGACTCTTCCTGCAGCAACAAGACCCCAAGCATAATATAAATAGCCGCCACGCAAAGCGATGGCCGTCAACAAGATAGGTGCGGACAACGCGATGGAGATGGTATCCCCCGCCGATGAGATCAAAATGATAAGTGCATAACTCTTTCCCTCCAGCATTTCAGGAAGGGCTTTGAGCATCGCGGGGCCTGAAATCAGCAACCCTAAAGAGAGCCCAGCCAATATCATCCCAATTCGCCGGCGCCGCCCGCCCAATTCCAAGAGGCCCGCCTCGTCACTGAGCCATGCCATCATCCACGCACCGACGACGGAGCTCAGGTTGGCCAGTACGACAAGCGTGTAACGCATTGGCAAATAGACGCCGATGCCCGTCAGCGTTTGCTGCACAACCGGGACAAGCGCCGCGAAATCGCGCGTCATCAGGAAAGCAAAGGTGCCTGCCTCAAAGAGAAAAGCCTTTCTCAGATACGCGCCGCGCTCAAAAGACAAGGCACCCAAGCAAAGGCCGCCCAGTGTCACCGCCTTTATAGCGAAGGATATCCAATCGAAGGCTCTACCGTGATGCGGTTCCCCGTAAAAAAGATACGTGTGAGCGCCGATCAGTATGACCGTGATAAGCCAAGGCCATAAAAACAGGCGTTTCAGGTTCACGAGCGAATCTCCTTGGCAATGGCTTCCAAAATAAGCTCGCTGCGCGCCTTGCCCACAAAGGTCTTTAACATGGGCCGCAGCGCTTGAAGAACCAGCGGTGCATCTCCGGGCGAAAGCGTTTCAGGACCGCGTGAAAGCGCCTTTAAACAAAAGGTCTTGACAGCCGTTCGCGCCGTGTGCGGACCCAAGTAGGCCGATAGCCTGTCGGCAATTTTTTGGGCAGTTGGCGTGAAAGCCGGCGCTGATTGCATGGAATTGGAGCGAAAAGGGTTTAAGAACCGGCCTTATAGATGATCTTTTTTCCCGCCACAATTGCTTTGGGAACTTTCCCGGGGCGCGGCTCTCCAACGCCGCACCTACCATGAAACACCGCTCCTTGATGCTGTGGGGCGCGCTTCTTTCGCTCTGCGCGTGCGCCCCTGCCTCCCATCCCCAGCCTTCGGCCCTCAAACCAAAGGTGACAGAAGCCAAAACGCCTGCCTCGCCGGCACCGTCCACACCCATCTCTGCCGAGAAAAAAGCCGAGATTATTAAAGAGCTTTCAGCGTCCGTGCCGGATGAGCCTTTAACGGCCACCGAAGACACCACGTTTGAGAAAGCAGCCCCTCCTCCACCACCGCCGGCCCCTCCACCCAGCCCAAGCACCGCGGTCAAAGGCGACCCAGCCAAACCTTCGGAAAGCTTTGGAGCGGGCGGCCTAGGCTTAAGCGGCATCGGCGAAGGAGGCGGAGGCCGTGGCGAGGGCATCGGCCTGGGCAGCGTCGGCGTCATCGGGCGCGGCGCGGGGACGGGTTCGGGTGCGGGATACGGGTCGGGGCATGGACGTCTCGGCGGGTCTACCCGATCTTCCCCGCCCAAAGTACGCATGGGTTCTGTTTCCGTAAGCGGAGGCGGCGCCGGATTCGGAGCGGCCGGCGGCGTCGCCGGCGGAACGGTGGGCGGAGCGGCAAGCTCGGGCTCGATGTGGGGAGCCGCCGATGCAGGGCCGCGAATAAGCGGAATCCAAACAGGGGAATGGGATGACAATGCTAATTTCCGCGAATTTGTACGGTGGTTTGCCACCGAGCGCGTGAACGAAGTGCCCAAATTTGACTTAAAAGCCCGACGATTTATCGTAGTCCGAGATCGCTTTGGAAAGGCCGTCCCCAGTTGTCCGGTGGAAATTAAAGACAACCTCAAGGCCAGTTCCGTAACGGTCATGACCACGGCCACGGGGCGTGCACTGTTTTTCCCCTACGTTGACGGCTTTGGCAATACATCGCTATCGGCCACGGCCCGCTGCCAAGGGGTTGAGGTCTCGGAAAACCTCGATTCAGCGCCTGGAGACGGCGTTGTTTCGATCACCTTACCCGGCGAACGGCTCCTTCCCGTCACCCAAACCATTGATATTGCTTTTGTTCTCGATACCACAGGCTCGATGTCGGAAGAAATCATCGCCATGAGGGATACCCTCGCCAAGATTGCGAACCAGCTTAAATCGCTCAATGTCAAGCCGAGGGTGGGCCTGGTGGAATACCGCGATCGCGGCGATGAATTCGTAACAAGAACGACGCAAATGACCACCAATCTCGAAGGATTGTCTACGCGTATTGCGGGCCTATCCGCCAATGGAGGCGGAGACACGCCCGAACATGTCAACGAAGCGATCCGGGTCGCTATCGATAGACTGAAATGGAAACCCGGCTCGGTGGCCCGTTTGGTCTTTCTTATCGGAGATGCGCCTCCTCATTTGGATTATCAAGGCGACAGCGGCTACACGGACGCAGTAAAACAAGCTAATCATCATGGTATTCAAATTTATACAATTGCAGCCTCGGGCATGGATCGCACGGGCCAGGTTGTATTCCGGCAGATCGCTCAGCTTACGGGCGGTACGCATATGTTTGTGCTCCGGGGCGGCGCTGGACCTCAATCTTCGGGCGCGGGCGATGCCCGGAGCAGTTGTGGCGGCACACACGATAATTATAGAAGCGGCAATTTAGATGAATTGATCCTATCCAAAGTCAGCTCGGCCCTGGCGGGATTGAATTCCGATCCCATGCGCATTGCCGGCCTCAACAAAGATGAAAATGCAAAGCCCTGCGGGCAGCGGGTATTGGCCTCCAATCCCTAAATCTTCTATCAAGCCTCAAAAAGCCCATCGTCAGAATCCCGCATTTCGCCTATCCTTCTCCGTGTGCGCGTCTATCTATCGCTGATCGCAATCCTAGGACTCGCCCTCGTTCTGCTTTCTTCCTCGCTATTTTTGGCTCTTAGGCCAGAGCCTCCCATCAGCCGCGCCCTGCCTTTGCCCTATCCCAGCTTCTCTCCCGAATCCATTTCAAAAGAATTGACCGAAAAATCCAAAGCGTTAGAAACCCAGCAAGCCCAGCCCCAGCAAAAGCGCGCCGATGCCTCTTTCAAGCGCGAAGGGCGCACCTATATCAGCGGCGGCTTATTGATGGTGCCTCCTTCATTCTCGTCCAGCGATGGCCAATACGATATTGTATTTCATTTTCACGGCAATACCGAATTGGTCGCCGAAAGCTTTGCGCGGGTCAACGCCGTCTTGATGATTTTTAATTTAGGCACCGGTTCGGCCGTTTACGAGCAGCACTTTGCAAGCCCCGCCGTATTCGGCGATATCCTCCGGCGAATTCGGGCCGACCTTGAAAAACGGGGGCTCGAGAATGCCCAATTCAGGCGAATTGCCCTGTCCGCATGGAGCGCCGGCTACGGTAGCGTTCATGCATTGCTCCGGCATCAAGAATGGGTCAAATCTATCGATGCTGTTCTTCTCGCCGACGGGCTTCACTGCGGATTTGGAAGCGATAAAAAGGTAAATCTATCACTGATTAAGCCGTTTGTGCGATTTGCAAAGCTGGCCTATGAGCACAAAAAACTCTTTTCCATTGCCCATTCGGAAATCGCTTCGACCCCCACTTCGGCCGGCCCCCAGGAAACGGTGGATGCTCTATTAAATTGGCTCCGTATCCGGCGATTACCCTTTAACCAGGAACCCGCGCTGCCCAGCTTTGACGCGGCGAGAAAGGCCGTCGCCGATGAATTCTGGATACCGCTTTCTCCGGAAACCAAAGCCGAAATGGGTGGATTTATCGTGCGAGGCTATGGCGGCCAAAAAGAAGAGCATCATATGATGCATTTAATTCAAATATCAGAAACCGTTCTGCCTGATTTACTATCGTGGTGGTCTAAAAAATCATCCAATTGATTCGATCGTATCACCGAACTCGGGACAGGAATCTACCGTCTCCATCAGCTCGATCTGCGCCCTTTCAACGACGCGGGCATGCAAGGGAATCACCGTGAAATATCGTTTGCGGGCTTCGATATCCGGTATTTTCATCGCGCTCGCCTGCATTCGCCTCCATGCCTCGTCCAGCGCCGCCTCACCCAATTCCCGATCGCCGCAGGCCATGCGCGCTTCGCTGACGGCCATGAGCAAATCCACCTCCATACAGCTCCGCCCGACGCGATCGAGCACAGACAGCCCATCCTCGGCCACTTCCCGCGCCTCCTGCACCCTATCGAGCCGAAGCAATATCCGCGTCAGCTCCGCAAATGCGCTCGGGCAAACGGCCGCCTCAATCCGCAGCGCAGCCACCGCCGTTTTCGCGTGTTCAAGCGCCTTCAACAACTCGCCGCGAAAAGACAAAACCCGCGCCAGCACCCAATGGGCCCGGCCCACCATCGGCGATGTCGTCTTGCTCGCCGCAATGCATTCGCCCGCCCAAATAAATGCTTCTTCAAAACGCTTGGAATCCCCTTCTTCCACCAAGGTCTGCGCGAGAAATGTACGCACCGAGCTGTATAAAAAATTCTCGTGGGGCAATTTCTTCGATAGCTCAAATGCATCGTAAAATGCCCGGTAAGCCTCGGGATACGCGCCCAGCCCCGCACACGCGATCCCCAGCGACACCAAGCCCATACCCTCCATCCGCCGATCGCCGGTAATCCTCGACAATTGAATCGTTTCGAGAGACAACTCGCGCTTTAACCACTGATCGTTTTCTATCCAATGGCAATACACGCTGTGCGCATAGCGTATCCAGCCCCGCGGCCCAGCTTCCAGCGCCGCTTCTTCCGTATCCATCGCGCGAAGTTTGTGCAGGAAAAACCGGGCCCGCTCCGCCCGGCCATTTAGACTCGCCAATATCACCAAAAAGGATGCGGCTTCTACATAAGATCCAATTGCATCACGTTGAGGTTCTATCTGTTCAAATTGTTCCACCAGCCCTGAAAACGCTTCTTCCAAATTCAAATAGGTGGTGACAAATACCATCGAAAGCGCCGCCTCACACCAAAGCGAAGACCCCGGCATGAGCAGGCGCAGCGCTTCTTTTCCGGCTTCATAGGCGGGATTCAAATCGCCGTGCCAAAGCTCCGCCGTACTCCGGATACAATACAGCTCCGCCAGTTCAGCCCCAGATGCACCACATTGTATTCCTTGATATGCGTATCGTATTGCAATATCCAAATCGTTGCTTCGAAGAGCATTTCTCGCTGCATTCAGCAAAAATGGAACGGCATGGCCAGGTTCGTCGCTCCGGAGCAAGTGTTCAGCCAATACAACAGGATTTGTTTCTCCGATGCGCTGTAAATACTCGCTGACAAGCCTGTGACCCAAACGCCGGTCGGTATCGACCAGAAGCCCATAGGCCGCCTCCCGGATCAGCGAATGATGAAACCGGTAGTTTTTATCGTTTGCCGGAGCGGACCCGGGCCTAGACTCGATCGTTTCAGCCTCGACCAGCGCCCGCAAATGCGTTTCTATCTCCGCTTCACCCAGGGTTGAAAACAGGGCCACAAGACCATTTTTTGAGAAATTGATTCCAAATAGGCTCGCCACAAGCAGCACGCGCCGCTCATCCCGCTCCAGCTTTTCAATGCGGGCCTGAAGCATGGCCACCACGGTATCGGATGAGAGATTTTCATAACCCTTCGCCGCCGCGCGCACCAGCTCTTCCAATAAAAGCGGATTGCCTCCCGATTGCTCGACAATGCGTTCAACCAATTCGGATGAAATGCCCGCCGTTAATATCTGGCGCACCAGCCTTTCCCGCGCGCGTTTTCCAAGCGGCCTTAAACTGAGCATCGTCCTGTGCTCAGACCACGATCGCAAGAGGGCCGGGAATCGATCGAGCACTTCAGGGCGCCCAAAAGCCAATACCAATAAGGAAACGCCGCGCAGCTCGCGCATGGCCAATTCAATCCATTTAACGGTCAGCACATCGGCTAAATGCAGGTCCTCCAAAACAAAAATATGCGGCGCCCCCATGCACTCCGCCCTTAGAAAATCGAGCAGCGCCTGAGCGATTTGATCGCCCATAATCCGGGCATCGGCCCGGGCGGCCCGCAGTTTTAAATTGGCTTCGTCGGAAAATGGAATGCCGCAGATCTCTCCGAGAAAGACAATGGCCGGATGCACTCCCGCCGAAGGCGGCCTTAGATGCCGTGAAACCCGCTCTTTTAGTTTTTGCCTTTGCTCCTCTATCGAATCGCCCGGCTCGATGCCGCACAGCTTTTTGAGCATCGCCGCGATCATTCCATAAGGCGATCCGCGAAGCATGGCGTCGCCGTGCGCGGCCAATACAACCGGATTTGTATCCAAATTCGAAAGGCGTCTCAGGAATTCGTGCCGGAGCCGGGATTTACCCATGCCCGCGGGCGCTGCCACCAGCAGAAAATGAGGCTCGCTTTCCTCGATACAGCTCGAGAGCGCCGATTCCAAAACACCGAGTTCCTGCTCTCTCCCCACGCAGGGCGTCGGCTTTCCAAGCAAAGGCCGGCTCTCGTCTTCATCGCTCCGTCCGCCCAATAAAATAGCCGCCGATTCTGAGTCTTCCTCCAATTGCCAGCGCTCGCTCAGCAATCCAGCCGTTATGCGGTCCAACAATATCTTTTCCGTTGTGTGAACCCGCGCACTCTCGGCGGCGCTTCTCAATAAATGCCCGGCCCGTTCAAGCACTTCGCCCATGGGAAGCCGGCTTCCAAGCTGCCCTCTTCCCGTCGCGAGCACAATCAGCGCGTTCGGCCACTGATCCCGGATGGCCAGCGCGCAGCGGGCCGCGTTATCCGCCCGATCCCGCGCTTCTCCATAACGCTTCGATAGCGTCACAATCAGCGATCCATCCGCCGTCCATTCGGGCTGCGCTCCGAACAGCCTCACAAATTCTTCAACGGTGCCCTGAAGGATGGGATCTACAAACGAATTTGATCCCAATTCGATGGTTTTATCGAGCTTTTGGGAGGGCGTGGCGATAATGACACTCAGCAATTGCTGCTCCTCGCCCGTAAAAGCCCGCCTCGATGATAATCCAATATGTTCCGAGGCCGCGGGCGCCGATTGAAATCCCTCCAATGCATTAACCAATTCTATCGCATTTGAAATCCGCCGGCTTGGCTCTTTGACCAGCATGCGGTCGATGAGAGAAGCGAGCGCCTGAGGAATATCGGGGCGGAGCTGTTTAATGGGCAGCGGAGCCTCAAATAAAATCTTCGCGAGCACAGCCGCCAAATGCCCCGCCGCAAAAGGAGGCTTGCCGCTTAGGCATTCATATAAAACACAGCCCAGCGAAAAAATATCCGCGGCCGGGCCAACACCCCCCTGCCCCCTCGCTTGTTCGGGCGCCATGTATTCAGGCGAACCTACAATCAAGCCCGATTTCGTCACGGCTCCCGAAACCAGCGCCGCAATCTTCGCCAAGCCAAAATCCAATAACGTGACTTGGTCGATTTTGCCGTGCCTTAAAAATAAATTCGAAGGCTTGATATCGCGGTGCACGATATTCTGCTCATGCGCCGCCCGCAGTGCATCGGCAATCCGATGAAGTAGTGTCACACATTCATCAATTTGAAGCCTGCGGCGGCTTAGCAATTGGGCCAAATCCTCGCCTTCAAGCCATTCCATCGCCACATAAGGCTCGCCCTTTTCCGCGACGCCAAAGCCCACACACGCAACAATCCCCGGATGCCTCAGCGAACTGAGCATCCGTGCCTCCCGTGCAAAGCGTTCCGTATCCTCCGGGCGGGTACTTGGATGCATGAGCTTTAGCGCGACCATCTGATCGCTAAGCACATCGCGGGCGCGGTATACGGTCCCCATCCCGCCGCTTCCGGCAATCGCTTCTATTCGAAATCGCTGAACAAACAGCTCATTGAGCATCGATACTGCTTGCATGGCTTTAGCCCCCCAAGAGCCAACTGCTGCGAAGCGAAGTGATAATTAACGCCGCTTTTATCAAAACGTCAAGGACTTTTATTATCCATTCTGAAAGAATCCATGGGATACTGTTTCTAATCCGATTTTACCATTTTGATAGGTAATCACGGCATAACCATCGGGAGCATCGGGCAAATTCACATGAAAACCGCCCCGATACCAGCGGGGCAGCACCGAGCCGCGGGTATCCGCGAAGGTGTTGGGCAAAGTGTTGAGCACCGAAATCGCATGCTGCACATGAGGCCGGAGCGCGGGATCGCTGGGAAGCGGCAGGCTAAGCACTTCGAGCAGCCGCTCTTGGGCATCGGACAGCCTTTTATGGGATTGAGACGGCTCCCGCACCGAAAATTCATCCCAAACTACCGTCCATGGGCTTCCCATATGGCCGCTCACGGTCACGTCCACTTTCTGAAGCGCGCATAGGTGAATTAAAAGCGGCTCTTTTCCAGGGCTTAGATGAGAAATCAAAATGCGCGCCTCGCCTTTTTCTTTGGGGATGGCCATACATTGAGCCAGCTTTCCAATTTGAGCGAGTGTGGTCCAAATTTTTCCTCCCTCGCCGGCCAATGGAGATGGGCTATCGGCCAGGCGGCTTGGAACAATATTTCCCCCCAATCCAAAAAGCTGAAATGGCCCGACGCGGGCGCACTGAGACTCGTGAAGCAAATGCAGATTGGGAACATTTAAACGGCCCGCGATAAGAGCCTCGACCACAACGCGATCTTCGTGGTTGCCCCATACGGCATATACCGGAACAGAAAAACCCCTTCCCTCTTTGAGCCAGGCGCCTAAATCGCTTAGAGGTAATCTTTTGCGAATAAAATCGCGCATTTTATCGCTCTGAAGCTTTTTGGCTTTGTTCTTTTCGTCGCTGGGCAAATCCGAATGAACAATTCTCAAGAATAGCTCGCGGGCTTCGAGCCGATCGACGCTTTGATCATCATAAAAACCGAAATCACCCGCGTGAAGAACCGCGTCGGCGCCCGTCTTTTGAGCGAGTTCGTCCACTTGGGCCAGGTGTCCATGGGTATCGCTGATCAATAGGAGTCGCATATCACCCCGACCTTAACGTTTCGAGTATTCCTTTGCAATCGAATTGTGCGCCATTCTTTTTAGCTTAGGCCGGGAAACGAGGAAGAAATCCGATCGTATTGCTATCTTCTTCCTCTTGGCGGATAAGCGCGGCATAGCGATTCCAGTCGCGTTCACCAAATCGAATGATTTGGCTGCCATCGGCCCTGGGATAAGGGTCGTAAATCAATAGGCCGGCTTTATCGCGGGCCACCAAAATCCAGTGATCGCCTGTATCCGGGTTATTGAGTGCGATTTTAGCCGGCCAGCATTGTCCAGATAGCGGGATGGTGATATCAATCCGATCGTCTTTGATGATTTGAGGCGGCCTAAATCCCGCAATCCCCATTAAATGCCTGAGGTGATCATAGGGCATTCCTCCGTCGAAGGTGCGAAAGCGCCGCTGAAGCGTTTGAGCCAATGCGCCGAGGGTTCCGTAATTCGCATCATCGCCGCCCCGGGCAATTTGATCGGCCAAGTCTTGAATCTCTTGATAGCTTTGCTCGGACAATTCGTTTTTTAATCGCTGGGCAAGCGTTTGAAGGGCTTTGTAACCGCCGGTGAGCAGCGCCGCGGCGACGACCGAAAGCGCTCCGCAGGCATGAGCCGCCACCTGGGCGCTCGGCCCGTTAAGCTGCGTGAACAGCTCGAGGGCTTGTTTTGGATCCGCGGGCAAGGGCGCCGCATCGTCGACAATGGCTTGATCGATATGGTCAATGGGTTCGGGCGGCATAGAGCCCGAACGTACCATAAGGCGCTAGCGTGCTTCGTATATCACGGCCAATCGAGCGCACCGCCAAACAGCCAGCGTTTTGCAAGAAGCTGAACGGCAATTCCCACATTCACATCCAATTGCTCCTCCGCGCGCACCAGCGTAATCGAAGGCACGACCCGCAATAGCCCTTCGTAGTCGCCCGAAAAGCTTTTCAGCGATTGCGTCAGCGCCACATATACCGGCGCTTGAAAGCCAAATTTATAAGCCGTCTCTGTTTTGTTCGCGAAGTCATAGGCAAAGGTCGGCCCGAGCGAGAGCCTCCACGCGCCTTCCATCACCAGGCCCAAAAGGACGCTCGCCCATAACACGCTTTCGCGCTGAGGCTCTCCGTACGGCGTCTCCGCACAGCTCTCCGCGGGCCTATCGCCGCCCTCCGCCGTCACCAAACCCTGCACGTCGCACACCGACACAAACTGGTCGGAAGGATGCCAGCGCGATTGATATAAAATCGGAATCTCAGCCGTGAAATGCACGGGGGCCGTCGCTTGTACGTAGGTCAGCATCGCGCCGAAAGAACCATCGGAATAGGTTCGTTTGGCGGGGCGCAACAGCGTTGCGGCACCGGCTCCCGTTTCAAAGTAGGACAGCGATTTGGCGCCGTAGCTGGCCTTGAGCGTAAACCATATTTTTGGATACCTCGCCTTTTGGCGCTCTTCTTCAACCACGCTTTCAAATGGCTTGCGGCCCGCTTCGCAGTATGCGGAAGACTCGATCTGCATGCGCTGTTCCGCAATCCATCCGCACAATGTGCCGCTCGTCGGATTGCACATCCGGGCTTGTTTTACGAATAGATTTTTTAATGCCGACTTGGTGAAAGCGCTGCAGTCGCTGCCTATGCTGTCCGGATCGATCGCGCTGGAGGCGATGGGCACGGATTCACAGCGGCAGCTCATTTCAGAAGGCAAAAAAGCGCATTTGGCGCCTCTGTTTTCGAGCGCTTTTTGAACGTCCTGCGTATGGTCTTGAATAAACTTTTCGCGGAGCAGCCGGGCCCCCGGCGACGTGAGGAATACATCGAAGGCTTTTTCCGCATGCAGCGCCAAAAAGGCTTCTTCGTCGTCGGTGCGCGACAGAAGCATCGCGGCCTTGATGCACGTCGCGTACGCATCTTCAAGCGCGCCGCCCGCAGGCGCCCGTTCTGGCGCGGCCAGGGGATTTCTATCCATCAGCGTAAAACCAAGGCCGATCTGCCATTCCGTGGGACGCGAAAAACCATCGGGAGCGCGCAGGCTCGCCACATCGGAACTGCCTCCTTCGGTCGATACCGCGGCCAGTCCATGCAGATAGCGATCCCAGTTCGCGCTCGCGCCCATGCGCAAATCGAGCCCGGCTTCAAGCTTTCCGCGGCCGCTCGTGGTGAGCATTCCCGCGAACACGGGAACGACGCGCTGCACGGGCGCATTGGGTTCGGCCCATGCGCTGTTGAGAGGCAAAGCCAGCGTGGATGCGGCCAAGAGCGCCCAAAAGGAAATCCTCATAGAGGCCGCACGATCGCGCAATTTAGCCCGGCTTAGCAAGCCCTAGGCATGAGGAGTCCGGGGTTCGGGCCGAAAGGGTTTTAATAATTGAGCGAAATAGCCTCGGGGCCAGCTTTGTTCGGTCAGCCCAAGCTCGTAGGTGGGCGCGCCTTCGGGGCGATAATAGGTTCCAAAAAGAATATCGAGATAAGGCGCGAGGTTGGCGAAGTTGTGCTGCGTGGCCTCGGACTTTTTGTGATGCCATTGGTGAAGGTCGGGCGCGCCAAATAAAATACGCAGCGGGCCAAGGGGAATACGCACATTGGAGTGGATAAAAATGGCCCAGAGGCCCCGGGCGGTAATGATTGCGCCCAGCGCTTCAAAGGGAAGGCCGAGCACGATGCCGGGAAGATTAAGAAAGGCTTGGGTTGCAATTCCATCCAATGGATGTTCCCGGTGAGCGGCCAGCCAATCCAAGTGTTCGATGCTGTGATGTACCGCATGGAAACGCCATAGGATTGGAATGCGATGGCACGCCCGGTGAAACCAATAGATTAAAAAATCGCCCAAAAAGAGGCAAATCGCGGTGAAGAGCCACAAAGGCAGCGCACGGAAGGCGGCCCGGATATTGGCGAGCGGCGCTTGAGGAATAAAATTCATCAATTGAACGAGCAATTCTGTCGTTATTGATACAAAAATAAGATATTGGCCGAGGAAGAAGAGCAGATCGATACCGAATTCGGGGCGGAAGAAGCGCTGGCCTCGGCGGGCGGGAAACAAATACTGGAGGCCGCCAAAGAGAACGAGCAAGAGGCAAAAGCCAAAAGCCGCGTCTCGGAGCTGGGACATCATCGCGGTTTTCCTTGTACAGGCGCGGCGTTCTGTTGCTGGGGAGCCTGTTGCTGAGGAGCTTGAGGCTGGGGCTGGGGCTGGGGAGCGTTATCTTCGGGCCAATCCATCGCGGCCGCCTTGCTGCCTCCAAAGAAGCGCGGAGGCTTGGATGTTGCGGCGCTTTGTTCGCTATTGGGCTCGGTGGCCTTGTTGGCATTGCCCATCGAGCCCGAAGCAGGCTTGGAGGGAGCCGAAATATCGCTGCCGGCCGGCGTTTTGGGCTCGGGCGCGACAGAAGGATCTTCCTGGGATCGGCAGGCGCTGATTCCCAATTGAACGGCAAAGGCGAGGACAGCAAAGGCCACAATCGTCTTGAGCGGCGTAGGGGCAGGCATCTGAATTTCTCCTTGTGGGTATGCAATCGAAACGGCGAATGTTTAACCCGGCCTTGGACGGCCGCTTGGGAACTTTGTTGTAAGGCCCCGCGAAGCTTTTCTTCAAGCGCAAACCGTGGCCAGAATGCGGCCCATGCAACGCGCGCTTTTGCTAGGCTGGCTTGCTTCTTTGGCCGCCCTCCAAGGATGTTCAGCCCGGCCGGAAATACCGGCTCCCGCTTCGTCCAGCCCTTCACCTGCCCCATCGGTATCTGCGGCTCAGAATCCGGCTCCCAGCGCGCTTCCAGCTTCTTCGGCAAGCGCCGCCGCTATCTCGATCTCGCCCGAACGCGCCGATGAAATCGCCTGCGCAGAAGGCAGAGCCGGCCATTGCAATCGCGTAATCGCCAGGGTCAAGACGCGGACCCTGCCCGCGGCTGAATTAAAACAAGCCCACAAAACCCTTGAATTAGGCTGTGAACATAACGACGTCGACGCCTGCGCTTCCATGGGCGACACCTACCGGATGGGCCATGGCGTGACGATGGACATACCCAAAGCCAAGGCTTTTTTTCAAAGGGCCTGCGAGCTCGGCAAGCATGAAGTCGATGCGTGCACCGACTACGCCGAGGCGCTGATGCTGGGCAACGACGCCGAAAGCGACCGGATTGGAATGCGCGTGCTCGAGCGGGCCTGCACAGGCCAGGTAGCCTCGGCCTGCTCGTATTTAGGGCTTTGCTACACCGAAGGGCTGCACGGCGTACCCTACAACCCCGGCTCTTGGAGATTGGGCGTCCGCTATTACGAACAATCGTGCACGCTGGGCCGGGCGGCTTCGTGTCATCGCGTCTGTTCGCTCTACCGTGCCGGCCACGGCGTCGCGAAAAATGCGGTTCTCGCCGATCAAGCCTGTGAACGCGGCTGCACATTGGGCGATACCGATGCCTGCGAAGCGCTGAAGAAGCCCTAAGCCCAGTCCCGGACCCGATTGCAATTGCGCGCGCCACGCGGCTTTGGTACGCGCGCGCTCAATCGCTGAATGAGGAGTCGTCCATGATTGTTGGTGTTATCGGCTCGGGCTCGATCGGACCCGATTTGGCCTATGGATTTCTATCGGCGCTGGCCCGCGAAAAAGGCGCCTGTGTTTATTTGGTGGATATCCGGCAAGAAGCCTTGGATGCGGGGGTGCTCCGTATCGAGGGCTACGCCAAAAAAGCCGTAAGCCGCGGCAAAATGGCGAAATCGGCCGCCGATGCAATGCTGGCCGCGCTTAAACCAACGCTGAAATTAAGCGATTTGGCCCATTGCGATTATGTGCTGGAGGCCGCCTCCGAAGATTTAAAGATTAAACGCCGTATCCTGGCCGACCTTGAACGTGTTGTAAGGCCCGATTGTTTAATTGGCTTTGCCACATCGGGCATTCCCAGGGCGCAAATTGCGGCGGAAGTTCAGCATCCAAACCGCTGTTTTGTAAACCATCCCTTCTATCCGGCGTGGCGTTCGCTTCCCATTGAAGTCGTACCCTCGGGCAATACGGTCTACTTGGAAAGCATGATCGCGACATTGATCAAATTGGGCAAAGTGCCCATCATTACATCGGATGTGCCCTGTTTCGCCGCGGACGACGTGTTCTGCAATTATATTTCGGAAGCGGCGCGCATTGTGGAGGAAGGGGTTGCAACACCCGCTCAGGTCGATGCCATCGTGAACAATGCGATCGGCGGAGGTGGCCCATTTAATGTAATGGATTTGACCCGGGGCAATTTATTGGTTGTGCATTGCCAAGAATTGATGCAGCACGCGGAGACAGGCAGCGCTTGGTTTGCGCCGCCGGAAATTTTAAAGAAGCGGGGCAGCTCGCTCTGGCACGATCCGGAAAACCCGGGCGACGCTCATTACAGCGACGAATTGGCGAAGATCGTATTGGATCGCATTTTAGCCGTATTGATAGGCCGCACTTATTTTGTAATCGATAATAAAATCTGCGCTCCCGACGATTTGGATTGGATGATGCGCATGGCGCTGGGCTTTAAAAAAGGCTTGGCTGACTTGGCCGAAGAAATAGGAGCCGAACGGGTATTCGATTTATGCAATCGTTTTGCCCAGGCTTATCCCGGCTTCCCGCTGCCTCCGAGCATTATCTCTCAATCGCTTCCGCCGGGCCTGAAGATGGTCAAGGTCGAACGCGGCGAAATCGCCGTGGTGCGGGTTTTTAGGCCGGAAGTAAAGAATGCGCTCTCCAAGCGCACCCTTTCGGAAATCGATTCGGCCATAAAAGATCTCTTAAGCGATCCGAGCGTGAAAGGCATTGTGCTCACAAGCTGGGATGGAGCGCTGGCCGGCGCCGATATTATGGAACTCGCCGCGCTGGAATCGCCCGAGGCTTGCAGGCAAATCTGTCTTTCGGCCCATCCGATTTTCGCCCGCATTCAATACGCCTCAAAACCCATTGTGGCCGCGCTGGATGGGCCGGTAATGGGCGGAGGCGCGGAAATTTCAATGGCTTGCCATGCGCGAATCGTGGGAAAACAATTGCAGCTTGCCCAGCCCGAAGTGAATTTGGGCATTATCCCTGGTTATGGCGGCACCCAAAGGCTGCCCCGCTTGGTTGGAATCGAAAAGGCCAACGAAATTCTGCGCACGGGCCGGGTCGTTTCCGCGGATGAAGCCTGCGCGCTGGGATGGGCTTATGGTTCTCCCGCCGGCGATCCTCTCTTTTCGGCAAAGGAATTCATTCAAAAAGTGCTCGATGGAGAGTTTCAACTCGATCGGATGTCCACCGATCCAATGCCCATTCAGCGATTGAAATCGGTCGATCTCGGGCATCGTTCGCTGGCCATCGATGCCATTCTACAGGATGTGCTGCGCCGGGGACTGGCTCTTTCCTTGGATGAAGGGCTGCTCATCGAGGCAGATGGCTTTGCCCGCTGCAAAGCCACCGTCGATATGGATATCGGCATGAAAAACTTTATCCAAAATGGCCCGCGCGTACCCGCGGCTTTCCTTCACGAATAATCACGAATAATCCCTGCACCTTCTCTGGAAAGGAAATATGAACATGTTAAAAGACAATCCTATCGTAATTCTGGATGGAGCCCGCCGCACGCCGCGCGCCGATATTTTAATCGATAATAAGCAAGCAGGCTTGTTTTCAAGGTTTTCGGCGACCCAACTCGGTGGAATGGCCATCCGGGCCGCCCTTCAGCACACGCCCATCGATTCCTCGCTGATTGGGCATGTGGTGATGGGCATGGCTCAGCATAGCCACCGGGATTCGATTTATGCCGCCAAAGGAATGGCCTGGCGCGGAGGACTGGGGCGCGATGTGCCCGCGCTGACGGTGGCCCGTATCTGCGGAAGCGGCGCGGAAGCCGTCGCCGTGGGCGCCGAGATGATCTTGGCCGGTGTGAGGCTCGACGAAGAGCGGCCTTTTATCGTCGCGGGCGGCGCGGAAAGCATGCAGTATCCCTTCTCGCTCTATGGCGTGCGCGGAAAGAAATTGGGCGCGGCCGTTCAAAAATACGGGCCGATCGATACCAAGAATTTACCCGCCGGAACGCATCTGCAGGATATGCTGCTGATGAGCCTGTACGATCCGTCGGCGAAAATGGCCATGGCCAATACCGCGGAGGAACTCGGGCGGCGCTATGGAATCTCACGCGCCCAGTGCGATGAATTTGGCTTTCGCTCCCATCAATTGGCCAAGCAGGCGCGCGACGCGGGCTTCTTTCAAGAGGAAATCGCCCCGGTGGAACTGCCCTCGGAAGGAGGCGAATCCACGGCATCCGTGCAGCATGACACGCATATTCTCGAAGATGCTTCGCTTGCGAAAATGGGCCGGCTGCCCGCCGCTTTTGAACCGGGCGGCGTGATTACAGCCGGCAATGCCAGCGCCGTGGTCGATGGAGCCGCCGCGATGGTCATCGGCCGCGAGAAAGATGCGAATCGGCTTGGTTTAAAGGCGCTTGCGCGGCTTGTCGGAATGGGCGTCGCCGCCTGCGATTCAAAAATCATGGGCTGGGGACCCGTTCCAGCGACGAAAAAAGCCCTTGCATCCGCGGGAATTTCAGGCGCCGATATCGATCATGTCGAGCTGAATGAGGCGTTTGCGCCTCAAGCCTTGGCCTGTATCGCCGACTTTGAAAAGATGGGCATCGCACCACAAAAGGTGAATCCAATGGGCGGCGCCATCGCGCTGGGCCATCCGCTGGGCGCCACAGGCGCGATTCTAACCTTGACCTGTGCCTATGCGCTCAGGCGAATGCAAAAACGGTACGGCTTAATCACCATGTGCATCGGCGGAGGCCAGGGTATTTCACTCGTGATCGAATCGGTTTAACCGCTTCAACAACTCATGAGTTACAATCCTAGACCCTATTTCGCAAACGGCGCAGCTCCGCGGGAGGTTTGACCGCCTTTAGAATTTGAAGCACCGCCTCCTGAATCGATTCCTCGCACCCCACAAAATCCCGCGCCATCTCAACGGCCTGTGCACTCAGCGCAAGCTTCGATCCCAGAAGCTCTCCCAATGGCGTCCCCAAAGACTGAGCCAATACATCCATCACAAACAATCCAGGATCGCGCTCTCCCCGTTCGATCGATCCAACATACTTTCCCACCAGTCCAGCGCGCTCGGCCAGCTTGTCCTGCGACCATCCTTTTTTGACTCGCTGCCTCCGAACCGCTTTCCCAAATGCTATCGCCTGCTTCATTCAGCGGAGTGGATCATACTCACAAATGGAGTGCAAGACCGGATCGCAACGCTATCGAATCGGTTCTACACCATTTCAATATTCAATGGCTGGACGGAAGATTAGGAAAGAATGGGGCACGAGCCGATCATGCCCCATATTGAGCGGCCGCGATATTATTGGGGAGGCGTTTCGCTGCAGATATTGTTGATGCACAACGAACCGGCCGTACAGCAAGGATGGGTCTCATCGCAGAAATTACCATCCATCGAACAGCCGTTTTCATCGGGATCTTTACATACGCCTTGCTCGCAGTTCTGATTGCAGCACTCCGAACCCGTTCCACAGGCGGCTCCCGTCTGCTTGCAGGGATCGAGCGCCCAGAATCCACGCATATTGAGCGTGCCCATATCTTGGCCGGGTACCCAGAAAGCGGGATGGCTGGGGTCTTGGCCAGGAACGGCATTCTGATCGATGGCGGCCACCCAAAGCTGCTTCACCGAACCAGAGCCCGCCGTCAGCCGGTTTCCATAGGTGCGGCGGCTGGTGAACACCACCCACGCATATCCTCCCGAATTCAACGGCGCAAAGGTCGGCTCGTAATGGAAATTCCTGTCCCGATCGCCCGCCGCAAAAGGATAGGTGTCGCCGTTGAGGTTAGCCAAGCGCATCTCTACGCCAGGCTGATCGATGCTGGCCAAGTAGAGCGCACCCGGTCCAAAGCGCGTATCCAAAGAGCTGGGATACACGCCCCGGTGATACACAATCCACTTCGCATCCGGTGAGACGCTGGGGAATGCAATGCAATTCCAATTTCCATCGGCTCCCATCGGCACCAGCTCCGTGGGCTTCGATGCCATCACCACATTGGCATCGTAGTCCATCACGCCCAGATTATGCGTACTGTGATCGACATAGGCCAGCTTCGTGCCATTGGGGGCAAAGGCAGGCATATCCAGGAACACGCCTTCCAAGCCCGTATTGGCCAGCTTCATCCCCGTGAAAGCGTCAAACATGCCATCGCTTCCTCCAGGCGGGCCTGGAAGCGGAGCATTGTTCTCCACCAGCACCTTGCCATTGGGAGATATCGCGGGCATGGCCCAGTTGCGCGGCGACTTGCCCACATTGGAGAGATTCAATACAGCCGTATTGCTGAGCAAATCCCATGTCGAGGGAGCGATATCGCCGCCGATAATCAGCGTCGAACCATTGGCCGAAACCGAATGGCATGTGCTGCATCCGCCCTGACCGCCCGCGAGAAGGAAATCGTCGGGAGCGGCCGAACCGGGCTTGATACGGAGCACGCGCCCCAAGCTATTGGCCCAGTAATAGACCGTGCCGCGAAGGCTTCCATTCGCGATCGTCCAGGTATGATTCACAACGACGCTGGCTGTCGGAGCGCCCGGCTGCAAACGCTTCACAACCAGATTCACCGGACCGCCCTTGCCGCTTTCAGTCAGCTCCTTCCAGCTCTGCTCATCCAGCATCGAGCGCGAAGGAGGAGCCGCCTTGCTAAAGACTTTAAAATCGATGTATTTGCCTTTGTAGCTGATCAAATAGGTATCGTCCGCGCCGCCGTTATTCCACATCAGCTCGGGCGGAAGCAAACCCTTTGGAAATACCGTCTTGTCATAAGGATATGTCCATTGAATTGCCGCATCGGCCTCGGAACCGTTTTCCAAAATGCCTTGCTCGGTGGGCCCAATCCCATTGGGATTCATCGTCTTCTTTAAATTGACAATGACCGTCGCCTCGCCGATTAAACCATTGTAGGTCGCCTTGACCTTAATCTCTCCGCCCTGCGTGCCCGTGGCCTTCACCAAACCCTGGCCATCCACACCCGCAATGCCCGAGATATCCACGGTCCAATTGGCGCCCACCGGCGCGTCGCCCAGCAGCGCCTCAAAATCCACCGGCCCGGACACCCCATCCACCACATCGATGGTCGCCACCGGCGGCTCCACCTTCAGCATCTGACCGGGGCCTCCGCCTCCTGTCGCGAAGATATCGCCGCCCATGCCATTGCCGCTCGATGTACCGCCGCCCGCACCATTAGCCGCCCCACTCCCCGAGCTGCCCGAATCACCGGTACCACTGCAAGCAAGCGGAATTCCGCCGGCCAGAAGCACGACGGCAGACAGAATGCCTATGTTCCAAGTTAAACCACGCATCTATTGACCTCCTGACCCATAAGCTATCGAAATACCTTCCCCGTGCCTAGAGCCATTCTGAAGGGGATTTAAAATAAAATGGGAACCCAGGGGCACATTTGGGCTACTGTCACAAACAGGTGTCGCGGGCATCGCTATCTTTTTTCGGCGTCTCCCTTCTCGCGCACGCGCTTGTGCTCGTAGGCGCCGAACTCTATCCCCGTTCGGACAAGACTCCCGCCAAAACCCCCGCCGGACTTCAAAGCGCGCTTTCAGGCGCCGCTCAAATCCTTCGCCATACGCTCGATATCCAAGAAGAACGCCGGGCGCTCGTCAACGAAGCGCGCCAACGCCTTCAGCGCAAAGAACCCTTCCGGCTCGGGGAATTCCTGCTTCAATCCAACCGAATTGACGCAAATGCCTTACATATTTCCTTTGATGAAGAAGAAGCCAAACTCCGCTATGAAAGCCGGCTCCTCGCGCTTCGGGATGAACTCGCCCATTCCGATGCCCGCCATGCGGTGGCCCAGGTCTTTGGGGATTTAAAATATTATGGCAAACCAGGCGGTTTGATGGGAAACGCGCTCTTGGAACGGGGCGGCTCCTGCGAACAAATGGCGCAATTGGTATCGGCGGCGCTCTATGACACGGGCCTCGGCAAAGACGCCGGAATGCGATTTTATGGCGGCGCGATGGCGGACGGCACGGTGCATATTTCACCGACCTTCACGGTAGACAAAACCGAATACGATTTAATGAGCGGCAAAACCGCAATACAACAAGGTATTCATCTAAATCCAGAGGATTGGGTCGAAATCTATGCGCGGGCTCATGGCCTGGCGCAAACCCAAACCCCTCCGCCCAAAGCATTGCAAGAAATAGGCGGAACATCATCCCCTCAAAAAAATATTAAAAATATTCAATCGCCAACCCTCAGCGGAATGGCGGACAGGCCCTCGCTCTTGGCCGGATTGCCTCCCAATTCGGATAAATATCCAGGCGCATTACCGCTCTACGCATCGAATGCCATCCAAAGACCCGACACCTCGGAGGGCGCCGCTTCCGCCGATATGGGCGAAGGGCTTTCACTCGCCGATCGGGCTAGGGATTGCGCCTATTTTGTCCGAATGGCGATGCTCAACCCGCCCAGGGTCGAGATTCAGGCTCCCCGGGACAGCGCAAACAAATTTCATCGTTTTGATATCGAACCTTTTCGAATTCCAACGCCCGCGCGATTGGAACGGGAAGCGCTGCTCTTAAAAGGCGCGGAAGAGCTGGCCTATGGAGGCGGAAACGATTTGGCGGATCGGCTGATGGGACTTTCCTGTTTAGCCGGCCTAGGGGACATGGCGGCGGTGGATTTTAGTCTAGCCGGGGAGCATTCGCTGTCTGGATTGGCCATTGAACAGAAGAAGGAAGCGGAAAAAGAGGGGGCAAGGCTGATCTCGGCGATTAACTGGGAAGGCTCGGAAGGGTTTTTGATTCGGCGGCGCTTTTCATCGGAGTATGGAGGGCGGGCCTGGCTCATGCTGGCGCTGCCTGGGGGCGACGAAGTGGTCTTTCAAATGGCGCGGGGAGGCAAGACCGACGATTGGGGACGGGTCAGCGCCCTATCGGCCCTGGTTTTGTGGCCCAAGACCCAGCGCCGGGCCATAGGATTTTTAGAGACCTTAGCAATGCGGGATCAGGTGGAAGTGATGCATGAAGTCTTTCATGCCCACGATCATATGCGGCCCTGGGCATCGAATTTTGATTTAGGCGAAGCCTATATGGCGGCAGAGCCCGGCGCGGAACCCGAGCAGAGCCAATTTATCAAGGTGTATCGGGTCTTTCGGGGGATGGCCTTTAGGCTATGGGAAGGGCAGCGGGAGGTGGGGGAAATTCTGCCTGAATTAGAGCGGGAGAGTGAGGCAGCAGGCATCGATCAAGCCTGGCGTGCGGGACTCTTGATGTACCTGACGCGCAATGCCCTGGGCCTCTTTTCCCAGCGGGCCAATGGATTTGAAGCGGTGGGGATTTTAAAAGACGCGGTCATTCGCAACGCTCATCCTTCGTTAGATCTCTTAAAGACCCAGCTTGTCTACATTGAGTCCCAGGGACGATTAAATGCAAGGACCTTGGCGGATGCATTAAGGATGGAGCGGCCCGATCCATAAGCGTTTAGGTGCCGAGAAGGCGCAAGTCTCATTTTAAGAATCCTGATTTTCCGCTGCCTGGGCACGAGTTTCATTTTAAGAATCCTGATTTTCCGCCGCCTGGGCACGAGTTTCATTTTAAGAATCCTGATTTTCCGAGGGCTTTTGGCGATCTTCAACCGCGCGCAAGCGCTTGGCGAGAGCCGCGAGCCGATCTTTAAAATCCATCATGTTGGCGGCGGAAGGCATCAGATGTGTTTTATTTTGAGACGAGAGCGAGGGTGTTGCCTAGTATACATTCTTAAGGTGAAGATCGCCTTTTGAGCATAGCAAAAGGGTCACTTGATGTTGAAAAGGGTGCTTTAGCGGCTCGGAAAGGCTCGCCCGCGGATGAAGATCGGGGCGGAAGGAGAAAAAAGGGTTGACAATTGCACATCATTCGGGGGCGATGCACACGCCGCGGATGACGCGGTTATGGTTAGAGGAGCCGCCCGGGGAAGCATGAGAAGTGAGCGCTATTCGAGCACGCTTTAGCAGAATGAGGGAGGCTGTTGGGCGCAGATTACTTTTCCGATTTATTCATCTTTTGGCGCGCTCTGCCGATGGCTGTTCGGTATTCACTATCGATATTCTGTGGCGGGCTTAGAATGATTTCTTTTAGTCGCGCGACAGCCCGTGGGTGGTAATTGACCATTCGCGATTTGGGGCCTTGACGTACGACGACGGCACAAGCTGGCTCTTCGAATAACTTCGAACGTTTGCAGATGATAGAGGCGTCGGTTGGTGAAATACCAAGTGCTTTGGCAAGATGGCCTACGGTTAACACGTACCCCGAACCAATCGGATCAGCAACCACGACAGCGTTGGCAACATCAAGGTCTTCGCCATCGCCCGCAACACGGACAAAAGCGGGTAATGAATCAGCGAAGGTCGGATTGATGTGTTTGGCAAGGATGTGAAGCGTTGTCTGAATGCGGTCAAGCGCCGACGCCTGCTTATTGATCGCCTTGATCATCTCGATAAAACTCTCACGATAATCATCTGCAAGAGCCGTTTTGATGTCGTTTAGCGCTTCTTCGGTTTCTGGTGACAACCCCAGCCGGCGAACGCTGCCTTCGCTGATGTCGGTAACTTTTTTGCCGCTAACCATTTCGTAACTTGCGATTTTGTTTGCTATTTCTGTCAACAGCCTGCAAGTGGCGAATCTTTTGAGCGAGTTGTTCAACGCGCTCTTCGTTGCTGCCAAAAAGCCCGCCAACCATGGTGCGCGCGACAGCCGCAGCATCATCATTGCAATTCATCTGCAGCTCAAAATCTTCTGGCTCCACTGCGAACATCGATGAAGGCGGAGGTCCAGCTTCAGCGACCATCCTGTAGAACTTCTCCCTGGCCTTCTTCCTCTGCTCCGAGTCCATCACTCATCTCCTTCAGTCGTGCAAGCGCGTCGCCATCAAAAATATAAGTTATCAGATTTTTTGCGTTGTGCAACTCCCTTAACTTTGTTTGCCGTCCACCAATCCGTTCGTAAAACTTACATGATTGGCTCAACGATTGCAGCACGATGGCTTCTGCTCCTTGTTCAATTGCCCTAGACGCAACAATTGCCATTGTCAGATGACCGACTGACTTGGCAATACTTTTTGGAAAAACTTCAATGTTGCTTAGTAAATAACATTTCTTGCCACCATAGTGTTTTAGGCGATCGGCACTGCTACACCATATTGCTTCTATGAGCTTGGTCTTGCTGCATATTAGAGCAAACCGCTCCGGAATAAGTGACGAATTGCGCTTTTTTTTGAGAAGCTTCATCCAGCGCCAATGAAGGTGCTGTGCATCACGTCTGCGGAGAAGCGGCCATAGTTCATCAATCTCACCAACCATCTCAACAGTTGGTTGAACCAATTTTATCGGATTAAATCCGTCGATGTGCCAAGTCCATCGGCATAGCGCGGATGGGTAAGAAAAGTCAATTTTTTCAGTCACGGGTCTTCATTACCACAAACACCTCAGTAGTCTACGCTAATTTCGTTCTACCAAGAATGCGCGCTCATCCAGGCAGGTGCAACGATTTATTGACCTTTTCTCAAACGTACCGCATTGTGCCAGGCGAGCTCAAACTTTATCCGTGGTGAAATGCCATGATAGAGGCGCCATACCAATCCCGACATCAGGAGAGAACATGCCGGTTTGCAAAGAGTGCGAGAATGAAGTGGACGAGCTAAAGACGGTGAAGGTCGGCAGCAAGAAAAAGAAGATGTGCGAAGACTGCGCCGACCGGATTGCAGAGCAAAATGCCGTCGCGGAGGAGAGCGAGGCGGTCGTGCAGCAAATGATGGGGTATAAAGGCCGGCGTTAGGGAATCCCTCTAGGCCCCCGCGACTTTCACATCTTTTCCATCGAAAGCCACGGCAAAGGCATAGACAGGCTCGGCCCCCATGGCCTTGACTTCGGCGGGGTAATTCCGCTCTTGAATTTGCTTGACGGCTTTTTCTAAGGCTTGGTCCAAGGTTCCCCGCCTCACGACTTTTAATTCCAGCACAACCCCAGCTTTGCCAGGTTTTGAGGGCACAATCATCACGTCGGGCCTTCCCTTGCCCGATTCGCGGTTGCTGCGCACCCGGTATTCAGGTTCTAAAATACAAAGGAGTCCCAAGACAAATGCCTGATAAATCCCTTCAGGATCGCTGGGGGAGTCGTCATGGTAAGAGAGCACATTTAATATAAAGGCTTGCAATTGCTCTTCGAGAAGCTCGGTATCGCCGCTCAGCATGGCGGATAATAATAGATGTAGATGCGCCCCTTGCCCTTCCATGCGGGTACGCAGCCATGACTCGAATACCTCGGTATAAATAAGCTTGACCTCGGCATTTGGAATGCTCAGCCTGTAGGGCGGCGGCTTTAATGGATCGCTGATGGGAAGCCGTTCGGCCTTTAGATACCCTGAAAACGTCAATAGGCTCCACAGGTTTCTTTCGTTGGTATAAAGCTCATCGAGCACGGTATTGGGATTTAAGAAGGTATCGAGGCTCCCTCCCTCGATGAGCATCTCCAGGGTTTTGCCGACCACGGATGCCCGCTTTTGAAGCGCGCTTTTGATGAGGTCGTTGCCGCTGGTGTTGATCCAATAGGCTTCGGCCGAACCGTTGTTGCTTAAGAAATTGAGTACGCTCCATGGGTTGTAGGTGATTTGATCATAAAACAAATATCCATTGTACCAGGCTTGAAGGATGGGCAGCCATTCAGGATGTCCGGCGAGTTCGGCCAGTTTGCGGACATCGTCTTCGTTAAAGCCAAAATCCTTGCAAAAAGGCTGATCGACCAGGGTAAAGACGGCTAGATTGTTGAGGCCCGAGAAGATGCTTTCGCGGGCAATTCTTAAGATCCCCGTGAGCACGGCGCGCTCCAGATGAGGATTGTCTTTGAGGGCGGATGTTAAAAAGCTTCTGAAGAAATCGATAATGTCGGGGCCATAGCCCGAGAGCCAGCCATTGTGGATGGGATGATCGTATTCATCGATAAGCACCATGGGTTTTTGGCCGGTAGCGCTGTGAATATATTTGCAAAGATCGCCCAGCGCCCCGCGATACCGGAAGGGAGAAGCATCACCCGCGAGGATCGAGCGGAAGTTCTGCTCATCGATTTCGTTCAACTGCCCCGATTCGAGCACATAAGCATGCTGTCGGTAGAGGACGCCAAGCAACTCCCGGATGCCTTGAAAACAAATTTCAAATGTCTGGCCTCGTATGTCTTTAAAGCTAATAAAAATAACCGGGTAGCGCTGAAAATATTTTTCCTTGTAAAACGATCCCTTTTCGCATTGAAAGACCTTTAGGTCTTCAAAGAGATAGGCGAGGTTTTCGGGGCGCTTTTCCAAAAAATAGCGCAGCATCGAGAGATTGAGCGTTTTGCCAAAGCGGCGGGGGCGGGGCAACAGAAGGGCTTCATAGCGGGTTTCGAGAAAGTCGATAATCAATTGCGATTTATCGATGAGGGTCGCTCCCTGGTCGCGGAGCTTTTTAAAATCGCTGATGCCTAGGGGAGATATAAAACTCATGGCCGGCAAGGGCTGTACGCAAGGACTGAAGGGCTGTCAAGATATTTTATGCCCTCTTTGGCGGGATATTTAGGGCGTGGGAGGGGTATTGCCTTCACCCGGGGCTTCGTCATCGGTCTCGGGAACGCCGGAGCGGCGCTTGGCGGTGGGACGCACCCGATCGGCCAAGGTGGGATGACCGGCGAGCACAAATAGACAGGCCAAGGCATCGGCCGCGGGGGAATAGGGGTTGGGCCATTGCTCCATGGCTTTATGTTTGGCGGAAAGGGTGAGCTCGGCTTCTTTGCGTTCGCGTTCGACTTCTTTGTCGGCGGCCTGGGCGGCATTGAGGGCCGTTTGCAATTCGCCCGCCAAGAGCGTGGGATTGAGCGCCATGCTGGCCAATTCGGGGGTTTCGGTGAGGGGGCGGGTGCTGAGCAGAACAATTACGCTGGCGGTGCGGCTAAAGAGTGTGGGGACATCATCGGGAATGGACGCATTTAAATTATAGGCGGTGGCGACATCGGTGCCGTAGCCATGCAAAAAGCCTGAACGTACGGCGGAGAGCTGGATACGGAGCTTAGCGACTTTAGCCTGGCGGGCCAGGCGGAAGGCATCGTCATCGGAGAGCTCGACGGCATGGTCGAGATCGGCCTGTTCCATTTGTTTGACGGCATCGTTGGCGAGGGAGACGATGGCACCGACGACGGAAGCGATGGTGAGATTTTGGGGGACGCCATTGGGGAAGAGGCGTTTTTCGAGGTCGGGTAGCACTTCGCCCCCATGGACATCGAGGGCGGAGATGAGGGTGTTGACGATTTTTCTGCGGTCGGCGATGACTTTTGAGACGGTTTGGGTCATGGGGAGCTCCTTGTTTGGGAGTACAGATGAAGGGGTATCATGGGTATTTTTGGATGGGAAGGAGGAAAATAGGCGCGGGAGATTTTTTTTGAGGTGTGCAAGGGTGTTGGAGGGCGATGTTTTTTTGTTGGAGGGGGGGAGGAGGCTGTGGTAGGGTGGCGGGCGATGACGACGATGCCCAAAACAACCGACGAACTTTGGCGGGAAATTGGAAACCGATTCGATCCTTTTCACTCCGATGTGCCACCTGAATGGTGGGTGGAGCGGCAGAACAAACCGGCCCTCAAGATTAGCCGGCGCCTAGAAGACAGGAGCCGGAATGCACCCTACCATATCCTGTTGATGGGGCCTATTGGCTCTGGAAAGACCACCGAGCTCTACCGCATCATTCATGCGCGCACCCAAGCGAAAGACTGCATTGTTTTTTTGGATGTGTTCGCGCATATCGATCGCATTGTCAAGGATATCAATGCCATTGAGAAGATCGAAGCATGGGAAGTGATTTTTCTCATCGGTCTCGCGCTCATTAACAAAGCGCGCAAGATGGGCTATTCGGACGAAGATCTAAACGCGCCCGCCAAGGCCCTGGCCGAGAGCTGGCAACGTCTCGCGCAGAATAGCAATACGCCCGGTGCCCCTGTGCTGGAGGTTGGAGGAATTTTTGAAGCGGCCCAGCTTCTTGTGCCGCCGTTATTGACCGCCATGGGTGCCGATCCGCAAACGGCGGTTGCCGTTACAGCAGGCACAGGCATTGTTAGCAAGGCGTTATCCAGTGTCAAAAACTGGTTTATTCCCATAGGCCGTTCTCAACAGCATATTTCCGATCAAGACAGCGAGGCCCAGCGGCTTCTGAATACCGTCAATAGCCTGATCGACCATATCCAACAGAGACATGAGGATCGGCAGCTTCTGCTCTTTATTGACGGCTTGGATTATATTCGCGATATGAACCGGGCGCGGGCAGTGATGATCGATTCCACGCTTATCACGCAGCTTAAATGCTCGCTTTTGATTACGGCTCCCTATGCCCTGTATCAGCGGCGCGCGGAAGCGTTTCAAACGCGCTATTCTTATTGTTGTCCGCTCTATGATGAAGCAGTGCTCGACAAAGAAGAGCCTTGGAAGGATGGTCCGGGCATAGAAACGCTACTCAACCTCTATGAGCGCCGCACCGCAGACCTGAGATGCGCTCATTTGATCCGCCCTGAATGGCTTCGCTATATAGCGTATTATTCGGCGGGTCATGTCCGCACCTTTGTTTCGATGATTCGGGAACTCGCTGATAATGCCCGATTGGAAAACGCCGATCGGGCAACGGAAGAGCTGGTGAATGAAACCCTGACCTATCGGCGAAAGCTGTTGGCAGCCCGCATCGACAAGACGGATATCCAAATTCTTCAAGGCGTGATCGATGATGATGTCCGTTCACTTCCCGACCATGAAAAAACCCAAGCCTTGCTTCAGGACAACCGCCTGCTTTGCTATGACAACCATACCGAATGGTATTTCCCCCATACCTTGCTCACCATGTTCCATTTGCAGATGAGAAAGCAGCGGCCGAAACCTCAATTACCCTAAATAGGTTTCTGGGAGTCCCCCCGTGGATCATATCTATAAAAATGCGGATGAAGCAACCCCGCTTGACAAGATTGTCGCTCTTACGCGAATTGTCTTCGATCCCGGGCGCCGGGGAGTTCTTTTTCTTATCGATCGGGCGGAGCCTGCTCTTCTAGGTCCCCTTTCGCGCGCGCTCTTGCCCCACTTCCCCGGCCTGAATGTGGTGGCCGATCCTGAAAGCCTCTTTAATTCGGCGCCGGGTTCGCCTTTGATTTATGTTCCAGATGCCTCGCATGCCACAGCGCTGAACTTAAGGCGGCCCGTCTTTTCCAACCGGCAATTGAGGGTGATTGTTTTTAGCGATCAGGCGACCACGCTGGCTTTGTCCCAACGGGCTCCCGATTTTTTTGATTGGGTTGGGCATAGGCGGGTATGTCCTTCGCAGCCTCTTCGCTTTGTGGAGCGGGGCCTGCGTCTTTCGGCCCGTTACAATGGATTGCGTGTGTCTTATCATGGTCCCGCGCCTCATCCGCTACTGAAATCGATATTTCCCAAGCGGGAGATCATTGACCAAAGCCCGGCGCTTCCCGAACGCATGCTGCGGCAGAAGCTGAGCGAGACACGGAAGGCCATTCTTGTATGCGCCGATGTGAACGATGAAGAACGGCTGATGAAACTGGAGCGGGCGATGGAAGAGAGCCGGCGGATGGGCAGTCTAGTGCTGTGGAATCCGCGGCCGGAAACGCTCCGGTTTTGGGCGGTGCAAGCCGAGCCGATGAGCGCCGTGGATGGGATTGAGGAATTGACGAGAGCGGGCATGAAGCGGCCCGGTTTGATGCATGCGCTGTTGGATGGGGAAACGGAAGCTATTTTGTTATTGGCGAAGATTTTTCGATCGGGCAAGCTGATGGAAGAGGAGCTTGTGCAAGGATGTTTAAGCGCGGACGATCCGGGGGTGTATATTGCAAAACGGGCGGAAGCGAGCGAAGTCTGGCCGGATGGGAACAGGCCGAGTTTTGATTTACAATCCCCGCCGCTGTTAAGGGCGAAGGCCCAGGATCGGCGTTTTTGGAGCGGTGAGGGTCAGAAAGCGAGTTTGGCGCGCACACTGTTGCGGGATCGCCTGCGGCATCCCATCCAGCGCATCATCGCTCAGACGAAGGCGGCCCAGATGGAAATTCCGGTCCTGTCGGAAGCGGCTCAGACGCTCTATTTATATCTTCAGCATCAGCGGCATATCAAGCAGGCGCCGATTGCATGGCTTGGAGCGGGAGCGAGCGCGGCCTCGGGCTATCCGACGCTATTGGAAGTGGAAGAGAAGTTGAGGGGGGATTTGCCTGAATGCGAGGGCAAGGGTTTTGATTTGATTGACGAGTACATTGAAAAGCGGGGGGAAGGGGGGCTGATTCAGGCGATAGAGCGGCATTTTGGGCAGCCTAGAGGGTATGGGGAGATTCACCGGGCGATGGTGGATTTGCTTGGGTTGGAAGCGTTGGAGGCGGTGTTTACGACGAATGCCGATTCGTTGATTGACGAGGCATTGAGGGCGAGCGGGGTTCCGGAGGGGCGGCTGTTAAGGCTTCTGTCTGGGGAGGCGGATGTGCGGAGGGCGCTGCTTCAAGGGTTGAATCCTCGGGTATATGAGCAATATTCGAGCGTATTGAAGAGCAAATTGGAGCGGGAGCTCAGCGGGCGGCCATGGTTGTTTGTGGGCTGTTCGATGCAGGATGAGAGGCTGTTAAGCTGGCTTCGGGATTTGGGGGAGCAGGCGAGGGAGAGTTTGCCCGGGGGGAGGATTTTAATCAACGAGCGGGATTGGAAGGCGCTGGGGAAGAGGGGGCAGAGGCTGCTGGAGTCGGCGAATATCAAGCCGATTTTGGTGGAGGGGCACGCATTTGTGCCGAAGGTGCTGAAGGAGGCGGTGGAAGAGCTGAAGAAGCCGAGGGCGGCGAGGGCGGAAGCGGAGAAGAGCCAGGCGGGTGAGCTTGAAGCGCTGGATGAAGCGAAAGCGTATTTATATCGCTATAGAACGGTGCTGAGCGGACGGTTTGAGCGATTTGAGATGGTGGGGACAGGGATGGTGCAGCCTGGAGGGGCGGCGAGTCCGGTGGGGGCGAAGCTGGAGGAGATGTATGTGCCGCTTCGCTGGGCAGAGGAGATTGGTAAGGAGAATTCGGAGACGGGAAGGGAGATTCAAGCGGAGGATCTGCTGGCTAAGCATACGCGCTTGATTTTATGCGGGATGGCGGGGGCGGGAAAGACGACGTGGATTAAATACACTTTTCGCAAGCTGTTGTGGACGGAGAAAGCGCTGCCTTTGTTTGTGGAATTGAGGCATTTGGCCAGTGTTTGGCATCGGTATAAGAACCAGGCCAAAGCCTTTTCGCTGATGGAGTATCTGCTTCACACGCTTGAGGAATCGCAGGTTCCTCTCGAGAAAAGCCTTCTGGAGAAGGTGCTCAGGAGTCCTGATGTTCGGCCGCTGCTGTTGATCGATGGCTGGGATGAGCTGGGCGAGATGGGGGAGACCTTTAGGGAGGGGCTGATGGCTTTTGTTCAGAATTACCCCCGGGTAAATGTGGCGGCGACGAGCCGGCCCTATGGTCAGAGCCGTCCGGCGCAGGCGGAGGAGTTTGAAAGTTTGCAGGCTCAGCCTCTGTCGGATGCGGAGATTGGCAGGCTGAGCGAGCGCTTTTATGCGAAGGTATATGGCCAGGATCAACAGGCGGCGAAGCGGGGGCGAGAGCAATTTGAGAGGGCGCTTTTGGCTTCGGCTCAAGCCCAGAGTCTAGCGAGAACGCCGCTTTTGTTGGTGATGATGCTCTTGATCAGCAGGGATAGGCCGCTGCCGGATAAGAGGCATAGGCTGTATCAGATTTGCATGGAGAATCTGCTAACGGCGAGGCCGGATCAGAAGAGCCAGGAGGGGGCGAGGCTGCATATTGAGCAATGGAGGCCGGAGGATGGAGCGGAGAGGCTGAGGGCAGCCTCGGAATTGGCCTTTAAGATGCAGACGGCGGGATATGAGAATGAAGGCGAGCAAAGAGCCATTGTGATCGGCTGGGCGGATGCGGAGGAGCTGTTGCCCAAGACTTGGCAGCCTCTTCAGCGGCGGGGGTTTTTGGCCTGGCTGGTGGGCGCGGCGGGGGTGATGAACGATCGGACGGATGGCGAGCTTTCCTTTGCGCATTTGTCTTTTCAAGAGTTTTTATGCGCTTTTTATTGGGCGAGCCGGGTGGAGGGGAATGAGGTGAGGATTGAGCTTTGTTTGAAGCATGCCGGGCGGATGCACTGGTGGGAGACTTTAAGGCTATGGGCGGCCTTGGTGCATGATGAATCGCCTGAGAAGAGCGGGCCTGTATTTAGGGCGATGCTTCAAGGAAAGGCCGAAGCCTTTTGGCTCTTGGGGGCGATGCTGGCGGATGGAACGGGGGACGATAAGACTTTTGATGCCTGGATCCAAGAATTGGGGAATCGCTTTCATGTCCTGGAGCGGGATTCTTTTGAGCCGGTGGCCCGAGCCTGGTCCGTATGCAAACAAGAGAAGCGCAGGAAGCACCTTGAACAAGCCTGGCCGGGACTTCAGAAGCGCTGGAGCTATATTCAGTGTCTAGGGGCGAGGGATTGGAGCGAGCTGGCCAAGCTGGAGATCGCTTCTCAGAACAACGATGCCTTTGAGATCCTCAGCCGGGAGGCCGGAGAGGGCCAAGGCATGGGAAAGGGAAGAGTGCTTTCGGGTTTTAACCCCTTGTGGCCCTGCAAACCGCTGATTCCTATCCTGTTGAGGCTATGGCCGACGCCCAGGCGAGACATCTCCACGCGGCTCTCCTACCTTGTTTTAGGGACGCAAGCATCCTTCCAAGAGCAACATATCCATGTCGGGCTGCTTCGGGTACCTGTCGTTGACGAGGATTGGGCGAGCTATTGGGCTCGCGATTTGGCTCGCGATTTGGCTCGCGATTTGGCTCGCGTTTGGGCTCGCGATTTGGCTCGCGATTTGGCTCGCGTTTGGGCTCGCGATTTGGCTCGCGATTTGGCTCGCGTTTGGGCGAGCTTTTGGGCTCGCGATTTGGCTCGCGTTTGGGCGAGCTTTTGGGCGAGCGGTTGGGCTCGCGTTTGGGCGAGCGGTTGGGCTCGCGTTTGGGCGAGCGGTTGGGCGAGCGGTTGGGTGAGCGGTTGGGTGAGCGTTTGGGGTTTGGAAGAAAACGACCCCTCCATCGCCGATATCGCAACCCTTGATATTGGTTCCTTCTTTGGCCGAGCCACCACCCGAGTTGCCTTGGCTCACCTTAAACCGAAGGACCTCACCACTCCCCTTCTTCAACTCTTTCACCACGCCTGCCGGCTCTCCCTCGAGCCCAAGTCCGATCCCTCCCTTTTTGAATCCGCCCTTGCCTCCCTCCCTCCCGGCGAAGATCCCCTTTGGCCCGCCCTGGCCCGCTGGATTACCCGCCGCGCGCAACCAGGCGACCGAGAACTTCTTGAAAGCCTTGCCCAGAACCCCGAGCTTCGCAAGGATAACGATGCCCTCTATTATGGCCTGAAATACTATGTGCGGGGCGATATCGTCCTGCCCGATAATAGCGAGAGAACGCTGAATCACTATTGCGATAAGCTAAAGGTGCCCAGGCTGCCCTATCTGGAGAAGATGCCGGATGAAATTGAGCTGTGAGGAGGAGTAGAAGAAACCACCTAGGGGTCCAGCCCGCGCATCGCCAAAAACGTTTGGTAGAGCAAGCGAAAACTAGGGGATTGATTTTTCTCTGGAATCATATAGGGAGCAATGGCGCGGGCCGCCTCTATCTTGCGGAACACGCTCTTATGATAACCCGCGCTTGATAGTATGCGCCCAAGCGCCTCGGATGTGCCTCCCAAGATCTGATCAGGCTTGCGGTATGAAGCCTTCTGGGGAATATTTTGTGGCACTTTTGGATAGGCTTGCCTCACCGCTTCCCAATCGCCAAAAAAGAATGCTTCCAGTTCTTCGATCACGATCCGGTTGATGACTTGAAATATCCCTCCCGCCGCACGCGACTTGCTTGTTAAGCCGGACTCTTTCGCAATCAATTCAAGCCTGTTCTTCAGTTCAACACAGTCATCGCTATCCCGGTCGACCACAACAACAATACGGGCATCATCGGGCAACCATGATTTGTATCCCCGCAAGCGCGATGGCAACTGCTTGAGCAATTCTTGCTTCCCGGAAAATATCCGGATCTGATAGGGAATTGAGCCAAGCATGACCGGTAGAAGTTGCATGAGCACAACTTCCATCGATGGCTCTTCAACCAGCACTTCAACCCGGGAAACCTTCATGGTTTCTTCTTTCCGGGTAATCGTCCCCCTATCGCCGGGCTGAATGGATCGCCCACATTAAAATATCCCTCGGTCCACAATTGGCCGAGTTTGGCGCCTTCATCCATAAACGCCTTGATGCCCTGAATCCGCGCGGCGTTTAGGGCCTGGGTGGCCCCGAGTTCATCCCGGTAAAGCAGACGCACTTCCTCAGGGCGAAATGCATTGAGCAGAAAAGGCGAATGGGTGGTAATCAAAAGCTGGGACCGTTCGGCCGTGGCTTGACATTCCTCGGCCAGTTCAGGAAGCAGCCGGTGATGTAGGAAATTTTCAGGTTCCTCTATGCCAATAAACTGAGGAAGATCAGGGCTGTGGAGGACGACAAGATAGGCGAGCATCTTGAGCGTCCCATCAGAGGCAAAGCGGGATAGGATGGGCCGCTCAAAGGGTGCATCCTTGATCTGCAAGAGAAGGCGACCGTCGGGCATGGGTGTGGCTCTCACGCTTTCCAAACGGGGTATGCGGCACTGCAAAATGCCAAAAATCTTGTCGAGGATCGCGGGATGCTGCTCGCCTAGGTACTGAATTACATTGGAGAGGTTGTCGCCTGTCTTGCTTAGGCGTTCTTGCGGGCCAGCCTCCGGTTGATTGCGGGTGTCTTCAATCGACAAATACGATACATACCAGTCGGCGATAAACTCGCGAAGGGCCGCCACGCGGGGATGTTCGGCAAGCTGGCCCAGGGTATTGACGGCCAATAAATCGGGTGAGCGGAGCGGTAGATCAAATTTCTTGCGCGTTGCTTGTTCGTCGGGTTCATCGCCGCTTATCGCAAAGCCTTGTCCCCGCTCATATTTGAGAAACTTAAACGGATATCCGTGTTTCTTTCCGCGTCTCCATGCCAGGGATTCCTCGGCCACCACCAGCTTGCCCATCTCTTCGTCAACGGATAGGTGATAGGTCATCAGCGGTGAGTTTTCATCTTCCCGATATTTAAGCTCGATAACAACCGGTCCGGTCTGGCCGCGGGTCTTGATTTCCTTGGCGCGTCCCCGTCTGTCCCACGCATGCCGAAGGCCAAATTGAAAGCATTCGGAAAGGAAGTTGAAGACGTCGAAGACCGTTGATTTTCCGCTTCCGTTCGGCCCGAGTAGGACGGTTATCGGTGTGAGATCGTCGAGGGTTACAGAGCGGAGTGCACGGAAATTTTCGACGTGCAACTGTTCGATGCGGGCGGGTTGCTTGGGCAGATGCTGCTTTTTTTTCGCAGCAGGTGCTTTGGGGGAAGCCATGCGCGGGACGACATCATAAGCATGGCGCTCATGTCAAGGCTTTAGTTTGAAAGCGAGAATATCAAGGCAGCGGGCAGGCGTTGCCTTCCACGCAAATAATCTGCGTCAGATCCTTCGGATAGGTGCAGCAATTGTCAAAGTTGCCATTGCAGGACAATGGACATGGACATTGGTTGCATCCCAGCGCAGGCTCAAATTGCCGGCAGTTGCCCGCTACGCAGACTTCATCCTGCGCGCATAGGTTGTTGCAGCCGCCGCAGTGGCGCGGGTCGGTCTGGGTGTGTACGCAGGAGTTGTTGCATTGTTGCGTGCCCATCGTGCAGTTGACGACGCATACGCCGTCTTGACAACGGGGGGTGTTGCCTGGGCAGACGTTGCCCACCATGCCGCAGTTGAGGGCACTGTTCATCAGGTCGATGCAGATGCCGTTCACCAGTGTAAGGCCAGGGCGGCATTCGCAGGCGCCGTTGTTGCAATATTGTAAGTCATTGCATTGGGCGTTCGCGCAGGCTCCGCAGCGGTTGGGGTCGTTCTGCAAGTCTTGGCAGTTGTTGCCAAAACAGTTGGTGAGTCCTGCCACGCAGCCGCATAGGCCCGTTGCGCATACGCCCCAGGTGTTGTCGCAGTCGTTGCCGCATTGGCCGCAGTTGTTCATGTCCGTCGTGAGGTCAGAACAGTTGTTGTTGCAGGCGTTGGTGCCCATGGGACAGACGCAATTGCCCGAGATGCACGAGGCGCCGTTGGGGCAGTCGTTGCCGCAAGCTCCGCAGTTGTTGACGTTGCTGGCAATGTCCGCGCAGGTGTTGCCGCACGCGACTTCTCCAAGGGGGCAGGTGCATTGGCCGGCAATGCAGGTGGCGCCGACGGGGCAGAAGACGCCGCAGGCTCCGCAGGAGATTTCGCTGGTGGCGATGTCGATGCAGCCAAGGTTTCCGCCGCAGTCAACCGCGCCCATGTTGCAGACGCAGGCGCCGGAGACGCACATGCCGTCAGGGCCGCAACTGTTGCCGCATACGCCGCAGTTCATCGGGTCGTTGGAGAGATCGGCGCAGGCGTTTTGGGCCTGGCAGGCGACTTGACCCACGGGGCACGCGCTGCATACGCCCGAGATGCACATCTGGCCGTCGAGACAGTCGTTGCCGCAGTTGCCGCAGTTGTTTACGTCTTTGGAGAGGTCCGCGCAGCCGGAGGGACAGGTGACCAGGCCGGCATCGCAGGTGCACGCGCCATTCATGCAGGTGGCGCCGACAAAGCAGTTGTTGCCGCACGCGCCGCAGTTGAGGTCGTCGGCTTGGTAGTCGACGCAGGCTCCGCCGCAGGCGTTGGGGAGATTGGGGGGGCATGCGCATTGGCCAGAAACGCAGGTGCCGTTGACGGGGCAGTCATTGCCGCAGGCGCCGCAGTTCTGGGTGTTGCTGGAGAGGTCGGCGCATACGCCCTGCTGGTTGCAGGAGACAGAGCCGGCCGGGCATTCGCAAAGGCCGTTGATGCAGGCTGCGCCGGCGGGGCATATCGTTCCGCAAGCGCCGCAGTTGTCGGGATCGGACAGGAGATGCGTGCATACGCCGTTGCAGTTATCGGGAGTGGGAGCTTCGCAGGCTCCGCATTGGCCGCTGGTGCAGGCGGCGCCGACGGCGCAGTGGTTGCCGCAGAGGCCGCAGTTTTGGGGGTCGGCCGAAAGATCGAAGCAGCCCGAGCCGCAGTCGACCAAGCCGGCGGCGCAGTTGCACAGGCCCATGGCGCAGGTGCCGCCCGGTCCGCAGTTGATGCCGCAGGCGCCGCAGTTTTGGGTATCCGTCGAGGGTTCGACGCAGGAGGTGCCGCAGAGGATAGCGGTGGGGCTATCGCAGGCACAGGCTCCTGATGTACAAGTTCCGCCGGCTGGGCATGAGGTACCGCAAGCGCCGCAATTGGCCTCGTCGGTGGCCAAGTCCACACAATCGGCTCCACATTGCGTATTGGGCGTCGTGCAAGCCATTCCGCTGCTGCTGCTTCCGCTGCTGCTGCTGCTGGTTGTGCTGGTGCCCGTGGTTTCGTCGCCTCCGCAACTCGCCCACGCAGACACACCAATACACAACAGGGCAACCACCCGCAGCCAATGCTGAAGACGGTTCATTCAGACCTCCATGATTATCGGGACATTTAAGACGCTGGGGTTGTCCGCAGGGCGAGCATCCCCGTTCGGTGTAGAGCCCGGGCTTATCGAAAAGGGATCAGGTTTTTTGGGGTGGGTCCGCGGGGGTTGTAGAGAAGCACTCCAGCGCTGCGTTACTTGGACTGCACTGGAGGAGGCCGAGGCGTGGCGCTGCCCATCAGCACGGACCAGCTACCGCTGCGGCCACTCGGCCAGCACGTCGTTACTGTTCATCCTGTAGAAGCGCATGCCTCCGAGCTCCGCGACACGCTCGAGGTCGAGATCCGTGAGAATTGGGACGAAGTTTTTGAACACATCACCATGAGTGATCTCGAAGGCTTCGCGCGTGTCGTGCGAAATGATGAGCCGAGGAGCTGCCCACTCGCCACCATGGATTGCTGCCAGCCGCCGCTTGGTCTCCGGCCGGAGTGTGAAACGAAGACCCTCGGCGCTCTGCTCAACGTCGACCTCCAAAGGTTCATGCGTGCGCCATTCCGGTTCGCGTGGATTCCTAAGAAGGTCCAGTGCATGCTCGGCAATCTGCGCGAGCTCTGCTTTAACGTGAACCTTATCGAGGCCGGACTGCGCGCCAAAACGGATCGCAACAGTGCCAATGGTGTCCGTCACTGGCAGGCGTTCAAGGGAAACCGTGGCGATGAAGGTCTGGATTGCATCCTGGATCTGCTCAATGCGCGTTTCGTCAGCGGTCACGACATCGATGAAACTGAGGACCCTGTTACCACCAGGCGCAATCTCCACATGTTCCGGACCTCGAATCCCAATGTGCTCGTCCGCGACCAGTTCCACCACGGGTCGATCCCACGCCATGCCAGGCACAACTTCATTTCCATGCCGATACAGGAATGCATTGATGCCGGTCTTTCTCTTCGCGATCGAGTATACGCGCTGCGCTGTTAGATACATCAGGCCGCTTCCTTCCTGCGAGGTGGCAGTTCCCGGTCAACCCACACATCCTCGTCCACCACCGTCCGAATCGGCAGGGGGCTCTCACGAACAAGCGACCGAATAGGCTCTGCACTCACTGCGGCTTGATCCTCCGCGGACAGCCGTGACCACACAGCGTCCATCTTCTCCAAGAGTTCGTCCTCCTCAGGCGATTCAGCTCCGCGATGAATCCATCGGATACGCACGAGTTCGTCTTCAAGAGACCTATATTTGGCAAGCGCCTCAGACATCGTACACCTTCCATGATGGACGCGTAATCGCAGAGTCCAGGAAGCGAATGAGTTCTAGCAAGGTTTGTTCATTGTACGCCTCCCATGATGTACGCGTATTCGCAAGAGCGGCCTCATATTCTTTGAGAGGACAACGTACCGCTGGTTCGATGAGTGCGTGCGGCGGGCGATCCTCATTCAGATTCAGATCCTTAGCGACCGCGTTCACGGGAAGGGAGAAGACCGGATCTCGTCCCTCTCCACCCAACGCTTGGGGCTTTCGATGCTTCGGAAGCCCGCGGGGATCGTCCATCGCAACAGAGAGGCCCTGGCCGGGAGCGACGTGACCAGAAGCATCAGGGTAAACGTCGAACTGCGGCGGATCCTCTGGAACTGCACCAAAGGCAGAGACCCTTACGCCCAGAGTTCGAGCGGTTCGGCCCAGCACCGGGAGGCGATCGTCCGCCTTCTTCATCGCACGAAACATCAAACGGTTCATCCGGTTCTCCGGGTAGTACAGTTCCGTTTTGCCTGCACCCACAACAAGTGCGTGTTTAATACAGCTTGACCGCTATGTCAACAAAAATCTTGCAAATTTACTCAAAAGAAAATTCCTTACGCTCGCCGCCCGACTCGCCCTACGCCCTTTTAAACAGACCCACCACCCATAACCCTCGGTGCCGAGGAGGCGCAAGTCTCATTTTGAGAATCCTGATTTTCCGCCGCCTAAGCACGAGTTTCATTTTGAGAATCCTGATTTTCCGCCGCCTAGCCACGAGTTTCATTTTGAGAATCCTGATTTTCCGCCGCCTAGCCACGAGTTTTATTTTGAAGATCGCGCTCAGCCGCCGCCGCGAGCCGATCTTTAAAATCCATCATGTTGCCGGAGGAAGGTATAAGATGTGATTTATTCTGAGACAAGGCTAAGAGTGTTGCCTGGTATACATTCTTATCCTGAAGATCGCCTCCCGAGCATGCCAAAGGGGTCACTTGAGGTTAAAAAGGGGGCTTATCCGGGCCGGAATAGCCCGCGCGCAGATGAAGATCGGGACGCGGTTGAGATTTTAACGCTCATTTTGCGGCAATCCAAACTGTTCAATGAACGCAGCCCGGATATTTAATGCCTTGGCCCTTGGACCTTTGATGATTTTGTAGAGGCGTTTTTTTAACTTTTCATCGTGCTTGTGGAGGCCCAGGGCCGCTATCGCTTTGATGGCGCTGCTTTCCCGGCCTTCTTCGACCATCTGAACGAGGTATTGATTGGCTTCGTCAAGGCGCAATAGCGCGATGGCCAAGTAGAGGGTCTCTTCGGAAACGTTGGGTATCGGGGCTTGACGCGCTTTTTTTAACGCTTCGAGCGCCGCGGGTAGGCGGGATTCTCCAAGCGCAATGGCCGCGGCTTCTTCTCCGCCTTCAAGGGCGGATGCGACAAGGGGTACATATCGCTTGGGGGCAATCTTTAGCATTCCTCGATAGCAGGCGCCGAGAACATCGGATTCGGCATCGCCGTTCATGACTTTTAGATGGAGGATGGCTCCCACGGTATCTTCCCCGGTGGCGGTGAGGGCTTCCGCAGCCGCGGCCCGGGTGTCGGGTTCGGGGTCCATTAAGAGGGGGGTGATTTCCTGTATCGCTTCACTGAATTCTAGTTGGACCAAGGCAAAGGCGCATAGGCCGCGAAGGCTCGATGCCGTGTCAACGGGTGGGCCAAAGCTGTGCTCGCGTTGAATGACGCGAAGGCCAATCAGGTAAAGGTCATAGAGGGGAGCTTCAAAATATAAAAGTGCTTCGATAAGGGCTTTTTTGCCAAAGCATCCCCGGTCGGTTTCTTGTTTGAGCGGGACGAGGCGCTGAAAGGCGGCGGCCAAGTCGGGGATGAGTTCGCGAAGGTCGAGGGCTTGGGCGGCTTTGGCGGCTTCGCAGAGGAGGAATCCGTTGGTGTCGCCTAGGTAGGCGCGGAGTTCGGCGGGGGCGCTTTGGGGATGTTCGGCCACGAGGGCGCGAATGCGAAAGATTTTTTCGTCGAGGCGGAGGGGGCGAGCGGGGCGGGCGGGGACGGGACGAGAAGGTGGTGTGGGTGGTGTGGGTGGTGTGGGTGGTGTGGGTGGTGTGGGTGGTGTGG
>CAZICM010000026.1:62375-127047 GCA_964537685.1 uncultured Polyangiaceae bacterium
GGTGGTGTGGGTGGTGTGGGTGGTGTGGGTGGTGTGGGTGGTGTGGGTGGTGTGGAACGGGACGGGACGGGACGGGAAGAAGGGGTGGTGCGTTTCATGGCGTTTTCGTTGGGCTGTTTGGATTTGTTTAAATTTTGTTTGAGATGGACGCAACTTCGGCATGGCTCGCGGCGATATAGGAATAGAGGGTGCCGATGCGGGTTCAAAGCCGGTGTATCAGGGCCGCCGATCCAGATTATCCTGTAAAGCTAAAGGATTTGGAACGGCTATTGCGGAACAGGGGGGATATTTTGCCCGATTTGTATGTGCGGGGTTCGTTGCCGGCGATGCCGGGGGTGGCGGTGGTGGGGACGAGGCATCCGAGTGGAGAGGCGGAAGCGTTTACGCGCGCCTTGGTGGGGGAGCTGGTGCGGGCGGGGTTGTGTATTTGGTCGGGCGGGGCGCTGGGTATCGATGGAGCCGCTCATGAGGGGGCGCTTGAGGCGGATGGGGCGACGGTGGTGGTGATGGGCTGTGGGTTGGCTCAGGTGTATCCGCCTCAGCATCAGGGGCTGTTCGAGCGGGTGCTGCAGAGGGCCGGAGAGGCGAAGGGGGCGCTGGTCGCGAGGGTGCCGGATGATACGCCGCCTTTGCCGATGGGGTTCTCAAAGCGAAACGAGGTGCTGGCGGCGGCGACGGCGGCGACGGTGGTGATTCAGGCCGGCTTTAAGAGTGGTGCGCGCAATACGGCGGCGGCGGCGCGCAGGCTGGGCAGGCCGCTGTTTGCGGTGCCTTACGCGCCTTGGGATGAGCGGGGTCAGGGGTGTGCTGTGGAGCTTGCGCTGGGCGCGAAGGCGCTGACGTGCGCGGCGGATTTGCTGGAGGCGCTGGCGGCCGAGGGGCTTGCGCTGAAGGTGCCTAAGCGAACGCTTCCTCATCGTTCGGGGCTTCAGCTTTCGCTTGCCGATCTGCGGGCGAGGAATGTCAAAACACCCGGAAAATCAAGCCCGGCGAGCATGTCCGGGGGATCTTCAATGACCGCTCCCACATTGTCTTCCGCGCACGCGCGCGCGCCTGCTTCTCAAATTCCCAGCGAATGCGAAACAATTTTTTCCGCGCTCTCAGAAGAGCCTCAGCATCTCGACGAAATTTGCGAGAAAATTCAGGGCAGCGCACATCTTGTGCTCGAGGGTCTCTTGACGTTGACTTTGTTGGCCGTAGTAGTAGAGGAGCCCGCCGGGTTTTATAGACGCCGGATGGGCTTGGGTGATCCGAGCTCGGATTCCGTTGAGCTTAAAGCTCGATCGCCCCCAACTATTTCAACCCGAGAGCTGCGAGACTGATGGCCAAGACACTCGTTATTGTGGAGTCGCCGGCCAAGGCGAAAACAATTAAAAAGTACCTGGGTTCTGGGTTTGAGGTCTTGGCGTCGAAGGGACACGTCAAAGATCTGCCCAAGAAGCAGAGTGCGGTCGATGTCGCGAACGATTTCACCGAGTCGTACGAGATTATCGAAGGCAAGGAAAAGGTTCTTTCCGAGCTGAAAAGCGCGGCAAAGAAGGCTGAGCATGTGATGCTCGCGACCGACCCGGACCGGGAGGGCGAAGCGATTGCCTGGCATATTTCGGAGGAAATTCGCGATCCTAAACTGAAGGTTTCGCGGGTGGAGTTCCACGAAATTACCAAAAAGGGCATCGAGTCGGGTGTGCATCATCCGCGGGCTTTGGATGAGCATTTGTACGATGCGCAAAGGGCGCGGCGCGTACTCGATCGGATCGTGGGCTACGATGTTTCGGCGCTGGTGTGGGCAAAGCTTGCGTTTGGGCTTTCCGCGGGCCGGGTGCAGAGCGTTGCGCTGCGTTTGATTGTGGATCGCGAGCGCGAGGTGCTGGCGTTTAAGCCCGAGGAGTACTGGAATATCGCTGTGGGTTTGACGACGCCCTCGGGGGCTCCGCTGATGGCGAAGCTGGCCTCGGCGGGAGGGGCGAAGATTGAGGTGAAGAACGGCGATGTGGCCGGGCGTGTAAAGGCCGATTTAAGCTCTTCGCGCTTTAAGGTGGTGAAGGTCACGCGAAGGGAGCAAAAGCGCAATGCGCCCGCGCCTTACACGACATCGAAGCTTCAGCAGGACGCGACCAATTATCTGCATTTTGGAACGAAGCGGACGATGCAGATCGCTCAGGCTTTGTACGAGGGTATTGACTTAAAGCGGGATGGCGGTCCTGTGGGTTTGATCACCTACATGCGTACCGATTCGACGCGGGTTGCGGATGATGCGGTGACGGAGGCGCGGACCTTTATCAAGAAGCGTTATGGGAAGGATTCGCTGCCTGAGAAGCCGAATGTATTTCGTTCGAAGAAGAACGCTCAGGATGCGCACGAGGCGATTCGGCCGACCAGTATGGAGTTCCATCCGGATTTGGTGCGAAAGCATCTGAAGGATGAGCAGTACAAGCTCTACAAGCTGATTTGGAATCGCTTTATCGCGTCGCAGATGACGCCTGCGGTTTACGATCGGACGACGGCGGAAATTGAAGCTGTTCCGACGGGCGGGGCGCAGGCGTTCGCAACGTATATGGTGCGGGCGAGCGGGCGTATTTTGAAGGCGCCGGGCTGGCTTTCGGTGACGGAGGATCAGAGCGAGTTCGCGGGCGAGGATGAGCAGGCGGAAGGCGGCGGCGAGGCGGAAAAGGCTGCTGCGGGCGCGGCTGTGGCGGAAGAGAAGACGGCGCCGGCTGCGGAGGAAGAAGAGGGCGCGCTGTTGCCTGAGTTGAAGGAGAAAGACGCGCTGAAGCTGGCAACGCCGCCGGGTGTGCTGACCGAACAGAAGTTTACGCAGCCACCTCCTCGCTACAACGAAGGTTCGCTGGTGCGGGAGCTGGAAAAGCGAGGGATTGGGCGGCCTTCGACCTATGCCGAGATCATGAGCAAGGTGCAGCAGCGGGCGTATGTTGAAAAGCTTCCGGGCGGGGCATTTCAGCCGACGGAGCTGGGGCGCTTTGTGGTGGATGGGCTGGTGAAGAGCAAGCTCGACATCATGGATCCGAACTTCACCGCGCAGATGGAGGAAGAGCTGGATGAGGTGGGCACGGGGAAGATCAACCGTGTGCAGCTCTTAAAGCGCTTTTACAAGCGTTTCCACGATCAGATGGAGGCATCCAAGAAGATTCGCTCGTGGAAGCCGGATAGTGAGCGGACAGATATTCGCTGCGAAGAGTGCGGCGAAGGTGTGATGATTCGCAAGTGGGGTAAAAACGGCTGGTTTTTAAGCTGCGAGCGTTATCCCAAGTGCAAGGCGACGCGGGATTTGTCGGGTTCGTCGAAGGAAGCGGCGCCGATTCGGCTGACGGATATTTCTTGCGATAAGTGCGGTAAGCCGATGGCGATTCGCACGGGGAAGTTCGGGGATTTCTTGTCATGCACGGGGTATCCGGCGTGTAAGAATGCGCGGCCTGTTCCTCTGGGCGTGGCGTGTCCGAAGTGCGGCGGCGATATCATCGAGATTAAGGCGCGTAAGAAGGGCGGCCGGAGTTTTTATGGCTGTTCGAATTACAATGCCGAGCAGAAGTGCGATTTCAAGCTGTGGCAAAAGCCGATTCCCGAGCCGTGTCCCAAGTGCGGGGCGCATTTTTTGACGAAGGTTGGCGGGAAGAAGCCGATGCTGGCCTGTGCGACGAAGGATTGCGATTTTAAGAGGGAGCTTCCGCCGGAGCCGGTCGCGGGAGAAGAGGCTGTGGAAGGGGCTGCCGAAGAGGAAGTGATTTCGCTGAAGTCAAGCGTTGCGGCAAAGACTCCAGCGCCTGCGGCAAAGACAGCGCCCGCGGCAAAGACAGCGCCTGCGGCAAAGACACCAAGCCCCGCGCCGAAAGCGGCTGAATCGAAGCCCGCGGCAAAGGCCGATACGAAGCCGGTGGTAAAAAAACTTCCTCCGGTTCCTCCCAAGGCGGAAAAGGCGGCCGTGAAAAAGCCTGCGCCCGCACCCGCGCCTGCACCGGCAAAGGCTCCGCCGCCGAAGCCTCAGCCCATGGTGATTCTCAAGCGGAATAAGACGACCAAGGGATAAGCCCCGCTGCGGTATTCACGCCGGGCGGATGGCTGCGGCGTGCATTTCTAAGGAATTATCTTGCAATCCACTGTTGTTATTGTCGGGGGGGGCCTCGCGGGCTGTGAGGCCGCTTTTCAATTGGCATCGCGGGGTATTTCCGTGCGGCTGCACGAGATGAAGCCTTTGCGGCGAACGCCTGCGCAGAACAGCGACAAGCTTGGTGAGCTTGTGTGTTCAAATTCGCTGCGGGGGGCTGCGCTGTCGAATGCGGTGGGGCTGTTGAAGGAAGAGCTTCGGCGCATGGGTTCGCTGGTGATGCGGTGCGCGGACGAGACAGAGGTGCCCGCGGGCGGGGCGCTGGCGGTGGATCGGGAGCGTTTTGCGGAGGCGATGACGCGGGCGATTGAGGCTCAGCCGAATATCGGGCTGGTCCGCGGAGAGGTGTTGCGCATTCCCGGTGAAAGGCCGCTGATCATCGCGACGGGGCCGCTGACGGGTGATGCGCTTTCGGGGCATTTGGCGGAGCTGGTGGGCGCTCGGCATTTGGCGTACTACGACGCCATCGCTCCGATTGTGAGCGCGGATTCTATCGATTGGTCGCGGGTGTGGAAGCAGTCGCGCTATGGCAAGGGGAAGGTGGGCGAGAAGGCGGGGGCCTGCCGTATGGAGAGCGCTGAACAGGCGGATCTCGCCGATGAAACAGCGTCTTCCGAGCAGGATTCGGGCGGGGATGAAGCGTATGTGAACTGTCCGTTTACCGAAGAGGAATACAAAGCCTTTGTGCAGGCATTGGTGGGCGCTGAAAAGGTGATGCCCCGGGACTTCGAGGATGTGCGTTATTTCGAGGGATGCCTGCCCTGTGAGGTGATGGCGGAGCGGGGCGAGAAGACGCTTGCTTTCGGGCCGATGAAGCCGGTGGGGCTGGTCGATCCGAGGACGGGGCGGCGGCCTTATGCCGTGGTGCAGTTGAGGCCCGAGGATGAGGCGGCCACGGCTTATAATTTGGTCGGTTTTCAGACGCGGATGAAATATCCCGAGCAGGCCCGGGTGTTCCGGATGATTCCAGGGCTGGGCGAGGCCGAGTTTTTGCGCTTTGGTTCGGTTCACCGAAATACGTTTATCAATTCGCCTTTATTGCTGAATAATTCGATGGAATTAAAAGCGCATCCGGGTATTTATTTGGCGGGTCAGATAACGGGGGTGGAAGGCTATGTGGAAAGCGCGGCGGGCGGGTTTTTGTGCGGGTTTTTGTTAGCGCAGAAGCTGCTTGGGAAAGAGCCTTGTGCGCCTCCGGCGACGACGGCTTTGGGCGGGATTTTGACGCATTTGCGCCGTGAGCAGCCGAACTACCAGCCTTCGAACATCACCTGGGCGCACCTGCCTCCGCTTGTGGGCCAGCAAAAGAAGCTGAAAAAGCGGGTCCGCTATGAAGCGATGGCCGAAAGGGCGCTCGCCGATTTCGAAGTGTGGCGAAGCGGTGTATCCGCGTAGGACAATGCCCGCGTGAATCCTGACCAACGCATGGCCTGGCTTAAGCTGTTCGGCGTGACGCTGCTTTGGTTTTTGATGACCAAATACCTTGTTTCGCTGGGTAATGTGGTGGTGCCCGATAGCGTGAAGGTAAAGATTTCGTATCAGAGTTTTAGGCTGATCTGTCAGGTGATTACGCTGGGTGCGGGGCTGCTTTCGGCGTATGGGCTGCTTCGTTCCGGGGCGTGGGAAATGCTGGGGCTGAAGAAGCCCAAGGGGCTGCATTTTGCGGGGACGCTGTTGGTTGCCCCGGGCGCGTTTGTGATGAGTTCGTATCTGGCTCTGCAGATTGCGCTGCCGACGCTGATGGAAGAGCTGGCGACGCGCGGGCCGGGTGTTTCGAGGAAAAATGCGGGGGCGATGGGTCAGATGCTGACGCAGTCGCCGCTTTTGTTTGTGATTGTGTCGGCCGCGGTGCTGGGTGCGCTGGGCGAGGAGTTTTTGTTTAGGGGTGCGCTGTGGTCGACGATTGAGCGGCTGTTTGTGATGGGCCGGCAGGCGGTGGTGCAAAAACGGACGGGACAAGCCAAGGAAGAGATTGAGTTGCAAGCGCCGGTTTCGCCTTTGAAGCGGCGTTTGATCGATGCGCTGCCAGGAACGGTGGCCACCGTTCTTTGCGCTTATGTCTTTGGGCAAATGCACGCGGATATGCCGGGAGGCGTGGGCCTGGTGCGCGTGGCTTCTACGACGATTCTAGGGTTTTTGTGCGGGCTTGGACGCCAATTCACGGGTTCGATTTGGAGCGCTGTGGCGCTTCATTTGCTGAACAATCTGCTGACCATCGGGACGAGCCGTAAATGGTTTGCCAGTTCTGAAGCACCTGTTTTTGAAGGCATTCCCAATAGCCTTGTCGCTCTTTCGGTGACGGGCCTGGCCGCGCTGGCCGGGCTCGCCGCTGTCCTTCGGGTGCGCGCGGCCAATAAAGCCAGGGCTCAGGCGCTCGATGATGCGATTGCCGATAAAGACTGAGCCATCTTGAGCGCGAGCCTCTGACAAAGCGATCAGGGGGCGGCCACCCACAGCCGTTGGGCAACGCACCACGCCTAGAGGGGCCTGCCTCGGCCTTTCGGCCCGCCCCGGTAAAAAATCCTTAGGCCCGATGCGCGGCACCGTCCTTGCTGCGTCTGGCGCGTTCCAGAGTTGATAGAATTTGTGTTCCGGCCGCGCCGCCATTCCGAACCGGGTTTTGCGCGCGGCTCCCACGTTTTGCTTTAGGAGGTTCAGCGTGAAACGACTTGGCTTGATTGCGTTGTTGGGCGTCTCTGCGGCTTTGCTGGCGAGCTCGGTGAGCTCGGATGCCCAGGCATGCGGCGGCTGCTTCCATCTCCCCAACGAGACCACGGTGGTGTCCGGGCACCGGATGGCTTTCTCGATTTCCCCAGAGCAAACGATTCTGTGGGATCAAATTCAATACGAGGGAGACCCTTCCGATTTTGCTTGGGTTTTGCCGGTGAGAAAGGGGGCCTACGTTCAGGTGGCCTCGGATGCTTTCTTCGAGACCTTGGAAGCCGCGACGCAGGCGACGGTGCAAGGTCTGACGGTGAACTGCGCGGACTCGGGCGGCAGCGGTTTTGGCTGCGGGTCGGCCATGGAAGCGGGCGATCGGGCTCTTTCGGCGGCGGAAGGCGGAGGATCTGGGCCTAATGTTCAGGTGCTGCACCGCGGCACGGTTGGGCCTTATTTTACCGAGACCGTAAGCACGATGGTGCCCGGAGCGCTCAATGACTGGCTGACCAACTCGGGTTACAACGTCGATCCGAGTTCACAGCCGATTATCGATGCTTATGTGGCCGAGGGTTTCGATTTTATCGCGCTGAAGCTTCAGCCGGATAAGGGCGTCCGCGAAATGAAGCCTGTGCGCGTGGTGTCGCCGGGCGCGAGTCCGACGCTGCCGCTGCGCATGGTGGCGATTGGAACAGGCGCGACGGTGGCGATCACGCTGTATGTCATCGGCGAAGGCCGCTGGGAGGCCGATAATTTTGCGAATGCTGTGTTGCCGGCGGATTTGCTTGCTTGGGATTTTGCGAGCAACAAATCGAACTATGCCGAGCTGCGCAAACAGACGCTGGCCGGCACCGAAGGCGGCAAGTCTTGGCTGACAAGCTTTGCTGTTCAGGGCGCGCTGCTTACGCCGCTTCAATCGCCGGTGAGTTCGTTTTTTGGGCCGGGCACGGTGATTTTTGGCGCGAGCCCCGATGGGCAGCCGCTCGATACGATCGCGGAAGGCTTTTTGAATCAGGGCATTTTGAATAAAGAGACGGCGATTCCGGCGGACGCGATGAATCCGGTCTTGCTCGATGAAAACGAGTGCCGCAATCGCTTTTTCGGCCTCGAGAGCTTTGAGGCTCTAAGCGGTGCGATGGTCGAAAATTCCTGCGGTATGAGCCTGCCTTTGTACAGCTCGCTATGTCCGGCCGCCGCGCCCAACAATATCGACGCGCGGCAGTTTTCATGCGGCGCCTTGGATGATTTGGCGATGGCCTTGGTTGGGACGCATCCGAAGGATGTGTGGGTAACGAGGCTGGAGGCGGAGCTTCCGCGCGAGCATCTGGCGACCGATCTGACGCTGAGGCCCGCGGAAAAGCAGGATGCGATTTCGAATTTCATGCGGGCGCGGATCGCGGTGAACGCGGAGACGCAGTGTGGTTCGATCGCTGCGCCTACCGTATGGTCGACGCCGAGCAAACCTCAGGGAACGCAGGCTTTTATCGCGCTGAGTCTCTTTGGAATCGGGCTGTTGGCAGCGTTCCGGAAGCTGACCAAAAACCAAGAATTGTCCTCTGTGCAGCGCGCGGCGAAGCCTGAGTAATAAGCGGAGGCGAAGATGAAAGCTCGATGGCTAGCGGGGACTCTGGCCGGTGCATGTGTGGCGTTTGCATCGCTTTTGCCGATTCAGGATGCCCAAGCGTGCGGCGGCTGTTTTATCCCTCCAATGACGCCTGGCACCGTCGTGACCGGGCACCGTATGGTGCTTTCGGTCTCCACGGCGCAGACGGTTCTGTGGGATCAAATTCAATACTCGGGTGATCCCGCGGAATTCGCCTGGGTGCTGCCTGTAAAGCCGGGCGCCTACATTGAAGTCGCAACGGATGCGTTTTTTGAAACGCTCGAGGCGGCCACCAATGTGAGCGTGCTTCAGCCGGCCGTGCAGTGCCGCGATCCTTATGGCTTCGATGGCCCTGGATGCGGCACAAGCTACAAGGGCGACGCGGAGCCGATGGCCGCGTTTGCAAACGACGAAGGCTCGACGGGCGCGGGCCAGGGCGCGGGGCCGACGGTGGAAGTCATTAAGCGCGTCACCGTTGGCCCTTATGACTCGGTCACGCTGAGCACGAGCACACCGGGTGCGCTCAATGATTGGTTAACGAACGCCGGTTACAACATCGATCCGGTCTCGCAGCCCATCATCGATGCGTATGTGGCCGAGGGGTTTGATTTTATTGCGCTTAAACTAAAGCCCGAAACAGGCGTGCGGGAAATGAAGCCTGTGCGGGTGATTTCGCCGGGCGCGAGTCCAACGCTGCCGCTTCGGATGGTGGCTGTGGGTACGGGCGCCAATGTGGCCGTGACGCTGTATCTCATCGCGGAAGGGCGTTTTGGCGCGCAGAATTTTCCCAACGCGCAGGTGCCCATTGACTTGCTGGCATGGGATTTTGGATCGAATCGCTCGAACTACGCGGAGCTCCGCGAGCAGACGCTGAAGGCTGCGGACGGAGGGAGCGCGTGGATTACGACGTATGCGAAACAAGGGCCGCTGCTTGGCAGCATTGCGTCACCGACGGGCTTTGGAAATGTGGCCTATGGCTTTGATGAGTTTGGTCCGATGACGACCATCGCCGAGCTGTTTTTGAGCCAGGCCATTCTCAACAAAGAGACGAGTTCGGACACGATGCTTTCCGACGATGCGCAGTGCAGGCAGAACTTCGCCGAACTCGATTCAACCGTTGGGCCGAGCACATCGCTTGTCTCCAATCCCTGCCCAATGGGCGCGCCCTTTAACGATCCGGCGTGCGGCGTCGTCGCGCCTGGTGAAATCGATGCGCGGCTCTTCGCATGCGGCGCGGCGACCGATTTGGCCCTCGCGGTTACGGGTATGCATCCCAAGGATGTGTGGCTGACGCGACTCGAGACCAATTTGCCTCAATCGGCGCTGAAATCGGATCTAACGCTCGAGCCCGCCATGGCTCAAAGCGAAGTCGATAATCTGATGCGGGCGCGTATCGCGGTGAATGCGGACAGTGTGTGTGGTGGTGGTTCGTATACGCCGCCTTCGGTGTGGTCCAAGGGCATTGGCGATCGGGGAGCTTTGGCGGGCTTTACGATAACGGCCATCGCCTGCGCCGCGGCTCTGGCGCGAAGGCGTATCCGGCGTTTTGCCTAGGGTGTTGGGGAAGGAGGAGCCTTTTCTTTCGCAGGCTCTTCCTTCTTCGCATCGGGCGCGGGCGCGGCCTTTTCATCCTTCGCCGCGGCTTCTGTCTCCTGCTTCGGATCGTCCTCTAAAATCTCCTTCAAGATTTTTTCGTCCACCGGATCGGCCTTGGCCGCTTTTGCACCGGTATCGAAGCTCAAAAAGGGAAGCGCCCCTCCTCCATTCATGACGGGCAGCTTTCCATTCCAGCGCTCGAGCGCCCGGTACTGAAGAACCTGTCCTGTCGTCGATGCGCGCAAAATTAAGTTCGCCTTCGCTTCAGCCTTGGCCGTAATCAGCCGGGCATCTGCGTCGCCCCGCGCGGTTGCCCTCGCCGCCGACGCCGCGCCTTCCGCCTGCGTGATGGCCTGCTCGGCCTCGGCCTTCACTTGGCGCACGCGGTTCTCGGCTTGAATCGCAAGCTGCGTGGCTTCCATCGCGCGGTTAATTGCAATCGCTACGTTTTCAGGCAAACGCAGTGCTCCGTTGATGGTGAGCTGATCGATAATAAAACCGTCTTTCGCAAGCTGCTCTTGGAGCTTTTTCATTACGTCGGCAACGAGCTTGCCTTTTTCCGCGCCGTAAATCTTCTGCACGGGCATCTGCGACGCGACCCAATTAAAGCCTTCACGCACCGCGTTCCGCACATATCCATTGGCGAGATCGACCAGGTTGGGCTGCCTGAAACGCAGATACAAATGCGGCGCCAGCGCGGGCTCGATATGAAACGCGAGGCCGATATCCGCATTGATGTTCACGCCTTCCTGCGATGAAAAGGTGATCGACTCATCGTGAGGGCTGCCTTCATGCGGGTCGCGCGTCCACACGACGTTTTGCACGCTGGTGGGAAACATCACGATCTGCTCGGTGAGCGGATTGAAGAAGACCCAGCCTGTCACCACGGGAATATCGTCGACACCGCGCGAACTGCCCGCGAGCTTGACGCGAATACCCACTTGAGCCGCATCGACACGGGTTACGCAGGACGAAAACCCGATAATTGCGACGAGCAAAACCAAAATGGCCGCACCGAGCCTTTTGAGCATCGGCTTAGCATCAGAACCCGGAGCCCGAATACTGGTCGCCATGGAATGGGCTTTAGCACAGGCCAGTGTTGTCCAGGCTGGTCTATTTGATCTTACGAAACAAGGCGCTTTTCGCTACCGTCTGAGCCCGGATGCGAACGGTGAGAGGCGCGCATTGGTTGGCTCTTGGGCTTCTTCTGCAAGCCTGCGGCTCGCCCTCCATACAGGCTGGCACAACGGCCGCGGGCGGGGACACACATGCATCGCCGGTGCCTCGGGCCGGCCTGCCCCAAACGCCAAAAATCCTGTCTAAAGCGCGTTTCTTTCAACTTCTTCCCGAAGAAGCCTATTGGGTCACGCACAGCGACCACGATGACAGCGTTGTTGTGGCAGGGGCGAGGCTCCGGCTTTCGGCGCATGGAGAGATAAAAACCGCCGCGTGGGAACGCGATGAAAGCGGCCGGAACGATATGCTGACGGGCTCGCTGGCGGTGCTTGCCCATTTGGGCGGCGGGTTTGTGCATTGGAGCAATTCCCGGCTCTTTAGGTCCCGCGATTTCACCGGCCCGCTCGAAGCCATCGCCGCCGCATCATCGGCCGGCGGCGAAACTCCGATGAACGTTGAAATCCCGATCCGGGGTGCCCGCAATGGCCTCAATAGCGTGATTGTCTTTACCGACGCGGGCCCTCGCGAGCTTTTGCCGGGCGCCATGGCCCTAAGTCCCGTCCGCGATCCGGCTCTGGCCGATTATGTAGCCGTTAACGAAAAACGAGCCGCTCGACTCGATCTCTTTGGCCGCACATCCTTTACCAATGACGGCGGCGCCCACTGGAATGATGCCGTCTCCACCATTGGCATCTCTCCTCGGGGCCTTGCCGCGGGGCTCAATGATTTATGGATTATTACCTGGAATGGCAGAATACCCATCTATGAGAGCGGAAAACTCGGCGATCCCGATCTAAACTATCGCATGGGTTTTGACTTTGGGCGGCCCTTTCAGATTGCATTTGAAAATACCCGGGCGGGCGAAAGAGAAACCTGGCCATGGGGATTTAGGGACACGCCTCCATTGCACGCGGCGATTTACGGGGGCGCCGTACTTCCCGATGGAAGCGCGATTGCCATATCGCATGGGGCCGTGGCGCGGGTGGATTTAAACACAGGCGAACCGCTCACCATGTCATCGGATTGGCTTCCTCAAGGGTTGGAATGCATTCCTCATGGAGTTGCGGATGGCATATTGTTTGTGTGCACCTGGGAAAGCTATCAAGGATACGGGGGATACGTCCTGCGCTCGGAACGGGGAGAGCCCCCAAAGCTTGAAAAAGCCTTTAGCGACGATGGTTTTTTTGCGGCCGACGATATGGGCTCCATTGGCTATGTGGGCTCGTGCAAGGCCGAGCCCCGATTCATCGATCCAGATGAACGGCGTATGGATGCGGGAGAATTTGTTCCTTCGCCTGTATTTTGCGTTCGGAAAAGCCCGGGAGAATGGATAGAGCGGCGAATCGAGGTCGAGGAAAACACCTATTTGATTGGCTGGGTTCCCCACCGGGATGGAACAGCCTCGGCGCTTATCGTGGGCAGCGATATCGACGCGCTCCCTGAAGCCGTTTCGCCGCATGAAACACCGAGAGTCCGATTTCAATCCGGCGTTCGAACCATCCGGCTTTACCAGGAATTTGGTCAATTCAAATGGTCCCGCCCCTCCTTTAGACCCTATATGTATGGGCGAAGCTCTCCCCCCGTTTACATTGACAAGCGATTTCAGGAAAACCCCGGGGATGGAAGCCTGCTGGCCTGGATTAACCGGGGCGATAGCTATGAAGGTCCATCGGCTATCGTTGCCTCCGTCCGCATCGCTTCCGATGGCAAGACCGAATTCTACCCTCCCCCGCCCGATCCGAGCGCTATTGCATCCACGGGAGATTTTGCCCTGGGAATTAGCCGGGACGGCCTTCTCTACGAGAGCACCAACCACGGGCAAACCTGGACGCGCGCAGGGGAAAGTCCTATTCCTCCTCAATCGATTGGAGGCACATGCTCCCAGCTTGGCTGTGTACTGTCCTCGGTGGCGCGCGTGGGATGGGGGACATCTGAGCTTAACACGGCCATCACCTCGGCTCCAAACCCCAACAAAAGCAGTTCATCCGCATCGGGTCCACCGCTTCTTTCCTGTGAACCCATCGGCACGCCGACGGCCATACCCGTCCCCGAAGGCTCGAAGGCCCGAGGCACCGAGCGCCGCGACAGCGTTTCCATTCCAACGGGCTATGGAGACTACCTTGAAATTATTAAGGAAAATGCCGGAGAACCCACCGAACCCCCGGGACCTCCGGCGGGATTTGCGCCTTTTGGTCCTACCGATACCGCGCCGCCTCCCCCAGGAACGGCAACCCCTTCGGCTCCGCCTGCCAAGGGATCAAAAAACCCGTCAAAAAAAGCATCCGCGGCTCCTCTTCGCACCCATTCGCTGCTATTTAGGCCCCCCTTCGATGTGGATGGCCAAACCGTGCGTCTAAATGCAACCAATGCAAGCTTTGGCTATAGGCGCACCCCCGCAACGCCGGTTCTTGGAGAAAAAGGGGAGATTGCCCTGCTCTTGTATGCCGAATCCACGGAGCTCTTGGTCACGAAAAACGACGTGGAGAACCTGCCTCCCTTTGAAACGCGCCGCTATTTCTATGGAGAAGGAGGCCCGGCGCCCGGTTTATGGCTGGGTCCCAAACGGGTGATGGTGCTTGGCGATATGCGCCGGCGGCTTAGCCTGGAAGAACATGGGAGCGATCCGACCAAGCCACCGATGTATATTGGACTGGATCGGGAGCAAATTCGCCGGCGTCCCCTGGCACTGGGCCGCAAAGCCGATGGGAGCATTGGCATATTGGTGCTCGATGGCCCTTATGGAGAACGGGCGGGCGTGGCAGCGCTTGATTCATCGGGAACCAAACTGGAAAGCACATCGGTGCTGGCTTCGTGGAATTCGCTTACCCCCGCTTCTGATCCGGCCTGCAAAAACCTGTCATCGGCCTATAAAGTCCTTATTTCTATCGATCCAAGCCGATTTTTTACACTGGACAGCGCCAAACTCCCCGGCGTACAAGCCGGCCCCCAAGGAATTGCCTTGGTTCAATGGGGAAAAGAGCGGGTATGTGTAGAAGCTTTAGATATCGTGGTCATCGATAGCCGCCGCCGGGCCGAACTTGGAGAATCGCATTTAATTGTCCGCTTTGACGAGACGCCCAAAGCTGCCTTGGGTTGGAACAATCTTCGGCAAATGCTTCGCTGTTCCGTCGCGGCCGGCTCCAAGGAAAAAGCCCCATGAGACTTTTATCCGGTGTTCCCGTTCCGTTTTTTCTTCCGGCCGCGGCCATGGGTTGTATTGCCGTTGCTCTATCTACCCTCCTTACCGGAGGCTGCAATCAAGGCGCTTTGCAACAACAGGCTCAAGCCCCCTCCGCCAAACCCGCCCCCCGCACCTCTGTTCCCGTACTTAGCCCTCCCCGCTATCGAATGGCGCCCTTTGGACGCTGGATTGAACGCAGCGCCGATGGTACTGACCGGGTAATCACGGGGGGCAGCCGGATGGAGATCCGCGAAACCCAAGTTCTTCATGCCACCAGCGAAGAAGAAGCCTTGGAAAACGGGGCCGCCCTTCCTCCATGGAGTCCATCCACCTATCGCTATTTGTTTTGGAGAGACCGCGATCTCTTTGCGGCCCAAACCTTTTCCGGCCCACTCACCAAAATCGCTTCCCTTCGCGCGGATATCACCACCGCATTCGACTGGACAGACGGCGTGGGACTCCTCACGGGCGACGGTGTATTGCGCTTTGCCGCATCCACAAGCACCATCGAGGAATTTCCCCTGGCGGGCGCCGTATCGGCCCTTGCAGTCGACCAAAATCAGGGCATTGTCTTTACCAGCTTCGCCCACGCCCACCTCACCCAAGATGGGGGCAAGACATTTCGCGATGTTAGCAAAGAACTGGGCGATGCGACAGCGCTCGAAGTCCGCAACAATCTCCTTACCGTTACATTAAGCGGAGCCAGGCGCCGAACCATTCAGCCCTCGGGAGAAATCATCGAACGCATGGGGGAAGGCGGACAAAAACGGGGAGCCCGCCCTCCCACCTTTAATGACCACTGGCCCCCGGCGCAAATCCGGCATCCTCTGGACGATTTAGGTGAAACGGCGATTCCACTTGAAAATGGGGAAGTTCTGGTCGTCGCCGAACAAACCGTGGGATACTTAAATCCAAGCACGGGCCAGCTCAATCGCTCGGTTGAAATCGAACAAGCCACCGGAAAATGCGCTCCATTGGCCCTGCCCGATCATACGCTTCTGCTCTGCGCCGATAAAGAAAGGGCCACCGTGATTCAGCTTGGCACTCAACCTCGGGTCGAACGCACATTCGATCTGGTGGATGCCCCCGAACTCGACCGTTTCACGGCGGCGGATGGAGAAGCTCTTGGCTTTGTGGGCCCGTGTAAAGGGAATCCCAAACCTGAATTTGATGTTGATGTTGTAGCCAATGCCACCCCCTACAACACATCTCCCTCCCGAAGTTCGGTATTTTGCGTTAGAAAAAGCGAATCCGAATGGATTGAACACACACTAAATCCCACGGATGCATCCGATATTGTCGCATGGATCCCCCGGCCGGCAGGAGGCGCCGTGGCGCTTGTCGCCCGCCCCGGTACATTCATCAACGATTCCGAAAGGATAGGCGGCAAAGACCTTCTTCGTATCGTTCGCCTTGCCCGCAACGAGCCTCCCCTTGCGCTGCCCCAATATGGGTACCGAAACGCCGAACTCCTCACGCGCAATCTACATGTGCTCCCCGACGATTCGGTAGAAGGATGGCTTCCTACCACCAATTATCCAAGCAACCAAGTCCCCGTTGTTATCGATCCCCAAGGACGGGTCAGCACTCGCCCCCTCCCCTCCTTGCTGAGCGGACTTCAAACGGCGGGCCCCTTTGCTTTAAGCCAGCTTGAAGACGGATCTTTCGAGGAAAGCACAAACTGGGGACTTACCTGGTCACCTATTGAAGATCCTCCAACCAGTGCGCTTCAGCGGCTCGGTAGCTGCAGCCCGGCAGGCTGCCGAATTGGACCCGTTATCCGCATTGGCTGGGCTTCCGGAACATCACCCAAGATATCCCCCTCTTCCAAGCCCTCTCCAGCGGCCCCAACTGTCACACTGCGCAGCATTCGCGAGCGCAGCTACCGAAGACCTCCATCACCGCCCCCGCTTGTACGCCTCCAATGCACCCCCACCTCCAACGCGGACGGCGCCCGTTTGCCCGATTCGTATTCCTTTGGCTTTACCCCATCCGCCGTTCAGCGAAACCAAGTCCCCACCCGCATCCAAGGAGCCGGCGCATTGATGCTCCCCTGGAACGGCGCTCAATTTATTGCGGGAAGCGACGCGGAATTAGGATGGATTCCCTTCTTTGAACCAGGAGCGCGGGTACGCCGGGCCACCATCAACACCAACAGCCTAGGACTCACCGACATGCGCTATCGGCCTTACGAAGTGCGCCTAGGTTTTGTAATTGGCCCGGAAGGCCAAGTGGAAACCGTCGCCACCGGCCCCAAGGACAATTGCATTGCAAGTATCCTCGATAAAGTGGGCGTGACCATGCCCATAGGCGGCTGTGCCCCTGAAGCCTCGCTCGGTGTTCATCTCGACCACCGTATTCTCCTCCTCAGCTCCCGCTATGGAACGCATACGCTCAGTACCGTCGATCTCCCCCGGGGCACGGGACTGCCCGCCCTCCGAGAAGTCGCGAAAATTGCCGTTCCCATGGGGCTATCTGGTTATACCTTCGGCGTTGGAGCCCGAAACCAAAAGCCCGTGGCCATTGCTATGGATGGCCGAGGGCAAGCGCTGCTCAGTCCCATCGATGTAGCCACAACAAGCTTTGGCCCCGAAGAACGGCTTGCCCCCTTCCGGACATTAACCCTTGGCAATCACCCTTCCTGTGCCCCTGCCCCGGATCAAGCTCGTGTTGTGATATCGTTTGACCACGAAATAGGACTGGACAACTCCATTCCAGGACTCGCCGCCTCGGGCAATTTTGGCTTGGCCACGCTTCGCTGGTCCTCCACCAAAGTCTGCCTTGATGCCCTGGAACTTGGCGTTCGCGATGAACGCTATGAAGCGGATATTGGCTACTACGATCCCCCCGGGACGGTTCGAAAGCTGGTTGCGATCTTTGGAAAGTCCCCGGTTTCCTCCTCCAAGTCATCAAAAAATAGCACTGGAGAAGCTGGAGGAGAAAAGCGGGTTCCTCCTTTGCCCACAGGCGAAGGCAATGCAGCGCTCACCTTGATTCTCCACGGCACGGAACTTCGGCAGCGCCTTCATTGCACAGGTGTGCAACCATGAATACCCGCTCCTTTTATCCTTTTTATCCTCTGTGCCTGGCTCTTTTAAGCGTATCTTGCACCCAAACATCCCCTGTTGAAAGGCCCATATCCAAACGGCCCTCACTCCAAGCTTCGGGCCCGCAGGAAACGGCCCTTCCCGGCCCTGCCCGCTGGATTATCACCGATTCCATCGGCGCTTCCTTTGACGAGACGGACGCTCGCAATCTCCCCATTCCAGGCCCCGAACCGGCCCTCGTCATGGGTAAGCGCACAATCCTGGAGGGGGGCGTTCTAGGTCATCTCATCCCAGGCCCAAAGGGCGACGAAGACCTTTCCGGTTTCCGTTCTCTTCCCAAGCACTTAGGCGGAGGATTTGTATTCTGGTCAGGAAGCAAGACATATTATGCCTCCACCTTTAACGGCGATCTCATCCCGATCTCAAAGGTAGCGGCATCGGGCGGCATCCGCCCCTTTCTCAAGGGCATCCTGCTTCGAACCAACCACGGTTTTCGCACGCTGCAGCTCGATCCCAGCACCGGAAAAAGCCAAGAATCCGACTTTAAGTTACCCCCTGGCCTCGCGGATGCCCTCGCCGCCGATGAACAACGAGCGGCCACATTGGACTTCCTCGGCCGAATCCGCATCACCAAAGACGGAGGCCAAAGCTGGATCGACCTCAGCGAAACCCGGGGATTTATCGGACAATCATTGAATCTTGGCACGGATGGCGAACTCTTGATTGCGAGAATGGGCAGCGACGCTCCCCTTCGCCTATTGCCCAATGGCACGCTTGAGACCGCCGCGGCCGGAACCGCCGATCCCCGGAATCGATTTAGCGGTTACAATGCCTACACGCCTCAAGTGCTAGAGCCCCAAAGCAGGCGATCACTTGCCCCCGAATTGTTTGCTCAAGCCGTCACGGCAGGCGCTCTTCTCCCAGGAAACCGCGTTTTGGTGGCTAGAGAGCGAGGTTTAAGCCTTCTCACCACCATCACCGCCCGCATGATCGCCGATACCGATCTGCCCACGCTTTCCGAGCCTTTCCGGCGATGCCAGCCTACCCTCGCGGGTCAGGACATTCTTTTATTATGCACCCATAACCGAGGCTCCCATGTCCTGCGCCTAGACAGCGATATGGCCCGGCCCAAACTTGAAGCGACATTCCCCACCACTGGAATCTTCGTCGGCGACTTTGCCGGACATCTCGCGTACACCGGCCGATGTGGTCAGTCTCCCCCATCTACCCTTGATTTTCGCCAAAAGCCCCCAACCCCTCCAGCCCCCGCCGATCCCAACGATCCCAATGGGGGCATTATGGGAGGCATGCCACCTTCCTTCGATCGGCCTCCCGAAGAACCCACTCCCGAGGAATTGCCTCCCGAAGACATTCCCCCGGACGACGCCCGAGCCTGTATTCGGCTCAATGATGGCACCTGGGCGGAGCGAAGAATCCAGGGGGATGACGCCCGGCGCCTCTATCGATGGATACCTGGCAAAGACGGCAAAATTGCCGCGCTGGTCTTCGACATTCCCCTGCCCCGAACCAAAGACACCGAGAATTCCACGCCTCCTCCTGGGCCCAATCATGAAGATGTGCGTGTTATACGCCTCGATCCCTTCCACCCCGAGCTCCAGGGCGGACGTTTTTACGCACTCCAGAAACCCCAGCGCGATCCCCCCTATACCTGCCTCGATACCAATATTTGGCTGGACGACGATGGCAGCCTTCGAGCCTGGATTGCCCTGCCAGATCCAGGAGAAACCCCGGAGAACCCAGAACCTCCTCCACCTGAAGAAGCCCCCGGTGACACGCCTTCTGAAGGTGAGACGCCCCCAAGGCCCAAACTCCCCCTTTCTGAACGCCCAGGCGGCCGAAGCGCGGGTCTCAGCATCAGCAAAGAAGGCAAAATCACCGTCCACGACCTTCCCGAAGCCACCGAACAAGTCGTCAAAGGCGGCCCTTACGCGCTTGCGCTTGCCAACAAAGAAGAGACCGAGCTGTACTATGAATCAAAAGATGGGGGAAAAACATTTCAACCCGTTTTAAAGCCCCCGATCGGCCGGCTCGATGCCCCCTATGACAATTCCGTTCCCTTTGGATGCTCTCCTTTGGGCTGCACCGTTAGCTCGGGCCTTATTCGTTTGGGCTGGGGAAGCCCCGCACCTCCCAAGGAAAGCGAAAAGAAGCAAGACGACAGCGACAATGCCCCAGATGATAACAGCGAACCCACTCCCCCAGAAGAAGGAATACAGCTCTCCTGCCGCGTTGATAACGAAGCTGAACCTTGGAACTCTCCCGGGGGCGGATCCCGCAAAGGCGCAGGCCCCAAAACGCCTTCCGCGCTCGGCATCGTCCACACATCCGTCAATACCTTGGGCACCCTCGCCGAAAATACCTGGACCGCCGATATCTTGCTCCCTTTCCAGCCTCAAAGCTCCATCAAAAAGGTCCGCATCAAAGACTCAAGCCTAAGTGCCGTCTCAGGTTTTGTCGCCCCTATTCTCCGAAACCCTAAAGATCCCATCGATCTCCTCGCCATCGCATCCAAACACTGGCTAAGGCCCGCTCAGAACGGAGCCCAATTCTCCCCCTTTGACTACGCTGGCCGAATCACCGCAGCCGCCGAATGGACAGCGGGGAATTTACTCGCTCTTGATTTTGAACGAGGTTTTTTGCTGCTCATCCCAAAGGACACCAAAACAACCCCACCCCAAGTCGTCCTCCGCCTTCAGCGCGTCTCGGACCCAGGGTTTTCTCGCTTTTCCATAGGCCGCCGCGCGAAGAACGGCGCTCTCGACCTGGTTATCTATTCCGCCACAACCGGTGGTATCTACAGCTCCACCCTTGACTTCTCCCGGGCTCAAAGCAGTCCATTGCTCCCCCTAGGTTCCCTTCGATCCATGCAGATGGCGGACAGCGCATCCTGCCGATCCATGCCCACAGCCGAAGATTCTATCCGCTTTATTGCGGAAATGCCAATGCGCTTCACATTTTTGGGTAAAAATGGGCAAGAGCGCGATCAAACCCTCAGCTTTGGCGCCGCCCTAATCACGGCATCCTCCCAGCAAGTCTGTCTCGAAGCCATTGAAACCCATTTCCCCAAGTCCGAACCTATCTATTTAAGCGCATCTTTTGGACCGAAAGGGAATTTTTCCGTTTTTCGGACAGCATCGGGCAGCCTCAGCGAACGCGCTCAATGCCAGCTTAAACCTCAATGAACAGGGCATATCCCAGATCATAAAAATTCACTTGGAAAACCCAAACGCCACCATTACAGTCCACGCCATGAACATCCAGAGCAGCCATCTACACCCATTTGCCAAAGCCGCCCGCACAGCCCTCCTCGGACTTCTCTTCGCCTTTGGATGCGGCGGCCCAGGCGCGGGATACCCCGACAAACCCAATGTCGAATCCGCTCAAAATACCTGGTGCGAGACATTGGCCAAAGTTCACGGAGGCGAGGGAGGCTTCGACCGCCTATCGGATTGCAAGGACGAATATCCCACAGCATCCGCGGGATTCCTAAAACTCATGTCCAAATGCTATGCCGACCGCATTCAAGCCATGGGCGACAACGCCCCCGACAGCCAAGCGCTGGTCGACGATTGCACCGACGAAATTGCCGTCAAACTCGCCTTCGACGCGGCCTCTTCCCAAGAGCTGATGGACGCCCGCTGCAACCGCAACAAGCGCTGTCAAAAATCCGAGGAACCGCTCGACCAATGCAAGGCCAATTTTATGAAATTGGAAAGCTCGCAGCGCGTATTTCTCATCTCCCGCTTTAATGCGGCTGCCCAGCATAAAATTGCCGACTGCCTCGGGAGCTCAAGCTGCAATGAAGAAAATGACGATACCGCCGTTGAAGCCTGCTATCAGCCGATGATCGATAAATTGGTCTGGTTCCCGCTGTGACATCCCAACATTTTGAAGACACATCCTATCAAATTCGACCTGCGGAGCCCCGGGATATTCCCACCATTTTAGAGCTTATCCGCGAACTTGCCGCCTATGAACGCGAGCCCGACGCGGTTGTGGCCACCGAACAAAGCCTATTGAGAGACGGCTTTGGCCCTATTCCCCGCTTCCATGTCTTATTGGCCGAATTGGAAAATAAAACGATAGGATTTGCCTTTTACGTCTTTACCTATTCCACCTGGAGAGGCAGCCCCGTCTTATATTTAGAAGATATTTTTATAAAACCCGAATACCGCAAACGCGGCATCGGCCTGGCCCTCATGAAAAAACTCGCCGCTGTTGCCGTTGCCTCGGGCTGCGAACGCTTCACCTGGCAAGTGCTCGATTGGAATGAACCCGCCATCCGTTTTTATGAAAAATGCCTGGGCGCCAAAATACTAAAAGAATGGATTCCAATGCGTGTGGATGGGGATACGCTAAAACGCCTGGCCGAATAATTCTTGAAAGATATAAATCCGATCGAATTTAGCCGCCATATTCTTTAATTTTAGCCTTCGCCTCTTCAATTTGCTGCTCGACGGCAAACTTCATTCCAGGATCGATTACTGTAACAATGGCCGTTTCAAGGCTCACAAGCTTCTTTTTCCACATCTCAAGCGCTGGATGAGCCTTTGGCGCGCTTGCCGCAGTTGCCGCGCCTGGACCGGGATTTGCCGCTCCCGAACTCGCCGCGGGCACAGCCCCAGCCACCGCGGCAGGCTTCGACGCCGCTGGTTTCACCGGCCCCGCCAAACTCTCGACCACCTTTCGAATCCCCTGCGTAATATTGACAAATGCCTCATCGCGATCGCCCCATTTCGTCACGGGCTTCGCATCCTTGGGCAGCGCCTGCAGCTTTGAAAATGGCGCGCCCTTCATATCCACCGGCCTTAAAATAATCGGGATGACCCGGGCTTCTCCTGCTTCATGGCGCTCCATTGCCCTTTTTAATTCCACATCCCAGCAATAATCAGAAGCCATAAAATAATTGCTGATGAGCAGCAAAATCACCTGCGCCGATTCTAAATGCTCGTCGATTTTGCCCGCCCACTCCGTCCCCGCCGTAATACAGCGATCGTGCCACCCCTTGATCAAGTGCTGCCTCTCAAGCAGTTTCAAATGCGTGTTCAGCTCTTCACGAAGCTCTTCATCCTTATGGGAATACGAATAAAAAATCTCGATCGGGTCAGACATTATTTCCTCTTATCAAATGCTCACCCCTAAATCTATTCTTTATTTTTCAATGGCGATCCAAGATCCATCCTCGAAGAATTGCCCATCATCCCCGGCTCCGGCCCCACGATCCCAGCGAAAACACCACGGCCCTCGACAGCGCTCCCGCCAGCGGATCGGGCATTTCCTCGCCCCGCAATCGCCTCAGCGCATCCGAATACGCAGGAAAACACCGGACCCGATCAGGCAATGCTTTCAGTGTATTTTTCAATGCTATCGTCGTTGATTTTTCTAGAATTCGCTCTGCTCTTCCGAAACGATAACCAAAGTCGTTTCTAAATCGCGGAGGCAAAAATGCCGCTGTATATAGCCTCAGCATGGCAAATCCAGGCTCCGCCGCGGGATTGGGCGCCGCCGTAATGGCTTTTGCAATCCGCTTCGCCGTCTCACCCACATACAACGCATCCGACTCAATCATCGTATTCCAATACGACTCAAAAGCTGGCCAATCCTTTGGGCGAGCCTCATCGGGAATTCCAAATAGATAATCAAATCGCTTGGATTCCTCAAAAAAACGCTGTTTTTGATCCAAGCTCATCGGTTCAAACAAATGCTCATACACCAACACCGACGTATATATCAGCGTCGCGTGCACCCAATACAAAGCGCTGATCGTATTGGCATCATATTCATCCCCCTGACGATAGCGCCCTCCGCTTTCCTGAAGCGAACCTTTTACTGTCGAATGCAGTCCAAAAATACCCCGCGAAGCCTTTTGCACCGATGGCCAATCGCCAAAAACCATCTGCGTGACGGTGCCCAAGGTTCTCCGAAAACGCCCCTGCATATCGGAAAACACCGAGGAATGCTGCTCGACCGCATGGGCCACAAAAGGATGCGCCACCTGAAGCAGCGCCGCACATCCTCCACCCAGGCTAATCGCCGCCTCCCTCGACACATGCCATGTGTACGAATCCGGACCATAAATTCCCGCGCGCGGATCCCGCACATAGGAAGCCGCCCGCTCCAGCATTCGTTCAAAATCTGCCCGCATCACCTTTTGCACTTCACACCTCCCGGGCTTTTTGATATGCGAACACCGAGTCCGCCTTCTGGCAAGCATCTCTTGTATCAGACCTCACCAACATTTCGCAAGAGGATATCGGCTCACCATGTTCAACCTTCGGCGTTTAACCCTCTACATGTTGATGAGTATGCTCTCGCTCCCTGCCTGTTCAGCCTCGCCCAATCCCATGGCTTCTGCATCTGTACCCGGCGCAGCCGAACAGGTTCGGCCATCGCCGCAAGAGCTTCAGGAAGCGGTCCGGCAAGCCGAAATCGCCTTTGCAAAAACCATGGCCGACCGCGATTTCAAGGCATTTCAAAGCTTTATTTCAGACGAGGCGATCTTCTTTTCCGATCAGCACACCGTCCTGCGGGGCAAAGCGCAAATAGCCGCGGAGTGGAAAGGTCTTTATGAAGCGCCGCAAGCTCCATTTTCCTGGGCGCCCGAGCGTGTGGAAGTGCTTGAATCGGGCACGCTTGCCCTCAGCACAGGCCCTATATTTGACCGCAAGGGAAAAAAAATCGCTATCTTTAACTCGATATGGAGACTGGATAAAGATGGCCAATGGCAGGTTGTATTCGATAAGGGCAGCCCGCTAAATGAAAAAGACAAGCCCTAATTATTTTGAACCCTTTTTTGCTCCGCCCACCTTGAACAAAGCGCCAAAATTACTGCATCCCTTGGGATCGCCGCCATCACAACCCTTCGAATACAAAGCCCCGGCCCTCACCTCGTCTTTGGCAACCCCCCGCCCATGTTCAAACATTGAACCGAGCTTGGTACATGCCTCTGGCTTGCCATCCTCGCAAGCCTTGGTATAAACCCCGGCCGCCCTCGCCTCATCCTTCGGGATTCCCCGCCCTTCCTCCAACATTGCCCCCAAGGCCATGCATCCTTTCTGATTCCCCCCATCACACGCCTTGGCATACATCAAGATGGCTCGCGTCTCGTCTTTTTTAACCGAACCGACCCCTTTTTCCAACATTCCCCCTAAATTGGCGCATCCAACAGGGATATTTCCATTGCAGGCTTTGGCATATAACAGCGCAGCCTTGGCCGGATCTTTAGCAGTCCCCCGCCCCGATTCCACGAGCAAACCCAGATTATTGCAGGCTTTCAGCGAATTGTCATCGCATCCCTTGGCGTAGAGCAAGGCTGCCTTTGCTTCATCCTTGGGCACACCCCGGCCCATCTCCACCATGGTGCCAAGATTGCCACAGCCCCACGCATCCCCACCCTCGCATGCCCGCGTGTACAAAATCGCCGCTTGCAAATCGCTCTTGGGCACACCCTTGCCCACTTCTGTCATGGCACCGAGATTGTTACAACCCCAAGAATCCCCCGCATCACAGGCTCTCTGATAGAAATGAGCCGCCTTTGGCTCATCCTTGGGCACACCCCGGCCCGCTTCAAGCAATACGCCCAGATTATGGCAGCTCCTTGCATTTCCCAAATCACAGCCCCGGCCATATAAGGCCGCCGCCTTGGCCTCGTCTTTCGGAGCACCGCGCCCCTGCTCAATCATAAACCCAAGACTGCTGCACCCCCGCGCATCCCCGGCATCACAAGCCTTGGTCATAAGCTGAATGGCGCGCGCTTCATTCTTGGGCACGCCATGGCCATGCTCAAAGAGACCTCCCAAACTGCCACATGCTGCACCATTCCCCCGATCACAAGCCCGGGTGTAGAGGGCCGCCGCCCTTGCTTCGTCCTTGGGCACACCCCGCCCGTCCGCAAACAAATTCCCGAGATTTGAGCAACCCCAGTTCTCGCCGCCCTCGCAAGCCTTGGTATAGAGCAGGGCCGCCCGGGCTTCATCCTTTGCAATCCCCCGGCCTTTCTCAAACATGACCCCAAGACCATTGCAGCTCCAAGCATCGCCCTGATCGCAGGTTTTTGTATATAAAACCGCGGCTTGTCTAAAGAGAGGGGCCGCCGTCTCCGGATTCTTGGGCACACCCCGCCCATCTTCATACATAACGGCCAAATTGTTGCAACCTTTTGCATCGGCGCCATCGCAAGCCTGGGTGTACAGCAAGGCAGCCCGCGGCTCATCCCTTTCAACGCCCCGCCCCTTCTCATATAAAACCCCCAGACTGGTGCAAGCCATGGCGACCCGATCATCACAGCCCTTGGCATAGAGCAGCGAGGCCCGCGACTCATCCTTTGCCACACCCCGCCCGGCCTCGACCAAAATGCCGAGATTGGTGCATCCCAAAGAATCCCCTAAATCACAAGCCTTTGTATAGAGCGCCGCGGCCTTGGCCTCGTCCTTGGGCATCGCTTTGCCCTTTTCGGCCATCACGCCCAAATCGATGCAGCCCCAAGGATCTCCCAAATCGCAGCCTTTTACATAAAGCGAGGCCGCCTTGGCCTCATCCTTGGGCACCCCCGTGCCAAACTCGAGGGCATCGCCCCAATTGGTACAACCCCGGCCATCGCCTCCATCACAACCTTTTTGATAGAGCGCAAGCCCCCGGGTTTGATCCTTGGTCAGTCCATCTCCCTGAAAGTACACAAGCCCCAATCGGCTACATGCCTTCGCCACACCCCCATCACACGCCTTGGTTAATGCTGGGGCCCCCTGCGCGCCTCCATCCCATTTGACCAACAGCTCGCCCAACTGCCAGCACGCGCGAAAATCCTTCTGTTCACAAGCCTTTTCAAAGAAGGGCTCCGCATCCTCGGCATCCTTCGCCGGATCTTTCTTGGCCACCCACCGCTCTGCCATGTGGGTACATCCAGGCGCATAAGCTCCCATACATGCCTTTTCCAGGAGCTCGGCGGCCTTTTTTGGATCTTTCTCGACCAGCTTTCCCTCGTCGTGGAGGAGAGCCGTCGCCACACATGCATAGGGCTGACCATCGGAGCATTGCTCGGCACACAGCTTAGCATCCACGGCCCTCATGACCCGCCGGTCCAAATGAGCGCGGACCAGCTCGATAGAACAGCGGGCGGGCGCATCTGCGGCCGGCGATTCGGGCCGCCCGTTTTCGCCGCCCTCCTTTGGCGAAACGCCTTGAACGCTTGGCGCGGCACCGCCGCAAGCTGTCAAATAAAAACCAAAAACAAGGCAAAACGAAGAGGAAATGGCGCGTGAGTTCATTGGATTCCCCGAGAGCCCTGGACCCTAAACCAAAATTTTGGGGATGGGAAGCTTTTTTTAAGGCGCCGCCATGACGGCCCAATCTTCCATGACTTGAATCTTTTCACCCGGGAGTTTCTTTGGATAACTCACAGGAGGCATTGTTTGCGCCTTAACCCGCCCAAGCCACGCGGTTAATCTCTCCACCGCCACGTTATAATCCTCAAAATCCACGATAGGCGCCCCTTTTGTTCCGGTAGCATGGCATTCCGCGCAGTATTCATGCATAATGGGCTTGATATCCGTTGCAAAGCTCAGCGGCGTTCCCAAGCCATAACGATGCACCTGTTGCCCCTCTCCCACCCAAACATCACCCAACTTATCCACCGCCGCCCTTTGAACCAAAGCTCCCGCATCTTCAAGGGTCGCGACCCGGTCGGGTATTTCTCCGTCTCTCACCCGGAGCAGCATCCCTTTGGAAAAGGCGTAGAGGCGTTGTTTCCCTGCATCCAGCGCAAACCCCATAACGCCGGGCGAAGCTTCTCCCTTGGCCGCCAGCGAATAATGAATATAGGCTCCATCTCCGGAACGCGCGAATAAGCCTTTATCGGAAGCGAAATAAATGAGCGAACCTTCCTCGCATGAACGGCTATTGCAGGCGATCTCCCGCACATTACCCATATCGAAACCCAGCGCATAAGCTTTATTGGCCGCTTTATCGATTTCATAAACACGCGGGCCAAACGCTATATAAAGCCGATCTTTTTGACCATAGATCGCCGTGGGAATCCCTGTTTCGCCCTCGACCGTCCATTTCGATCGCATTCCGTTTTCAATCTCATAGGCTCCATCCGAAGCGATAAACAACACATGCGTTTCGGCTGTTCCATTCCCGTCGTCATCGGCCTCGCGCGCGGAAAGCGCTGTAATTCCAAGAGGATGCAATACCGGATGACCAGGCGAAAGCCCAAGCTTTCCATTGGCCGCAAAGAATAGGCCCTGTTCGGCAGCCACCAAAATCCCGCCATCATAGGCGCTCATCGCCCGCACCGAACCCGTTTCCGCGGGCAAATCCGGCTCATCCCCCGTAATGCTTAACAATACCGGCCCCGCTGCCGTTACTTCATATACCGATGTGCTCGTCCCCAAGGCCATTTCATCGCCATGGCTCGCCATCGCCTGGGCATAGCCCTCTATCATATACACATCGCTTTTAGGCTCTTCCCCCGAAAATACCGGCGCGCCCTCCACCGTCGGCGCCTGGGATAACTTATCCACCGCCCCAGGCGCCCCTCCCGTCTCAGATGTAGAATCCCCTCCACATCCCATCAAATTGACCAAACCAGCCCACACCATTGAATAAATAAAAATCCTTTTCATCGCGGCTCCGCATCCTACCCGACAAATTCAAAAGTTGAAACACCCCGATACCGCGCCATTGACAAAAAGAACGCGCTTTGATGCCATGGGCGGACTTTTGTTGACGGGTATTTGAACCGAAGGACGCGCCATGAAACGCCTTTCCCTTCTGACGCTTGCCGGGTTTTCAGCGGCCTTTTCGGCCCTGCTAAACCCTCTTGGCCAGGAAGTTCGGGCCGAGGAAGCTCAATGCTTTTTGCACCGGGATCTTTCGCCCGAACGCTTGCTGCGCAGGCTCTCCATCGACTTGCGCGGAACGGTGCCCGATGTCGCCGAATACGAGGCGCTTTTGGCTTCGGGCCAGGGCGATATTCCCGATGCGATGATCGATGCGTATCTGGACAGCGATGAGTTTCGCCTGCAAATGCGAAGGCATCATGAAAGCCTTCTGTGGACCAATCCTTCCACGGCCTTAAGCGATGTTGGCTTTTCCCTGGGCGCGACCAATCTAGGCAATGGCGTAACGGTGTATGCCGTTACGTCAACGGGAAAAAGCAAGCTGTACCGCGGCGGCGACGGCACGCATGTCTGTCAGGACAAGCCTCAAAGCGCGCTGGGTTACGACGCCAACGGCCTTCCCAATACCGAACCCATGGGCAGCGATGGCGTGGGCCCCGTTGTGGCCGAGGGCTGGGTCGAAGTGCATCCCTATTGGGATCCCGATCCTCAAAAAACCATTAAAGTTTGCGCCTTCGACGCTCAGGTCAACGAAACCTATACCTTGCCCGCGGGCGACCCCGATGCGGGCACCCACACCTGCGATCATGCGCTCGCGACAGGCAAGGCCAAAACCTGCGGCTGCGGCCCGGAGCTCAATTACTGCATGCTCGCGGGCACCGTACAGCCTGCCGTTCTCGGCTCGATGCGCGAACAATTGCTGCGCTCGGTCGACGATGTAACGAGCGGGCAATCGCCCTACTCCCATCTCATCACGACCCAAAAAGCCTATATCAACGGGCCGCTCGTGCACTACTTCCGCTATTTGGGCCAGCGCCAAAGCTTTTCGCGCACACAAAATCTGTATCAGCCCAGCGATGGCAAACTGCCCGACCTGCACTACACCGAGAGCGACAATTGGGTTGAAATTCAGCGGTCAGCACCGCATGCGGGCATCTTAACCCTGCCGGCTTATTTGCTTCGTTTTCAGACCAACCGGGGCCGCGCCAACCGTTACCGCATCGCCTTCGAGGGGCAATACTTTCAGCCCCCGAGCACCGTGGATTCGGCCTGCGCCAAGGAAGGCGACGACTTAACCCAGCGCTGCGTTTGCAGGAGCTGCCATACGCTGCTCGAGCCCTTGGCCTCGCATTTTGGCCAATTTGTCGAAGCGGGCACCACATCGCTCGCCGATTTCGCGCGTGAATATGCTTCGCTCAAAGAGTGTTCCAAGGCCATCGCGCCCGCGAGCACCGCCTACTGCGATCGCTTTTATCAGCCCGTCCCCGATTTAAACGATCCAGATATCCGGCCCTATAAATTAAAGGCCATGCGCTATGCCGACGCGGCTCATCCCGAGATCGGACCCAATTTCGACGCGGGCCCCTTGGGCTTAGCGGCGGCCAATGTGAAGAGCGGCTTATTTCACGAAGTGGCCACCCGCCACATGTTTGAATTTTTAATGAAACGGCCGCCCAACCTCGATCAAACCTCGCCCGACTATGAAGGCGATTTACTGATTGAAATCAAAGGGGAATTTCAGTCCCACGACAATCTCAAGCTTCTTGTCAAGCGCCTGGTCAAGCTGCCCGCCTACCGGAGGATGCCATGAAACAAATGGATTGTATTTATCATTCATTCGTTAAAATTGGCCTCACCTATTTAGTGGTGGGTGCGGGTCTTGTGGGGTGCGGTTCCAAAGAGCCTTCCCAAAGCGAGCCTTTTCAGCATCCCGAAGTGGGCGCGGTGGACACGCCTGAAGGCGAAGTTCCCTATCTCGCGCCGGAGCAAAGCCCGCCTCTATCGAGAGGCGTTCGCCGCATACCCATCGATACGCTCCAAGCATCGATGACCCGCGTGGCGGGCACAGATATTTACGGCGTACCCATTGAATGGAAATTCAATGGCAAAAATGGCTTTTCCGACGGCGCATTTGGCAAAGCGCTGGGCCGGCCGGATTTTCAAGCCTCGACCGATGAAAGCAAAGTGAGCAATTCACTCTATTTAAAATTCGTCGGCGACGCGGCCCGGGATATCTGCATGCAAATGGCGAAAAACGACATGAAGCGGGCGGATACAAAAGCCCGGGCCCTCTTTCCACAAGCGCCCGTGGATGGAAGCGCGTCCGACGCTCAAATCGAAGACAACCTGCGCTATTTGGTGCTTCGTTTCCTGGGCCTTCGCGTGGACGCCCAAGACCCGATGATCCCCGCGCTCCGCAAGGTCTACGACGCAGGTGTTGCCAGCGTAAACGCACCCAGCGGAGCCGAATTAACGCCGGCCGCCGAAGGATGGCGGGGCGTTTGTGTATCGCTCTTTGAATCGCCGCTATTCCACAACGATTGAGGAGAATTGCGCAATGAAATCGAAAGGCACACTTTCCCGCCGCGCGATGCTGGGCACCTTGGGTTTGGGAGGCGGCGCGCTTCTTCTGGATGGCCTGCTCGGACTTAAACACGCGCGCGCAGATATTAGCGATCCCGATAATGCGCCGCTTTTAATCATGTGTGAATTCGTGAGCGGCTGGGACACGCTCTACAGCCTCGATCCCAGAAATCATCAGGATTTCGGCGATCCCGGCGGCGGCATTTACACCGGATTCGACATGGTCACCGATGTATTGACCAAAAAAACCATCGAAGATGATACCGGTGGTACCGGATTGGTCAAACCGGCGGGCAGCGAAATCGCCTTTGGACCCGCAATGGGAAAGCTGCCCGCGGAGCATTTCAACGATCTCTGCATTATTCGCGGGGTCAATATGGGCACGCTCACCCATGAAGTGGGCCGGCGATATTTTCTCACGGGTAAATTCCCGCGCGGACTTGCGGCATCGGGCAGCTCGCTCGAGACGTGGTGGGTAGCGGCATCGGGACATATGGACGCCCATTCGATTCCCAATTTGGTCTCGGGCGGCGCCGAAACCTACAACGAAGGGCTATCGCCCCAGGCGGGCGGCCTGCAAGTGCCAGGCTATTCTGAAATGCTTCAGGTCTTGCGGCCCTTGAATGCCTCGCTCAACCTCGACGGAAAAGTCACCCAAGCCGCGGCCGATTTTCATCAGAATGACTACTGCATTCACAAACAACTCGATCAATATGGGCATATCCGCTCGCACCTAGCGGCGTGGAGTTCGGCGCAAACGCTGGCGAACGGCGGCCTGTGGAAACATTTTGATTTCAAGGCGAACCCGCCTGCGGGCAGCCAATTGGAAACGCTTTACCAGACATTCAATGTAAATCCGGCCAATCCTGGGGCCGCCTTATTCGGCAAAGCGCGGGGCCAAGCGGCACTTGCGGCCCAAGCCATTGTCAACCGCATCTCTCAAGTTGTACTGCTCCGCCTGGTCAACGTCACCGACGCACATTTCGACGACGACTGGCCGAGCAACCATCCCGCCCGCCAGCGCGAAGGATTTGAAGCAATCAGCGAATTGATCACCTATCTGAAGAATACCGAGGACAAACCTGGGCAATCCTTCTGGGATCGCACCACCCTCTTATGTTATTCCGATTTTGCGCGCACGCCCCGGATCAATCCTCAAGGAGGGCGCGATCATCATCTGGCCTCGGCGTGCTTGGTCGCGGGCAATGGCATCAAGGGCAATTTAGCCGTCGGCGCAACGAAAGACACCAATTATGATTCCCGTCCGATCGATTTGGATACCGGCATTCCCAACGACGACGGCGGGCATTTGTTGCATCCCCAAGATGTTCACGCGACAATATTGCATGCTGCCGGACTGCCCTACGATCATATTTCCAATCAAAGCCCAAAGATTATCAAAGCCATTCTAAAAAATCCATAGAATAGACCCCATGACTGCCCAGCAAAGCGAGCACTTCACAACCGAATACACCGCGCTCAACTTAGGCGAATGGCGCGTTTTCGGAATCATTCGAGGAGAGCCCACCCAAGAAAACCGCGGCTGGGGCGATGGCCCGGCATTTAAATCCGATCCGGGTGAAGCTCCGACGATGAAAACGTCCAATTGGAAAGGATATACTTGCCATTTTCACCTAAGACGCGATGGCCGGATGAACCTCGATTTTTTCGAATATGACGATCGAAGCCTTCTGCCGAGAATCGTAAACGAACTCATCGAAGGAGATTTTTATTTGGTCCTAAAATCGGATTTCTTCGGCCCCCGCCTTTACATTCCTTTTCGGGGCGGCACCATTCAATCCGATCGAACATTATGGCTTCACGAAGATTACATCGGCGATAGTCCCACCTCTACCGAATTGCGCCCGGGCTGCCATCCTGATTTTCCCCGCAAAGCGCGCCTTTGGCATCAATAAACCAGCTCGCGTTCTCAAGCGTCAGGGCCCGCGGGCCGTATCCGTCCTGCGAAGACAGGCCGCCTGATCGGCCTCGGCCATCGCCTCCGAAACACCCAAGATCCGCACACGGCGCTCAACGGAAAGACAGTAGTTCGTCGCCGTCCAAAGCCTGGGATCGCTGGGCCCCCCAAGCGGCGCGAGATCGCTCCAGACCCAAACGCTTCCATCATCCGAGGGAGCGGCGATTCGCTGGCCGTCCGGGCTCCACGCCGCGAAGTTGTAGGGCCTCGCGGCACCGCGCAACACCACCGGTTCGCCCATGCCATCGGCGTTCCATACGCGCACCGTTCCATCTTGGGAGGCCGTGAAGATCCGCTTGCCATCCGGGCTAAACGCCGCCGAATTCACCCAGTGGCCGTGACCCCGAAGCACAAGCGGTTCGCCCCGCCCATCCGCATTCCACACCCGCGCCGTCTTGTCCTTCGACGCACTGACAATGCGCTGTCCATCCGGGCTAAACGCAGCCGAAGTAATGCTCTCCTCGTGGCCCCGAAGCACAAGCGGCTCGCCCCGCCCATCCGCAAACCACACCCGCGCCGTTTTGTCTTCCGATGCCGTAACAATGCGCTGTCCATCCGGGCTAAACGCGACCGATGTAACGCTCTCCGCGTGACCCTGAAGCACAAGCGGCTCGCCCCGCCCATCCGCAAACCACACCCGCGCCGTCTTGTCCTTCGACCCGCTCACAATGCGTTGCCCATCCGGGCTAAACGCAGCCGAAGTAACACCTTCCCCGTGACCCCGAAACACAAGCAGCTCGCCCCGCCCATCCGCAAACCACACCCGCGCCGTCTTGTCTTCCGACGCCGTGACAATGCGCTGCCCATCGGGGCTAAACGCCGCCGACCAGACGACATCGCCGTGACCGCGAAACACCACAAGCTCGCCCCGTCCCTCGGCGCTCCACACCCGCGCCGTCTTGTCATAGGAAACCGAAACAACGCGCCGTCCGTCCGGGCTCCACGCCGCTAACGGAACACCTCGCCCATGGCCGCGAAGGACAAGCGTTTGGCCGCTATCCCCGGCGCTCCATACCCGCGCTGTCTTGTCGTTGGATGCCGTCGCAATGCGAAGGCCATCGGGACTAAATGCCGCGGACCAAACCGTATTCTCGTGGCCTCGAAGAACGAGGGCGTCGCCCCGCCCATCCGCAAACCACAGCCTCACCGTCCTATCGCTCGATGCGCTCACAATCCGAAGTCCATCGGGGCTAAACGCCACCGATCCGACAGCCCCCTCGTGGCCGCGAAACACAAGCGGCTCGCCCTGGCCATCGGCGCCCCACACCCTCACTGTCCTGTCGTTGGACGCGCTGGCAATGCGTAGGCCGTCGGGGCTAAACGCCGCAGAATAAACAGCGTCCTCGTGACCCCGAAGCACAAGCGGCTCGCCCTGCCCATCCGCGTTCCACACCCGCACCGTCTTGTCATTCGACGCCGTAACCAGACGCTGCCCATCCGGACTAAACGCCGCCGAATGAACAGCTTCCTCGTGACCGCGCAACAACAGCGGCTCGCCCTGCCCATCCGCGTTCCACACCCGCACCGTCTTGTCATTCGACACCGAAACCAGACGCTGCCCATCCGGACTAAACGCCACCCAATAAACGACATCGCCGTGACCGCGAAGCACAAGCGGCTCACCCTGCCCATCGGCGCTCCATACACGCAGGGTCTTGTCCTTGGACGCCGTAGCGATGCGCCGGCCATCCGGGCTCCACGCCGCCAACGTCACATCCGCCTCGTGGCCCCGAAGCACAAGCGGCTCGCCCCGCCTATCGGCGTTCCATATCCTCGCCGTCTTATCCTGAGACGCGATCACGAGCCGCTTCCCATCCGGGCTCCACGCCACCGACAGCACAGCATAGGGATGCAGGAACACCTGCCGGGCCACCCTCGTCCCCATGGCCCACCGGGCAAGTTCGGCCCAGCGAGGCGGCACCGCGGGCGTTTCCACTTCGCGCAAGATCGCCAGCGCCGCGGTAGGATCGGCTTCAAGCTCGCGGGCCGCTGCAATTCGGGCTGCATTGCGCGCCTGCCGCGCCTCCTCCTGCGCCCGCGCCGCCGCATGTTCCGCGCGCTCTGCCGCTTCTCGCTCTCGAGCCGCCGACCGGTTTGCGCGAATGGCCAGCCCAGAAACCGTAACAGCGACCAGCGACAGCGCCCCAATCACCGCCGCCGTCAGCTTTCGCCTCCGCTGCCTGCTCCGCTCCGCCTGCCTCAGCGACGCCTCGATAAAACGCTGCTCCCCTTGCGATAGCTCCCCCCTAAAACGCCCTCGCCACAGCCGCGCGCTCTCGAGCACTTCACCGCGCCACAGGAGATCCTCCGAACTCTCCGCGCCTTGCCAAGCCCGCGCCGCATCGCGCAGCCTCGAGAGAAATACCGTGTCTTCCTGGCTCTCCGACAGCCATCCCGAGAGCGTGGGCCACGCGGAAATCAGCGCTTCGTGCACCAGCTCCACCGTCGCTTCCGCCTCGCCGCTTCCCTCGACCGAAAGCAGCCGCGCATCGATGAGCCGCCGCAGCACCCGCTCCATCGCATTGCCCGACCCCAGTTCCCGCAGCTCCCGCAGCGCTACCACCGCCCGCGTTCGTTCCGGCGTAACCAGCCGCAGCAGCGCCGCCCGGGCCAGCGTCCGCTCATCGCGGGACATCGCTCCAAGCACCGCATCCGCGTGACCCGAAAGCGCTCCGCCCAGCCCCCCCATCGCCTGATAACTCTCCTCGGTCAGCGCGCGCCGCGCCCGATCGCGCTGCTCCCACAGCCGCGCCGCCGTAAACGACAACAAAGGCAGCGCCGCGCGGGTTTGCGAAAGCGCCCCGAGCATCCGATCCACAAGCTCGGGCGGCTCGAAATGATGCTCCACCGCCTCGAGCGGACGCACCAGCGCCTCGCGCATGGCATCGCGATCCATGGGCTGAAGCAAAAGCAGACCGCGGCCCTCATGCAAAGCGGGCAGCTCGCGGCCGAACTCGGCCAGCCGATCGAGAAAATCCGAGCGAAGCGTGAGCACCACCCGAAGCGGCGAAACAGCATCATCTGCGGCACCGGCGAGACAGCGCAGAAATGCAAGGCGCTCGGCCTCAGGCGAAAGCGTAAAGAGCTCCTCCGACTGATCGACAAAAATCAACACCCGCTTGAGCTTCCTGCGCGCCGCCTCACGCAAGCGGGCACCGAGCAGACCGGGCTCCAATTGCAGCCTCGCCGCAACGCCCTCCCGATCCTCGGCGAGCGGTGAAACAGGCTCGAAGTCATCGCCGGACCTTGTTTGAGACGTGTCTGCCAACAGCAGCTCAGCCAGCGAAGCGAGCGGCTTTGAACCCGGCCTCAGCGTCAGCGACTGCCACGCATCGACACGCTCGAGCGCAGGGATAAGCCCGGCCCTCACAAACGACGACTTACCCGCTCCCGACGGCCCAACGATCGCCACAACCGGCTGCTCCGAAAGCCTCGCCGACACCCGCGCGATCTCGGATGTCCGGCCAAAGAAGCGCGCCGCATCCGCCGGCTGAAATGCCGACAGCCCCGCAAAGGGGTTGCTCTCGCCGTCCGCCGCGGGAACCGGGCGGGCCGAAGGCACAATTCCCAGAAGCTCGCCGAGCAGTTCACGCGCACTCCCGAGCCGATCGTCCACACGCTTCAACAGGCACCGATCGACAATCGAAGCCAGCTTGCCGAGATCCGGCTTCAGCTCGCGCAAACTGGGCATGGGCACATCGAGCTGCGGAACATAGGCGAGCGTGAGCATCGAAATCGGCGAGAGCAGATGCCGCCCAAGAACAAGCTCGGCGAGCACCAGCCCCGCCGCCCACACATCGGTGCGCGGATCGGCCCGCTCGCCCCGCCACTGCTCGGGCGACATATACGGCTTCGTCCCCGAAACCACCCCCTCCGCGGTCAGCGCATCATCCGGCGGCGAAACACCTGCAAACGCGGCTTCTCCCGCACCGCTCGCCGCATCCAATGCGCCCAGATGCTTAGCGATTCCAAAGTCCAGCACCTTCACCGCGCCGGCATCCGTCAAGAAGAGATTACTCGGCTTGAGATCGCGGTGAACGATGCCGTGCTCATGCGCAAAAACCAGCGCGCGAACCACAGGAATCATCAGCTCCACAGCCCGGCCCGGCGGCAGCCCCACAGCTTTGGGCTCGGGCGGCTCATCGAAATCGGCCTCGGGGTCCGTAACGACATCCGGCGGCTGTTCCTGCATATCGCGCAGAAGCTGTCCAAACGTCTTTCCCTGAAGGTATTCGAGCACCATAAACGGCTGCCCGCGGTGCTCGCCGAGCTCGTGAATGACAACAATATTCTCGTGATGAAGCTGCGCCGTTGCCCGGGCCTCGGTAAGAAAGCGCCCCGCGTGCGCGCCGCCATGCTCCGCCAGCAGCTTAATCGCCACCCTCCGGCCCAGCCGCGTATCGCGCGCAAGATAAACCGCGCCCATCCCTCCCGCGCCGAGACGGCGAATCACCTCATAGTGCTGCACCACCGCGCCCGGACCGAGCCGCAGGCTGTCCTTGCCCATCCGCGTCGAGACACCCTTCTTTTAAGGATCGACCACCCTCGCCGGCGCCCCAACCAAAGGCACCCCACTCCCCAATTGCGCCCAATTGCTCGCGCCCCAACAGGAAATCATCCCATCGGATTGCAATCCACAAGCGTGCTCCAGCCCCATCGACCCCGCCGCCCAACTCACCACACTCGGCACTTTGGTCGGCTTATTCGGCGAAACCAGCCCTCCCATTCCAAGCTGCCCATACGAACCCGTACCCCAACAATACAAATCCCCATTCTTTTTAATTGCGCACGTCGACGTTCCCTGCCCCAGCACCGGCCGCGCCCAATCCGTATCCGTCCCCACCTGCACAGGCGAAAGCGCCGGACCCACCGCATTCCCAAGCCCGAGCTCCCCGCTCGCATTCCGGCCCCAACACCATAGTGTGCCATTCGATTGTACTGCACACGCATGATTGGCTCCCACATCCACAGCCATTACATTCGAAATACCAAGCACCTCTGTCGGCGTCAGCACCGGCGAATTCGTATTTCCCAAACCAAGCTGCGCCACATCATTGCGGCCCCAGCAATACACGGCTCCCCCCGATTTCAGCGCGCAGGTAAACTCACCGCTCGCCGCCACATCCGCCCAATCCAGCGCCGCGGCCGGCATCACCTGCACCGCCTCCGAACGAGCCGTCGTCGTACCATCCCCGAGCTGCCCCACCGCATTGCGCCCCCAGCACCACAGCGATTGATCGGCCCTCACCCCGCAATTGTAATTATAACCCGCATCCAGCTTCACCCACGCCGACGAATTGCCCGGCGTCGCATTCACCATCACAGGTGTATTCTGATGCGTTGTCCCGCTCCCATTGCCCAATTCCCCATTAAAATCCCATCCCCAGCAATAAGGAATATCCGTCCCCGCTCCATCATCGGCAATACCACAGGAGTGATTGCGCCCCAGCCTAATCGCCTTCCACACCTTACCCGCGCCAATTTGCACCGGAGAAACCCGCGTAATACTCGTACCATCCCCCAAATTCCCATAAGCATTGCGGCCCCAGCAATACAAATCCCCATTCTTTCGAATGCCGCACCCATTATCCATTTGCACATCCAAAAATACCCAATCCTTATCCATCCCCACCAAGGCCGGGTCATTTCGATCGGATGTATAACCAAATCCAGTGGCTCCCCGGCTTGCCGAACCCCAACAATACAAAAACCCTCCGGCCCGCAGCCCACAGCCAAAACGAAGCCCCATCGACACCTTTTGCCAATCCTTATCGGAACCGACCAACACAGGCGACAACTTCGGCGACTCATCCCCCGGCGTCCCCGTTTGCCCCATGCTTCCATCGCCAAAACACGAAAGAACCCCCGACGTCCGCAACCCGCAAACGGCAAAATCCCCGGCATCCAAACTCGCCCAATCCGTATCCATTCCGATCAATTTGGGCTCCACAATACTCGTCGTTGTTCCATCGCCGCCCTGCCCCAGCGAATTCGTCCCCCAGCAAAAACGCGTGCCATCCATCTTCACCCCGCACGCAAAGGCATTTCCCGCCGTCACCTGCGCCCAATCCGCGGCCAGGCTCTTTTCCTGAACAGGCACAGAACTATTGGCCGTCAGCCCATTTCCCAACTGCCGGCTCGAATTCAGGCCCCAACACCATAGTGTATGATCATTCCGCACCGCACACGAAAACTCAGATCCGGACGACACCGAAAGCCAAGGTCCCGGCGCACTAACCGGAGTCGGCGCCGTTTGATTATTCGTGGTTCCATCGCCCACCTGACCCCTATTGTTGCTACCCCAGCAATACAAATCGCCATTTTCACGAATCGCGCAGACATGCGTGGCTCCCGCATCCATTGAAACCCAATCCGCAATTCCACCCACAATCGGCGTGGGCGACAATTTCGCCGTTAACGTTCCATCCGCGAGCTGCCCCAGGCTATTGGTTCCCCAGCAAAAAATCTTCTTCCCCTCATTGCGCGCACACGAAAAAGCCGAACCCACCGACACATTCAGCCAATCCGATGCATCTCCCGCGGGCGCCGGCCTCAAATACAAAACATCGCTCGTCCCCGTGCCCACTTGACCGCTGGTATTCAAACCCCAGCACTGAACGGTCTTATCCGAACGAACCGCGCACGCATGATATTGCCCGGCCGAAATATCGGTATATGCCGCATCACAGCTCTTGCCATCTCCAACAAAGCCCGCTGGACATGCACAGCTATAACTTCCAACCGAATTCGTGCACACTGCGTTTGAATCGCAATCAAACGTTAATGTTTGGCATTCATCAATATCCGCGCAGCTCTTGCCATCGCCCGAAAAACCCGCCTTGCATACGCATTCATAAAAACCGGGCGTATCAATACAATCGGCATTCGCATCACACCCATGCATTCCAAGCGCACATTCATCGACAAGCATAGCCGAGCTCGAACTCACGCCTGAACCGCCGGCATTGCTCCCTCCCGAACCTCCCGAACCGCTCATCCCGCCCGCGCCGCCGCCGTCTCCACCGCACGCGGAAAATCCGATCGAAGAGACACTCAATACAAAAAACACCATCCCAGAAAGCTTGCGCGCCATGCCCGTATCCCTTTACTTCGCCGTGTCCAGCAACAAAAGCCCAGCCGCGAATCCTTCGCCCCCGGCATTCTGACCGAATTCTCCCGAACCCCAGCACCACAGCGTTCCATCGCCTTGATGCGCACAGGTATGCGAATAACCAAGCTCCGCACTCGCCCACGATGTCCCCATACCCACCTGCACAGGCACCTTGCGCTGCGTGAAATCGCCCAGCCCCGATTGACCAAAGGAATTGGCGCCCCAACACCATAGAGTTCCATCCGTCTTACGCGCGCAAGTCGCTGCATTTCCAGCCGTCACCGCCTTCCAATTGCTATCGGTCCCCACCTGCACAGGCGTACTTCGATCGGTGGTTGTATTGTCACCGAGCTGGCTATTGGCATTACGGCCCCAACACCATAGCGTGCCATCCAATTTCACCGCGCACGTATGATTTACCCCCGCCGCAAGCGCCGGACTAAACCCTGTTCCAACCGAGAAAGGAGCTACTTTTACCGAAACGGGATTACCATCGCCGATTTGCCCCTCGACATTGCGCCCCCAGCACCACAGCGATTGATCAGAACGAACACCACAACTATGGTATTGACCAGCCGCCACCTTCACCCAATTCTTTAAATCGGCTGGCAATACTTGCACCAGCGTCCCCACCGGCGGATTGGCCGATTGCCCCAATTGGCCATAATTATTTAAACCCCAGCACCACACCGAATTATCGCTCGCCACCGCGCAATTGTGCTCCTCACCCGATGCCACTTCCTTCCAGGAAAGCCCATCATAAGGCTGCCCCGCACTCATAATGGGCGAAAGACTCATCGCGGCGACATTGTTTCCCCTTCCCAACTGCCCATTGGCATTGCGCCCCGAACACTGCATCTGCCCGCCCGCCGTAATCGCACACGCATGCTGGCGCCCCAGCGCAACCCGGGTAAACATATCCATCGTATTGACAGCCACCGGCGCCACCCGGCTTTTCGTATCGCCCATCCCCAATTGCCCGCTCTCATTATTGCCCCAGCAATGCAATTTACCCCCCGACGCAATGGCACAGCTCGACTCCCCAAACGAAGCGCTTAAAATCCAATCGGTTGCATTCCCAATTTGCTGAGGTTTATTCGGCAGGCTGATTTTCCCATCGCCCAATTGCCCAAACACCCTCGATCCCCAGCAGAAAGCCTGCCCATTTTGCTTCACCGCGCAGGTATGCGAAGCCCCCGGCGCCACATCAATCCAATCGGTATCGCTGCCAATCTGCATCGGCTCCAACACCCAGCCCGGCGCCCCAGCCTCAATTTGCGCCGCCTGATTGCGGCCCCAGCAATACAGCGCCCCGCTCTGCTGAATACCGCACACATGAAAGGTGCCCACCCGCACAAGCTTCCACGAACTCCCCGGCATTACCTGGGCCGGCGTGGCCGAATTTACGATCGTATTGTTTCCGATTTGCCCCTCGGCATTCCTTCCCCAGCAAAAGAGAGCCCCGCCTATTTTCAGCGCACAGCTCGTATAGGCCACCGCAACCGCCGTCCAATCGCTATCCGCCGAACCGGGCGACGTTTCCACCAAATAGGGCGAAAGCACATTACCGCCGCCTGTTTTCGACACCTGAAGCTCGGCATTCCGGCCCCAGCAATACAATTGTTTGTTCTGCTTTAATGCGCAGCTCGTATCCCGCCCCGCCGCCACAGCCGCCCAATCCTTTTCAGGCACCTGCGCCATCGGATCAACACTCACATACACAGGCGAATATTCATACAAATTGCCTGAATTGGTTCCCAATTGACCAATATTGTTCCGCCCAAAACATGAAAGCGTCCCGTCGTCCTCCACCGCGCAGGTATGCGTCTCACCGGCGGCCACGCTCGTCCACTTGCGATCCAGGCTAAACCAAGAAGGAAGCACCTGGCTATCCGCATGACCCAAACCGAGCTGCCCATAACCATTATATCCCCAACACCATAGTGTTTGAGACTCTTTAATACCGCAGCTATGCGACGTCCCCATCGCCAGCATCTTCCAATTGCTGGCCGCCCCCGCCTGCACCGGCGAAGGCTGATTCAGCGACAGGCCATTGCCCAGCCTTCCGCTCCCGCCATTACCAAAACAAAAGACCGAATTATCCGAGCGCCGCGCGCATGTATGATACGCGCCCGCGGAAACCTCTGAAAAACGCGCCTGACATCCCGTCAGCGGCTCGCCCACCGTACCCGCCGGGCATTCGCATTGAAACGATCCTTCCGTATTGATACACGCCGCGGAAGAATGGCAATTATCCATTTGCTCAATGCATTCATCAATATCAACGCATTGCTGACCATCACCGCTAAAACCCGGCTTACATTCGCAGGCCGAATTGGCGCCGCACATCGCATTTACGCCGCATTCGCCGCATGCGCTGCCTCCGCCGCCTCCTGTTCCGGTTTGAGCATTCCCGCCCGCGCCGCCTCCCGACGACGCCGAACCCCCTGGCCCCGACCCTTCGGAAGAACCCTCACCTCCACATCCTAAAAGCAGAAGCGAAGCCAACACCCATTGCGATAAAAAGCGATTAGGTCCTTGCATTTTGCGCGTTTTCGCATGCTACGGACAAAGCCCCTTATGTCAACGCCGTATTGCTTTGCCCGCCTCGGCTGCGATAGGCTCGGCACAATGGCGGGCACGCTCTGCTTCGATTTTGGCAATACACGCTGCAAATATGCCGTTTTCAATGAAGAGCATTCCCCGCGCGAATTCATCCTCTCCTCCAACGAACCATTGCTCTCCTCGGTAAAAGCCGCGGTTGAACAGCACCGGCCCCGCATCAGCGTCCTCTGCTCCGTCATCGGGCACGACGAGGCGATCGGCGAATTTCTGGCCAAACAATCTGTATTCATCCGGGTCTCGGCGCACATCCCATTACCGATACGCATTCATTACAAAAGCCCTGAAACCCTAGGCCCAGACCGCATTGCCCTAGCGGCCGGAGCCGCCCATTTATTTCCCGGTCGCCCCTTATTGGTTATCGCCTGCGGCACCTGCATCACCTACAATTTCATCAGCGAACAAGGCATTTTTATAGGAGGTGCCATTTCGCCCGGCCTTCGCATGCGCTTTTCGGCCATGCACGACTATACCCAAAAACTACCCTATTGCGAACCAACCTCATCGTTTGATCTCATTGGAACAGACACACCCAAATCGCTTCAAAGCGGAGTGCTCCATGGAATCACGGCGGAGCTCGATGGAATAATCAACCGTTATCGAAAGCAATACAATGATATTTTTACCGTTCTATGCGGAGGCGACGCTCCATTTCTAATTCCCCATTTAGAAAACTCAATTCAATTGGAGCCCCATCTTTTATTCATTGGATTGCACGCCATTGCCCTTCATCACGCCCCTACAGCATAAAAAAGGTCTTCACCGCAAATCCAAAATAAAAAGCCTCGTCCGGCCCCTCGCCCTCGGCTCCCATCGCCCCCAAATGCTGAAGCTCAAAACGCGAATCAATATCGACAATCGGCCTATCATTCTGAGCCACCGTAAACCCCGCCCTAAAGCCGAGCGGAAAATAAATAACCTCCGAATGATCGGGCATGGGCAGCATCACCCCCGTATTCACTCCCAATGAAAAAGAATCCATGATCTGAATATTCACTTCCACCGGAAGACCCGCTTCTAAACGCCCATCGCGAATTTCAGCAAATGCGGGCGGAGCAATTTCGCCGCGTATTTCACCATAACGATCAAAAATAAATAGCACTTGCAGCCCGCTGTCCACGCGCAGCCGGCCCCAGTGAACCACCACGGGAAAACCCACGCCCAGCGCGGGACTTGTTTTATCCTGAAGCGGCAAAATGCTGTGCACCCGCACCCCAGCGTCCACCGTACCCCGCGCAAAGCGAAAGGTGAGCGCCAATTCAGGATTGGTAAATACGGCCTCGGGCACCATTTGACACGAAAAAACATTTACATCGAATTGAAAATTATTGGTCACGCCAACCCGGAGCGAAAGACGGGGCTCGGAAAATACAGGCTTATCCCTATTACCATTACCGAAATCAATACGATCGTATAAGAGAGGCTGCCTGTATACAAGCAGCGCCAGCTCGGGCGCGATCATACCTTTGGGAAAGGTCAGGGGACGGGCCGCATAAGGCACAGGAAAAACCGGCGTTTCAGGCTTCGCAAGCGGCGGCCCCGGAGGCGGAATCTCCGCGGGCGACGGCGCATCAGCGGCCCATGCACTAGACCCCCCGCCCATCAAAGCCGCGCATTGCACAATAAAATGCCCAATAAAAATAGACGCCGATTTCGCTGCCCAATCGCGCATTCGAATTTCTCCGAAACGAGCCCGCACACCGCACCGCAAAGAGCGACCGCGAGACCGCTCCCGTCCAGCCTCTTGCACTTAGATGCAATGCCTGAAAGCATGCCCAAGATCAATCCCCGTGGACATCCAACGCCTTTGCCCCTTCGCGGCCGATGCTTTTTTCTGGCAGCCTGCCCTCGGCGAGCATCGCCTCACCCTCTGCGTTAAGGCCACATTCGCCTTAATTCACGGCCGAACCGCAGAAATTGCTCCCAGCCAAATCCCCTTGCACGAAGACGTTCCATGGGAGGCTCAACATCCATCGAGCCTGTATGCGCCAAGCGATTACGTCCCTAAAAAACAGCGCATTGATATCTTTGTCGCGGGCCACGCCTATGCCCCGATGGGCACGCCCCAAAGCTCGCTGACCGCCCGCCTCCAAGTGGGAACGTTTACAAAATCCCTTCGAATCATAGGCGATCGCACATGGACGCCCACCGCTTCGGGCCTGCAGCCAAGCTCGCCGCGCCCTTTTATTTCCATGCCGCTGCGCTATGAGCGCGCGATTTTTGGCCCGGGCAATCCGATTGGAATTGACACATCCCCGAATACCGCCCTTGCCGGACGCCCGCTGCCCAATATTCAACTGCTGGACGAGCTCGGCGCGTCCCAGGGCATCCCTGGATTTGGCCCAATGCCCGCCGCGGCGCGCGCCCGAAAGCTCCGGATGAGCGAAGCCTCAATCAAATGGGCAAAGTCGTTCCGCACCGAATTAAACCCGCCCGCCATCGATTTTGATTTCGCGTTTTTTAATGCCGCGCCACCCGATCAGCAGGCCGACTCGCTGCCCGAACCGCTCGATATCGTGCTCGAACACCTTCATCCATCGATTCCGCAGCTTTCCTGCCGCATTCCCGCAATTGGCCCAAAAGCATTCCGCGTCTCGCCCAAAACCGGCCTCTCTTATGCGATTCCCCTGCTTTTGGACACCCTGTTAATCGACAGCGATCGAGCCCTCGCCGTCCTCACATTCCGGGGCACCATCAACGTCGCAGCGGCCAGCGAACAAGCGCTCGGCAAACTCGTTGTTGCCGCCTCCTCCAGCACCGAAATCCCGCCCGAAAACAGCGCCTCGGAAAGCACGGGCGCACGGGATTCGGCCCTGCCTTCTTCACCCAAACCCCTCGACCAGCCCCCTCCTCCCAAAATGGCCGCGCCTCCGAATCGCATGGGAGGAACCATTCCCCTTCCACCCGCGCCTTCTGAAACGCGGCCCAAAGCCGGCCCCAACACCCGCGTCGGCGAATCCACAATCACCTTGCGCGAAAATCTTATCGATTCATCAAAAAATTCAAATGTATTGCCCAAGAGCTGGACCGTTCCCCTTCCTCCGACCCCGCTCGGCCCCCCAGCCTCATCCCCGCCGGGCTCGGCGGCATCCAATCTCAGACAATTACAAACCAGTTCGATCGTTAATAAACGCGATGCAGACGAGCCCGGCTCCACCACCTTGGATTCACCTATAAATTCAATCGGATTTAACCGGGCACTTCCCTTTTTGAGCCCGCCTCCGCCATCCAACCCCGCACCGCCTCCTTCCTCGCCGCGTTTCCCCCAAAAAGCCATCAATCCAGACGACATCGGCTCCACCACCCTTGCGGCTCCGTCTCCCGCGGCACAGCACGCCAATATTCTGCCCTTCGGAAGGCCCTTGGGCGCGCCCCCTCCCGCCATGGAACCCAAACAACCAGCGGCGCACACCCCGGAAATCTCCGGAACACTGCCCCTCGGCATGCGCTCGCCCAACCAATTATCATCGGGACTGCCTTTTCAATCCCGAAGCTCACAGCCCGGCTATTCACCGCCGCCGCCCGCAGCCGTGCCGCCGCCCCGAAGCTCACAGCCCGGCTATTCGCCGCCGCCCTCATTCGCGGCCCCAGCACCCGCACCGCCCATTTCAGGCCCCCCAATTCTAGGCACCCCGCCTCCCAAAGCCCCGCCGAATGCGATTACCCTCGAACAATGCGCCCTCATCGCGGCCGAACTCGGCGCCCGCTTTTCGCCGCGCACCGAAATCCTTCGGAAACACCGCCTGGACGAAGCCACATTTGGCGAAGCCGAAAGGCAATGGATGAACGCCATCGCGGCCGAATCCGAAGCCGGCAAAAGCGATCTGCTCGACATCTTCGACGAGCGCTACGTGCAAGCTTTAGAGCAATTGCGCGGAGAAATAACCATCGAAATGTACGCCCAATTGATGGTGGGTTCCGAGCGGGGCAATTTAAGACCCGTCCTATCGGAGCTCAAACTCCAGCGCCCAGCCGTACTGCGCATTGAAAGGGTCTGGAAACGAAGGCTTTCGCGCGACCCCAAGCTTGCGCTGGCCACCGCGGACGCCATTGCCCAAGAGCGAAAAAAATAAAGAATCAAACCTTTGGCATCGGCGTTCACTCAATATGCACTTGACAGCCAGCCATCAAAAATCTTTGAGTCAGCCCATGTCCAAACCCGTATCCGTAGCCGCAATCGCGCTTGCCGCAGCCCTATGTGCCTGCGGAGGCACACCCGAACCGGTTTATCCCTCACGCCCGCCATCCACACCCGGCGAACCCATTGCGGACCCAACGCCTTCGCGCATCGTGCTTCACGCGGCGCTCACCCGCGCGGCGCTTGAACGCGCGCTCGAAGAAAACGTACCGCGCACCGACTCAGGCACATTCACAATGCTCGGCAGCGAGCGCACCTTCACATGGAAACGCGGCAATATTGGGCTTCGATTCGATCGAAATCGCATTGGATTGGAACTGCATATCGACGCCAATGTCGATTTACCCGTATCGAGCCTCGACGTTCCTCTTGATTTCAAGATATTTGCCGAACCTGTCATTTCGACCGATTACACGGCCAAGCTTCAGTCATTGGACGTACAAGTCAGCACCGAAAGCCGGCTATTAAAGACAGCGGACGCCGTAGCCGACGTACTCGCCAAAATCCGCGGCACAGTCGAAGGCAAACTGCGCGATTTCTCCTACACTTTAGAACCCACCATTGCCGAGGCGCATATGCGCATTGCCCGCCCAATCGATATACCCCTGGGCGACGCCAACGGCTGCGCATTTTTAAAGGTCGTGGGCATTGAAGCAGGCCCCACGATTTTAGCGGACGGCATTGAAAAAGACATTGCCGTGGTCATCGCGCCATCCGTCACCCTTCCCTGCTCGCCGCCCGATTTAACCAATATCGAGCTCCCACGCCTATCGAATGTTGCGACACTCCCCACCGGACCATTCTCGGTCACGGTTCCCATTGCGGCGAAATACGAAGAGCTTGCAAAAGCGATGTCTCTTGCATTCACCGACGGCAAGCTTTATTTTTCCAAAGAACATCCCAAACTATATCTCGAGAAGCCGGAAGTATATGCATCGAAAGACAAGCTCGTCCTAAAACTTCATATCGCGGGCCCTGTGGAAAAGTATGGGATTAACACTTCACTCGATGGTGATTTATTCTTAGAAGGCCATCCCGTCGTTGAAGACAATGAACTAAAAATTCCCGATCTTGAGCCGACGATTGAGACCTCCAATTTTCTTTTAATGCTCAAGGCGGCGGTGGACGGCAAAAATATCCGCGATCAAGCCCGTTCGGCGCTCCGGCTGGACATTGGCGAACGCCTCAAGTCCGTCAAAGAAAAACTATCCTCGGACATTTCTTTTGCGAATGGCCAGGGATGCCTCAAGGCCGAAACCCACAAGATTGAAATCAGCGGCGTCCACGTTCACGGCAATTACCTGCGCGTATATGTCACAACCAATGCAAGCGCCGCCGTCTATATGCCTTGCCCCTAAAACGCCAATTAAAATCCTATCCAATTATCGATCAATTTGACCGGGCAGCAAAAAAGGATACACCCTTCCCCGCACCTTACGCTGCCAAGCCCTATCCAGCCGCCTCAGCCTCTGCAAAAAAGCCCACATCCTCGCATCGTCTTCGTAATAGCTTTTGATCTCGGCCTCTTGGATAGGGCGCGAGGAAAAATGCCGGTTGGCCAGGTCTAAAAAAGGCCCGATCAGCGCATCCAATTTTTCTTTATGCAAATTACCAATTAAATCCAATACCACGCCCCGCGGCTCATAATATTTATCCAAAATGCTACTCATCAAAAAAGCCCGCACCGGCCCGCGCAAAAGCCAAGGAAGTGACGCCAGAAAAATATCGGTATCCAAGCATTCCCTACCCTTTTCATCGCGCATCATCGGCGTCGTCACATCCAAGTAGGCAGGCTCCCCATCCGCCAAAATCCAATTCGAAAGCTGCCCATCCAATCCAAGCGCGGGCTTTACGCTCCCTAAAATAAAAGCCAATAGTTTTTCAAACAGCCTCTCGGCGTCAGCCCTTGAAATCGACCTCATCCAATTGGGCAACAGCGCCTCCTTGGGCAGCCTGGGCTGCACGCAAAAGGCCGAAATCCCATCGGAGCCCGGAAGCTGAAAGAGCCTCGAGCCGAGCACGGGCACCCCCGCATCCCGAAGCCGCTGAACATATTGATGAAATTGATCAGAATAACGACCGAAATGATCCGCACTGGGAAAAGGAGGCAGTCTCTTGCAGGCATACTCGCGCCCAAGAAAAGAACAGCCCAGCACGCACGAGATCTCTCCATAACCCAAGACCACAAGCCCCGATTCGTCGCCCGTTTCCAAGGCGCGCCGCAGAGCTTGCTCCAAAGGAAGAAGCCCCTCTTCCGTCAATTCAATCGAATTATCCCAATACACGGCGTATAACCCCTGCAATTTCCTCTGCCTCTTCATCGCTAATCGTCAGCGGCGGCAAAAATTGGAGCACCCGCTTATCGTTATTGGCGTACACAACAAAAATACCTTCATCGATCAGCATTTTCATCGCGGCCAAGGCCATTTCCTCCATTGGAAATTTCAGCCCCATAAATAATCCCCGCCTCCGCAGGCCAAATGGAGCGCCCATAAATGCCCGCTCAAAATATCGCCCAAGCGTCTCGACCCGCTCCAAAAAGCCTTCTTCCTCAATCATATCGAGCACCGCCAGCGCCACAGGACAGCCCACCTCCGCACCTCCAAAGGTCGAAATGTGCGAGAAAGGATGCTGCGCGCAAAAGGCCATAACGGGCTCGCTCACCAGCGTGGCTGTGATTGGAAATAAACCGCCCCCCAATCCCTTTCCAATTACAACAATATCTGGAACAATTTCATCATGTTGATAACACCACATCGCGCCTGTGCGCCCCAATCCGGTCTGCACCTCATCCACAATCAGCAGCGCACCATGAGCCTTGCACAGGCTGGCCACCCGCCGCAGATAATCCGCTTCGGGAATAGGCATGCCCAGCGTGGCAGGAATGGGCTCGACCACCACCGCCGCCGTACAATCATTCAATACGTCTTCCAATGCTTTCGTATTGTCAAAAGGCACTTGTTTAAAATCCGGCAGCGAAGCCAGATAAGGCTCCCTGTACTGAGCATCCCCGGCAGCGACGGACAGGCCGGTATGCCCATGATATCCGCCTTCAATACTAACGATATTGCGCCTTTTGGTGACACCCCTCGCGAGCTTAAGCGCCAAATCCATGGCTTCGCCGCCGCTCACGCCAAAAATCGCGCCCAGCATTTGATCGCCCGTTGAAGCGCACAAGCGCCTCGCCAATTCGGCGCGATATCCACTCACCAAATGATGATTGCCAATATCCAGCGTTTCGAGAGCGTGTTGCATCGCCGAAATAATGCGGGGATTTCTATGGCCCAAATTGAATACGCCGCCATTGCAATGGCAATTGAAGAAGCGGCGCGAGGGAGAAAAAGCGTCGTAGAAAACCGCCCCCTCGCGGGCGCCCATCACAATATCGAATCCATAATCTTTATAGACCTTCACCTTTCCCGGCGAAACATATTGGGCAAACGCGTCAAAGGTGCTCTCCCGGCCGGAAAATGGCTGAATAGGGATTTTTGTATTTTTGCTGGTAGAAGATTCGGACATGGCCCGGGTATCCTCGCGTCAAATACCTTTTTCAACAAGAGCCTTGTGAGATTGCTCTTCAAATTGGGACCCAGAACGGATAACAATAAACCTTTCAGCTACGCGGAGCATGCCAATGAAGCCCAACCGCCTATTTCATGTGGTTCCCTCATTTTATTCTCAAATCGCAAGGATTGCCTTGGCGGAAAAGTGCGTCCCCTTTCAAGAAGAAATCACCATCGCGGGCCCTCCCGTATACGATAATTATCAGCCCGAATACTTAAGAATGAATCCCAATGGCGTGATTCCCACCTTCGTCCATGGCGATCGCATTGTTTATGAAGCTGTTGATATTGCCCGTTATGTGGACGAACATTTCGAGGGCCCCAGCCTTTCGCCATCCGATCCCAAAGAAAAAGCCGAAATGAACCGATGGATTGACAGAATCACCGAATTGCCGATCCGGGTTATGAGCTACGCCGGGCTGACAGGCATTGGAGGGCGCATTGCCAATGCGGCCAATCAAAAGCGCCTCAGCGCGCTTGCCCGCCTTCGCGATCAGAATCCAGACCTCAAGGATGTCTACGATGCAAAGATCAAAGATATCGAGGGATTTGTCCGGGATATTATCACGCCTGAAGCCGTGGATGAAGTGCGCATAAAATCTTACCGTTATTTAGACGAACTCGATGAGATTTTCTCTAAGCAGGATTGGATCGTTGGTTCATCGTATTCATTGGCCGACGCGGTCTGGACGGTCCTCATCGCCCGGATGCTGATGCTCAAGCTCGATCCATTAAAAGGGCGCCCTCATGTAGCGGCCTTTTACGAACGCGTAAAAGCCCGCCCAAGTTTTGAAAACGCCTCAATTTGGGAGGAATTTAGACCTTATTCGATGTTTGAGATGATCGCGAAGCGGCTGGGGCCCGCATTGGCCGGGCTTTGCTTGGCTATTACGGTGCTGGTTTTAGCGATTGATTGGATATTGCATGTGCGCGGATAATCAATTGGGAGGCGCGGTCTGCTTTAAAATCGACACGGTATCGTCGGCAGCGACGATGGGATCTAAAGCCGTATCGGCAATATTGGCGACCACCTTGGTAATATTGTGATCGGTAAGCCCGGCCTGCGACCAGGTATTTACATCCGTGCCGGTCAGATACACCGAATAGGTATGATGCCCATTGCCGGGCCTCTCGCCGATAATATGCAGCACGGCGCAATTCTTATTTTTATCGGCAAATGAGCCAAATAGAATCTCGCCCATGCGATAACCCGCCCTCACCCGCGCATTGGTAACGACAATATACTCAGGCGCGAGCTTATAGCCCTCTGTCGCCAAAGCCGTCGCCACCTCATTGAGATAAGGCTCCAAATGCCCGGGATCGGTAATCGCAAGCGCATCCAATCCGTCCGAAATAATAATCTGCACGTCGTATTTGCCCGCCTGGGAATCGCGCAGCGCCTCAACAGCCTTCACCGACGTATCATCCAGCACCTCGCCGGTCGGCGGATGAAGAATATAATCGTCGCGGTTCTCCGATTGCGTATTTACGGCGACGGCCATCGGGAAGGTCGAGGCAAAACTATCCGGAAGCTTGGCGTACAGGCATTTCTTCGCGTCCGCATACAGCGCTCGGACTTGCTTATCGAGCGAGGGCTCTAAATCCCAGGGATTGGTGCCGTGGCCCTCCGCAATAAACACACCGCGCGCCCGGATCTCCGCGAGTTTCATTTGCGCCTCGGCCAATATTTCGGCGTCGGTGCGCATATCGCCTTTAGCCTTAAGGTATTGGAGATACAATTGATCAGGTTTTCCAAAATTCGGCCCGTGCTCATCATTGGCATCAATAACACCCAAGGTCTTAAAGAACTCCCACATCTTATCGTCGACCTTATAACCGAATTTATCTCGAATCCGAACGTGATCCTGATACGCCGTGGTTAAATAGCTCAGCATCGGGTCATTTTTGGTGGGCAATCCCATCAGATATGCAGGATTTGCCGGCATAACTTGATCGATGCACCAGTCCAAATCGTCCAGCGAGACTTCCATGTGAAGCGTCGAGCAAATATCCAATCCAATCGGAAGCCCATGCAATTTACCCATAACGGTATCCTCGAGGCATACCCGCACCAATTGCTCCTTGGTCCGGAACACCTCGGGCCCGATAAAGCCCGCCACATCATTGAGGTGCACCCAAGGCGCGGCCGTCATTCCAGCGCTCTGTTGAGCCTTCGCCACATCCACCTGAAGCGCGCGCGCAAAGCCATATTTACGCGACTCGTGAACCAAGGCATCAAAGCCTTTGCCCTGGCCGTTGGTCTCGTCGGCGCCCTGCCCCGTCTCAAAATACAAACCATATTTGCCGGTCCGCTTCGCGGCGTGCGCCTTCATCTTTTCAACGGTCACATCAAAAACCGTATTGGCATCCTCAACACCGGCCAGGCTTTGGAACCAAAGCGCCGTCGACCCCGGATACATCTCTTCCACCTGCGCCTGCACATCGATATGCGCGAGCACGCAATGGGGCAATACGTCTTCCAGCTTAAAGGCTTTGAGCAAATCCTGAAGCGCCAATTCAATCGCATAGACCGACGCCACTTCGCTTGACACCGGATTGGTGCCCAATACGACATCACCGACGCCGTAAGCCCAGCCGTCCAGCACCTGGAACATAATATCGTCAACATTATCGGTCGGCGAATTCGGCTGAATACGGGCGCCCATATAGCCTTTCGCGCCGATATTCGAACCGGGAAGCGGATTAAATACTTTTTGGCCGACCTCAATCAATTGAGCATTGCTCATCAGCTTGACGACATGCGCAATGACATCGCTGGTCAGACCGCCCATAATTGATTTAATTTCCGCCTCGGTTTTAACGAGCAGATAATCCCTTAATTCGCCCATCGTCCACGCTGCCACGGTGCCTGCGGCGCCCGCATCGACAGCGGCATCAATATAGCTGGAAACCGAATCATCGAAAATCGGATGGGCAATCAAATCGCTGATTTTGGTATTGGATAGGAGTTTTCTGGCATTCTGTCGTGATTTATCATCGGCCGCGTGAATACCTTGAGCTTGGTCGGCCTCTTTAAAGTCATTCGCGGCGCCTAAGATCTGCATGTAAAAGGTTTGATCAAAGCTGCCTTTTACCCGAACAATATAAGCAAAAATATCCTCCCCTGATTTGACCTCGGGAATATACACGCCTTCCGAGGGAGGCGTCGTCACCAGCGGCTTGGGCGGCTCTTTCACCGCGCCGGGGCCACATCCTAAAGCATATGCCGATGAGCCGATCAAAAGCCCCGTCAAAAATGAGCGCCTGCCAAATGCCGTCTTAAACCTTTCGGCATTTTCCTTCTGGCTCACCCGCGGCGTGTCCGTGGGCTTTACCCGCCCGATCATTTGATGCATCGACTTCATAGGATTTTCGCTCCAAGCAAGACCGAAGACAAAATGAGCTACCGCAAAGATTTTCTTTTCAATTGAATCTTCGGGAGATCACCGGCGCGGTGTCGGTCAGACACCGGCCAAGCATCAGCGTAAATCGGCAATCGCAGAACTCAAGCCATTTTTAATTAATAAAATAATAAAATACTGGTCTTTCTCATCCGTTTGTGGCACTTGGGCCAACGGAGGATTTGCTATGGCCTGTTCTTGGTCACCGATTAAATTGGGAAAAACAACCTTAGAGGTGGCACCGCTCGGCATTGCATCCAGCTATGGCATTCAAGGCCCATCGGTTGAGCGGGCATTCGAGCGCGGAATCAATTTGCTGTATTGGGGCTCTGCGCGGACCAAAAGCTTTGGGAGCGCGATTAAAAATATCGGAGCCCGCTCGCGCGAAAAAATGGTTGTGGTGATTCAAAGCTATGCGCGCAGCCCTTCGTCCATCGAAAAGTCCCTGGATAAAGCCCTAAAACAATTGTCTCTCGATCACGCGGATATTCTTCTTCTGGGCTGGTGGAACATGCCGCCGAAAAATGAAATTTTGGACGCGGCCGCCGAACTTATTCACCGGAAAAAGGCGCGTGCGCTGATGCTCTCCTGCCATCACCGGCCGACCTTTTTGCACTATGCGAAAGACAGCCGCATCGACCTCTTGATGATGCGCTACAACGCCGCGCATCCGGGCGCGGAGCACGATGTGTTTCCGCATCTGCCCGAGGCTCGTCCCGGCATCATCGCCTATACCTCGACATCGTGGGGACAGCTTTTAAATCCATCGTTCACACCCGCGGGCGAATGCACGCCCTCGAGCGCCGACTGTTATCGTTTCGTTCTTTCAAATCCCTGTATTGACGCTTGTTATGCCGGCCCGAAAAATGACACCGAGCTCGATCAGGCGATGCGCGCTTTGGATCTCGGGCCGATGAACGCCGAAGAACTTGCATGGATGAAGCGCGTTGGAAGCAGCGTGCATGAAAAGGCGAAAACCCGCGCCGGATTTATGAATCTCGGCGACAAACTCATTAATTGGATTTCAGGCTTTGGTTTTCGCAAAACGACCGATCTTCCTTCTTCGTAATGCCCGGGCACACCGCCCAAACCCCTGCGGAAATGAATCCGCAGCACCCCTCGCCGCCGCGGCAAACGTTCCACAGCCCCCGCGCTCATTCAGAAACAGCACATTAAAAATCAGTCTGTAATTGCGGCTGAAAAATTACCGCAACCCATGATTAGATTGATGCACAATACAATAAGACATTGGCATCAACCCTGCTTTAACGCTGCCCAAAGGTGTCCACATGTTCCGCCAAAACGATTGCCCATGGCTCGCCGCGGGCCTGTTGCTTTTCATAACAGGCTGCAACGCCCCTCATACCCAATCCAGAACTTCAGACGCTTCCAGCACAAGCCTTGTCGAAGCTTCCGCGCCGGCCGTCTCGAAGCTCGATGAATTATTAATGAAAGAATGGTCATCCAATCATATCAAATCGGCCCCTGCAGCAGATGACTATCAATTCTATCGGCGTGCATCGCTGGATATCCTCGGCACCCTGCCTTCCCCCGAGGCACTGCGCGCCTTCGCCGCCGATTCAAAACCCAACAAATATACGCGGCTCATCGACGCCCTCCTCACCGATCCGCGCTACGCGGCCTACTGGTCATCGTATTGGGAAGACATTCTATTAAAATCAGACACCAAACGGAATCTTGTCGACCGCGCCGCCTTCAAGGCATGGCTCACCGAGCGATTTCAATCCAACACACCATGGAATCAAATCGTTCGAGAGTTAATCACCGCCGAGGGTGTGAACACGCCTGGGGGCCGGGTTCGCGAACGCATCGCGGCTGCTGAAAACAACGAATTGGATAACAATACAGATGTAAATGGAGCCGTGAATTGGCTCATTCAATATGGACGGGCTCCGCAGGATATTGCAGGAGCCGCATCCCGGCAATTTATGGGCGTTCAAATTCAATGCGCCCAATGCCACGACCATAAAACCGAAAACTGGACGACGGATCAGTTTCAGAGTTTCGCGGCGGTCTTTACCCGGGTCCGCGCCGAACCGGCGGACGAGCGGGAAAAGGGAATGATGCGTGAAGTTGAGATCAGCAACGTGGAAAAGCCCAGGAAATTAGGCCCCAAAGCTCCGGCCGAGCTGCGCGCGATCGCCTCGCATGAGCCAAAGGCTTTGGATGGCACTTCGCTGGAAGGTGAAAATCCGCGTAAAGCCCTATCGGATTGGATTACATCTCCTAAGAATCCGTACTTCGCCAAGGCCATCGTCAATCGCATTTGGGCTCATTTCATGGGCCAGGGCTTTTTTGAGCCGGTGGACGATCAGCGGCCCTCCAATCCGGTCACGGCGCTGCCCATTTTGAATGAATTGGCAGCGGATTTTGTCTCGCACGGCTGCGATCTTAAATATTTGATCCGCACCATTGCCACCAGCGCGGCCTACAGGCTCAGCGCTTCGGACAGCCGCGAGCTTTGGTCGGCATTCTCGCCCAGGGCATTACATTCGGATGTGCTGATGAATTCGATCATGGATGCGACGGGCCTCGCCCCGCTCGTCGACGATCTCGCGGGCGAAAGAGCCTCTGAAATTCGATTTAGGCTGCGCAAAAGCTTTGATTTTGCCTTCGATGTGGATGAACAGAAAGCAAGCACAGCGTATGAAGGCACAATTCAAGAGGCTCTTTTTCTTCAGAATGGCGTGCTGAGCCAGGCGGCGAGCACAGCCTTTGAAAAGACGCCTTTCGCTCAGCTTATTCAGTCGCCGAAGAGCGACGAAGAGAAAATCGAAATCATTTATCTGAGAACATTGAGCAGGCCGCCGAATGCCGCCGAACTGGCCCGCTGGAAGGCATTTCTCAATGAAGCCGCAAACGAGCCGGCGCCCAAAGAGGCCGCGCAGGCAAAGCCATTGCTTCCCAAAGAAGATCCCATTGCAAGGCTTCGCAAGCGTTTGGGCGTGGTTGCGCGCTCACCCAAAGAACGGGCCTACGAAGACATGGTGTGGGCCATTTTCAATTCAACCGAATTTGTAACCAATCATTAAATAAGCACGATCCTAGGGAGAATTTTCGATGAACCGCTCCACTATGCAACGCCGCTCTTTTCTGCAAATGTCCCTGGGTTCGCTGGCCTTTGGCTTGTGCGCCCACACCTTGGGCGAAAAAACCGTAGCCGCCCAGCAAAGCCCGGCAAAGCGCGCCGATGCCTGCATTCTGCTTTGGATGAACGGCGGGCCAAGCCATATTGATACTTTTGATCCAAAGTCCAGTTCAAAAACGGGAGGACAATTCAAAAGTATTGCAACAAAAACCCCCGGCCTGCGCCTGTGCGAACATCTTCCCCGTATTGCCGAGCAATCTCATCATTTTACGATTTGCCGGGGCTTAAACAGCCGCGAAGGCAATCACGATCGGGCTCAAACGCTGGCTCATACCAGCCATGTGCCCAATCCGACGATTGAGCATCCCTCTTTTGGCGCGTGGACCAGTTCGGAGCTGGGCAGCCGCTCCGGCGATTTGCCTGCCTTTATCAGCTTAAATGGTCCGAGCATTGGAGCGGGATTTCTAGGCCGGGGCCACGCGCCCTTGGTGGTAGCCGAGGCGGGCCGGGCTCCCGACAATGTAACTATACCATCGAATATTAGTTCAATTCGGCATGATAGGAGACTATCGGCGCTGCAAGCCATGGAGGCCGATTTTGGAGCGAAGCATGGCCAGGCATTGGTGACAGAGCGCAAAGCTGTTTATGAAAAGGCCGTGCGTTTAATGCGTTCGCCGGGGCTTTCGGCCTTCGATGTGGAACAGGAACCCGAAGCGGTTAAAAAAGCTTATGGCGACACCAAATTCGGGCGGGGCTGCCTAGCCGCGCGCAGGCTTGTGGAAGCGGGCAGCCGATTTGTGGAGGTGACGCTGGACGGCTGGGATACCCACCAAGATAATTTCTCGCGCACGCAGGGATTGCTTGAAACCCTCGATCCAGCCATGAGCGCGCTGATCGCCGATTTGGCCGAGCGGAAGCTTTTGGATCGGACGGTCGTGCTCTGCATGGGCGAATTCGGACGTTCACCTCAAATTAACGATAGAGATGGGCGCGATCATCATCCGGCGGCCTTCTCGGCCCTTATCGCGGGAGGCGGAATACGCGGCGGCCTGGTATATGGCCAAACCGATCCGGACGGCGCAAAAGTGATTGAAAAGCCTATTTCCGCCGCAGATATTTATGCAACGGTTGCAACGCTGATGGGAATGGACCCCAATAAAAGCGTAATGGCTGATAATGGCAGGCCCATTTCGCTCACGGCAGGCGGCAGCGTGCTCCGGGAGATTATGCTTTAGATCTTGCGCGATCTGACTATGCTGGCCCGGCATGCAAAACAACGGCGCCACATCTTCGCCGCCGCTGCGGGTGGCTCTGGATGCCCGTTATCTCACGGGAGCCCGGGGCGGCGTCGCCTATACGATCGAGAATTTGCTCCTTCAGTGGAAAGCCTTTGCGGCCGAACTCGATTTGCTGTTGATCGTAAGGCCAAACCGCAATCTGCCCGATCTGTCTCCGCTCCGATTTCAAGAGCGGATCTGCTCTTACGATCCCCATAGCCTGAACGCGTTCCTGGGTGTTTTTAATCAAATCAAAGCTGACGATTATCCTCTCTATCATGCGCCTCACAATGTGCTTCCCCGCGGAATCCGCACGCGCACGCTGCTCACCGTTCACGATGTGATGTGGCTCCAATCCCCTAAAAATATTTCCCTTCACCCGCTGAAAAGGTTATTCGGCGGCTATTATTACCGCAGCTATGTTCCCAATAGCATTCACCGTGCACATCATGTAATTGCAGTATCGAAGGCGACGCGCGACTCCATCTGCGCCTATGTGCCCAGCGCGAAAAATAAATTATCGGTCATTCCCAATGGAAGCGATCCTTATTTCGAACCTATTTCCGAAGCCGAAGCGCTCAAACTTACCCGCCATATCGCGCCCGAAGATAAAAAAATTGTTTTGGTTATCGGCAATGGCTCTCCGCATAAAAACCATTACCGCGCGGTGAAAGCTTATATGCGGGCCTTCGGCGGCAGGAACGATATGCGCATGGTACTCGTGCGGCGCTTTGAACGCTGGGATCAGCCTATGATGGCGCTCTTGGCGGATAAAGACGTCCGCTCTCATGTGATTGTATTGCCCTATATTCCGAAAGACGTGCTCCGCGCTCTGTATTGCCGGTCGAGGATTTTCTTTTTCCCGTCGTGGGTCGAAGGTTTTGGGCTGCCGATTTTGGAGGCCATGGCGTGCAAAACACCTGTGCTCACGGCCAATACCAGCGCTCCGGCGGAAGTCGCCGGCGGCGCCGCCCTGCTCGCCGATCCATTCGATGTGGACGCCTTGAGCAAAGGGCTTGTGCGCTTGGATTCGGAGGAAGGGCTTCGAAGCGATTTCATTGAAAAAGGATTGCATCGTATTCGCGACTACTCCTGGGCCGAATCGGCGAGGCAAACCATCGAATTGTACCGGGATTTGGTAAATGGCAAAAAGCCAAGCCTTTAAAACAATCGCAATGCGGAATGCACGGTTAAGGAGTGTACCATGGTAAAAGAATACGATCAATACGATGGAATTGAACTCGCGGGCTTGGTTCAACGGGGCGAAGCGAGTCCTGAAGAGTTACTGGAAGAAGCTATTTCCCGGGCAGAAAGGCTGAATCCAAAGCTCAATGCCATTGTGACGCCGCTGTATTCAGAGGCCAGAAAGCAAATTCAATCCGGATTGCCAGGCGGCCCATTCAAAGGTATTCCTTTTTTACTGAAAGATATTGGAGCGGCCATGGCGGGCGTTCCAATGCGCGCGGGCAGCAAGGTCTATCGCGATTATATTCCGCAAAAACACGATGAGCTTGTCAACCGTTACCAGGCGGCGGGCCTTGTTATTTTTGGCCGCACAAATATGCCTGAAATGGGCATTTTGCCCGTCACCGAGCCGGAGCTTTATGGGCCGGCGCATAATCCCTGGCAATTGGGCCACACGCCCGGCGGTTCAAGCGGAGGCGCGGCTGCAGCCGTGGCGGCGCGCATTGTTCCCATTGCGCACGGCAGCGATGGAGGCGGCTCGATCCGCATTCCGGCGGCCTGCTGCGGCTTATATGGGCTTAAACCGACCCGGGGCCGCACACCCGTGGGCTCTGAATACAGCGAGCGATTTTTTGGGTTTTCAATCGATCATGTACTGACAAGGAGCGTGAGGGACAGCGCCGCAATGCTCGATATTAGCCATGGCTCTGAGAGCACTGCCTTTCATATTGCACCTACATTCAATGGACGATTTTTGGATACACTTTCTCAAGCGCCCGAGAAATTGCGCATTGCATTTACGGATGAACCTTTATTGCCGGCGGCCCGTTATGCCGAAGGTTCTGCTGCGGTGGAAGAAGTAGCCAAAATATGCGCCGATCTCGGCCATACGGTGGAGCGCGCGCGGCCTTCCATTGATGCGCATGCATTTGCGCGCGCCTTCTTTTTGCATTTCGCGGCAACAGTGGCCGCAGAGCTTGCGCACGCCGAGGCTGTGTTCCAGCGAAAACTAAAATACAGCGATATGGAGCGGGCCACGTATCTCTTGGGTCTCGTGGGCCGCTCGATTCACGCGGGCATGTTTATCACGCAGCGCCGGGCTTTATTGGAAGCGCAGCGAAAAGTCGCTCAATTTTTTGAACAATGGGACGTATTGCTCACCCCAACGCTTGGAATGGCTCCTTTGCCTCATGGAGCGATGCATCCCAAGGGATTGGAAGACACCATGCAAGAGGTCGCGGCTCGCCTGGGAAGGCCAGAGATCTTGAGGTTGCCTGGTTTACTCGACGCGGCGGTGGACAAGGCGTACGGATTTGCTCCCTATACACCTGTATTTAATGTGTCAGGAAATCCGTCGGCCAATATTCCTCTGGTGTGGAATTCTAAAGGATTACCAATTGGAACCATGATTACAGGCCGATTGGGCGAGGATGCGCGCCTGTTGCGGCTTTCGGCGCAGCTCGAGGAAGCACGGCCGTGGGCGTCGCGGCGTCCCGATCTGAGTTAATTTTGTTATCATCGGATTGTCTAACAATAAAATGATTGAATAATTCCAAGCTCTTCCGGGGGAGCGCTGTTTCACGCCAATGCTGCGAGAGATTTTGTTTTGGCTGATTGAATACCGGGCTTGGATTTGGCCGATCGCTCTTCCTGCATTTATTCTTTTGGGCATTGGCATCGCGCTCGGACACGGAGTGATTACAGCGCGGCAACAAGCAAAGAAACGAAGGGCGAAAATGGGCGCGCCGCTCTCGCGGACAAGCGATTTTCGCGATGGAATGGAGGTCGTGCTGTCGGGCAGGCTTCAATGCGAAAAGGAGCCCTGCGAGCGCTTTGAGGATGGTTCGCCTGCCGCTGCTTCAAACCTTTTGTACCGGCGCTCTTTTGAGCGGAAGCCCGACTCGCCCTGGGAGAGCATGGCCAACGTTCAGGCCGATGTATTGACGGTATGGGTTGGCAATACCAAGATTTTGATCTCCGCCCCGGCCTGTGTATTGCTGGGTTCGACGGTGCATTTTGAACGCGCGCTGAAGACGCTTCCCAAAGCCGTTCAAAAGCGCATTAGGCGCTCTGTTGAAGACTATAAACCTTTTTTGGAAGACCTCTTGGTCGAGCTTCATTCGCTGGTTCCAGGCGATCGGGTACGGGTGCGCGGCACGCTTTCGCAAGCGAAATTGGCCGATGGAGGCGGCTACCGATCACAGGTCACGGAATGGAGGCTCGTTCCAAATCCGGAGGCTGAGGGTGAACAACCCGAACGAATTGAAATTGTCTATGAAGGGCTTCCGAATATCATTCGATCCTATTCAAATAAAATACTAAAAAGTTGTTTCGCCGGTGTGCTCGCATTTTTCGCTCTCTTTGTCATTGGGACAGAAATCGCTCACACGGAGGCGCGGGCGCGAATTGATTCGGTGGATTATTTCGATCCGGCGCGCACTCCGCTGCCCGCCGACAAGAATGAGCTTCTTTGGCCCATCGGCCTATCTTTGCTTTCGCCGTTCAGAAGCCATCGCGTGGCTTCCGATATGCTTTGGCATCTGGATATGCGCGGAGACCTCGATCCCGAGCTGATTCAGATCCGGGGGCGGCTCTATCAAGCGATTGGAGAATGCTCCTCCGCCGCTGCCATTCTGTTGAATCAAGGATTTTTCGAGCAGGGTCTTGCGCTTTCCGATCGCTGTGGCTCACCAACGCTGGCCTCCAGTGCATTTTTTAAGAGCGGCGATTTTAAACGAGCACTGGCTCATTGGAAAAAAGCCGCTCCCGATTGGGCTGAACACCACGAGAGCAACTGGAGCGCTCAGCGTTTTGGAATCGAACTGTTTGTGCTTGCGGGAGATTTTAAGGGAGGTGCACAAGCCGCAAGGCATTTAGCGGCGCTTATCGACAACCGTGCGGGCTCGGATCCTGCCGAATTAAAGAAATATCCTATAAAATTGAGCTGGCGGATGCGGGCGGAGCGAATGTACGCGCTCGCGGATGCGCTGGATGCGAGGGCAGGCGATAACAATGCCCTGGCCAGGCTTAGCAATACAACCGATAAATTTGAATATCCGGTGCAGCTTGCGCTCCACGCGGATCTTCTGGAGGGCGAACAGCGCTTGGCCTTGCTTGAGAGGGCCAATTCAATCGAATTGGATGCGGAGAATCCGCGCTTCCGCTGGCTATTGCTGCTGAAGGCCGAGGCTGACCCTACCCGCTTTTATTTTCCCGGGATTCAAGCATTAAAACGGCCGGAGACCTTTTTGCTCAACCCCGAGCAAATCCTTGTATCGATATTGCCGGCGCTGGAGACGGGCTTATTCAACACCTGGTCCGCTGATAAAGAACCTCATCAGCAGCTTTTGCAATCCAAGGCGGATGTCCTTTTTTCATTGAGCGTTTTTGAATTTTTTATGGGAAAGCGTTCGCTATTGGACAAATCCGATCGGATTCATTTTATCGAGACTCCGGTGCGGCCCGAACGGCGGGCCCAGCGCATATTGCACACCTGGACAGAGCTCTTGGAAAGAGCTGCGCCGCCGATGACGGAATCGGTGGCCGCGGGGATTCCGCAGGATTTGAGAGCTCAGGATTTGTTTAGGGTTATCTCGGCGCTGCGGGATGGCCACAGCATTCATCGGTGGCTAAACGCCGAGGCGTCGGGGCAGAACCCGTTCAATGCGATTTTATTGTATAAGAATCTTATACGTCTTTTCATCCCGGGCCTTGAACATGACCGCGCGAATTTGCTTCACGGGCTTCGGTGGGGAGGACGCGCTTATCCTTTTGAATGTGGCACGTACTGCTATGCGGCATCGGTGGCGGCGCTTGCGGATATGGCGATGCAATTGGGCGATATTGCGTTGAGCAATGAAATGCGGCGGCGAATTGAGCCTTTTGAGAAGGCGCTGCTTCAGCGGGAGATCGCTCTTCCCCTGGCCGTGTTGAATTTGCCCTAGCTTTTGGAGCACCCGCTATTTCTTGGAAGAGGCCGCAACGCTTGGGCGTACAATGCGCCGCGATGCTCAATCCCAAACAAAACTGCACCTTTATTTATTCAGGTCCGCTCCTCGCGCTGGGCGTTTTGGCCGCTGCCTGCGGCGGCGCGCAACATGAGAATGAACGCCCCGCAAAGGAGACTTTAAATCCCCAACAGGCCAGGCCGGATAAATCAATCAACGAAATGGCAGGATCTAAACCAATTGCATCAAATACATCCAGCAAATTAACCAATTCAAGTGTATCTCAAAATAAATGTGGCGCCCAATCTGGACGGCATGTGCAAACATTTAAAAGAATTGGCTCCACCATTGCGCTGGCGCAGGAAGAATCGGGGCGGCGCCTGGTTTATGTGGCCGATGACGACAATGAGGCGATTCACACGCTCGATGCCGAAGGCCCGCGCGAATTGGCTGTAACGCCTTTGCCTGGCAAGCCCGCTCAATTGCTGCCTCTTTCGGATGGGCGGCTCCTTGTTTCCATCCATGATAAAAACAAGCTGATCGTATTGGAACAAAATAAAAAACCGGAGGATGGGCTTGAAATACGTTGCGAACAGACGGTGTATGCGCAGCCCTGGGGACTCGCTGTTTCGCCGAAGGGCGATCGCATTGCGCTCACGGCGGCCTGGGATCAGCGGGTTATGCTGCTGGATTCAAATACGATTGAATTAAAGTCAACGCTTTCTGTAGCGGCAGAACCCAGGGCGGTGCTGTGGTCGGAGGATGGTCAGACCGTATATGTATCCCATTTAATCGGAGGTGTGGTTTCTTCATTTTCTGCCGAAAAGCCATTAGAAACACTGTCGACTATTTTTGTGAGGCCCGAGCGAAAGGCGAGCGAAGGCGCAAAGGCGGCCAAAGCAAAAAACGCCGCCGCGGAAAAACCCGTGAGCGATACGCAAACGCGGGCGGCGGCTCAGGGATATACGCTGGCTGAGCTTTCAATGGGCGGGGAAAATAATTCAAAATGGCCGGCGAGGATTTTCGCGCCGATGGCGAGTTCAGATCCAATGCGATTTGGGGCTCAGCAGTCATTTCCAGGCGTGTATGGAGGCGGGGGAGGTCCGGCGGTTATTGGGGCATTTGTCGCTGTTATCGATCCCATTTCGAAAACCGCATTGGGAAGGGAAACCATTTCAATCCGCGAGGCTCGTCCCGAAGATTGTATTTTGCCGAGGGGAATCGATACAGTGGGCGAGCGGATGTATTTGACCTGCTTGGGTGTCAATACATTGGTGGAGTTGGATATGCGCTCGGTCGATCCGATTACGGCTCAGCGAAGGCGCTTTTCCGTGGCTCCTGGACCAACGGGTGTGGTGGTCGTTGAAGCTTCGAATCAAGCGCTGGTGTGGTCGCAATGGGCGGGCGCTCTCACCGTTGTCGATTTATCGGAACCGCGTAAACCCGAGATGATGCTGCGATTGGCCGCACCCGAAAAGCCTGCGCTGTCCGCTCATTTGGCGAAAGGGCGCGAGCTGTTTTACCGGACACGCGATGTGAGGATGTCATCCGATGGGCGTGCCTGCGCCAGTTGTCATCCAGAAGGCCGCGCCGATGGATTAACGTGGGCGACGCCCGATGGTCCGAGGCAAACGATTTCATTGGCGGGCCGTGTGGCGGGTTCTGGGCCGTTTGGCTGGTTTGGTGATCATCCGACGGCTAAGCAGCATGTGTTATTTACAATTTCGAGATTGGGAG
>CAZICM010000027.1:0-24981 GCA_964537685.1 uncultured Polyangiaceae bacterium
ACACCGAGAACGAGAAATGGCTGGCACCTCCCTCGGCCGTCGCTCCATTCGCTGCATCTGGCAGCGCTTTTGTGTCGTCCAGCTTTGGGCATCCAAGAAAGAGATCGCCTTTGGGCAGAGGCTCCTGGCCTACAAAAAACGCCCCGCCCATATCGCTGCATGCACCAAGCAAGAGCACCAGAAGCGCTATCCAAAAGAAAACAAAACGCATCTGCGCGCCGATGACCATGGCACACCTGCCTTCAACTCAACATGCACCGATTGTCATGCGCCTTTGAGGCGGAGCACAATGGGGAGTTTGAGCTGGATGAGGATCGCTCAGGTTATTTGTTATGGCTATGCCGTTACCTCTCCGCTTCTATCACCCCAATTGCCATTCATCTGTCAACTCGGTTGAACGGCTTTTGCGGTTGCTGCCATTTCTGTCTCGTTTCGATAAGTATTTGGACAGCCTACGTAGGCATTGATGCATGCGATAGATGAGCGCGGGTCATCAATGATGTTGGCTCTATCCTGTTAGAGATGAGCTCCCTATTCGCCACTCATCGATCGGACCCCCACGTTGCGCATGGCCCGCTCATCGATCGTGAGAATCGCTGGGCAGGCTGTGCTTCGGTCCTACATCTCAGACAGCGCTTTCCCCACGCGCTCTAGGGCTTCGTCGATCTGGGCCCGCTGAATAATCAGCGGCGGCGAAAATCTTAAGATTGTATTGCCCGCGATCGTAACCAATACCCCATGATCCCGTACTTTTGCGAGCACAACCCGGGGATCGACCGCATTCGATAGACACAATCCTTGAAGCAATCCCTTCCCGCGGCTTCCAAGGCATTGCTTGGGGAATTCTTTGGCCAGTTTCGCTAAGCCTTGGCCTAAATAGTCTCCTTGCTGGGCCGCCGCTTCCACCAAGCCCTCTTCCCGCACTATGCGCAGGACCGCCCGCGCCGCCGCCGATGCCAAGGCATTGCCTCCAAAGGTCGATCCATGGGAGCCGGGGGTTAGTGCAGGGTTGTATCGCTCCCGTATCATCATTACGCCTATGGGAAATCCTCCGCCCAAGCCTTTGGCCAGGGTCATGGCATCGCCTTCTACGCCTTCATGATGGCTTCCAAGCCATTTGCCCGTTCTTCCCATGCCCGTTTGAATTTCATCCAGGAGTAAGAGCGCGCCGTGTTCATCCGCGATGCTTCGAAGCTCTTTGAGAAATCCTTCGGGCGGGGGCAATACGCCGCCTTCACCTAGCATGGGCTCGACAATAATGCCCGCGACATCTGGACCCATGGCCGCTTTGACCGCCGCGCTATCTCCGTAGTCCACATGGCTTACGCCCGATAAAGAAGGTCCAAAGCCTTCCCGGTATTTAGGGGTGCCTGTGAGCGCAACGGCGCCCATGGTCCGGCCATGAAAGGAATGGTGGAAGGCGATGATTCTGGTTTTTTCTGGCTTGCCTTGAACATAGAACCAGCGCCGGCAGAGCTTGAGCATGGCTTCGTTGGCTTCGGTGCCTGAATTGCAGAAAAAGACCCGATCGTAGTTGAACTGAGCGCAGAGCTCGGAGGCCAACAAGAGATTTTCCTTGTTGTAGAAGTAATTCGAGACATGCATCAAGCGGGCGGCCTGTTCGGCGATGGCGGAGGAGAGGCCGGGATGACCATGGCCAAGGGCGGCGACGGCGACACCTGCGCAGAGATCGAGATAGCGGCGGCCCTGGGTGTCGAAGAGTTCGCAGCCCTGGCCGCGATCGAGGACAAATGGGGCTTGGCGGTAGTTGCCCAGGAGATGTTGCTGGGCGATATCCAAGAGGGGATCGGCGGTGCTCATGCAGGCGATTTACGCCGAAGAGGCCAAGCTTTCAAACGCCTGTTGAAAGGGTGGGCGAGATTGCCCCGTGACAGACGAAAAAGGCTGGTTATAGTCGCGCCACCGCTATGAGTGAGGCTTCTCAAACCGACCAAAATCAAGACAACAATAACCGTGAACAGCCTTCTGCCGGCGAGGCGGGCAAGGATGTCATCGAGGTAAAGGAGGTGAAGGAGGTGAACGAGGTAAAAGAGACGTCTGCCTCGGGTGCCGATCCTGCGCCGGCCAATGAGGTCCAAGAGGCCAAGGCGCCCCCGGACGATAAGGCCGAAATTGCGAGGCTGCGCGATCAGCTTCTGAGGACGGCGGCCGATTTCGATAACTACCGGAAGCGTACCCGCAAGGAAATCGATGATGCGCAAAAGCGGGGCAGAGAGGCCATTCTAAAAGATTTGCTGCCGGTCTTCGATGATTTGGAGCTGGCCGCGACGTATGCGGCGACGGCCACCGAGGTCAAGTCGCTGGCCGACGGCGTTGGGAAGGTGCTGAATAAGTTTCAGAGCACCCTGGATCGAATGGGGATTAAACGGGTGCCGGGCGTGGGTTCGCCTTTCGATCCCAATGTGCACGAGGCGATTCATCAGTTGCATTCGCCTGAGCATCCCGCGGGGACGGTGATGGCCGAGGTGAAGCCCGGTTATGTGGTGGGCGACTATTTGGTCCGGGCGGCATCGGTCGTTGTTTCCAAAGGTCCTCCTCCCAATTGATGCTTTAAGCGGCCCTGAAGCGATTGCCGTTCAACCCCGCGCACAAAATTCCCTTATGCTCTCGCGCGCACCATGGGGAAGGTAATCGGCATTGACCTCGGCACAACCAATTCGTGCGTGGCCGTCGTGGAAGGGCCGGCGGCTGTTTCCGCCGGCGATGTAAAAGTGATTCCCAATGCCGAGGGCGCGCGGACAACGCCTTCGGTCGTCGCGCTGTTGCCCACGGGGGAGCGGTTGATTGGGCAAATCGCCAAGCGTCAGGCGACCACGCAGCCCGGGCAGACCATTTCCACGGTGAAGAGGCTGATGGGCCGGAAGTTTCAGGCCGAGGACGTGCAGCGGCAAAAAGAGCTTTCGGCGTATTCGATTGTCGAAGCGGAAAACGGCGATGCGTGGGTCTCGGTGCGCGATGCCAAATATTCGCCGCCTGAAATTTCCGCGATGATTTTGGCGCAGATGAAGCAGGTGGCCGAGCGCTATCTGGGCGAGCCCGTGACGGAGGCGGTGATTACGGTGCCTGCCTATTTCGATGAGGCGCAGCGGCAGGCGACGAAAGATGCGGGGCAGATCGCGGGCTTGAATGTGCGGCGGATGATCAATGAGCCGACGGCTGCGGCGCTTGCGTATGGGCTGGATCAGCGCAAGCAGGAAACGGTGGCGGTGTACGACTTGGGCGGGGGCACCTTTGATATTTCGATTCTCGAAATTCAAGACGGGGTGTTTTCCGTAAAGGCCACGGGCGGCGATACGCATTTGGGCGGCGAGGATTTCGATCAGCGCATCATCGATATGCTGGCCGATGAGTTTCAAGACGAGCACGGCGTGGATCTGAGGCAGGACCGGATGGCGCTTCAGAGGCTTCGGGAACAGGCGGAGAAGGCCAAGCACGAGCTATCGAGCGCGCTGCAAACGGAGATCAATATTCCCTTTGTGGCGATGGGGCCGAGCGGGCCTGTGCATTTGGAGCGGACGCTCCGGCGCAGCGAGCTTGCGCGCTGGTGCGAGGATTTGATTGGGCGGACGATATCGGTGTGTGAAAAGACGCTGGTGGATGCGGGTCTGCGCGCTTCGGGGGTGAATACGGTGGTGCTGGTGGGCGGGATGACGCGCATGCCTGCCGTGCAAGAGGCGGTGAAGGCGTTTTTTGGCAGGGAGCCCAGCAAGGGCGTGAATCCCGACGAAGTGGTGGCGGTGGGGGCTGCGCTTCAGGCGGCGGCGCTGTCGGGGAAGGCCGATGATGTGCTGCTGTTGGATGTGACGCCGCTGTCTTTGGGCGTGGAAACAGGAGGCGGTGTGATGACCGTTTTGATTCCGCGCAATACGACGATTCCGGCGGAACGCGGGGAGATCTTCACGACGAGTCTCGATCATCAGTCGTATGTGCCTGTGCATGTGCTTCAGGGTGAGAGGCCGATGGCCGTGGATTGCCGGAGTTTGGGGCGTTTTGAGCTGACGGGAATTCCGCCTGCGCCGCGCGGTATTCCAAAAATCCAGGTGATGTTTCACATCGACGAGAATGGGCTGGTGACCGTGGAGGCCAAGGATTTGGGCACGGGGAGGCGGCAGGAAATAAAAATCCGGCCGAGCAGCGGGCTTTCTCAAGAAGAGGTCGAGCGGCTGATCCGCGAGAGCGTTGATTTTGAGAAGAGCGATGCGGAGCGCAGGGAACTCGCTCATTTCCGCAGCCAGGCGCAGGCGCTTTTGTACTCAACCGAGGAGGCGCTATCGGGCTATGCGGATTTGGTGGAGGAGGCGCTGCTCGCCGAGGTGAAACAATGCTGCGAGGAGCTGAAAACGAAGCTGGATACCCATGCGGAACTCCCGGCGCTCAAGGCGGCTCACGCAAAGCTTGAAGAAGTTTCCTTTCGCATCGCTGAATCGCTGTACGGTGACGCAGGTACAGAAAATGCCGCGGCGGACGGGAAGCCGGCCTAGATGAGGGGGCCTTGGAAGAAACCTTCGGACGATACAGGCTTCTGACCCGCATCGGTGTAGGCGGAATGGCCGAGGTGTGGACGGCCAAAAGCTTTGGCGCGCTGGGTTTTGAGAAGCTTTTGGTGCTCAAGCGCATTTTGCCGGAGCTGGCAAAGCGTCCGAAGTTTGTCGATATGTTTGTGCACGAGGCAAAGCTCGCGGTGCAACTGTCGCACGCGAATATCGTGCAGGTGTTCGACTTGGGGAAGGTCGAGCAGAAGGACGGGCCGCCCAGTTATTTCATGGCGATGGAGTATGTCGCGGGGCTGGATTTATCGAGCCTTTTGCTTCGCTGTCACCGGCAGAAGCTGACGATGCCGCATTCGCTGTGTGTGTATATCTGTTCGGAAATCGCCAAGGCGCTCGATTACGCGCACAGAAAGCGCGATGAGCAAGGCCAGGCGCTGGGCATCGTTCACCGGGATATTTCGCCGCAGAACATTCTTCTGTCGTGGGAAGGCGAAGTGAAGGTGACCGATTTTGGAATCGCCAAAGCGCGCGATTCGATCGCGGGTTCGGGTTCGCAGGAAGTGGTTTCGCCGGGTTCGAAAGACGACAATGCCGAGCCTTCGCCTTCAAAGGCGCGATGGATGCCGGTTACGGGCAAGCTTTCGTATTTGAGCCCAGAGCAAAGCCTGAATGAGCCCGTCGATGGACGGAGCGATATTTTTTCGCTGGGCATCGTGTTCTACGAAATGCTCACGGGCGGTCATCCTTTTTGGGCGCCTTCGGCGGTGGAGACGGTAAGGCGTATCCGGGCGGGCGAATTCCCTCCGATGGAGCTGTCGAGGCCCGATATTCCGTGGCCTTTGGTGGCGATTGTGCACCGTATGCTGGCGCAGAAGCGGGAGGCGCGCTTCGCGGATGCGGGTCATCTGCACGAGGAGCTGCTCGGCTATTTTTTTGGGGCGGGTGAGCGCGCGGGGCCGTCGCATTTGGCGAAGTTTTTGGAGCGTTTTCAAGACGAGGCAAAGGCGCTGCCCGCGGCCGCTGTATTCGAGGAGAGAGCCGGCACCGAAGAGCGGACACCGGTGGAAGTTCCTCAGCCGCTCCGTTCAACAAGCGGGCTGGAGCCTCTGAGTTCGAGGTCGAGGCCAAGCAGTGAATCGGGAGAGAGGCGCGAGGTGACGGCGCTGGTGGTGTCGTTCGGCCCGGCCTTTCGGGAGCGCGAAGATGTGCCCGGCGAGCATAAAAAGCGCGTGTGCAATGTACTTCAGCGCTATGGCGCCCGGGTGCTGGAGTTTGAGCCTTCGCATGTGACGGCGCTCTTTGGGCTTGGCGATCCCGATGGCCAAGATACGGAAATGGCGGTGCGTTCGGCCTTTGCGCTGCTGCGGGGGCGGGGCGGTTTGGGCGCTTCGGGCGGTGTGTGCACGGGAAGGATTTTGGTCGATACGCAGGGCGCGCCCGTGAAGAACGAGCGCCTGTCGGCCATTTTGTCGGGGGCTCAATCGCTGTGCCGGCTGGCCGATGGACAAGTGGCTGTATCGCCGATGGCGGCGCGTATCCTGCGCAATTCGTATGTGACACAAGAGCTTGTTTTGCCGAGCGGAGGCGATAGCAGGAGGGCCGCTCAAGGGGTCCGGGTGATCTCGTCGCGCAGGCCCCTTTCGGATACGGGCGGGCGTTTTATTGGCCGCATCGACGAGCTGAAGCGGCTGGGCGAAATCCTGACGGCGGCGATGGCGCGAACGCCTCAGGTTGCGCTGGTGATCGGGGAAAATGGGATTGGGAAGACCCGGCTGCTCAGCGAGATGGAGCGGCGCCTGTCGAAGGGCAATTACAACGTCGGCTTCTATATGGCGGCCTGTCCGAGAAATGGAGCGGGCACGCCATGGAGCGCGCTGACGGCGATGCTGTTGGTGCTCTGCGGTGTGCAGGAAGGCGAAGATGAAGAGCGTATCCGTGCGAATGTGCTGCCCCGGCTGCGCGCGCTTGGCTTGGAGGACGATACGGCGGATGCGGTGCTGACCCAATTGGGCGTGTCATCGCCCGAGAAGAACAGCAGCCATGGAGGCACCGGAAGCCTGCTTCGCTCGGCATTTGCGCAAATGCTTCAGCGCCTGTGCGATGACCGGCTTCACTGTTTTGTGTGGGACGACGCGCACACGATGGATGCGGCGACGGCGGAGGCGATTGTGTCGCTGGCCAAGCGCAAGGTGTCTCCGGGCCTGCGGGCGATGTTTTTGGTGGCCACACGCGATCGGCTGCCGGGTGTGCTCGCCTCGTGGGAGCCGGTGCACCGGGTCACCCTGGGACAGCTTTCGGAAGAAGAGAGCGCGAGACTCTTGGCCAACCGCATTGGAGCGCGTTTCGTTCCCAACGATGTGCTGGCTTTTTGCCGGGAGCGGGCCGGCGGACATCCTCTGTTTTTGGAGGAGCTCATCCGCGAACTGGTGGATGCGGGCGCGGTCAGCGTGCTCAGCGGTTCGGTCAAGGCCAAGCTCGAGGGCGAAGTCGCAGTACCCCGGACACTGAGGGCGCTGATCGCATCGCGCATTGGGAGGCTCAATGCGGAGGAGCGGCGTGTTCTTCAGGCGACCGCGGTGCTTGGCGAACCCATCCTGACGGACGTGCTGTCCACCTTTGTAGCGATGTCGGTGGCGCAGTTGAGCAAGCATCTCGCGCATCTTTCGGCGCGCGATTTGGTGAGGATGACAGGGCCTTCGCAGGCATCGTTTGCATCGCCGATGCACGCTGAAATCGTCCTCGATACCCTGCCCGCCGAGCAGTGCAAGGCGCTTCATGAAACGGCGGCGCAGGCTTATCTCACGACCTTGGGCGATGAAGCCTTCGAACATGCCGAGCGCATTGCCCAGCATTACTACCAAGCGGGAGACCGGGATCGGGCGGCGACATTTTTTGTGCGGGCCTCGGAAGATCATGCCCGGACACGCCAGCTAGAACCGGCGCTGCGGCTTCTGACCCAAGCCTTGGATTTATGCGATCCAGAAGGGCGGACGCCTTCCGAGCTCAACCATTGGCTTTCGATGCTGGCGGACCTTGCGGCGCGCGTTCGCCTGGCGTCCGACTTGCCGATGCTGACAAAGCGGCTGGTTAGGCGCGTCGATGCGGCGGGCACCTTGGAAGAGCGCGTCTTGGCAAGGATTTTCACCGCTCAGGCGCTAGGCAACGTGAATCATTTTCAAGATGCGTTTGCGCTACTCGACGAGGCTTATGGGCAGCCTGGGCTCGACGACGAGCTACGAGCCAAGGCAACGGCCATCGAAACCGAGATGGGCGTACGGAGCGGGGACTACACACGGGCAGGGCGCGCGGCCGACCGGTTGCTGGCCACGCCGGTGAAGCGGGATATGAGAGCGCTTTTGGCCATCGCTCAAGTCAGGGCGGCCCAAGGCAGGCCGGCCGAGGCGCTGAAAGCATTGGACGAGGCGGAAAAGCTCGAGGGCGCGGGCGATCCATTGGTGTCCTGCGAACGCGAAAAGCTCCGGGCGCTTTCATACATGTACGCGCGCGATTTCAAAGCGGCGGCGGATGTCTCGGCCAAAGTCGTCGATGTGGCGAGGTTATCGGGGCTTCGCTACGAGACCGCGGCGGCGCTTCATAACTTGGGCGATGCAAGCCGACGCATGGGCGAATTGCCCCGGGCCTATGCGGCGCTGAGCGAGTCGTTGGCCATCGCGGAAAGCGCCGGTTTTGAGCGGCTTTCGTCGATTAACCGCATTCATTTAAGCTATCTGGACGGCTTGGTCGAAACGCCGAATGCGCTGACGAACCTCGAGGAACTCATTCTTCACGCGGAAGCGCGGGGCTATCTAAACGATGTACTCGAGGGGCGCTATCTCTTGGGCATGCTCCGGCTGCACCGGGGTGAGCTCATGCAAGCGAGGCACTGCCTCGAGGAAGTCCTGGCTTCTGCGATGGAGTATGGGAACGCCCTGGCCGCGGACGATGCGCATCAAGCGCTTCAGTCGATGAAATAGAGCGCGGTCACTGAGCGGCGGGCAGCTCCACCGTCACCCCGAGCTCGGCGGGGGACGAACTTGAAGGCGGCCCATCCACAACCGAAAACGTCGCCGAAATGCTTCGTTTATAGGGTACGCACACGCGGTGAGTCACATCATCGCAGAGCATAAGCTCGAGCGTCCCGACGAGGGCACCCGATACCGAGTTTTTCGCGGCTTCGAGTTCGACCCTCACGCCTTGCTGAACGTCTTTGCCCAGCCGCTTTTGAGGCTCTGGCACTTTAATCAGCCCATGAGCTTCTTCCCAAACCAGCTTAAAGGGAGCATCGGCGTTGATGGCCGTACCCGCAGGAATGCGAAAACCTATGTTGAGTATGGCCTTTGCCCCTTCAGAAGCGCTTGCCCGGGGAATTTTTAGAAGGCCCAGCGACACAGCATCGAGGGTTTTTGTTTGGGCCGGCCGAGCTTTGGGCTCGAGGGAAATGCCCGTGAGCGGCGCGCGGAGTCCCGGCATCGCCAACGCAGAAAGCGCTCCTTTGTTTTTATCCGCGAGGTTCACATAAACAATACGGTGCCGGTTGGTATCGGCCACAAAGAGCGATTGCCCCAAAACAGCAAGCCCGGCGGGCTCCGATAAACCATTCACGCCGCTCAGCGTGCGGGTCTCCGACGTCTTTGGATCGATACGTTTAATTTTGCTGTTGTAGGTATCCGCAATCCAAAGGGCGCCCTCGCCATAAGCCATTCCAATGGGATGCTGAAGCCTGGTGCTCTCCCGATCGCCGTCTTTGTCGCCGAACACAAATAGATCGTGGCCAACAAGAGTGCGCACCTCGGTGGTGACGAAATCGATGGCCCTTACGCTCGAGGTCTCGCTATCGAGAACGAAGAGTTCCCGATCATCGGTGGCCAGCGCGCTGGGCTGAGCAAAGGCCGCCGCCGCCGCAGGTCCGTCCGTCCGGGTTTCCTCGCCCGTGCCCGCATAAATGCGGATGCTGCCCTGAATGGGATCGTACAGCGCAATCTGGTGCGAGCCCGCCAGCGCCACATACAAAAAGCCTTTGCGGTACAAAAGATCCCAAGGCGAACGAAGCGCCGTTCCCCGGGCGAGCATAGGCTTTTCTGAAAGATGCTTGGCGGCCAGCTCCCCTGTTCCTGCCACCGTCGTCACCAGCCTCAGCTTCTGGTTGATCTTGCGGATCATGTGGTTGCCCGTATCCGCGACGTATAAATCGTCACCGGCCAGCGCCATGCCTTGGGGCCTGGAAAAACTGGCCGCGTCATATTCGCCGTCTTGTTTTCCCTCGAGCCCCGAACCGATCACATCCACGGTTCGGCCATCTTTATCGAGCAGCACGATGCGGTGATGCCCGGTATCCGCGATGGCCAGCCCTCCTTGGGGAAGCGCAAGCACTTTGCCTGGATAACGAAGCGCTTCATCGCTGGAGCGCTCGGGCGACAGACCTTTGAGGGGAGCCGATGCCAACATGCTTTTGCGTTTTCCTTCCTCGAGAACGCTGGCTGTAACCCGCATTAAATCGCTCTCTGAAGGCTCTCCCATCGCGGCCCAGACCAAGCGTCCCGAGGTGTCCAAAATCGCCACCGTGGGCCACGCATCCACGCCCCAGGTATTCCAAATATGCATCGAGGCATCCAAGGCAACCGGATGCTCAATACGCTGATCGCGCACGATATCGCGAAGCCGGGGAAGCTCTTTTTCTTCGTCGAACTTCGGCGAATGCACGCCGATGACCACCACCGGCTCATTCTTGAAACGTTCTTCGACGCGCTTGAGAACGGGCAAGGTATGCAGGCAATTGATGCAGCAGCTCGTCCAGAAATCGACGATTACGGCCCGCCCCTTCAGCTCATCCATGCTGATGGGGTGATCGATATTGATCCAGCCCGCAGCTCCATCAAAACCCGGCGCGCGCTGCCGGGCATCTTCACTGGGAAGCTCAACGAGCCCGATGCTTACGGTTTCGGTTTCGTTGTGAAGAACGGTTTTTTTGGCGACAGCGGGCATCCTTGGCTGGGTCCGGGCCTGCTTGGCCACCGAGATATCGCCGCACGCGCCAAGCCCGAGCGGCAAGAGCAGCGCCGCCCATGGAATGAACCTGCGAACACCTGGGAATAGGGGCAAATGCATAACGGCCTTCCTGTTATAGGGGCCTACGGTTCAGCCGCCCACCGGTTTCCTGTGCAATGCCCTTTCCTATCCCTCGGACAGCTTGCGCTCGATCGCTTCCAAGTGAGACCGAAGCTCGAGATCGTCCGCGCGCTGAGCCTCGATTTTCCGCACCGCGCTCATCACCGTCGTATGATCCCGGTTGCCAAAGGCCCGGCCAATTTCGGGGAAGCTGCATGAAAGGCGCTGCTTGCACAGATACATCGCCACATGCCGCGCAAAAGCGACGCTTTTGTGGCGGTCTTTTGAGACCAAATCCGAAGAGCGCAATTGAAAATGATGGCACACAACACGCTGAATATCGTCCACCCGCATCGGCTGGGCGCGATGGGGCTGCGATGCGCTGAGCTCGCTTTTGGCGAAGGCCAAATCGACCGGCCTTCCCAGGAGCGACGACTTGGCCGCCAGCCGGATGAGTGTGCCCTCGAGCTCCCGAACATTGGAACGCACGGACTGAGCGAGAAACAGCGCTACATCGCCCGGTAATTCAAAGCCCTCGAGCGCGGCCTTGTTGCGGACGATGGCCACGCGGGTTTCCAGTTCCGGGACTTGAATATCGGCCACCAAACCCCAGGAAAAACGGGAAACGAGCCGCTCTTCCATGCGCTCTAGGTGCTGGGGATATTTATCGCTGGTCACGACAATTTGGCGATCCAGCGCATGCAGCGCATTAAAGGTATGAAAAAACTCTTCCTGGGTTTGCTCGCGGCCCGCGAGAAATTGAATATCGTCCACCAAAAGCACATCGCAGTTCGCCCGGTAGCGGGCGCGGAAGTCATCCATGCGATGATGTTGAATGGCCGAAATAAAGTCGTTGGTAAAGCGTTCGGCCGACACATAAATAATGCGCGCGCTGGGACGCTCTGTGGCAATGCGGTGGGCAATGGCGTGCATGAGATGGGTTTTGCCCAATCCCGTGCCGCCACACATAAATAGGGGGCTATAGCGGCGCCCTCCCCCGCCCGCCGCCGCAATCGCCGCCGCATGCGCAAGCTGATTGGATGGTCCCACCACAAAGGAACCAAAGGTATGCTTGGGATTTACATCATCCGGCAGCGGATTGGGCCGCTCAGGCATTGAAGGCTGGGCATTCTGAACAACGGTGGGAGCTTGTGGCCGAACAGAAATAGGACGGGGCCGCACGGGCTGAAATTGAGTGCGGGTGGCCAGCGGCGCGCTGAGTTTGGGATCGACCGTCCAAGCCACGCTGATGGACCAGCCGGAAAGCCCGCGAAGTTCCTCGAGAAGCGTAGGTAAATAGTTATCGCGCACCCATTCCAGAACAAATTCATTTTGGGCGCGCAACGAAAGCACCCCATCGGTTAAATCATCAAATTGAATTCCCCCGAACCATTGATCGAAACTTGCGGGAGACAGGGCGCGGGTGTGCGCAGCAGCCTGATCAAACAGGGCCCGGGCTTGTTCCGAGGACATCGGGGAAGCGTGTTCAGTATTGTTCATAACAAATCGTCCACAGTCTTTCCACAGCCCTCAGAAACGCTGTGCTCCAGTTTATGACGGGCGTGGTCTTGGGATCAAAACGAAGGTTTTGTTTCGCCAATCCGACGGTGTTCATCCACACACAAAAAAAAACGAAAGAACCTACTAAAGACAGTTTAAGGCAAAGACGCCACCCCCATCGCCGATGATGCTTTCCGGTGCTTGCGGGGTGCTCGCGAGTGGTTTTGTGTGGGTAGCACCGGCCAATGCGGGGCGTCTATCCCCAAACGCGGTCAAGGCAGTTAACCTATTGGAATTCCACAACTTTTTTTTTGGGGCTTGCAAAGCGGGCGGCCTTGTCCGCAGGGGCTGTTTGGAGGGTCCGATCGCTTCCCTTCGATGAATAGGGCAAGCCCTCCTTTCGATATTCCCGAAAACGCTCTCGGCGCTGCTCGAGGCGCCGCATGGCCGTCAAGAGGAAATAAACGTTTTATTTCGATGGGTTGTACAAGTGCCCAGCCCAACGGCCGCGGTGCCCTGTCTCGTTTTGCTTGTCAAGTCCGGGGCAGCTTCCGGTGTTCGCATCAAGGTGTGGCTCAGGATGACGATCGGTTGATTTTGAAGGAATCTTGGCCGGAAATCCAATGGACCGCTATGGACGCGGGGTGCGAAATCTTCTGTCCGTCTCCGGTTGTTTTGGATCGCTTGGTGCGCTCTGTGCGGCGGCGCTCTCGTTGTTCTGGCCGTCCGCGGCCTTGGCCTTCGATCAAAACGCTCTGCCTGTTCCCTTTGCCAATAACTACGGCGACCTCGAGACGACACGCAGTTCGGCCATGGGCGGCGCTCTGCGGTCCATGGGCAGCGGGACGACTGGGATTTTTTTAAACCCGGCCGCGATGGCTCTGACGCGCATCTATCACCTCGAGGGAATCCTTCAGGCGACGCCGGAAGCCGACAAGATCATGGCGGGCGGCGTGGTCGTCGACTCTGTTCTCAACAGTTTTGGACTCGCGGGGGGCATTGCCGTGTTGGGGGGCTTTTTCGATCCGAGTGGCGTGGATTGGACAACGGTCGATGTGCGGGCGGGGATGGGCTACGCGGTGACAGAGCGGTTTTATTTGGGGATCGGGCCCCGCTACGCGAACCTGTCCCAGGGGCGGGAAGACGGCCTTCCAGAGGGCAGTGCCGCGGACGAAAGGACGCTGTACTTCAGTATGTTCAGCCTGGATGCGGGGCTCATTCTCAAGCCCGCCGACACGCTGTTTATTTCAATCGTGGGACAGAACTTGGTGGGTACGCGGCGGGGCGTGTACCCAACGACGGTGGGCGGCGGCATCGGATTCGGCACCCAAGACTTTTCGCTCGAGGTCGATGGCTTGGCCGATATCGGTTCCTATGATGGAGCCCGGGCTAGGATCATGGCAGGCGGCGAAGTCTTGATCGCGGATCATTTTCCGCTTCGGGCGGGTTATCGCTTCGATCAGGGCGCAAACCTTCATTCGGTGTCGGCCGGCGTGGGCTATGTGGGCACCGAATTTTCAATCGAAACATCGGTGCGGCGTTCGCTGAGCAGCCCGGGCACGACCACCATTGTCGTCGGGCTTGCCTACTTCCTCGAGTCAACCGAGCTCTTGCGCTCCGCGTTGGAAGGCGGTCTGCGCTAGGCCGCCGCCTGGACTGCTTTCGAATGGGCTGAGTCATGGATTTCCCTCTCGATGAACTAGACCGAATGGTCAAACAGGCGCAGGGCGCCATGCGTCACGCGCATCGCCGGCTGATGCGCGAAGGTTTGGCCTGCGAAAATCTGCCCAATCCCCTAGAGCGCGATCACCACACGAGCCGTAAAGATTCGTGGCTCGAGCTGATGGAGCTCAAACACAATCCCGTGGCGGCTGCCCTGGCGGATTGGGTGTACACCCTCACGCTGGACCGGGTGCTCTTCCGGGATATGCGGCGCGTGGCCTTGAGCCTTCACGAGCCTGTCATCGAGCTGTCCGAGCCGTCCGAGGAGAAAATCAGTTTCTACAGCCTGAGGCAGCGCTGGCTGTCCGAGCGCGATCCAAAGCGGGCCAGGCTGTGGGCGGCGGGGCTTGTGCAAGGGGCTTCGCGCATCTCGGAAGCCGAGCATATCTTCGCGGAGCGGCGGGCCGAGGCGATCCGGCTTCTGGGCGCGGCCGATCCCTTGGCGATCGAGATTCCATGCGAGCCGTCTTCGGCCGCGTTTCGGCTTTCAGAGGCGTTGCTCACCCGCACGGCCGAGTTTTGCGAACGGCGATCCGAAAGCACCTGGGACGGCTTTATCCGGCGTTCGCTGGCCCGCGATGCCGATGCCGATTTCCCCGCGCGGATTACAGCCCGGTGGCTCGAGTCTTTGTTTGAAAGAGCAGGCTTTGCCTCGGGGCTCAGGCTAGAACTCGACACCTTGCCCGCATCGCTGGGTGCAGCGTCGATCGTCCGGGCGCTCGCTCAATTTGGACGAGCCTTGGCCCGCGCCGCGCTTCCCTCTGGAGCGCCATTCTCGCTTGCGCTGCCGCCATTCGATCTTCGCCCGGCCCGCAGAGCCTGGCTCTTTGGAGCGCTGCCCGGCGACAAAGTGTTTCTCAAGCGCGCCCTTGGCCTGGGCTCCGATCGCGCCCGCGAACAAGCCCGCAAGATCGCCCGCGCCATGCTGATATCGCTTCGGCTGTGGGCAGCCCGCGTGCTGCTCCGGGATACGCTCCGCAAAGAGCCCAAAGCCCGCGCCGACGCCTGGCAGGAACGAAGCGCCTGGGCCTTGGGCGAAGCCATTCCAGGCGCGCTCGCAGGCGTTTTGCCCAGACTCTCGGCATACGATGCCTGTGAATTTCTGGGCATGGTGATGAGCGCCTCCGATCGCCGGAACTATATCGAACGCTTCGATGAAGACTGGTTTCACAACCCCAAAGCGGCTCATGCACTGCGCGAAGAGCAAAGCCTCTTGCCTCCATCGGGCCGCATTCCCGAAGCCGATCTACAGGCCGCCCTTTCCGAACTTGTCCGCGCTTTTGAACAGGCGCTCGGCTAGCTACGCCCAACTACGCCGGCAGAGTCCAGTCCTCCACACGCAGCCCCGGATACTTGGAAAACTCTGTCGTCCTGCGTGAGACCAGCGTGAAATCATTCGTGACCGCAATGGCCGCGATAATCACATCATCGGTATCGCTCTGCCCGGCCACCGTCGCCCTAAACTTCGCAAACGCCTGAGCCGACAACAAATCAAAAGGCAGCACTTTTACAGCCGCCACCACGCGCACCACATCCTGCATCAGCTTCGGCTGCCCCGTGCGCCTCGCCGCAAGCAACATCTGGCTCACACAAATCGACGTCGTCCACCGATCGCGCGTCGGCGTATTCGACAGCCTGCGCACCAAGGTTCGCGAAGGCACCGCGCGCAGCACTTCCAACAGCGTTCCTGCATCCAACAAATACGCCATGGCCAATTACCCGCGCCGCCACAGCCCCGTGATGGCCAGATTCCCAATAAAGGCATCGACAAACGCGTCGTGCCGGCAACTACCGCACAAAGAAAGCAGCGGATCGACACCCGACGCGCCTGGATCGGGAGGATCGATTTTATCGTAATCGGCCATAGGCACGATGGCCGCGACAGGATTGCCCGAGCGGATGACCAGACTCCGGGCGCGGACCGTTTCCGCGGCCTCCACGGCATCCAGGCAGTGTTCGGGCAGCCCTTCGAAGGGAATACCGTATTTGGGATTCACCAAACGAGTTTTACTTCAATTTGAGCCGGGATCCGCAAGCCTTTGGAGCAGGCTATTGCTTTAGATTCACATGCAGGCAGTTCTGCTTTTTCTCGACGATGGTACTCTGCAAATGAAAAGAATCGTCTTTTTCGGTATGGCATTTTTCGACGGCCGATTTGATGGTATCGATATCGGCCCCGGATAGATCAAACGCCAATCCCGTCCGGTGAGGGCTTGAACCAACCTTGGCTATTTTCAAGCCTTTGGTCTTTACAAGCCATTGCCTTCTTTCTTCCACATTCACAACCATCGGATCGCCTTTGTGCTTAACGAAATATTCATTGATAATTCTCTCTTGATCGGCATCGGAGCGATAGCCCGATGTCATCACCACCGTGCCCGGCAAATAAGGCAATAATACATCGAACGCCGATTCAATCGATTGCGTGAGCACAACGCTTGACCATATCCGGTCATGTTTCTTTTTATAGCCCGGAACAGCATTGGGAATAGGGGCTTTAGCAGCAACGGGCACTTTGGGCGCCGTCTGTACGGGTTTCGCAGCGCTTACCTTAGGCACCGAAGGCGTCATCGAATAGAGCTTCACGCCTGCAGGAAAAGAAGGATGCTGTGTCACCAGCGACCATAAATAGGCGATTAGGCCCTGGAGATGATTATGCATTTCCTGAGCATTATCAGGCAGTTTCCGATTTGGAATGGTAATGCGGTCGCCCGGATAGAGCGGATATTTTTTTTGCCGCTCGCGCTCATGAATAAATTGATTGTCGGGATGATTGCGTATCGAATCCCAGCTTGTGGCATAGTGAGACGCGATTTTCGCAGGACTCTCGCCGGCCTTCACCGTATGCACAAATGCCGCGCCCATCGCTATGCTCCCGTCCTGCCGGCGACGATCGCCGACAAAAGCCTTCCGCTTTTCTCTTTATCCCGCCGGTATGAAAAAAACCTGCCGGAATCACACACCGTGCAGCCCCGTACATCGTCGATCGATATCCCGGATACCCCTGCTTCCATAAGCTGCGCCCGGACGATCGCCCTTAAATCGACTTTGGGATTCGCTCCATCCTGCCCAGCCATCACAGCCTGTTCCCCCAGCACCGATGCCCGGCTCAAGGCTTCGGCCACATCCCGGCCCACTTCAAAACAACATCGCTCGATATGCGGACCAATCGCGGCCACCCAATCGCCCTCGCCGCCAATGCATCGCCTCAAGGCCATCAGACCCGCCACGGCAGCCCGGCTAACCGTGCCTTTCCAACCGCTGTGCACCGCGCACACCGCTCCGCTCTTCCGATCCGCAATCAAAACTGGCACACAGTCCGCCGAACGCACCCCACATCCAACCCCGGCCGCCTTCGATAGCGTGATATCGCCGGACGAACGCACAACGCTATCCCAATCCTCGTCCCCTAAAAGCGCGCGCGCATCCGTCCCGTGAACCTGGCTCAAGAAATACAAACGCGAACTTTCAATGCCCAGCTCATGTGCCGCCCGCCTCCGGTTTTCAGCAACGGCCAACGCATCGTCGCCCACCGCCGCTAAAAAATTCAGCGTGTCAAACGGAGGAAGGCTCACGCCCCCCAAACGGGTAAAAAACGCATGCCGAAACCCCGCCTCGGATAAAAGCCCGCTCCGCAGCGCCGGCACCCCGCCTTGTCCCGAAGAAATTCCAATCACCATCACTCCCGATTTAAGCGCCCCCCATCCCCTAAAACCAAGACCAGAAAAAATTCTTCATGCCCCTTACGCCATGATGGACGAAGCACAACCACTTCGTGTTATTTCATCGCCCGAATGACCGCGACTGCTCCCCAAGATCCTTATATTGGCCGGGACCTTTTGGGCGGCCAGTTCCAGATCTTGCAAAAGATCGGTTCGGGGGGCATGGGGGCTGTGTACAAAGCCTCGCAGCCCGCGATGAATCGCATGGTTGCGGTGAAGATCCTTCATCGCAAGCTGATTAACCGCAAAGATTTAATGTCGCGCTTTCGCCGAGAAGCGCGGGCGATGAGCCATCTCACGCATCCCAATACCGTGAAGGTGCTTCTGTACGGCGAGCTCGATGACGGCTCGCTCTACATCGTGATGGAGTACCTAGAGGGCCGGAATCTCAATCAGGTGGTTCGCAAAGAAGGCCCGATGTCGGTCGAACGCGCGATTCCTATTCTGATTCAGGTGTGCGGAGCGCTTCAGGAAGCGCATTTACAAGGCATTGTTCACCGCGATCTCAAGCCCGAAAATATTTTTCTATCGAACAACGGCGGGCTCAAAGACTTCCCCAAAGTGCTCGATTTCGGCCTTGCAAAAGTCACGGAACGCGAGCTTCGCCCGGGCTCCATCATGCTTACGCAGGAAGGCATGGTGTTTGGCACGCCCGAGTTTATGTCGCCCGAACAAGCGCAGGGCAAAGTGCTCGATGCGCGAAGCGATATCTATTCGCTGGCGGTGATTTTGTACGAAATGCTGACGGGTAAATTGCCCTTCGAGGCGAAGACGCCGATGGAGTTTATTCAGCAGCATGTGACAAGGCCGCCGATTCCTCTGGATGGCCGCGTTCCAGGCCGGACTTTTCCTCCCGGGCTCTGGCCAGCAATGGCCAAGGCGCTCGAGAAAAGGCCGGAAGACCGCTACGAAAATGCCGTTCAATTCGCCGAGGCGCTGCGGCCTTTTACACCGGCCGGATCGACGCTCGATTTCGATGCGATCATGCCGCGCACGCCGACCAAAGAGCCGCCTCCGCCTTCATCCGAGGCCGTGAATGTGACGGGTCCCGCCGCGCCTCTGCATGCGGCGCCCAAGGTGGCCGAGCCTCCTGGACATGCGCAGGCCGCACCCAATGCAGCCCCGATGCCTCTGGTTCAGCCCGCGCCTTCACGGCCCCAAAAAGCCTCCCAGACATCGGTGGGCGTGCTGTTGCTGGTGGCCGCCGCATGCTTGATTTTGGGGGTTGTCTTAACGGTGGTGGTGCTCAAGCTCACCGCGCCTTAAGGTCCAAGGCGGAATCGTTCATCTTGTGAAGAGCGTTGGGAAAGCCGGCTCGACATGTCTTCTTCTACACCGCCTCCCCCCGCCAAAAAACCCGCGCGCCGCATTTGGGTATGGCTAAAGCGCCTCGCCATCGCGGCACTCGTCATGATGCTCGCCGCTGTCATTGGCGTGATTTTGGTCATCCGCCACTATGAAGCCGGCTTGCCTTCGGCCGAAGAACTCAAGCGATACGATCCGCCGCAGGTAACGCGCGTCTTGGCCCGCGACGAGACAACCGTGCTGGGCGAAGTGTTTGTAGAGCGCAGAACACTAGTGCCCATCGGCGAAATACCCGACGAAGCCAAGCTATCGGTGCTCGCCGCGGAAGACGCCGGGTTCTACGAACACGCGGGCCTAAGCTATCTGGGCATGCTGCGGGCGATGCTCGTGAATATGCGCTCGATGCGGATGAAGCAGGGCGCGGGCACGATTACCCAGCAAGTGGGCCGCAATGTGCTGCTTTCGCAAGAGCGCACCTTTGAGCGCAAGTTCCGCGAAATGCTGCTGGCCAAGCGTATCGAGCAAGAGCTGAGCAAGGACGAAATCCTAGAGCTGTATCTCAATCACATCTATTTCGGGCATGGGCGCTATGGCATCGAAGAAGCCTGCCGCTTTTATTTTGGAAAGAGCGTCCGCAAGATTTCCCTCGCCGAGGCGGCGATGCTGGCCGGAATTATCAAAGGGCCGAATCTGTATTCGCCGCGCGTCGATATGGAACGCGCCAAAGAGCGGCAGAAGTTTGTTCTCAAACAAATGGGCGCCAAGGGATTCGCCAGGCCCGATCAAATTGAAGCGGCTTTAAACGAACCTATCGTGCTTGCGCCGGAGCCCGAGCTTCTGTCGGAGCTTGCGCCGGAAGCCGTGGCCGAGGCGAAAAAATGGCTGCGCGATCTGGTGGGCGCAGAGGCCGACCGGGGCGGTTACACCATTGTCACAACCATCGATCCCGAGGCGCAGGCGGCGGCGAGGGCGGCCCTTCGCAAAAACCTGGACGACTACGCCGCGCGCCATAAATTGCTCGCGCCGCTTGTCAAGGGAAAAAAGGAGCCCGCCGGATTTCAGGGAACCCCTACAACCAAAGGCGTTTATGAAGGCGTCGTCATCGGCGCGGATGACACAACCCATCTCTTGAAGGTGCGGGTAGGAACGGTCACGGGCTCGATCGATTTGCGCACGGCCTCGCGTTACAACCCCAAAAATCTTCCGCCGAGCCAGTTCGCCGAGCTGGGCAAGACGGTGCGGGTAAGCCTCTTGGAGCCGCCTTCCGATCCCTTGGGCAATGGGCCGGGCGATATCGAGGAAGAAGCGCTGGAGCCTCCGCCCAAGCCTCCCACCAAGCTTCGGCTTGAACTCGGTCCGCAGGGCGCGCTTGTCGCGGTGGATGTGCGATCGCGCGAGATTCTGGCGCTGGTTGGAAGCTATGAGGCGGTGAGGGCCGGGCTCGATCGGACGCGCTCAAGGCGGCAGCCGGGTTCGACCTTCAAGGCCATCGTCTACAGTTTTGGAATCCAGTCGCATGCGCTTACGCCGGCCACGGTGCTGGAGACCGATCCATTCAAGCTCAAGAGCGAAAAATATAGGCCAGCCAATTACGACGAGAGCGAGGGCAAATCGCCCGCGAGGCTGAGAGAAGCCCTGGCGCATAGCGTGAACGTGGCCGCAGTGAGCGCGCTGGAACAGCTTTCGCCGCCAAAGGTTGTGAACTGGGCGAAGTCGCTGGGCATTGAATCAAAGCTGGGCGCGGATTTATCGCTGGCGCTCGGCGCCTATGAAGTGACGCCCCGGGAAATGGCCGGCGCGTATGCGACCTTTGCGGCGGGCGGTGAATATGAAGCGCCGTTCTTGATCAAGAAAATCACCGGGCCTCGCGGTCAAGGGATTGAGCTCCCGGCCAGAACCGCCAAGCAAAGGGTGATGGATGAAGCCGAGAGTTATGTGATGACAAGCCTGCTCACGCAGGTGGTGAAGGTGGGGACAGCCAAGAAGGCTTTGGTGCTGGGCAGGCCGATCGCGGGCAAGACAGGCACGTCCAACAATTCACGGGACACTTGGTTTGTCGGCTATTCGACGGATATCGCCTGCTCTGTGTGGACGGGCTTCGACGAAAACAGCCCGCTCGGTCCAGGCGAAACAGGAGCCATGGCCGCCCTTCCGGCCTTTATTGAGTTTATGCGCGAGACCCACAAACGAAGGCCCGTGGTGGACTTCCCCGTGCCGCCTGGAATCGTGCGCGTGGCGATCGATCCGCTGACAGGGCTGAAGGCGCGCGACGACCAAGAAGACGCGCTCGATGAAATATTTGTGGCGGGCACCGAGCCGAAAGAGATCGCTCCCGTGCCCGAGGATGCGGATGCGGGGGCGCCCGATGCAGCTTCTGAAGAATCCGATGCGGGGGCGCCCGAACCCATGCCCAGCGGCAGCGTGGCAGCTCCGACAGAAGCACCTGTCTTTTAGTTGTTTGTTTCGTTGTTCAGCGCTGAACACATCCCGTAGAACCCGCCGCATTCTTGGCCCAGATGTGCGCTCTTTGGCATCGATGCCCGCTCGATGCCGACCGAGCCCGCCCCCACCGCCCTCTCCACGTCCAAATCTGCAAAGAGCTCTTCCAGCCATCGGCTGTCGACCGATCAGCGCAAGCATCTGGGCGCCTTTTACACGCCGGGCGAGCTGACCGACTTTGCAACGCGCTTTGCGATTCAGCATCCAAAGGCGCGGATATTGGATCCGGGCTGCGGCGATGCGGCCTTCTTGGTAAGCGCCGCCCACAGGCTTCGCGAACAGGGTGTGCAGAAACCGGCGGCTCAGATCGCAGGCGTCGACCTCAATGAAGACGCGGTGAATACGGCCGCTCAGGAACTCAACAAACACGGCGTCCAGGCAGCCTCGCTTCATCAGGGGAACTTTTTTCAGATCAGCAAAAGCTCGCACCGCATGCTTGCCGAAATGGACGCGCTGATCGGCAATCCGCCCTATGTGCGCTATCAGCGCTTTCGCGATGACAACCGCGAGCTCGGCTTGAAAGCGGCCCTGCGCGCGGGCGTTCTTTTGCCTCAGCTCTCGAGCTCGTGGGCGCCTTATATCGTGCATGCCGCGACCTTCTTAAAACCAGGCGGACGTATGGCGCTGGTCTTGCCCGGCGAGCTTCTGCATGTGGGCTATGCCGCGGCCGTGCGGGACTTTTTGCTCCGCGACTTCCGCGAGCTGTCCATCATTACCTTTGAAGAAAAAGTCTTTCCGGGCGCGCTCGAGGAAGTGGTGCTGCTGCTCGGCATCAAGGCGCCCGGCGAAGGCGATGGCCAGCTCAATGTGTGCCGCCTTCATTCGCTGTCCGATCTCGAGCCGGGCCCCGATGCCGTTCTTGCAAAAGGCCGGCTATGCACGCCGCCCGCAGGAGAACGCTGGTCGAGCACGCTGCTCGAGGAAGATGCGATCGGCGAAGTGAATGCGGCGCTGGTTCGCGCGGGCTTTGGAACGCTGGGCGATCTGGGGCGCGTGGATATCGGCGCGGTCACGGGCGCCAACGAATTTTTTGTGATGACGCGCGCGCTTGCGACAGAACACAAACTGCCTGGTCATGTGCTTTTGCCCGTGATCTCCAAAGCCGCGCATGTGCAGGGAACGGCCTTTACCGAAACCGATTTCCGCGAGCGGGTGCGCGAAGGCGAGGCGATGTATTTGCTCTTTGCGGGCGAAGCAGAAGCCCGCGCGTCGGAATATGTGCGCACGTATCTAAAGCTCGGTGAAGGGCAGGGCTTGCCGGAACGCTACAAATGCCGCACGCGAAAGCCTTGGTTTACCGTGCCTTATGTGCGCAGGCCCGATTTGTTTCTCACCTATATGTCTCACGTTGCGCCGAGGCTTGTGGTGAACGAGGCCAAGGCCACCAATACCAACACCATCCATGGCGTGTTCTTAAACAATCCTTCGCTCGCCAAGCCGCTTTCTGTCGCGTTTTTAAATTCGGCCACGCTCTTGTCCGCCGAAATCGAAGGCCGGAGCTATGGAGGCGGCGTGCTGAAAATGGAGCCTCGCGAGGCGCTTAAGCTCAAGCTGCCCAGGCTCGACCCAACGCTTGCCGAAAAGCTCGTTGCCCTGTCGCCCGAAATCGATCGCCTGGTGCGCGATCAGCGCATCGAACAGGCCAGCGAAAAGGTCGACTCCATTGTCCTGTCGGCCTTGCTCAAGCCCGCCGAGATCCACGAGATCCGCGCTTCTTTGTTGTCGCTTCGAGAACGCCGGATGATCCGGGGCCGCAGTGTGGTGAAGACCCGCGCCGGTATTTCTTCCGCGCCTTCTGCCCCTAAAGCCGTGGCATCGCCCGGCCCCCGCAAAGCCCGTTAAACGCCCGTTAAACGCCCGCTAGACCAGCGCTTCCACCGGCCCCGCGCCCTCTCTCACGATATGCACATCGCCTTGGCTTAAATCGACGACCGTGGTGGGCACATTGCCACCTGTACCGCCGTCTAAAATCAAATCCAAACCCGAGAATTGCTCTTTGATCTCCCAAGGATCGATCAGCGGCTCAGCCCCCGTCATCGCCGCCGTCGAGCTGATCAGCGGCCGGCCGAGCGCGCGCACCAGCGCGATGGTGACAGGATGAGCGGGCACCCGGATGCCTACTGTTTTCTGCTTTAAATGAACGATTTTGGGCACTTCGCGCGTGGCTTGAAGAATAAAGCAATACGGCCCTGGCAAGACCCGCTTCATCACGCGGTACTGGGCATTTTCGACAATGGCGTAGCGGGAAATATCGCTGAGATCGGGGCAGATAAAGGCGAGGCTTTTGTCTTTTTGCATCCCCTTCATCTGATAAATCCGCTCGATTGCGCTCTTGTTCATCAAGTCGCAGCCGATGCCGTACACGGTATCGGTGGGATAGGCGATCACGCCGCCCTGGTTCAGGATGTCCACCGCGCGCTGAATTTTACGGGGCTCGGGATGTTCGGGATGAATAGGCAAGAGCACAGGCTGACTCCAAGGACAAGGGCCACAAGAAAAGTGCGGGGCCGCTTTGCGCGGACGTGTATATCGCGAAAAGCACTTGACTCTTCAGCGCTTACGCCGACTCTAGTACGATCTGGCTATTTTCGAGGAGCGAACATCATGAGCGACGGGCACAACGAACGATTCACGGCAAATCCGGTCATCTATCTCAATCAGGTCACCATTCAGAACGCCATGTCCATGGGTGGCGCAAAGGTCAGCAAGGGCACGCTAAATACCAATCTCGAGCACACAGTAGCCTACATGGACTTGGTCCCTGTCAGCGGCGGCAAAACCGCGACCACGGTAACGGCCACCTATTACAGCGCGCCCGGGAAGATAAAGAACCCGATCCAGTGTGCCTTCGTACCCTATTGGAATGAGGGGGATGTAAACTCGGGAAAGCTCCTTCCTAAGGTCGCATTACCGGCTGGGGGGAATCCCAAATTTGTCTTTACAGGCGCGATGAACGGTTGCTCCCTTGTGATTGCCCAGGATCTGGCCAACCAACAATATGGAATACATTATCCCAATTCGGGAGGAGCGGCGAACGGCTTTCCTCATGTGGGGCGCGATGGAATGCAGGTTGTTAAGAGCCTGAATTATGTGGGAGGGTATGGCGAAGCCAACGATGCCTTGCTTGCATATCCGGTGGTTGGAACTTGGTCGAATGTGTTTGCCTTTTTCTATTATTACAACAACGCCTGGTGCATTGTTGGACAACCTCAAATTGGCTTTCCCTCTGGGAAGCTTCTGATGGTGCAGAAGAGCGCGAAGATTCCGACGCTTTTTATCTGAATGGAAGGGAGCGAGCCTGTGGTTGCCGTTTAGCTTTCGGATCTTTTCGCTCCTATCGCTATTCTCGCGGACCCGAAGGCGCATCTCCAAGAGTCGACCTCTCATCTCAACGACCTGCCCGCTTATCTCCCGAGACCCGAAGGCGTATCTCAGAGAGTGTGCCTCTCATCTCAACGACCTGCCCGCTTATCTCCGGAGACCCGAAGGCGTATCTCCGAGAGTGTGCCTCCCATCTCAACGACCTGCCCGCTCATCTCCCGAGACCCGAAGGCGTATCTCCGAGAGTGTGCCTCCCATCTCAACGACCTGCCCGCTCATCTCCGGAGACCCGAAGG
>CAZICM010000027.1:25081-53953 GCA_964537685.1 uncultured Polyangiaceae bacterium
CCTCCCATCTCAACGACCTGCCCGCTCATCTCCGGAGACCCGAAGGCGTATCTCAAAGAGTCGACCTCTCATCTCCATTTTGGTGCCGAGCGCGACCCACGCGATATGTACCCATTCCTTGGGCGCAAAGAAGCGCGGGATTTCGTGCCCCATAAACACGGCCTTGGGGCCTTTGTCCCTATCTCTTGGTCTCCCCCTTCTTCTTTGCCTGTGCCCTGGCGGGGATACTAGCCCTTCGCAAGAATTCGCCGGATAGCCGCCGCCAGTTCGCCCATATCCATCGGCTTCAGCAGAATATCGCTGACCCCGGCTTCGCGCGCAGCCGCAGCGTCGACGCGCGCCTCGTTCCCCGTCATCAGCACGATTTTTGGAGAATTGTGGGAATGTTGAAGCTTTTGCGCCAAATCAATGCCCGTCATCGTGGGCATGGTGTGATCGCATAACACGAGATCGAATGGCCTTTTCAAGGCTTCCCGCCATCCTTCCTCGGCCTTGGTCGCGACCACCACTTTGTATCCTAAATTTCCGAGAAACCGGCCTAGGTTTTGGGCAATAATCATCTCATCATCAATGATCAAAATCCGTTCGCTGCCGCGCGGATGCGAGCGCTGGCCCTCGGTTCGGGGCGGCTCGTCGGATGCCGCCCGCGGAAGCAATATCTCAAAACGGGTCCCCTTGCCCAGTTCAGACTCGACCCGTATGGAACCCCCAAGCGAGGTCACAATTCCATGCACCACCGCCAGACCCAAACCCGACCCTTCTCCTGCGCTTTTCGTTGTAAAGTAGGGATCGAAAATCCGATTTGTAATTTCAGGCGCTATCCCAGCTCCCGTATCGCTCACCACGATTCTCACATACGAACCCGGGGGGGAAAGGCTTGCTGTTGATCCTTCATTCTCCCAAATTTCCATTGGTTCGACCTGAACCTCGAGAACGCCACCATGCGCGCTCATGGCATGCGCGGCATTGGTGCCCAGATTGAGCAGGACTTGATGGAGTTGCGTTGGATCCGCTATGATCGAGCCTGAATCAGGATTTAATTTCTTGCGAATTTCGATGGTGCTGGGGATACTTGCGCGTAAAAATTTAAGGGCTTCCTCGCTAAGCCTCACAGGATCGACAAGCTGTTTTTTCATGGGAGCTTGCCGGCTAAAGCTAAGAATTTGGCCCACCAGATCGCTTGCTCTCTTGCCTGCTCCAGCCAGCTCACCGAGATATTCCTGTCCCTCGGAGCCGGGGGCGACACAATCCCGCAATAGCTCCATCAGACCAAACATCCCCGCGAGAATATTGTTGAAATCGTGGGCAATGCCACCCGTCAGCATGGCCAGCGCCTCAAGCTTTTGAACCCGTAGAAATTGCTCTTGAAGCGTGATGCGCTCTTGTTCAGCCTTTTTTTGCTCTGTAATGTCGAGCAGCACCAATAAAAAGCGGTCTGACCCATAATCGCTGCTCAGGGCCGTGACAGACATATCAACCCATGCGGATGACTCATCGGTTCGGGTAAATTGCTGTTCCACATGGTAGCCGCGCACATTCTCTCTCAACAATCGGCCGCGGACTTCCTCGCCTGTTTGAAGCATGGGTGGCAGTTTGTAGGTTCCCGCGTTGAGTTCTTCGACAGAACGCCCGAGAATTTCAGCCGCCCGGGCATTGGCCTGCAAACAGCATCCGCTTAGGTCGGTGATCAGAAGACCAACCAGCTTGTTATCGAAGACCGCTTGCATCCGGGCTCGGCTCGCTGCGAGTTCTTCCACCGTGTTGTGCAGCACGATATTCGAGTTTTTAAGCTCTTTGCGGTTTCGCTCGACTTCGAAAATCGTTTGAGTCAGGAGTTGGGCCTTGACATGCGCCAGGTAGCTTTGACACCGCATGTACAGGGCTTTTTCAACAAGCGAGCGGCTATTGGAGGCAATTTCTTCTACATGGCGGCTGCCCGAACGGCGGATTTGCTCACGCATTGCCGGCGCCCTCTTCGAAGAGGTCTACGCCACAAGGAAGGCTTTCAAGATGTTTGATTGCCTTGATCGTGTTTTCTCCCTCGATAACAGACCCATGTTGAGGTAGAATCATATCTATTTTGAATTTTTCCAGGCGCCTTAAGCCGGCCCGCACGACGGCATTGCTGGGCATATAGGCTTGGTGGAAGGAGTTCAGCGTTTCGGGGAAGCCCTCGGTTGAGAAGAGATCGGCGCTTTTGGAGAGGGCACCAAAGAAATCGCCGGAGAACAGTGCCCTTGTCTTTCGGTCATAGGTCGCGATTGCGCCGGGAGAGTGACAATATGGGAGAAAAACAAAGTCGAATTCGCGTCCATTGCGCAGGGTAAGCCGGTTGTTGTTCCTGTCCACCGCATAGAATTCCGAACGCAGTCCAAGATGCTGGATTAACCGGACGGTATTGGTATGAGCGGCAATCTTCAGGTTTGGATTATCAATTACATCTTCGACGACGGCGAGGCTGCCACAGACGTCGGGGTCTTGATGCGAGACAACAATCCAATTGATATCATGAGGGTCGATGAGATCGATGACTTTTCGCATGACGCGAGGGAAATCCGGGATTGATCCGGGATCGAATAGGACAGCGTCTTGTTCATCGATGAGAAGATAGGGATTGCACTGAAGAAGCGTTGTTTCTTCGACGAAACCCACCCAAAAGATGTCGCGCGTGATGGCTATCGAACCGTCAAGTTTCGAGTTATGAACTCTCATGGTAAAGAGAATCACATTAGCGCTCTTGGAAATCAAGCGATAAGCACGCTCGGTGTTTCGCTTAGATACGCTGTTTTGTCTTGCCAATAGGGAATTGGGGGGACATTGTGCCATCCGAAAGGGGGGCTTGTCTCTCGGCAGACCTGATGGGTGATTGAAGGATGATTGAAGAATGATTGAATCTGGGGGCTTGTGTTCTACACTGAATGCGCGGTGAATGTGCTGCACCCTTGCGGCGGCGGATGTATAGCGTTTGGGGGATCAAGGGAAACGGATGGACGCTGGATCTATAGGCTGGGTGTTGTTGGGAGCGGTCGGGGCCTTGGGCGCTCTGGGATGTGAGAAGACGCCCGATGGAGTGGCCAGGGCCGATAGTGCGTCGGCGGCCGAACCCGTGCCTCCGCCTCCGTCCCCTTCCAGCCCAAGCCCGGCCGTGGTGCTGCCTCCGCCTCCGCCCGAGATGGTGTGTCCGCCCGATATGGTGCGCGTGAAGAAAAGTTTTTGTGTGGACCGCTTTGAGTCTTCGCTGGTCGATGCCGCAACCGAGCGGCCGCTGTCGATTTATTACCCGCCGCTGCCCAACAATTACGATCGCTATATCAAGGAGCGAAAGGCCGAAGGCGAACGGTTTTTATTGCCCGGCCTCGCGGCCGAAAAGCCCGAGCTGGTCGACTTTCCTATCTTGCCGGAATGGCAGCGGCGGGCTCAGTTTAAGGCCAAGGCGATTTCGCGCAGTGGGGCGCTGCCCAATGGTTATCTGTCGATGTATTTCGCCAAGGGTGCCTGTGAGGCCGCGGGAAAGAGGCTGTGCAGCCTCGACGAATGGCAGACGGCGTGCCGGGGCGAGCAGAATAGGCTTTTTCCCTATGGAGACACCTATAAACAGGGCGTGTGCAATGTGTTCCGCGAAGATCATCCGGGACATATTCTGTTCAACAACATGAGCGTGGGGATGCTCGATCCGCGCATGCATAAGGTGACGGTGAAGGGGAAGCCGCTGCTGCGTAAGACAGGCGCGACGCCCGATTGCAAAAGCGATTGGGAAGGCGATGCCATCTACGACATGGTCGGTAATTTGGATGAATGGGTGGACGATCCCGAAGGAACCTTTGCGGGAGGTTTCTTTTCGCGGACGGCTAAAAATGGCTGCGATAAGGTGATTCGCGCGCATACGCCCGAGTATTTCGATTACTCGACGGGCGGGCGCTGTTGCGGGGATTTAAGGCCGAAGGGGGGTTCTATTCCTTGAGCGCTTCGCTGCCGCCGATGATCTCCATCAGCTCCTTGGTGATCGCCGCTTGACGCGCTTGGTTGTAGACCAGCGTTAGCTTTTCGATCATCTCTTTGGCGTTCTTCGTGGCCGCATCCATCGCGGTCATGCGCGCGCCGAATTCGCTCGCCATCGATTCGTACAGCGCCCTCAATATCGAGATGTCCACGTACATCGGAAGCAGCCGCTCGAGCAGGGCTTCTTTGCTCGGCTCGAAGATGAATTCGCTCACTCCATCGAGCGAAAATTCGGGCTCGGCGCCTCCTTCGTTCTGAACCGCGGGCCTCTCCGGCTGCGCCACCGGAAGCAGGCGTTCGACCACGACGGCCTGCGACATCGCGCTCTTGAACTCGTTGTAAACGAAGTAGATCGCATCCACTTCGCCCTTGTTCAAGGGGGCCAGCACTTTGTTGCCGACCATCTGCGCCGTTTCCAGCCCAAGCTTCTCCCACACGCCGGGGATGTACTCGAGCACAGGCGCACCCCGCCGCTTGAAGTAGTCGCGCCCCTTGCGGCCGATGATGACCATCTTGACGTTTTGGCCATTCTCGGCGCGCCCGCGCCATTCGCGTTCGGCGCGCTTGTTGATGTTGGTGTTGAACGCGCCGCACAGTCCGCGGTCGCTGGTCAGCACCACCAGCATCACATTTCGCTCGGGACGCTGAATGAGCAAGGGATGCGCGGGCTTTTCACCAAAGGCGCCGGCCGCTTCAGGCGGGGGAAGAAGGGCTTCGCCTTCGGCTCCCGCTTCCGCTTGAGGCTCGGCGACCGGTTCGGGCGGCACGGGCTCAATAGGCGCCGCTTCCACCGGAGCCGCGCCCGCACCAGGCCGCGTAATCTCGGCCAGCACCGCCTGCACCTTCAGTGCATAGGGACGCAGCTCGGTGATGCGCTGCTGCGCCCTGTTGAGGCGCGCACCGGCCACCATCTTCATGGCGCGCGTGATCTTCTGCGTGGACTTCACGCTGGTGATCCGCTTGCGAATCGACTTTAGCGACGGCACGGCGCTTACTTACCCTTCTTGGCTTTCTTGGCCTTGGGCTTCTCTTCTTCCTCTACCGCTGCGGGCTCGTCCTCGCCCATCAAGAAGCGTTTCTTGCACGCTTCGATGGCCTTGCGCATCTCGGCTTTGATTCCGTCATCCAAGGCTTGTTTCTGAACGATCGACGGAAGCAGATTCGGATACTTCGATTCGATGTATTTGTAGAGATCTTCTTCGAAGCGGGCGAGATCGCTTACGGGAAGCTCGTCGAGGAAGCCTTCCGTGCCCGCGAAGATCATCAGCACTTGCTTTTCAACCGGCAGCGGCACGAACTGCCCCTGCTTGAGAATCTCGACCAGGCGCGTGCCGCGTTCCAGCTTGGCGCGGGTCTTCGCATCGAGATCCGATGCAAACTGCGCGAAGGCGGCCATCTCGCGGAACTGCGCCAAGTCCAGGCGCAGCGTGCCGGCGACCTGCTTCATGGCTTTAATCTGAGCGTTGCCACCGACGCGGCTCACGGAGATACCGACGTTGATCGCGGGCCGGACGCCTGAATAGAACAGGTCGGACTCCAGGAAGATTTGGCCGTCGGTGATGCTGATAACGTTCGTCGGAATGTAGGCCGACACGTCGCCCGCCTGCGTTTCGATGATGGGCAAGGCTGTCAGCGATCCGCCTGAATGAGGCTCTTTGATGATTTCGTAGTCGCTGATCTTCACGCGGTCTTCGATCTGCTGCTGAAGCTTTTTGGCTTCGTCGCCCTTCGCGTGATGAAGCTTGTCGGCGAGATCCGGCGCGACCAATTTGTACAGCGATTCTTTCGCCGCTTCCTTGCCCAGCTCGCCGGCATGCGCCTTTCCGTCGACGCCGCGGAACGAAAAATCGCCGCCGGGCGCCTTGGTGCCGCGCTTTACGATGTACAGAATGTCGGCCATCTTTGCGGCGCGCTCGAGCAGGCGCGAGTGCAAATAGAATACGTCGCCCGGATACGCTTCGCGGCCCGGCGGACGCCTTAAGAGCAGCGAGAGCTGCCTGTACGCCACGGCCTGCTTGGACAAGTCATCGTAGACGCACAGCGCATGGCGGCCTGAATCCCTAAAATATTCGCCCATCGTCACGCCGGTATAGGGCGCGATGTACTGAAGCGGCGCCGTTTCGCTCGCGGTCGCGGCAACGACGGTTGTGTACTCCATCGCGCCGTACTGCTCGAGCTTGTCGACCACTTGGCGCACCGTGGACAGCTTCTGGCCGATGGCGACATAGAAGCAGTAAACGCCTTTGCCCTTTTGATTGATGATCGTGTCGACGGCAACGGCGGTCTTGCCTGTCTGGCGGTCGCCGATGATGAGCTCGCGCTGTCCGCGGCCGATCGGAATCATGCCGTCGATGGCTTTGATACCCGTCTGAAGCGGCTCTTTGACGCCCTGCCTCTGGACGATGCCGGGCGCCTTGATCTCGACGCGGCGCTTGCTCTTGGAATCGATCGGACCTTTGCCATCGATGGGAATACCGAGCGCATTGACGACGCGGCCCACGACGGCCTCGCCCACGGGCACTTCCATGATGCGGCCCGTGCGCTTGACGGAATCGCCTTCTTTGATCGCGCTGGCATCACCGAAGATCGCGCAGCCCACGTTGTCGGATTCGAGATTCAGAACGAGGCCATACAGGCTGACGCCGCCTTCACCCGAAAGCTCCACGAGCTCGCCGGCCATCGCCCGGCTTAAGCCGTGCACGCGCGCGATACCATCGCCGACGGTGAGCACGGTGCCCATCTCGGCGACCATGGCCGCTTTATCGATGTTTTGTATTTGCTTCTTAATGATCTGGGAAATCTCTTCCGCTCTGAGCTGCATGTCCGTGTATTCCTTCGTCTTTTCTTTTCGTATCTTTAAACTCGTTGAGATGGCGCGCCCTTAGCGCCCGAGCCCCGCCCTTCTTCAGGTGCGGAGCAGCGTGTCCCTGAAGTTCGACAAGCGCGCGCGCACACTGCCATCGATCACCTGATCGCCGATCTGCGTCACAACGCCCGCGATCAGGGATGGATCGATCTCTTGGGTGATCGCGACCTTCTTTCCCATCTTCGATTCGAGGGCGGCCTTGAGTTTGGCGACGTAGCTATCGGAAAGCGCTTTGGGGCTTTTGACGATGGCCCGCACGACTTTCTCGTCCTCATCGACCAAGCGGGCAAGCTGAGCCGCGATTTCGGTGAGGGCCGGCAAACGCCGCTTCTGCGTGAGCAATTTTAGGGTGTTCTGCGAAATGGCCGACAGGCCGAGTTTGAGCGCGATGTCGATGATGACAGCCTCGCGCTCCGGCTCGGCGATCAGCGGATTGTCGAGAACGCTGCGAAGCTCGGCGCTTGACGAATAGACATCGGCAAAGCGCGCGATTTCGCGGCTGAGCATGCCTGCTCCGCCTGTTTCTTTGCCGATCTCGAAGATCGCCTGCGCATACCTTCGCGCAACGGTTTGCTGGCTCATGATTGCGCTCCTTCGGTGCCTGGGGTCCGCGGAGCATCCAAAGCGCCGGCCAGCGAAGCCAAATACTCTTCAGCCAGCCGCTCTTGATCCTGCGCCGTTGCCCGGTCGGCGATGAGCTTTTCAGCCGCCTGCGCCGCACCGATAACCGCCTCGCTCAAGAGCTGCACCTTGGCGCTCTTGCGCTCTTGCTCGATACGGAATTCGGCATCGCGCTTCATCCGCTCGCGCCGCTCCATCGCCTCGGTCAGAATATGCTTCTTTTCGGCCTCCGCCTGCGCCGCGTACTCGGCCTTCAGCTCGGCTAGGGTCTGCTCGATATGTTCGAATTTTTCTTCGAACTCCCGCAGCCTCTCTTCGGACTCTGTCTTCAAGCGCGCGGCGTTTTCGATATCGCCCATGATCGTCTGGCGCCTCTTTTGAAGCGCTTCCGCGACGGGCTTTTTGCCGAAGCGGGCGATCACGTAGAGCAGCACGCCGAAGTTTAGAATCGAGGCCAGAAAAGGCGGCGGCTCGTTCTTCGCATCGCAGGGATCGTTCTCGTTGTGATAGCGGAACAAGAGCGAGTTGAAAAAATCGCCCTTCTGCGCGCGCTCGTTATTGACCATCAGCATGCCGTGCCACCAATTGATATGGTGGGGCGGATCCATCGGGCCGTGGCCGACGCATTCCTCGGGCTTCTTTTTAGGCTCAACGGGCTTTGGAGCCGGCGCTGGGCGGGCTTGCCTTTGGTCGAGGCCGGGACGCCCTCCCGGCGGACCCATTGGCATCGGCGGATGTCCCGGAGGCAGCCCCTGCATACCTGGCTGACCGGGCGGCTGCACGGGACGCGAAGGCGGCTGAGGCATCGGCCCATCGGGATTGCGATTGGGCTGCGCTGCGGGCGGAGGAGGCTGGGGAGCAGGCTGAGCCAGAAGCTCTTGCGCGGAAAACAGCGCGGCGCCTGCGATCAGCGCGATGCTTATTTTAGAAGCTTTGATCATGGCTTCACCTCCCGGCCGAGCACGCGCGAAGCGATTTCAGCGGCCAGCTCGGGCTGCGAGGCGAGAAGCTCGTGATGGAGCAGCGCCACCTCATTGGCGATCTTCGCCTTGCCTTCCTCGACGATCCTTGCGGTTTCGGCGCGCGCTTCAGCCATAATCTGGGCTTCCAGCCGCGCGGTTTCCGCGCGCAGCCGTTCCCGCTCCTCATTGGCCTCGCGCCTGACGCGCTCCAGCTCGGACTGATAGCGAAGCGAAAGCTCGCCAGCTTTCTCGTCCATCGAGCGGGCCGAACGTTTTGCGCCTTCGGTACGCTTCTCGCGTTCCTCGAAGACGCGCAGCAAAGGATCGAAGAGCAAAGGCTTGATCACGATGATGAACATCGTGAACAGAAGAAATTGCGCCAAGAAGGTGAGGTCGAAGTCGACATTCACGCCGCCTGACGCGAACAGTTGTGCGATAGGGCTCAGGTTCATGCCTTACACAGTTCCGGATTCGCGCGGGGGCCTACCATGTGATGGCGGTAGATGGAAGGGTTTGTTGGGTGCGCGTGTTGAGGTGGGTCTCTAAGCCGGGTTTTGGCTTTCCTTTGGGAGCTCGTTGAGGGCGACGCCTGTCAGCCTCTCGATAACCCGGTGCAAAAGCTCCCATGTGTTGAGGTGATACACTTCATCCACTTTAACGCGCTGACCTTCTGCACCTCGCGCACCTTGGCCTGCCTTGCTCAGTCAATTTCTCTTTAAAATGTCTGAACCAGGCCACCGGTTGTTACGTTGCTCCACAATGGTTCATTTTTCTTCGTTGTTGCTTGAACTATTTGCCAGGCACCTATCGTGTCCGCGTGATAATCGTGGGCATTCCGCAGCGCATCAATCGCAGATATGCTTCGTTGCTCGATGTCTATGCGCAGATTCACGCGGCATCCTCTTCGCAATCATCCAGAATTTTCTGCACACCGTTGACGTCCGCGGAATGGCCCAAATTAACTGTTGCAATAAAGGGGCTGCCGTTCATGGAGTAAGGGCCAGCCACTCCCAACAGTGGACACCACCAAGCGTTCTTTTGTGATCCTATCAATCATCATTGTTTCCCTTCATATAGAATGAGTACATCCCGCTATCAACATGTTTTTATAAAAAAATTATCATAAACCCAGCCACTTTGCGACGATATTCGCGAGCACATCCCCCGTCCCGGAATGAATCCAGCCCCCAAGCGCATCATCCACGCCCGCATCCAGCCCCGTATCCTCCAAAAATCCTTCGCCTCCCCGAATTTTCACCGCATCTACCGCCGATTCCAGCGCGCTTTCCGATAAATGCCACTTCGTAAGCGCCGCCTCCGCCTGCCCTCGCTCATTCCGATCGAGCATCCACGCGCTCCGGTACACAAGCAGCCTCGAGGTCTCCAGCCGCAGCTTCATCCTCGCGATGCGCTGCGATACCGCTTGATGCTTTGCAATCGCCGTCCCGCCCAGCTCGCGAGTCCGCGCAAAACGTATGCACCCCTCGAGCACCCGCTCCATCGCCCCAAGCCGAAACGCTAGTATCAGCGCCCGCTCATAGGTCATCGCCATCTGAAATACCGAAAATCCTGCCCCCGCCTTGCCCAAGAGCGCTCCCGCCTCGAGCTCGCATCGCTCAAAGCTCACTTCCGAAAGCCCTGCCCCCATCAAACCCGCTGTTTTGTATTTGGGACCTACAACAATTCCAGATACATGCCGAGGAACCAAAAGCGCCGTCAAACCCCTCCCCTCACGGCCATCCCGCGCGAGCACCAGATAGACCCCTGCCTCATGGGCCAGCGTCACATAACGCTTCCGACCTGACAGACGAAAGGTATCCCCTGCCCGCTCCGCCACCGCCTCCATCGAGCCAATATCCGAACCCGAAGAAGCCTCCGTCGCCGCCACCGTGGCCAGCACCTCCCCCCGCGCCAGCTTGGGCAGCCATTCCTTACGCTGCGCCTCTGTCCCAATTTTTAACACCAACAACGCCACCCCAAATAAATGGGCTCCAGCCGAAAGAAGCACCCCTCCATCATTGAGCGAATAACCCAAGCCCTCAAAGGCATGCGCTGTACTGACCAGCGTTTGCCCCCCTCCACCCACATCGGCGGGCAGGGCCAAGCCCAACACCCCCGCCCGCGCCAAAGCCGCCAAACGTTCGTTCGAGGGCAGCCGCGACACCTCCTCGCCCAGCTCCCGCATCCGCAAATTCAGGGCTCGCTCATCCGCACTAAAAGAAAAATCCATGGCGCGAAGCTACAAAAGCGCCCCGCCTTGGCAAGCGCTTTTTGTTGTCGAATCGAGATCGTTCGGGTATACCCGAAAACATCATGAACACCGAAATCTCCCAACCCGTCGGTGTGCCTTCACCCAACCCCAAAGCGCCTTCCCTGGCCCCCAAGGAACACGGTGCTTATGGTCAAATTTCCATGCCCTTGCTTAGCGCCTTATGCGCCCATACCCCCAATTGGGCCTCCCTTCTCTTGACCATAGGCGCCTTCAGCGTCTTTTTCGCGCATGAACCTCTATTAATTCTCATTGGCCACCGGGGAAACAAAGCCAAACGCGAACTATCCGCGCGCGCCCGCAAACGCTTTTTCCTGCTTGGCCTCATCGCCGCCCTCACATCAGTCCCTGGACTCTGGCTTTCACCCCACGAAGCCCGCCTGGGTATGCTCGCCCCCGCGCTCGGTATGTTCGCCCTTACCCCCTTTATCTTTGCCAAACAAGAAAAAACCCTCGCGGGAGAAAGCCTTGCCGCCGCAGCCCTTTCCTTTTGCGCCTTTCCCGTCGCTCTCGCCTCCAAACTCCCTCTTTCGCATGCTCTTGCGATCTGCGTTTCCTTTTCCCTCGCCTTTGCCGCCGCAACCTGGGCCGTACGCAGTGTTATTCAACATCATAAATCTCCCACATCCATCATCGCCCGAAGCTGGCCCATCTGTTTACACACGGCACTGCTCATTCTATTTCCGGCCCTTCGCGTCCTCCCCTGGTTTAGCGCCTACTGTGCCCTACCCATGCTTCTCTTTTCCCTCGCCCTTGTTCTGCGCCCTCCGGCCCCTACATCCTTACGCACCGTCGGCTTTCGCTTGGTATTTTGCAGTGTACTTCAGGCTCTTTTTCTCATTCTCTTCATCCGGGGCTAAGCGCCCGCCCTCAATAGAAGGAAGCCATGGCTCGAAAACTCATTGAACTTGTCGAAAAAAATGGGCCTTGCCACACGGTGATCTGGACCGATCCTCCATCGGGACTCCGGGCATTTCTGGTGCTCGACAATATGGCGCTGGGGCCGGCCGTGGGAGGTATTCGCACCTGCCGTTATTCATCCGAAATCGATGCCCTGCACGATGCCCTGGCCTTGGCTCGAGCCATGACCATCAAATGCTCCCTTGCGGGACTCGAAGCAGGCGGGGGCAAATGCGTGGTTATCGATCATGACCGGCTGGATCGAACCCGGGCCTTTGGCTATTTAGGCAAGCGCATCGAAGAACTGGGAGGTGCCTTTAGGACGGCGGGAGACCTGGGCACCCGGGCGGCCGATCTTCAAATCCTCGCGGCGCACACCCAATATGCCCACACCGACGAGCGAGGTCTATCGGCGGCTGTGGCTCGGGGGCTTGTTCAATGCATTAAAGCATGTGCTGTGGAACGAGGCTATCGAAACATCCAACATTTACGGATAGCCATTCAAGGGATGGGCCTCATAGGAACGGCTGCGGCATCGGCGCTGGCGAGCGAAGGGGCCGAATTGTATTGCGCCGATCTCAATTCTGAGCGGGCCGAACAAGTCGTCCGGGTGCTTGGAGGCAACGTATTGGCGGCGGATGAAATTCTGATGTCGGAAGTTGACATCATCGCGCCCTGCGGGGCTGGAGGCGTATTGAGCACCGACATTGCCGAACGCATGCGGGCGTGGGCGGTATGCGGGGCGGCGAACAATATTCTGGCATCCCCCCAAGCCGAACGAATTCTCTGTGAGCGAGGGATTTTGATGGTACCCGATCCCATTGCATCGGCGGGAGCGGTAATCGAAGGGATAGGGCAAAGCGTGATGGGGCTTGCGGATCGAAAGCCCTTGATAGACCGGCTCTTTGAAACGGCGCGGGAAGTGCTTTCGCAAAGCCGGCACAGTGGAAGGCTTCCATCCGAAATCGCGCGGGAGAAGGCATTTCGGCGTATTCAAGCGGGGAGATGGTAGCTTAGGCCCTCACCACCGCCACCCTCTTGCCTGAAGGCGTTAACCCTTCAATTGCTCAAGGTCAGCGCCCGGACTGCAATATGAAATAGACTCGACGAATGCGACCGAGCCAAACCGCCCGACGCTATCTCAATAATCCCGTACATTGCGCATACCCACCAGGGCCAAAGACCAGGGAAAACTCTTCACAACGCCGCTTCTTGCACCGAGAAAGAAGAGGGGGGTCTCTTTTTAGAAAACGCGAAATCTGCGCCCGCGGCGCGGCATTTGCGGACTGATCCTAATTTCGATTCTGTTGTTGGGCTTTGGGATGCGGCATGGAAATTGAACCACATGCCAGAGCCACTTCCTCCATAATCATTTGACCGTCCACTCACCCAATTGGAAATGGTTGCCATTCCCCTTGCTGTGTGGCGTAGTGGGTCTGTGGTACCGGAATGCCCATGTCAAAGAAAGCATTAATCGTTGGAATTAACGAGTACGATCAATTCCCAGGCCTTGGAGGCGCCGTGAGAGACGCTCGTTCCATCGCTGAGATCCTTCATCGCAACGATGACAAGACGATCAACTATGATTGTCGACTGCTGGTGAGTGGCGATTGCCCATTTATTACACGCGAATACCTGCGCCGCCAATGGAGCGAGCTCTTTAATGGATTTAAAGGCCCTATCCTTTTCTTCTTCGCGGGGCACGGTTTTGTTAACGAAATTGGCGGTTATATCTGCACTTATGATGGTACGCGGGACGAGCCGGGCGTGCCGATGAATGATCTAATCGTAATGGCCAATAAGTCCTCCGCAAGCGAAGTATTGATCATACTAGATTGCTGTTATAGCGGCGCGCTCGGGAATTCACCCTATAGCGATGGCTTGTCAGCGCTACGCGAAGGAGTAACGCTATTGGCGGCCAGTCGGCCAAGCGAGCAGGCGAAGGAGCGCTTTGGGCGCGGTTTGTTCACTGCCCTGCTCTGTGACGCCTTGAAGGGCTCCGCGGCAAATTTGCGTGGTCAAGTCACAGCGGCGGATTTATACGCATATGCCGATCAAGCACTTGGAGCATGGGAGCAGCGGCCTCTTTACAAATCCTATAGCAGCGCTTTTTCCGTCATACGGCAATGCACGCCCTTGATATCCGATGAAGCCCTTCGCGCATTGGTTGAACTATTCCCAACAGAAGAGGCCGAAATCCTCCTCGACCCAAGTTATGAGTATACACAGCCCGAGGCCGATCCAAACCATGTCGAGAAATTCAACAAGCTCAAAACGCTGCGCAATGCGGGGCTTTTATATTCTACCCGCCAACCTGATCTGTATTGGTCTGCCATTCGCCGCGGTGGCGCAGCCCTGACTCCGTGGGGCAAACGCTACTGGCGAATGGCTCAGAAAGATCTCATTTAGCAAGTTATGAACATTGGTATTACCGGGCATCAGCTTCCTGGGATAAGGCCATGCAGGAAGTGGTTCAGGCAAACATCGCGGTACGCGCAGAGCAAGGGGGTACAACCTTTTTCACCATGAGCAGAGGTATGTATGACACGCCGAACAGAAACTAAACGGTATGATGAGCAAAGCGCAAAGCAAGATATGCTCAAGTCTCCGCGAAGACAGGAGTTATTGCTTGGAGGGATTGTCTTGCTTGCATACTTGTTGGTGTTCGGCGGCCTTGCTGCATGTGAGACCATAACAGACGGCAAAACGTTAATCTCCAACATACCTTGGGGAATCGATGCTGCTGTTCTTTCAGGGATAATTATTCTCGTAGCTGGAGGTGCAATTCTGCCCAAATTGCATAGAAGGCAGTGCTTGCGCATTATTCGGGGAGAAGACAGTTTCAGCGAGCTTCACTTTTACGCATATATGCGTGTTTCTCCAATTGTTATTGCCGCTCCGCTGTTGGGTATGGCGGTGCTAAATATTGTTATTCTCAGCGAGGCTTTTGGCCAGCGCCTGACGGCAGCACACCGCTTTGCGAATACATTGGGTCATATATTGATAGCGTTCGCACTGCTGTATCACCGCCTTCCAAATTGCCGGCGCTCAATCAAATATGGAGCCCTGTTTACAGGTATGGCTACAAATTCGGTCGTTAATACAATCACGATGGTTGCTGGTCCTTATATCGATTCTGACTACGTGTCCTATTATTTAGAGGTCTCACACGTAGAGGTAAATTGGCCCGTATATCTCTTTTATTTAAGCATAAGCGTTCTAAGCCCGATCGTGATGCTCTTGGTCATGCAGCGGTGGCTAAAACCTGAATCGCCGCTTTACCCGGGCGAGCGATCGACACACCTTGCGTTTCGCTTCTATCGCTTCGCCATGCGGTATGGCCCCGGCGGCTTTCTCCAAACCGTCTTTTTCATCTTGCTCAGGCTCATTCCATTCGTCGGCGACTTCTACTGGGCAGCACGTATATGGACCAAGCAGCGCCTCGCACAGACGCCTGTTCTTTTCCTTAGATCGTTTGCGCATAAGAGCACAGGTTTGATCTTCGGGAATATTGTCCTTCCAGCCCTCTACCGAAGGGCCGTGGTGGTAACGCTTGTGCACCCCTCTCAAACGGGCGCGGAGCTAAACCAACTGGTACATATGGCGTGGACGCCAAGCATATTTAGTGTCCCCAATGAGCGGTGGGAAGAATGGTTTAAGAGGCGCTTATCCACCGCCCTAGCCGTGGTGGTCGATGCGACGGTCTTAACACCCAGTACCGAATGGGAACTAAAGACGGCCGCCAGCGTCGTTGGTGCCGATCGGGTGGCCGTGCTGGCACCCAAAGGGCTCCGAAAGTATCTCTCCAATTGCACATTGATTGAGTTTTCGTCCGATGATCCGAAGGCGGCGCGTCCGGCCGTTGAACAATGGATGGATGGTGTGATGGCGCGGGTATTTGAAACGGCCCTTCCAGCCAAGCGGGCGAGACCAAAAAAGACCAAAAAAAAGACCCGCCACCCTGCCCGCAGTCTCAAGCGCAACCGCCTCCCCTTGTAACCTTTCCCCGCACCCGCTTTATACCTCGTTGTGCCCGCGGCAATTGCGCCGTGCGGCCCGGAGGATTGGTCCATGAAAAATCTCAAGGCACTCACTTGCATCTGCATTCTTGCTGCTGTCCCGTCTATCCCCATCGCGGCCAAGGCGGGCGCGACGACATTTCCCGGCGAAAACTCCTTTTCATTCGCCGGATATCCGCTGGCTATCTATAACTATCTCCATGTGTGCGCAGCCAATACGCCTGGCTGCCATCTCGCCCTGGGTGTTCCACTGGGGCCGGGGCCAAGACTGGTCTCCCATATCGTCGAAGAACTCCAAAACGGCGTGGCTGTGCGAGGCAGCACCAGCTCGCTGGATCCCTATGGAACCATGACCTACCATACCATGGAGCTGGAGCTTCATACCGAGGATTTCTTTGTCGACAATCCCAACGCCCATATCGCCATCGCGCCAAGAGCCTTTTTGCCCTATGTCATTCCAGGCACAACCACGCCCTATAATGGCTATGCCCCCTTTGAAATGGATGGCGCCGCCCGAAGGCCGCACGCCTATGGAAATGGAATCATTTTAGGGAAAGTGCCCTGCAACAATGGACTCGGGGGCATTACACCCGCGGGCTATCAAAATGGAAACCAGGACGGCACACCCGACGGCCATGTATTTGGGGTAGCCATCGAGCACTTTTTAGGCACCGGCAGCCCAGAAAACAAAACCGCATGCCCAGCGGCATCCAGCCAAAGCACGTTGGATCCATGGTCGGTCTATTCCATCAAGGTATCTGTGAGACAAGCTCCCTGCCCGCCTCCCTCCGCAGCCCAATGCCGCACGGTTGCGTATTCCATCCAAAAAACCGGGCCGGTCTTTGGCCCTACACCCATCATCAAAGGCGGTGGAGGCACAGCCTTTCTGGACAACTCCGAACCCGAGCCCAGCGGGCCGGTCTTTGGCGGCACCGCCCCGATTGTGCCACGGGGCTGGAGCCGATTGCTGTACGCGGATCGCTCCAGTTGGTTTATCGCCAATGTGTTGACAGAGCCAGGGAAAAACTGGTCCTTCCAAGTCAAGAATGTACAGCTTAGCGTGAGCAACGCCGCACCGGCCTGGTGGGTGGATTAACCTGGTTGAGATGGACGCTTCCATGCCGGAATCTCGACGGCAGCGTCCCGCCATAAACGCTTCCCTACGCCGCCCCCGATTCCACCATCGCCGCCGGCCTCGACAACCGATGCAATCGCTCTCCCACTCCCCTTAACCAATACCCAAGACTCTCCCGCCTCGCCCATCCAGGTACCGCCTCCACAGCCTCCCTCATCAGCTTCTCCAATAACCGCTCCGAACCATGCAACCCCAAACGATGCGCCACGTTCGGTCGCCCCAACGCTAAATCCCGCCCCACGGGCTTGCCCATCTCTTCCGCCGAACCTACCAAATCCTGAATATCATCCGCTACCTGATACGCTTCCCCCACCCGCTGTCCCAATCTCCGAAATGCTTCCCCATCCGCCCCCGCCGAAAGCGCTCCAGCCACCGCCGCCGCTTCAAACAATGCCCCCGTCTTCGCCCGCCGATACGTCGCCATCGGAATGCAATCCTCCGATTCCCACGCCTGCCCCGCGATAATCCCATGCGGCATCCCCACGCCCGCCGACATCACCCGCATTAAACCCGCCAATGGACACGTTGGCAGCGACTCCGCCGCCACCGCCAGCGCCTCATACCCAAGCACAATCAATTGATCCCCAACCAACACCGCCAGCGGCTCTCCATATACCCGATGCACCGTCGGACGCCCCCGCCTCATCGGCGCATCGTCAAAACATGGCAAATCATCGTGCACCAGCGACGCGCAATGAAACAATTCCACCGCCGCCGCCGCCGCTTGACTAAGCTCGGGCCATGGATCTCCACACGCTTCCGCCACCCTTAAACATAACTGAGGACGAATACGCGCCCCTCCAGGAAATACCGCGTGCTCCAACGCATCGACCAACATGGGCGGCGCTCCCCCTTCTGATGCCCTGTCCAATACAGCCCGAAGTGTCCCCTCAATGCGTTCGCCAATGTCCATGGGTAGCGATTTGTAGACTTGTATATAGATTGTCAAGAGTCAATCCTTAACCCTCGACAAAAATTATACGTGCCCTATAGAGACGGCTATGGGTCAGGGCACTCCAAAGATTGTGGTGGTGGGCGCGGGCATCGGCGGCTTGTCGGCGGCCGTGCAGATGGCGCATGCGGGCGCATCTGTGACCGTATTGGAAAGGGCAGCCCAGGTGGGTGGAAAGATGCGGCAGATTACGCACGCAGGCCAAGCCATCGATGCAGGTCCAACGGTCATGACGATGCGATGGGTGTTTGACGATTTGTTTAGCCGCGCAGGCGCTCAGCTTTCGGATTTTGTGCGGCTTAAACGGGCGGAACGGCTGGCCCGGCATCAATGGCCCGATGGCTCGGTCTTGGATTTGTATTCCGATATCGAGCGATCGGCCGATGCCATCGGAAGCTTTGCGGGCCTTCGCGAAGCCCAAGGTTATCGGGACTTTTGCGCCTATGCCCAGCGCATGTTCAATGCGGTCGACCAGCCTTTTCTGCGCTCGGAACGGCCTTCGGTGATGTCGCTTTTTGAACTCGCCGGAAAAATTGGCCTATCGGCGATGTCTCATATGGACGGGCTTCGCACGCTGTGGAAATCCCTGGGCGATTTCTTTCAAGATCCCAGGCTGCGCCAGATGTTCGCCCGTTATTCGACCTATTGTGGCTCCTCGCCCTTTTTAGCGCCCGCCACGCTCAATGTCATCGCCCATGTCGAACGCGAAGGCGTGTGGATGGTCGAAGGGGGTATGTATCGCATCGCCCAAGCCCTAAAGACCTTGGCCGAACGCCTGGGCGTGCATATTCGATGCGGGGAGCATGTGGAAGAAGTGCTCCTTCAGCGGGGACGGGTCTCTGGGCTAAGACTCGCGGGGGGTGAACGGATATCGGCCGATGCCGTGGTGCTGAACACCGATGTCGCGGCCCTGGGCGCCGGCCTTTTGGGAAAGGATATCAAAAAAAGCGCCCCAGAAACCAGCGATCGCTCTCTATCCGCCGTCACTTGGGCCATGGTCGCCAAAGCCGATGGATTCCCCTTGATACGGCACACTGTCTTCTTTTCCAAAGACTATCCAGGCGAATTTAAAGAACTTTTCGATCAACAAAGACTGCCTTCCGATCCCACCGTCTACGTATGCGCCCAAGATCGGGATGACGACGGACTAGACCCTGCGTCTCCCGCGGCAACAACAGGTGAAGAAAGGCTTTTGTGTTTGGTCAACGCGCCCGCCGCCGGCGATAGGCGGCCTTCTTTTAGCAATGCGGAGATTGAAGCATGTGGAATGCGAATGTTCGACCGTTTACGGCGTTCTGGACTCAAGCTTACCGTCTGCTCGGACAAAGCAGCCGTGACAACACCCCAGGATTTCGAGCGGCTTTTCCCGGCGACGGGAGGAGCTCTGTACGGCCCGGCCTCGCACGGGTGGAAAGCGGCCTTCAACCGCGCGGCGGCGCGTACCAAGACCCCAGGTCTCTACCTAGCGGGGGGGAGCGCGCACCCGGGAGCGGGCGTACCGATGGCGGCGATGAGCGGATCCCTCGCGGCGAAGAATGTGCTCTCGGACCTCGCTTCGACGCGCCGATTCCCGATCATGGCTATGCCTGGTGGTATCTCGACATCATCAGCGATGACGGGCGGCATGCGCTGACCTTAATTGCGATGCTGGGGAGTGTGTTTTCGCCTTTTTATTACAAGGCCCGCGCCAAACACCCAGCGGCCGCCGCGCTTGAGCACTGTTCGATGAATGTGGCGCTATACGCTCAAGACCGCCATTTATGGGCGATGACCGAAAGGGCTTCGCAATCGGTGGCCCGTGATCAGCATTCGCTCAGCATTGGACCAAGCACCATGGAACGAAGAGGTTCCTCGCTTGTTGTGAACTTCGATGAAATGACCTCGCCCTTTCCTTCACCCTTTCCGGAAAGGCTCAAAGGCTCGGTCACGATACAAAGCGACGGCTTTTTGCCCTATGGTTTTAGCCTCGACGCCGCGGAACGGCATCGCTGGACACCTTTAGCCCCCGCATGCAGGGCAGAAGTCCGGCTTTCCCATCCTTCGCTCTCGTTTTCGGGACATGCCTATGTGGACGCCAACGCAGGCGCCGAACCCCTTGAAAAAGCCTTTCGCCAATGGAGCTGGTCCAGGGCTTCCCACGGAAAAAACGGCGCCAGCATCACCTATGAAATCGAACGAGCCGACGGCTCCCACAAACTGATCGCCAAACATATCGGACCCAAGGGCGAAATCAGCGATTTGCCCCCGCTATCACCGGCTCAACTGGGCCGAACCCGCTGGGGACTAGGCCGGGAAATCTGGGTAGACCAAAACACCCGCCCCGAACTCATACGCACCCTTGAAGACACGCCCTTTTACTCGCGTTCCATGGCCCGGGCCCGCTTTGGAGGCCAATGGGGCTCGCTCGTTCATGAATATCTATCGCTGGAACGCTTTGCCTCTCCTTGGGTACAACTTCTTTTGCCCTACCGGATGAAACAGGCCGCCCGATGAATGCGGACATTCCCCGCCTTGCCGCCTTTGCATTGCTTATATGGTCGCTGGTCGTCTCTTCGGTTTCGTTCGAAGCGATGCGCCGCTATGCCATGCGTATGTACCGGGCCAGGCGCGCAACTCCCCCACGCCTGGATTCCATTCCCATTCTATTGCTCAGACCCTGTGCCGGCGCCGAACCCGAACTATTCAAAACACTTCGCTCGGCCCGGAGCATGCTGGGAAACCCCGAGCGCCTTCATTGTGTCTTTGGCGTGGAAGACGAGTCCGATCCCGCCTATCCCATCGCGCTTTTGGCCCGGGAACAGCTTCAAGAGCACAAGCTTCAAGCCTCGGTGCACTTAACCCGTATCAGCGCGCCCAACCGAAAAGCCGCCCAGCTTGAGCGGATGTATGCCCAGCACGCCCCCTATGAAGGCGTGATTGTGGTGGCCGACAGCGATGTAGATCTGGCCGGCGTCGATCTAAACGCCTTTATCGCACCGCTCTTTGGACCCAACCCGGTCCAAGCCGTCTGGGCGCCCCCAGTAGAACGGGCCAAGCCTCAAACCCTGGGCGACCGGGCCTCATCGGCCATTTTGGGCGCCTCCCTTCATGCCTTCCCCCTGCTTGGCGGCCTGGACGGCGACGGACTCGTCGGCAAACTCTTTGCCATCCAATCCCACACCCTTGAACAGATCGGCGGCTTTGGCTCCCTCACTCAAATCCTAGGCGAAGACATGGAAATCGCCCGCCGCATCAAAGCCCATGGGGGCCGGATTGCGCTTGCCCCCTTCCCAGCCCGCTCGCTGGCCAAAGGCCGCACCTTTTCCCAAGCCGCCGCCCGTTTTGGCCGCTGGCTGATGATGGTCCGCGCCCAGCGTCCTCTGCTCTTGATTTCGTATCCCGCGCTCTTCTTTGCCGCGCCCTTGATTAGCGCCGCTTCCCTGGTTGCGCTCTTTTACGCACCCGAACTCGCCCTGGCTTCCCTCGCCATCGCCATAACGTTCCGGCTATTGGTCGCCCTCACCGCCAACCAAGCCCAAGGCGCCAAGCTCTCGCTCTACAAAGTGCTAGGGGATATCGTACTCGCCGATGCCCTGATGATCGCGGCCTTCTTATTTGCCCTAAAAAGCCGAACGGTCGTCTGGCGCAACCATACGCTTAGCGTGGGGGCAAAGGGGGTTTTATCCAGGCACGCAGGTTTTAACATGCTCACTGAGTCCCGCTTGAGATGCCCAGAGACCCCATGCTCAAAAATCATGGACTAAACATTCGCGCGCATCGTCTTCTCACCCAGTGGGCCGGGTGGCTATCTCTCATCAAAGCATGTGTAGAGCGGCTGGGACAGCGCTGCATGAGCCGGTGCAAGCAGGAGACCGGGAAGAGAGGGCAAATGCTTCAGTTCCGCGGCCGTTGCGTAGGAAAGCGCAAGCCCTTGTTCACCGGGCTGGGCCATTCCCCTTACACGGCGCGCGACATACCACGAACCTGTCCATAATATGCCCGCAATTGTATAGTTCCCCTCATTCAACCATTGCAGATCGGCCACGTCCACATCGAGCCCAATCTCCTCCTTCAACTCCCGGCGAGCCGCTTCGATGGGAGACTCCCCAGGCTCGACTTTTCCCCCTGGGAAATTCCAAAAGGGCCGGCCTTCTTCACGGATCACCAGAAATCGGTCGTCCGATCGCCGAATGAGAACGCGGGCAAAGTGGTTCATCGTAAAATGCCCTGGGCGCGAAGCTCGGTGAGAAGGTGCTCGGCCGCGGCGTCTATGTTTCACGGGAGCTTTTGAGGCCGTTTCTCAAGCGTAGCCGAGAGTTGATACCCTTCTTTAGGACCGCGCAGAGTCCACCCACTATGTGCTGGCCCAGCCCACGGGGTAGCTCGCTCGCATCCAGGAGATTCTCCGATGGTAGCGGATCTGCATCTCAACTCATTTACTATTCTTCCCTCCACCGTTCCCTTTCGGCAACTCTGGCGCATTCTCTTTGCGAATCGTCCCAATCTTCTTGTCCGACCTTGTATCACGACCGTCGGGATTCCGAATAGTACCGGGCGGTAGCCCGTGCTTCTTCTCGAAATTGCCAACTTGAATGTCGCTTCTGTCTTTTCTTGGCATAGTATCCTCCTACGTTCATTAGAATGACTAAGCTTAAAGCTAATAATATCAAAGTTTCATCTTGAACGCCACTGTCATCCAATCGAGTACAATTTAAGGCATCGCAATCATCCCGTAAGCCACTTGTAGAAGGCGATTCCAAGTTCCGTGGCCAATATGCGATCAAGTGGCCTACTACCAACATACGCATGACTGTCATCTACCGCGAGTCCCTTGGAGATAAGAGCGCTAAGCACTTGCTTCGCCGCATTCTCCTCGAGACCCCATGGTTTAGAGCTGTAGTCAATGGCCCCCATCTCAACTGCACGGCCTTCAAGCTCACGTTCTCGCTTACCTTCATCAAACGAGACAAAGACGCGAAGCAAGTTCAGCTCATCGGGGGAAATTTGTTCGAGAATGCTCAGGAAAAGCGGCCCAAGGTCCGGCTGACGCCGCCCCTGAAATGCGTCAAGTAACTGCTTTTGGAGATGCGCTCGCCGCTGTTCAGAACGGGTCCGAGCTACGCGTTGGCAAATATCCTCGATCAGATCGCTGAACTCTTCAGTCTTCAGGTACGCTTGATCAATTGCTCCTTCCTGAAATTTCTCCACAGACTTGGCGACTTCTACGAAAAAGGCGTTCAGGCGTTCTTGTTTTAACCGCGATCGGGCATCGAATAGAGCCTCGTTGGCCAAAGTCCCGACGTATGGAATCGCCCCGATCAATCCCTTCAGGAAGCCAATACCATATTCTCGTGCCACACCCTCGGAAACGCCAGCCTGAGATGCTAGAATGATTTTATCCGACATAGGTGTCATTCCTCTAATTGATAGCCCCGCATAAACCGACCCCGACTCATTCGGCACCGCTTCGGTCAACCGCCGTCCAAATCTGCCCCGCGAAGCCAGCCCAAACCTTCACTAAATCGATCCATTCTCGGTCTACTATCAACAACCCACTTCGCGATCAACACAAAACTCGCAGCATCACTTCAAAAAAAACGAAAACTCCCCGCCCTCATCTTTCCCCCTTCTACTCAGCTTATCCCCCATGCGACCCAGCCGCACCCACAGCTTCCATTAGATCTCGGGCAACCCTCGATATCTCTTCCGGAATTTCGGGACCGGGCTCCCAAGAAGCGAGCATGGACCGGAGCTGTTCGGCCCTGTCTAGCATCGGTTCCCAGCCAGAACCCCCTTCAACAGCCGCCAAAAAAGCGTCTACATATCCTAACAAATGGTCCCTGGAGGGGAACTCGTTCGATGTTGCCCAAACCTTGGGAGCGGCAAGCATCGCCCCCACATTCAACACATCGGCAAATGCCATGGCCAACCTTCGCGCCCGATGCGAGGGATTCTTCGAATCGTAATCGCCGAGCTCGAAGGCATCGGCGGCCGGCTCCTTTCCATCCTGTTCCCAGCGCGGATAACCATCACTCGCGTCCCATCCGCCTTGAGGTATCTGTGGATGGATCGCCAAAAAGAAAGCTCTGGCGCATTCAATGAGCGCTTCGGGAACCTCGGCACCAGCTTCCCAGCTTAGAGCCGCACGGCGAAATGCCATCAATGGTTCGGACGCACGCTGAGTCAGGACCGATGCAAAACAATCGAGAAGCTCCATTGCATGAAGCAGCTCATGCGGGGCCGGCAGCCGTTCCAACGTGGCCAATTTGCGGCGTGATGTGAATTGGTAGGCGAGCCAAATCGCATGATTTTCCGCCTCGTTTTCATCGTGAGAACCCGATGGGAGACGAAGTTTGCGGGGAAGCCTGTTGGTGGGTTTCATCGCGGCGAATTCCTAGGGTGGAACACAAGCGGGACCAAAAAAAGCACTCTTGAACGCCGAAACTCCACCAGCCCCCACGGCGACGACTTTTGGAGGCGAAGTATTCAATTCAATACACACGTCCCAGAAATCAAAGGGCGGTCCCCCCAGCCCGCCCCTTATCCCCATTCACCCCTACTTCTCCCCCGTCCCCTCCCCTTTCTTCTTCGGAGGCGAAGCCGGCCTATCCGGAATGATTTCATGAATCTCGGTCTCGCTCAATCCCGCCACCTTGAGCATTCGCTTGGTATTCACCAGCGCCGCGTGCGCCGTCTTTCCCACCGCTCCCATCACCTTCTCCAACAGCTTCACCGTCGCCGCAGGAACCCGCGCCGCTTCCACCGCCTGAGCCAAGGGCAGCGCAGCCGCCCGTACCGCAGCCGCTTTCGCCTGCGACTGAGCCGCACTTAATTTAGGATGCATCGCCCGCTCAAATAGCCGGGCCAACAGCTCCATCCTTAAAGGCTGCTCTTCGGTATCCCCCTCGGCATAATACGAAGAACCCCCTGGAAACAAGAGCGACAGGGCCGAGTCATATTGAGGCCGTCCCACATCGTTCCAGGTTTCATCGTAGGTTCGCCCCAGAAAATCGTCTGCCTTGCCATTTTCGATGACCACCGCGGCGGACAGGGGCGAAAGGGTGGCTTCGGCGCTTTTGTGCTCGGCTTCGGTGGCATCGCAGATTGCGATGACGGGCAAGAGCTGGGTTTCACAAATCGTTTTGATGTTGCCGCCTTTGAGGTTGGCATTGGTGAGGGTCGTGCGCGCATCCGCGAATATGGCCGCGGGTGGTGCATCTTTTCTGATGATGTTTCCCATGCTTTTTCTCCTGGTTGGATGAGAATCCATGGGCGTGTAACATGGGCTTGGGCGCGGGACAAGGAAAAAATTGGGGCGGGTGAGGCGTTTTTTCAGGTTGCGGTCTGGGGAAGGGCCTTCGCAGTGCTCACGGCGGCCGATCCTGATGCGATGATGGGGTCCGTAGGTGCTCACGAAGGAGATGGGGGTACGGAAACAGGTTTCGGGAGCGCCTATGAAGAGGAGAAGCGGTAGGGAAAAGGGGGCCGTGGGCGCTTACGGTATTCAAAGGCGGTAGGGAAAAAGAGGCCGTGGGCGCTGTGAAGCGTGAAAGCTGTACTCGATTTGGAGCCGGGAGCGCCTACGGGGAAGACTGGCGGTAGGGATGGGGAGGCCGGGCGTGGGCACGGGGAGAAAAGGGGGGCGCCTGCGAAGGCTGGGTGAGGGTACAAACGTTTATGCGCGCGTATTCGATGGTGAAAACGGCCTGGTCATCGCCGCCAGCATCCGCTCGGCCCACACCCCCAGCCTCGAAGCAGGCGCCCGATACCAGCATTGAAACGACGCATCCAAATGCCCCTCCGATGCCTGCAACAGCGCCCCCTCAATACGCAAAAGCTCCTGGGTCACTGCCTCTTCTTGAAGCTTTAGCCCCTCTTTCACATCCTGCCCCGCTTTGAACGCCTCCCCAAAGGACACATACAAATAGGGCTTTTCCTCGCCACAATGCGCATAATGCAATCCCAGGGGCAACACAAGCGCCCCAGGGGCAAGCCTCGCCATCTCCGCCGACCCCGCCTTGAATCCCAAGGGCCGAATATGCGCGGGCCTTTCCTTTCCCTGGGGAAATACCCATACAAGGGTTCCAGCCCTCTCCAGCAAACGCGCCCCATATTGAATCACCGCCGCCCCGTCCCCAGGCTTTTCCCTGTCTACCCCAAAGGCCCCAATCAGAGAGAAAAATGGCAATCGCCTTAGGTTCTTCGCGTCCATCAGCGCATGGCCATCGCATCCCAGCCAGGAATGCGAAACCATCAGCGCCACCAATGGGTCCCACCAGCATAGATGATTGGAAATCACCAAGAGAGGCGCTTTTTGGGCGGCTTGTCTCGCTTCATCGAGACCATGCACCCAAATCTGTCCAAAAGAGCGCTGGATTCTCCGCTCGGCATGGCCCGCAAACCATGCATTAAACCATTTGTTTTTCCGGGCCGCTATCATCGCGGCGCCACCGCGTCCACCAAAAATTGCGTCTCTACCAAGGCGGGCGCCTTTTGTTCATCCCCGCCCAGCCGCCGCGCCTTCACCATCGCCTGAATCAAGAGCCAAATCTTCGTTCTCAAAGGCACATAGGCCCGGCCATCCACCGAATTTAACCCCGCATCGTGAATGCGCCGCCCAATGCGGGCGTAAATCAGCCTCGCCGCATATATCGAAGCCCGGCAATCCAAAGGCAATCGGGCAATCCCCTCATCCGCCCGCGCATACAATCGATCCGCCTCGGCCAAAAGCCTTTCCACCACCCTTGAAAGCCCAGGCGAAAACCGAGGATCCGCTAAAAACCCATCCGCGCTTAGCCCCTCTTCCTTCATCCACGAAAGCGGCAAATACAAACGGCCCATCCGCGCATCCTCCCCCACATCCCGCGCAATATTGGTCAATTGCATCGCCACCCCCATATCACAAGCCCTAGCCAGGGTCAGCGCATCCCGCCTCCCCATCAGCACCGTCATCATCGCCCCCACCGCACCCGCAACCCTCGCCCCATAGGCATAGACTTCGTTAATCGTCGCATAGCTCCGGCCCTCGGCATCCCATACGAAACCTTCGACCAGCGCATCCAGCAATACACGGGGAATTTCATGCTGGAGCACCGTTACCGATAGCGCCCGATCCACAGGATTATCCGCCGGCGCTCCCGCATAGACTCCATCCAAACGCTGCTTGAGCGATTGAAGAACCGCAGGCATCTGAGCCCGCTCCGCCCCATCGATCGCATCATCCGCCACCCGGCAAAAAGCATATAAAGCCGTTACCGAATCCCTCAAACGCCTGGGCAACAGCCACGATGCCGCCGAAAAGGTCTTCGAACCCTGTTTCAAGAGCCAACGGCAATGCTGCACATCCGAATCGGCGATCCGTAGGGACTTAGGCGCGGCGTGCATCCGGCACCACCTTATCCAATACCCGCGCCGACGACAAAACCCCTGGCAATCCCGCGCCCGGATGCGTTCCCGCTCCCACCAAATACAAACCTTCGATATCTTCGCTCTGGTTATGCGGCCTAAAAAAGGCGCTTTGGGTTAAAACAGGCTCGGGTCCAAAGGCCGCTCCCCGGAACGATAGCAGCCGGTCTTGAAAATCTTGAGGCGTAAGCAATCTCGATGTGACGATTTCATCGCGCAGCCCAGGCAAAATCGAATCTTGAAGCATCGCCTCAATCGATTGCCTATAAGTCTCCGCGGTATGCGTCCAATCCGTCCCGCTCGTTAAATTGGGCACCGGCGATAGCACATAAAAGGTATCGCAACCCTTGGGCGCCAGCGTTGGATCGGTCGCCGTAGGCCGGTGTAAATACAAACTAAAATCGTCCGCCAGTACATGGCGCTGAAAGATATCGTCCAATAAACCTTTATAGCGGGGCCCAAGCAATATCGTATGATGTTTCACATCGGGATAGCTTCGCTTCGTTCCAAAATACCACACAAACAAGCTCATTGAATAACGCTGCTTTTCAATACGCTTATCGGTCCAGCGCCTTCGGTCTTGAGCATCGATTAAATGTTTATAGGTCCAGGCCGAATCCGCATTCGAAACGACCACCTTGGCATCCAGCTTTTCGCCCGAGCCAAGCTCTACGCCTACCGCCCGCCCGTTTTTCACCACAATACGCTTCACTTCCGCATTACAGCGCACCGAGCCCCCCTGCCCCTCAATTAAAGAAACCAAACCCTTCACCAAAGCCCCCGTTCCGCCCGCAGGAAAATGAACACCCCATTTGCGCTCCAAAAACGCAATCAAGGTATAAATCGAGGTCGTCGAAAAAGGATTGCCCCCCACCAACAGCGGATGAAAACTCATCACCTGCCTTAAACGATCGTCCTTTAAATACTTGGATACCAATCCATACACCGTCCGATAGCTCTGCAAACGCATCATATCGGGAACAATCTTGGCCATATCCAGCCAAGAACCAAAGGGAACATGCGCAAGCTCTTCAAATCCTACCCTGAAAATCGACTCGCTTACCGCCAAAAAGCGCTCATACCCCTCCACATCGGCCGGAGAAAAACGCGCCACTTCTTTCTTCATCTCCTCGGCCGAGCCCGTATAATCAAACATGGCCCCATCGTGAAACCGAATGCGGTAAAAGGGCGTCACAGGCTTCATCTCAATATCGTCCGCCATACGCCGCCCGCATAAGGTCCACAGCTCTTCAAATAAAAAAGGCGCCGTAATCACCGTGGGACCGGCATCAAAGGTAAAACCATCCTGTTGATGCACATAGGCCCGACCCCCAGGGGCATCCAATTTCTCCAGCACCGTCACCCGGTAGCCTCGGGCGCCTAAACGAACCGCTGCCGCGAGTCCTCCAAATCCGCTGCCGATCACCAGGGCATGGGGGCGATTGATGTTCTGTTTTTCATTGGTCGTAGAAGTGTTGTTCAATGTCTCGCGTGCGTTCATGGACGTAGTATAAGGTTTGTCTTATGTTTTGGGAAGACGGCCTTGAAGATTTTTGGTACCCAAACGACAAGAACCCGATCAAAAGTGGAACACCTGCGGGTTTTTCATGTTAAACAGAGCGGGTTCCTGTTGCAGAGGAGGAGGATGTGCAGGCGCAGGACGCGAAGATGAACGCGGAGAAGGCGAATGCTTCTGCGGAGCTGGCGAATGCTTCTGCGGAGCCCGCGAATGCTTCTGCGGAGCCCGCGAATGCTTCTGCGGAGC
>CAZICM010000027.1:54053-117210 GCA_964537685.1 uncultured Polyangiaceae bacterium
GAATGCTTCTGCGGAGCTGGCGAATGCTTCTGCGGAGGACGCGAATGCTTCTGCGGAGCTGGCGAATGCTTCTGCGGAGGACGCGAATGCTTCTGCGACGATGGCGAATGCCCGTGCGGAGGACACAAATATCCTTGCTGAGGATGCGAACGCCGAAAAACCAAAAGAGCACGAATTTACGCCAACCCAAAACCCATCGGAAAAAAATGTTGACGCATTCGAAGAGGATGCTAGTTTCGATTGTATGAAATACCGATCGAACACAACAGTGATGGGTCCCTGGACGGCCGACGATATCAAGCCGGGCGAACCCTACGAGCTGGACAACGGCAATAAAATCGAGTGCATGGGCACTGGGCAACGGGGCTCTAGGGCCAACGGCGCAGGCTTTATGGTGCTGGACAGCGATCCTGTCGCGCCTCCCGCGGGTGTGGATGCGGGTGTGTCGCCGATGCCTAAAATGCTGCGCGCTCCAGATATTGCGGTGGGCGGTTTGGCCGATGAGCCGGGCTGGTCAAAAACGGCGCCTCCGCTGTGCGTGGAGTACGCCGATAAAGATCAAGACGAGCGGGCTCTTCAGAAAAAAATTGTCGACTTGCTTGAATGTGGAACGCAATTTATTTGGGTGGTGCGCATGGCCGGACCAAGGCGTGTGGAAGTGTACCGGCCTGGGCTGCCTGTGCGTATTGCGAGGCCGGGCGAAGAGCTCGATGCTTCGCCGCTGTTGAAGAATCCGGTGCCTGTTCTTGCGCTTTACGATCGCGATGCGGCCCACCGGCATACGCTTCGCAATCTGCTTCAGCGCGAGGGGTACGAAAATCTCGATGCGGTGAAGGCTGCGGGCCGTGTTGAAGGACGTGTTGAAGGGCGCGAAGAAGGACGTGCCGCGGGGCGCGAAGTGGGACGCGAAGAAGGCCGTTTAATCGAAGCGAGGGCGGCTCTTCGGCGGGTGCTGTCGAAGCGAAGGCTGGATCTCTCGGCCGAACAGAACGAGCAAATCGAGACCTGCATCAGTTTGCAATCGCTCGAGCGCTGGCTCGATCAGGCCATCGACGCCGGCAGCGCAGCCCTCGCCCTCCGTTCGTAAACGTATTAAAAGCGCCGCATTATCCCCTCCTGCCGAAATTGTGCGGCGAGCCCCTTTCTTTGCGAAACTTTTGTTTCTATAAACAACGCGCGTAAGGTTTGTATTATGTTTTAAAAGCTCGCGCCCAATGGCCGCGAAAGCTTGACAGCGAGCCTCAGGCTCAGCTTCAACAAGACTGCTGAAGGGGACTGAAGTGACTGCAGGGAGAAGGTGTTGGGGGGTGTTCCAGTGAGCCGCTATCGCATCCAAGCCGTATCCAAACTCTGCGCTGTACCTCCCGCAACGCTTCGGGCTTGGGAGAGGCGCTACGGTGTTCCTGTGCCTTCGCGCACGGCCTCGGCCTATCGCTTGTATGGCGACGAGGATATCGCGCTGATTATAAAAATGCGTGACCTTGTCAAGGGCGGAATGGCTGCGGCGGAAGCGGCAAAGGTTGTGCTCTCGGATTTGCCCAAGTCCGCCCCGCCGATGGAGCCCGATGAAACGGAAAGGTCCGAAAGCGAGGACGATCCTTTTGCGGATGCCCGTGATCGCATTGTGGAAGCCGCGCTTCGTTTTGATCCGGACGGGTTAGAGCGGGAAGTGAGCCGTTCTTTAACCTTGGGACCGGCTCTTTCGATTTTCGAGCAAACGCTGGGGCCGGCGCTTCGTTCGATTGGCAATTTATGGCACGAGGGGACGCTGACGCTGGCGCAAGAGCATTTGGCATCGCAGACCATCGGGGCGACCTTAATCCAATTGCTAAGGCTGGCTCAGCCTGTGGGGCCGGCGCGGAGAGCGGCTTTGGCATGTTTTGCGGATGAAGATCACACGCTGGGATTATATGGAGTGGGCCTAAGGCTGGCATCGTGGGGATTTAGGACCTTACTTTTGGGCGCGAGGACACCACCGCCTGCCATATCGCGGGTTGTGGACTCGCTGGATCCTGATTTGATAGCGTTATCGGCGACGGTATTGCCGCCGGCATCGATAGCGCGGGAGCTGGTGGATGCGTATGCCGACGCATGCCGGGGCACGACATGGGTGGTTGGAGGATCGGCCTCGGAGTCGATGCGTTCGTGGGTGGAGGCGCGGGGGGGGCTTGTGGCCGGGGAAGAGATGAAGGACGTGCGGGCTGAAATCGAGCGGGCGCTTCGGATTCGGCGGCGGGGGCAGGGGGAGGTGGGAATCGTAGAGGAATAAGGCGATCGATTATCCCTCCACCTCCGTCTTCAACAACGCCAGCACCTTCTTTCGATCGTCAGCCTTTAAAGCCCCCTCGGCTGCAAACAGAATCTGGCCATTTTTGCCCACCAAGACCACGCTGCTCGTTCCCGAACGAATCTTATACGCCGACCTAAAGCCCCCATCCCAATCACAATAAATCGTCGCGCCCACCTTCTTGGACTCGTCCCGAATCGCGTCTTTCACAAAACCTTTGACCGGCCAGAAATTATACGAACTCACATCGGCAACCGCCGCAAGGGCAATGACTTTCCGGTATTTGTCACCCTTGGCCAGCTTCGCCAGCTCGTCTTTAAAGGTTTGATTGGTCTTCGCCGAGTCTTTGTCCTCGTACACAATCAAGATCGGCTTGCCTTTTAAATGCTTCATCTCAAGCACACGCCCGTCCGCGTCTTCCACTTTTGCGTTAGGGGCATGATCGCCCTCTTTCGGAAGGGCGGGGGCACTCGATGAAACCAGCAGCGCTACGCCTAAAATCGTCATGTTTAGCACCGATGTCGTTTTTTTTGTGCTCATGCTTCGTTACCTCGTTCGACCTGTTCATGGTTTGTAGAGTCTTATTTGACCTTGTGCAAGGTCTCGGCGATACATTCTTGGTTTTCAGGATCGGATTCCCATCGGGACGGCCCCCGCACAGCGCCCTTGACGCCCGGACGCCAATGATGATAGGCCATTTTTGAGCTGTTTATGATGCAAGGCCGCGTTCTTTGGCTGCTGTTCGCCGTGGGGCTTTTCGCCTGCGCGCGAGAAGATGCGCCCGCGGTCGAGCTTTTCCCATTGCCGTCCAGTCCGGGTGCATCGTCCCAGCTTTCCATTCCCCAAGCATCCTCCTCATCCGGCCCGCCCATGCCCGGTCCCTATCGAAATCGCCAAGAGGCGGCGCTGATGCTTAATGCGGGCTGTGTGGGATGCCATGCCGATGAAGCGAGGCAATGGCAGGGTTCTCATCATCAGATGGCCTTTCAAAATCCCGCCTTTCAACAGGCGCTGGCCATCGAGCCCACGGCCTTTTGTAGAGGGTGTCATGCGCCCGAAGCCGATCCAAAGACCGATCCTCCCGCGCGCCTGGGTGCATTGGGGGTAGCGTGCGTAAGCTGCCATGTGACAGAAGAGGGGGCGGTGCTGGCCGCGCACCATGCGGGAAAGGAAGGCACGGTGCCCAAGAGCGAGCAGATGCCTCATACGATTCGGCGCTCGGCCGAGTTTTCGCAAACAGGCGGCTGTGCGGGCTGTCATGAGTTTCATTTTCCCGCCCTATCGGGGGATAGCGATGCGCTGATGATGCAGACAACCATCCGCGAACACCGGCGTTCGAAGGGAGCGTCAACATCCTGCGCCGATTGCCATATGCCGCTGATCGATGGAAAGCGTTCCCATGGTTTTACTTCGGTGCGCGATCCGGCGTGGCTCCGAAAAAACCTAGAAGCCAAGGTCGATAGAAGGCCCGATGAAATTTTAGAAATCACCTTAAGCCAGCCTTCACCGGGGCATGGTTTTCCAACGGGGGATTTATTTCGGCGGCTTTCGGTAGGATGCGAGCTCCGGGATGCTCAAGGTAAGGTATTGAAGCGCGATATCCAGCGGCTGACCCGGCAATTTGAGATCGCTCCGGGGCAGGCGGGGCGCGTGCTTACCCGAGACAACCGGGTCTTTAATGAGCCTGTCACGGTGGATTTGGATATTGTGCCGCCTTCGTCTGGTCCCCGTCCGGCGAAGATTGTGTGGTGGATCGATTATGAACGGGTGGCGACGGTGGGCGAAGGGGTCAATCCCGATGATGCCCTTATCGAGTCTTCCGTGCAGCTTTATTTGGGATCGTTGGCGTGGTAATTGAGTGGGCATGCTTCTGGAGTAAACACCATGTTTGTTTCTCGGGTTCAATCGGTAGCAGTCTTTGCCGGAGCGGCGTTTTTATTGGCTTCCTGTGGGAACTCATCCTCGCCAAAGGCAGAAAAAGAAAAGGAAATCCCTGTGGTAACGGCCAGCGCAAGCGCCTTGCCCTCGGGCAGTGCCGCATCGCTTCCGCTCTCACCTCCAGAAAAGCCCAAACCCAAGGACCCACCTGCCCTGGTGCCCCAGCGGTTGGATGTCGACGCTTCGGGCCCCTTTCAGCTTGAAGGCGCGGTGGGTGTGGTTAGCGCAAAAAAGGTGGGCCGGCTTGTGGGGGACAAAGTTGAATGGCTGGACAAGCAACTGCCCGAGGACGAAAGCAACCGGGTGGCGCTGGGAGGAAGCACAATTCGGGGCCTATCTGGGCGCTGGCCCGATGCGGTGGACGTGTATTACACCAGCAATCAAGGCCGGGCCCTTCGGCCGACGGTCTATCCGCTGACAGGCAAAGGCGCGGCGCATACGGCGGGCTCGGGGGGAGGACTGGGAGATATTGTCGGCACGGCCATGTACAATGGTTCGGCGATTGTGGTATCTGTATCGCCCCAGCAGGGCGGAGTCGAGTTTGTCACGACGCGGGGGCCGGGACAGGTGATTCAGCCACAAACGCCTGAAAAAGCGGGCTGTGAAAACAAGCGGACCTATTTTTCCAACGCGCCCGCCATCGTGCCCGATGTGGTAGCGTCCACCAAAGCAGGGACCTTGCTTTCGCTGGGAGGTTTATGCGATCACGATCATCCCGCATTGGAGGTATGGGATCAGCCTGGGAAGTCGCGGATCATCGATTTGACGACATGGATAAAGAAAACAGGATATGGAGCCAAGATTCTTCAAGGCAAAGGCGACGAGGCTTGGATTTTTACGAGAGGCGCTCAGCCGATACTTCATTATATCAACGGGAAAGTCGAAGCCTTGCCGATTGCGCTGAAGGATCCCACCAATGCCTTTGCCTCGCCCGGCGGCGTGCTGTATGTAACCGATGGGATAACGATAAACCGCTGGGATGAAAGCAAATGGACGGAAGTTGGGCATTTAAACTGGAAAGAGACATTTTATTATGTAACGGTGGATGACGAAGGGACGATATTGATCTCTTGCGGAGGGATATGCAAATTGGTGGAAGGGCCAAGCGTTGCCATTACCGAAAGCTGTACAACGCCATTTGTATATATGTATGAAGTCAGCTACGACAACGACGCCAATTTTACCTTTCCGACCACGAGAAAGGCGCTGGCCACCTTTGAGGGCGTGTCCGATTTAGGCTTGGTGGAGTTCGTTGAAAATGGGCGGAAGCTGGGTATTACCGTAAAGAGCAAAGCCCAGGGCGAAGCGGTGGTGGCTCATATCAAGGCCAATATGAAGAAGGAAGATCCAAAGCTTATTTGCTATGAACCCCAAAATCCCCGCAAGATTGAGATAAAGGCCAAGGGAAAATAAGATGATACGGGTTTCGATACGGGTATCTTGGTTGGCCTGTTGGGCTTTGGTGGCCATGGGTTGCAATAAAACGCCAACACCCACCCCTGAAAAAGAAACTCCTCCCCCTGCGCCCAGCTCGTCTGCGGCTTCGCTGGCCAAAACCGTTTTCGAACCCAACACAGAAGCGCCTCCCGCCGGCCCTAAAACCTTTGCGCTCGAGCCTTTTAAACCCGAGGGAAAAACCCTTCAAGGGGTATTTGCCATCGAAGGCGCGCTCATGGTCTCGGCCGACAATCGCAAGGTCGGGCGGGTGGCCGGTGAGCGGGTGGAGTGGATCGGTTCGATTCCAGAAAAGAGTGAACCCTTTGGCCCGGCCGTGCTGGATTCCGTTCATGGGCGCTACCCCGATGCCATCGATACCGTTTACCGGAGCACCTTTGGAAGAGCGCCTCAATTCACGTATTTTCCGCTGACAGGCAAGGGCAATAGCGTGGTCATCGCTCCGGGAGGAGGCGCGGGACATATCAAGGGCTTTGCCCATTTGGGGGAATCGCTGTTGATGTCCACCTGGACACCCTTTGAAGGATATCAATTCTATACCGTGCGCGGCCCTAAAGCCGTCCGAAAACACCATACCATCAAAGAGGCGGGCTGTAAGCCGGGCGAGGTGACGGTGAATCCTTCTTGGCCTATTCCTCCGCCCATTGTACCCGAAAACATCGCGGCAACGAAGGCGGGAACGATGATTTCGCTCGGCACTTTATGTGAAAAGCGCGGCCCGGCCGCAGAGGTGTGGGATAAAGAGGGCAAAGCGCGTATTGTCGAACTCAAGAGCTGGATCAAAGAAGTGGGTTCTTTGCCCGTTATGCTTCCAGCGCCCAGCGGCGACGAGATGTTTATCGATCCGGGCTATAAAGAACCGGTGCTTCATTACAAAGACGGCCAATTCGAAGCGCTTCCTCTCCTACCGCCCAGGGTATTGGAAGAAGGCAAGGAGCCCGAGCCCCCCAATGTGGAAGATATATTCCTCTCCCCCAAGGGGGAAGTGCATGCGTACAGCGACGGCTTTTTTTATCGTTTCCGGGACAATGCCTGGCAAGTTCTAGGCAAAGTGGCCTGGCTTTCGGGTTATCGTCAAGCGGCCGTGGATGAAAATGACACGCTATGGGTCGCCTTTCCGGGCGAGCCCGGCGACGACGAAACCAAATATTGGCCCAATTCCAACGGCGAGGTTTATAGACTGAAAGAAGGCCCCAGCATCGACTTTCGCAAAGACTGCAAGACGCCTTTTGTATTTCTCTACAATGTAAAGAGCGTAAACGCCAAGAATTTTACCTTTCCATCGACGCGCAAGGCCCTTTCGAGTTTCCCCGGGGTGGACGAGCTTCAGTTGGTGGAATTTGTCGAATATAGCGAGCGGAGGCTGGGGATTATCGTGCGCGATCAAGCCCAGGGCGAGGCAGTGATGGCCCATGTCAAAGCCACCATGAAGGATGAACATCCCAAGCTTTTATGTTATCAGCCCAAGAATCCACGGGTGATTGAGATGAAGAAGGGCAAATGAGCGTTCTTGTCAATCTCGATCATGCCGCCGAAGTTGTGGTTTCCCATCTGGGCGCGGCTCCTTGTGCCGTTGCCGCCGCGGCCCGCGAAGGAGGAGCCCGGGGAATTGGCTCTTTTGGCCGTTTGAGTCATGCCCCCGATGCGCCTTCGGCTTCAGCCGAAACGATTTTTGATTTGGCCTCGGTCACCAAGCCCATCACGGCCCTCACGCTGGCCAGGCTTCAAAAAAAGGGCGTTCTTCACCGGGACGAGCCTCTATGCGCCTGTATTCCCGAGCTGGAAGATACGCCTTCCGGCCGCATTCCCTTGGATTTGCTGGCCTCTCACCGGTCTGGACTCGATGGTCACCGGCCGCTCTATGCTCCGCTCACCGAAGGTAAACAGGTGGACCGGACCCAGGCCCTTCGCACCGCCGCCCAAGCCCGCCGCCCCGAATGTCAGGGCGATCCTCCCGATGCCGAAGGGTTTGCGCCCATTTACAGCGATTTGGGCTACTTGCTCTTGGGGGAATGCATGGCACGCCGCGCCCAATTGCCTTTGGACGAGCTTTTTCGCCGCGAAGTCTTGGCTCCCTTGGGACTTCGCATCGACTCGGCCCGCCTCTTTGCCCAGCGCGAGCCGAATTTCACTCAAATTACGGCGCCGACGGAGCATGTTCCCTTCCGGGGAGGCGTTGTCCAGGCCCAAGTCCACGATGAAAACGCCTGGGCCATGAGCGAAACGGGGGCATCAGGCCATGCAGGACTCTTTGGCGATGCGCCCTCGGTGCTTGCGCTGGGCCTCGCCATCATTCAAGCGCTTCGCAATCAGCTTCCCGCGTTTCTGGACGCCAACGACATGCATCCTCTGGTTCGAAAGCGCCCAGGAGGCTCGCACCGGGCCGGTTTTGATAGCCGGAGTGGAGATGCTCCCAGTTCGGGCGCCTATTTTGGACCCGGCACCATCGGCCATTTAGGATTCACAGGCACCAGCGTTTGGCTCGATCCCGCGCTTGGCTTATGCGCGGTACTTTTAAGCAACCGCGTTCACCCCACGCGCAACACCGACCTCATCAAGAAAGCCAGACCAGCCGCCTACGATGCGATGATCTTGGCCCTTCAGAACCATTCAGGCTAGGCTGCGCCATGGCCAACACCCTAGCCGCCCCCGTATCGAAAGGCTTAAGCCCGCCCGCGCGGCGGCACAACAAAGCCACGCAAAGCCTTCGGTTTATACGCGCCTACCACACAACCTTCGTCGTATTGGGCAGCTATCTTTGGTTTTTCTTTCTCCGCCGCCTCTTTGGCCATGCCTGGGGCGATGCCCGCATGGCCGATCTCCACGCCAAAAATGCCCGCCGTGTCGAGCGCACCATTGTCGAACTTCAAGGTTTGTTTATCAAAGTCGGCCAATTGCTTAGCATTATGGCCAATTTCCTGCCCGCTCAGTTTCGTTCGGGCCTAGAAGGCTTGCAAGATCAAGTTCCTCCCCGCCCCTTTGATGAGATTAAATCCCGCATTGAATCCGAATTGGGCCGGCCTGTTCAAGAACTCTTTAAAACCCTGCGCGAAGAACCTATCGCCAGCGCTTCCCTGGGCCAAGTTCACGAAGCGTATTTACCCGACGGCACCCATGTCGCCGTTAAAGTCCAGCATACCGATATCGACGAAATTGTACGCCTCGACTTGCTTACCATCCGGCGCATTATGGCGCTGGTCACGATATTTGTGCCCGTCCAGGGCCTAGATTCATACTACCGCGAAGTGCGGACGATGATTTTAGAGGAGCTCGATTTTGAGCGCGAAGCCCAAAACATCGCGAGAATTTCAAAAAACTTCGAGCAAAACAAAAGCGTCCGTTTTCCCACGCCCCTGCCTTCGCTATCGACGCGGCGGGTCTTAACCAGCCATTTTGTGGAAGGCACCAAAGTCGGCGATATTTTATCGCTCGATCAAGCCGGTATCGATCGCAAGGCGCTGGCCAAGCATATTGTCGAGGTCTTTTGCCAGCAAATTTTTATCGATGGCATTTATCACGCCGATCCTCATCCTGGCAATATGCTGGTGGGCAAAGACGGCGCGCTTATTTTATTGGATTTTGGAGCCGTCGCCGAGCTATCGCCTCAAATGCGCGAAGGTATCCCCGAATTTTTAGAAGGCGTCATACGGCGGGATACCGAGCAAATTATCAAAGCCCTGCGGCGCATGGGATTTTTATCGAGAACGGGCGACGCCGATGTCAGCGAAAAAGTAATCGAGTTTTTTCATCAGCGCTTTCAAGAAGAAATCAAAATTGAAAGCTTTAATTTAAAAGATATCAAGCTCGATCCCCAGCGGGGCATTGAAAACCTGATCGATTTGCGCAAAATGAATATAGGCTTGCGCGAACTATCGGGCGCCTTTTACGTACCGAGGGATTTTGTATTGCTGGAGCGGACGGTTTTATTGCTCACGGGCGTCTGCACCCAGCTCGATCCGGACATGAGCCCGATGGATGTCATCCGGCCTTATTTACAAGACTTTGTTTTAGGCAACCGGGACTTTGCCCAGATAGCGCTGGAAGCGGCCAAGGATATGGCCTTAAAGGCGATCACGCTGCCTGAAGACATACGCAAATACCTTCAGCGGGCCAACCGGGGCGAGGCCGAGGTGCGGGTGCGGGGCCTGATGCAGGCTTCGCGTATGATGTATGCGGGCGTGCGCCAGGTGATTTTAACCTTGCTATGCATTGCGGGAGCCTATGGCGCGCTGGAGCTGTATTTGGCCGGGCATCTGCTGCTCGCTCAATATGCGCTTGGTTTTTCGGGGGCGATGGCTTTGTTTTTGTTGTTGAGTATGCTGCTCACCAAAACACGATGATATCTACCCCGAAAGCGGAATCCTCACCCTAAAAATCGTCCCCTCCCCCACCTTCGAATCCACTTCAATCTCACCCTTCGCCCGCCGCACGACCCCGTGCACCGTCGAAAGCCCCAACCCCCGCCCCTTCGCCTTCGTCGTGTAAAATGGATCGAATATACGCCCCTTCGCCTCTTCGCTTATCCCCTTGCCCGTGTCCTCCACCCACAATGCCCAGTTCTTTTCCGTCTTCGCCGTCACCACCGAGATCCGCCCAGCCCGCCCCTCCAGCGCATCCGAGGCATTGATCACCAAATTCATCACCACTTGCCTCAATTGGCTCGGATCAATCTCGATCGTCGCCCTCTCAGGCGACATGTCCACCACCAATTCCGCATCCTTGTGAATATTTCTCGATATCAGCGATAGCGTGTCTTTCACCAGCGCATCCGGATCGACCCTCTCCACCACAAAGCGTCCCTTCCCCGCAAACGCCAGCAGTTGATTCACCAGCTCCTTCATCCGGCTCGCCGATACCTCGATCGTCTTCAGCGACTCCCATAGCGCCGTCCCCTCAGTCACTTCTTCCCGAACTACGCTCGCTTCCAGCAATACACCCATCAATATATTGTTAAAATCATGCGCAATGCCCCCAGCCAAGACCCCCACACTCTCCAATCGCTGGGACATCATCATCCGCTCTTCCATCTTTAGCCGAGATTCCTCCGCCAGCACCTGTTCGGTGATATCCTGGCCTATACTCATATAGCCAACAATTTCCCCATCCCGGCCCACAATGGGAGCCGCTTCAAACCGGACCAGCCGGATTTCCCCCGACTTGCGCCTGAGCCTCGCTTCGCTTACAACCAGCTCCCCCGTCCGAAGCCGCTCACCCATCTTTTGGATGGCCCCGGGATCTTTTGGGGGATCCGCCAAAAACATAAAATCAGACTTGCCCCTCACCTCGTCCAGCGAATAGCCCGTCAGATGCTCGCAAGCCTTGTTCACCCATTCCAAATTAAAATTCCGGTCCCGAAGCAGTACCGCGTTGGATGTCGTCCGAACCACCATCGCCAGCTTCTCAAGCTCCTCTTCCATCTCCTTTTCGCGGGTAATGTCCGACATCGCCCCCACAATACGGAGAGGTACCCCCTCGGCATCGCGCAGAACCACCTTGGAGCGGGTTCGAATCCAGATCCAATGCCCATCGCCATGCTTGCACCGGTATTTGAACTCCGCGAAATCTTGGCCACCTTTCGAAAAGTAGTGCTGCCTCTCCTCCAGCATCCTTGGCAGATCGTCGGGATGACAATTGCGGACCCACTCCTCATGCGTAAACGCAAGACTTCCCTCGGACCGGCCCAAAATTTCCAGCATCCTCGGTGAGCTAAACAGGGCCCCCGTTTCCATATTCAAATCCCAAAAGGCATCCAGCGTGCTCTCAAACGCTAAACGCAGGCGTTCCTCGCTTTTGGCCAAGGCTTCCTCGGCCCGCTTGCGCTGGGTGATATCCTGGCCAATGCTCGCATAACCCACCAGTTCACCCCGGGCATTCCGAATCGGCCCTATTTCAATGCGAAGGGTGCGGCGTTCTCCCCGCGTATTGGTCATGCATAGGTCCGCCGCCGCCCTCTCCCCGGCCAATGCGCGCTCGGTTAATTGGGCCACCGCGTCGGGATCGCCCTGGGGATCCTCCAGCTTCCAAAACCCAAAATTCCCCTTCACTTCCTCCAAGGTATACCCGGTGATCCGCGTAAAAGAATCATTCACCCATTCAATCTTAAAATTCCGGTCCCGGAGCACCACCGCATTGCTGGTTGTGCGTACCACCAACGCCAGCTTTTCAAGCTCCTCCTCCATCTGCTTTTCATGGCTAATGTCCGATGTCGCTCCCACAATCCGCAGCGGATTGCCCTCGGCATCCCACGCTACAACCTTGGCCCGGGTATGGGTCCATATATAATGGCCATCTTGGTGTCTTGATCGAGATTTGATCTCCGCGACACCAGGACCATGTATTGAGAACAAATCCAGCCAAGCTTTCGTCGCCCGTTCTAAATCATCGGGATGACAACACTGCTTCCATTGCTCGAAGGTATATTCAAACTCCGTTTCGGGGAACCCCAGCATCAAGGGTAATCTTTGCGTTCCAATCGCCCGATCTGTGACCACATCATAGTCCCATACCGCATCTTTGGTCACCTCAAACGCCAAACGCAGGCGCTCCTCGCTCGCCGCCAAGGCTTCCTCGGCCCGCTTGCGTTCGGTGACATCCTGCCCAATGCTCGCATAACCCACCAGTTCACCCCGGGCATTTCGAATCGGCCCGACTTCAACGCGAATGGCATGGGGCTCTCCCCGTCTATCGGTCATGCATAGGTCCGCCGACACCCTTTCCCCAGCCAGTACGCGCGCATTTAACTTGCCCACAGCGTCGGGAGCGCCCTGGGGATCCTCCAGCTTCCACAACCCAAAATTCCCCTTCACCTCCTCCAAGGTATACCCGCAGATCCGTGTAAAAGAATCATTCACCCATTCAATCTTAAAATTCCGGTCCCGGAGCACCACCGCATTGCTGGTTGCGCGAACCACCATCGCCAGCTTTTCAAGCTCGTCCTCCATCTCGACCTGCCTGGTCACATCCGTGTCCGCGCCCACCACTCTCCAAGGCTCGCCCGTCACAGGGTCTCGCTCCACAATCTTGGCCCGGGTGCGTATCCACACCCAATGCCCATCCTTGTGCCGCATGCGCAGCCGCGTATCCACCAAAGGGAGCTTGCCCGCCGCATGTTCAGCAAGCAAGGCTTGCCCCTGGGCTAAATCCTCGGGGTGATATAGCTCCATGCAGTTTTCAATGCGCTTGGGTATCTCGTCCTGGGTATAGCCCAGCATTTCCGCATCGCGATCGGAGAAGATGACGTTACCCGATTGAAAATCCCATTCCCAAAAGCCATCTTCACTGTTCTCAAAGGCCCGGCGCAAGGGTCCTATATCGTTGGGGTCCGCTTTCTTCCATGCCAAGGCCAAATCCAGGGCGGAGCTGGCCACATCGATTTCATCAGAGGCATGATCGGGCACACTTCCTTCAAGGATAAGCTGGACCGTGGGACGCCCCTGTTTATGCCGGAGATCGAATACAGTGTGGGGAAGATGGGCCTTGGCTCGGCGCTTAAGCGATATAGGATGTGTTTGTGGGCCCAAGGCCGGTATTTGGGATGGATGTGGGAAGGTGTATAAAACAGCGGGAGGGGTAAGGGTGGTATCCACCAGCGAAGCCTTGGGGATATCCCATTGGACACATATAGCTTGAAGCAACAAATGGATATTGACAGCGGGATCGCCGCCCTGGGCCATCTGCCGCTGAAGGCGGGCAGTGGCTTGAAGGACCGACGGGGTGGGGTCCTTGACACTAGGCGCGGGGCGATGCCGCAGGTGCTGCTGCTTCATTAGAAAAATCCCCCTTGAAACCCTCCTAAACGAGGTCCTTTCGCAATCTGCTGAACGGCATAGCTTCTCTCAGCTTGTAGGAATGCGCAAGAGGACGATAAAGGGGTGGATGTGTTTTTTTATGGGATGGTTACGTGGCGTTTATGGGACCCAAAAGGGTAGCAAGGACGAGATATTTCGGGGAGGGGGAAGGGGGGAGGGTTTATTCTGGGTCGGCGAAAGGCTCTGGACCGGGACCTGGGGCTTCGGCGACCAGCTCGGAGGGCGTCGATGGGGGGCCATCGGGTTTGGGCTCGCGTTTATCGGCCTGGGCGGCCCTATGTTCATCGATAGGGCGGAGGGCATGGCGGACGATGGCCTGAGAGGATTCGCCGTCATCGAACATGGCGACGATTTGGATGGCATACTGTACAATCGCTTTACCCAGGGCACGAAGGGGCGAGGACAGATTCACGGGTTCGGGGGATTTCAAGGGTTGAGTAATTCCCAGGGCTTGACCATAGAGGGCGTGGGATTTTTGGAGTTCGTCGAAGAATTCTGGACCGGCGATAGAGACGAGTTCTGGGGCGAGCTGTTGAGCGGAGATCAGAGCGAGGCGATTTTCGGCTTCGGCCCATTGAGCATTGTAGGTGGAGGTCAAGAAAGCGAGACCATCTGGGAAGACGATAGTGAGGAGTTGGGCGGCGCGTTGAGCGGCAGGATATTCGTCATGAGGGAGCCTGGCATAAGCATCGAGGCGGTCGAAGAGGGCGCCCCAGGCGTTATCGGCGCGGACATCGGCGGGTCGTTTATCTGGGGATTTGGAAGCGGAGAGGCTTAGTTGCCAGGCATTTTTGAGATTGTTGAGGGCGGCGGATAATTTTTTTTCGGCTTTTCGGACATGGGAAGGGGGGGATTTGGGGGAGGCGCTCAAGAGGGCGGTACCCAGGGCGATACCCGAGGGGACATCCATGATGGGCGGGCGGACGTAGGGGCTGGGGTCGAAGTCGTCGGACATGGGCGGGGAGGATATAGCAAAAGAAACGGGAGTTTAAGCCGAAATCCAAGGGGCCAATTGTTCTTCGAAGAGTCGGAAGGAAGGGCGGTGCCGGAGGATATCGAGGGCGTTTGGTTTTTGGATTTGTTCTAGAGCGAGTTTGATTCTTATTTCTTCGGGAGGGAGGGGTTGTCCAAAGAATTTTCGTTTGAGAAATTTTCGATCGAATTGGCGTTCGGGCAGGGAGCCCATATCGTCGCCGCGCAGGACGAGAAGCCAGGTTTCAAGGGTTTGGACAGGGACGGCGAGCGCGTGAAAGAAGCCGGGTTGCTTCCAGGAAGAGGGAAGGGCGAGGTGGTGGAGGAGGCAATGGGCGCAGCCGTCGTCGATATTTTGAGCTTGTTGTGTGGGAATATGGGTGGGTTGATGCTGGAGGCGGCGTGTTGAACCGCCGTCATTATCGATAGCGAGCAGGGCATGACGGATGCCTTGTTGGGCGGCCCGTTCGAGGTGGAGCGGCGCGGTTCTTAGAATGCTTCTCCAGCCTTGGAAGCTGTGCTCGCTAGGCCAAATCTCAATGGGCACATTGAGAATGGGTTCCATGAAAGCTTTGTAGATCCCGGCATCGAAGCGATTGTTTTCGGTGGCGAAGGCGACGGGAATCATGGGCGGGAATCGTTAAAGAAGCCGCCGGCCAAGAGATCGCCGGGCATGTTGGTATGCAGGGCATCGACGAGTTCTGGGCGCTCGGAGAGCGGGGTGACGAGGGTGCCTTCGGGGCCTCTTCGGAAGAGGAGGATGGATTCGGGTTCGTCACGGAATTCGTTGAGGAAAATAGGCGAATGGGTGGCGATGACGAATTGGCATTTTTTGCTGGTATAGACGCGGCGGAAGAGTTCGACGATTTCGTGAAGGCGGAGGGGATGGAGGAAGTGTTCGGGTTCTTCGATAAAAATGACGGAACCCGGTTCGGCTTCGACGGCGTGCATAGCGAGCGCGGTGAATACAAGGAGACCATCGGAGCTGTATTTGGCCTCGAAGCGCTCGCCGTTGGTCTGCTGAAACCAGAGGCGATAATGTGGTCCAGACGCTTGACGCGGCTCGTTGGGCGCGGGCATCGAAAGCACATGGCGAAAGCCGGGAATGCATTTTCGTAAAAAATCTTCGAGCTCTTCGGCCTTTTCGGGGAAGGCCGAGCGCCAATAACTGAGGACAGAGGCTGTATGAGAACCATCGCGGCCCAGCTTGGGCGTTTCAGCGAAGGGCGCGTCCGCGCGTATTGCAGGAACGTATAAACGTACTTCCCGCGATTCGATGAGGGCTTGAGTAATCGGCCGGAACTCAGGCGTGTTGTGATGTGCCCATCGAAGCCGGAAAAAGTGATCGCTCGGCGTTACAGGGAAACCCACCGCATGAAAGTCGAGGGGGGCTCCTTTTCCCTGAGCATCCTTTAGAACCTCGCTCAGCGTCTTGAACTCAATCGCGTAGCCAGGCTTGTTGTGCTTTTGGAGGGTCGTCGCGTACTCGCCGATATCGGATTTCCAAGCGATTTGAAGCGTTCCATCCCCTGTCGGCGGCCTGAAGACGAGATTCTGGGCACCCCCCGCCCGCACCATCGCGTCATACACATACTGAGTGCTCAGATTGCCGACGGCAAATTCCCTAAACAGCGCTCCCACCGACAAAAAACACGATTTTCCCGAGTCATTCGGCCCCACCAACACCGACATCGCCTCGAGAGGAACGGTCTGTTTCACTCCAAAGCTTCGAAAATTCTGAAGCGTGATCGACTGAATCATCGGGCACCCGCGTAAACAAATCCGGCAACGGCCAGATGCGCCAAATACACCACAACCCTTGATCCCGCGCCTCCAAAGTGATGAAAGAGTCCGCCCCTATGGAAGAACATCCCGATCTGCGTAAACAGCTTCAAGATGCCGTGAAGGAAGCCGAAGCCAATACCAAGCGTATCCGCGAGCAAAATAGCGCTCTGTCCGACGATTTCCGAAAAGATCCCTCCGAGGCTAAACGCGAAATTTTAAAGCGTGCCGCTCAATCACTGGCCGACGCAAAGGAGAAGGTCGATGCGGCTAAAACCGCGCTCGCTATCTTCGATAAAAAGGGTTCGCCTCATGGCTTGCTCGCTCAGGATGGAAAAGTGGTGGGCTCGGTCGCTCTTAAAATCCCGCCCGGGACTTCTCACGAAAAACGTATCCAGTTGATCGATGAGGCGCTGACCGATCCCTTGGATGTGGCCGCAAAAGAGTTGGGCGCCGTGCTGGCCGCTACGCCCGAGCGCTTTACCAAGGAAAGGCCGGGTCGGGATGCCAATGGATGTACCGTGCTGGATGTGGCCGGTAGGGTCGAGGGCGATAGGCTCGTGCCCGCTATTTCAAGAGCTTCAAAGCTGATGCGTCATTAGGGTTTGCTCTGTTTCATCAGCTCCCGAATCGCTTTGGCTCGCTCTTTACTGTCGGGATGCGTCGATAAAATCTGAGGAATAGGCACGCTCTCCAAGCTCTCCATAAAACGCGCTAGACCATCAGGGTTTTTTCCAATGCGATGAAGTAGGTCTACGCCAAATTGGTCGGCCTCTTCTTCCATGCTCCGGCTGTAGCTCAAATGGTCGAGCTGGGAGGCGCCCGCAATAATGGTCGCCGTGATGGTGTCGATGTCGCCAAGCAAAAACGAGATGGTGATTCCGTAGATGCCGTTTCTTACCAGCGAGCGGACGCCGTGGCGGTGTATCGCGTGGCCGAGTTCGTGCGACAGAACGCCGTAAATGAGTTCGTCGTCTTCTTTTACTCGGTCCAAGAGGCCCGTGAGCACAAAGACTTCGCCGCCCGGCAAGGCAAAAGCGTTGACTTGGCTGTCGTGCACGACGCTGATGCGCGGATTAACCAAAATCGCTGTTTCTTCGGGCTTTAGGCCATGCTGCAGGTCGCCAAAAATGCGCTCCACCCGGGTTTTCTGGTCCGCCGTGACTTCTCCCCGGCTTAGGCCGTACTGCGCCCGCATCGCTTCGCCGCCCGCTTTGCCCAGCGCCGCATCAACCGAACTCGGCAGCGCGGCCACCACCGTCCCCGCCATACAGCCCGCGCATCCCCGCACTGAAACAAGGAGAAGCGCTACCAGCCCCGCCAGCGCCAAAAGCTCCAGCGCCGTCCGCCAAAAGCTCTGCTGAAAACCCTTGCCCTGTCCCTCGGGCGGAGGCGGCGATCGATACGCTCCGCCGGCCTCGTTTACGTCTTCCGCTTTCTGCATGGCTTCGTTATACCGTGCCCGCTCATGCGGCTTTCCGATTTTGCATGCGCAGCATGAGCGTAACTAGGGCGGCGAACCGCACCCGAAAAGGGCGCGGAGAAAGGTCTTCGCATGCAGCAGATAATTAAGTACGAGCCATCGTTTTCGATGCTTCAGGTCACGCTCGCGCCAAGCGAAGTTTTGATCGCGGAAGCGGGTGCGATGGTGGCCCGGTCAAGCAATCTCCAAATGGAGGTGAAGCTTAATGCGGGAAGAAACGCTGGGTTTTTCGGTAAATTGAAGGCCTTCTTTATCGCCTTTATCCGGAAGATCGTTGGTGGTGAAACCTTTTTTGTAAATCACTTTTCGTCGCCTCAGGGCGGCTTTGTATGGCTTGCTCCTCCGCTGTCGGGCGCGATCCGGCATATCCCGATGGCCGGCCAATCGATGCTGTTCAGCGCGGGCTCTTATTTGGCGAGCCATGGCGATATCGACTTGAAAATGCGGTGGGGCGGGCTGCGCGCGATTCTCTCGAAGGAAGGCGCGTTCTTCGTGGAAGCGTCGGGCAATGGTGAGGTGTGGGTCACGAGCTATGGCGCGATCGACGAGGTGTACTGCAATGGTTCGTACATCGTCGATAACGGCCATATCGTGGGTTTTGATTCGTCGCTGACGTTTAAGATCAAGAGCTCGGGCGGAGGGCTTTTAGGATTTTTGGCGTCGGGTGAGGGCCTTGTGTGTGAGTTCCAAGGCCAGGGGCGCATTTTGATTCAGTCGCGCAATACAAGCGCGCTCGTGGACTGGCTAACGCCAATGCTGCCGCCTTGATCGGGGCGATGGAAAAAGATTCGGCAACTCAAAGAAGGAACACAGACAATGCAGGTGAATCTTTTATATCGGCCCTCTCAATCGCTGGCGCAGGTGTGGCTTCAGCCCAATGAAAGCGTTACGGCGGAGAGCGGCGCGATGGTGGGCATGTCCACCAATGTGCAGATGCAGACGCAGTCGGGCGGCATTTTGAAGGGTTTGAAGCGGATGTTCGGCGGTGAATCGTTCTTCCGGAATACCTTCACGGCACAGCAGGGCCAGGGCGAGGTTTTGTTTGCGACGCCTTTGTGCGGCGATATGGCGGTGCTGGATGTGGGCGCGCGGCAGTGGAACGTGCAGAACAGCGCATTTATCGCGTGCAGCGCGGGCGTGGACGTGAAGACGAAGTCGGGAGGGCTCAAGGGCATGTTTTCAGGCGCGGGCCTGTTTATGCTGGAAACGCAGGGCCAAGGGCAGATGATCATCGGCGCCTTTGGTGCACTGGAGGCGATTCAGGTCGATGGAAGCATTGTGATCGATACCGGTCACTTGGCGGCCTGGGAATCGACGCTTCAGTACAAGGTGGGCAAGAGCGGTTCGGGATGGATTGCGTCGTTCTTGTCGGGTGAGGGCCTGGTCTGTCATTTCGAAGGCCGGGGCACGGTGTATTTGCAGTCGCGCAACGCGGCTGAATATGGGCAAACCATCGGGGCGATGTTGCCTCCGCGAAAGAATTGAGAAGGAGGAAACAATGCGGCACGAGATTCTTCACAACCCTGATTTTGGCGTGCTCAAGGTGACTTTTGATCAGCCGGGCGAGCAGATCATTTCGGAGTCGGGCGCGATGGTGGGTCGCGATTCGGCGATGGAAATGAAGACGAGCCTGCAGGGCGGTTTGGGAGGCGCGCTGAAGCGCAAGCTGCTCGGCGGCGAGAGTTTGTTTCAGAACACGTTTACGGCGACGGCGCCCGGGCAGACGATTTGGATTGCGCCCGCGCCCGAGGGCACGATTCAAGCCATCGAGCTTCAGCCGGGGATGGAGATGTTTCTTCAATCCGGGGCTTATTTGGCTTCTACGCCGGGCGTTACGCTCGATACCAAATGGCAGGGCGCTAAAGGCTTTTTCTCGGGCGGCCTGTTTTTAATCCGGGCTTATGGCCAAGGTCATTTGTGGTTCTCCACTTATGGAGGATTGCACGTCGTTGATATTGGCCAGGCATACCATGGTTATATCTGCGACAACAATCACATGGTCGCGTTTACGGCGGGGCTTCAGTACAACGTGCGCAAGCTGGGCGGCCTAAAGAGCCTGTTTTTATCGGGTGAAGGCTTGGTTTGCGAATTCCGGGGCCAGGGAAGGCTGTGGATGCAGACGAGAAATCCAAGCTCGCTTGCGTCGTTTGTGCATCCCTTCCGCCGGCTTGAAGCGAAAAGCAACTAAAAGCGGCTAGGCCCTCGCCTGTAAAAATCCCGCCTTCGACGGCATCCGGCTTTATTTCCGGCTCATTTCATACATTCTCACAGCGCCCCGTCCCCGCCCTCAGGATCTTTGTTGATACGGCTCAACAAAGGGCTGTGTTTCGGAACGTGTTTGGTTATCGTTCTGGTTCGCAAGGATGACTCGAAGACGCAGTCCAAACCGCCGAGTCCGGCTTTCGGCAACCCGGGTATGTGGAAACTAACGATCGAGGACGACGAAGGTCAGCAGACCTCATTGTCGCTGGCTGTCGATGAGTATCGGCTGGGGCGGGCCGAGTCGAACACCATCCGGCTGACGGATCGCAACGTCTCGCGCAATCACGCGATTCTGAAGAAGAATGGTCAGGCCTGGGTTGTCAAGGATTTGCAGAGCTACAACGGCACCTATGTCAATGGCATTCGTGTCGTCGGAGACATCACTGCGAATCACGGCGACATCGTTCAGCTTGGCGATTATCGCCTCGAGCTGATCAACGAAGCCTTAAGGCCGCAGCCTGAAGCGGGTGTGCCCGCGCAGGCGCCCGTTGTTCCGCCGGTTCATATGCGTCCCAACCGGCTGGTGGTGGTTGTGGGGCCGCAGCCCGGGCTGGAATTTCCCCTCGATCGCGATCTGATTTCAATCGGCCGTTCGGAAGACGCGAATATTTCAATCAATCACAGCAGTGTGAGCCGCCTGCATGCCGAGCTGATTGCGCTTGGAAATGGGCGTTTTGAGATTATCGATAAAGGAAGCGCCAATGGTATCCGCGTGAACGGCGTGGATTTGCGGCGCGGTATCCTGGAAGCGGGCGATGCGCTCGAGCTGGGCGATGTGCGGCTTCGTTTTGTGGGCGCGGGGAAGATTTACCGGGCGGGCATCGATCCAAGCCAAAGGCTGCCGCGCGATTTGGTTCCGCCGCCCAAGCCGACGATCAGCGTGGGCAAGCTGGTGGGGATCGGCATTGGCGTCGGTGTGCTGTTGATTTTGGGTTATGTGCTGCTGGTGGTGGTTCCTGGCTCGAGCGGACAGAACAGTTCGGCGGGTGCTCAGGAGCTGCACGCGACGACATCCCAGGAAGAGCAATTGCTGAAAGACGCAAAGAAGCTCTTTGACGCGGGCAATATCGACGATGCCCACAAGAAGGCGCTGGAGATTTCTGATACGTCGGCGGCGCGCGAGGATGCGGTCTTTAAGCAAATCGAAAAAGCGTGGGCGGATTCGATGTTTCAAAAGGCCGAAAAGGCAACAGATCCGGCCGAAAAGAAGCGTATTTTGGGCGAAATCATGACGACGCCCAGCGTGGATGCCGAGCAGCGCAAGAAGGCGGCGGAGCTGCACAATCAAATTCAGGCGGCGGAACCCACGGTCAAAGCGCCGGTGGGCCCCTATTCGCCGACGGGCGGAGGGCCTTCCAATACCGAGCCTTCAACGACGGGCACCACGGCGCCGTCGACCCTGCCCAGTGTGAAGCCGATTGACGGCACATCGAAGGCGCCGGGCATTTCCGAAGAAGCGGCCATGCGAAAATCGCTGGAGCCTAAAGTGTTCAGCGGCAAGGCTACCGAACAGGAAGTCCGGCTGCTCAAGGCGATTTGCAGTCACATGGAAGACCGCAACTGCCGCGATAAAGCCAGCGCGATTTTGAAGAAGATGCAGGAAGCCAAAGCGCCTTAGCGCTTTCGAGGGTATCCCGCGCCGGAGGAATTTTTGGCGTCGCCTTTCTTTTCCGTGGACGAGACCAATGGTCTGAAGTCCAAGGCCGCGGCCGCAATGGTGAGTTTGGCGGTGCTGGTGGGCATTCCCTACCTCGTGCCTTCGCTGTGGCGCTTTCGGCTTCTTTCGCCGCTGCCGGAGGGAACGGGTCTTGTCGCGGCGGCTCCACCCGCGGCGGCGGCTCCAAGTGCCCAAGTCGGCGAAACATCGCTGATTATCGAAACGACGGAGCAGCCCGAGCTTCGCCAGCCTGAAGATCTTGTTGTTCCTCCGGAGGCCAAGGCGGCACTGCCTCCTGCATCGGTGCAAGAAGACAAAGCGCCAAAGCCGATTGAAGATCCTTCAGGGCATGCGCTCGATGCTTTTTATGCGGCGCTTCTCGCGGCGGAACGCAAAGACGCGGGCGCGATTGCCCGCATTACGTATTACGGCGATTCGATTGTCGCGAGCGACTTTGTAACCGCGACGCTGAGGCGGAAATTGCAGCGCCGATTTGGCGATGCGGGCCATGGTTTTATGCTGATGGCCAATGCGTGGCCCGGATACTTTCACAACGATGTCGTGCGCTTTGCGGCGCCGGGCTGGAAGGTAAGCCGCGTTGTCGGGCCATTCGCAAAAGACGGTTTGTATGGGCTGGGCGGGGTGTCGTTCCGTTCGGAAGGTCCGGGCTTGTTTTCGCGCTTTGGAACGGCCAAATCAGGAAGCTTTGGGCGCGCGGTATCGAAGTTTGTGATCGACTATTTAGAGCATCCCGACGGCGGGACGATGGAGCTGCGCGTGGACGGCGCGGCGCACAGCACGGTGAATACGCGGGCGGATACGGCAAAAACCGCGCTGAAGGAAGTAAAGGTCGCGGACGGAGAGCACGAGCTCGAAGTGAAGATTACAAGCGCGGGTGTGCGGGCTTTTGGCGTGTGGATGGAGCGGGATGTGCCGGGCGTGGTGCTCGATGCGATAGGCATTCAAGGCTGCCGCATCCGATTTTTGGATCAATCCGACGATGCGCATTGGGCCGAACAGCTTTCGGCGCGCAATCCTTCGCTCACGGTCTTTCAGTATGGGATGAATGAGAGCGAAGACGGCGAGTTGTATCCCTTGGATCAATACGAAGCGACGATGAAGGCCGTGCTGGTTCAGGTGAAAAAGGCGCTTCCCCAATCATCGTGCATGCTGGTCGGGCCGATGGATCGCGCAGAGAAAAAGGGCGATCGCTACTCGAGCCGGCCTGTGGTTCCAAAGCTTTCGGCGATTCAAAAGAAAGTGGCGGCTGAAGTGGGCTGCGGGTTTTGGGACACGATGGCCGCGATGGGCGGATTTGGGTCGATGGGGATTTGGGCGCAGCGCGGCCTGGGCGGCGCCGATTTGGCGCATCCATCGAGCGCGGGCGCCGAGCTTTTGGGCAACTGGATCTACCTCGCCTTGATGGAAGGCTACGAGGCTTACAAAGCCCGGCAAAACAAGCCTTAGGCGAGATTTTCGTTTTCGGGAAACCAGCAGGCGACGCGATGCTGCGAGCCGGCCACAAGTTCGCTCAATGCAGGAGCTTCTTTGTCGCAGCGTCCAGGGTCGGCCTTGGGACAGCGCGAATAGAAAACGCAGCCTTTTGGAGGTTCGACCGCGCTTGGCGCTTCGCCGATCAAGAGGCGCCGGACCAGGCCAGCGCCTTTCGCAATGGGAGACGATACGGGTTTGGCGGAGCCCGGCACAGGTGTGTGCATCACGCTGGAGGTGGGCGGCAAACTGAGCGGTGTTCTTTCGGATGACGAAGCGGGGCGGGACGATGACAGGGGTGACAACGCAGCTCCCGCGGCTTTGGGCATCGCGTGAAAGAGCGCCCGCGTGTAGGGATGGTAACGCCGCTCATACACATCGGCGACGGGCCCGATTTCCACGATGCGCCCCAAATACATCACGGCGATGCGATGGCTCATAAACGCCGTTGCGCGCAGGTCGTGCGAAATAAACAGCATGGTGAGCGAAAGCTCGCTTTGAAGCTCCGACAAGAGATTCATGATCTGCGCCTGCACCGATACATCGAGCGCGCTGATCGGTTCGTCGCACACGAGGAATTCAGGCTTCACGGCCAGCGCTCTCGCGATGCCGATGCGCTGCCTTTGGCCGCCCGAAAATTCATGCGGATAGCGCTGCATCATGTCGGCCCGGAGCCCGACTTGAAGCAAGGTCTTTTCAACGATGGAATCGGCTTCCGCGCGGTCTTTTGCGAGGCCGAAAATGGAAATGCCTTCGCCCACGATTTCACGGACCGTCATGCGCGGATTCAGCGACGCATAGGGATCTTGAAAGACAATCTGCATCCGCCTGCGCATGGCGCGGAGCCTGAATTCGGCGAGCTGGGTGATGTCCGTTCCATCGAAGACCACGCGGCCGGCGGTGGGCTCGCTAAGCCTGAGAATGGTGCGGGCCAGCGTGCTTTTGCCGCATCCGCTTTCACCGACCAAGCCCAGGGTTTCGCCGCGGCGCACGGAAAACGACACGCCTTCTACGGCATGAACAAAGGTCGGTTTTACAAATGGCCCGCGGCGCAGCGGATAGAGCTTGGAGAGCCGGTCGACCTGCAAGAGGGGCCTGCCCAGCCTCGCCGCAGAGGATGTGCCCGATGCTGGTTTTGCCGTGGATTCAGCGCTCATCCGTCACGACCCGCCCGTTCAGGATCCCACAGAAAACATCGCGCCCGGCTTTGGCCTTGAGCGTACATGGAAGGCCATTCGCCTTTACAGCGGGCAAAAGCCTGGCCGCAGCGCTCATAAAAGCGGCATCCAGAAGGAGGCGTGCGCAAATCGGGTAAGGTGCCTGCGATCGTTGGAAGGCGGGGCGGCGATTTGTTCTCCTTGGCCCTTAAAAAAGCCGTATCGAGCGAGGGCTGCGCGGCGAGAAGCGCGCGGGTGTAGGGATGCGCGGGCTCGGAAAGAACGGCCCGGCAAGGACCTTGCTCCACGACCGTGCCGGCGTACAAAACAACGATTTTGTCGGCGATTTCGCTGACCAGCGATAGATCGTGCGCGATCAGCAAAAGGCTCATCGTGCGCTCGCGCTGAAGGTTCATCAGCACATCGAGGATTTGCGCCTGCGTGATCATATCCACGGATGTCGTGGGTTCGTCGGCGATCAACAGCGCAGGCTCACAGCAGATGGCCATGGCGATCATCGCCCGCTGGCGCATGCCGCCCGATAGTTCATGCGGATAGCTTTTGACGTGAATTTCCGGCTCGGCAAAACCCACTTTTCGAAGCAGTTCGACAGCTTGTTTTTGCGCGGCAAAGCGAGTGACGCGCCGGTGCAGCCGGATGGCTTCCACAATCTGCGCACCCACGGTGTACACAGGATTGAGCGAGGTCATCGGCTCTTGAAACACCATCGCGATTTTGTTGCCGCGTATGGATTGCATCTCGCGTTCAGGCAATTGCCGAAGATCGCGCCCTTCAAAGAGAATCTCGCCGCTTTCGACGACGGCCGGCGGCGATAGAAGAATGCCGAGCACCGCCTGCGCCGTTACGCTTTTGCCGCAGCCGCTTTCTCCAACGAGCGCCACCGTTTGGCCTTTGGGAATATCGAAACCGATGCGGTGGGTGGCCTGCACTTTTGGGCCGTCCGTTAAGAACGAAACGGAAAGTTCGCGGATCGATAAGACAATATCGCTTGAGATCACTTGATATAGACCTCGAGCTTCGGTCCTGGACCGTCGGTGACGCCCATCGAATAGCGCATCCCATCGGCCAGCGCGCTGTCGACCAACAGGGCAATGCCATGATCGCCGGGCCGGCGTTTCGCCCATGCGCGCACCAGAGGCGTGACATCGATGCGGGCAGAGGTGATGGGCGCCGCCATTAAAAATCCAGCGTCTTCGGGCAAGGAAAGCCTGGGCTGCCTGCCCCAGGTGGCGGTGCCAGCATCCCAAGGTTCGAGAATGCGCGCGATTTGAACGCGGGACGAGGCATGGCGGGGCGAGGCGCCGGCGCCGGGCTTGAGAAGGAGAAAGGCCGAGCTGATATCGGCGCTGTCGTTCCATGTGGATGCAAAGCGAAAGAGAAGCACCGACTGCGCGCCCGCCATCGCCGCCGGAACAAGGGCAGCGGGATGTTCTTCGGTGGAATCGCCGGGCGTTAGAAGCGCGATATCGCTTGGTTCAAGCAACAAGCGCTTGCTCCACGCGGGGGCTGGCAAGGCATTATCGGCGCGGCACCTGCCCGCCACACACGACCCTGTTGCACAGCCCGCCGTGCACAGAGCGCCCAGCGCGGCCGTTCCATCTTTTGCGGCCGGCGCGCAAGACAGGCCAAACACCGAAACAAGGGCAGCGGCGCATGCCATTCCGAACGGACGGGACGAACGCGGCGGACCAAAAATCGCTTCGAACATCACGGGCCTTCCGCGGGCACGATATCAGAGAAGCCCAAATGTAAAGCGCGTTTGGCTCTCTCGCCTCTTGCACTCATCCGCGCTCTGGGTATCCTGCACATCCCTTCGCTGAAACGCGGCTGGGATGGTGGGTATAGCTCAGGTGGTAGAGCGCTGGATTGTGGTTCCAGTTGTCGCGGGTTCGAATCCCGTTACTCACCCCAATCTCGACACGGGCGTCTTGGGTGTTCGCGCGTTGCCCTTATCCAATGCGCACACAGGCGTGTTTCAAGACCATCGCGGGCACCGATGACATATCCAGTTCCTGAAGGAACGGATTTTGTCCGGCGTATCGGCGCGGGAACGATCTTCGACGTTGCGCTGGTCCGGCTCGAAAAAAAGGCTGTCGTGTGCAAAAGGCTGCGGACCCGGATGCACGGTGAAGCGGTGGCCGAGGCCGCGCTTCTGCGGGAAATAGGCTCGCTTTCGCGAATCCGGCACCCATCGGTGCCCAGGCTGCTCAAGAGCGGCAAGGACGGCGCCGGTCTGTATGTGTTGGAGAGCGCGATGGAAGGCGTTTCGCTGCGCACTTTGTCCGATGCGTGGAAAGCCCGCGGAAAACCCGTTCCAACTCGGCTTTGCGCGCATATTGCGAGAGCGTCGATCGAAGCTTTGATGGAGCTGCACGAGCTGGCCGATGAAGAGGGTCCGATCGGCTTTTCCCACGGCGATTTAGGGCCGGATCATCTGCTGTTTGGGCCTTTGGGCGATATTCGCTTCGTGGATTTTGGCGCGTCGCGTTTTCACCGGATGGATGCTGCGCTGGAGACTCCGGATCGGGGCACCTTGCCTTATGCGGCGCCTGAAGTCGCGCGCGCAGAACAAACGCCCAGCCAAGGAAGCGATGTGTATGCGCTCGCGGCCACGCTTGCCTATTTGGCCACGGGCGAGCCGCTTTGCCATGCCCGCACCGATGCGGCGATGCTCGCGGAAATTGGCACATCCGGCTTGCGCACCGGCATTCTGCGAATCTCCAAAGCCTTTTCAGAACAAGAACGCGATGCGCTCATTTCCGCGCTCTCGGCCGATCCAGCCCTCCGGCCGCCCAGCGCAAGAGCGCTCTTTCAAGCCTTTTCAAGCGAATCCACTCGGCCGTAGACACCCGCGCTCTTCTCCCTCATCGTGCGCATCGCCATGGCCATTTCGTCCATTTCCCGACCTTTGGAATTCGACACGCTCGCTATTCATGCAGGCCAGCCGCCCGATGAATCCAGCGGCGCCGTGATGACGCCCATCGTGCTGTCCAGCACCTTCGCCCAATCCAGCCCGGGCGTTCATAAAGGCTACGAGTATTCGCGCAGCGGCAATCCAACGAGGCACGCGCTCGAAGAATGCATCGCGGCCCTGGAACAAGGCTCCCACGGCTTTGCCTTTGCCAGCGGCTCATCGGCCACTGCAACCCTGCTTCACACCCTTCGCCCGGGCGATCATGTGTTGTGCGGCGATGATGTGTACGGCGGCACATTCCGGCTGATTGACAAGGTGATGCGGCCCATGGGGCTCAGCGCCGATTTTGTGGACATGACCGATTTGTTTAAGGTCAAACAATCGCTGCGCCCCGAGACGCGCTTGATTTGGCTGGAGACGCCAACCAATCCCATGCTCAAGGTGTTCGATATCGCGGGCATCGCCGAAATCGCAAAGGCCGCCGGCATTCATGTCGTTGTGGACAACACCTTTGCCACGCCGCTGCTGCAAAAGCCGCTGAGCCTTGGCGCAACCTATGTGCTGCACTCGACGACCAAATATCTCAACGGCCACTCGGATGTGGTCGGCGGCGCACTGGTCACCAAAGACGCGGCTCTCGCCGAACGCATCGCCTTCTTGCAAAACGCGATCGGCGCCGTTCCAAGCCCCTTCGATTGCTACCTCGTGCTCCGCGGCATCAAAACCCTGGGCGTGCGCATGAGGCGCCAGTGTGAAACAGCCGAATGGCTCGCCAATCAACTGCAATCGCATCCATCTGTGTCGGCCGTCCACTATCCAGGACTCGCATCGCACAAATGGCACGCCACGGCGAAACGCCAAATGAGCGCGCCCGGCGCGATGATCTCGTTTGACATCAAAAGCGGGCTTAACGGCGCGAAAAGCTTTCTCGAAAAAGTCAGCATCTTCTCGTGCGCCGAAAGCCTAGGCGGCGTGGAATCCCTCGCCGAAAGCCCGGCCATCATGACGCACGCATCCATTCCCGAAGAAGCGCGCGCGGCCTTGGGAATCTCCTATGGCCTGGTCCGGCTATCGATCGGCTTGGAAGCGCCTTCCGATCTCTGGGCGGACATCGAGCAAGCCTTGGCCGGTACTTGAGCACGGCACGCATTTCCATCTGCTTGGCCGTTTGATTCGGCATTGGAAATTGCGCTAGAAGTCATCTCGTCAATCTGCGGCTCGCCATAACGGCGATACCTTGTTTTGTCGTTCTCTTTGATGATGGAGCGTCCGATGCGTCATTCTGTTCTTGGCTTTTTGGGTGTGGGTCTTGTGCTCTTGTCCGGCTGCAGCGACCCGGTGCCTCCAACACCCAGAGGCGCCTGGACGGTGAGCTTCGCCGACACCGGGATTGAGTGCCAGCACGGCGGGCATAACGCCAAAGTGGGCGATGTTGGCCCTTCAACCAAAAACGCCGTTGTGGTCGACGGCACCGAAGGCGCCAATGTCGACTGCAGGGTAAGCCCCAAAGGCTCGGGGTTTTTCGTCGATGCAAGCCTTCAGCAGAGCGACAAATTCCTCACGGTTCTGATCGATGGAATTTCAACGGCGGCCACGGAAACCGCGCCCGTAAAGGGCGGTGTTGGCTACTCATCCGCCAACACCGTCGACACCTACACAACAACCACGATGGACAAATGCGACTACTACTTCGTGCCGAGCGCTCAGGGTGTTGCGGCGGGACGCATTTGGGTCTCTTTCAAATGCCCGAGGCTTGAAGCAGAAGGCTCGTTCTGCTCCATCCTTCAGGGCTACGCGATCTTCGAAAACTGCGAGGAATAATCGCCGCAATCCGCTGTATTCAGGCGCCTCAACACTGTCTTCAGGACGGCGACGACTCAGGCACGGGAGCCACATCCGGCGCCGCCACAGTCGCATCATCTTCAATCGAATAACGCGACCCTTCTGATGCCGCGGCGGACGGCCTGAGCACCACCTGAGGATGGGCGAGCTCGTCCTCGAAACGGATCACCAGAGCGGTGATGTTGTCTTCTCCGCCATGCTCATTGGCCTTTTGAATCAGCCGATCGCAAATCTCGCCGGGATCCTCGCTTGAGCACAGCACTTCCAGAATCTGCCCATCGCTAATCATCCCCGACAAGCCGTCCGAACAGAGCAGATACACATCGCCCGCTTCAGGCGCATCATTCACCAAATCGACGGCCACGCTGTCGTGCATTCCCAGCGCCCGCGTAATCACATTCTTCGGCACCTCGGCGCATTGCTCTTCGGTGAGATCCGGCATCGCTGCCAAATACTCGTTGAGCAGCGAATGATCGCGCGTCAGAAGAAGCAGCTCGCCCGCGCGCATGCGGTAGGCCCGGCTGTCGCCCACATGACCGACATAGAGCCGGTTCTTCTGCTTCGAAAACAGCGCCCCCACAATCGTCGTGCCCATGCCCGCACATTCGCGCGACCGCAGGCTGCGCTCGAAAATTTGCCGGTTGGCCACGCGAATGCCCGCGATAAGCCGGTTTTCTTCTTCCGACAGGCTCGTGTCGAAATGAAATGGCCAAGTCACGTCGGCTTGAGCCGTCGTCTTGAAAAACTCGGCCACCGTATCCGTCGCAAGACGGCTCGCCACATCCCCGGCGCGGTGTCCTCCCATGCCGTCCGCAACAATGAAGAGGCCGTAGTCCGACAGCACAGCAAAGCTGTCTTCATTGTGCTCGCGCTGAAGACCAACGTGGGTCAGTCCTGACGCGATGGCTCGCATACACCGGTGTCCTTTCAGGTCTTAAACGGCGAGGATATCTTTTTCCTTGGCCGCGATCACCGTATCGATCTGCTTCGTTCCTTCGGCCACCAAATCCTCGACCTTCTTGCGCGCTCTTTCCGCGTCATCTTCCCGGGCATCGCCGTCTTTTTCGAGCGTATCGATCATTTCGTTGGCATCTCTTCTGTGCTTGCGCACGGCCACCTTGGCTTCCTCGCCGTGGTGTTTGGTCATCTTCACCATTTCCTTGCGCCGCTCCTCGGTTAAAGGCGGAATGGGAAGGCGGATGATGTCCGTATCGACTTGAGGATTGAGACCCAGGTTGGCTTCGCGGATTGCCTTATCGACAGCGCGCACCTGCCCTTTTTCCCAGGGCTTTACGATGATCATCCGGGGCTCTGGAATCGACACCGTGGCCATCTGATTCAGCGGCGTGGGCACGCCGTAGTAATCAACGCGGACTCCATCGAGCATGCCCGCATGAGCACGGCCCGTGCGAACCTTCATCAAGTCACGCCGAAGGGCCTCGATGGATTTCTCGATTCCGGATTGAAGTTCCTTGATGACATCCTCCAGCATGTCCGATCTCCTGTGAGCAGGGGGCGCCGAGCTTAGCCCATTTCGGCGGCGTTCATACCAGGGTCTAGGCGCGGGAGCGCGCCCTTTTTAGGACTGGCCCGCCGCTGCTACGTTTGGCTGCCCTATCTTAGGTATCCAATGCGCGATCTGGACTGGAAGAGCTTCGACGTCTTGGTTGTCGATGATGAAGAGGACAACCTCGATGCATTTCGCTTCACCTTCCGAAAATCGTTTTCGTTGCATTACGCGCTGGGCGGGCAGCAAGCGCTGGCCATGCTCGATCGCCTCGATCCGGCCGTGATCGTAAGCGATCAGCGCATGCCCGGAATGAATGGCATCGATTTTCTCAGGCGCGCAAAAGACAAACGGACGGATGCCGTGGGCATTCTGCTCACGGCCTATGCCGACACGACCGTACTTATCGATGCGGTCAACTCGGGCAGTGTCGATCGCTACGTTCAAAAACCCTGGGATTCCAAAGAGCTCGCCGTCATCCTGCGCCAGGGCATCACCAGCTTCGCCACCGTGCGCGAAAACCGCAGGCTGCGCGAACAGCTTGCCCTCTATGCCGGCTATCTCGAACGCGAACAGCGCGATCCCATCGATTTCGGCGAAATCAGCGGCGAAAGCGAAGCTGTTAAAGAGATCAGCGCCCGCATCGGCGAAGTCGCGCCCACCTCGTCGCCCGTTCTCATCGAATGCGAACAAGGCTCGGAAAAAGAAGTCGTCGCCCGGGCCATCGCCGTCGGATCGGCCCGCGAAGACAAGCCTTTCGTCAAAATGACCTGCGCCGCTTTCCGGGGCGACGCCCTGGAGCGCGAACTCTTCGGATGGAAAAAAGGCTCGTTTGACGGCGCTTTTGACGACCGCGCAGGCCGCCTCGAACTCGCTCACAAAGGCACGCTCTTTCTCGACGATCCCGCATCGCTCACCCCTTCCCTCCAAGCCCGCCTGCTCCGGCTTCTGCGCGATGGAGAAATCGAGCGAATCGGCGCCTTCGAACCCATCTCCATCGATGTGCGCATCATCGCCGCGCTCACGCCCGGCCTCGACGAAACCTGGGGCAAAAGCGGCGTTCTCCCCGACCTTTGCTCCCGCCTCAGCGTCTATCCCATCCGCCTTCCGCCCCTGCGCGAACGGCGCGGCGATATCCGCACGCTGGCCGAACACTTCCTCCGCAAATACGCGCGCCGCAACGCCCGCGCCGCCACATCCCTCGCCGGCGACGCCATCGCCAAATTGGAATCGTATTTCTGGCCCGGCAATGTGCGCGAACTCGAGAACGTCATCGAACGCGCCTCCATCCTCTCGCGCGGCGATGCCATCCACGCCGACCATCTCGCCTTCGCGGCCCGCCTTCCCCCGCGCATCCCAAGCCCGCCTTCCGCGCTCGCCTCAGCCGCCCCGCCCGCGGCATCGCTTCCCTCCGAATCCAAAAGCGCCCGCGTCGATCTCGACTCCCAGCTCGACGACATCGAAAGGCGCGAACTTCTCTCGGCCCTTGCGCGCTGCGGAGGCAACAAAGCCGAGGTGGCCCGCTCGCTCGGCATGCAGCGCACCACGCTCTATTACCGGCTCAAGCGGCTTGGCATCGAAAACGAATAACGCCTTCCAAAGATCCCGTGCACCCCAGCGGCCAATCGCGAGATAATGCGTCCCCATGGCTTTCTGGCCGTTTGGACGCGATCCAGATGAAATAGAAATGGTGTCCCGCGTGGTCACCGCGACGACGCTCGATCACGTCAAGCTGCGCGGCAAACTCACGGTGCATTTTGTCAGCGCGCAATCGCAAACCGACGCCGACCACGCCGCCGATCGCTGCGCCGAGCTCATGGAAAAAGTGCTTCACGAGCAGGCCAACCACGAAAATGCGCTGGGCAGCGAAGCATCGCTCGTTCTCAAGCTTCTCGACCGGCTGCCTCCCGATATCGCCAAAGCCCGAAGCATCGAACTCGCCGCTCTCCATGTCGTCGGCGGCACCGGCTCTTCGTCTCATTCATCCCGTCCCCGGAACCCAGGCTCCGCTCATCCTCCCCCGCCTTCCTCCACCCACCATCATCACCATCACCAGCACGCGCCTCCCTCCAGCACCGCCCCGCGCTCGCTCACCCCGCAGCCCTCGCACCCTCCCGCTCCAGCCCCGCGCCGCCGCTCCTCCAGCCGGATGCGCGCCATCACCTCATCGCTTGTCCTGCCCGCAGGCTCATCGCCGCATGCCATCGGAAGCGCCATCGCAGCCGTCGTCTCCGAATCGGCCGCCCGCTTGAGCATCGGATTTTTACGCATTCACGATCTCATCAATGTCCGCGGCGTCACCTTGGAAGAAGGCTCCGACGATCTGCTTCAAACCCTAACGACTTTGCTCGAGCCGCCCCACGGCGAAACGGCCACGGCGCGCGAAGCCGAATTTTTGCGATGGAAACAGGCATTGGGCGCACCCATCATGGATGCCCTCAAACACGAGGCATCGGTCGTAAGCACCTACCGCATGACCAGCGCGCTGCTCACGGCCGGCGTACCCCAGGCCACGGTGTTTGAACTCATGGAAGAGTGCTGTGGAAAAGCCTTTTCGGGCCAGCGCTCGCCCCTCTTCGATATCGGCCCCTATTCCAGCGCGGGCGACGATGAACTCCCCTCCATGCTCGCCCTGCGTTTAATGCGCATCGTAGGAAGCAAACGCCCCGCCGCTTCGATGATCCCCGTGCTGATGCCTCTGCTCGCATCGCTCGACGAGGACATCTCTGTCACAACCACATTGGTGAAATATTCTCTGGGATTGCAATAAAATCCCAACGAATTCACCAGCACATGCACAGGATTGCTATTTCATCGGAACAACGAACAATCCTGGTTAAACTCAACCGGGATTCACCCCGCCGCCGAACAAAAGCGCACCCAGCACAAGCCCAACAATCAGCGTCAGCACAGCGATCACAATCGCTTTTTGCTTAGGCATCCCCGGCGCGGGCGGCATCAGCGAATCCATCGACAAGCCCCGCACACTCACCGGCGCGGGCGGCAATGCAACGGGCAATGGAGGCGGAGGCGGAAGAACAGGAGCCGCTTCGGGCTGAGCCCTGGGAGGAAGAGGCGGAGGCCCTTTAGCCCCAGGCGCGTGTGCACTTCCCCCTTTCACCGCATCGCGCAAAGCCAGCAAATCGGCCAGCATATCCGAAGCTTTTTGGTAACGATTCGCGGGCTTCTTCTGAAGCGCCTTCGCCACAATCGTCTCAAAACCCTTGGCCAGCGCATCCGAACGCCCCGTATTCAGCGGCGGCGAGTCTTTTAAAAGCTTCGACCGCGTAAGCTCAATCTCGTTGACATTGCCAAACACATGTTCGCCCGCCACCGCGCGGAACAGCATCGCGCCCACCGCATACAAATCCGAAGAACCCGTTACTCCGCGCGAATCAAGCATCTGCTCCGGCGCCATGTACTCCAATGTCCCAAGCGCCATCCCCGCACTCGTCAGATTCGACATCTCTTCAAAATCGGTCGGCACATCCGACTTCATCAGCCGGCTCACACCGAAATCCACAATCACAGCCCGCGTCTTTCCATCGCGCCGCTTCTCCAAAATAATATTGCTGGGCTTTAAATCGCGGTGAACGATATTCGTTTGATGCAGATCGACCAGCCCGCTCACGATATCGGTGCCAATGCCAATCGCTTCTTCCACGCTGATCTTCGTGCGCCTAATCGTCTGCGAAAACACCTCGCCTTCGATGAAGTCCAGAATCAGCACATGCCCGTACTTCGGGTCTTTTACAAAATCGAGAATGCGCGCCACATAATCGCTTCGAATACGGCCTAACAGCAGCGCCTCACGCTTAAAGCGCTCCACCACCTCGGGCTTATTCACCGCATCGGACAACATGGTCTTAATCGCGACCGGATAGCCCACCCCAATGTGCTCGCCTATCCACACCTCGCCCATTGCGCCCGCGCCGATTTTACGCTCGGCGAGATAGCGCCCATCGACCACGGCTCCGGTGGACATTGGTTGCATGGCGCGGATAATACACAGAAATTGGCCGTTTCAATGGTTGTTGATCGGGCCCAGTCAATCTTCAAGATTCATCAAGGAAGCTTAAATACAAAAAACTCTTGGGTGAGCCCTTTGGCATCCTTGCCCGGCGGCGCGAAGACAGGCAGCCATTTGGTATCGGGAATGACAAACACCGCCAGCAAAGTATCGGCCGAGATTCGCTTGCCGCCTTGGATGCTCAGCCTGGCCGCGGGTTTTCCTTCGCGCAGCGAAGAAAGCGTCCCCTTCGAATACTGAAGCTTCATCGACAAGCTGCTCACCTCGAGCTCATCGCGCCCCTGCGGCCAGCCAATCCCCCGAACCGACACATAGCCATCGTTTTCGAGCCTCGAGGTCAGCTTGGGCAGAAGCTCCTTGGACAACTCATCCAAATGCTCCTCGCACTCGCCGATCTGACAAATACGCATCGCATCCCTAGGCTTGCCGTCCTCGCCCACAAACTGAATATCCAGCCCAAAGCCTGTTTCCGAACGCAGCTCGGCCGGATACGCGAACATTTTCTTCTGAGCCGACCAGCCGATACGCCGCCCGCCCGTCTTTAAAAAGTCCCTCGCCATCGCGGCCGCTTCACTCGCGGGCTCGGCCTGCACTTCCTTGTTCGCCGATTTCACATCGGAAGGCTCGCCCGCGCCCTCTTTTGCTTTTGCCGGATCGCCTTCGCCCTCCGCGGGTTTTGACTCATCCGCCGACGCCGTATCCGCCGGGCTTTTTTCGCTCCCCGCCGAATCACCTTCCGTCTTGGGCGGAGGAGCCTGAGTGCCCCCGCACGCGCCTAGAAGCGCAGAAGCCGAAGCCAGAAGCAAAAACCCAAATAACCCAAATATCCGAGGAGAAGCCATAAACACATCCTTCACGGGAAACACCCTCTTGATATCAAAACGCCCCTTGATCCCCAAACCCTTTCCATCGTAATGCCCAGCATCATGGCCAACGATTTTCCCGCCCGGCACCGCTCGATTCACACCGCATTCATAGGCATATGCGGACTTTCCCTTTCGCTGGGCTGCGGCTCGCCCGAAACCGAACCCAAAACCCCAACAGCGCCCGCATCATCCCCGAGCACCATGGCAACATCTTCTTCTTCAGGTCCCGCAGCGCCTCTTCCCAGCCCCAAGGCAGGCCCAGCCCAGGACGAAGCCATGACCGCGCTTGGAAAAGCCTTTTTAAGCGATTATCTGCGCCTTGAACCCGTTCGCGCGACCGAACTCGGCGATCATCAAAACGATGGAGCCTGGACCGATCTCAGCAAGGCGGGTGAAGCCGAATTCAGGCGTTTTATCGATAAAACCAAGACCGCGCTCGCCTCTGTTCAGCCCGAACAATTGTCGCTGGAGCAACGGGTCGACTACGAAACACTGAAAGAACGGCTGGATTCTTGGCTGTTTACCCTTGACGAACTCAAACCCGCCGAAACCGATCCGCTTACCTACACAGGTTTAATCAGCGACGGCCTCGACCCTTTAATCAACCGGAATTTCGCGCCTCTTCCCGAACGGATGGCCAACCTGGGCAAGCGTCTTCAAACCATTGGCAATGTCATCGCCGTCGCCAAAGCCAGACTCAACAATCCCAGCGAATTGCACACCCAAACGGCCATTCAACAGAATGCCGGGCTCATTGCATTGTGTGAAAAGAATCTACAGCCCCATCTGGATAAACTGAGCGATAAAAAGCAAAAAGCCGGGCTTGAAGATGCGGCGAAAAAAGCCGCGGCCCAATTAAAAGACTTTCAGCAATGGCTCGAAAAAGACTTGCTTCCAAAAAGCAAAGGCGACTTTAGACTCGGCCGGGCGCGCTTCGAGAAAAAAGTCCGCTTTGCCATGGGCGATCCCAAACTCGATATCGATGCCCTAAAAAATGCGGCCCTGGAGCAAATCAAAACCACGCAGCAGGAAATGACGGCCACCGCAAAAGAATTGTGGCCTCAATTGATGGGCGCTCAACCGATGCTGCCCGCGGGTACGCCCGAACAGAAAAAAGCCTTGATAAAAGCGGTCGTCGATAAACTCGCCGAAGACCGCCCCGATAACAAAACCATCGTCGCCGAAGCCAATAAACAATTAATTGCGGCCACCGAATTTATACGCAAAAACGATTTGGTCGAAATCCCTAAAGAACCCGTCACCATCATCGAAATGCCTGAATACCGTAGAGGTGTCGCCGTTGCCTATTGTGATGCATCGGGACCTCTCGAAAAAGTGCAAGAAACGTTTTATGCCATTTCCCCGACCCCATCGGATTGGAAGCAAAATCGCGTGGATTCGTTCTATAAAGAGTACAACCGCAGCATGGTGGCCGATTTAACGGTGCATGAAGCAATGCCCGGCCATTTTTTGCAATTGATGCATAGCAATCGATTTCAATCGCCTGTGAGGGCGGTTTTGAGCAGCGGGCCATTTGTGGAAGGGTGGGCGACGTATACGGAATGGTTGATGGCCAAATATGGGTTTGGCGGTCCAAAAGTCCGGATGATGCAGCAGAAAATGGTGCTTCGCTTGTCGGCCAATGCGGTGCTCGATTTTGAAACCCATGCGGGCAATCTCGACGAAAAGGGCGCGCTGGCCTTGATGACCCAAGACGCCTTTCAGGAAGAGGGCGAAGCCGTGGGCAAATGGAAGAGGGCGAGGCTGACCTCGGCTCAGCTTTCAACGTATTTTTATGGGTATTCTCAGATGAGGGCGCTGCGCAGCCAATTCGATCAAAAAGCAGGCTTTAGCGAGCGTAAATATAACGATGCGCTCATCAGCCACGGATCGCCTTCGATTCGGCATCTTAAGGATTTGATGGCTGCTTGGGGGAATTGAGCCAGCGGCGGTGAAAAATATAAAAGGCAAGGGTGCAGGCCCAAGCCACGGCCGCTGAGCCGATATCGCCGGGCATCAGGCATATAAGTCCAGCGACGATTCCGCAGGCGATGAGCACTTTTCTTTCTTCAGGGGTGGGCATCGTTTTTTTGGGTTTAGCAAGCGTTGTGCCTCGGTCTTTTTCGTGAGGCCGGGCTTGCTTTATGCGCGGACGCGAATGCTTTGCGCAGGGGCTGCAGAAGCTGCGCGGCCGAGCAAAATTTCAGCAAATCATCTGTATTCGGCGCCAAAAAATCGCTTAACGTGTTGGCCGATGAGCACGCTTTCGCCCAAGGAATTCCGCAAACAGTTTAAACGCCTGCTCCTTCAGCGTGTCGAAGGCATGGAGTGGGACGATAAACTGATTCAGATCCGCCAATACCTGCGCGACCTTGAATCGAGGAAGAGTCCCGAAGAAGAATCGATGGAGCTGAGTCCATCGATTGAGATTACGCCCTTTCAAGCGGGCTACCGGCCTATCGATGAGGCGCTGAATCCAGGAAGCGGCGCAAGCGAGCGCATTGGGTATTTAACGACGCAGGGCGGGGATTTGCCTTCGGATGATGTATGGCTTCTGTACCGGGTTCACGATTTGTATGCCTATGCGGCGCCCTTTGACCGGCCTATCGAGGTGCGGATGTCGGTTTCGTTTGTGCCGCCTTCGCCTGAATGCGGGCCCGTTTCCGCGGTGCCCGGATTTCAAAATATTGTGATTCCGCCGAAGGTTGTGGATGCCTCGGCCTTTCCTGTGCCGGCGCTCGCGGACAACAGTTGGAATTCGTTTTATCAAACCAGCTATGTCGCGGCGCTTTCGCCTTCAAGGCTGGTGCCATCGGAGCATACCTACCGCTGGTCGGACGTGGGCAATTCGATGCTGGCCCGCACGCCCGATGGAGCCGATCCATTTACCTTTGCTCATCTCTTTCATCAAAAACTCAAGGTCAGCCTCGATTTGTGGGCCGATGGATCGCACGCGGGAAACGATTCTATCGAAATTGAAGTCTACGATACCGGAAGGTTTGGTTCTTTATATCAGCGTTTGCTCGATCGCCTTGTAAAACAGGATACCGAAGCTCAAGCCCAAAAGCTTGGTATTGCCGATCTACACGAAGGTTATCATCCTTGGTATCCGGTGTTAACAATCGGAACCGTGAAGGCGATGCTTTATTTAAAGGCGATTCATGACGATCTTCAGCAAAATCGCCGGAATTTGCCCGATCCTGGGTGGCTGTTAAGGGTGGGGCTCTATTTGGAGTATTTAACCTGCCTGGGCATTTTTGAGGCGGTGAAGGATGAGGTGCCCGATCTGCTTTCGCCCGCGGAGCGCAGGGTATTTGAAACGAGTCCCGCCTTCGCCGAGATTCGCAAGCGGATCAATGTCGAGGCGTGGAAAAATGTGTGGTCGCTCCGGCATATTGCGCCTAGATCGGCGGGCTTTTTTGCGGCGGGCCCTGTCAGTTTGACCAATTTAATGCGCAAACAGAAGGCAACTTTATCGTTTTTGCACGCCCATCACGAGGATTTAAAGCATGCGATCGAATTGTCGGGGCCGAATCTCGATAACGCGCAGGAAACCTGGCACCGGGTATTCAGAGATGCGGAGCGGGCGGTTCTTCAAAATAGCCTGACGGCCTTCCCGGAGCTTGGGCATTTGGAGCCAAAAAACCGTGAATTTGTGCTCTGGCACAAGAAGGGCAAGCTCGAGATTTGGGGCATCTCTGCGTTGCCTTCGGCCATTACATCGGTATTCGGCGATCAGGATGGGCTCTTTCCCTCGGCGTGCATGCAATACCGCGCTTCGATGAATGAAGTGGCGCATTGGGCGCGCGAGCGGGGATTGATGGACTACACGGGCGATGAGTGCGTACCCGTAAATGCGAGCTTATTGACAGCCTATATCGGGGCTAATCCCGACTTGGTGGCCGCGCTTCAAAGGCGCGATGGCTATGGGCCTTCGCTGGAGGTGGATGCGGCGCCTCAGCCTTTGATCGAAACGCAGGCGGCAAAAACGGGGGATGTGGCCGAGCTGATCCGGAAGATTCCGGCGCTGAAGCCTTTGTTGGACCGGGAAGTGAAGAGGCTTGCGCAGAAGGCGAGGCGGGTTGTGTATGGGCCGCTCGATCGCATCGTGCTTCAGGGGGACAAGGGTTCTTCGCTGTTTTTGGTGGATTCGGGGATGGTGGAAGTGATGGTGCGCAATGAAGAGGGGCGCGATGTCACGGTGGCCACGCTCGAGCCCGGGGCGGTGTTTGGAGAGTTTGCGCTGTTGTCGGGGGCGGAAAGGACGGCGACGGTCAGGGCTGTTTCAGAAGCGGTTTTGTATGAAATCAGCAAGGAGGCGCTGGCGCCGATTATTGAGGCCCGGCCGGCTTTGGTGGTGGAGCTGAGTATGCTGATGGCGTCCAGGCAAATGGAGACGCGGGAGCGGGTGGCTCAATCGCTGGAGGAGCGATCCAAGGGAATTGCTTCAAAGATTAGGCGCTTCTTTTTGGGTGGAACTTGAAACCAACGCGCTCGCCTATCGTTCCCATTGCGCCCCAAATGGTCTACACACGTTCCATGCGAACCTTTGCTTGGATATGCGCGCTCGGCGCCGTATTTACGGCGATTTGGGCTGGAGGCTGCTCGGCATCCGAATCCCCGTCGGAAAGCTCCGGCTCGCCTTCCGGCGGAACCGGAAGCTCCAGCAGTGGCACTGGAGCCGGCGGCTCTTCTTCCTCCAGCAGCGGCTCCAATACCGGCGGATTTAACCCCGGTACAGGGGGCAGCGGTAGCGGTGGAACCATGGGCTGCACCGATATTCCACCCATGCCTGCGGGCGCCGAAGCCGTCATTGCTCCCCAATACGCCAGTATTTATACCGTGTACGATCTCGGCACCATTCCAGGGGCGCCGGCGGGACATCTGGGCGGTTGTGTAATCGATCAAAACGATCCCAATAAACTCTTGTTTGCGGGGGATTCGGAGACGCCCTCGGGGGCCATCTACTCCATTGGCTTAAAACGCGGCCCATGCGGTCATATTATCGGCTTTGAGGGCACGGCCACCTTGGTGGCCACCACGCCTTATGTCGATGCGAATTTGGTATACGGTCCCAACAACGTTCTCTTCTACACGGAATGGCCGGTCAATCATATCAGTCAAATTCTACCTGGCCAATCCATGCCAGCCATCACGATTGACGGCGCAACCATGGGCATCAACACGGGGGATAGCGTGTCCGGCTTTGGCTTTGTCCCGCCCTGGCTGGCTTCTTCGGGTGAACCTAGGACGGTAACATGGGCTGGGGGGCATTGGTTCCACCTGACAATGAGCGCTGGAGCCAATCAAGTTTATAACCTGAACAATGGCCAAGAGATCGTGGTGTTGCCGGGCGGCCCTGGAGGATTTGCTTATATTCCTCAAGGATCGCCCGGATTTAGCAAGCCGTCGCTGATTTTGTCCGAATGGAGCGCGGACAAAGTGTCCACCTATGAGGTCGATCAGGCGGGCGATCCTATACTGGCTTCGCGCCAGGAATTCTTCACGGCCTTTCCCAAGCCTTGGGGCGCCTATTTCGAGTCAAAGACGGGAGACTTTTTGTTTCTCACCTGGGGTTCATTGCCCGATCGGGTGTATGTGGTACAAGGGTTTGCCTTGCCTCCTCCACCGCCGCCGCCGCCAAATTAGATTGGCCCGCGGCCACACTTTCCCTATTCTGACGCTTATGCCTCGGCCCACCTTTGCCGATCCCAAGACAGACTTTGCCTTTAAGCGCATTTTTGGCTCTGAAGAGCATAAAGATGTGCTCATCGGTTTTTTGAACGGCATGCTCGATTTGGACGAGGCCCACCGCATTGTTTCCGTGGAGCTTTTGCCTATTGAACAGCGCCCGGCCGTCGCTGAACTCAAACACTCTATCGTCGATGTCAAATGCATCGACGCCCTGGGCACCCGTTATGTCGTTGAGATGCAAGTCCTTCAAGTCGAAGGCTTTGAAAAGCGCGTCGTCTACAATGTCGCCAAAGCCTATGTCAATCAGATCCCCAAGGGAGAACTCTACCCAACGCTTAACGACGTTGTAGGCATCACCATCTGCGATTTTCCTCTGTGGCCCGACGAAGGCGACACCAAAATCCCCATGCTGAGCCGCTGGAGAATGGCCGAAGAGAACACCGGCGCCAAACATGGATTGGGACAGATACGCTTGGTTTTTTTAGAATTGCCTAAATACAAAAAGAGCCATCCTCCCAAGACCGTCATTGAAAAATGGGCCTATTTCTTTAGAGAGGCCGGCAACTTAAGCGTCGTGCCCGAGGAATTATCCGAACATCCTTTTGTGGATGCGTTTGAGGCGGCCAGAACGGCGGGTTTTTCGGTTGAAGAATGGGATGCCTATATTTTGGCGGGGATGGCCATTCAGAATGAGCGGGGAGCGCTTAGCGTGGCCGAGAAGCGCGGTGTGGCCAAGGGGATGGAGCAGGGCAGGCAAGAAGGCTTGAAGAAAGGCAGGCAGGAAGGCTTGAAGAAAGGCAGGCAAGAAGGCTTGAAGAAAGGCAGGCAGGAAGGCCGCACCGAGAGCGCCCGCCGTATGCTCACATCCCTTCTTCAGCAGCGTTTTGGCCCTCTGTCCGAAACGGCTCTTGCCCGTATTCACAACGCTCCTGCCGAAATCGCCGAGCGCTGGCTTGAGCGGGTTGTTCAAGCCGCATCCATCGAGGATGTTTTTAAGGTTGACGGCTAGGCAGCGCTGGAAGTCAGCCACTCAATGGCTTCGCGCTCCGATTGAAAGAACGAAAACAGCGGCAGGCCCGTCGCCTGCGATAGCCTTGCGATCTGCATTTTGCCGAGCGCGCTGTCCACCAAATTGGCGGCCTTCACCATGCCGTGCTCGATGGCAAATTGCATCGTCCGCTCGACAAAGGCGCTCACTTCAGGCTTTTGCGCGGCAAATTCAGAAATGTCCGCGAGCACATACCAGGGCCGGCCTATGGCAAACGCCGCTTTCTGTTTGAAGTCTTCAAGGTAAGCCTTGGCATCGTCGATCGTCCAAAAGCCCCATACCTTCACCCGAAGGATGTTTCGCTTTGAATCGTGCTCAACATGAAAACCCTTTTTCTTAAGGCCCACGCCGGATGGTGTCTGGCCCAGCGCGCCGCTCATTTTTTGACTTTGCGCGGCCGGTTTAGAGCTGTCGCCGGGTGATGATTTGTTTGAGGGCGGCGATGTGTTGGCGCGGGCAGGCCCCGATGCGGGCGGCGGAGCAGGTGAAGGCAGCGAGGCGCGGACATTGGGAAACTCGCCGGATGGCCGCTGGCCCGGGGAACTGGGGGTAGATGCGGCCTTCCGGTTTTGTTCGCCTGAAATGGGAGGAACGGTCTCCGCGGACAGGCTTTGAGGTGGCACCGGTTCAGAGGCGGGCATGTGGCCTGCTTCGCGTTCAACCTTGACGGTTGTGGCTTTGCTAAAGGCTTCGCGATCGGGCACCGTGGTATAGGCCGGCGTGTTTGCCCGGGAATTGCGCACGATGCCCAGCGCATCGGAGAGACCTTGAGCCGCAAGGCTTGCCCGTTCAAAGCGTTCTTCGGGTTTGAGCGAGGCGCCCCTTAAAAACCAAGCATCAAAGGCTTCGGGCAAGTCGACTTCCCGGCGCCGCAAGGCTCGTTTGGTCGGCGCTTCTTGCACGCCCTGAAGCACTTCAACGGCCAGCAAATAGGGCGATGGCGATTCGTCAAGCTCCGGCCTCCAATAAGGCTCGCCCGTGAGCAGCGCATAGGCGATATGCGCGAGCGCATAAATATCAGCCGCGGGTCCGATATTTTTTTCGGCGCGCATCTGCTCGGGCGACATGTAGAGCGGCGTTCCCATCATCGGCCGCGTCTCCACGCCTGCCGACTGGCCTTCCATGGCTTTGGCAATCCCGAAATCGAGAATTTTTATGCAGGGCGTGCCGTCGTCGCGAAAGGTTAAAAACAAGTTGTCGGGCTTTAAATCGCGGTGCACGACATTTGCGGCATGGGTTTTGTCAAGGGCACGCGCGACTTGAAGAACATAGGTGACAACTTCTTCGCGAGACAGATGGCCTTGGGTTTGCACAACGGTTGCCAAGTCTTCGCCGCGCAACAATTCCATCACCAAAAAAGGCATTTCACTCGATGGATCGACACCGGCATCGAGCACGCGCACCAGGTGATCGCTTTCGATGGAGCCTGTGATTCTGGCTTCCAATTCAAAGCGCGCGCGCAGGCTTTCGTTGAATAGCAGCGAGGGCAGCATGACTTTGAGCGCCCGGCGGCTCGCCGTTTTTTCGTCGAGCACTTCATACACGGCGCCCATCCCGCCTGCTTTGATGCAGCGGACAATCTGATAGCGGCCCTGAAAGATCGTGCCGGGCACAAGGCCGGCCGGAATAGGTGCTGGCACAGTTACCCCTTTGGCCGTTGTAGATTAGTGGATTTGCTTTTTTTCCCGCAAGCCGATCCTTGGCGAATCCGCTGGGTTTATTGCTTGAGGATTTGTTCCAGGGCGGACCACAGTTCGTCGATGGTGGCGAATCGGGTTTCCCGCGCCACGGCGAGCGCGCGTTCGACCCATGCGTCCACGGCCGCCGGCAGGTCGGGACGCAGTGCGTGGAGGCTGGGCCGTTTGCCCCGCGTAACCGCCATTAAGATTTGCATGGTGCCCTTCACATCAAAGGGCACGCGCCCTGCGAAGGTGCGGAAAATCACCGCGCCCAGCGAATACACATCCACACGGGCGTCCAATTCTTGAGATTTTCCGCGCCACACTTCAGGAGCGATATAGTGCGGAGATCCGAGCACGGTGCCGTCTTTGGTGAGAGCAGCCGCGTCCATTTGCTTGGCCAGGCCGAAATCCAAGAGCCGGACGCGGCCTTTTTCGTCGGGATGCTGGAGCACGAAAATATTCGCGGGTTTGATATCGCGGTGCAAAATACCCCGCTGATGAGCGATGCTCAGCGTGCGGGCAATAGGGCCGAGCAATTCGATGGCATGGGAAGCAGAAACTTGTTCTCCGCGGGATTGAAGGGTTTTTAAATAGTCATCGAGGTTTTGGCCCTCCATGAGTTCCATAACAATATAAATGATACCATCGCTGGTTGTATTGCATGAAAACACCTTGGCGGCGCAGGTATCCGCGAGCCGGTCGGCGACGGAAGCCTCGCGCAGAAGCCTTTCGCGCAAGGTGGGATCGCCCGTGGTTTCGGGATGAAGGCACTTGACAGCGACGATTTGGCCTGAGTGCTCATCAGCGGCGCGGAAGACAACACCGTGCCCACCCGATCCAACGATATCCATAATCCGAAAACGTTGATCGATGACCGAGCCGATCGAATAGGTCATTGCCCTGGATATCCTTTCGCAAATACCCTTTAGTTTCCGCCGCCCAGCACCATATAGCGAACGGTTGTCCCATTCTGTCCAGGCGGTGCGTCATACCCTAGGATATGTATGCGTCCAATCCGGTCGAGTGTGACCGTGGCATTGACATAAAAGATATTGCTGCCCGCGCTGCTCAATAAAACGTCTTGGTTTTTCCCGATGGCCGCAAACATCAGCACGCCCTCGCTGGTGTCGGTATTGGGCTTCCAGAAACAGTCCATGGGCATAAAGCATTCGGAGACCATCGTGCCCATGCGGTGAATTTTATTGTAAATGACGCTAATATCACCGGATTGGCTCGCGACAACGCCCAGGGGAACGATTTGTTCGTAATCAAAGGTGCACTTTTGGCCGGGCTGGGTGGGCCAGGGGCCGCCGCTGCAGGTATCGCCGGGAAAGGTTTTGGGCGAATCGATGACGGTAACTGGCCAGTTGTTGGCCGAGGCGCGCGTGGTGTGAACCAATTCGAGGGTTTGGGGATCGTTTGAGTTTTGGCGGACAGCGGCGATGTGGGGGACGCCGGTGGGGTTTTCAGGCGTGGAGGGCAAGGCCGTGATGCTTTGCATTTGGCTTTCGGAACCCAATCCGCCCGAATTGAGCGGCAATGCCTGTTCGGCGGCCTGGGGCGGCGAGCGCCAATGCAAGATCCAGGTGTTTCCAACGGGATTCCAGTATGCGAAATGAGCGTCGCCTTGAGGCGTGACCGCCACGGCGGCGCGGGCGACTTGAGAGGTGCCCACGGGATTGATGGACCACGCTTGGGTATTGATATCGAAGAAGGCGTATTCAACTTGGCTGGTGTCGGTGACGACGGCCGCGTGCAAAAAGCCGTTTTCATCTTTGGCGAGGCCCCGCGCTGAGGCGTGATGTTTTCCGTTGATCGGATGGCCGTTGTCCCAGCCGCCCTGGGGTGTGCGCTGAAAGAGCGTTACGCCAAAGGCGCCGTTATCGACGAGCGCATAGCTTTGGCCGGCTTTGCCCACGGCCGCGCCTCCTGTGGCGATTTCAAAGGGCGTGGACTCGGTCGCCCAATTGTTTTGGCCGATACGTTTGGCGAAGTAGCCTTTGAAGCCGCCCTCGGCGATGGAATACACGGCGTGAGCCGAGCAGAGTTCGTCGAGTCCGAGGCCCGGTGCGTCGTTGCGGAACGAGGGAGGGCTGGGCACGAGTTCGTCGGCGAGTACAACGCAAGGATCGACGGAATTGCTGAGGCCGCTGCACAGGGGGCCCGCATAGGGCGGCATTCCGGCTACGCACTCGGTGGGCAGGCCGCCGCCGCTTCCACCGCTTCCTGCGCTTCCGCCTTGGCCGGTGGTTCCGCCGCTGCCTCCGCCTCCAGCGCTGCCGGTGGTTCCGCCGCTGCCTCCCGAACCGCCCGCACCTCCTGCGTTGTTGCTGAAGGTGCGTGTGGTTTCCGCGCAGGCGCCACCAAAAACAAGCGCCGGAGCGAACGCGAATAGACCTATGAACGCAAGGGTTGTGGAATGGGTATGGCCTGCGAATTTCATAGGCTTATTGGGGCGCAGGCGGATGGCCGGGTCAAGTCAAGAGGAGGGCGCGATTCAAATTAAAAGTTGCCGGCAACGCTGATGGAAGCTCCCTTGTGGACCGATAGAGAAACGCCGGGCTGCACGTTCAATGCGATCGATTTTTTTGGCGTTTTGACGGGATTGGAAGCCGCGGTGGATTCGGGGGAAGCGGTTCGCTTATTCATCCAGAACAAGGCGGCGCTCGTGGCCACGCCAAACACGCCGACGGCGATGGGAATGCCCACGGCGGCGTCTCGATAATCGCCTAAATCGCTTGGAATAAAGGCCGCGGTCAATCCGCCCGCAATGCTGGCCAATCCGATGCCACCTACGATATAAGCCGCCCATGGGGTTGGGGATGGGGCTGGCTGGATGGTGTCGGGGCTGGGCGCGGGCGGCTGATGTTCGGCGGATGAAAAAGTCATCGGGGACGCGGAGCCCCAAATATCCAGGCGTTTATGTTCGCTAAACGAAACCGAGAAATTGCGTTCGTCCCAAGCGCCGGATGAATCGCCAATTCGAAGGGAATGATCGCCTGGATCGACGGCAACATCTTCGATGGTATTGCCGCCGTCCAGAGAAAGGGTTGTGCCATCCAATTGCACGGTGGTGCCTGAAGGTATGCCGGGAGGCAATGCGATGGTGACTTGAGAGGCTTGGGCGCGGAGCTCTTTGGCGCGCTGGGCAGCGACTTGATCGCGGCCATTTTGAAGGGCTTTCCATTCATTGGGCATGCGTCCAAAGACTTGGATGTATTGCTCGTAGCGCCTGGCGGCGGTGGCGTGGCGGCCTGCGCCGGCTTCGCATTCGGCCAGGGCGAAGAGGGTATTGGGCAGGGGATCGAGCCTATAACTTTCGCCGAATTCTTCGCAGGCCCGGTCAAAGAGGCCGACCATCATTTTGGACATGGCGCTTTCAAATACCGAAAGGGCCTTTTGTTTTTGGCTTCCGGCAGCGGGCGCGGACTGCATTTCCTGAGCGTACACCGCCGGCGCAGCCCCCAATACATTCAAAAATAATACTAAAATCAATGAATTGGAAACGCGGCTTGTGAGCATGACTCGAGCACTTCTACAAGCGCGCTTCTGTTGGGCCAAGAAATCGCCCTTTCGGGCGCTGGGCGGCGCGGATAAGATGCCCGCGCCTATTTATGCCCGAGCGTGTCGTCCTCAGCTTTCGCGGCGTCGCCAATGTCGATACGGACGGCGGGCAGGGGTATTTGCAGCGGGCTCTGGCCATTAAAGAGCAATGCGAAAAAAAAGGCGCCGTGCTCTGTTCATGGAGCGCAAATACGTTTTGTTTCGATCTGCAGGAAGATCAGTTTGAGACGGCGGTTGAGCTTTCCTGTCAATTGATTGCCGAGCACGGGCCGTCGGAAGAATTGTTTCGCGCGGGGATTTCTCAGGGGGTGCTCCTGCCGATTACGTACGGCGGGGGCGCGGATGCTCATGGTGCGCTGTCGTGGGGCGTGCCTTTGGTGTCGGCTGTGTTGCTGGCCAGAATCGCGAGGCCGGGCGATGTGCTGTTGGATCCAAAGCTTTCGGCCGCGAGACCCTCGGAGCTGTTGCTGCTCGGTATGAGAAGCGCGATCGACGGCGACCGTAAGGTGCGCGGGGCGAGGCTGGATATCCGAAAGCCTTGGCGAAAGCAGGCGGCGCGCGATGTGATGCATATGACGCAGCCCGCGCTGATCGGGCGGGATACGCTGTTTCTTGCGCTGGATGTGCCGCTGGGACGGGCGGGTATTGTGAGGGCCGATCCGGGTACGGGAGGAAGCCGGCTGCTGGAGGCGATGGCCTCTCATCTCGCGCCGCTGCGGGCCTTGGCGGTGACGCCGGTGGGCGCGGGCAAAGAGCCGCTTGGAGCGCTGAGGCGGGCACTTTCACGGTATTCGGCGGCGAATCCGGCGCTGTCATTGCCGCCGCATCTGAAGGCGGTTTTGTCGTGTTTGCTCGCGGGCGAGGGGGCCGATCCTCAATCGGCGGCCGAGCTTGTGGATACGCTGCTTTGTCCAGAAGGCGATCGGCATTGTGTGCTGGCGGCCGATGATGCGGCCCGCATCGATCCCGAGAGTTTGGAGGCGATTGCGGCGGCGCTCGCGCTTCACGGGACGTTTAGGATGCTTGTGAGGCTGCGCCGCGATGAACCGCTGCCTTCTGCGCTGTCGGGGCTTTCGCTGTCGTGTGAAGTGTCGGCGGGGCCTTTGGATACAGCGGCATCGGAGGAACTGGCTCAGGCTTTTGTGGGCGGTTCGCCGATGTCGCGGGAGGCCAAAAAGCGATGGGCGAAGCGGGGCGGCGGATATCCGCTGGGGATTCGCGAGGCGATTGCGGAAGGCATCGTGACGGGCGAGCTGTGTCTCATCGATGGGGTTTGGCAGCCTAGGCGGCCCTCGTCGGGAAGAGGTCCTGCTGCATCGCCCAAGCACTGGATCGAGCGGCGCATTGCGTTTTTGGGCGATGGCGAGCGAAGAGCGCTGACGGCGCTGGCCGTGCTTGGAGGCGAGGCTTCCGAAACGGTTATCGATGCGCTGGCGGTGGGTATGGGAGGGCCGGCGGCGCATTCGGCGGTGGTGGTGGGTTCGCTGCTGGCCGGGGGCTGGGTCGAAAAGCCGGAGCCGGGATGGCTAAGGCTTTCATCGCAAACGGTGCGGGAAGTGCTGCTCGGCGGGCTTTCGGCAGAGGCGGTGCGGCAGTGGAATATGGCCGCGTCGGGCATGCTTCGGCACTCGAGCGGATTGCTTGGGCATGCGGATGCGGCATGGCATGCGATGATGGCGGGCGACTCGAGCACGGCCGCGGAGCTTTCGCTGATGGCGGCGCGGGGAGCTCAGACGGCGATGCTGGTGGGGGCGGCGGAGACGCTGCGGGATTTTGCCCGTTCGCTTACGCCTGGAGCGGCCGCGCTGACACTGCCGGAGAGCTTGAGACAACAGCTTAATGCGAGTTTATTTCCGCCTCCCGCGACGCACCGCTATGGCTTTGAGCCCCTGCCGCCCGCGGCGACACAGGCCCAGATTCAAGAGGAAATTGCCGCTCTTTTGCCTTCATCGCGGCCTCGGGGGCGGGCACCCGTGCTCGAGTTGGAGCCTTTAAGCCCAGAGCCTGTTTCACCGAGCGGCCAAGGCGAGCGCATCACGGCCGAATGGCCTCCGGCCGAGCCTTTTTCACCGAGAATCGAACGCACCACCGCCGAATGGCCTCCCGCTTCACCGGCGCCGGATGGGCTTCGTTCGGGGCATGCGGCTATTCGGCCGCCGAGTTCAAAGCCCGCGCCTCCTTCGAAGGCCGATTCGGCGAAGGCAGCCTTTGCGCTGCACGAGCTGGGCGACGAAGAAGACAATGAGCCGGACAATCCCAAAACACTGGAAAGCGCCGTGCCGGATGCGGCATCGACGCTGGCGCCCTCCAGTGCTCCCGCGTCGAAGGCTTCGCCCGAGGCGCCGCTTCCCGAATCGGCGCAAGAGCTCGCGGAGCTTGCGAAACAGGCGTTGGTGCAGGGCGATTTACTGCTCTTGGAACGTTTGATCGCCGAGCTGCGCAAGACAGGCGAGCACGCCGATATGGTCGAGCGTATGAGCGGATTCATCGCACTGGGGCGGGGAGCGAAGGCCGAGGCGCTGCGTAAGCTTAGAGCGGCGGCCGATGTGGAACAGCCTCCTGCTCAGCGGGCGCGCACGCTGCTTGCGTATGGAGTCGCGCTTGCGGCGACAGGACAAAGCGAGGCGGCCTTGATTGAAGCGCTGGACGCGATAGCGCGGACACGGGAAGCGGGCGATCGGGTGGGCGAAGAAGCCTGCGCGCGCTTTATGGCGAGGCTTTGTTCGGCTGTTGGACACCCTGGACCGGCCGCAACATGGGCGCTTGTCGCGGTGGACGCGGGGACGACGCAGGGCGAAGCGGGTTGACAGAATCCGCGGGGTGGGAAAAAACGCTGCGTTCTTGTGGGAGAGATGGAATCGACTCAAGTTCCTGCGCCTGTGCCTGAAGCCAAGCCTCGCACGCTGGTTTTGGCGCTTTTGCTCGTGCTTTCGCTGCTTGGGCTGGGCGCTGCGGGCCTTGTGTTCCGAGGCTATGCGGCCGAGCATTTAAGGCCGACGGCGAAGATGCCGCGCTGTGTGATGATTGCGCGGCGGGCGTTGATTAAGAGCGCGACGGTATCGGGTTCCGAACCCTTTCCGACGCCCGAGGGCGAGGTGTTTGTAACACCCCGGCAGCTTTCGGCGCTGAGCTGCGCACAAGGGATTTCCAAGGATTTTGCGGCCAAGCTGGCCTTGGCGCTGGCCGAGGAAGAACCCGAGCGGAGCGCCATTTCGCTGGTGAACATTTTGAAGGATGCGCCGCGTGGGCCGGAAGGCGATCGGGAGGCGACGGCGGCCTTTATTTTGGGGCAGAGCGCGCTTCGGGCGCTGCCCGATTTACCCGAGGTCAAGGCCGCATCGGATGAACTTTCAGAGCTTCATGCGTGCCGTTTTGCAACCCGCAAAACCTGTCCGACAAGGCCGGCCATTCCGATGCTGGTATGGATTGCGGGCGGACCTTCGGCGGCCTTGTTTTTGGTGTCGGCCTTTATGCTGAGCAAGCGGGGAATCGCCGCGCTTCTTCAACGAAGGCGGGCCAAAAAAGCCAAAGCTAATGCGCCGGCTCCACAAGCTCAATCAGAACTCCCCCCGTCGCCTTCGGATGAATAAACGCGACTTTATGACCGCGCGCGCCAATGCGGGGCACCCTGTCGATCAGCGCTACACCCGCGGCTTCTAAGGTCTGAAGCGCCTCTTCAATGCCTTCGACTTCCAGCGCGATATGGTGCAGTCCAGGCCCTCGTTTTTCGAGGAACCGGGCCAAGCCTTCATTGCCCTTGGGCTCGATCAGTTCGACGCTGGCCGCTTGGGAATCGCCTCCCGGAGAAAGCAGCGCCGCCTCGGTTTTTTGAGCTTCCACCAGCTCGCGCGCGCCCAACGACAGCCCAAGCACCGATGCAAAGGGTTCGAGCGCCTTGTCGATTGAACCCACGGCCACGGCAACATGATCGATTTTTTTAACGCGGATCATCGGGCTTCCACTGTATCCGGCAATCGCCTGCGCATCAGCAAGGTCCGCGTAATTTCAACGACTTTCTCTTTCACCTTGGCGTCGGTTTTGCCGAGCTCCGGCGTGAATACGTCGGCATCGCCTTTGTGTTCCAGCACCGTTTTGGCTGGCACGTTCTTCAAGCCCACCACCCTAAACGTCACCAAACCAAGCTCTTCTCCGAGCTCCTGCTTGCTCAGCACTTTGCTCGCCGCAAACAGCGTATCGCCCGAAATAACACCGCCCGGATGCGCCCCGTCCGATAGCCCCGCATCCCATAACGCATTGCCCGCTGTATCGCGGCTCGATAGCGAAAGCACCCACGACAGCACCAGTCCGCCAAACACCACGCGCGTCTTGGCAAACGATCCTCCGCCTTGGCAATACCGCTCATCGAAATGCAAGGGATGCGAATTGCGCGTCAGCGTCGTGAGCTGCATGTGTTCGGCTTCGCTCACGGTGCGCCCCACATCGTGGACAAAGACATCGCCCTCGCCGAAATCTTCGTAAAACATCGGGAAACGCCCTGGTTTTAACTTGGCTTGAGCCGCGCTCCCCATACCCAGCGCGGGATAGCGCCGCCCCGCCAGCGCATCCGCGCTCATCGTTGAAGGCGTTGGCTGAGCCGTGTTTTTGGGCCGCTGCGCATTGTGCCCGCCCCGCACCAGCGCCTTGCGCTCGAACACACACACCGGTGAATCGTCTTGATTCACAAGCTCTGTACGCACATGCACGACGCCCTTGTTGCCCGCCGACACCGGCTTGATTCCCATCACACACGAGCGCGCGCTCACCGTGTCGCCGATGTAACAAGCGTTGGGAAAATACACATCAAGGTAGGCAATATTGGCGATGGCCTGCTCGCTCACATCGTGAACGCTAAAACCGATACCCAGGTTCAGCAGCAACAGCGGATGCACCGGCCTATCGCGCAGACCGATGGATTGAGCGAAGGGCTTGCTCGCATAGGTGGGCAGCGCATCCTGAAAGGAAGCAAAAAACAGGGCGATCATCCCCTCATCGAGGGTGACTTCCCAGGGGTGGGCGTAGACATCGGACACACCAAAGTCGTCGAAGCATCGCCCATAGCGGTGGGTGTGGAGCATGACCTTAAGCTGAATTGGGCCGATCGACGGCCGGAATGCAAGCGCGAAGAATGTCCGATCGCTCTACGTTGTTTCTGCGCGCGAATGCGGCTAAGGAGCGAAAACCTCTGTGGATAACCCTCTTGTTGCTCAGCTCCGGCGGGAAATTGCCCACCGCAAGACCTTTTCGATCATCTCTCATCCCGACGCGGGCAAAACCACGCTGACGGAGAAGTTTTTGCTTTATGGCGGGGCGATTCAGGCCGCGGGCGCCGTAAAGGCCAAAAAAGCCCGGGCGCACACGGTCAGCGACTGGATGGAAATGGAGCGGGAGCGCGGAATTTCCATTGTTTCAAGCGTGCTTCAGTTTCCCTACAAGGGTTATTCGCTCAATTTGGTCGACACGCCTGGTCACGCGGACTTTAGCGAGGACACCTACCGGGCGCTGATGGCAACGGATGCGGCGATTATGTTGCTCGACTGCGCCAAAGGCGTGGAAGCGCAAACGAAGAAACTCTTTCGGGTCTGCAAGATGCGGCAGATGCCGATTTTCAGCTTTGTGAACAAGCTGGACCGGCCTGGACGCGATCCTTTTGAATTGGTGGGCGAAGTGGAAGATGTGCTGGGCATTGGGGTCTATCCCATTACCTGGCCGATTGTGGTGGGGGGCAAGTTTAGAGGCGTGTATCATCGCCGTTTAAAGCAGGTGTTTTTATTTGAGTTGGTGGCGCATGGGGCCGAAATCGCGCCGATGGAGGCGATTGACCTGGAGGCGCCCGATTTGGTGGCGGCGATTGAGCCTGAGGGCGCAAAGCAACTCCGCGATGATATTGAGCTTTTGGATGCGGCTGGAGATGCGCTGAATTTGGAGCGGCTGGCCAAGGGCGAGGTCACGCCGATGTTCTTTGGAAGCGCGCTGACCAATTTTGGTTTGCCTCAATTTTTGGATTCTTTTATCGAATTGATGCCTCCGCCTGCGCCTCGGCATAGCACCAAGGGGGATATTGCCCCGGATGACGAGCGATTTACGGCTTTTGTCTTTAAGATTCAAGCAAATATGGATAGAGCACACCGCGATCGGGTGGCCTTTTTACGGGTATGCTCTGGACGCTATGAACGGGGCATGAAAGTCAAGCATACACGGCTGGAGCGGGAAATCCGGCTGAACAATCCGGTGCAATTCCTGGCCCAGGAGCGCACGGTGGTCGAGGATGGTTATGCCGGCGATATTATTGGTTTATTCGATCCTGGCATCTTCCTGATCGGGGACACGCTCTGCACAGGATCGCCGTTGATGTACGATGCTTTGCCTCAGTTTCCACCAGAGCATTTTGGGCGGGTGCTCATGTTAGACCCATTAAAGCGCAAACAATTAAAAAAGGGTTTGGAACAATTGGCACAGGAAGGGAGCATTCAATTGTTTAGGCCCCCGGAGGGTCGGGAAGGCGAAGCGATTGTGGGGGCGGTGGGCGAGCTTCAATTCGATGTGGTGAGGCACCGGCTGAGCGCGGAGTATGGGGTCGAGGTGAGGCTGGAGCGGCTTTCCTTTGCATTGGCCCGCTGGCTGGATGGCGAGGTTCCGCCCTTGGGCGATTTAGAGCGTCAATTGTATGGCTATGGAGCGCTGGATGTGCATGGAAATCCAGTGGTTTTGTTTAAGGGGGAATGGCAACTGGAGACCTGTGCCAAGGCATTCCCCAAGACGAAATTTGTAGAGCTTGGGCGCTAGATCTGCCTTGGCGGACATTTTTTATCCAACACCTTCATAATACGCTCGATGTCGGGAGGCAATTCAATCAGTGGATTGGCCCTCACGCTCTGAACACCGGGCACCATTTGTTCATGATAATTCACTTTAAATTCCGTGAATTTTAGTCCACTCGCGGTCGAGATCACAACAACGCGATCGTGTTTTTTGATCACTTGGTGAGCGGCTAATTTTTCGAGGGCGGCCAGGGCCACGGCGGTATGGGGACACACATAGAAGCCGGTATGATCGATATGAGCGGCCACTTCTGCCAATTCTTCTTCGGAGGCTTGTTCGACGACGCCATCCATGGCTTCAAGCGCTTTGATGGCCCGGGGAGCGCTGACCGGATTGCCAATTTGAATGGCTGTGGCTTGGGTGGGACGGGCTTTTATGGGCTGAACGTCGCGCCGATGGGCAGTCCACGCTAAATACAGGGGATTGGCCGCCTCGGCTTGAGCCGCGCATAAACGAGGCAGCTTGTCGATAACGCCCAATTCCTTCATCCATGCAAAACCCCGATAAATCGCATAGGCATTGCCTAAATTGCCACTGGGTAAAATGACCCAATCGGGCGCGCTCCAGTCCAATTCTTGGGCAATTTCAAAGGCGACTGTTTTCTGGCCCTCTAAACGAAGGGCATTCATGGAATTCGCCAAATAAATAATGCCTTGAGCGGCCAACTGTTGCATAATGGCCATGCACCCATCGAAATCGGTATCGAGGGCAAAAACCAAGGCCCCAGAGGCAATGGGCTGAGCGAGCTGGGCGGTGGATATTTTTCCTTTGGGCAAGAGGACAACCACAGGAAGGCCGGCGCATGCCCCATAGGCCGCGAGAGAAGCCGAGGTGTCGCCGGTGGAGGCACAGGCCAAGGCTCGAATGGGATTTCCTTCCTGAATGGCGCGCTGAACCACCGAAACGAGCACTGTCATGCCCAAGTCTTTAAACGAACCCGTGGGACTTTGACCGCAGGGTTTGATATAGACTTGATCCAGGCCCAAGGCATGTCCAAAACGCTTGGCGTGGAGGAGCGTGGTGCGGCCCTCGCCCATAGAAACGATGGCCGAATCGGGCCAATCGGGGAGCACCCATTCTTTTTTATTCCAAACGCCGGAATTCATTGGCCATTTTGCTTGGGAGGGCAGAAGGCGCTGATCAAAGAGCGATATAAAATGGCTGGGGCCCAAGGCTTTTTGAGCGGCCAGGGTGCCTTCGCCTGGCTGAATATCGAGCAGACCTTGGCAGGCGGGGCAACGGTAGATGGCTTGGGTAATGGGAAAGCGGCCCGGGCAGCCGTGAAAACATTGAAAGTAGGGCATCGGCATGGCTTTGGGCTGTAGCCGATATTGCGCCGGGTTTCAATGGTTGCGTGGGACTGGGCTTAGGATTTTTGCTGAAAATAGTCTTGTAGCCGTCGCCGAAGCTGGGGATACACCTCGTCGCCGCTGCCTGGTTCGTTTTCCATCGCATTGACAAGCGGAGGAATTTCCGTGTCCGAAACGCCTGTCACCAGGCGCGAGGCGTTGGCGGTGTGGGCGCTTGCATTTCCTGTTCGATGCCGGGTGTGAACGGCGAGCGCACTTCCAACCGCTAGGGCCGCTCTATGCTTTCCCGATGCCTGAACGACGGCTTGTAACGTTTCATCGGAAACGCCCCCAGCATAGGTAATGGCCAAGCCTACACCTCCCCAGAGATCTTCATGCCGCTCGGGAGCCAAGCCTTGGATATACCGATGAACTTCGGCGGGACGGGCCGCCGCGGCAAACCAAAGAGCCCGGCCGACTCCCTGATCAAAGGCATTGCCCGCAAATCCATGGGTAGGACGCCCCCGCCCCTGCTCAAGCGTTCGCTCGGGTTTAAACATGGTTTCATGAAAACCATAGCCATCCCATGCCAGCCAATGATAAATAGGACACATCTGTTTTTTTAAGGCTCCATGCCGAATTCCAATCCTGGCCATCGCCCAGCCTGCCCCAATATGTACAATATAATGGTGCCGATCGGCCGCCTTTAAATAATCACCGAATGCGGGATTGCCCAAAAACAAAAGGGTTTTTAGCGCAACGCCCATGCCCGCGCCCTCCCATGCAAAACCCGAGCGCTCGGGGTCGTGCTTGTCCAGCGCACTCGTGAGTTGCTGGGTGTTATTCGAGGCAATGGCATGGTTGTAGCCCTCGACAAAACTATAGACGATCCGGGTTAGACGCTCCCGGGCGGCGGGCTCGGCAGGCTCGAAAAACCGAAGAAGCGGCGCCACATCCCGATCACCCAGACCCATCATTCGCATTCTGAGCTTGCTCCACATGTCATTGGCGGGAGCAAGCGCAATACCTTCGGTGCTCGTCGGGTTCATGATTGTATTTCCTTTACTGAAAGGGATGAAATCGGGGGACTTTTTGGAAGCATTGCTGCCACAAGGAATTCGGGCAGCGGCTTGAAACGGAGGCCATGGCTTGTCCGTTCGGCCCAGCGGCCCGTCATTCGGCCCATGGCCAGTCTGGTGGTGCTTCCATCGGGTTCGATCCGCTCATAAACGACAGAAAATGAAAGCGTGTCCTTGCCCTTGGGCTCGGCGTACACAGAAATCCCAATGGAATCAAAGGGCATGGCCTCGCGCAAAAACTCAAGATGCATCGCCGAGTAGATGATTTCCCCAAGGGTTCCGCGGCCTTTGACCAATTCTGGCTTATGCTCCCACAAGAAGCGGTCAACCAGCCGGTGGGGCCATCGGAAGTAATAGGCATAATAGAGATTGCCCACCAGATTGGACTCCATGAGGCCCGTGTGAATCGTGTCCCGAAGCCAGGGGGGACCATGCGGAAGAACCATGGGCTCAACCGCGCGCTCCGATTCTCCAGAATAGTGCAGTGATTCCAAAAAAGATCTTAGAGCAGGGGAAAATGGTGCAGCCCTCACTTGACCATGCCCCAGGATATCCACCCACCCGAAACGCTGGGCGGCACTGCCCACACGAATGGCACCCTCTTTGGTCAAGCGATTGAATTCAAGGCGCAATAGACAGGTGGAGGGCCGCAACGCTTCGACCCAGATGCTCGCCTCCATCCGGTCGAGCGCGCTTAGTTCATGACTCTGTTCAACCCATGCCTCCTGCGTAACCATCCCATGTTTTCCTGAATCCAGGTAGGGCAGAAGGTCATCGCGAAGGGTGGTTAGGGCCAGTTCCCGCAAACGGCCCATCCACGATGCAAACGTATAAATTGGCACGCGCCCACCCAGGCCGGCACACTCGTCAAAGCTGACCACAAATCGGGTTTCCATGCGAAATGGCCTATCCTGCCTCACCCGGATTCGATGGCTTTCGATGTCGATGAGGGGCTGGCTTGCGGTATTTTTCTCGGCTGGAATCGCCCATGCCAGGATGCGCTTGGCGCCTCGGCAGGGCGAAAAGCGAAGGCTTTGCACGCGAAAGTGCATCCCTTTGCTTTCAGCCCTAAACTCCGCCATACCCCCTTCCTGATGCACGAGGGTGAGCCCATGATCCTCTCCACCCGCTTTATGAAGAGCTTCGCGAACGGCCCATAGCCGGGTCCCCGCTGTATGCAGATCGTCTCCCCCAGTGCGCAGCGTTTGAAGCAGCGAGCGGTGCTGAACGAGCTCGGGCCAGTGCTCGCGGGGAAGGATGGGCTCTATATCGCAACCCAGTTCGCGGCCTTTGGATTCCTCCAAGAGCATGGCCAACCAACAGTCGCTATCATGGCTAATTGAAATACTCCGGCCATCGCTAACTTGGGGTTTTTGTTGCTCATCCCAGCTTAGGGCGGATATCCCAAGCCCGGTGTTCAGAGCCGCGCTCATACGAGCCCTGCGTTCATCCCGGGGCAAGCTATGCAAGGCTTGGCGCCGGAGGAAAACACGAGGAGCTTCTATGCCTCGGGCCGTACAAAGCGCTTCGATCTGCGCCTTTAGGCGGGCTTCATCCCGTTCTTGTGGGTGCATGATTTCGGCCAGTGTTGCTCTTTCGGGATGATGGGAAAGAATGCGCAATTGATAGCCTTCCAGCCATTCGACGCGCTTTCCCGCTGAATCGCAGACCGTCACCGAACCCCAGTGATTTCGCGGATCGGAAGCCTCGAGGGTGGCCAATATCTTTCTTATGCCCACGCTTTCGCCGTCCCCAAAACCGATATGCCGAATATGAATGGGCAACGCCTCGTCCTGGGGAACCAAAAGCTGGCCAACCTGGAGAAGCACATCCCGGAAATAAGGATCACCCAGAAGAAAACGGCGGCTTTCCTGCGAGTTCGGCTCGAAAACCCGGCCTTCGCAGACCACGGAGCGTTCCGAGGCTCCCACAATTCGTTCAATACGGTGGAATGAAGGGCCTTGAAACATAAGACCACCGTAGAGATCTCGCTTGGGATCGAGGTCCTCCGAAGGCGGAGTCAACTCGGGCAGCTTGAGCGGTTCAGGGTGTTGCTCCACGCTCCCAAAATGAAAAACCGCCGAAAAGTGAGCCTTGGCGAATCCAGTCTGGGCTGTCCGAATTTCACAATCCACCACGTCGGGTTCATCCTCCCGGACGAGCGCCCTGATTTCAATGTCCGTCCCCTCGGGCGAGACCGTAATAGGAGCATCGAGCCGCACATTATCGATACCGCGCACACGGCTTTCATCGTTGTCAGCGCGCGCGGACCAAGCGGCCTGAGCCATCGCCTCAAGGCCAAAGACGGTTGGGAGGAGCATGGCGTCGCGAAAGACATGATCTCGAATAAAATCATGCTGTTCTGGATCGAGTCTCACGCGGGTCCGGCATGCGGTGCCCGCAATTCCATGGAGCTCGCCCCTCAAGAATTCCAGCCGGGCATCGCGGGACAATGCGGATGGCCAAGTGCTCAGTCCATCCAAATGCGCCGTGACAACCGGCTGACGAACGCCTGGATCGTGAAGCACCAAATGCACGAAACGCCTTGCCCCCTCTTCAGGATCGAGGGCGCCGATACCCATGCGGGCCAATGCCGATACACTGCCTAGTTTTTCCCCCATACCAACCTCTTTCCACACGCCAAAGGCCAAAGAAAGCGGTCTACATTGAGGAAATCGGGCACAAAAGCGGGCAATGGACAGGTCCATCGCTTCATTGGCAAAGGCATACCAGGCATTCCCCTGCATGCCGCTGACCCCAATGATCGAAGAAAGGCCAATCAATAGCCTGGGAGGATTTGGGGTCAAGGCTTCCAACAAATGGAGACATCCGGCGAGTTTTGGGCGAATTTCTTGAAGAGCTTCGTCTTCGCTGACTTGCTCGGCCCTCCTTGGGCGATTTCGGGCCGCGCCATGGATAACAGCCACAATAGGCCCGATTTTATGTTGAACCCTGGCCACCGCAGCGAGCACGGCTTCTCTATCGCCTAAATCGCAGGCCAAATACTCGGCTCGCAGGCCATCGAGCGCCATTTTTCCCATGCAGCGAAGCATTTCCTCGTCGGCTTTCTCCTTGGGTGTGCTGCCTAAAAGTACAAGGCGTGCCCCCGTTTCCCGCGCCAAGGCATGCGCGCACACCGCCGTAATGCCTCGGGCGCCTCCCGTGACCAGCAACACGTCATTGGGCCGGATAGCTTGAGGGATTGCGGGCATTTTCTTGGGTTCCAGAGCACCCGCTTCCAAGGTCCACAATCCGTCTGAATCAACACCCCACGCTTGAAAGCCCGGTCCGGGTGGCTGGGCCGAAAGAAGCCGAAGGGCGGATTCCTTTTTGGTCCTGGCATCAATATCTTCTGCAATATCCACTAGATAGATACCGAGTTCGGGTCTCTCCTGAGCGAGTGAGCGGGCAAAGGCATGAGCGGTGTTTTGATGACCTAGGGCCGCTAACCCAAAACGCCCTCCGGTGGATTGGAGGATTAACAAGGTCTTCACTTGGGGTGTTAATGCCGCTATCATGGCGCGAAGCTCTCGCACACATCCAGGCAAATCTGTGGATGGTGCCCCCACTACGGCGATGATGGTGTCGGGCGTCGTTGGCTCGAGCTGAGCTCCAGCGGAGGAAAGATGCGATCTCCACAGATCTGGCTCGTCGCCCAGCACGCCAATATTCCGGGCCTGAAGATAAGTTCCGGGAGATGGCCACGCCGCCTTTCGCACCCTCAAGCCGAAAACGCGGGTCCAGCTTGGCCCAAGGTCTGCCGATGCGCGGACGGGAGCGTGTATTTGTACATTATCGGTGGAAGGGCTTGGGCTCTCGTGAGCGGCGATCTGCGCAAATGCCTTGGCAATATCGGCAAGCCGATGATGAACATACTGCACGGGATCGATGCGGCCCGCAACGCCCGCGGTCCGAGCGGCCTCCGCTACAATTTCACCGGCTTTGATAGAGTCCAGGTTCAAATCATCCTGCAGCCTCTGCTCACCCGATAAAGAAGCCCGATCAAAGCCAACCCGCTTTGCGACCAGCCCAAGCAGCGTCTCCAGATCAAAATTGGCGCGGGGTTTGGGGTTTTCCGCGGGGTGAGGGCGTGGCGCGGCTCGTTCCGGCGTTGGCAACGCTTCTGCGGTGGGAATGCGCTCTGCCCCACCTTCCCCCGCCTCACATGGGTTGACGATAAATATCCTTTCGCTGGGCGGCACAAAAGGCCGGATGAGACGGCCCCGATGCAGTTCGGACCATTGAATATCCGCTCCCATCACAAACGCAGCCGCCAGCGCGTTCAACAGATCGCTCTCCTCGCCGGCCCGGCTTTCCACGGGAAAACAACGAGGCTGGCCTTCGTGGAGGATAGAAGTCACCAGGCCAGATAAGACCCGCCCCGGACCCACTTCAATCATCAGATCACAACGCTCGGCAACGCGCCTCACCAGTCCCATAAAGTCGACGGGGGCACGAACATGGTCTGCTATATGCCCCCGCAAATCCCAATGCTCCTCCATTTCTCCTGGAACCAATGAAGATAGAAGCGCTGTATGTGAACGGCTTGGATGATCTGGAATTTCTAAATCGCAACGGAGTTTCCGCGAGGCATCCTCGACCAAATCGGAATGAAAGGCATTGCTGACCGAAAGGCGGCGGATGCCAACTTGCTCCCGCTCCGCCAGTTCCACCAGCGCATCGATGGCCGCACCTTCACCCGACACGACCGTTTGCTTGGGTCCATTGATATTGGCAATGGCGATGTAGCCCGAGACCCGCGCGATCAGCGTTCCGGCTTGCTCGGCCGAGACGCTTAAACTGGCCATTTTTCCCGGTTTATCCCCTGGAGCTGCCATGGCGCGGCCTCGTTTTACAGCAACACGCATCAATATCTCGGGAGGGATTGCCCCCGCAATCGCCGCGGCCGACAATTCCCCCAGACTATGACCGGCCGTCACCATGGGGGAGACACCCAGCTTCTTCAGCCGCTCGGCCCAGATCAGCGTCGCGAGACAAATCGCGGGTTGGGCGATTTCGGTTTGAGACAGGCTTTTCCTGAGCTCTGAAAGCCTATCCTGTTCGATAGCCCGGTCCAGATCCGGGAATATCGTTTCCATCAATCCCTTGCACCCGGCTTCCTCCGCTACCGCTGCGAGGGAACGGGCGCGCGCGTCCAATTCCGGATCGCGGGCCAGCACAATCCTTGTCATTTCCAGGAGTTGCGAGCCCTGGCCCGGGCATAAAAACCCAATGCGAGGCACCTTTGAAAAGCGCTGGAGCCATACCAAAGGACCCGATTGTGAATCGTACCGAAGCAGTTGATCCATCCCTTGCACCAGGGCATCGGGTGATTCGGCCACGATTGCCCCTCGAAACACTGGGCGATTGGGCACCCGCGCACAGAGCTCGGCCGAAAAATCGGCCATCTCGGAGAGGGCGAGATCGCGCGCGCCGGCTTTGAGTCCTTGTACCTGCTCACGCAATTCTTCGAGCGTGTCCGCCCCAAAAACAAAGAGCTCCGCGCCCTGCTCCGACGCAAACAAAGCTCGCTCGGGAAGCGAAGGCCGAAGGGAAGGGTCGGGAGAGCCGTAGGATTCTACCACAACATGAGCATTGATGCCTCCAAACCCCATCGCGGACACACCGGCTTTCAGGGTTTGCTGACCATCCCGGACTTGCCCCCGCCGAATGGGAAAGAGGCCCTTTGCTTTTTCAGTAAATACCCCGTTGGGTTCCGCACATCCCGCCGTAGGCGGAAAAACCCGCTGATTCACTGCAATGACGGCCTTGCAGAAGGCGCCAATGCCTGCGGCTGCCTTGGTATGCCCCACAATCGATTTTAGAGAAGTTACTCCAATGGAACGGCTGGGCATTTGCTCCAATCCCCCGGCAGTCGCTATGGCCTCGAGCTCTACCCTATCCCCCAACGCCGTTCCAGTACCATGGCCCTCGACGAAATCGGGCCTTCCTGAACGGTCCCAGGCGCTTCGAATGGCCCTTGCCTGGCCGGATACCTTGGGCGCGGTGATCGCATTGCGGCCATCCGATGAGATGCCCCATCCTCGAAGCACCGCGTAAATCCGGTTCCCCGCGGCCAGCGCATCGCCGAGCCTTCTCAGCACCACAAATCCACAGCCTTCGCCCGGAATAAAGCCGTTCCCCCGGCGATCGTAGACCCGCATTTCATTCGGGGAAAGCGCGCGCGCTTTGGCAAATCCTACCAATTCAAAGGGATCCATGCTTATATCCACACCCCCGGCCAAACAAGCGTCCACCCGGCCATCTTCAAGCGCAGATGCCGCTGTGCACACGGCCAACAGCGATGATGCGCATGCCCCATCCACGACATATCCGCCCGCTCCAAAATCAAAAGCGCCGCAGATCCGCCCGGCAATGGTGTTGGATAAACCCCCCGCCAGGCTGTCTTCATCGATCGGAGGAAAATGGGCCAAGAATCGATCTTTCGCGGCGGCCAGCAGCGTATCCCGCGTTTTTTCATCCAGGCCCACTTCTCGAGCTGCACCCACA
>CAZICM010000028.1:0-96834 GCA_964537685.1 uncultured Polyangiaceae bacterium
GTACAGGGACTCGGTTGCGAGGGTTTGAAGTGCTGGTGGGTGACTCAGGGGCGCAAGGTGGACGTACAGGGATGCGGTTGCGAGGGTTTTAGGTGCTGATGGGTGACTCAGGGGCGCACAGTGGACGTACAGGGACGGGGTTGCGAGGGTTTGAAGTGCTGGTGGGTGACTCAGGGGTGCACGGTTGACGTACAGGGATGCAGGTTTTTCGGGCTGGCACTTGCATGAGCAGCATCGTTCTCGGCGGTCCTATACTTACAAATCACTCTTGGATACCGGACGCACAAGCTCATCCGCGGATGCCACAGAGATGGCCCTCGCGATCCATTGATCGAGAATAAGCACATCCTTGCATGCCTCGATATCGGCCCGAGCCGCCGCGCTCACCTCAATGCCACGCGCTGCGAATATCGCAAGAATAGCCGAGGTTTTCCCTTCGATTTTCCCTTCGATTTTCCCTTCGATTTTCCCTTCGATTTTCCCCTCGGTCTTCCCCTCTTCCCACCTCGCATTCGCGATAGCGAACACCTGCCGAATTTCGTCTCTTACTTTCTCGTAGGCGTCGAGCTCTGTCTGCGTAAACTTGGCCTGATTCGCGAGTTCCAAGGCTTGCCGGTAGGGCGCGGGAAGGTCGGCGGGTATCTCCGACAACTCGGGAGCATGCACAAATAACCACGCCCATTGGAGCGCTCCGGTATCCGGCTTCTTGTCAGGGAGTTTTGGCAGTTCAAGAAAGGCATATTGGACCTGCTCAAAGGCACGATGCCCGGATGTATTCTCGACAATAGACCAGCGGCTGAGCATGGGCACGGTTGGGAGACCTTGGGCTTTCTGCACCTTATCGGGCCACAGCTCGAAATCGCAAATTGAAATCGCCACAACATGGGTCAGCGAGTCGTACCATGCTCCCGCTTTAAGCTGGCCAACATAGGCTTTGCATGCATTGTAAACGACCCGGTTTATAAAGCCGGGGTGGTGCATAAGCTGCATCTCCACGACAAAGGTTGTGCCCGTCCGGTCTTTGCAACGGACATCGAGAATCGATAACTTGGCCCCGGCCACCAGCGGAAGCTGCTCGCTGGGCAGATACTCAATGGACTCAATCAGGCCATCGCCCTGCCGTTCGAGAAGGTCGTTCAGCAAGCCTCGCAAAATATCGGGATGGGTCGCAAAAATGCGCCGGAAAACGAAGTCATTGGTCAAATTAGCGAACGCCATGGCTTACTCTCTACTGACAAATGGGTTGTCGCGCAACCGAATAAGTATGTTATTCAAAAAGTCCAAATGAGGTGTCCAAATGAGATGAGGTGGAATCATTTCCTCATCATCGAGCGGCCATGCCACTAACTCTGTTCGAAATGGCTGCAATTGGCTTGGTGGACAAGGCTGGCACCTGGTTCCGGCTTCTTCATGTGTGCCCTGTGCGCGTGTTCGCTAAATCCGTGAGCATTGGAATGATGTCATCGAATTGGTCATGCCAGATGATGCTCAGGCCAAGATTGTTCGCATCGTCCTCCTCAAGGATCTGCGCCATCTGCGCGAGAACACTTGCGTTGCGGAGCCTTTGTGCGGAGTCGGCTCCAGGGAACTGGCTCGCTAATTCCGTGGGATCGTAGCGTTTCCGAAAGGCATAGTGTCGGATCTGTTTACTCGGATTCTTTCGCATCGAAACGTCGAGGAGGCGACGTAGATTTGGATCAGTGATACTTAGGCCAATGAATAGGCATGTTTGACTACTGAAGTGCGAGAGCTGAGCGAGGTTTGACCAACTGAACGGATCAATGAATTGGGAGTGATAGGCGTCCTCGCTGAACACCAGTTCATGCTCTTTCGGATCTCCGTCACGGGGAAGAAACCCATGTACATGGTAGATCGGCAGTTCGAACGGCTCGCTCTTCTGTCCCTCAGAGTAGATGGCGCGGGCGGAGATCCTGTTTCGCTTGAGGTTCTGTTCAAGTAGATCATCAAAGTTGAAAGTTACAATCGAACGAAGGGCCTCGCGAGCCCGCTGTGGGCGGCAAAGGTCGCAAATCGCATCGATCAGGGGACTGCTCGATGGGTTGCTCGCATATAACGCCTTGCGGAGCGTCGCTCGATAGTCGTGCCCGAGGGCGTTTTTCAGATACTGTGCGACGATTAAAGGCGAAGTGGTGAATCGATCTTGGTAGACGCGCACAAGATCTATAGTGGCATCGGGATGTGTCGCGGGTGAGCTCGCGTCGAAGAGGCTTGTCAAAAGACTCCTGAGTAGGACGTTCCACCCAGGAATCCCTGCCCCCATAGATATTCCGGCCCCGCAGATAAGTGACAAGTTGCCACGCATGTACTCGCCCTTCAACTTGGCAAGTGGATCGTCCGGTGGCCTCTGGATGGCCGGTGCAACTTGTGGTACCGCCGACCTCTCCGCGCGTTCCCAGATTGCGAGATCAGCAGCAAGACGCGTCGCCAACTCAGCAACATTGTTGCCGCGGAAGTCGATATAGATCCGATTCGCAAGGAAGAGCGGCAGCGGTGTATCGTCAAGCCGCACGGGCATGATAGCCTTGGAGTTCTTCACCGCCCCCGTCAAACGCCAAGTCGAGAGCTCAAATTGCGCCCACTTCGAGGACAAATATCCCTCGGAGAAGAGGACAACAATGGCGTCCGAGTCGCGAATCCCTTCCTCGATTTTCTTGATGAGGTTGTCACCAGCCCGCATCGCGCTTTCGTCGTGCCAGACGGTATGGCCCCCATCTCGAAGGGCGGAAGCGATCTGTCTCGCAACATCCTTATCTCGGATGCTATAGCTCAAGAAGACTTTCATTGGTCCTTATGTCGCATGGTGGTCGATGGTGTCAACCACCTCCATTGCGTTCCTAAGTGAGGTGGCAAACGAGGTATCCAACATTCCCATCAATCACTTCGCTGTCATCGATCAGCTATATCACCAACCCTATTCAAAATGGCTGCACTTGGTTTGTTTGGGAGAAGGCTGGCACCTGGTTTGGTCGGCAACTCGCGTTCATCATTCTTCAACCCCTCAACCAATCATGATGTCTCGCCGATGAGACCGAGCTTGATTGCTGCGAGCAGCGCATTGCCTGTTGCATTGGTGAAGTATATGGTCGTACTTGTACCCGGCTGTGCGACGTTCAGGAGTCCCAGGACTCGTAGCTCAGGGGCAAGGAATTCGTACAAATCCGCATCAGGGTTAAAGGCACTGGGCCTGAGGCCAAGCACGAACTCGTCGGAGTGCTTAACAAAGGCGTCAAGCATGTTCGAATCCTCTACTACGCCACCCCCGTGTGAGATGGTGATCATCTTCGCGCGAAGATGTTGCGCGATTTGCGCGAGGGACGCCCCGCTGGGCGATTGGACGGGTTCGAGCAATCCCAATTTTGTGCGAAGCTCCTGATTTTCCTTGCCAAGGTGACTGAGTTGATCAGCAATCGATGCGACGTCAGGTAGTGAGTCGCCGGGGATCCAGCCAACAAGTTCAGAGCGCTTGGAGAACTCGCCCAATGCCTTGTAGGCCGCGAGCTCAATGTCCTTCGTGTCGTTGATGAATGCACACATGCGCAGGACTACCTGTTTGCGGAACTTCTCAAGCGCGCTTGGGTTGTCAACAGCTTTCGTTCCGAGGGAGTGTACTTTCCGCTGACAGGCCGCTTCAGTCATCACGACAGCGAACAACGCCTTGGATTTTTGTAGGGCATAATCGTATTCTAGGTGAATGTAGCTCTTCTTTGTCTGGGGGTCGATCGAGCCGTATCGGGTTCCAAGGATGAGCATGAAGACGTCAGACTCGTCTATCCAGCGTCGAATCGTTTCGAACTGCGTAGTGTCGCCAGCCGCGAAGAGTTCCATTCCTGCAGGGATATGTCCGGCTCCCAAGATCGCGCTGACTGCGGCTTGGCGTTCCTCCTTCATATCCTCATATGTTGAGGAGACAAAGACCTGGAGCTTCTTTCGGATCATGTTTGCTCTTTTTCGTTGAGGATAATCAACCGGTCGATTTCGTGTCGATCAACGCAGCGGGGGGTTTCCTCGTCCGCTTAACATGTCGTCACCCGTCCCGCCCCAACCGCCCCAACCCATTCGGCAGCGGTTTATGGAAGACCCGCCCAATCCATCCCAAATCTCACCCAAAAGCAACTCCCCATTTCATCAATTCCGCGCCCATTATTGCATCTCCCCCGCTCCGTCAACAAACATTTTGAAAAACTTACCCGGCACAGCATCTTCCCTTTCGCAGAGCGCCAGCATGTGCGCGTACTCCATGGACGACCTTCACCAATTCCGCGCCCGTTATTGCATCTCCCCCGCGGCGTCAACATAAACCCTCTCCATCCCCGGCGTGCTCATGCACTGTTTCAAGCGTGATAAAGTGCCGCGGGGAGCCTTCAACGGAATGCGCCGTAATGATGGATATCCAGGCAACATATCTTCTCGATGGACCAATCACGATCAGCACCGGACTGCGTAGTACTTTGGGTGAAACCCGGCCTTTGTACCGCTCTTGGTTGTCGGGGTCCACAAACTCAAACTCGGCGTCTCGTTGATTGAAGCCAATGAAATGCCCTCGCACTTCAAATCGTTCCTCCTGTCCCGTGTCAACGAATTCAAGCGCAGGTTCAATGCGTGTGGCCATCGTCGAGCTAATAAAAATGCCATGCCGATCCCATCGCGTGAGTACTTCTACTCGGTGCTTCCGTAGTGTATCGAGGTAGTCTGTATAGGTGGCTCGAACGCGTGCCTTGAGCTCTCTGAGCACAATGCCGAGTTGGAAATGGTCCCCAGAAGCAGAGACCAGGCGTGCGTATTGTTGTGCGATATCGGCGAAGAGTTGCTCGTCCACCGGACGCAGTCGCAGTCCAACGGAACCAGGAACCAATTCGCCAAGCATTAGCTCCGTTCTATGCACGATGTCTTGGGGGACGGGGCCTTTCGCTGTGGATCTGCCGAGAAGTGTCTGTCCAATTGCGTTCCAAAGTCGTTGAATCTGTTGGAGGGTATCTGCCAGGGCGCGGAAGCCAATCGCATGATCCGATACGGCCGGTCCATCCAGGAATACTGCCGGTGCGGGCATGTCTCCGCCGTGTGCCTCGAGTGTCTCGTCCGGGAGTACTGAGTCGACCGTGGGAAGATCGTCCTCCGAAAGCGCTTCGGGGGCGACGGCCGTCTCCATGATGACTTTGCCAGCTCGATCCGTGTCAACGATCCAAATCTCGGGTTTGATGATGGCCTCGCGGACGGTGGTAGCGCCAGATAGGAGAGCCTTCCGCTCGAGGGGCGAGAGCTTCGATCTGAGCCAGCGCGTCGATCCCTCTGATTCGTCACTTGCTACACTTAGGTATACACCATCTCCACCGTCGACGAGAACAAGCTGCGGGCCGTTAAACTCGAGCAAGACGTCAACGTCCCGCCATCTGTGCGAAGGTGCCAGCGGGTCGGGTAGCCGCCATGAGGGTCTCACTGGATTACCTCGAATAATGAAGGTGCCATCCCCAAAGCAGCGGCACGCAACCACATGGAATGATGGCCCGGTTTTCCTGTCGGCTTGAGTTTTCCATGTTCAGCGTGGAGTAATGCTTGCGCGATCATCATGGAACGCAGCCGGGGGACAGATTTTCGCAATGCCGCGATGTAGGTAAGGGTAAGACCGCACGAGAGCGCCGCCCGTTCGCAAGCAGGAGCGCCGGGGAACGCTCCGCGTTGCGCCGCACTCTCAAAGTCCTTGGCGACTGGCGGATTTGAGCTCACGAGGTAGAGAACGGGGTCGGCCAGATCGCGCGCATCGGCCGGAGGACATCCCGGCGGAAAGTGCTCCGGCCATTCAGGATGTGTCTCGATTGTTCTTGAATTCGACACGATACTCCTTTTATCGGCAGCGGTTTATGGAAGACCCGCCCAATCCATCCCAAATCTCACCCAAAAGCAACTCCCCATTTCATCAATTCCGCGCCCATTATTGCATCTCCCCCGCTCCGTCAACAAACATTTTGAAAAACTTACCCGGCACAGCATCTTCTCTTTCGCAGAGCGCCGGCATGTGCGGGTATTCCGTGGACGACCTTCACCAATTCCGCGCCCGTTATTGCATCTCCCCCGCGGCGTCAATATAAAATAAAGAAAACCCGCACCCAACTTTTTCTTGACAGCTTCCAAACGCCCTCATAAAACCCCTCCCATGAGCACCGACCTGAGCAAAATTAATGCAGTAAAACGTGAACAATTCATCCGCCTAGGCGTCCAGTTTGGCTCTCAGGATACCCTAAATCAGGCCAATCAAACCATCGATGCCGCCAAGTCCCATGCGGATATACTCAAGCTCTATGGCTTTGGCGCTAAGCAAATTCAAGACCTCGTAGATGCCCGCGATGGCTTGCAGGAGCATGGGGTGGGCAGGGAGGCCGCTAAGGGCCAGAAAAAGGTGAATGGTTTGGCTTATGTCGCCTCGATGAATGCCGCCGAAACTCAGCGGGTTATCGCTAGGACCCTGCTCTTGGGCGCGATGGAGGATATTGAGGGCAGTGCCAACCCCGCCGAAATCGCGGCCGAACAGCGCGCCCGTTCGGCGCTGGTTCAAACAAGTGTGGCCGCGGAAAAGGCCGAACCTTTGGCCCATCAGCTTGCGCTGCTGTTGGATGCCCTGAAGGAGCCAACCTTGGCGGCTTTGTGTTCGGGTATGGGTGGGCCCGAGGCGCTGGCCGGCGTGGAGGCGGCGATTGCCGGGCTAAGGAAGGCCGATCAGGAAGATGTGGGGGTAAGGGGGACTCCGGTGGAGACCGCTGCGCTCGATACGCTGGATGGGATTATTGTGAGTTTGGCGCGGAGGGCGAGGCGGGCGGCGGTGGCGGCGGCCAAAACAACGGGAAATGCGGCGCTGGTGAGTGCGTTTCGTTTGGATAAGCTGTATAAGGGCCGGGCGGCGGCACCGGCCCCGCCGGAAGAAGAGGCGCCCGTGGGGGAGGGGGAGAAATAAGGCAGGTCTTTCGGGTTGACGCAAACGAGCGGAACAATGCTCTGGTTTTGAGCTGGGTTCTAATAACCGCTTCCTTTGGGATTCGGGCCATATTGGTTTGGACCAGGATCGCTATCCGTAACCGTCAAAATGAATAAATAAATCGCGCCAACGCATGGAACCAGCGCAATCAATAGCCACCACCCGCTTTTGCCGACATCATGTAGCCTTCTGACCGAAAGAGCTAAACTGGGAAGTAGAACGGCCAGGGAGTAAAGGCCGCCGAGGATGCCCACACCGCCATTTCTGCTCGCTGTGCCAAGCAGTTGATCGAGCAGCGCGAGCACAAATGCGAAAATCAGGTTGAACAAGGCGAACATCCAGTATTCTGTCCGGCGCGCTCGTCCGCTGAAGTCCGCATACTTTTTGAAAGCCCCGAAATACCAATCCATGATCTTTCTCCTTGCGTGGGATCGAGTGTTCGACCGTTCCTTCTAAACCGCCCCGACTTATTTCAACAGCAGGTCAGAAAGACCTGACCAATACATCCCAGGTCTCCACGAAAAGCAAGACCCCAATTCATTGTTTCGGCGCCTAGTATTGCAGATTTGCCACGGCGTCAATAAAAATTCTCGGTTGTTTTGCAGCAGTCAGGCGCTGCCGTGCTTCGGCGAGATATCCGCCAAGCTGTTCCATATTCGCCTGGATAGGCGGCGGAGCTGAGAGTACGTGATGAATACCATAAAAAGCTACCATACGCCGGGGATGAGGCGATACTTTGTGATTTGGGTGTACTCTTGGTATCCCTTAAGCTCCTTGAGGAGTTGCTGTTCTTCGTTTCGGATCCTCGCCACCAGGACACCTATCAGCGGCAAGGCGGCGATTAGTGCCCACCAGGACCCAAGCGCCACCGGCGTGAACAGGTACATGACAAGAACCGCGAGGTACATCGGGTGCCGGACGATCGAATAGGGGCCCGTTGTGACGACGCGCTGGTCTTCCTCTACCTCGATGACGCGGGAGGCATAGCTATTTTCTCTAAGTACCCGTATGAATATCGAATAGCCAAGAAAAACAAAGACATCGGCTACGATTACGGCGGCAATGGGGACATGGGACAATCCGAAGCGCCGGTCGAACCCCGAGACCAGGAAGGTGAGCACATAGGACACCGATCCCGACAGGACGATGCGGGTTTGTTTTGCGTCCTTCTCCTTCGTCCGCATCCTTCGCTCTAGCAGCTTGGGGTCGTTTACCAGCAGGTAAACGAAGACGAAGATAAGCGGTACGAGGAGGACGGTAATATAGGTCCAAGCCTCCCAGTAGGCGATTGTGCCCGCCGACAACAGAAGCATGGCCATCAGGATGATGAAACCGAGCAGAAGCCGTGTTAATGCCTTTGCCGCCAGTTGTCCCCGCGAAAGCTGTTGACTGGTCATCTCGCCCTGTCCTCCAATGGATTCGATCCGCTCATGATGATCGGGCTTATTGCTACAGTGCCGCCGCCGCGTCAATAAACATTCTGAAAAACGTCCTCCCTTGTAATTGCGGTCTGGTTTATCGGTTCGGGGGGCTCCTGCGCTTCAGCTCATCGTTTCAGGCGGGCCATAGGCAAAAGAAAGCTGTTTAGGGCAGTCCCAAGACCTTCACTGTCCGTTGTAGACTTCACCCCAGCATTGAACCAGTCCTGTGTCGCTGAAGGTGCATTTAAATCGATAGCCGGATGAAAGATGCTGCCCCTCTGATAGCCCTATCGCCTTCGTACCGGGGGTGAGCACTGGTCCAAAAATTCCATTGCCAAGCTGGCCTCCTCCGCCCGCGCCTGTTCCTGTTGTTCCAGAGCCGCTCGATGCGCCGCTGCTTTCGTCGCCCCCGCTTCCAGGTGTAAGTGACCTTTTATCAAATGAAGACACGCGCGCCAAGGTATGATATACCCCGTCCACACATTGACCAAAATGCTGTTGAGGGATGGTGTTATGCGTATTCTTTCAATGACTTACCTGGCTTTTTCCGCTCTGTTTGTGGCCTTGGCCTGTAGCCCGGAGGACCGAACCTTTGAAACGAGTAGCTCGTCCAGTGGTTCGTCTTCTTCGTCCACAGGTTCTTCAACCTCTTCCGGTATGCTGGCTTGTTCTCCAGGCGAGACAATGGACTGCTATTCGGGTCCAGATGGTACGCTTGGGGTGGGAGTATGTGCCGCCGGTGTCCAGACTTGTTTAGGCGATGGGAGCGGTTTTGGTCCCTGCGAGGGGGAGATTCTGCCTTCGATGGAGGTCTGTCTTACGCCTCAGGATGAGGATTGCAATGTGAGCGTGAAGGATTGTGGGGCGGGATTGTGGGCCATCGGCGCCGGGGATGCGAATATTCAGCGGGGTACGGTGATCAAGATGGGAACGGGGGGCAGCAATATCCTGGTGGGTGGATATTTTGATGGGACCTTGGATTTGGGGCCTGATGTGCTGACGAGTTTGGGTTTATCCGATATGTTTGTGGCGAAGCTGGACACCGATGGAAAAGTGCTGTGGGCAAGGCGTTTTGGCGGGACAAGCGATGATAATCTGACGGATATCGCCGTGGACCCCTTGGGGAATGTCTATGTGACCGGCGCTTTTCAGGGGACGGTGGATTTTGGAAATGGTCCGCTGGTGAGCGCGGGCGGGACGGATGTGTTTTTGATTAAGCTGGATAGTGCGGGGGCAACGCTGTGGAGCAAGCGTTATGGGGATAATTCTTCCCAGACCTCGATGGCACTGGCGGTCGATCCGGTGGGGAATGTGCTGGTTGCCGGTGGCTTCTTTGGTACGCTCGATATGGGAACAGGGGGCTTGGTGACGGCAGGAGGCAGCGATGCCTTTTTGGCCAAAGTCAATCCGATGGGAACGACTTTGTGGGCGAAGTCTTATGGAGATGCGGCCGCTCAGAGCATTCTTGGGGTGGGCGCTGATTCGGTGGGGAATATCCGGGTCGTGGGCAACAATACGGGAACCATCGATTTAGGAGGTGGGCCTTTAGTGACGGCAGGAGGAACGGATATGTTTGTGGCGAAGCTGGATGCGGGCGGAGGCGCGCATGTATGGAGCAAGGGGATTGGCGATGTAGCGATTCAATCGGCTTTTGCGGGGGCGCCGGTGGATGCGGATGGGAGCATGACCTTGGGCGGCCGTTTCCTGGGGACTCTTGATTTGGGGAGTGGGCCGGTGATGGCAGGTGGGATGGGGGAGAATTACTTTGTGGCCAAGCTCGACACTTCGGGCAAGGCATTGTGGGTGACGGCGGTGCCGACGGAGACGATTAAGCAGTCGGGGGCAGTTGGGGCGGATGCACAGGGGAATGTGTTGATGACGAGCCATGTGGATATTAGCGTTGAGATTGGAGGGCAGTCGGTGATGGCGGGAGCGGACGATCTCTTGGTGATGAAATTTGATGCGATGACGGGGGCTCCGGTATGGGGGCGTGTTATTGGGGCGCCAAACGCTCAATTAGGGCGGGGGATTACCGCGGATGATAAAGGGAATGTGCTGGTGACGGGGTCCTTTGAGGATTCCATCGATTTTGGTGTGGGGAATGGGCCTTTGTTGAGCAAGGGCGTATCGGATATGTTTGTGGCTAAGCTTGCGCCTTAGCGATTTGTTCTTTTAGCCATATCCAGCCTTCCTCTTCGGTGGCGACAAAGGCAAAAGGGCCGCTTTTGTCTGTTTTCATCAGCCGAATCGCCTTAATCAATAGCGTCGTGATGACACGGAGGTGAAAGCTTGCGCCGACGACGGCGATGGTCGTGGGTGGCATCTTGTTGCCGGTTGTTTGTCTGGCGAGTTTTCGGAGTTCCAGGGGGAAGTCGGCGAGGCGGCACATATCGACGAGTATGGCGGGGCGGCTATGGGATTGGGCGAAGGCGATGATTTGGAGAATGGCTGAACGCATTTCATCGGCAGAGGGGGTGCCATCGAAGACAATATGGTTGAAGCCGGGCTCTCGGAAGTCCATACGGATATGTTTTTCCGAGGATTCCCAGGGCTCGCCGGTGAATACCGGGGTGATGTGGGATGTGTCGTTGCTGCTGATGGTGCTGTCGGTGTTCATAGCATAGCGACTTGTTCTTTTAGCCACGTCCAGCCTTCCTCCTCGGTGGCCACGAAGTTGACAGGGCCAAGCTCCACTTTACTGACCAGCCGCGTCGCCTTGATCAATAAGGTTGAAATGACGCGGATATGAAAGCTTGCGCCGACGATGGCCGTGGCCTTTATTGGCACGGCTGTGGAGGATTCTCTGGAGAGTTTTCTTAATTCTGTGGGGAAGTCGCCGAGGCGCGTCACATTGGTGAGCACTGCGGGGCGGGCATGGGAAAAGGCAAAGGCTTTGAGTTGAAGGAGCGCCAAGGCCATTTCATGAACGGAGGGTGTGCCATGAAAGATAAAATGGCAGAAGCCGGGTTCTGGGAAGAGGATATGAATATGCTTTTCCGATGACTCCCAGGGCTCGCCGGTAAAAACAGGTGTGAAGCGGGACGTGTTGTCGTTGTTCATAGGATACTCGCGAAGCTATGTTTCTCGATGTCTATTACAATACAGCGGACAAGTAAAGGATTAAAATGAGGCGGGTTTCTCAGCGACTTGTTCCTTTAGCCATTTCCAGCCTTCTTCCTCGGTGGCCACAAAGACAAAAGGGCCGCTCTTTTCTGTTTTCATCAGCCGAATCGCCTTGATCAACAAGGTTGTAATGACGCGGATATGAAAGCTTGCGCCAACAATGGCGATGGCTTTTGTTTGGATATTGCCGGCGGTTTCCCTGGAGTATTTTCTAGAGCTCATGGGAAGCTCGCGGAGGCGGCTCATATCGGCGAGTACGGCCGGGCGGGCATGGGAAAAGGTGAAGGCTCTGAGTTGGAGGATGGTGAGGCGAAGTTCTTCGGTGGATGGTGTGCCATTAAAAATAATATGGCAGAATCCGGGCTCGGGGAATCGGACGCGTATATGTTTTTCCGATGATTCCCAGGGCTCGCCGGTAAATGGAGGGGTGATGCGGGAGGTGTCGTCGGTGCTCATGGGAAAGCCATTGTGCGATGTTTCCCGATGTCTATTGCATTACAGCAGCCGAGTAAAGGTTTTTAACGATCAGGAGGCGCCTTTGTTGTAATCCTCGCCTTCTAGGAGGATTACATTGGTTTTGGAGCGGGTTTCTCCGATATTGGTGATATAGACGGCGGGTTTATCCTGGACCGGGCATACTTTTTCACATGCGCCGCAGCCAATGCATAGAGATGGGTCCACATGGGGGCGCTGGACATGGACCATATTCATTTTAGGTTCTTTGCCGTCGGGTTGGGGGATGGAGTCGCGTTTGGGTACGTCGACTTCTTCGACCCAGATGGCTTTGGGGGAGGTGGGGCAGAATTCTTCGCAAACAATGCAGGGGACGCCCATGGACCAGGGCAGGCAGCGGCCTTGATCGTAAAAGGCGGTGCCGATGCGGATGGGGGGCTGTCCGATGCCCATTTTTTGTTCTTCGGTAATTTTTTGGATGGCACCGGTGGGACAGACATCGCCGCAAAGGACGCAGGAGTGTTCGCAATAGCCGATGCGGGCAATGAGAATGGGGGTCCAGAGTCCTTCGATGCCCGCTTCAAAGAAGGCGGGATGGAGGGCGTTGTTGGGGCAGACTTTCATGCATTCGGCGCAGCGGATGCAGCGTTCTAAAAATTCGCGTTCCGGGACAGAGCCGGGGGGGCGGATGACGCGGTGGTCGTAGTTGGCGTCGAGGGCGTCGGCGATTCGGGCGGCGGGGATGGAGGCGGCGCCCGCTGCTGCGGCGGCGACGGCGGTGCGGCGGCCTGTGTCGGGTTTTTGAACGGCGCTTTTGCGGTTGGGTAAAAAGCGGAATTTGATGACGTCTTCGGGGCAGGCGGCTTCGCAGTTCATGCACATATGGCATTCGTCTTGCCGCCATTTGACGCCTCCCTGGGGAGAGTCGGCGCCTTGGCAATGAACGAGGCAGAGATTGCAGTCGGTGCATTTGGCATGGTCTTTTTCCATGCCAAAGAGGGCGAAGCGGGCGAAGACGCCTAGAAATGCTCCCAGGGGACAGAGGACGCGGCACCAGAACCGGGGGATAAAGCGGTTCATAAAGAGGATGCCGATGAGAAGGATGACGATGAGCCAGGTGTGGTGGAAGTAGTATTGTTTGGATTGCCAGACGGTTTGAGCGAGGAAATCCTGGGAGCCATCGGAGATATTTTGGATAGAGCGGATGCCTGTGGCGGAGGCGGTGCTATTGAAGACGCCGCCGATATATTGGGCGGCTGGGATAATGCCAAGGCCGATGGCGCGGACGGCGACGCAAATGGGGTCGAAGAGGCCGCCGATGGCGCTGCCGGTGAGGGCGGCGGCAAGAAAGGCATAGAGGAGGTAGTATTTAACGCGCTGCCGCAGAGGATGGGTTTTATTGGATTCGACGCGTTTGTTGCCTTTGAGATAGCGGGAGGGAAAGATCCAGCCAAAAAAGTGGTGGAGTGTGCCAAAGGGGCAAATCCAGCCGCAGAAGACGCGGCCAAAGATAAGGGTGAGGGCGAGGATGCCAATGGACCAGAGCAGGCCGCGGTAGATGGTGTGGGTCGAGAGCAGGGTCATGGCGGCGACAAATGGGTCGGCCAATAGAAATGCTTCGACAGGGAGGGGGAGGCGGACGCGTTCTTGGGCAGAGGTGAACGAGCCTCGGAAGGCGGTTTCAAAGAGAAAATAAAGAAAGAGGGCGAGGCAGGCAAATTGAATGATGCGCCGGGCCCATACGAGAACACGAATAATAGGACGGGCGGGAAGGCCGGAACCCGCGCGTTTGGCAGGTTTTAGAAGGAGAGTACGGAGTTTTGCGATCATATTACACCTCGGCGATACGCAAGGTGTCGAGGCGAGTGGTACCGAGTCCGCGTTCTTCGCCCAGTTTTAGGTAGGGCAAATCTTCGGGTTTACGGCCGATGAGCTGACATCCGTAGGCATCGGCGGCGACCTGATCGGTGGAGGCGATGACAGTATGCATGTCTTTGGCATCGGCGATATTGCCGCCTTGGGGGCCATTGCGCATCAAGACGCGGACAGCATCGACGATGGTGAGGGTCGGTTGAATGAAGTGGGCAAGGTCGGCGATGGAGGTATCGATATTTTGATGGAGGCGGTTGCGTCTGCCGCCAAGCGCGCCGTACCAGTTTTTCATGGCGGCGGTGTATTTGGCGAGGTTGTGATGTTTGGCAACGGGGACATTGATGACTTTATCGGCGTTGACGAGGGGGGTGAAGACGGGCCATTCGTCGAGCACTTCGCCTTTGAGGCGCATTTGGCGGAAGCGGTGCTCGGAGGGGAGGATGACTTCGGCGCCCACATCATAGGCGGCTTTCCAGATTCCCGATCGCTGAAAGCAACGGTTGGGTTCATTGCAGGAGGCGTCGGTGACGATGACACGTTTGGCGCCGGCGTCGAAGGCAAGGCGCACGACTTCGGCGACGACGGCGGGATTGGTATTGGCAGCGTGTAAAGGCGTGCGATCCCATCCGATATTGGGTTTGACGACGACGATATCGCCTCGGGAGATAAAGCGCTTCATTCCGCCGATGGCTAAGACAGCCTGTTGAACGAGGGTGGCGGGGTCGCTGTTGTTTTTGGCGACGGAGAGATGAGGCAATTCGTTTGGATTGTCGCCGAGCCTAAAATCTCTGGTTTGAGGACGTTCGGAGGAAGCCTGGGTGAGCAGGCCGCCTTGATCCCAGCGGAGGCGGGCCAGGGCCGCGCTGCCGCCGAGCACAAGGCCGGCCGCGCCAAGGCGTTTGAGGGCTTCACGGCGGGAAAGATTACGCATGGGCACTTTTAGGACTGAATACCAAGAGTGGGGTTAAAGGACAAGGTATTCGTGCTGAGAGGGAATAAAATCGATTAAATTGGTTATCAATTTGATAAAAAATAAAGGGATTAAAGGGTTGTGGGATCGGTTTTTGGGGGTGGTGGAGGTGGGGTTGGCGGTGGAGGTGGAGTAACGGGCGGGATGGTGGTTGTGGGCGGGATGGCGGGTGCTGTTGCGGGCGGCGATGAAGGATTTGAGCCGCTTGGGCTTGGAGAAGGAGGAGGCACGCTGCCCGGGGCTGTTGGTATGGCTGGAGGAGGGATTTGTCCTGGCGCGGGCGCCTGAGCCTTCCACGATTCGCGTTCCTCGAAGCAGGCATGACGGGCTTTGTCGCACACTTCGAGGTCTTTTTTATAGGTCTCGACGATTTTCTTCTGCTCATCGCGCTCTTTGATGAGGGCTTCTTTTTCCTGCTGCCATGCGGCTTCGAGCCGGGCTTTTTCATCGGCGGCAGTCTTTAGATTCTTCTCGTTGGTGTCTTCGCAGGCTTTCAGGCGGGCTGCGTAGTGGTTCTGCAGAAGCTCGATTTGCTTGGCGCGTTCGGCGGTCGTCGAGCCTGCTTTTTTGAGCGCATCGAGCGCCATCTGGAACTCGCTCTTGTCCTTTTCGCGTTCGGCGCGGCAGGAGGCGGTGGCCTTTTTTTCAAGGGTATGCGAGGCGATGCAAGTATCGAGCTTGTCGAAGGATTCGGCGCCCTCGCGTTCGGCTTTTTCAAGGGCGCTGACGAGGGCCAAAGATTCGCGTTTCGAATAGATGTAGTAGCCGCCGCCCACGGCAATAAGCAACAGGGCGATAGCGGCGAGGCTCACGCGGAAGAGGGCATTTTTTTGGCGCAGGCGCCTTCGTTCTTCGGCGCGGGCGGCTTCGCGTTCGGGCTCGAGCAGAACATCGAGCTCCGAGGCCAGCTCGCTCATGGTGGGGCGGTCTTTAGGATCGAGCGCGAGCCAGCGTTTGAAGCATTCCTCGAGCATGTCGCGGGGATTGCCGACGAGCTCCAATAAGACTTTGGGGCCGAGGGGATTTTCGGCGCGGACTTTGTGCGCCGCTTCAATTTGCTCGGCGGTTTCGGCGTTGTTGCCCGGGAAGTATTCGGGGCCAGAAAGCGCCATCAGCAGCGTGGTGGCCAGGCCGTAGGTGTCCATCTTTTCATTGAGCACTGCAGTGCCGGGCTTGCCCGCGAGATAGGCGATTTGTTCAGGCGACGCATAGAGCAGCGTGCCGGCGACAAAGGTAGCTTCACGTTCGGCCGCTACGCCGAGATCGAGCAGGACGGGATGTACGCGGCCTCCGAAAATAGCGAGATAGATATTGTCCGGCTTGATATCCTGATGGCGCAATCCGGCGAGATGCAGCGCTTCGAGTCCGCGCGCTACGGGAACGAAAATATCGTAAGCCTCGCGAATGCTGAGCGGGCCGCGTTTCAGGCGCTCCTCAAGGGTTTCGCCTTCATACACAGGCATCGTGAACCACACATAGTCGGGGCCTGTGCCGTGATCTTTAAGCTGTACGACATTGGGGTGGCCGACCGTCGCGAGCATGACGAGCTCGCGTTCGACATTGCGGCCCTCGTACACGGTACTGGGAAGAATCTTGAGCGCGACCTGATGTTCGGGAACATCGATGCGCTGAGCGACATAGACTTTTCCAAACGCGCCTTCGCCCAGCAGCGTGGTCAGAATATAGTTGTCATCGATGATGTCGCCGCGCCCTGGAAGCGGCACCGCAGGGGCTTTGGAAAACGAGCTTTTGCGTTCACCTTCGCCTGGCTGATTCGAGACTCGGTCCGGGGCTTGACTTTCATCCTTCACCGTGACGGCGAAAGCTTGGAGCAGCGTGGAGCGAATATTGGGAAGCTTGTCTTCGGCCACGGAGCGATCGTAACCGAAGGCGGGGCCTGTACCGAATAAGCCGCGCGCACAAACGCACAAAATCGGCGGACGGTGTCTTCAATGTGGCTGTTGAAATTCCCACTCTTTCGCCGCGGGCTTCGATTCGCTACAAAGGAGCGCTATGGCAGAACAATCGAATGTGATTCTGGTGGCCATCGATTTTGAGAAGGCTTCGATGAAGGCGCTGGACGTGGCAAAAGAGCTTGCTTCGAAGCTGGGCGCTGAAGTCATGCTTGCCCATGTGTATCAGGTGCCGATGTTTACTTATCCGGGGCTGGAGCCGGCGCTGTTGCCCACGTTTTCGGCCGAAATTGGGGATGCCGTGAAGAAGGCGATGAGTGAACTAAAAGAGCAGACAGGCATTTCTAAGGCCGTCCTGAGAGAAGGCGAGCCCGCGAGTGAACTATTGGCCATCGCCGATGAAGTTTCGGCGAGCATGATTGTGATGGGGACGCATGGCCGGAAGGGGATTTCACATTTGTTGCTGGGAAGCGTGGCGGAGCGCGTCGTGCGCCAAAGCAAAGTGCCCGTACTCACGATCCGGTGTTCGGATTGATGATTTTTTATTTGCCGGCATGAGCGGGAAAGCTGTTGAACGATGAAGCTTCCGCGTCTGCATGCCCGTGATTTGCTGCTTCCGCCAAACATCCTGAGTTTGCTTCGGCTGCCTTTGGCCGTGCTGTTTCCTTTTGTGGTTGGCGATGCGGTGCAATCCTTTGCCGTTCTGTGCGCGGCCGGATTGACCGACGTGTTCGATGGCTGGCTGGCGCGGCGAAACAATCAAGTGACGGCGATCGGTGCAATCGTCGATCCGGTGGCGGACAAGGCATTTGCGATAACGGTGGTGGTCACGCTGGTGCTGCATCAGCGCATTCCCGCGTGGGGAATAGCCGCGCTGACGACGCGCGAAATACTGGAGCTGCCGCTTTTGCTTTGGGTGTTCGCGGTGCGGCACGGCCCAAAGAGAAATCCAGCGCGCGAAGAGCCTGAAGTGATTGCTCGGGCGAATGTGCCCGGGAAGCTCGCGACGGTATTTCAATTTTGCGCGGTCTTAAGTGCGATTGCATTGCCGGCCATATTGAATGTATTGCTCGGGATAGCGGCGGCGGCGGGGGCGATGGCTGGAATTGCCTATTGGATACGCGCGCTCAGTCAGCAAAAAAATGAGTAGTCTGCGGATTGCCATGACGCGAACCGATCGATTTGCATGGGTGATGTGGCTATGCGGACTGTTGCTGATGCTATCCGGCTGCAGCGCGGCGATGGAGAAGACCGGTGCGGCTCCTGCGATGAGCCCCGCCGAAGGTATGGCGTATCCAGGTGCGCAGCCTATGCCCGCGCCTCCCGCGGATATGGCGGACAACGATGCGGACGGGATGTTTACAGAACGCGAAGAGGCGCCGATGCGGCCGGAAGGTCTTGTGCTGAACGGCATGGCCGGCGCGCCTCCGCCTCCCCCTCCGCCCCCGCCCGTCACCACTCCGGCACCGGCCCCTCAAGGCGGCGAAACAGCGCAGCCCAAGCCTAAAGTAGCTCAAGCTTCGGCGTCCACGCGCGGACCGATTTTGATCTACACCGCGCAGATCACCATGGCGGTCTTCGAGGTACAGGCCGCGCTTGCGCAGATTGAAGAATTGGCCAAGGAGCTTGGAGGGTTTTTGGCGCGCCGCGATGACAACGCGATCACCATTCGCGTGCCGGCGGCTCTCTTTGATACGGCGATCCGGCGCATCGAGAAGACGGGCGACATGCTGACCCGCAATGTCGTGGCGCAGGATGTGACCGAAGAATTTCGCGATTTAGAGCTCCGGATTCGCAATGCGAGGGCGGTGCGCGATCGCTTGGAACAGTTGCTGGCCAAGGCCACGAAGGTGGAAGAGAGCGTGATGGTGGAGCGCGAACTGGAGCGGGTATCCGGTGAACTGGAGCGTATGGAGGGCCGCTTAAAATTCCTCAAAGACCGGGCGGCCTATTCGACGATTACGGTGACTTATCAGCCCAAGCGTCGTGAGGAGCTGACGCAGACGCCTTTCCGGCTGCCTGTGTATTGGCTGAATGAGCTTGGGCTTTCGAGGCTTCTCAGCCTGTGATGAGGGAGGCGGACGTGAAGATGCGTTCCATGTTCGGGTTGGCCGTAGTGCTTTCGGCGGTGATGATGCTGGGATGCGGGCGGTCATTTGTGGCTGCAACACCGCCTGGATTTGTCGAGCTCGATCATCTGTACGAAGGCGATGAATACCGGGCGGCGACAGCGGATGGAGTGGTACTGGGCATTCGCGCCATTCAAAACGAACCTAAGGGAGATGCAGGGTTTTGGCTGCGCGCGATAGAGAACCGCATGCGCGATATGGGCGGATATGCGCTGCTGGATAAGCGAGAGGTAAAAAACAGGGGCGGCCTAACGGGCACGCAATTGCGCTTTGGACACGATGAAGGGAAGTCGCCGCATCTGTATTGGATTTCGCTCTTCGTGACCGATGAACGGGTGTATTTGCTCGAGGCCGGCGGAACAAAAGCCGAGATGACCCGCCTTGAGCCCCAACTGGACTGGTCCGTGAGGAATTTCCTTCAGCGCTAAGCGGAGGGAAGAAGACCAGAAGAAGAGATGAGATGAATGGACGCGCTTTCATTTTATTTCCGCGGTCATAAGTGGTTTCGCAGCCTGCGGGTTTCGGTGCTTGGGCTGTCGCTGAGCCTGGGAACGCTGGGCGCCTCGAATGTGGCGCATGCGCATGGCGGCGGCTCGGCAAAGGTGCCTCAAACGCGCGCTCCCGCGCCTCCCGGCGATGGAGCTCAAGCAGAAAAGCTTCTTGCGCAAGTTGAGGCCGCATCGCTCGACCCTAAGTACGGAAAAGTAGTCGAAGATGCCGTGCGAAGTTCGGTTCATGCACTCGAGCGGGCCGCGGGAGCGAGAGCTTCGGGCGACAGTGCGCATGCCCGCATGCTGGATGGCCTAGCGCTTGAATGGGCGGAGACCGCGCGCGATCTGCTGAAGGCGGCGAAGGCAGAAGACGAAGCCATGGCGAGCGCGAAGAAAGCCCGGGAACTATCGGTACAAGTGGAGCGGGCGCGGGCTCTGTTGGCCGAGACCGAGGCGAGGCGGGGAAGAGCCGCGGCCGATTTAAAACAGGCCGAAACCAAGGCGGCGGAGGCTGCCCAGAAGGCATCGGAAGCCGAGCAGCAGCGTCTCTTGAAATCAAAAAGCGGCGACAAGGTCGACAAGACAGAGAAAAAGAGCGGCCCTGCACCGAAAAAAGATGGTCAGGCAAAGCCCAAGAGCGAAAAGCCCGCAGCCAAAAAAGGTGCGAAAAAATGAGCCTGAATAGGCGCTTTCCCGCGCTCTTTGCCGATGAGCGCGCTGTTCTCCAGTCCTGTATGCACGGTGCCCGCGGCGCAGCGGCGGCGCTTACGATTTGGGCTCTTTCCGGCTGTACCTCTGTTCCGCCGCCCGATGTGCTCGCGCAAATCGATCGGGTCCGCGTATCGCCCGCCCTCACCGAAGCGAAAACGCTGGCACCGGCCGGTTTTGCGCACGCCGAAAAGCTGAGATCCGACGCCAATGCGGCCTTCGCTTCCGGCGATACAGCGGGCGCTCAGATTTTGGGTGAACGCGCGATGTCTGCCTATACCCATGCGACGATTCTTTCCCGCATTGCGCGGGCTCAAGCGCTGCTCGGCCAAACCAAAGACGCACAAGACAAAGCCAAAGAAGAGCTGGCCTCCATCGATGCGGAACAGGTGCGCATCACGGCGGAAGCGGAAGCCCTCGAGCTGCGCGTAAAAGTCGTTACCGACGCGCAGCCTCCGATCGCTTCCGAGAAAGGCGATCGGGATCGCGAGAAGGCCCGCATGTCCGCGGCGCGCTCGCTTTCCGCGCAGGGACGCCTTCTATGCGGCGCAGCCCAGCTCTTACTCGCGCAGATGCCCGCCGATGAAAAGCCTCAGAAAAAAACGGCTCCTCCTCCATCGGCACCTGCGGCACCTGCGGCTTCGGGAGCCTCCGATGACCCGCTGGTCACTGCGGATGAAGCGCTTGCGCCGCCGAGCAAAGAAGCCCTATCCAACAAGCTTTTAGATCTCAACAACACCCTCTCAAAACTCGAGAGCGATCTCGCGGCCGGACCTCCTGCGCCTATCGATCAGGCATCGCGCCTAAGAGCGGGATGCCTCTCCGTGCTCACGTCCATACGAAGAACGAAGACACCCGTGGCCACGGTTCCCGGCGCCGGCGACACCTTGCTTTCAGAGCTTTCTGCTGCGGGAAACTGGGCTCCTTCCCGGGATGACCGCGGCGTATTCGTCACCTTGAGGGGCCTGTTCAAAGGCGATGCGCTGCTGCCGGCGGGAGCGGCGAAGCTCACCGAACTCGGGCGGATCGCAGCCGCGCATCCAAGCTTCCCGGTGCTGGTCGTCATGCATGACGACAAAGAGCCCGGAAAAAAAGACCAAGGCTCCTCGAAGGCGCGATTGTCACTGGCTGCACAAGCGATTTCGGCTGCATCCGGCGCCGCAAAAATCGACAGCGTATTGATTGGGACAGCGATGCCCGCGGTCGATCCTGAAGGCGCCGATCGCGCCCGCAACGCAAGAATCGAAGTTGTTTTCGTCGTGCCGGAAACTTTTTAAATCCGGTGAGATCTGTTCCACCGGCATAAGCTTGAACATCGTGCGTGGGATTGAAGGAGACATACAGTCATGAATCGCAATGGCCGCCTCGCTTGGTTTGCAGCGTCTGCAATCGTTTTCTCCATTGCGGGATGTGAAGACAAAAAAGCCTCGGCCGAACTAAAGGCAGCCTCCGCGGCCTCCAAACTCGTGCCTGTCGTTCAAGAAGACGTGGCTCAAGTCAGGCGCGGATTCCCCGAGGGATCGAAAAAGCTCGGAGCCGCCCTCGAGGCCGATCCTTCGCAGAATCTTCCTGGATTGCAGCGAGCGATTCAGGGCGCGCGCGCTGCCGTTCACGATTTGGATGTCGCGAAGAGCACCTTCTTCTCATTTGCAGACACAGCGGGCGTTGTGCTTCGCAGCGAAGCCGATCCCGATCTGCTCGCGGGCAAATCGGTATTCGCCGCGTTCCCGGACCTTAAAAAAGCGGCCGATCCAAAGAGCGGCATGGTGGAAGTCTTCGGCGAAATGCAGGAGATGCGCGGCGTTCGCACGGGCCAGGACGCCCAATGGGTTGTCGCGCATCCCGTCACCGACCCTGCTGGACAGCTCAAAGGCGTCTTTGTGACCGGCTGGTCATTCCGCCGTTTTGCCTACCATCTCGAGGAAACAGCGCGGCGCGACTTAATCGAGGAAGCCAAGAACAAGAACGAAAAGGCTGTGCCTGTGCTCTATGTCTTTGTGATCAAGGGCAAGAAAGCCTATGGCGCACCTGTAACGCCCGACATCAATGCCCAAGCCGTCGAAGGGCTCGACTTAATCGAAAAGACCGCCTCAGGACCCTTTAAAGGAAGCGTCGATATCACGGGCCGCACCTTCGCCGTGGCCGCCCACCGGATTCCAGAACTCGGGGCCGATGCTGGATTGGTCGTCATTCTATCGGATGTTTAAGCCGCCCAATAAAAAAACAATGCCCGCCGCAGCCTTGATACGCGTACTATTTGGCGAATGCTGGTGAGCTTCGATGCCTGCGACGATTGATCAGCTTCTCAAAATTTGCCGCGATGTGATTGCTCCCCTGGTTCGTGCGGACGGCGGTGAACTGTATGTTGTGGCCGTGGAGCCCGATCAGTTGACGCTGCATTTAGCGGGCGTTTGTTCGGGATGTCCCGGCGTAACGCTCACGAAGCGGGGTGTGATTGAGCCGGCCGTTCATGCGGTTGCACCGTCCGCCCGCGTGATTGTGACCAACGGCGCCCGCGTTCCAGAAGGCTCATCGCTCATCACGTAACGTCGTATTTGGGCGTCGTTTAAAGATAAAGAACCATAAAAAAACCGCCGCAGGCTCTGGGCTTGCAGCGGTTTTTTTATTCACGGGGCGTTTCGGCCTACTTCTTCTTGCCTGCCTTTTCGACGGGCGCGGGCGGCTCGGGCGCCTTGTCAGGTCCCCGGATGGCCGCTTTCACTTCCGGATCGATTCCGTCATCAACAACCGGCTTGTTCGCCCTCAAGCTTGAAAGATTGCCAAGCGTCGCCAGATCTTCATACGCAAAAGCCACGGCTGTATCACTGCGCTGAATCACGCGAATATGCGAATTGGCGTCTTTCCAATCGACTTCAACAGCATTGCGGCCCTTGTCGTAATCGACATCCAAAACGCGGCCAGGCACGCCATAAGCTTTCGGCGACACCAGCTTCACAACCGCCTCTTGAAAGTTCTTTCCATAAGGCGAGCTGTCATCGAGCTTAATTTCAGCGATCACCTTCCAGAGCTTGTCCTGAATAAAGAAGAAGTGCGTCGCCGAACCCTTGCGAGTCAGCGTCAGCAGCGACTCTTTGTTCATGTACGTGTATTCGCCTTTGAGCGGCGTTGAATCGATGCCCGTCGGCAGCTTGCCAAAATCGATGCGGCTGCGCCGGAACGCCGACTTGTCTTCTTCAAGCTGAGCGTCCAGCGCCTTCATTTTCACGCCGGGCGCCGTCTTTTGATACAGCGGCTTGTAGTCCTCATCCAAAACCTTATCGATGGCCGCGGCGACTTGCTTGGGAGACTGTCCCCACGCCACATCCTTAAAAGGAAGCACAATGGGCTTCTTCGTCATCGGCGGCTCCGCAGCCACAACAGGCGCGGCCGGCGCTTCCTTCTTCTTCTTTTGAGCCAGAGCATCGCCCGGACTCGCCGCGATCACAAAACCCAAACCCACCGCCACAACCGTTCCCAAAAACCTCATCGCCTTCATTTGTCTTCCTCCAACCCCTCGTGGGGTGACCGGCCCATGTCTTCTTCATTCCCGTCGAACAAGCCATGGAACCCATAGGCGGGCGCGCGGACCCTATCATCACATCTAGCGCAGATAAACAAACCTTTCGGGGATTCGCCGGCTCGCCCGCTCGTTCGTGTTTGCGCCGGCAGGAGCTTGGACGGGGGCTGTTTTGAATCGATGGAGTCAATTTTTTATTTTTTAAGATTTTTTTTAAAATTTTTTTGCCCGGTCCGGCCGCCTTGCCAAAGCTATGCTTCTGGGCTGTGCGAATTGTCATGCCGCGTCATTTCCGCTTTGTTTTAAGGCTTGTTCTGGGTATTGGCCTCCCCCCAATCGCGCTTTTGGGCTGTGGTGAAGGAACGCAGGTTCGCTCGGCGTCTGATGCGGCGTCATTGCCAGTTTGGACCGGGCCTGCCGTTGAGCTGTTTGATGATGGTATCGATACCGCCGCCGTTGGATTGGGCGTAGATGGGCTTTCACCGCGCGGCGACCCACTGCTAAAACAAAGAGCCCGCACGGCCGACTTGGTCGCACGGGTAAAAGTCACCACGGTGACGATTGATTCTTTCGGTGATGAATCGACATATCACCTAGGAATCTTGGTCGGATATCCGACGCTCTCGGCGCCCCGGATACCCGACTCCAGGTTTGAGCTGAATATTCGTCCTCAGAGCCGCGCGTTCGGAATTGCCAGAGCCTTCGGCGTGCGCCTTCAAGGAACGATATTCGTCGGTTTTCTTCGGCGATTTCGAGGGGCTGACGGACAAGTTGAATTGCATTGGCACCTCTCGGCGGATACGCCCGAGGTGGTGGCCGCAGTAAAAGAAGCGGTGGCACTGGCGGAGCTTTCGGGGCCTTGAGCAGCGTCAATATCAAAACCATGCGGGAAGTCGAAGCAATGCGGGTGGTCTGCCAAATGGCTGCCGATACGTTGCTTTTGGTCGGTGAGATGATTTGCCCCGGAATATCGACCGAAGACATCAATGCCTTTGTGCATCGAGACACGGTGCGAAGGGGAGCTCATCCCGCTCCGCTCAACTACAAAGGCTTTCCAAAGAGCGTATGCACATCGGTGAATGAAGTCGTGTGCCACGGCATTCCCGGCAAACAGGTGCTGAAGCAAGGCGATATCATCAACGTTGACGTAACCAGCATTTACAACGGCTTTTATGGCGACACATCGGCCACGTTTTATGTGGGCACGCCTTCCGCCGAGGCGAAGCATGTGACCGAGGTATCGAGGCGCTGTTTGGAGCTTGGGATTTCACAGGTGCGCGAAGGCGCGCGGCTGGGTGATATCGGCGCGGCTATTCAAGAATTCGCCGAAGGACAAGGCTGTTCGGTGGTTCGCACCTTTGTGGGGCACGGCATTGGGCGGCGCTTTCACGAAGAACCGCAGGTGTCGCATATTGGCAAGCGGGGCCAGGGTTTAAGGCTGAAGGCTGGGATGTGCTTTACCATCGAGCCGATGATCAACCTCGGTGGGTTTGAAGTTGAGATTCTTGCGGACAAGTGGACAGCCGTAACAGCAGATGGATCGCTGTCGGCACAGTTTGAGCACACGGTGCTGGTCACCAAAACAGGCTGTGAAGTGCTTACGCGCAGGAATCGCAAGCTCGTGAACAGCGAGCTATTCGGAGATGTATTTTCTCCGGTGCTGGCGTCTGCGGCGCTTCCGTGAAGGCCGTACAAGGTTCAGCCGGAAGCAAGCGGCTCGATTTTTATCAAATGGGTTGGCCATTAAATCGAATTCAAAGCGCGGATACGAAAAAACAACGTTCCAAGCGATTTTGGGTTAAAAGAACCCATGCTCGTGGATGACGCTCTGCGCGCCAAGATCGAACCCTATGTGTCCAGCCTGACGGACGATGTGTTTGCCTTAATGGGGCTACCGGAAGAGGTCATAGCGGTCTTATTCGCTTACTACTCCCGCAGCCGGGACGACTTGCGGAGCAACCTGGCCAAGCTGATTGCCGATGAAGAGCTGAATGTTGCGGGGTCGGCCGAGCGGTCATCCATGCGGCTTGCAACGGAAAAAGCGCGTATTTTCCATGAAAAATGGGTGATTGGATATGGCCATGCCTCGGTTGCGGAACACGCCGCGGTTCATTTGGCCGTCGAGAATGTGAGTATCATCGCATCGAAGGCGATTGAGGATTTACGGCTCGGCTCGTACACGGAAAAAAGCACGCGCTATGTGGTTTTCGATCAGCGAAGTTATGTCGAGCCGCCTGGCTTGTCCGCTTCTGAGCTGAAGGTGTACCGCGAGACGGCTGAACGCCTGTTTTGGGCCTACCTCGACTTGATGCCAAGGGTGACAGCAAAGCTTCAGAGCCGTTCAGCAAAGCCCGATGGCGTAAGCGAAGCGGCTTATAACGCGGCGATTCGCGCTCAGGTCTGCGATATGCTGCGCGGCCTTCTGCCGGCGGGCACGCGGACGAATTTGGGGATTACCGCGAATGCGCGGGCATTGGAAACCCTTCTATCCAAGCTGTATTCGAGCCCTTTGGAGGAAGTGCGCGCGCTCGCCGGAAAAATGCACCGGGCTGCGGAGGTTGTGACGCCAACGCTGGTGAAATACGCCTCGAAGAACGCCTATCGGAGCTCGTTGCCCGCCGATGTCGCGAACGCCGTCCGCACCGTTTATTCACCGCCCGCCGAAGGCGCCAATGCAACGATAGTGATCCACCAGCCCGTGCGTCTGATCCGATTTGACAAGGATGCTCTGGAGCGCATTGCGACGGCGCTAATTTACGAAGGATCGGATGCCAGCGTGCACATTCAGGGAATCGGCGATGCGCTGCGGCATACGGTGAGCCGGGAGCTCGAGGATATTGTTCGGGCGTCTCTGCGCAATCGGGGGGCACACGATTCGGTGCCGAGGGCATTTGAGTTTAGCAGCATGACCTTTGAGCTAATGCTGGACTATGGTGCCTATCGCGATCTTCAGCGTCACCGTTTGGTATCGCCCGCGGTGCAGAGACTAACGTGCCGGCTGGGATTTGAAACGCCGCGCGACCTCCTCGAGATGGGTTTGGTCGAGCCTTATGTCGAAGCGATGATGGCGGCCCGCGATGCGTGGATGGCGATTGAGACGGAGCATCCCATGGAAGCGCAGTACATCGTGCCTTTGGGATACCGGGTGCGCGTGCTCTGGACGCTGAATATACGGGAGCTCTTTCATGTGATTGAGCTGCGGTCGGCCAAGCAAGGACATCCAAGCTATCGGCGCATCGCTCAAGGGCTCTACCGCGTCGCGTGCTCGGTTCACCCTTGGCTTAAAGACCTCATCCGCGTCGATCTCAACGATTATGCGATGGCGCGCGGATAGGGCGAAAGGCGCGAGGCTTTTCTTTTAAGCGTCTTTGCGGGCCGATTTGCCGATGGACGCCCTGGCACTTGCAATGAGTTCGGACGCGGCCTTTAGAGAAGCCGCCGTTACTTTCGCGCCCGAAAGCATGCGCGCGATTTCGGCTGTGCGTTCCTTGCCCTTAATGCGCCGCACTTCGCTTTTGGCAATGCCCGAAGAACTTTGTTTGGTGACCACATAATGCGCATCGGCAAATGCGGCGATGGGCGCCAAATGCGTGATGCAAAGAACTTGGTGATGATGCGCGACATCGGCAATTGCGCGCCCAATCTTGTCGGCGATGGCGCCTCCCACACCGCTGTCCACTTCATCGAACACATAGAGGCCCGCGGGGCCGCATTCCGCGAGCACACGCTTTAGCGCGAGCAGCGCGCGCGAAAGTTCACCCCCCGACGCAATGCGCCTCAAAGGCTTGGGATCGAGCCCTTTGTTCGGCGCGATCAGAAATTCGACCCGATCGATTCCATCGCGGCTTAGGCGGGCGCCATCGACACAGATTTCAGCGCGATCGCTGGACAGCGCAGCCACATCCACCATCACACGGGCTCCACCCATGGCCAAATCGGCCAATTCCGCGGCGATAGACGCAGCCAATTTATCTGCGGCCTGTTTACGCTGGGCGGACAAAGCCCGGGCGCGTTCCGAGGCGCCTTCCAGTATCGCGTCGCGCTCTTGTTCAAGCTCGGCGATCCGCGTTCCCATATTGGCCAAGCTGATGAGTTCGGAACGGAGCTTGTGCTGCGTCTCGATGACATCCTCGATGGTCGGGCCATGCTGGCGGAGCAATCCCTCGAGTTTGTACAAGCGCTCTTCGACATCGGACAGCTTGGATGGATCGGCACTCGTGCGCTCTGCGTAGCGATCTAATTCGCGGGCTGTTTCACGAAGCTCGGTCCAGCATCGCTCGAGCACTTCCGCCGCCGTATTCAGCTCTGAATCGAGCTCCGAGGCCGCCCCCAATTCCTTTACGAACCGGGCAAGCTCATCGCAAATAGCCGGGTCGCTTTGATCGAGCCGCGTTGCCACGCGCTTGGTGATTTCCATCAGCTTTCCCGCGTGGCGCAGACGAGTTCTTTCCGCCTGAAGATGTTCTATTTCACCGGGCTGCGGCGCCACAGCCTCGATCGCCTGCAATTGAAAACTGATAAACGCCTCTCGCTCGCCTCTTCGCCGTTCAGCTTCGCGCGCCGAGCGGAGTTCCCCGACAATACGTTCGATTTGTTCGACATCCGATGAAAGCGCGCGCCGCATTTCTCCCAAATGCGCAAAGCGATCGAGATAACCCAAGTGGGTTGATGGATCGGTGAGCGCAACACTCTCATGCTGAGAGGCCACATCGGCGAGTTCCGAGGCCAGCGCGGCAAGTTCGGCCGCCGTACACAGCTTTCCATTCAAATAAGCGCGTGAACGCCCGCCCGTTTGCACAACGCGCCGCACGACAAGTTCACCATCGCAAGCAATGCCTGAAGCCTCGAGCGAGCGAAGCAGGCGCTCCGAACCTTGCACATCGAAGAGCGCTTCGATTTCGGCTTCATCGGCGCCCGGCCGCACCTGCTCGGCGCTGGCCCGCCCTCCAAGCACAAGGGATAGGGCACCAATAACGATGGATTTGCCCGCGCCGGTTTCACCGGTCAGCACGTTGAAGCCCGGTTCGAGCTCCAAATCGAGGGCATCCATCAAAATAAAATTCTTAATTCGAAGCGCGATGAGCACGTCGGGGCGCGGAGCATAGTGAGGGAAGGGGGCGCCGTCGATACGGTCAGCGCAGGCAAGTGCGGCGCGGGGATGGAACGCTGCGGTGAAAGCCTTCAAAAGAAGGGCAAACAGAAGCGCTTATCGAACGCTGACTGTCTTTCGGACGGTGACGGGAGAGCCGTCAAAGGGCGGTACGGAGATGCCGCGGAACGCTGAAACAATGCAGCCGCCGGCAGGTGTTCCTTGAAGTGAACCGCCTTCCAAGCGCGCCGAGGTGACCCGCCCCGATGTGGAGAAGGTAACGCTGACGGTGGCCGAACCCGATGGGCCATCGCCTTTACAGGAAGCCGCTTTAGCCGCGGCGCCGCTCATGGCGTTGCGGGCCGCGTCCGCGTTGAATTCCGCGGCGGCTGGAGGAGGCGGGGGAGGAGGCGCTTTCGGGGCTTCTGTCGTCGCGGGCGGAGCTGCCGTTGTTGCCGCTGCGGTGGCTGTTGTTTTGCCCGGCGCGCTTGAAGCACCGGGATCTTTTCCGGCGCCGCCCTGCGGGGCTTCGGGATTGGCTTTAGAACCCCCGGATTTGCCCGGATCTGCCGCGGCTTGTTCCGCCGTGCCCTTACCGGAGGCCGCTGTTCCGGCCGAGCCTGGATCGCGGCTTCCAGGAACAACTGCAGCGCTTGGGCTATCACCGCCTGCCGCCGTATCGCCGGGGTTCTGACCGAGCCGCGTTCCCTGGTCGGAATGCGGCCGCTCGCCCGCGGAAACAGCCGTTCCTTCGGTATTCGAAGCGGTCTTCCCAGGTTCGTCCTCCCCGGTCTTCATCACCAAATAAAAAACGCCGCCGAGCACCGCAATCACGCCGATGGCAATGACCGCGATGAGCCCGTTGGACATTGGTTTTGGAGCGGCCGCGTGCACTTCGTCGGACGCGGCTTTAGGAGCGGGAGCAGGCGGCGCCTTGGCGAGAGCCTTCAGCAGTTTGTCGTCCGACTTCGCCGAAACCGGTTCAACTTCGGCCTCGACCAAAATCTCATCGAGAACCGATGCCGACTTCGCTGCCTGCGGAGGCGGAGGAGGTTTGAGCGGAAGCGCGCTTGGCCTTGAAACATCGGGGGCTTCGATCGAGCTATTGCCGCCGCTTGTGCGCGCATCCCCAAAGAGCCCGCCGCTCAAAAACAGCATATCGTCGACGCCCGCATTTTTCCCGGCGTCTTCGTGCAGTTTCGCGATATCGCGCAGGTCGAGCAATCCCGACGAAACCGTTTGCTGCTCCGCGGGTTTCACAACTTCGGGCGCGGCTTCCTGCTTCTCGTTGGTAACAAAAATGTCTTTGAGCTTTTTGCGAATGTCCTCGAGCTTGCGCTGCTCTTCCGAGGAAACACCGACCGCCCGCATGCCCGATGTACTGTCGGCGCGCGAAGGAGGCGGTGAGCTTCCCCGTCCAGGCGGTGGCCGTTCCGAAACGCTTCGCGCGGAACCTGATGACTGAGCGCTGGAAAGAGAAGGTGTTCCGGATTCGGACTCCCCCGCTTCAGCCGTCTTTGTGTTTTCGGAGGTCTTAGAGCCTCTCTGATCGTTCATCCGAAGAGTAAGCTCAATCTCGCCTACATTTTCCGTTCACGCAAGCATGCGCGGGTCTCAGCACGACGCCCGCGCCGGCACATCCGTTCCTGGCAATTGTCAGCCGGCGGGAAGTGCGGGCCTGACCCAATGTTCCTCCAGCCACTCCAGCGAGACATCGGCCTTGCGCAGCGCTGAATCGATGGAACGGGCCACAGAATCGGGTTCTTTATCTCCATAAGCCCGGGCATGAAGAATCCAGACCGGGAGCTCATAGTGATGGAGCAGGCATGCAAAACGATGGTGTGCGAACCGTTCCAATTGAACATCTGCCTCATCGAGGCTGTGACATGGAACGAGCGCCGTGCACACATCGAACAGAAGCTCGCGCAGATCTTCAAATGCCCGCTCTGGATCTTGAGTAATTCCGCCGAGCAAATCTTCGAAAGCCTCTTCGCTGACACCCGCGCCGTAGGCGATATCCGCCATCGCGGGCACCTGTGTCTCTAAAAACTCCGAATCCGGCGAATGTCCCAATAAACGGCCGACCAAATACAAATCGAAGGCGCTTGCGATCGCTTCTCCGAGAAGAAGACCATCAGCGCTTGGACGGGTTTCATCGGCCCTGCGCACGCCGGATTTTTTCTCAAGCGCGTCGATGGCCGAACGCGCCAGGTGATGCCACGCAACATGCGTCACGACATCGGCCGCAAGATGATCACTGGTCAGCACATCGCCTGCCTCGCTCGCATTCCAGAAAGCGAGATTGAGAAAAAGCGCCCGATCCCAGCGCGAAGCGGGCGAATCCGGCGGGGCGACCCTAAAGCGGTATCCGCTGTCGATCAGCACCCGCTTTAGATCGGCGTAGAGGCCAACATGACGGAACGAGCGTTCATCGTCGATGACGAGCTTATCCAGCGTAAGATTGCGAAAAGTCACGGGCGCGAACAGTACTTTGCCTGCGGGCCGCACCGTGAAAAATTTCTCCGGGCCGCCCATCGAATGTGCGCGCTTCGTCGCCCGCTTCTGCAATGCACGGATGAGATTGATGCAAAGGCATCACTTGAAAGCGCCGGGCAGTTGGGCATGATGCGCGCTGAGCTTGCCCGTGTTTAGGCAAGCGGTGTGGTTTTAGGAGGCATTGGTGATGAATCGTCTGCGGTCTAGTGTTCCTGCCCTGCTGATAACGCTTGTGGTGTCTGGTTTGTCCGGCTGCAAAGATGACCCGCCTCCGCCTTCCGCTGAACCTCAATCGTCGGCGTCGGCCGCGGCGCGAAGCCAAAGGCCGGTGCGCCAGCCGCCCAATCCGACCGCGACGGTGAACCCTCAGCAAATGAAGGAATACCGCGTTGACGTCTGTTATTTCGGCACGCTGAGCCTGAAGCAATCCCGCGACGCATACCTTGCGAGTCTCGGCAAGGACGAACCCAGCGAAAAGAAGCTTCCGAATTTTGGCATTCCCGCAACGCCCGCACCTGCGGCCGCCGCGCCCGCCGCTTCCGGTTCTGCCAACGCTGGGAAAGCAGCCGCGCCCAAAGACGACAAAAAGAGCGCAACGGCGCCGGCCAAGCCAGCGGAGCCCGCTTCAAAGGCTTCTGCCGGTGCGAAGACCGCCGATACAAAAACGCCTGCGGCCACGCCCAAATCATCCGGCGAAGCCGCTGCCAAGGCGCCCGCCGCCACATCCGCAATGAGCCCCGATGGCAAACCCGACATTCGCAAACCCTTTGATATTGCGATGCGCGTTCCTCACGATCGCAATGCCCGCGCATGCACCGTGGCGGCCGGCCTAAAGAATTTTGCGATGCCCGGCGTCGATGAAGCTCTCGCCGCGTTCGCTCCCTTTGCGGTGGAGCTAGCCCGCGATCTCACAGCGGCCAGCGGCTACTACCAGCGCGAGGAGTACAAGACCGATAGCTTCGCGAAGGGGAAGGAATATCACAAGAAACTCTTGGCTCAATTTGAAAAATTGGACGAACTATCCGATAAGCTTGGAACCGAAATTGCGGCGTGGCGCAAAGGGCATATGCCCGATCCGGCCAAACAGGATGCCGGTGAAAAAGCCGCAGACAACGCCTTTAATTTGGCGCGCGAACTGATGCTTGCGGTGATTGTGAAGAAAATCGACACAGCGGCCTTCAAAGACAAGCTCGCTCAATACGAAAAAGCCGCTGAAGAATTGAAAACCCACGGATCGGCCAATCCCAATGACAATTGGTCAAAATATTTAGGCCCCTCGGTCGATGCATTTGTGAAAACGGCCAAAGACGCCGAAAGCAAGATCAGTGAAAAAGGAATTCAATCGGAAGCCTATTTCAATATGATCAATGGTTATACGTCGATTATCGAAGCCAATTATCGCGCATTGGCTCGCTCCATCATGGCAAAAAGCCCGGGCGGAGTCCCCTTGGAGCTAAAGCCCCGCATGCTCACACCTCCGGCAAGTGCGGCTGTTCCCAATCCTGCGCCGGCTCCCGCGCCCGAAAAGCGCGAAGAGCGTTAAACCCCGCCGCATTACCAGCGCGCGCGCCGCCTGTGGATTGCCATTCGATAGAGTGCCTCGTATTGTCGTGAGGCATGTTCCCACCCCATCGGCTTTCTCATTCCAGCAAGCTGCATATCGCGAATTTTATTTGGGGCGTCATGATAAATTCGCCTAGCCAATTCGACGGTATTGGCGAGCGCCCATGGAGATAAGTCCTGAAACTTAAATCCCGTCACATGATCGTCCACTGTATCCTCGAGGCCGCCGACAGCCCGCACAATGGGCAAAGTCCCATAACGCTGGCTATACAATTGATTTAATCCGCAGGGCTCATAGCGCGATGGCATAATAAAAAAGTCAGAGCCCGCCTCAATGCGGTGAGCCAAACGTTCATTCATACCGAGATAAGCCCGAAAACGATCGGATGTATGGCTAAGGCGTGAGAAAAGCTCCTCGGCCCATGATTCTCCCGAACCCAGCAATACGACTTGCACATCATGCTGGAGAATATGATCGAGTGCGTCTGCAAATATATCGATTCCTTTTTGATGGGCGAGCCGGGTAACAATTCCAAAGAGGGGAACATTTGGCCGTTCGGCAAGGCCCATTTCCCGTTGGAGAGCGGCTTTGCAAATGGCCTTTCCGCTTAAGTCATCGGCCGAATAATGCGCTGCCAAATGCGGGGAAGTGGCCGGGTTCCACACTTTATCGTCAATGCCATTCAAAATGCCGATCACATCGCGCCCTCTATCGGAAAGGGCTCCTTCCAAGCCATGCCCGCCCGCCTTGGTTTGAATTTCTTTCGCATAGTTCGGCGATACGGTCGATACAATGGTCGAATGATAAATACCGCCTTTAAGCAGATTCAGCCTTCCATAGGTCTCGAGGCTGTTCTCGTGAAATTCACTGTAAGGCAGGCCGGTCACGAAATACTCATCGCGATTAAACCAGCCCTGATACCCCATATTGTGAATCGTTAAGACTGTCGCCGCTCCGCCCAGCTTTGAATGGCTGTCGGTGGTATTTAAATAAATAGGTGTAAGCGCCGTTGGCCAGTCATGCACATGAATTACGTCCGGCCAAAAATCGAGATAGCCGCACAATCTCAGCGCCCCGCGCGATAAAAATGTGAAGCGCGATAAATTGTCGCCGAAGTCTCCATTTGCATCGTTATAAACACCATTTCGATCAAAATATTCGTTGTGTTCGAGCAAATAAACTTTGGCTTGGCTTTGGGGAAGGGCCGTTTCCCAGACCGAGCAAAACATTTCCCGGTACCCCACCGGAACACCGAGCGGCGCCGGCAATTGAGATGCGGCGAATTTCATCGCGGAACGGTATCGCGGCATCACCAAGCGGACATCGTGGCCCCGCGCCGCGAGCGCGATGGGAAGCGCGCCCGCGACATCGCCCAAACCCCCCGTTTTGGCGAAAGGAACGCATTCGGAAACAATAAACAAGACCTTCAAGCGCGGCATATCGGGCTTCTTTGGGGACAGGCTGTTAAGAGCGGCAATCGAGAATGTGCCCTTGTACTCGAAGCCGTCCGAAAAATCTGTTGTGCACTTGTTTAGAAGCTTTTCTGGGTGTTTATGCGGCTTTGTGCCGGGCGCTCCGGGCAAGCTTCACCACCCGGTCGATCGATCGGGAAAGCCCTAAACGCGAGGTATCGACAACGTGATGCGAAAGCTCGTACAGCGCCCTTCTTGCCCGCAGCAGCGCCCGAAGTTCGTTCATTGCGTCCAGCCGGTTTTGCATCGGCCGCACATCGCCCTGCGCGATCACCCTGTTCCAATGGTCTTCAGGCGTCGCCTTGAGCCAAATCGTTAGGCTCGATGCCCGCAGCCGCGCAAAAGCCGGATGATCGGTCACCACGCCGCCCCCCGTCGCCACAATGCCCGGCATACCCGATTGAATCAGCCGCTCGATCTCTTCCCGCTCGAGCCTTCGGTAGTACTCCGTGCCATGCAGCTCAAAAATCTCGTTGAGGCTCATCCCCGCGCGCTCACAGATAAGCGCATCCAATTCGACAAAGGGCTGACCCATCCGCGCAGCCGCCTGCATGCCGATCGTCGTCTTCCCCGCACCCCGCAAACCCAAAAGCGCAACGAGCGGCCCGCGCTCGGCCTCGGGCAATGGCGTGAGTGCAGGCTCGCCTGAAAGCAGCACCGTGGCCTCGGTATTCAGCGCCCGGGCGATCTCATACAGCCTCGCCACCGAGATATTGGCGCGCCCTCCTTCGACCAGCACCAGAAAGCGCTCGCTCACCCCGGACAGTTCGCCCAGCTCCCGCAGCGTCAGTGAAAGCTCGTGACGGCGCGCCCGGATATGCGTGCCGAGCTTGTGAAGCACGGGCGCGATCCATTCAGGCTCAGCCTCGCTTTTCTTGCTGCGGCGCTTGGCCGGAGCTTTGAGCATAAAACCCTTCAAATGATGAAGAAGCGGCTTGTGAAATATAGTGCGTAATCGCCATCGAGAGCAAGCACTATATTGCTTGACGGGCTACCGCCCGCATGATTGATTCCGCGCCCTATGGAGTCAGCGAATGCCTCGAAAGCGGCGCCAATCCGCTTTGAGACACACCCGAATCAGTACAAACACTGGAAGCTTTCGTTTGAAGGGCCGATCGCCAAACTCGTGATGAATGTCATCGAGGACGAGCCGATGCGGCAGGGCTACACCCTCAAGCTCAACAGCTACGACCTGGGGGTTGATATCGAGCTTGCCGATGCGGTGCAGCGCCTTCGTTTCGAACATCCAGAAGTGAAGGCCGTCGTCGTAACCAGCGGTCAGCCGCGCATCTTCTGCGCCGGCGCGAACATCTACATGCTGGGCTCATCGACGCATGCCTTCAAAGTAAACTTCTGCAAATTCACCAACGAAACACGCCTCTATCTCGAGGAAGCGTGCGGAGAGAGCGGCCAGCATTATATCGCCGCGCTCAACGGCGTTGCCTCGGGCGGCGGTTACGAACTCGCGCTTTCATGCGAAAAAATTCTTCTCGCCGACGACGGCAACAGCGCGGTTTCGTTTCCAGAAACGCCTTTGCTCGCCGTACTTCCGGGCACGGGAGGACTCACCAGGCTCGTCGACAAGCGCAAAGTGCGCCGCGACTTGGCGGATGTCTTCTCAACACTGGCGGAAGGCGTTCGGGGCAAGCGCGCTCAAGAGTGGGGCCTGGTCGACGAGGTCATCCCCAAGAGCCGATTTGATGCTGCCGTACTCGAGCGCGCCACCCAAATGGCCAATGCCACACCCAACAAAGAAGGACCTGCCGTCATTCTTCCTGCGCTTGAGGCTCAGCGCTGGGAAGACGGCGCGAAGGCCGGAACGGACTATCGCTACGTTTCCTTCAAGGTCGACAAAAACACGCGCCTCGCTGAAATCCGGGTGCTCGCGCCCGATCAAGAGCCTCCCAAGACAGCCGAAGAACTTCGCAAGCAGGGCGCCAATACCTGGGCGCTCCGGGCCTTCCGCGAGCTGGACGATGCCTTGCTCGATCTGCGCTTCAATCACGACACAGCGGGCGTTGTACTGATTCGGACGACAGGCGATGCATCGCTGGTGCGCGCGGCCGACGAAGCCTTGCATGCGCTCCGCGGTGACTGGTTTGCCAAAGAAGTGCTGCTCCACATGAAGCGCGTTCTCAAGCGTCTCGATCTCAGCGCGCGCAGCTTCTTCGCGCTCATCGAACCGGGTTCTTGTTTCGTTGGCAGCCTGTTTGAACTCGCCCTCGCGGCCGACCGTTCCTACATGTTTGACGGCGGCGAAGACGAAGGCGAAGCCGCATTTATCGGCCTTAGCCCGCTGAATTTCGGCCCGCTTCCCATGTCCAACGGCCTATCGCGCCTGGCCACGCGCTTTCTTCACAGGCCCAAAGCCGTCGAGGAACTCGAGAGCGCAGCCGCGTTCTTAGATGCCGATCAAGCCAAAAAGCGCGGGCTCATCACCTTTGCTCCCGATGCCATGGATTGGGAGGACGAAGTGAGGCTCGCCATTGAAGAGCGCGTCAGCCTTTCGCCAGACGCGCTTACGGGCATGGAAGCGAGCCTGCGATTTGCGGGCCCTGAAACATTGGAAACGAAGATTTTTGGACGCCTCTCCGCATGGCAGAACTGGATTTTCCAGCGGCCCAACGCGGTTGGAGAAAAAGGCGCCCTCACCATGTATGGCCGCCCTGAGCGGGCTGAATTTGATTGGAGGCGAACATGAGCTCGGTCGTAAATTCTGAACGGATCCCCAACAACGTCGATTTAAGTTCTGACAAGAAACTACAGCGGGCGCTCGAAGCCTGGCAGCCCCGGTTTATCGATTGGTGGAAGGAAATGGGGCCCGAGGGCTTTCAGGCCGATGACGTGTATTTGAGAACGGCTGTCAGCGTCGATCACGACGGCTGGGCGCACTTCGATTACGTCAAAATGCCTGAATACCGCTGGGGAATTTTCCTCGCCGATCCCGTTGCCGATCGGAAGATTGGCTTTGGCGATTTCTATGGCGAGCCCGCATGGCAAACCGTTCCCGGTGAGTTCCGCAATGTGCTTCGCCGCCTAATTGTTACGCAGGGCGACACCGAACCGGCGAGCGTCGAACAGCAGCGCCTTCTCGGCCATTCGTGTCCAAGCCTCTACGATTTGCGCAATCTCTTTCAGGTCAACGTCGAGGAAGGCCGCCACCTGTGGGCCATGGTGTACTTGCTTCAGAGCTATTTCGGCCGCGACGGCCGCGAAGAAGCGGAAGCCATGCTGGACAGGCGCAGCGGCAATCCCGACAAACCGCGCATCTTGGGCGCGTTTAACGAGCCCTGCACCAACTGGCTTTCGTTCTTCATGTTCACCTACTTCACCGATCGCGATGGCAAATACCAATTGCTGGCGCTTACGGAGAGCGGCTTCGATCCTTTAGCCCGCTCGACCCGCTTCATGCTCACCGAAGAAGCGCATCACATGTTTGTCGGCGAAACAGGCGTATTGCGCATTGTTCAGCGGGCCTGCGAGCTCATGAAGAAAAACAAGAACGAAGACGTGCGCGCCGAGGGCGGTATCGATTTACAGACGATTCAGCGTTATTTGAACTTCTGGTACTCGGTTTCGCTCGATCTATTCGGAGGCGAAATTTCATCGAATGCGGCGAATTTCTTTGCCTCGAGCCTCAAGGGCCGCGCCAAGGAAGACAGCTATGACGATCATAAAGCGGTGACAGGCATCTACCGCATGGATGTGCCCGTTGCGAACGGCGATGGCCAAGTGAGCGGCTTTAAGACCGAAGAGGTTCCGCTGCGCAATGCGATGAACGAAGTGCTGCGCGACGAATATGTTGCCGATGCTCAGCGCGGCGTGGACAAGTGGAACCGCTCCATTGCCGAAGCGGGTATTTCGTTTGAACTCAAACTGCCGAGCCGCCGCTTCCACAGAAAGGCCGGTATTTACACAGGCTTGCATTTCGATCCTCAGGGCAACCCGCTTTCGCGCGAACAATGGGAGGCCCGCCGCGAAGAGTTTCTGCCTTCCGAGGCCGATGAAACCTACGTGCGCAGCCTGATGCAGAAGCCCGTGTACGATTCCAAGCAAATGGCGCACTGGATCGCTCCTCCGGCCCGCGGAATCAAAGGCAATCCGATCGATTTTGAATACGTGCGCCGCCACGTATAAGCGCTAAGGCGCGCCGTCCGCTCCCGCATCCGCGCTTTCGGCCACAGGCTTCGCCTTCTTGGGCGGCTCCCCGTGCTCGGCCGACAATTTTTTCACCAGCCCGTTGATCACCATCTGCTCGTGATAACTCGGCAGCGAAGGAAGCTGCACCGTGACCAGCGAGCCTTCTTTTCCACGCACAATTTCAACGGAACCGGCGTAGCTCTTCTTACCGCTCTCTGGGCTCGTGTACTCGAAGAGCATGTAACCGCCGTCCAGATCTTTCTCGGTGATTTTGCAGCCCAGATCGACGCGCAAGAGCCGCAGCGCCGTTCCAAAAGTCTGCTCAAAGGTATAGGGCGACGTAAACACAGCGGCCGCCTTCGCATCCGTGCCCCGCACCAGCCACACGGCAGGCATGCTTAGCGCGAGCCCCAAACAAGCCATCCGCACATACCTTCGCATTCAATCGGCTTAGGCCGGCCCGCTCTCCTGGGCCAAGTATCCGGCGCTCTTTTTCTTTGCGCTTGAGGCCGATCGGAGATCGATCAGCACGCCCAAGAGGGCCGCGGCGAGATGCCACACAAACTGGATGCCATAGAGCAAAAACACAAATGCCGCGCCATACGACTTCACCGTGGCCTCGCTGTAAAACATCGCGAGCGCCATATAGGTCGAGAGCTGAAATGCTCCGAAAAAGCCTGGTCCGGCGGGCACCAAAATGCCGATACCCACAACGCCCATCACCACGCAGGCTTGAGCGAAACTAAAGCCCAAAAGCCCAGTGCCCAGGCCCAAAATCCACACGCCCAGCGCATTGCTTCCCCAGTACGCGAGCGTCTCCAAGAGAAATGGAACGATATGCCGCGGCGAAGGCAAAAAGCGCAGCCCATCGGCCAGCCCTTCCACCATGCCCGAGGCCCGGAGCGCCAGCCTCTTTGAAACAAGCCCAACGGTTGCCTGCGTCAGATGGCGCGCGGTTTCGCGCCTCCAGAAAAACAGGCCCATCAGCACAAAGGCGATCGAGAACAAAAACAGCACGAAATAAGTCGCTGCGGGAACAGCGGCCGGCGAAATGGGCAAGTCGCCGACCCGCTCTGGAAGAGGCGAAATCGGCTTGGCCACAAGCAGGCTCACAAACAAAATGCCGCTCAGCACAAGCCCATCGATGACCCGTTCCGCGCCGATGGTTCCCGTGGCTTCCCACAAACGCACCGAACCGCGCCTGGCAATGAGCAGCGGGCGCACCACTTCACCGCTTCGGAGAGGCGCGAGAAGAATCGCTGCAAAACCAATCCACGAAACAGCGATCACATGCCGGAAAGACACCTCGCCCACGAGATTCAGCAAGTGGCGCCAGCGGGATGCGCGGAAAAAATGCACAACCAAGAGCGAGCCCACATACGCGGCCACCATCCACGGCTTCAGCGCGAAAAAGGCTTCTTTGGGCGGCACAAGCGGCAAACCGCCGCGCGCGATCACATAGGCCAGGCTCGCGCCCAAAAGCAGCGACACAAACAGTTTAATCCCGTGCCGCTTTAAAAACGCTGTTTCACGGCGCTGGGGAGCACTCATCGCGGAATCGGGCGGCGCGGCCACTTAAAGCTTCACCACCTTGGACTGATCGCCTTCCACATGTCTTAGGGCGTCGCGCGTGTCCACCACGATCAGCGCTTCGCGCAGCAGCCGCGCATAATCGATGTTCTTGTGATCGGTCACGATAACCACCGCGTCATAATCGGCGAAGCACACATCGGCAGGCACGGATTCCATTTGAATTCCTGCTTCATCCAAACGGGGAACATGAGGATCGAGATAATTCACGATCGCGCCCAGATTCTGCAGTGAATAGACAATATCGAAGGCAGGAGACTCGCGGCAGTCGCTCACATCGCGTTTATAAGCCACACCCACCACCAGCACCTTTGAACCGTTCGCGGGCTTCTTTTTATTGTTCAGCGCCTCTTGAACCAGGCCCACCACATGCTCGGGCATCGCGCTGTTAATCGAGTCCGCAAGCTCGATAAAGCGCGCCTGATACTTCAGCGTTCGCATTCGCCACGACAGATACAGCGGGTCCAGCGGCACACAGTGCCCTCCCAATCCAGGCCCGGGAAAGAAAGGCATAAAGCCAAAGGGTTTTGTCATTGCCGCGCGAATCACTTCCCACACATCCACGCCAAGCCTTCGCGACATCAGCGCCACTTCATTCACAAGCCCGATATTGACAGCCCTAAACGTGTTCTCGAGCAGCTTCACCATCTCGGCCGTATCCGTGTTCGATACCGGCACCAGCGTATCGATTACCGTGCCGTACAAAGCCTTGGCCACCGTCAGGCACTCGGGTGTTGTTCCGCCGATCACCTTGGGCGTATTGCGCGTTCCAAAGCGCTGATTCCCTGGATCGACCCGTTCGGGACTAAAGGCGATAAACACATCTTTCCCCGCCTCGAAACGGCCCCGCGTGAGCGATGGAACGAACACTTCGCGCGTCGTGCCGGGGTAGGTCGTCGACTCGAGCACAATCAGCATATTTTCGTGCTGAAACGCGGCAATCTCATCGCTGGCCGTCGCGATAAAACGCATGTCCGGATCTTTGGTTTTATTGAGCGGCGTGGGCACACACACCACAACCGCATCCGCCTCGCCGATCACCTTCGCCTGCGTCGTTGCCGACAGCTTCCCTGAATCAAGCAGCGGAGCGATTTCCTCCGAACGGATATCGCCGATATACGAGCTGCCCAAAAGCAAAGCCCGCACCCGATCGCCGTCTTTGTCGTAACCCGTCGCGCGAAAGCCGGCCTTCACAAATTCAATCAGCAAAGGAAGGCCCACATAGCCCACGCCAATCACAACCACATGGGCTGTCCGGCGCTGTATTTTCTCAAGCAAGGGCTGCATTAATCCTCGAAACGGCCCTCAAGAATCGATTGAGGTCCTCCTGCGAGCATAAAAGAAGCTTCTTCGCGCCCGGCTCTTTGCACAAGTTTGTCGATTCCGTTTGCGACGGCCTCCACATCCCGCACCGCATGCGCGTCACTGCACGCCGCGTAGTAGTAACCGCCGTCCAGCAATACTTCCGCCGCCCGCTTCGCCTTCTGCCCGTATTTGCCCACCAGCGCCGCAACATCCATCAACAGCAGCGCACCCATATCCAACAGCCCATCCAGCACCGAAACCTCTTTCCACACAGGCTCATAGCGTTCGGGATGCGCCAGCACCGGCCTCAGACCCTTGCGCGTCAAGTCAGCGAAACGCCGCTCGGCCATCGCTGGAAAGCGCGTATACGAAAACTCAATCAGCACGGCATGATGGCCGGGATAGGGAAGACCTTCGCCGCTGATTAGCCTTTGAAACACGATGTCATCGAAGAAATGTTCAGACGCCAGATGCACACCGGGAAGAGCGTCCGCACCGGCAAAAGCCCTCTTGGTGCGCTCGAACGCTTCCAGCAAATCGGACTTTGTATTGTCGAACAAACCGGGCCGCATGTGAGGCGTCGCGACCACCCTATCGAAACCGCAGCTCCTCAGTTCCCTCAGCAAAGCAATGCTATCGGCTACGGTTTTCGCGCCGTCGTCGATGCCCGCCACCCAGTGGCAATGCAAATCAACATAGCCGTGCATGATGCCTCTCAAACTCTCCGCCCGCCGAGCATATCCCACACCCAAGTGCGCCGAAGCCGTGATAGAAGCGCTCCCGCTCCATGCCCGCCCCGACGCAGCATCCGCTTCAGCCTGAAACACTGTCCGAGCGAGGGCTTGCAACGCTGCTCGAAAGCCGCCGCGTCATCCTCAGTGTCGGCTGTGGCGGCGTCGGTAAAACCACGACCACGGCCGCGCTTGGACTATCGGCCGCGCGCCGGGGAAAGCGCGTCCTCTGCCTCACCATCGATCCTGCCAAGAGACTCGCTGAAAGCCTTGGCTTGCGGGAAATGAAGGCCGAGGCCCAGCAGATTTCCCCCGAACTCTTTCAGCAGGCCGGAGTCTCTGTTCCCGGCTCGATGACCGTCATGATGCTCGATGCCAAAAGCACCTTTGACGGCCTCATCCGGTCGCTCGCGCCCACACCCCAGAAACGCGACCAAATCCTCAACAACGTACTTTACAAGTACATCTCGACATCGCTCGCGGGCACGCAGGAATACATGGCGATGGAGAAACTGTATGAGGTCAAACGAGATCCGCGCTGGGACATCATCCTTCTCGACACACCGCCCACGGACAACGCCCTCGATTTTCTCGACGCTCCCGAACGCCTGGTGGGCGCCATCGACAGCGCCGCGACCCGCTGGTTCATCCAAGCCTTTGAAAGCTCGGGCAAGTTCTCGCTCAATCTTCTGGCCCGCTCGGCGGCCGCCATCCTGCGCGGCATAGGCAAGCTCACGGGCGGCGGTTTTTTGGAACAAGTCGCCGCATTTATCGCCGAAATCAACGGCCTCTTTGGCAGTTGGCGAAGCCGTGCCGATGAAATTGCCGCCTCTTTGCGCGGACCGGACGTAGCCTATGTTTTGGTGACCACGCCCGATCCGCTCGCCATACGCGAAGTGCTTTATTTCGCGGAAAGGCTGCGCAAACAAAACATGCGCCGCGATGCTTTTGTTGTTAACCGCGTAAGCCCCGAGCTCGGCGATCCGCCCAATGACGATCAAATTGCCGAACACCTATTCCGAAGTGGAATACAGCTTCATACCGATGCAATGCGCCGCATGCGCATGGCCCTCGAAGACGAAAACCGCCTGGGCCGCCGCGACGCTCTACATCTGATCGCATTGGACAGTGCTATTGAAGACGAACCGGGAGCCAAAACCCTGCGCGTTGATGTGCCGACGTTTGCGTATGATATCCACGATCTTGAAAGGCTCGTGCGAATCGCCGACATCCTCGCGCCCCAGCCTTAAAATATTTATTAAAAAATACGCTGATTTACATAAATATAATCATCGGATTGAAGCGGCACATCCGGAATCTCATTCTTTAAAATAGCCTTCACAGAAACCGTCACCGTCTTTGCGCCGCTCTTCAATTTACGCCGGATCGTAATCTCATCCTCATCGGCGATACTATTAAAGCCGCCCGCCAGCGAAATGGCCCGAAGCAGCGTCATCCCCGATTGAAGCGGCAACGAACCCGGCTTCTGCACCTGCCCCTGCACCTCCACCCGCTTCGAATTGTACTCCTTCACCTGAACCGACACATCCGGATTGGTTAAAATCTCGCCCTCCATCAGCTTCTTCCGCACCAAATCCACAAGCTCTTGAGGCTCGAGCCCTGCGACCTTTAGCCGCTTCACATAGGGCAAGTCGGCCGTACCATCCGAGGCCACCGTAAACATCTTCGGCAGCTTTTCCTCCCCAACGATATACAGCTCAAACACATCCCCCACGCCCAGCGTCGTCATTTGCATGGGAGGCGGCAAATCCACGGGTTTTGCCCTTGCTCCGCCACAGCCCGAAAGCCCGGCGCAAAGCGCCAACACAAGCCCGGCCGTAAAACGACGAATAGAATAAAACACGGCTACATAAACCAGCGTACGCCCAGATAAGATTCAAACTGCCCAAACCCAATATAATCCGGGACGCCCGGCGGAACAGTAAAGCTCTCGCCCGTCAAATTGGCATTCAACCGAAGCGTCAAATTCAGGCCAAAATAATCTTTGATCCGGTATTCGCCAAACAGCGACGCATCCGCCCGGAGCGCCGTAAAACCACTCTTATTGAATTGGGGAATTGCGGGATATACATGAGGCCCGACCCCGCCGTCGAGCACCAGTAAATATTTTCCATCGAGCAAATAGGTGAAATTTAAATAACCGCGATCCCGTTCGAAATAAGACCCCAAATAGCTGTCTTGAAAATCCCTTAAAAACCCGGCGGTCACTGCTGAAATCGTTGTGGTCGCGGCGTCGGGATCCGACGAAGGATTGGGCGTTAAATACCAGCGAACTTCAAGTTGCCCGATCACACTATCAAAATCGTTCTGGTCGGCCGGCGCAGAATAAAAACCCGCGCCCCAGCCTGCCATCGCAAGCAAACCAAAGGATTTCGTAATTAAACCATTAAATCCCAACTGCATCCGCAATGGATGAGACGATGTTTTCTGGGTGGCCGAGGGATAAGTAATAAAACCAAAGCGGGCATCGTAAATAAGCGCCGTGCGCGGCAAGAAACGAAAACGCCCGCGCGTCTGAATGGTATTTTCTAAATTCGTCAGCCCCGTAAAACGGTCGGCTTCGAAAATCGTCCCCGAAAAACGATAACCAAGGCGCCAATCCAATAAGCCGCTGTTGGGCTGCCACACAAGCTCTGCACCGGCATGGGCGCCAATTCGATTAAAACTTTCCGATGTAATACCTTGATTCGTCGCTGTAATGGTCCGGCCAATATCACCGTAAATGCTTCCCGACCAAGGCTGGCCAGGCTTGATATTCACCGTCAAATCCAAAATGCCGCCCAGATTGCGCTGATCCTTCATCAGCTCCTGGCCCGCATCATCGCCCGATACAGGGAAAAATTCGTAATAGGTCAGGCTGAGCCCGCCCCGGAATTCAATGTCCGGCGGAGGTTCGGCAACCGCCGACTCCCGCCGTTGCGGTCCCAGCGTCGAAAAAAAGAAATGAGGCGTAAGCCTCAGGCGCAGCGCCCCCACCGGCGATTCCTTGGATGAACGCTGGAAAAAGTTGGAGTCGTAGCCAAACTCGAGCGCCGCGCCGGGATGCAATTCAAAATTGCCCGTGCGGATACCAATGCCTTCCGAATAACGCCTGTCCTTCAGCCAAACCTGATCTTGAGCGGCGGCGGGCGCGGACGCCAAAAGTGCGCTCAGTGCAGCGGTGAAAAGGGCACAAAACCTCATCTTGTGCTCAAACCAAAATCAGTCCCGCAACAGCGAACGCATGAGAGCCAAGGACTTGATTGCTGAGCACAGGGGAGCGAGAGATCTCAAACCCCGCATTTCTCAAGCTTATTTTGTGCACGATGTGCAAGTGGCAGGCTCCAGGATCACGGGCTGATGCGGATACTCAGAGGGATCTTCCTGGGGAAGTCCCGGATCGATGTCGGTTGAAATCGCGTTTTCTGTCTCGACGATCTCGGCCTCCTTGCCGATGCACAGATTGGCTTCCGCCGAGATTTGCTCGGCCCGCTGCCTCAATACGGTCAGAATCGTGTACTCGTGATTCGCCAAATCGGCGTCGCCGCGCCGCGCCGCAGCCTCGAGCGATTGCCTGCGTTCCCGGGCCGAACGAAGCGCCACGTCCATCTGGTTCAGCTTATCGTTCAGGCAAAGCGTCTTTAAAATATCGCGCTGCGCCCGCGCCGTCTCGAGCAGGCGCCGGATGCTCGCGCGCGACGCTTCAATGCGATTGAGATGGGCATCCGTTTCCGCAAGCTGATCTTGAGGGCTTGCGCTCACCTGCCGGGCAAGCCCAAACGACGCATCCACCGGAGCAGGAGGCGCCGGCGGGCCAAACGAAGGAGCCTGTGCCTTCGCGATGCCCTGGCCGATGATCAAAGCCATCACGCTCGCTGCACTCAAACCGAGGATTTGATTTCGCGACATGAAAGCTTCCTCCTGCGACCCGACCAACAGTAGTGAACCTGGCCGAGATCTGTCAACGCAACTGTTGTGCCTAAATGCTTTACAAAACGGGCGCCGCGCACATTGGAATTTGTTTGGATTTACATACCCGCCGCCAGAGTGTGAACGCTGGTCAACAGCGGGCCCGCAAACCGGCGTTCACTGACTGACGAATGTCACGGGAATAACGATGGTTGCGCCGCCGCCTTCGGGCGGAGAAAAAGTCGCGCTTTGCACGCGCCGCACGACGCACGCAATCACCGACGGAGAAAGCCCGCTGCCGGACGGGGTTGCCGAAACAACCTCGCCGTTTGGACCTATTTTCGCTGTGATCCTCACCGAGCCCTTCATCGTGGGATCTTCGCTGAGGCCGCGGTTGTAACAAGCCCTAAAGCCCGCTGCCATCGCGCCGACGATCGCCGACGCATTCGCCACCGAGCCGCCTGTCACATTGGGGCCGCCGACTTGAGCGCTTCCCGTCGGACCCTTGACTTTTTGAGCCGAGCCCGCGGTCGTCGGTGCAGCGGCTGCAGTATCCGTCGCAAGTGCGGAAAGGCTTTTATCGCCGGAGCTTCCGGGTTTCAGCGCGCCTCCGCCCGTCGTTCCAAAATTCAATCCGGGGATACCGCCCATGCCTACACCGGCCCCCGAGGCCGCTGCATTGTCCAACAATCCAAGCGCCGCATTGCTATCGCTCAGCACGGAATTGGTTGCCGAGCCCGTTGACGACAGCGCTCCAAGCATCTGCACCTGAAGCTGATTGAGCTCGTTGGAAATCGCCGTCGCGCGCGCATCCGTAATTTTTCCGCCGCCCCCAGCCCCCTTCGCGCCGCCGCCGGTGCTTGTTTTCGGCGCTTCTGTTGCAGCGGCCGCAGTTGTCGTCGGCGCTTCCGTTGTCTCCTTTGGGGTCTCCACAGGCGGAGGCGGAGGAAGCGATTTCACCGACTCCAGCAACTGCTGCACATCGAGCTGATCATCCACCGGCGGATCGAGCCAATCGGAGTAAATCGAGCCCACCGCGCCGAAGTGCAGCAAAAACGAAAACGCAGCGATGATCGTTGTTGTCCAGTCGATATCGGAGCCCAGCCCGGTCTTAATCGTCACGGGCAAATCGGGCTTGGGCTGAACAAGAGGCGGCGCAACAAACTGAAAGAGCAACATTCGATCGCCGATCACGATCTTTCCGCGGGCCTCATCCGTCAGCGGAACTTGATACATGTGCCCATTGCCCAAAGGCACGCGCTTGGCCTGTCCGCGCAGCGCCGAAAGCTCTTCGACGACGCCCGGCCGCCGTGAAATCGAGCCGCTAAAGATGTCGAGAAAGTTCAAATAATAATCGTTCCCGACGAGCTCAAAGAGCTTAAAGCTTGGAGGCACGCCCTGAGCGGCGATCACAAACATGCTCTTTTCGCTCGGGCCAACCGTGACGCTCACGCGCTGCCTGACGATGCGCTCTTCGATCACCTTGCGATCGAGCACAACGCCGATGCGCAACACCTTAAGCGCGCCCATGGGCGATGCGGCCCGCATGCGTGCCGTCATCGTGCCCGCATTGGAAGTCGCCGAGGCCACGTTTTCCTGCGTCATATCCAAAACTCCGAGTGGGCAGCGTACACGCCGCGCTCCGCGAGGTCTACCGAATGGACGCGAATTTTGCCCGGTCAGCGCGGGCTGCGCCGCCGCGGTATTGAGCCTTGCACAGCCCTGTGATCAAAGGCTCTTGCACCGAGCAAAGCGCTCACAAAAGCGTCGATATTTTCCCTGGCCGATGCGATTTCCTGAGCGGCTTTGCGCGAGGCCAGCGCGCACATCAGCGCCCCAGCGCCCCCCGTGCCCAGCACCATCAGCAACACCGTCATATCCGGCTTCATCAAGAGCGCCGACACCGCGCAGAGCATCGTTCCAAATCCGCACAATCTCACCGAAGCCCTGGGCCAGCCGCTTCGTTCGCCCAGCCGGTGGTCCACATCGGCCAATGTATCGTTAATTATAAAAATTTTATGGGATTGATCACTTGTTTCCAAGAGTTCAGCCCCGAGCTTATGTTCCCAGGTGTCCGGAGCGCTAAGCCTGAACAGTTCATCAATTCGATGAGATTGATCCGTCTTCTTCAGCAGGCGCGTGAGCTCCTTTAGGTTGGGCGCTGTGCATTCGCTGATTCTGCGGATTTGTGCCCAGCTCAAGGCCAGGCAGACAAGGCTCACAACGAGCGTGATCGCGACGAAAACCACTGATGTTTTATGGAGCCAATGAATTAGAATGGCTCTTTATAGATGGCTTCTTCAATTCGATCAAGAAAAGGCTGGCGCAGTTCGGCCAAGGTTAATTTCGGCTGAATACGGCTCACATCCACGGCCGCGATAGGTTTTTGAATTCTTCCCGAAATCGTCACTTCGGTGAGCGTAATCACGCCCCGCTGCCTGCCCTTTTCCTGCGCCGATCCTGAAGCGCTCAACAGACTGGCAAACAGGCCGAGCGCGAGCGCGGCACTCCATTTCTTAAGAACAAACAGCCGGTTCATCTTCGCTCCCTTGCTCATGGTGCCGAACCTCCAGCGCCCGCATCGCTATCCGAAACCGGGCTTGCGGGCTCAGGAGGCGGAGGTGGAGGCGGCGTGTCCGCCGGTGCCATCGAGGCTTTTATTTCGGCCTCTCTCAGCTTTGCGCGCGTCAACAGCTCATCCGAATCATCGCCCAGATTTTTGGTCCGCACCTCTTGAAACTTTTTCAAAGAAGCCGTGGCCGCCATCACCTGCTCCAGCGCCGTCATCCCTTGAATACTCGGCGCCACCAAATACAAAAGCCCCAAATCGTAATGCGCCTGAGGCAAATTCGGCTCCCGCGCGAGCACCCATTCAAATTCGCGCTTTGCCTCGGGAAAACGGCTCAATACGCGATAAGCATCGCCCAGCCCCAAATGCGCCGCCACATGCTCTGAATCAAAGCGCACCGCGCCTTCCAGCATAGGAAGCGCCTCTTCCGGACTGCCCGCTTCCAGCAAATAGGTTGCGTATACCACCCGCGCTTCCACCATATCCGGCCGCTTCTCAAGCGCCTTTCTAAACTCCTCCATCGCCGCCGCCCGCTGGCCTTGCTCGCGGAAAATCAGCCCCCGCAAATACCTCGCCTCGGCATTGTCTTTATCCCGAGGAGGATTTTCCTCGACCGGCTTAAAACCGTCCAAAATCGCCTGAAGCGCATATAAAGCCAAATCGATGCGGCGATTTCGATAGTGATCCCGGGCAATCGTCACCATCGCCGGCTTGCAATCGGGATTTAATTTTAATGCTTCCTGAGCCATTTTCTGAGCCTGGCCCGAATCCTTTTGCTGCGATTTAAATTCGGCCAGCGTTGCCAATAGAGCAGCCGATTTAGGAAGTTTTGAGCGCTGCTCATTCAAAAAACGCTCGGCCTCCGAATAATTGCCTTTCTTTGCGAGCGCCGCCGCATAGGCCACCATGGCGGGTTCAAACTCGGGCTCCACCGTAAAAGCCTGCTTATAACTGGCCATCGCCTGAGGATCGCGAAGCCTTTCCTGAACGGTTCCCAGCGAGAAAAACGCCTCGTACGCCTTTGGATCGGTCTTCGTGGCCTGTTCCAGCATGGCCTTCGCATTGGCCAAATCAAACGAATTGAACGCCTGCATTCCCTGCAAATACAGCGTGCCAGCCTCCGGCTTCATATGCAGCCGCTCCAGCAAATTCACCTGCGGCTGCGCGGGTGGAGGAGGCGGCATATTTTGATATTGCTGCTGCATCCAATATTGTTGCTGCTGTTGCTGCTGCATCCAATATTGTTGCTGTTGCTGCTGCATCCAATATTGTTGCTGCTGTTGCATCGACTGAAAACCCCCCATTCGATTCTGATTCGCCATGGGACGCTTGGGCGTCTTAGGCTTTGGGGGATCTTCACACGCGCTCAGCCCCGAAAGAACCACGAGCGCCAGGGCTCCAAATAAAGCCTTTGAGATTGTCTGCCATTTTGATTTTATATAAAATCGATCGAATATCATGGCATCACCGGAGCGGGAAGGGTAACACCGTCTTGATTCTCGATCGGCGGTGAAAGCCCGGGACGGCTCCTCACAAACATACCGTCCCTATATTCAAAGGGCTGCTTGGTAATTGGATCGGCAATGCCCTGACTCCATTCCCGAAGTTTTGTATCCCCGAGGATATCGGTGAAAAAAGCCAGCCTCCGGATAGCCTGATCGACGGCCGCATTGCGAACCTTCCACGCCTTGCCCCAAACCACGGCCTCCACATAGAACTTCACCATCGCGGCATCCGCATCATTCAGCATGCGCTCGCGCGTCGCCCTCCACAGCTCGCGCCGGCTTTGCCTCAGCGCATCGGCCGTCTCCTGCAAGTCTTCGCGATCGCTCGTTTCCGCCAGTTTCAGCAGCTTTTCCTCGCGATCCGAATACAGCTTCAGCCCCGGCTGCCTCGCATTAAACAACCCCGTCCGGCATGAATCATACAAAGTGCCCTGCCTCGCGCGCGCCGCCACCGACCACGGCCTCGATTCATAAGCCACGATAATATCCTGCAACGACTTCCAATATTTATCATTGGCTTTGCTCACATCATCATCGAAATTCTTTTTAATCTTATCGATTACGCCTTCATAACGGTGGTGACCGGTTTCCAAATCGAATTCGGCTTTAATCTGCTCATCCACGGCGGCATACGCGCATTCCGCGGCCATATCGGCCTGAAGCGAACCCAGCGCCTGATTCTTCCCCTCATTGATAGGCGCGTTATTGCGGAACATCGTAAAAGCCTGCGTCGTCCGCTTGCACCACTCGGCCGCCTGAGCATCCTTGCCCGCTTTGCGCAGCTTTGCCGCGTGATACGCCGCCTGCACCACATAAGGCGCGGCCGCCGAATTGTTTTTATTGATTGAATAATACACTTCCATTTGTTCGCCGGCCCGCACCCGAGCGCTCTTGTTTGCTCCTTCATCCGGCGCATTCTCATCCCAGGTTTTTAAATCGGCCGAGGCGACCAAAAACTCGATATCGGCCTTCTGTTCTGCCGTTGGATTCAGCGCCATCAGCGTATTCCGGGCCGCCAGCATTTTATCTTTATCGCCTGTGCTCGCATGCAAGAGCACCGCATTGCGGGCTGCCTCCCGCCGCTCATCTTCATTAAAACGATCGATTTTTGAAACAATATCATACGTTTCGGCGGCCGTGCGGTAATTGAAAAACAGCACATAAGCCGCTGAAAGCGCATCATAAGCCTGCTTTAAATATTTAACGCGCTCCCCATATTTATCGGGATTTGGCGGCTTTGGCGGTTTCGCGCCCGGATCGCCCTTCTCGAGTTTATTCAGCACATCATTGCTGCCGTATTCCTTGATAAACAGCGAATACATTTCAATGGCCTGATCGTATTCGCCCACCTGCTTAAAGCTAATCGCGCCATTCATCGCCGCCTCGGGCGCCTCATCGTGCGAAGGCGCTTTTTCCAAGGCTACTTTATACAGCGCAGCCGCCTTCTTCCAGGCCTCGGCCCGCTCTGGACCCTCGGGCATTTTCTCGGCTTCGGTAAATGCCTTCGCCGCATCGATATAATAACCGCGTTTAATCGTTGGAATGGCTAGATTTTGTTCTTTTAATTTCTGCTCCTCATTGATAGCGCAGCTTTTGGCCATAACGGCTTCAGCCAATTGGCGGCTCAATTCGATATTATTCTCGAGATTGGCCATATTCGTCAGCCTATCCCAGGCTTTATAACCCCATTCCGTCTTTCCGCACTGAGCCTGATAAATAGGTTCGAATCGCTTGCGCGCCTCTTCGAATTGGCCGTATACAAAGAACACATCGGCCGCCTGAAATGCATACAAATCGTGATTCTTCTGGGGATCGGCCTCGGGAGGAACCCGAAGAATATATTCCTCGCGCGCCGCCACGCTGGCCAATACGGGCTGAGGAACCGTATCTTTCAGCACTTTTCTTTTATCGCCCTCGCCCTCGAAGCGGATTTCCTTTCTCAATTCGATGCCATTGGCGCCCTTCGATCGTTCATAACGTTTGTATTGATCGACAAGCTCCAACTGCGCCACATCGACCACCATAAAGGCCGAAGGCTGAAGGTATTTATCGTCTTCATTCGAATCGCGCACCGAAATCGCCGCTTTCCGCGCCGTCTCCACTTCTTCTTTTTCGAGCGAGCGATCCATCGCGATTAAAATCGAAAGCACATTGTGATACGCATCGGCCAGCCAAAATCGGCTTTCATAGGCATCCGGCGCATTTTCATCCTGCGCCAAATAACCTCGCCATCCCTCCGCCGCCATCCGGTATTCCTCGAGAGCCCGCTCATAAATAGGATCGCGGCTTTCCTTGTCGGAAAGCGCCTGAGCCTGCTGCGCAAAATAACTGCCCGCATTGGTATGATCGGCCGCCGCCCTCCGAAGCCCGCCCCTCACCAGCCTTTCGGCCGTCTGCAAGGCTTCCGGGTCGTCTTTATTCGCGTCCACCCAGGGCGTCGTTCCCACATATTGAGCCAGCTTTGTCCGGGCAATCAGCGCCTTTTTTGCATTCTCGGCGCGCTCGGCCGTTCCCGCCCGCGATCGGGCCGTCAATGTATCGTAAATATCCGCAATCTGATTTTGAACCACCGGCGCATCCCGGTGTAGCGGCCATTTCTTTAAAATCAGCTCAGACAATTCGATCACATTGCGAAGCTGCCCCATGTCTTTATATTCCTGGGCCAGCGCCTGATACACATCGACCGTCCATTTTTGATCCTGCGGAATCAGCTTGGGATCTTGAATGCGATCGATGGCGATATGCATTTTTTCTTCGAGAATCTTCGGATCGTTTTCTAAATCGAGAATATCGCTGCGCGGGACAAAAGGCTCGTCCGCGGCGGGCCCGCTTAAGTCCATAAAGGTGAGCGACCCCGCGATATACGCCTGCGCCTCTGTACGGAAATTCGTGCCCGGATCGCCCGTCAGCTTTTCCTGTTCATCAATATGGCGAAGCAATTCGATAAATTGCCGGATGCTCGTTTCATAGCGCTGCTGCTTAAAATAAGTCCAAGCCAGCTTATACATTGAAACGCCGAAAACAGGAGGCTTTTTAAATTTTATCGATTGGCGGTAGGCGGCTTCTGCCCGATTAAAATTAAATGGGCCGCCTGCACTATCGATTTCATTAAAATAATAATCGCCTATTTGCCACCATACTTCGGCGATATAACGCGGCTCGGAACCTTGCGCCGTCTTCTGCGGAATGGGCTTGCAACTGTCGGGGAATGGATTGATAAAGGCCGTCTCATCCACGAAGGTATCGGTGACATCCTTTTCGTTTTCCTTCTGTGGCCTTTGGGATTTTTTTTGCGATTTTTCCTGCTGCAATTTCGCTTGGCCGATAGGAATAGGATGCCTTCCCTCCCATTCCGCCCAATAGGCCCGATCGTGATCTTGAGGCAATCCGGTAATAATGTCACGGGTCGGGTCTTTGGGATCGGCGGCAACGGGATAGGGGAATTTATTGTGGCAAACGAGCGAACGCCATACTTGCTGCGCCTCGGCAAGGCGGCTCGATTCATGAAGCGCATGCCCTAAATAATAATAAACGCCGGCCAATTCGCGGTAATTGGGAAACTCTCTGATAATGCGCTTGTACAGCATAACCGCCGGCAAAAGCGATGCAGCAATGTCTTCGCTGGCTTCATCGCGCGAACGCTCTTCATAGAGCGCGGCAAGGCGAAACATCGCATCGGGCGTATTTTCAGGATGCGCATTCGGCCCGGTGTAGCGCTGCACAAATACTTCAAGCCTTCGGATGGCTTCGGCGCGGGCTTCTTTTAAGCCTTTTTTCTCAACGGCAATTTCATTGTCGAGCGCCGTCAAAATACGCTTTCGCCGGTCTTCATAATGGTGCTGGACGATGCGTGTAATGGCGCTCCGGTAATCGCGCGCGGCTTCGGAATAGGCGGCCGCTTCTTTTTCAAGCGCCGCAAGAGCCGCCAATTGCGCGGGCGTGGGAGGCGGCGGCGGAGGCGCCATTTTTCGATAGGTGGGCATGGTGGGTGGCGCGGCGGGCGGCGCGCTAGGTGCCGCGGCCGTGCCCGAACCCAATGCCTGCGGCGGCGCGGCGCTTGGAGCAGGCTGAGCCGGCGGCGCGGCGCTTGAAACAGGCGGAGATGGCGCGGGCTGGGCAAAGCCCGTGGACGCCCACAAGAGACCCAATGCAAATAGCCCCGTTCGAATGCCGAAAGAGCGTCTCGTCCGCGTTTTTTCGCTCACGGCGAACCCTCCTGTTTGGCCGGACCAGGCGGAGCCTGAGGAGGAGCGGCGGGCGTGGATGGCGTGGATGGCGCGGGTGACGCGGACGGCGGAACTGTGGGCGGCGCAGCTTTGGGATTGGCTTTGCCGGCAGCTTCCTCGTCGGATTCGCCGCTATCGTCGAGCACCTCGATCAATTCTTCCTTTAGCGTCTTTTCTTCGCGCGAGCGCTCCACCTGAAGCATTCGCACGCGCATCATTTGCTCTTCGCGCACTTCCCAGGCTTCTTCGGTAATGCCTGTATCGGCCCGCAATACGATGTTTTTGATGCGCTCGCGCACCAATCCAAAATTCCTCATCGCGACTTCGCCGACCAAATGCCTCGCCTCTTGATCGAGCGCCGAAAGCCTCGCCGAATATGTCGCCATATTGGCTGTTTCCTCGCTTAAAATGCGCTGCACCTCAATGGTGCGCCTTTCGACTTCTTGCTGAATGCGATACAGCATATTTTCCGCGGCCCTGTCCGTTTCCTCGGCGCGCGAAAGCAGCGGCGAAACCCGCTCCACAAACGATTTCAAACGCGCCCCGCCCGCGCCCGCAAGCGCAAGCACCGCCTCCCGCCCCACAGCTTCCCGATAAGCCCGCCGCACCTGCTCATCTTCCACAAAACGCTGATCGCCAAAGCCCGCCTGATTCTTGGCCGCCTGCACATACTTCCGCAGCGACTCCACCTGTTCCCGGTAAAACGCGAGCTCGCGCTCCGATTGAACAATATCCTGCTGAAATCGCATTTGAGCGCCGGGATTGTCTTTGATCATCCGGCGCAGGCCATTCACCGTCGCCTGCGATGAATCGACCTGAAGCGTTAGCCGCTGCAGCGCTTGAGATGCGCTGCTCCACTGCTTTCGCGCTTGGTTTTCCCTGCCTTGAAAATCGCTTTCCGTCACGGGAACCGCCGAAAGCCTTTTCTCCATCGCCCGTCGCCGGGCCCGCACCGCGCCGATTTCTCCCGTCAGATCGCCCGGCTCGGCATCATCCATGCCTTGGCCGATGGATAATCTCGCCAATCCGATGCGATTTAATACCGACAGAGCCTTTTCTTCGCCGGCTTTTAATTCGGCGAAGGCCCGCACCCGCGCCGGTGAATTCAGCACACCATTGAGTTTTTCAATTAATTCATTGGATTGCTTAATCATCTCGCGGCATTGATTCACATCATCGATCACCGCAAAGGCCAGGGGGCCGTCTTCCGCCTCGCGCGCCCATTGCACGGCCAGTGCGGGCAATAGGCTTGCGCTGTCCAGCGCCGTCAAATCGGCCTGGCTTAATTTATCGTAATACACCGCCGGATCGGACGTAGAACCCAAAAATGCATCGACCCGCTCGCGCATTGGATCGTAAGTGGAGCGAACCCCTTCATATACTTTTAATGATTTATCGAATTGACCGGCCCGGAGCATCAAATCGCCCCGGAGCAACAGCCCATCGGCGATATTTTGGCTGTTTGGATCGGCAATGGCCAGCACTTCCAGCGCCCGCTGCGCCCTTTCAAAATCGCCCAGGCGCACATATACCCAGCCCAGCTCGTAAAGCATTGTACCAAATTCAGGGGAATCACGGCCAATACGATTGTATGCCAATAAAGCCTGATTCCACTGATCGGTTTCATAAAATAAACGCCCAATCGCAAGCCAGGCCAAATCGATGACATGCCTGTGCGCGGCCGTGTCCGGCGCAAGCTCGGTCACGCGCCGGAATTGCTCAATCGCCGCCGTATAGCGCTGAACGGGAACCACCGGGGGAGCCTGGTCGGCGGCCTCCGCAGGCGAAGCGGCTTTTTTCGGCTCGGGCGGCGGTGTGGCTTCCTTCATGGCAATAACGCCCAGCAAATACTTCGATTGATGAAGATATTCACTCGAGGGATCGATCGCTGAAAGAGCCGCTTTTGCTCCCGCATAATCGCGTTTGGCCACCAAACCCTTGCCCCGCGCGTAATTGAGCGTGCTGGTCAGCGGCCCGGGCGCGGCTTGAGCCATCAGCGCGAAAATCGCATCGAGTTCGTTGTAGTCTTTGATGCGCAGAACAATATCGACAAGCTTGGTGAGTGCGCCGATTTGATATTGTGTGAATCGCGGTTCACTCGCCCGGCTGACAATTTGTTTATACGCCCTGCGGGCCGATAAATATTGTTTTGAGTTGAAATAGGTTTCGCCCAATAAAGCCAGCGCGTCGGCATAGGCGGCTTGGTCATTGGGATATTTTTCAATGACCGCGTTTAAGATATTCGCGGCCCGCTCATAATCCTTATTTCCAAGCAAAAGCACCGCATCGGCGATGCGCTGCGCGGCCGACCGTTCCAACGAAGCCTGGCCGCGCACGGCCGCTTCGATAGCGGGCAGATCGGCCGTGGCCGTATTGATTTGCGAAAAAGCCGTGGAATAAGCCTGATTCGCATCGAGCGCCGAGGCTTGCCCGGGAAAGGCGAGACAAGCCAGGCCGATTAAAATGGCTGAAACTTGAGATATACCGCTCTTCAACACGCGCATTGTCTTCGGAATGCTTGCAAAAAGTGGGCGAGGCTAACGGGGCGCCGCTTGCGCTTGAGTTCCCTGAGTTAAACCCGCCTCGGTTTTTTCTGAATACCGGACGGCGGGCCGCTCCTCGATTCTCGAGGTTGCAGTACCCTTTTCAAAAGCCGTGGCTTGCAATTTGATCGTTTTGCCTTCCTGAGCGGTAAAAGAATGCGTCGACCGCACTTCAAAGCGATAGGCGCGCATATAAGAAAATGCGCCAAAACCATGGCCTTGCAGATTGATCAGCACTTGCAGCGTATGATCGCCGGGAGGCACCGAGCCATCGTAGATTGGAATTTCAGTTTGCTCGGAGAGCGCGCCGGATTGATCGGTTTTATTGTATTGCACCGCGCCGTCGAGCACGACCAATACGCGCGTAATTCTAAAGATATTCGATAGTTCGTTTGTGAATTTCACCACCGCACGCGAACCGCCGGCCGAACCGGCGATAATGGTGTCGCTGAGCATTGAAAGCCGCGTGTGGCTTCTGCGAATTTGCTCTTTTAATTCATCAATACGCTGCTCGAGCTCGCGCAATCGAACGGAATAGGTCGCGCCATCCATAGGCGGCTTTTGCCCAGGATTTTGTTGAGCGCCCGGAGGAACTGCACCGGGAAGCATTTGAGGCGGCACCTGCCCAGGCATAAATCCACCTGGCATGCCGGGCTGCATTGTTGGATTGGCGGGATTGGGCGCATTGGGATAAGGCCCCGGCTGGCCTGGATATACAGCGCCTGGCTGATAGGGGACGGCGTTTGGAACGGGTGGAGGCGGCTGCTGCTGGGGAGGAGCCGCGGTACGGGCGCCGCTCGGCGCTGGGACAGGAACAGGAGCAGGAGCGCCGGGCCCATTTTGAGCGGATCCTTCGCTGGATATCAGCATACAGGCGCTTATCAAAAGCGCGGAGAGCGAGCGTGAATAACGGTAAATAGCCATGGCTTTTTCGTCCCGTGTTCAGTGTAAAGCCATATTCGTGCGTTCCGCAATCCCAATAAGCTTTTTTTTCAACACCTGGGTTCAATCATTGTTTGGCTGGAGATGCGGTGATAATCACGCGCGGAGCTTATGGAGATCAGCCCCAAAGACGTGCCGACGGCATTGATTCATTTATACCGCGGCGAACTTGGCCGGATGACGGTGTACCGGACCCGCCTGGACACGACGACCAATTGGGCGGTGGGCTCGACGGCGGCCTTATCGAGTTTTGCCCTTGGCCAAGAGCGCGTGCCTCCATTTGTATTTTTGCTGGTGCTCTTTTTGAATTGGATTTTTCTCATGATGGAAGTGCGCCGATTTCGCTTTTACGAATTGATCCGCAAGCGGGTCCGGCTATTGGAGACGGGTTTTTATGCGGCGGTGATGGGCAAGGAAGAGCGGGCGCGCTGGGAGGAAGATCTGTGGGAAAGCCTTAAAAAACCGGCTCCGCCCATTGGATTTTGGAAGGCATTAAGCGTGCGTCTCAAGCGCAATTATCTCTGGCTTTTTTTGGCCGTTTATCTTGCTTGGTTTTTTAAATTAAGCCTCTCGGGCCATTTTATAAATGCGGCCGCCGTCGGGCCAATTCATGGCATTGCCGTGCTGGCATTTTCGATTGTATTGCTTCTTATTTTGATTGGTGTTGCACTGTCCTTCCGTCTCGAAGAAGAAGAATAGACCATCCGTTTTTATTGGCTTTACAATTCCATAAACGTGGTGTAGGCAAGCCTTTATGAAACGCTGCTCGTGGCCCAAGAACGAACTCGCCATCCACTATCACGACCATGAATGGGGAGTGCCATTGCATGATGACCGAAAATTATTTGAATTCATTGTGCTCGATGCGGCGCAGGCTGGATTGAGCTGGGACACGGTCTTAAAGAAAAGAGAAAACTACCGGAAAGCCTTTGATGGATTCAATCCCGAGGTGATTGCCCGCTATGGTGCTTCCAAATTGGAGTCATTGCTGAACGATCCCGGAATTATCCGCAATCGATTAAAAGTGCAGTCCGCGGTCGACAATGCCAAGGGATTCTTAAAAGTTCAGGAGCAATTCGGAAGTTTTGATGCCTATATCTGGCAATTTGTCGGCGGCAAACCGATTGTCAACCAATGGCGCGAACAAACCCAGCTTCCTGCCAGCACGGCTCAGTCGGACGCCATGAGCAAAGACTTAAAATCCAGAGGTTTTAAGTTTGTTGGCACAACCATTTGTTATGCGTTTATGCAAGCCGCCGGGCTGGTGGACGATCATCTTATGGATTGTTTTCGCTGGTCGGGCAATGCCCAGCCCGAAAAGGGCGCGTCAAAAAAAAGAAACAAAAAATAAATGATCAATGATTTAATAAAAGCCATTTCAATGATTTAGTATTCGTGATAGTGAAAGCTTCCTTACAGGAATAAATACCGGATTTCGGATGCCTAAACGGATGCCTGAAGGAAGGCTATATGACCAATACCATCGATGGCTTCGATCTTCGGCAGACGGATGCCTTTACAAGCTTCGATTCGGAGCTGATGCACCGCACATCCAAGCTGATGAATGCGCTGGCCAAGCGTTTGCACGTCCAAATCGAAGGAATTGAACATCTGCCCTCCGGCCGGGCTCTGGTCGTGGCCAATCACACCTTTGGTTATGATGTGACCTTTGCCGTGACTGCCGTATATGAAAAAACCAACCGCATCCTATGGTCGCTGGGCGAACACAATTGGTGGCGCGTGCCTTATTTGCGCAGCTTTATGGTGAAAGTCGGCATGGTCGACGGCACCCAGAAAAATACCGAGCAATTGCTTGAGCGCGATCAGTGGGTGCTCGTTTTGCCGGGAGGGCTGCGGGAATCGGTGAAGCCTCATGAGCTGCGTTACAGGCTTTTGTGGGGGCACCGTTATGGATTTGTAAAGCTGGCCATCCGCCATCAGACCCCCATTGTTCCCCTGGCCATGATCGGCGCGGACGATTTATTCAATTTGGTTGGCAATGCGATGCAGAGGGGGCGGCTGATTCGCTTTCCTATTCCAAAACCGGCTTATGGAGTGCCTGTTTTTCATCCCGTCAAGCTCAAAGGAATATTTGGAGAGCCGATTGTATTGCAAGCGAGGCCCGATCAATGCGACGATCCCGATGTGCTCAAGCGGTGCCGGCGCGAAGTAGAAGGGGCCCTCTATGAATTGATGGATATGGAGCTCGCGAAGAGAGCTGGATTTGAAGTAGATTCGCCGGTTGACACCAAGAGGTAAGCATGCGCTCGCGGACTATTTGGGGCATTTTTATTTCGGCGGCACTGGTTTTTGGAGGCGAAGTCAGCGGCGCGCGGGCGGGCGAAAACAATACGCCCGGGCTCTATGGCGCCGCTTTGGGCGAGGCGTGTGCATTGCCGGCCGACTGCACTTCAGGCTTTTGTGTGGACGGCGTATGCTGTGATAATGAATGTGGTGGCAATAATACCGATGATTGCCAAGTGTGCGCCAAGAGCCTTTCCGCATCCGCGGATGGAGTGTGCACACTTCTCGCCGCGGGCACGGTTTGCAGGGAATCAGCGGGCGTTTGCGATATTTCCGAGACCTGCGATGGATTAACGCCTAAATGTCCTATCAATATCTTGGCATTGGCGGGCACAGTATGCCGCGCCTCCATCTCCGAATGCGATGCAATCGAAGCTTGCGACGGTATTTTATTGGATTGTCCCGCCGACATGCCCTTGATGGATGGCGCACCCTGCGAGGGCGGTCTATGCCAGTCCGGCCTATGCGGGCAGCCCTCGGGTCATGGAAGCGGCGGGAGCGGGGGAGCGGGCGGTTCAGACGCTTTTAATGAGGAAACGGACGAAGGAAGCTGTGGCTGCCGGGTGCCTGGAGGCAGCGGAGCGGCGCATTTAAATCAAATGGTGTACATATTCGTTGGGATTTTAGCCGCTGGAATATGGAGAGCGAAAACGAGGCGCCCCTAGGATTGAAAGGTGGGCTCCCCATCAACGTTAGAATCGGGCATTCGATAAAATTCAACGAAAAATCGCACGGGGCCCAAAGGCTGAACCTCGTGCTTCACGGTTTCCTCGATAATGCCGGGGCGCTCTTTCGTGAGAAGGTTGTCTTCCGGAGGATCGCCGTAAATCCGATAATTCAGCGACCCTTCAAGCACGACGATTTTCGCCCAGGTCCCCGCCTTGGTATTGTGCTGGCTTTTTAATCCCGCGGGAATGGTGTCCTGCGTGAATTCAGCCGTTCTTTTATAGGGCTTCATGCCCTCCGGAATGGACTTCATTATTTAATGGCTAAGCGCCTTTTGCAGCAAGGGCAATAGCGATTCTCCGCCCTTGCTTTGAACGAATTGCATAACAATAGGAATGAATTTGCCAATTAGCCCTTCATCCAGCCCCAATTTCGAAAAACCTCCCGCCAATGAAACCAGATTGCCAATGCCGCCCGCGCCCACCATGTTGCCCAAACCGCCCAAAAGCGAGCCCAGACCGCCTTCTTCTTCCGCTGGAGCGGACTGAATCAAATCGCCAACGCCGCCTCCGAGCGCCGAATTCAACTGGCCAAATTCGTCGCCGCCCAGCTTCTGCTGCGCGAGCTTAAATAAAAGCCCGGCACCGCCCTTGGCTTGATCTTCACTGACGCCCAACTGGCCCACAAGCGATGAGATGAGTTCATTCATGATGCACTCCGCTGTCTCACAAGAGACTGAGATGAAAATGAGGTTCCGAACTGTTTCTTTCGTCGAGCAGCGTAACGCCGCTCTCCTGTTTCACGGCTTCGCGAAGCGCTTCTTCCTGCTTTCCCGTGAGGCCCCAGGAGCGAACGTCCACCGCGCCCGACTTGAGATGTTTTGAGACGTAAATGCCGCGCGCAATCTGCGCATCAATGGCATCCGCAATGCTGCGGATCAGGCGCTTGCGCGATAGATTTTTTGCCGTGCCTTCTTTGTACACATTGCGAATTTCCGTGGCCGCCGCCTTGTTTTCGTAGAGCGCCACAATGTCTTCGCCGTGCTCCAATTTGTTGTACATCAGTTGCGCTTGACGCTTGGGCGTGCGCGTTCCGCCCGTAACAACCAAACGTTTGCGCGTCGCTTTAAAATAGCGCGACGCGATGCGCTTGAGCCGCTCGGTGTCCGACGCCGTGAGCCTTAAATCGCGGGCCAGCACTTCAAAATGCATATTGCCCTTCACGCGCAGAAGTGCGTCGTCGCCTTTTTTATCTTGCTCGCCGCCCGATTTTGCGCCGTCGATAATGCGCCATTTCTCGACGTCGCCGTGCTCGCCGCACTTGCGGCATGTGCCTAGCTTGTTGACGCCGCTTTTAACGGTTGTTTCAAGCGTGTCGGTCGTGCCATCGGCCGTCGTCAGCTCGTAGCGAATCTTCTTCGCTTTGTCGTAGCCGTTGCGGATTTCAACGGTGAAAATCGTCTCTTCGTCGCTGTCGCTGTCGTCGCTGTCATCGCTGTCGCTGTCGCCGTCATCGCCGCTGTCCGCGCTGACAGGCACGGTTTTTTTGCAAGTGCGGAGTTCAATTCGATCGTTAGGCTTGCTTGCCGCACGCCAGGAGCCGCATTGCACTTTGCCTTCATCCGCGAAGGCGCCCGAGCTAATGCCGAGCAGGCTCAAAAAAATCGCCGCAGCGAGTGTCGTGTTCATGGAGGGCCGGGATTGTATTGGGGGGTGCCGGAAGATGCCGCATCAAGGGGCGATGGGGACATCGGCGGGCCTTGGCTATTCGAGTCCTTTGAGTGCGTCAAGCGCGCTTTCAATCAGAGCAAGAATTGAGCGGGCAGTTATCTGCGTATAAATGGGCATAAATCTCTTGATTATTTTAAAACAATTGATTGTATTTGCGAACCAAATAAATGATCAGCGGGTTTGGCCGGGTTGGCCCGCTTGGATAAACTCGGCCGCCGAGGTCATTGAATGGAAAGCTTTAAAGAGTGTGGATTGCCCGCGTTCGGAATTTTACTCGTGGCAGGTTTTGGATTTACGATAAGCATCGTTGGATTGGTTGTGTCACTGACTCAAAAACCCCGTCCAGGCATGCTTGTTAGCATTGTGGGGCTGGTTATTTCGCTGCTGGCCATTGGAATTGGTCCGCTCGGGGCGATGCATGGCCGCACGATCACCGATGAAGCCATCGCGGGCGCGGCCGTCGAGCCCGGCGTTCGAGAGCGAATCCGTGTCCAAGGCTATCAAGAGGCTGGCCAATGCATTAAAATTGGATTTGTTGTGGGCGCGTTACCCACGGTGCTGGCCCTGCTGGGAATCGCCGTTGGCGCGGCCGGAGCCCGAAAGGCTTCTGCGCCCGGCTGAGCGCTTAAGATCAAGAATAGGGTTTCGCCGATTAAAAATCCGGATAGCCTCATCGGATGGGTACGCGATTGGGAAGCCATCCCGGGGCTGTGAAAGCGTTTTGAAAGAATTGGTGCATCGATGAAGAGCTCTCTGATTCCGGCTGTTTTATTGGGTGCGGCGGCCCTGAGTATTCCGTCGTCATCGGAAGCCTTTTGCGGATTTTATTTGAGCGGCGCCGATGCCAAGCTGTTTAATAATGCAACGATTGTCGTTCTTATGCGCGATGGCCTTCGCACGGTGCTGGCCATGCAAAATAATTATCAGGGACCGCTCGCCGATTTCGCGATGGTGGTTCCCGTGCCGGTTGTATTGCAGGAAGAAAATGTAAAAACCCTGCCCAATGAAGTATTTTCACGGGTCGATCGGCTCACCGCGCCTCGCCTCGTTGAATACTGGGAACAAGATCCCTGCCGCCCTATGTATCCGCCTGAGTCGGTGATGCTCGCCGGCCGGGTCGCGGTGACGGAAGAAGAGAGCGAGTCTTCGGATGCCAAAGAATTAGGCGTCAAAATCGAGGCCAAATTCAGCGTCGGCGAATACAATATTTTAATTTTAAGCGCCGAGGATTCGACGGGACTGGACACATTTTTAAGGCGCCAGCAATACAAAATCCCCGCGGGGGCCGAGCCTTACTTGAGACCCTATGTAACGGGAGGCAGCAAATTCTTTGTCGCCAAAGTCGACGCGAAAAAAGTCCGCTTTGAAAATGGCCAGGCCATGCTTTCTCCGCTGCGTTTTCATTACGACAGCGAGACCTTCAGTTTGCCTGTGCGCCTGGGGCTCATTAATTCTCCGGGCACACAGGATTTAATCGTCAATGTGATCGCCCGCTCCCGCTACGAAGCCGCCAATTACGAAAACTTCTCCATTCCGACGAATATTCGCGTCAATGAAACCGTAAAGGATAATTTCGGAGCGTTTTATGCCGCGATGTTCGATAAAATTCTCGCGCAGCATCCCCGCGCTGTGATTACCGAATATGCCTGGAGCGCCGGCAGTTGCGATCCTTGTCCCGAACCGCCTTTGGCAGAAAGCGATTTGGCGACACTGGGCGCCACCGTATTGCCCGCGATGGAAGGCGTGACCGAAGTTCCTCCTGGATTTGCATCGAATTTTACAATAACACGATTGCATGTGCGCTATACCAAGGAGGCGCTGGGCGAAGATATTGTATTCAGGGCTGCGCCTCCGATTGTGGGCGGAACGGGAATTCCCAACCCGGATGGGCAGATGACGCGGGGAGCGCATCAAGCCGGATATAATAATTTTCAAGGGCGCTATGTGATTCTCCATCCGTGGACTGGCCCGATTCAATGCGAACAGCCTCAGCGGGGGATGTGGGGAGGCCCAATTCAGCAAGTTGCGGGCGATACGACGAAAGTGGCGACCAATTTAGCCTTTGCTCCGCGCGGAGGCGTGCAATTGGCTTCGTTTTTGGCCGAACCTGAATCGTCGCTGGAAGGCGGAGATGCAAAACTGCCTAGCGGGCCGGTCGCCGAACAGCCTTGGCAGGGAATTCCCAAAAGTGGTGGGTGTGCAGCCTGTGAAATTGGAAGCGCGCGCACGGGCGGATTTGCCGCTGGAATTTTATCGATGCTCGGAGCAATTGTATCGATTTGGAGAAGGCGCTCCAGGCCATTGAAATAAATAAAATAAATTAGAATGGAGAGCCCACGCAACTCCCGCCCGCAGGCACGACACTCGGCACTGTGAATGTAAGCTGCAAATTGCCGAGCACGGCTGTGTAATTGCCAGGGCCAACACCTGTATTGCCCGAAGTACAGTTACCAAAGCCGCCGCCATTGCAATCATCGGTACAAGCGGGCGCCATAATATTTTCCAGGCAGAAATTCGAATTGACCGCGAAATTCCCGGCGGCGTCGAGCATCACCGAGCAGCTCGCTTCATGGATCTTTGTGCACGACGACGAAAAACATCCCTGGGGAAATACTTGAAATTGAATCGGCGCATTGGCCGCAATGCTTTCCATGCCCGTTTGGGGATCGGGCGTGCCCCTCACGCAAAGCCTTCCTGCGGGCGTGGGTGCGCAGGCGCCCGCGTCACTTCCGCCATCCGCGCCTTGAGGCTCGAAACAGCCATTGTTACAAACATAAATGCCATCGGGATATTGAGCCGTTTCGCCATCCGTGCAGAAACACGCGCAGGGATCGACAGGCATGCCGCAAATCGGAGGAGGTGTGCATCCAGCGCATTCAATGGGCAATCCGCCCGTCCCGTTTCCACCGCTGCCGGCGCTGCCACCGCTGCCCATTCCGTTTCCGCCGCTGCCGCCGCCGCCGCTGCCACCGCTGCTGCAGGCCGCAATCCATCCAAAAGCAAAAATGGTCATTAAAAGGCTAAGCTTTTTCATAATGCGCAGCATGCCATTGTTTTGGGTATTCGCGCACGCTCCGATTGGATTGGAACATAAAAAAGATAAAGGCTTCGGCGCATGGATGGATTATCCCGCGGGCGGTTTTGGAATACAGTAGGCCGCATGGCGAAATATTGGTGGCTGTGGGCTTGTTCAGCCTTGGTTTTGGCTTCCGCGTGCGGGGCGGAGGGCACGCCTTCTCCGCCCGGCCAGACTGCGGGAAATGGTGGGGCTCCCGGTTCTGGAGGCGCGGGTGGAGCGGGCGGAGCGGGCGGTTCTGCGTTGGGTATGGGCGGAGCGGGCGGCGAAGGGGGACAAGGAGGTTCTGCAATGCCGGGTTTAACGAAGAATCATTGGGGATTTTTATCTTTGAATTTGCATGGGCTGTTGCTGGATGGCACGCCCTACAAAAGCAATCCAGAACGGTTTTCCGCGATTGCGAAGGTGGTTTCTGCCGAGGATGTGTATGTGATTGCGGCGCAGGAAGTGTGCAACAAAGGCAATGAGTCCGCCGCGCCAATGCTTCAATCGGCACTCGAGGCTGAAACAGGCGTCCCGTGGACATACCATTGGGAATTCGCGCACACGGCTTGGGCGGGAACGCCGGACGAAGCGGAAGAAGGATTGGCCGTATTTGTCCGAGGGAAAATTGCCGATCAGCATTTGATTGAATATCGCTCGCAGGCCGGTTTGCGGAGGGTGGGCGTGGCCGTTCAATTGCCTGAGGAGCTGCTCAATACATGGGTGGTGTCCGTGCATTTGGAAGTATTTAGTGCCGATGGGCGATTAAAGCAATCCAGAGAGAGTGCGGCTTATGGATTGCTGCGGGGCGCGCTGCCTGGAAACGTGATTATTGCAGGCGATTTCAATGATATTAAATCGAGCCCTCCATTGCAGGCCATTCAGGATTTTGGCTACAAGGACTATTCGAAGACATTGGCTGCAAATTCGATCGATCATGTATTGGCCCACCGGGCGGCACCGTGGAAGGCCGAGGAAGCGAAGATATTATTTAATGGAGTGAATATGCCTGCGGTGTCGGATCATCCGGGCGTATTGGTGCGGATGATGGAGGGGATGCCCGATAATGTTGCATTCACCCGAATTGTTGCGCATGGGGCGCCCGGCGCTGGAAATGCATTGTGGGTGAGGGGAAGCGCCGCGCCTCTGTCGTGGAATTGGGGCTGGCCGGCGTTTGAGACGGCGGCAGATCGCTGGGAATTGTTGATGAGCGAACTGCCTGCGGGGAATTTTGAATATAAAACGCTGATCAATGATTCGGTGTGGCAGATGGGAAATAATGAGAAGGGAATGGGGGCTACCCAAAACGATTGCAACCCTATGTTCTAACTCTCTATGCCACGTTTCAATTCAATGAGATGCTCGCACAGTTCTTGCGGGCCTAAATATTGCACCGGCCTCTTGAATTGAAATACGCTGCCATTGCGCATAAACGCGCACCGTTTCGGTCCTCAGCTCTTTCTCGCTCAAATTGTCTCCCAGTCCTTTGGTAATGGCATCGATCACATAGCCCTCGGGAGCCATCAGCGCCCGCGTTGCAATGAGATGAGCCGAGCCTGCCTTTTCAAGCGCCTCACTAAAATAAGAATCCGAATAACATGCCATGACAAATGATGGAATTGTATCTCCAGGCGGTGTTTCCCTGCTTGTAGGCGGCAGTTTTAAACCATCCATCAATCGATTGTGGCCCGCATATCCGGCGACATGAATGGAAACGGAGCGCTCTTTGTTGTTGTCGCTGAATGCGATTGTACCTCCTCCCGTGGCAATCTTCCAAAATTGAAGAACAGCCCGGTCAATTTGATCTCCATGCACGGCCTGAAGAATCACAAGCTGCTCAACGCGCTGCCCAGGTTCGAGTCCCCAGCGCTCGCCTGAAATAAATCGCCTGTAAATGACGCGCTCCAATTGTTCCGCGGGGCCGTTTTGAATGTCCATGCGCTCCCAGCCGCTTTGTTTGCGATCGAAAAATCGCCGCGCTCCAAAGACGGCGCCCCAATACAGGTTCTTTTTTAAGTCGCCTGCTTTTCCCGCCCAGCCCGCTCCGCAATTGATTTGCTCGTTGCTGCATAGGGGCACCGTGATATGCACCACCAGCGGTTTTCCCGCGCGGATATCGTTCCCAATCCGATGAAATCGGTCGCTCCAGCTTCCGCCTGCTGAATTTGATTGTGTTGTTTTTGATTCTGAAGAAATTGTAGGCGTCTGAGCCCGGGGAATGCCTGGATGACTGAGGATCAGCGCGAGCGGCAAGAATGCGATGCGGAGTCTCATGCCCGCTTATCGGGCAAGCTCTCCACTTTGTGACAGCTCATGCACGAAATGAGTAAATTCGACGATAGAGAGCGCTTGTGGACCGTCGGACAGGGCTTCGCCGGGCCTGGGATGAACTTCGACCATAATGCCCGCCGCGCCCGCCGCGAGCGCCGCTTTGGCCATGGGAAGCAAAATATCCTTGCGGCCCGTGCCATGCGATGGATCGGCAAATACGCATTGGCCATGCACATGCGCAAGCAGCGCTACCGCGCCGATATCCAGCAAATTGCGTGTGGATGGATCGAATCCCCGGATGCCGCGCTCGCAAAAAATAACGCCCGGACTTCCGTTCGCGAGCAGGTGTTCTCCGGCCAAAAGCCACTCTTCCAAAGTCGATGCCGCGCCGCGCTTTAAAAGCACTGGGCGGCCTGTCTTTCCAAGCGCGCGCAAGAGAGCAAAGTTCTGCATATTGCGCGAGCCCACTTGCAAAAGATGCGCAAGCTCGGCCGCCTTGGATACATCGCTCTCCGAAAGAACTTCGCTCACGACCAACAGCCCATGCCGATCGGCCGCGCGCCTCAGCCATAACAGCGCGTCGGCGCCGTGGCCTTGAAATGAATAGGGCGATGTCCGCGGTTTGAATGCGCCGCCGCGGATCATCCGAAGGCCAAGCGCTGCGGCCGCTGCGGCAATCTCTTCGATTTGCGATTCGGATTCGACGCTGCACGGGCCGGCGATAATGGTTTTCTGAGCGTTTGAAATCGTGAATCCCGAAATGCAAATCGAGCCTGTTTGAGCGTCGACGAGCGGATGCGCCGCTTCCGCCGTCCACACAGAATCGACGCCTTCGAGGGCTGCGACGGCGTTGCGCGTTTGGGTATTGGCCTGGGCTGAAGCTTCGAGAATGCGGAATTGAACGTGGCCTTTGCCATCGTTGGATGTCTCGGCCCAAAGCCCGAGCTTTGCGAGCGCGCTTTTGATCGCCGCTGCATTGGCGCCGGGTTTTAGGGAGACAATCATCGGCGCTGTTTTAGTGATGTGGGCTGGGCAAGACAAGAGCGCTGTTGCTCGTCGCCTGCTCCACGTAGGCTGTTTGCGGAGGCTTAGGATGAATTGCTTTATGCAAACGAGGAATGGTCGAGGCGGGCTCGGAACATACCGGCGCATAAAAATGCTGACGGCGCTTGGGGCTGCGGTTTCGGGGCTGCTTTTGAGCGCGGCGTGCGGTGATTCGCAAAACAATGCTGGAGGAGGGAGCACAACAGGAGGTACCCGCAATCCCATTTGCGAAAAGGGCATGAGCGCGGGGGAAGTTCAGAAGCCCGAGTTTTGGAAGAATATCGAGGGGCAAACGAGCTGGTATGCCTCGCCCGTTGTCTACGATTTGGACGGCGATGGGAAAAAAGAGCTGATTGCCGCCTATTACGCTCTTTATGTCTTTGATGATCAGGGCAATTTGCTGTCCAAAGCCGAAGACGGCGAGGGCCGGGTATATGCGCCTCATGTTGTTGTAGATTTAGAAGGTGATGGCTTTACCGACGTTGTAATTGGAAACGATCGGCATGTGATTGCATACGAGTGGAAAGGCGGTCAATTGGCATTAAAACCCGGCTTTCCCGTGGATACGACGACGGCCAACAATGCGCCGGAAGTGCGCGGTTTAGCGGCTGCCGACTTGGATGGAAATGGTACGATCGAAATCGTTGCCACGACGACGCAAACGGCGAGCACCGAGGATGGAGGCGCTCAGGTATTTGTGTATTCGGCCGATGGTTCGCTGTATCAGCCGGCCGGAATTTCTTGGCAGGCATGGCCTAGGTACAACAATAAAACGGGTGAGGGAAATGATGCCGATCGAAATGGATACGGTCATCATGGTTATGGAGCCTATGGTTTAAATGTGGCCATTGGAAATATTGACGACGATTCCGAGCTCGAGATTTTCGCGACCTACGACAATCATCATATTCAGGCATTTAATCATGATGGTGTAGCGATTGATGCGGCGCCTTATTTTACGAACCGGGCGACGGAATTCGACGGGCAGCGCTTGACGTGGGGCCAATTTATCCGCTGGGCCGATGCCAAGGTGGAGGACGATCATTATCACCTGCATCAAGGCGAATGGCCGCATCCGACGACGGCCGAATGGCTTCAATGGACGGCGTCGCCGCCCAATGTGGTCGATATCGATAGGGATGGGAAAAATGAAGTGCTTGGTGTGCCCAATGTCGAGAAGAACGAGCCTTATGAAACGCAGGCTTATGCGATTATGGTGCTTTCCGGGGCGCACGGGGATGGAAGCCAGTCGGCGATGCGGAAGGCGGGCTGGGAAGTGCTGCCCCGCGGTGAAAAGCCTATTTTGGTCGATGGTTATTATCCGCCTTTGGGCGTGCCCGCGGCGGCGACGGTGAATTTGCAGGGCGATGAAAAGCCCGAGATCATTGTTTCGCTTAATGATGGTTTTATGACTGCATTCGATGCAATGGGAAAACAAATATGGAGGTTTAATTATACCTTTGGAAAACCGGTGATGTATTCGTCGGAACCTATTGTTGCGGATTTAAATCAGGATGGGTCGCCCGAGCTTTTGTTTACGACCTATGGTGCGCCGGATGCCACGGATTCGGGTCATTTGGTGATTTTAGGGGCGGACGGAAGCCTTTTGCATGATGTGGCGCTGCCCAATCCCGGTATGAACGGCAATGGCAATGGTGCGCCCGCGGCGCCGGCAGTGGGCGATTTGGATGGGGATGGCGCGCTGGAGGTGTTTGTGCAGACCTTCGATCATGCGATGGATGTATTTAAAATTCCGGGCAGCGCATCGAATTGCGTTTTGTGGGAGACAGCGCGCGGAGGGCCGCTTCGGATGGGGCAGCCCAATGGTATTTAGCTTTTAGGGCTGAGCCGTGTGGATCAATATGGAGCGCCGCAGGCCAGCCATTCGGCAAGCTTGTTGCGCTCCTCGATCGGTACTTCTTCGGGTCCAGGCGGCATAGAATCGTTATCGGCCGCCGATCGCGCGAAGATGCGCGCTGAATGAGAAAATACCTGGCTGTGAATATCGAAAATAAATTCGCCGGGGGCGCCTTTGCGGTCTTGAGACATCGAGCCATGGCAGGATTGGCAATGCGCTTCCATAAAGGCTTGCCCGAAGTTTTGGTACGTGTGCATCGTCCCCGAGGGCGGACAAGGATAGTCTTCTATATCGGTGTAAAATGCACCGCATGATGCGTTTATCATTCCAAAAAATAGTATTCCAATTTGAACGAAATGATTTTTCATCGGTGTCGCCCTATATCGCTAAAACATTGGCAGGTAGCCCGTGCCCACGATACCCCCTTGGAAATACCAATTGGGGCCGCTGGAATATCCGAGATAGGCCGCCATCATTTCGGGCCCGATATGGATATGGTATTTGGGTTCATTGAGGATTTTTATATCCAGGCCGAAACCGAACTGTGCGCCGGCTCTGTGGCGTATGCCCGAGCCAATGCCGAGAAGTGCTCCAACAGGTTCGTTGTCGACGGCGGCCATGGATTCTTCGTGTTGGTGAACAAATCCAGCGAATGCCCTGGGAAATAATTTTTCGCTCGCGGAAAAGCCGCCTTCAACGCCGATGGATAAAAAAGTGAGCATGCGCTGATCGACCGCGCCATAGCCGAGGCGGCCTTGAAAATAAGGTCCTGCAATGCCGAAGAGCCGCATGCCCAGCGTCAGCGAGCCATAGCCGAGCGGATCACCCGACCAATTCGATAGGCCACCCGATAATCCCAGCCTGGCCATTAATTCGCCGCGCACAGGCTGTTTTTCGGGTTCCGCGTAGGCGAGGGCGGGGAGTAGCGTGATTGCCGCGCACAGAAATAATTGGAGGCGCATCGGGAGGCACATTAAACGATTGTCGGCGCCAAGATCAATGAGTTTGATTGACGGGAAGGCATTTAGCGGAGCTGCTTTAGTTTTTTTAAATAACGTTCAGCTTGTTTTCCGCCCGCGGCTTTGCATGCCTTTAGGGATTCCATCGCTCCCTTTTGATTTCCCGCGAAGAGTTGTACCAATCCGCGCGTGAATTGTTCTTCGGGGGTGCTGGGCATTGAAGGTCCAAAAATAGAAGGCCCCCATTCGGGAACGAGCTTCCAAAAGGCGTCTGCCTCGATGCCAGGGCCGTTTTCTTTTACGGTCATCCGCGGGAGGGAATGAGATATTGCGTGATGCAGGATTTGAAAGGCCATAAAGGGCAAAAAGTCTTCGGTGCCCCACAGGGTTTTAAGCGCATCCGGGAAGCTTTTATCCACCGATTCTTTTGAATTGGAGAGCGCCTGTTTGCTAACCCTGAGATGCTCGGGCAAAAATGTGTTGATCCATTTTAAAAGCGGTTCGTGTTCCTTTTCGGTGAGTGTGTAGCCTGCAGTGCCCACCAAAAATAAATGGGTAATGGGGTGGGGAAGCTGTTCATCAATACGCTTTAATACTTCAACAATCTGTTCGGCCATTGCGTATTGTACGAATTCAAGCGTGCTCTCGTCGGCATAATGTACGGGTACGGCGTCCGTCGGGTATTTTATAAGCCTCGATATTTCTCCCGAGGCGCCCGTTTCCTGGACGATGCTTCGCGCCAGCGTGATGCAGTTAAAGGATAGATTGCGCTCTTCTTCGTCAATAGGGGCTTCGAAGGTCGGTACGACGACCGAGCTGCCCGTGCCGCTTTTTGCGGCTAATGCCATGAGATTGTCGGGCTGTTCCGCGTGAATGTACTTGTAGGAGAAGCCCTTTTCGGCGGATAGATATCTTCCCATGGTATCGTCCTCCGCCTTATCATGGCCGAATGGGAAATGGAAAGAGATTCAGCGAGGGCTTCTTCTAGGGAGGACAGCCCTCGTTGACCGTTCCATCGCAATTGTCATCCACGGCGTTGGTCGTGCAATCTTCGGGAATGGGCAGCACTTCGCCCGTGCAGGCTCCGTAGCCGCTGCCGTCGGCATTGCACTTAATTGTGCCTGCTTTGCATGCGCCTACATTGAGGGTCGTGATCAATCCGCTGTAACAGTAGATGGCGTCCGCAGGCGTGCAAACCATCGAATTGCCTCCTGCTCCTCCGTTTCCGGTTGAACCCGATGAACTGCTCGTGCTCAGTGTGGTCTGGCCCGAAATCGGCCCTTTTAATGGATCGTAGGTGTCCCAATCGGGATCGCAGGCGGGAATCACGAGCATTCCCAATCCTATTCCACCGAATAGAATGGAATAATGATTGAATTGCAGGCGTGAATTTTGACGGATGGCGGTCTGAATGGATCGGCTGCGTGCGTTGGACATGGCTTCTGGGAACCATTCTAACAGAGGGAGTCTCCGATATCGGATTGTAATCCTATTCGACCCCTGAAATTTTTTAGGACTCGCTCTATTCAATGGCGAGGCTTTTCGGTTATGCTCGCGCACCTATGGCTCTTCGCGGCGGGCGTTACGAAATCCTCCGCATGATCGCTTCGGGGGGCATGGCAACGGTGCATCTCGGCCGAACCCTTGGAATGGGCGGTTTCGAGCGGCTGGTCGCCGTTAAGGTCATGCATCCTCATGTTGCGTCTGAACCGGAATGCGTCGACATGTTTCTCGACGAGGCCCGGCTTGCCGCGCGTATTCACCATCCCAACGTGGTTTCGACCATCGACGTTTCGGAAGACGAGGAAGGCGTTTTCCTGGTGATGGAGTTCGTTGAGGGGCCTTCATTTCAAGGTCTTTTGCGCGCTTTGAAGAAAAAGAAGCAAGAGGGGCCGCTCGATGTATTGCTTCGGGTGTTCATGGATGCGCTGGCCGGCTTGCATGCCGCTCATGAGTTGCCCGATGTCGATGGAACGCCTTTAAATCTCGTTCATCGCGATGTGTCGCCTGCCAATATTCTGATAGGCGTGGATGGGCGGGCGCGCATTACGGATTTCGGCGTGGCGAGGGCCGAAACGCGGCTTTCGGCGACCCAGAGCGGGCAGGTCAAAGGCAAATTTGCGTATATGGCGCCCGAGCAAGTGCGCATGCTGCCCGTGGACCGAAGGGCCGATATCTATTCTGCGGGCGTGATGCTCTGGGAAATGCTGACCGGGGAAAAGCTTTTAAAGTCGGACAATGAGCTTGGAATGCTCACCCAGATTCTCGCGCATAAATTTGCCGCGCCCCATGAGCTAAAGCCTTCGATTCCCGAGAAATTGAGCGCGGTGTGTATGCAGGCGCTCCGCTTTAAGCCGGAAGAACGCTTTCCTACGGCGGCGGCGATGGCCGAGGCCATTGAAGAAGCCGCGCGGGAATCGGGAATCGGTGTGGCATCGGCCCGGGCGGTCGCGGACTTCGTGAAAGAGCTGGGCGCCCACGAGCCGGTCGGCGATTTAAGCGGCGGGGAAAAGCCAAATCTGCGGGCAACGCGCGGCAGTATGGGGTCGATTTACCTCACGAACCTGAACAAGTCGGCCGCCGCGGCGCAGGCTGTTGCCGAGGCGAGGGCGGCGGTTCAGGCGGTTGCCGGGCCTGATGTTCAGGTGTCTGAGGAGCCGGCGCTCGCCGCGGATTTAAGAACCGACGAAGGTGTAAATGCAACACCGCCTTCTGCCACGGTCACGTCATCGGGACGCATTTCGCTGGTCGGAAAAAAGCAGGGCAAGTGGATTACGGGCGCGCTTGTGGCGGCGGCTGCGGTGGCCATTGTGATTGCGATTGGTATGAGCGGGAACAGCGCTGAAGAGCAGGCTGCGGCCGCTTCACCCGCGGCGTCTGCCGCTTCCCAGCCCGAATCCACGGCGGCGCTGAGCGCGGCTCCTGCGCTTCCGCCTGCTGCCCCATCTGTCTCTGCCGCCGCGCCCGCCGATTCGGCCGCAAGCCCGTCCGGCCAATCCCAGGCCGAGGGTGCCTCGTCGGCGGAAAAGAAGCCTAAAAACAAGGGCAAAAAGCCCAGTGTTTACCGGCCTTGGCAGCTTTGATATCGCGTTGAGTCGCTTACGGACGCGCAGAGAAGAAGGAACATGAAGGTGCGTTTTATCGGGGTAAATCGCGTATGTGCCGCCTTGCTGGTATGCGCCTTCGCAAACGGGGCCGCCGCCCAGGCCAAAGCCGGCAGCGATTCAAAAAATGCGGGGGCGCAGGGAAAGGCCGCGGATTCAAAGTCCGCTTCGGGTTCTAAAGACGCGGGCTCTAAAGACGCGGTGCCGGGCGAAGGCGAGGTCGGAAAAGATTTGGAGGCCGCGAAGTCGACCTTCATGTCCGCCCAGCGCCTGTTTAGCCAGCAGAAATTCGATGAGGCGCTGCCCTTGTTCCGCGAGGCTTTTCAAATCTCGAAAAGCCCCAATGCGATGATAATGATCGGCAATTGCCTCATGATGATGGGGCGTTCGGCCGAGGCTTACGAGGCTTTATCCAAAGCGATGTTTGATGCGGCAAAGCTTGCCGAGAGCGAAGAAAAATATGTGCCCACGCGGGATGCGGCGGCCCAGCAGCTTGCGGCGCTTGAAACGAAGGTCGCCAAAGTGGTTGTGGCCTTCGCCGATCCGAAATCGACTCGTGTGGTGAGCGTGAATGGTGTTGCGCTGGGCGCTGAAAAGCTGGGTACGCCCATTGCCGTCGAGCCCGGCGCGGTCGCCGTGACGGCCGCGAGACCGGATGGCCAAGAGACTCAGCCCTTGAAGCGGGATATCTCGATTGCGGCCGGCGAGACAAAGACGGTTGTGTTTGGTTCCCGCCTCGAGGACAGCGCACCCAAAGCCGAAGATTCGTTTAGCTTTGATTCAAAGACGCTGCTCAATGTCCGAACCTTTGGCTATGTGGCCGTGGGGGTTGGCATTACGGGCATGGCCATGCTGGCGGGCGCGGGTATTTCGGCGATGGAAGACTTGTCCACACTCGAGCAGGAGTGCAGCGGAAAACGTTGTGTGGATGATCGTCATGTGGGCATTGCGGCGCGGGGCCGGACGCTGACCACCTTGGCCAATGTCGGATTGGGTATTGGTATCGGCGGCCTGGTTCTCGGCGCGGGTCTCATTACGTTTTCGATTGCGGCCGAGCCGCCCGCGAAAAAAGTGGCTCCTCAAAGCGCGCTGTCGATCTCGCCTGGATTGGGGTCGGTCGCGTTGAACGGCTATTTTTAGGGCATTCGTATAGGTCGGCGAGATCTGCGCGCGCGGCGCAAAAACTGCGTATCCCATCAAAAAGAGCTGCTCTTTCGCTGCATGAGAGGCGCACTCTCGGCAGATCCTGCGCCCGGTTCAACTGGTCTTCATCTTGCAGACTGCCGCCCGAGCTGGCCGCACGAGCTTCGGGCAACCGGGCAATTCCGTGTGGCAGCGCAAGTTCTGCAATTCGTACACGGAGAAGTCCTGTAATGACACATGCGCGCGTAACCATGGATGGCAACGAGGCGGCTGCCCGTGTGGCCTACCGTTTAAGCGAGGTGGTGGCGATTTATCCCATTACACCTGCGTCGCCGATGGGCGAGTGGGCAGATCAGTGGTCATCCGAAGACAATAAAAACCTATGGGGCGTTGCTCCAAGGGTTGTTGAAATGCAAAGCGAAGGAGGCGCCGCGGGCGTTCTGCATGGAGCGATTCAAGCGGGCGTGCTTGCGACGACCTTTACGGCATCGCAGGGGCTGCTCCTGATGATTCCGTCGATGTACAAGATCGCCGGAGAATTAACGCCAACGGTGATTCACGTTGCGGCCCGGGCCTTGGCGGCGCAGGCGCTTTCGATTTTTGGCGATCACAGCGATGTGATGGCGGTGAGGCAGTCGGGCTTTGCGCTTCTGTGTTCGGGATCGGTGCAAGAAGCGATGGATTTCGCGCTGGTCTCACATGCTTCGACCTTGAGCACCCGCGTTCCTTTCTTGCATTTCTTTGATGGATTTCGCACATCTCATGAGATGGCTACCATTTCGGCTCTTTCGGACGACGATTTGCGGGCTCTTGTGGACAACGACTTAATCGCGGCGCACAGGGCCCGCGCGCTCAGTCCCGATCATCCCTTTATCCGGGGCACGGCGCAGAATCCGGACGTGTATTTTCAAGCGCGCGAAGCCTGCAATCCCTATTACCTGGCTGCGCCGATGCTGGTGCAGCAGGCCATGGATAAACTGGCCGCTCGTGTTGGCCGTCAATATCATTTATTTGATTACGATGGAGCGCCGGATGCGGAGCGCGTCATTGTGCTGATGGGGTCTGGAACAGAGACCGCATCGGAGACGGCAAAGGTGCTGCTGGCCCAGGGCGAGAAAGTCGGCGTATTAAAAGTAAGGCTATACCGCCCCTTCTCGATTGAACATTTTATTGCGGCATTGCCATCCACCGTAAAAACCATTGCGGTATTGGATCGCACCAAAGAGCCTGGCAGCGCGGGCGAGCCTTTGTATCTCGATGTGGTGACGGCCATCAACGAAGCGATTATGGCTGGGACAGCGCCATTTAAAGGGTATCCGCGCATTGTGGGCGGCCGTTATGGTTTATCGTCAAAAGAATTCACGCCGGCGATGGTGAAGGCCGTATTCGATGAAATGGCCAAGGATCGTCCGAAAAATCATTTCACCGTTGGAATTGTGGACGATGTAACGCATACCAGCCTGGATTTCGATCCCGCCTATTCGATTGAAGATCCTCACACGGTGCGGGCGATATTTTATGGTTTGGGCGCGGACGGCACGGTCGGCGCGAACAAGAATACGATCAAAATTCTTGGCGAAGAAACCGATTTGGAAGCCCAGGGATATTTTGTTTATGACTCGAAGAAATCGGGCTCGGTGACGATTTCCCATTTGCGCTTCGGGCAAAAGCCCATTTTGGCGCCTTATTTAATCGAGCGTGCGGGTTTTGTAGCCTGTCATCAATTCGGATTTCTCGAGCGCTTCGATATGCTGAAAGTGGCCGAGGAGGGCGCGGTATTTCTTTTGAATAGCCCTTATGGCCCCGAAGAAGTGTGGAACCGCATCACGAGGACGACCCAGCGCCGGATCATCGAGAAAAAGCTGCGTTTCTTTGTGATCGATGCGGCCAAGGTGGCCAAGGACAGCGGCATGGGAGGCCGCATCAATACGATCATGCAGACATGTTTCTTTGCGGTCAGCGGTGTGCTGCCCCGGGAAGAAGCCATTGCAGCCATTAAGCGATCGATTAAAAAAACCTATGAACGCCGCGGTGAAGCGGTTGTGCAAAAGAATTTTGCCGCCGTGGATGCCACGCTCTCCCATATGTTTGAAGTGAGCGTGCCGGCTGACGTTTCGGCCACATTCGACATTAAACCGCCGGTTCCGGCGGCCGCGCCTGATTTCGTAAAAAATGTCACGGCAAAAATCATTGCCAACGAAGGCGATTTATTGCCCGTGAGCGCAATGCCCGTGGATGGCACATTTCCGAGCGGAACGGCGCGCTGGGAGAAGCGCGATTTGTCCACGCAGATACCGGTATGGGACGAACAAATTTGCATTCAATGCGGCAAATGCGTGCTGATTTGCCCTCATGCTGTTATTCGCGCGAAGGTCGTTACAAAAGACGAGCTCGCGGGAGCGCCCGATGGATTTTTAAGCGCGAAGGCCCGCTGGCGGGAATTCCCCGATAAGCTCTATACGCTTCAAATTGCGCCTGAAGATTGCACGGGCTGCTCCTTGTGCGTCGAGATTTGTCCCGCGAAGAGCAAGACCGAAGTGCGCCACAAGGCCCTGAATATGAATGCCAAGAGCGGTATCGCCGAAAAACAGGGTGTAATGTGGGATTTCTTTGTGAATATGCCTCAAACCGAGCGGAACGATCTTTCGTTTGGCCAGGTAAAAGATGTGCAGTTGCTAGAGCCGCTCTTTGAGTTTTCGGGCGCGTGCGCGGGCTGCGGAGAGACGCCGTATTTGAAACTAATGACCCAATTGTTTGGCGATCATGCATTGGTTGCCAATGCAACGGGATGTTCTTCGATTTATGGCGGAAATCTTCCGACGACTCCTTGGACAACCAACGGAGATGGCCGCGGTCCGGCGTGGGCCAATTCGCTTTTCGAGGATAATGCTGAGTTTGGATTGGGTATGCGATTGAGTTTGGATGCCCAGGAGAACTATGCGCGCCATTTGGTAAAGCAATTATCCACGGTAATCGGCGATGAAATGGTGGAAGGCATTTTGAACGCCGATCAAAGCAATGAAGCTGGATTGTTCGCTCAGCGGGCCCGGGTCGAGGCGCTGATGAAGCGGCTGGCCAATGAAGATGGATTGCAAGTGAAGGATTTGCGGGCGGTCGCGAATGCCTTGGTAAAAAAGAGCGTGTGGATCGTCGGCGGCGATGGATGGGCCTACGATATCGGTTATGGCGGCCTCGATCACGTTCTCGCCAGCGGAGCAAATATCAACATATTGGTTCTCGATACGGAAGTGTATTCCAATACCGGAGGCCAGCAATCCAAATCGACCCCGAGGGCGGCCGTCGCTAAATTCGCAGCAGGCGGAAAACCAGGGCCAAAGAAGGATTTGGCGATGATGGCGATGACCTACGGCCATGTGTATGTCGCGCGGGTGGCCATGGGCGCGGGCGATCAGCACACCATTAAAACCTTTATGGACGCGGAATCTTTTAATGGCCCCTCGCTGATCATTGCTTATAGCCATTGTATTGCTCATGGATACGATTTAATTCACGGCCTGGATCAGCAGAAAGCCGCGGTCGCGTCGGGATATTGGCCGCTCTTCCGCTTCGATCCGCGCAAATTGGAGGAAGGCAAAAATCCTTTGGAAATCGATTCCAAGCCACCCAGCCTCCCGCTCGAGAAATACATTTACAACGAAGGCCGCTATTCGATGCTGGTTCACCGCGATCCCAAAGAAGCCAAGCGGCTATTGGAATTGGCGAAGAACGATGTGAATGAGCGGTATCACTTGTATGAGCGCTGGGCTCAAATGCTGGCTCCCGAACCGCCCAAGGAAAAGTGAGGAGGAAACCCATGGATCTTTCAACAACGTATTTAGGCATTGAACTAAAAAGCCCGATTGTCTGCTCCTCTTCGCCGCTGACGGACGACCCGCGCCATGTAAAGAAAATGGAAGAGGCGGGGGCGGGCGCCGTTGTGTTGCCCTCGCTCTTTGAAGAGCAAATCCGGCTCGAAACCGCCTCTTTGGATAGGGCGCTTTCGCGCGGAGCGGAAAGCTATGCAGAATCGCTTTCCTACCTGCCCGATTGGTCGGGGGCTCACCGCGGAACACGTTCGTATATCGATCTCATTCACCGCACCAAGGATGCGGTTCAAATCCCCGTCATTGCCAGTCTCAATGGTACAACGCCTGGAGGATGGGTTCAATATGCGAAAGAAATTGAAGACGCGGGCGCCGATGCATTGGAATTAAATATCTATGATGTTCCCGCTGATCCTGAAGTCACCGGGCATGAAATCGAAGATCGCCTATGTTCGCTGGTGCGGGAAATTCATTCGGGGATTCGCATTCCGCTGGCCGTTAAATTGGGCGTGAATTTTAGTTCTATACCCAATTTGGCGCTGCGCCTGGCCGGTGCGGGCGCCCGCGGCCTCGTAATGTTTAATCGCTTTTATCAGCCCGATTTCGATCTGGACAGCCTCTCGGTTGTGCCTAGGCTGGTTTTGTCTACATCGGAGGAGCTTTTAATGCGATTGCATTGGGTGGCTCTTTTGTATGGCCGCGTAAACGCCGATTTGGCGGTGACGGGCGGTGTGCACACCACCTCGGACGTGCTGAAATCGATGATGGCGGGCGCGAAGATTGCGATGACCACATCGGCCCTGCTTAAACATGGAATTGGGCATCTTGAACAAATGCACCGGGGTCTGATAGCTTGGATGGAGGAGCACGAATACGAATCCATCCGGCAGATGCAGGGCAGCATGAGCGAACGTAATGTGCCCGATCCCGGCGTGTATCAGCGCGTGAATTATCTCAAGGTGCTGGATTCGTATATTCATCGAATGAGGCATGAAGAACACCTATGATATTCTGGTTCTAGGAAGCGGTATCGGCGGACTATTCGCTGCCCTTACCGCGGCGCGCGCATCGAAAAGCGTGCTTGTGCTGGAAGCCGGAAAGCAATTCGGCGGCTATCTCAATCCCTTCCGCAGAGGTCATTTCAGTTTTGAGCCCGGGCTGCATTACATCGGCGAATGCGGCCCGGGACAGAGCTTTTCTTCGCTGGCTGATAAGCTGGAGCTGGGCGTTGCATTCCGGGAAATATCTCCCGATGGAATCGATCGTATTCGCCTGCCTGGCTATGAAGTGTTAATGCCCAAGGGATCGGAGCGCTACCGGGATAGGCTTGCCGCCGATTTTCCGCGTGAAAAATCGGGGCTGGATCGCTTTTTTAATCTATTGGCCGAATTCCGCAAGGCCATTGCCGCGCTTAACCGGGCTACTCAATCGAAGCCCAATGTTGGTCATTTTATTGAATTGGCCAAGCATAGTCCATTTTTGGCGCGCTTTGGGCTTGCGACCTTTGAGGATGTGCTGAATTCGCTGATAAACGATCCGATACTGAAGGCGGTGCTGGCTGCGCAGGGCGGGGATTATGGGCTTCCGCCTTCCAAAGCCTCGGCCATGGTGGGGCTCGGCGTGCTCGACCATTATTTGCACGGAGCCTATTTTCCGGTGGGCGGCTCGAGGGCGCTGCGCGATGCGCTGGTGCGCGGGATTGAAAAACACGGCGGCGAATTAAGGCGAAATGAGCGCATTTCGCGTATTTTGGTGCAGGGCGGACGAGCCTCGGGCGTCCGCACAGAACAGGGCGGGGAATTTCAAGGCCGGGCCATTATTTCAAATATCGATGCAGTTGTTACCTATAGCGATTTGATTGGAGAGCCTTATCTTGGAAGGCTATTGCGGAGAAAAATTCAAAAGACAACTTATTCACCAGGATCGTTTTGCTTATTTATTGGCACCGATATGGACTTGCCCAAGGCGGGCATGACCGACGCGAATATTTGGAATTATCCCTCGGCCGATTTTAATCGGTGTTATGCGCCGATATCGAGAGGTGAGCGGGCCGACAGCGGATTCTTTTTTCTTTCGTCCACGAGTCTAAAAGATCCGGATAGCGGCGATCACGCGCCCTTGGGACACCACACGCTTGAATTTGTGACGCTGATGCCGCACGAGCCATTTTCTTCCTGGGAAGGTTCGAAAACCCATAAGCGCGGCCAGCCCTATGAGGCTTTAAAAGAAGATTTGACGCAGCAATACCTAAGCCAAATTGAAACGATTCTTCCTGGATTGAGAAATAATATTAAAGTATTGGATTCGGCCACACCGCTCACGAATATGAGTTTCGCCTTTGCGCCCAGGGGCTCGGTCTATGGGCCGGAGCACACACCCTTTCAGATTGGGCCATTCCGATTTGCTCCCAAAGGCGCGCTGGATGGGCTGTTTCTATGCGGTTCTTCTGTATTTGGCGCGGGTATCGTGCCCTGCGGAATGTCGGGCCACACGGCGGCCAAATTGGCTTTGCGGTCGTTGGCAGACCATTAAAAAAATTAAAAATCAAAATAGATCCGATTGTCATCCGCCAAGCCTTCGCCTACAAGCCCGCTTTATGTATACCCTCGTTCTTCTCAGGCATGGCGAAAGCCAATGGAACAAGGAAAATCGATTTACCGGCTGGGTCGATGTTCCCTTGAGCGAAAAGGGCATCGAAGAGGCCCGCAACGCCGGCAAATTGCTCCGCTCCGAAGGCTTCCAATTCGATGTGGCTTATACGTCGGTGCTCAAGCGAGCCATTAAAACGCTTTGGCTGGCGCTGGAAGAGCTCGATCAGATGTATATCCCTATTCATAACAGTTGGCGCATCAATGAAAGAATGTACGGCGCGCTTCAGGGCTTGAATAAAGCCGAAACCGTTCAAAAACACGGCGAAGCCCAGGTGAAAATCTGGAGGCGCAGCTACGATATCGCGCCTCCTCCGCTTCCCGTGTCCGACTCCGGATGGCCAGGCCACGATGCCCGTTATGCAGGGCTTTCGCCTTCTGAAATTCCCCAGACCGAATGCCTAAAGGATACCGTTGCCCGCTTTTTGCCCTATTTTGAAGGCGAAATCGCTCCGGTTATTCGCTCGGGAAAGCGCGTGATTATCGCCGCCCATGGGAATAGCTTGCGCGCTCTTGTCAAACACCTCGATCAAATTGATGATAAATCCATTGTAGAGCTCAATATTCCGACGGGCGTTCCATTGGTGTATGAGCTCAATGCTCAGCTTAAACCTATCCGAAGCCGTTATTTGGGCGATGAAGAAGCCGTGAAGGCCAAGGCAATGGCCGTTGCAAATCAGACCAAAGGCTGATCCTCCCTCTTGCCCGGATGCCCCGCCCTAAGCGAGGATTGAGTCCCGCAAAGCGCGGACTCCGCGTTTAAGGGGGGATGACATGTCGAGTGCTGCTGCTCCAAGCCAAAGGAATGCTGGTACTGCTCCCACCGTACTCGGCCCATATCAAATTCTCGATGTAATTGGCGGCGGCGGGATGGGCGTTGTCTACCGGGCTAGGCATGTCCATTCGGGGGATGTGGTTGCCGTTAAGACGGTGCGCGTTCCCGAAGAAAGAATGCTGGCGTCGATTCGGCGCGAGATTCATGCGCTCAGCCGGATGCGGCACCAGGGCGTCGTTCGGGTCCTCGATCAAGGGTATGACGCGGGGCTTCCTTGGTTTGCAATGGAGCTTTTGAAGGGGCACACGCTGGCCCACGAGTTGCGAAGTGTTTGGCGAACTCACTTAAATGCGACGCTGCGCACGATGACGGCGCTTTCCGTGGATCGGTATCCGTTATCGCCGCCCTCCTTGGATTACCTTCCAAAAACGTCGTTTGACCGGGCTATTGCCACATTGGCCGCCTCGCCGCTGGCTGCGTCGGGTGTGTTTGAAACACGCCAGGTGCATACCGCACACTCCACCGAACAGGATGCCGTTGCAGCGCCGTTTATCGGTCAGGTGTCCGATGGTCTTGGGATGGAAGACGCTTCGTTCAATGCGTCCGCCGCGGAATTGCGCCCCAGGGCCGCGCCTGGAGCGCAAGAAAAATTGTTGCAGATGCTCTTGGATATCGCGGGCACGCTTGCAGTGCTTCACGGCGTCGGTGTTGTTCACCGCGATCTGAAGACCGAAAATATTTTTCTTCGGGAGGGCTCGAATACGCCTGTGTTGGTGGATTTTGGGCTGGCCGTTCCCGGCGCGCGCGGACGGGAGATCCTGCGTGTTGGAGGCACGCTTGAAGGCACCCTGCCTTACACATCACCTGAACAATTGCTTGGAGAGTTCGTCGATGCGCGGGCCGATCTGTATTCGTTTGGATGTGTATTTTACGAGTGTTTAACGGGGCGCCCGCCATTTGTGAGCGACAGCATTGCAGAGCTTGTCCACATGCATCTGTACAGAAAACCGCTGCCGCCTTCGGAGTGGACCGACGGTATTTCGCCTGAAATCGATGAGCTTGTGCTTTCGCTTCTGCAGAAAGATCCCAGGAAGCGAATTGGTTATGCGTCCGATCTCCAGGTTCAGCTCGAGCTCGTTATCAGCAAGGATTCCAAGAGTCAGCCGGCATCCGCAGCCGGTGTGCACGCGCTGTACCGGGCGGGTTTCGCAGGGCGCACCAGCGAAATGAAAGTCTTGGAAAGAAGGCGCGCCTCGCTTCTTGAAGGGCGCGGCGGGCTGCATTTGGTTTCAGGTCCAACCGGTATCGGCAAGACACGCTTGCTCATGGAATTTATGCGGTGGACACGCCGCGACGAAGTGATGATGGTTGCGGGCCAATCGAGCGGACTGGGCCTTCACGACAAGCCAGGGCTCCGCATTCAAGCCGCTCCGCTGCATCCATTGCGCGAGCTGTTCCTGGCGGTGCTCGATGCCTATCAAGAGCGCTCTGCCAGCGACATTTCGAAGATTTTGGGAAACGACTTGAAGGTGCTCGCCAAGTTCGAGCCCCTGCTTCTGACACTGCCCGGTGCGGAACTCAGCGATGAGCCGGCGGAGCTTTCCGCCGAAGCTGCTCAGCAGCGTGTGATCGATGCGCTCAAGCGCATGCTGGGTGCGCTCGCTGAGGAAAAACCGGTGCTGCTTGTGCTGGATGATGTGCAGTGGGCCGATGAACTCACGCTCAGGTTTTTGGCATCCATTTCAGATACAGAATTCGCATCTTGCCCCGTGCTGGTGATCGCCGCGTGCCGCGATACCGATCTGCCCGAGGATTTGATCTCGCTGATTGAAAAGAAAAGCACCGAACACACCGTGCTTTCCGAGCTTGGTACGGATGATCTCGTCTCCGTGATCGGCGATATGCTCGCTGTGGAAACACCGCATCCTGCGCTTCTTCAGCATCTCAGCACGCTGCCCTCATCAGGCAATCCATTTTTCGTTTCGGAAATTCTGCATGTCGCGTGGGAGCGGAGTGTCCTTCGGCGCACAATCGCCGGTGATTGGGAGTTCCGCGTAGATGCCCAAGCGGGCGGCGAGCCGCTTCCGCGCAGTGTTGACGAGACGAGCAAATGCCGTCTTTCGATGCTGAAACCGGCCGTACGCAACGTGCTCGAAGTCGCGTCGGTGTGGGGCCGGGTCATCGACATAGAGCGGCTGTGCGGTCTTGAAGATCTCAAGCAGGCAGACATCATGGATGCGCTGGAGGAGCTTGTTGTGCACGGCCTTGTGCAAAGCGAGCCCACCGGAGAAATTGGGTTTGTGCATGATGGTGTGTACCGGGTTGCGTATCAGGAATTGAGCGAGAATAGGCGGCGGGCCTTGCATGCCGAAATTGCCCAGAGGCTCGAGCAAGAAGAGCAACACGAAAGAAATCTTCCTCTACTCGCGCATCATTACGTTGAGGCAAAGATCGCATCCAAGGCATTTTATTATTTAATGAAAAATGCAAGGAATACGCTGAGAAGCGGTGCTCACCGGCAGGCCATGGCGCTCTTGGTGCGCGCAGAGCACTTGATGATGGAAAACAATGCGGAAGGATTTATTCCTTCGCAGGCCGAACGCATCTCGCATGGGCTATTGATGGCCGAGACGGCTTTTGGGCTGGGAAAAGTGGACACGGTCCTTGCGCGGGCGGGCGAGGTGTTAAGCCTTCATGGCTGTTCTCTTCCAAAAGGAGGGGCGGGCTGGGTGGTGAAGCTCCTGTCGGCGATGATACGTCAATTCACCGGTCTATCGATGAGGAGGGCGCGTGCTGTTCAATCCGATGCAATTCGCCAAATGCACGCCGATTGTGCGGAAGCACTGAATTGGCGGACCCAATCCTATGTGACATTAGCCGATCCTCTTCGTATTCTCTGTTCATGTTTTATGATGGCCAACGAAGCGGAGGCGGCGGGGGAGTACGGCAATCCCTCCTTTGCGTATTCGATTATTGGCGCGACGGTTGGCACGGCTGGGATGAACAAAAAGGCGATCGCTTATTTTGAGCGGGCTCACAATGTTGCTCGAGAGCGCCGGAGCCTGCGAGATCGCGTTCAGGTGGCGGTGCCTGAGATTGGCTTTTATTTGGGCGCAGCGATGTGGGATCGCCTCGATGCTGCCGTGGCCGAGCTCGGGCCTATTGCAAAGAATATCGGGGCAAAAACCGAATGGGAAGCCATTGCGATGATGGACGGCTCCCACCGGCTCCGCCGATTTGGGTCGGATGGTATTAAAGAGTTGATGTCACATGCGGTTAAATCCGCCGTGGCCCGCGCCAATCCCTTGTCCGGTGCGTGGGGAAAGATGATTGTCGCTCAATGCTATTTAATTCATGAACAATACGATGAGATTTACGAATTGACGGAAGAGATTTACCCTATATTGCTCAAGGGTTCTGGACCCGCGGCGGGAGCGACGGCTAAGAGCATCGCGGCCCACGCGGACTTTAGGCTGGGCAAACGAAAGCAAGCCAAGGAGAGCGCGCTGGAGGCGCTTCGGGCTCTCAAGGGCGAAATGCTGATGTTTATGCACGAGCCCGGCTGCCGCCTTGTGACAGAACTCTTGCTGGATCTTGCGGAGGCCGAGGCGATGGCCGGGAAAGATCCGGGTGAAGAGCGGCAGGCAGCCAAAGCGGCCTGTAAAATGCTCGAATCATTAGCGCGCCGTTATCCGCTCGCCAGTGCAGCGGCAATAAGGATGTGGGCCCGATTTTATCGTATTGAGAAAAAAGCAAGCCGTTCGAGGCAATTGCTTGAGAAGGCGATCGCCACTGCAAACGCGCTGGGAATGGCGCCTGAAGGAGCGCTTGCCCACCTAGAGCTCGCCCGCCATAGCAGAGTGTTCGCCGAGGCCGATGCATTTGAAAAGCATTGGAACGAAGCAAGGCCGCATCTGGAAAAAACTGGGGATTTGGCCAGCCTTGTGCTGCTAGAAAAATTAAAATCTAATGAATAGGTGTGTTGTCGAATTCAAATTGAAACTGCGACGGATTAGGCCCGAGGGAGAGGCAAATGTCATCCATTTTAATCGATGAGCTCAATCAAGCGATTGAAAAAGCCCAGAACTATCTTCGCGGAGAGCAGGCGGAAAATGGGTCCTGGCATGGCTGGGCAATCGCCGGCCCCGATGCAACGGCGGAAATGCTCATCTGCCAGCGCTTTTTGGGCGTCCTTCCGCCCTCCGATGCCGCAAAAGCATTGAAATGGCTACTCAAACAGCAATTTACGGATGGCTCTTTTCCCGCCTACACAGGTGCCGACCAGGGATCGATCGATGAAACCTGCATCTGCTATGCGGCCCTGCTTTCGGCTGGTGTGGCGCCTACCGAGCCTTCGGCCGATAAAGCCTACCGCTGGATTCAATCGCACGGCGGCTTTTTGGTGACGACCCCCTATACGCAAGTATTGCTCGCCTGCGCTGGGGTGCTCGATCCGGAGTTCTTGCCGAACATGCCTTTTGAATCGGTTCTCATTCCAGGCATTGAACGGGTGATCGGGTCGCGGTTTACGCCTGTTTACACGATATTTAGCCTTGCATTGCCCGTGATGGTGGCCGAGTTCAAGGCCCGCGTGCAGGAGCCCCCGCAGCCCAAGCGGGCATTGCTTCAAGCCGCCCATCGCCGGATGATCGATTACTGGACCGAGCACCAAAATCCAAGCGGAAATTGCTTCGGCGCTATCAACGTAACGATTATGATGCTCATTTCCTTAAAGCTCAGCGGGCTTGCCCAAACAGATAGCCGTTTTCAGCGCGGTATCAGCGATCTTCAGCAATGGCGCATCGAGACGGCCGACGAGCTAAGCTATATGCTTTACAATAGCACCCTATGGAATACAGCGCTTGTCATGGGGGTTTTCCGCCTGGGAAATATTCCGTCGACCGATCCTGCGCTGGTCAAGGCAGCAAATTTTATCGTATCTGAGCAAAGTTTGATTCAATTGCCAGCCGATTGGCAGAATCCGGGGTGTCATTCACCGAGGACAGGCGGATTTGCTTTTGAGGATAACAATCCGCTGGGAGCCGATAGCGATTCTACGAGTGTGGCCCTGTGGGGTCTCGGGCATTTGGAACCCAAGAGCAGCAGTATTGCGAATGCTATCGATAAAGGGCTTGCATGGCTGTGGGGGATGCAAAATAAATGCGGAGGGTGGTCGGGCTTTAGCCATGGCCAGCCCGACAAACCGCCGGGGCCATTTTCGATAGCAGCCGTCGCAATGCCAATGGATCCGCTTGGCGGGCTGAAATTGTTGCTGAAGGTGCCTCCCGCCTTTAGCGAGCCCGCGCTTGAAGACATTACCGGGCGCGTGCTGCAGGGGCTTGGGCGGCTGGGCTTTACCGTTTCCGATCCCCGCATTGCCAAGGCTGTTTCGTTTATTGATTCGCAGAGGTATATCAATGGTGTGTGGTGGGGACGCTGGGAAACCAATTACTTGGCGGGCTCCGCCGAGGTGCTGTCGGGGCTTGCCGCAGTGGGCGCCGATTTAAGCAGTTCTTCCGTCGCCAATGCGATCGAATGGGTAAAGCAGCATCAGAATATAGACGGGGGATTTGGCGAGAGTGTCGAGTCCTACAACAATCTCGCGATGGCAGGTATCGGTGAAACAAGCTCTTATTTAACGGGAATCGTCACCAACGCCCTCATTCAATGCGATCAGGCCGAATCCCCGGAAGTGGAGAAGGCAATTCGATGGTGTATAGATAATCAAAATGAAGATGGGTCGTGGCCCGAGGGCAATTATCAATTTACGGTTCAATGGCCGTGGCCATTCTATCGTTTGACACTCGTGCCCACCATTTATCCCCTGCGGGCGCTCACTGCGTACCGGCGAGCACGCTATGCATGATTTCTTTTACAATTCCGGGCAGCTCAAGCTGCTGTTTGCCGTGTTCAAATCTGAACCGGTCAATCCACTGCAGCGGCACAAACACGTCAAGCTCATCACGCGGCCAGATTTTCACATGCGGCGCGTCTGAATTCGATGCGTGAAGGACGCCGTTTGCGGCTTTGCGCCCGGCTTCGTTGGCTCCCTCGGCCGACGCAAAATCCATCACGGTTCGCACATAGTCGGAGGCGAGGAAGAAATTGGGGATTGCCGTTACAGATTCGGGGCGGCCTTCCCATGCGCCTACGGTCGTGATGTACAAGGGTTCTGCATTGCGGGTGTAGAGGCCGGCCTTGTTTTTCGTGCCGCTCTTGCAGACTTTAAATTGATCGGAGAATTGTTTCGCCGACCAAAGCCATGAACGGTGAAGCGCGCCTTTGGGGATGGGCATGTTGTGCGAGGATAGAGGAGCGGATTCGACCTCTTTGTCGGTGGTCTGTAACCAGGGATATTCAATGTCCGGATCGAGGAACCAATCGATAATGGCTTCTTTGGGGATAGGCTGAATATCAATTCCTTCGTGTGGATTTTGCAATTTTTTTGAAAGAGCCGCATTCACTTGAGCCAGCGTTTCCTCGAAGATTTCTTCTGGCGTGCATTCCCGTGCAGGCTTGTGCACGATCTCCGTTCCTCGTGTGTCCCAATCCGATATAATGACCGAGAATACTTCCCTGAAGTTTCCATTGCCATAATCTTCGAAATTGAGACCATCCTTCCAGAATTGATGCTGCGATACCGAGGTGAGTGCCCATGCACTGTCTTCGAAAGCAACGTGGCCGTTAATGATTGGCAGGGGGCGGTCTAAAAAGAATTGAATGCCGTTCATCCAGGAAACGCACAGCTCGGCCATTCCTGCGAGCGAAGGCGAGGCATCGCGCATTTCTTGAGTGATCAGCGGAGCCGCGACTTCCAGCGGAAGCGCGCAAATATAATAGTCGCCGGTCACCGTTTTCTCGGCGCCGGCTTGCCGGATGCGCGCCCCGGTAATGCGGTTGCTCGCATGATCGAAATGAAATTCTAACAGTTCTGCACCCAATACCATCTTCGCTTTTGTTCCCACATACTGAACCCAAGGGTCGGCCCATTTATCGCTGGGCGGACCATTGAGGCTCCGTTCGATATTGCCGTTCCAGGTAAATGCGGCCTGAAGCATGCCAACAAAGGCGTTGCCCAGGGTGCGGGCGCTGGCTTGGGTAGGATGAATCGCGATGAGAAGCAGCGAAGGCAGCCGGCCCATCAATTGCTGGTAGGGTTCGCTCATACGGCCCGCTTCAATAAAATCCCACCAGGAAATAATGTCGAATTCAGCAATGCGCCGCTCATCGCAGGCGCACATAAAGGTGAGTATGCGGTCGAGAAAAAATTCGAATTCATGGGTGGGAATTTCGGTAAGCGCATTTCTCATTCCCTTGAAGAATTCGATAATATCGCCAATCCCTTTGGGCATATGCGAGGGAACGATGACGTGAGGCTGCTTGCCCGTGCGGGCAATCAATTCCTGCGTGCCTTCGACAATATTGTCGAACACGGTTTTATCGCCGAACGGAATGCGCTTCATCGTATCGGGGATATGCTGGTAAAACGTGGGAAAGAAATGAAAGCCATGTTCGCCGGGCAGGTCTTTGCGGCCATCGGTGCCCGTGCCCGCCTTTCCCATGCTCCGGACTTTGCCGCCCCAATGCCGGGCTTCAAAGACCGTAACATCAAAGTCTCGCTCAATAAGTTCGTGCGCAGCGGTGAGTCCTCCAACACCGCCGCCAAAAACAAGCACAGAAGGCCGATCTTTCATAAAAACACCCCATTCATGGTGATAGACAGGAATTGGGGCCCTTTTACAATAATGAGGGCAGCCGGTCCAACAATATGTATGCCTGAACCAAAAATATAGAAAACACAGGCCAATTAGCGGGGTTTTATATGAACCCGCACAGGCCGCACAGGCCATGCCGTTCCTCCATCGCGCCAATTGGGGGGCGGAAGCGTCTCTTCGGCAAGCGAAAGCTGGGCACGGCGCAGCAGGGTGTTGCACATCGTCTTAATCATCAGATTGGCCATATGTTCGCCAATGCATCTGTGGGTACCCATTCCAAACGGAATGAAATCGCCATTGATGATATACTGCTTCACGGCCGGCTCGTCCCTGAAGCGATTGGGATTAAAAGATTGCGGATCTTCAAATACAGCCGGATTGGTGTGCGCTAAAATCGGCGAGATGCATACCATATCACCTTCGGGAATCTCGTAGATACCCGCCCTAAAGGGCTTTACGGCCTTGCGCACGAGAATAGGCGTTCCGTGCAGCCGCGAGGCTTCGCGAATGCAGTGATCGAGCAAAGGCATTTGCCGCAGATCTTGATAAGACGCAATACCGTGGTGTTGAGTGGCAAATTCATCTTGTTCCCGGGTGAGGTCCCCGAGGAGCTGGGGGCGGGCCAGCAGTTCAGAGAGCGTCCATCCTAGCAATCCAGCCGTATTGGTGTGAATGCTAAATATCAATGCGAGCAAGTGGCTCATCATTTCGGACGTAGTGAAAGCCGATCCATCCCCGCGCCGGTGATCGATATAACCCTGAAGATATCGCAAGCTGCCGGGGCTATCGGCATTGGTTCTTTTGTGTTCATCGAGCATTAGCGATAAAATATCAAAAATATCCTTTTGAGCTTTTGCCGCTCGGCGCGCCGAGGGAGACAGCGCATTGGGGAGCAGCGCTCCGATAAACGAACGAGCATGGCTCTCGAGTGTTTCATAGGCCAATGCGACGGTGTCTCCATGGTGGACGCGGATTTGCTCGCCCATAAAACATCGCACCGTCGTATTGACGACGAATCTCGATGAGGCGGCAAACAGATCGAGCTCTTGTTTTTCGATCCATTGGGTGACAGCCGTATCCACTTCGGATTGCACGGCTTCGGCAAAGGTTTCGGCCGATGAGGTCCGCCACATGGCCGAACGCATGTGGTTCATTGAAAAATCGCTGAATTCGCGGCTGTAAAAATGTTTTTGTCCGGTGATGCTTTTGAGAACGCGCTCAATAATGGGCTGAAGGTCAAGCAGGCTGTCGTCGGCCTGAAAAAATTCGCGGCGCAGCTCCGAGCTCATGAGGAAGGTGAAGCGCATCGCAAGGGCATGGATGGTGAAGACGTCGCCATACCGTTCCGTTGCGGTGCGCAAAAAGCCCAGTGGATCGCGGCTAAACGCGGTGATGGCGGGGACGAAGAACGAGGGGCCGCTGGCCAGTGGAGGGCGTTTCTTTTTGCCCGCAGGCGCAAGAGGGGGCGGACTATCCGATGGGGGGGAACTTTCGGGCAATGGCATGGGACAAGATCCTTACCGGAAATTAGAGACACGCGATAGTGTTTTTAGCTCATAAATATGAGGCCAATGTTTCGGCGGCGATATTTGCCCCGCCGGACTTGGCGTGTTCGGCAGGAGGAGCCGCGTGAATTGCTTGCAAAATGGCCGTTTCGACATCGCCCGAATACAGCGCGGCGGCCGGTAAAAAACAATGGCGGGTAAAACGCTGAATGCCTTGTACCAGCAGGGGGTATTCGCGGAAATCGGAGCGCTCGGCGTATACGATGGGTTTTTGGTTGACGATTACGTCGGAAACAGCACCAAAGCCCGGTTTTGTGAGTACAGCGTCGGCACTCGCGAGCATGTCGGAATAAGAAATCTGATCGCGATCAACAACATAAAAGTTGCGAAGGCCGGGCCATTCTAAGGGATGCACCGTGAAGAAAGAAAGATGTGTGAATGATTCAGCGCGTTTTAATGCGGTTTGATCCCATTCCAGCGAGGTAAACGATAGGAGGACCCAGATTGTATTGGTATTTGCACCTGTCAGATTGGAAATAAATGCCCTGCGGTTTTGCCCGGGAGAAGCGACAATGGGAATATCGAGCCGGTTGGGAAAGGCACGCATGGGCTCGGAAAATGGCAGGCGCAGCAGTAAATCCGCCATGGCGTAACCCATTTGAAAGTGTTGGATGATTCGGGTCCAGCGGGGATCTTGAGGTTCATATTCACCGTAGATCCAATCCCATCCAAAGTTGCCCACTCCAAGGGATGGGATGCCCAATCGAGCCGCTGCATATAAGGGGACGGCCGGAATATCGCTCACCACAAGGCCGGCATTTTCGCGGCGAAGAAATTCACGTTCCCCGGCAATAAGCGGTTCGCTGTTTACATACAATGAATAGGCCCGCTCACACGTTTGGGGGATGTCCACCCTCACGGAATCAAGCTGAACCATGCCAATATCAAAGGATTTTTGTATAAATTGAAAGGATATACCAGGGAGGCGATTTCTTAAAAATCGTTCGGGAAGGGCGCTGATAATAATAATGGGAACATGCGGGCACAAGTGCGAAAATGCGCGGAGAATATCGCAGGAACGCACGCCGTGCCCATAGCCGTGGGCGGTGATGTAATAGCAAAGGGGGCGGGGCACAAATCCGATTTAATTGCAGATATTGTTCACGCACATGCCGAGCAGGCAATCGCCGTTGTCATTGCACATTTTGCCTGTGCCGCATTTCAATAGACAGCTTCCGCCGCAGTCCACGTCGGATTCCGTTCCGTTCATCACGCCGTCCGTGCAGGAAATACAAATATTATTATCGCATACATTGCTCGTGCAATCGCCGTTGTCGTTGCACATCTTCTTGTCGGCGCAGTTGGCCATGCAGGTGCCGCCGCAGTCGATATCGGATTCCGTGCCGTTCTTCACACCGTCATTGCAGCTCACACAAATGTTATTAAAACATTCGTTGCTTTGACAATCATTGTTGGCTAGGCACATTTTGCCATTGGCGCAGTTGGCCATGCAGGTGCCGCCGCAGTCCACATCGGTTTCGGTGCCGTTTTTGATTCCATCGCCGCAGCTTATGCAAATGCCATTGGCGCAATTTCCGCTAATGCAATCGTTGTTGGCCAGGCACATCTTGCCATTGCCGCAATTGGTCTGACAGCTTCCTCCGCAGTCAACATCGGTTTCATTGCCGTCTTTTACGCCGTCGGCGCATTGCCCAACGCAGGTGTTGTTCAGGCAAATCGATGTGGCTCCGCCGCAGTCCGCATTGCTCAGGCATTCGACGCAATTGCCCGCTCCATCGCATACATCTTGGCCGCCATTGCAGGCGGTGCCCATCGCGGAATCCTGCATTCCGCAGACATTGGCAGAGCACACCGGATCTTTACATGTGCCGGGATCGGGGCACTGATTGGCATTGTTGCAGCCCACGCATTTGCCCTTGCCATCGCAGACAAGATTGGCGCCGCAGGATGTGTCGGCCGCTTCGGGCGAATATAGCGGCGAGCCGTTCATACAACTGTCTTTGGTGCAGGGATTGCCGTCGTCCGGGGTTTCGCTGTTGTCGGGCACCTGAGACAGCATTCCATTGATGCAATAGCGCTGAATGCAATCGGTGGGATCGTTGGTGTTGGGGCCGATGGGAGGTCCGCTCGCAACGGGCTCGTTTTGGCAGCTTCCATTGCAGGTATCGGTCGTGCACGGGTTTTGATCGTCGCATTCGGCGGGCATGGTGCAGTTGGCAGGGGCGCCTCCCTGGCCGCCGCCGGAGCTGGACGATGAGGTCGTTGTGGAGCTCGAGGAAGTCGATGCGCTGCTTTGGGGTTCAAATTGATCGAAATCCTTGGTGCAGCCTGCGTAGGCCGCGAGGGCCGGCAAAAATGCGGAAGCGAGTAGCCATGAAATGCGCGGGGACATGATTATCTCCAGACGGCAAGAAGCCCGAATTGCGGTGTGAATAGGGCTTGTACCACGGATGTCCCGCGCTTCGGAAAAAGAATTCGTATGGGCGGCCAATACCACTCTATCTTCTCACACGCGGATGGTGTATGCGGGCTTTATGCGTACTCGAGCCAAGTGTGTTGATGTGCAGGCCGCCTCTTATTTTTGCGCTTATAGAAGCGGGCTGGGCGTGCGGAGACGCCGCTTTCCACGGTCTTATGCGCTGATGGCCGCGATGGTGTCGGCCCTTGTTTCTCCGGCGGTTGCCCGCGCCGATGTGCCGATTGGATTGCAATATACCTGGTCTGGTCCGGTGGACTATTTTGCGACGGGCGCGCCGCTTGCGACGGATGGAGCCGATGCGGATACCAATGTGGATACGATTGCGCAGCCGGCGTCGGTGGATGTGACAGCGGCGAATATTCCTGCGGGCGCAACGGTACAGCAGGCATTTTTATATTGGTCCGGCTCGATTCCCAATGCCGATTGCATCAATCCCAATTACGACCCAACGGTCGATTTCACGCCGCCGGGAGGCGCGGCGCCCGTTCCGGTAACGGCCGATGTTTGTTATTGTTCCGATGGCCTAGCCGTTTCTTATGACATGCAGGTGTGCAGGAAAGATATTACATCGATTTTGCTTGCAAACGGCGGGAATTTAAATGGAACCTATACGGTCGATCAATTCAACGCGTCCATTGGCAATGGAGCGACCGACAATGCTTCATTTTCGATCGTATTGGTATACAGTCATCCCAGTCTTCCACCTTATGATATTGCGCTCTATGACGGCGTGGAAGCCGTATTCAATGCGGCGGCGGGCAACCCATCCAATCCGGCCGTGCAGGTGAGCCTGGGCGGGCTTCTAGTCGATTCGCCCCCTCAGGGAAGATTGACATGGTATACGATGGAGGGGGATATTGGAGGCGGAGCGCCTGGAACGGAAGGCGTGACGGTCACAGGGCTTCCCGGCAATTATGTGCTGGCGTTGACGGATGCCGTCAATCCGCTGAACAATCCGATGAATAGGACGATAAATACAACGGTTCCTGCTCAAACGGGCGTTGTGGGCGTAGATATCGATCAATTTGATATTTCGGTGGCACTCTCGCCCGGCGACACGCTGGTGCAGATGGCGTATACGGCCAATACGGATAAATGGTGGCTGGCCTATAATATCGTGGGGATTAAGGTATTCGAGCCATTATTTGGCGTGGCATCGTATAAACAAGGCTCGCTTGAAATAGACGCCGATGGCAATGGCGTGCCCAGCGTGGGCGACACGGTACGCTATACGATTCATTTGGAAAATACCGGGTCGGACGCGGGCGTCGTCGATTTAACCGATCCTATTCCGCCGGAGGCCGCGAGCTATAGCCTGGTGAGTTCGGCGGGAGGCACGGATGTTTCCGATTTAAATACCTTGGCATTTACAGATATTCCGATTGCATTGGGAGGTTCGGCCGATATTGTCTTTGATGTGGTGATAGGGAATGTGCCCGATGAATCGGTGATGTCGAATGTGGCGACCTTTGATGCGACGCCGGATGGGGATTCTGGGGGCCTTCCTGCGGCGGATTTTGTGATTCGGCGGGATCTCGATGCGGATACCATCTTCGATAACAACGATAATTGTCCGCTTGCGGCCAATGTGACGCAGCTCGATACCGATGGAGATGGGCTGGGCGATGCCTGTGATGCCTGTCCTCAGGATGCGGCCAATGATGTGGATGCGGACACGGTATGCGGCAATATCGATAATTGTATTACCGTGGCCAATCCGACGCAATTGGATTCCGATTCGGACACGAAGGGAGATGCTTGTGATGCATGTCCATTTGATGCGCTGGATGATGTGGATGCGGACACGGTATGCGGCGATGTCGACAATTGCCCAGCCATACCCAATACCAATCAATTGAATGCGGATGGAGATGCGCTGGGCAATGCCTGCGATGCGTGTCCTTTGGATGCGGCGAACGATGCGGATGCGGATACGGTATGCGGGAATGTCGATAATTGTCCGGCCATTGCCAATACCAATCAAATGAATTCAGATGGGGATACGCTTGGAGATGCCTGCGATGCGTGTCCTTTGGATGCGGCGAACGATGCGGATGCGGATACGGT
>CAZICM010000028.1:96934-114583 GCA_964537685.1 uncultured Polyangiaceae bacterium
ATGCGGCAATATCGATAACTGTCCGGTGATAGCCAATACCAATCAAATGAATTCAGATGGAGATATGCTTGGGGATGCCTGCGATGCATGTCCTTTGGATGCGGCGAATGATGTGGACGCGGACGGGGTATGCGGGGATATCGATAATTGTCTAACGACGGCGAATCCTGCGCAGACGGATTCGGATATGGATACGGCGGGTGACGCCTGCGATGTGTGTCCTCTGGACGCGGCGAATGACGCGGATGCGGACGGGGTATGCGGTGATACCGATAATTGTCCGGGCGATGCGAATCCAACGCAAACCGATATGGACGGCGATGGATTGGGAGATATTTGCGATCCTTGTGCCGTGGGCGATGCCGATATGGATGGCGTGTGCGACGATATGGATAATTGTCTAGGCATGGCCAATTCGATGCAAGAAAACAGCGATATGGATACGCTGGGCGATGCCTGCGATGCATGTCCCATGGATTCGGCGAACGATGCCGATATGGATGGGGTATGCGGGGATGAAGATAATTGTCCGGCGGAGGCGAATGCGGGGCAGGAAGATACCGATGGAGATGGGACGGGCGATGCCTGCGATGATTGCATTGTAGGCGATGCGGATTTGGATAATGTGTGCGATGACATCGATAACTGTCCCGATTTCGCAAATTCTGGCCAGACGGATGCGGATCAGGATGGGCTGGGGGATGCCTGTGATGATTGTCCTGAAGGGGATAAAGACGGCGATGGGGTATGTAATCCCATGGATAATTGTCTCGATATCGCGAATGCGGATCAGCAGGATTCAGATCAGGATGGGCTGGGGGATGCGTGTGACATGGTGACGAAACCGATAGCGGAATACTATGGCGAGGGAGGCTGCGCGTGTGATGTAGCCGGAGGGGACTCGCGGGGAAATACGGGCTTGTGGGCGATGTTTTCGGCGCTGTTGCTGGGGTGGGGGAGGCGGAGGCGTTCTTAATTTAGCTATTGAGGCTCACCGTTTAAATCAAAACTCCCCGATAGCCTTAATTCCAGCACGCCCGGATATACAAAAGGTGCTGTTCCATTTAGCCTAGCGATTCTTGCCCTTCCTCCCAGCTCGACCATCCAGGGATCGTAAAAGCGATATCCAAGTCCCGCTCCCACCAATAAATCCGTCCGGATATTGCTGCCCTCCAGGCCCATGGCGCCATCCCAAATCTCTTCGGTTTCATGCGCCAGATCGAGGGTTCCATAGGGTCTTAAGTTGTCGTCCAGCAAGGAAAGCGTGCCGCGGAGGCTTAGAAAGTATCGGGATGGAGCCCGGTAGCCTTCTTTGTTGGCATAGACATTAAAGAGTCCAAGCGCCGAGGCCGATAGATTGAGCGGATCTAAATTATAAGATATCCCGGCTCCCACGATGGGGACCACCGTTCCCGTTCCAAATTGAATGTGTTGGTGGCTCTCCCCTCGGGCTCCCAATTTATAAGGATTGGGTTCCGTTCGCCCTATCGGTAGTGTGACGCCAAATCGGGCTGTGGTTGTAATTTTATCGTGTTGTGCGCCAATGCGAAAAGAAATCCATGGATCGGTGGGGCCGACCAGGGTTTCGTTGCGGTGATGAATATCGTTGGGGACTTGTTTGGCTGTTCCGCCGAGCTCGCTGTAGGTGGGCGAAATATCCGTAATGCGAAGGGAAAAGCGAAGTTCGGCCGCTACATAGGGCGTAATGCCATACGCCGCATCGAATGCCGTTTCGTTGAGCAGCATGGCGATGTGGTGATAATAGGGCGTCGGTGGAGGGCTAAGATTGCATTCAGGGCCGAGATCGGGGCATTCGGCCAGATGGGTGATGTCTACCGAAACAAAAGACGTTCCCAATCGGAGTTCGAGGCGTCCAGGTGTAATGGCTTCAATTTGTGACCCGCCGACCGGCAGGTTGGGATTGGATCAGGCTGCTCAGGCTTCCGCGCGGGCTTGGGCCGAATAAAAGAGCGCGGCGCTCAGCGCGGTTATCGAAAATATTTGCTTTCGTTTCATGGCGCGGCCCGTTTACTGTAGGGGCCGGCGGATGACAAGCCTGTCCTTTTATGCTGGGCTGAGGTTTTTGATGGCTGGTTCTAAATATTGGGCCTTTGCGCTGCTTCTTTCGGCCTGCTCGGATTCGGGGATCGAGCCCGAAAAGCAGTATTTTTATGATGCTTATGAGGGGGATGCTTTTCCCAGCCGGCGGCCGGAGCTTGAGATTCCCAAGGGCGGGATGGGCGTGGTGAGCGATAGTCTGTCGGATACGCTGTCGTTTATTGATGTGGAGCAGGGGAAGCGTTTTGCTTCTTATCCAATTGGCCGGGATCCTGTTACAATTGATGGGCCTCATCATGTGGTTGTGGATCAATCCGGTGGATTTGTATACACGGCATTGAGTTATCCTACGATTTCCGGTCAAACGGGGCCTCATTCGGGGCATGGTTCGGCGCTTGTGCCGGGTTATGTGCAAAAGCTTTCGCTGAAGGATTTGTCGCTGGTCGGGCAGGTGAGGGTGGAATCGAATCCAGGCGATATTGCGATATCGGAGGATGGAAAGCGGGTATTGGTTTCGCATTTCGATTTAAATCGGGCGCTTGCGAATCCAGGCTTTTTGGAGGCTGCCCGCGCGGATTTGGCGCTGATCGATCCGGATTCGGTGCTGCCTTTGGGATCGCCCGATCCCGTGAAGATTCCGCTGTGTATTGCTCCTCATGGAATGGTGCTGTCCAGGCCCGGCGGCGGGACGGTGTATGTGGCTTGTTATGGGGAGGATTCGCTGGCGATTGTCGATTTAGAAAATGGCTATAAAATCGATCGGATTGATGTGGGGGCAGATCCGGCGGCTTATAATCCTGTATATGGCCCCTATGCGATGGTATTGTCTCCCGATGGTTTGATGATTGCCGTGAGCAATACGGTAAGCAAGGATGTGCGGTTTTTTGATGTGGCCTCGAAGTCTTTTGATTTTTCAAAAAATATTAAGACGGTAGGCGCGCCTTTTTTTGCGGCTTATAGCGGGGATGGGTCGAAGCTGTATTTGCCTACGCAATTACCCGATGAGCTTTTTGTTATTGATGTATTGAATGGCAATTCGGTGATAATGTCAAGGCAATTCAAAGAGAATGAATGCCTACGGCCTCATGTGGTGTCGGCGCCGGGAAATGATGTGCTGTTTTTGGTGTGCGAAGGCGATTGGAAAAGCCCGGGAAGGGTGTTGAAGCTCGATGCCGCGGGTTTGAATACCATTGAAACAATTGAGGTTGGAATCTATCCGGATGGGTTCTTTTCCGTGAAGGGCTCCGCTCTTTAAGGGAATGCTGTAGGCTCGGCCCGCCATGGCTCAGGACTCATCAAGCGGCTCTTCGGGCGCGCCCAGCCGACGTGCTCCATCACAGGCGAATTGGACGGCGATGTCGCATGACGAAAAGGTTCGCTCGGTGTTTGCTCTTCCGTCGGGCGATGGAAATGAGGCGCGGCCGCCCGAGGGCGATGCGTACCGCAAGGCGAAATGGGGGATGTTGGCGGCGCTGGAGATGTTTTTTCGGCGCACGAGGCGCAAGGCTTATTTGAGTTCGGATCTGCTGGTTTATTTTCCCGATGGGAAGCCGCTCGCGCCGGATCTGTTTGTGGTTTTCGATGTTGAGCCCAAAGACCGGGTGAAATACGTGGTGAGCGCCGAGGGGAAGCTGCCGGATTTTGTGCTGCTGGCTCATATGTCGCCCGAGCGCGGTAAAGAGCTGGAGGCCGAGCTGGATAGGCTCGCTTCGTTTGGCGTGCCCGAAGTGGTGGTGCTGGATCGGGCGCGAAGGCGGCTCCGGGGGTTTAGGCTGAGGCCGGCCGCGAGTGTGTATGAGCAGATTGAGCCCGAGGAAGGCAGGATTCCGTCGAGGATGCTGGGGTTGGATGTGGCCTTCGACGGTGAGCGCGTGAGGTTTTTTTATGCGACGGCGGCGCTGCCCGAGCCGGATGAGGTGATCGCAAGGCTGTCGGGAATGCTGCACGATGTCGCGCTTCAGCGGGATTTGGCCGAGAAAAATGCCCGCGAGCAAGAAGTGCGGGCGCTCGATGCCCAGAAGCTGGTGGAGGAAGCGGCGAGGCTTGCGGAAGAAGTGCGCCAGCGGGCCGATGAAGAGACGCACCGCGCGGATGAAGAGGCGGCTAGGGCGGATGCCGCGGAGCAGCGCTTGAGCGAGGCGTTAAGTGAGCTGCATAAGCTGAAGGGTTGGGAATAGATTATTTCGCTGGGCCGGAACCCATTTCAATCATGGCATGAACCGATAGAGTTGAATTGTGACCAGCTTTGCGCGGCGGTTCAGAACTTTAGACCTCCTCAATCGTAGGATGAAGGGTTGTTTGGTTTGTCCGGGCCTTTTCTCCGCGGTTCATCCGGGGGGCTAAGGCATGGCTTCCATGACGCGCGAGGAGGTGAGCGACGAAGTCCTGATGATGCGGTTTCAGGGCGGCGATCGGAATGCTTTTGGGGTCTTGGTGAAGCGCCACAAAACGCCTCTGTACAATTTCATTCTGCGGCAGGTTCGAACCGCTCAGGTGGCTGAAGATTTGGTGCAGGATGTGTTTGTGAAGATTGTCCACAATGCGACGGACTTTAAGCACGAGGCGCGGTTTTCGACGTGGACGTACGCTATCGCAAGGAATGTGTGCATCGATTATCTCCGGAAAATGTCGCTGCGCAGGCATCCTTCGCTGGACCAGCCGGCGCAGGAGGAAGGCGATGGGCCGACGCTGGGTGAGCGGATGAGCGATAAAAATCCGCGCGCATCGGCAGAGCGGGCCGCGATTGGATCGGAGATTGGCGTGCGTATCACCAAGGCTGTTGAAGATTTGCCTCCAGAACAGCGCGAGGTGTTTCTGCTTAGGGAATTAGGCAATATTCCCTTCAAGGACATCGCCGAGATGATCGGCGTGCCGGAAAACACAGTGAAGAGCAGAATGCGCTATGCGCTCGAAAGGCTTCAAGAGGCGCTTTCAGAATACGAGGATTATGCGCGGGCGCTTAGGTAGCAGAGCGTTGGATTGAGTAAGTCGGCGGTGAGCTTGAGATCTTATGGACTGCGAGAAGTTTGATCAGCACCTGATGGATGCGCTCTACGAGGAGCTCGATGAGCTTCTGTATGCGGATTTCCGGCGGCATGTGGAGAGCTGTTCGCGTTGCGCGGCGACGTTTTCCGGGATGCGCGCGACGCGGGATGTGGGGGTGCTGCCCTTGGAAGAGCCGCGGGCCGATTTAGAGCAGCGTATTTTGGCGGCGGCGCTGTCGGCGCAAGCAAGGACGCCTTGGCATCGCAAGGCGCTGCGGATGCTGGCGTGGGCGGGAAGTCATGCGATGCGGCCTCAATTGGCGATGGCCGCGCTGTTTGTGCTGGTGGTGGGCTCGAGTCTGCTGCTGCTCCGGCCTCAATCGACGAAGGCGCCGACGCCCGTGCGGGTGACAGAGCGGGGGATGCCGGTTCCCGAGCCGCTGGCCGATCCAGCGGCGCCGGCGGTGCAGGAGTCCGAAGCGGCGGCGCAGGGAACGAGTGCTCCAGCGGCGGTGGCCGCGGATGGTCAGAAGGACGTGGCCGAGCAGGCAGGGAGTCCGGGGCGAGGGCGCGATGAGGCCGCGGACAAGGGAAGCGATGCAAAAGAGGCTTTAGCGGCTGCGCGCTCGGTTCGTCAGAAATCGGGCTGTGGTGCGGCGGTGAAGGCGTATGACGACGTGGGTGCGCGTTTTCCTGCGACGGTGTCGGCGGCGGAAGCGATGTGGGAAGCGGCCGATTGCTATAAGTCGATGGGCGAGGCGAACAAGGCGCGCGCGATGTACGAATCGCTGCGTTCTTATGCGAGTTATCGCGATAAGGCCGAGGCCGAGCTTGCGCTGTCGGATGCGAACAGCGCGATGAATCAGCAGTCAAAAGTGGCTTCGAATGCGGCTCCAACGGCGGCGCCTCCTCCTGCGGCCGCGGCTGCAGCACCGAAGATGGCGGCAAAGGCCAAGGCGAACGTCGAATCTCCCGCTTCCACGGCGAAGGCGGGAGGAGGCAATCCGCCCGTGAAGCCTGCAACGCCCGCGCCTGTGAGGTCGCAGGCGATGGACAGCGCCTACGGGTTTTAGCTCCGGGAGAACGCCCCAGGGAGTGTCGAGAGTGTATCGACGGCCGCAAAGCCTTTCTCTACACTCGGCTTATGCGCCCGTTCAGTCTGCTTCTTGGTTTGCTTCCTGCACTGCCTTTAATCGTTTTCCAAAGCTCATGTGATGCTCAGCGGGCATCGCGCATCGACTTGGTGATGCATGTGCCTCAGGGCGTTCTGGGCGAAGCGAAAGCGGTGGATCTATCGGTATTCGATGCTTCAAAGGCCAAGTGCGATGAGGCGACGGGCCATGTGAGCGCGATACCGCCGGAGAGCGAGGGAACGCAGAGGTTTCCGCTTAAGAACAAGGGTTGTCCAAGCGGCGCGGTGTGGTGTGCGGATATCGAGCTCGACAAAACCGAGATCAATCAGATGTTCGCGGTGATCGCCAAAAACGAAAGCGGTGTGCTGGCCGAGGGCTGCACCAAGCGAAAGATCGATCAGGATCCGCTTGAGATCAGCATCAAGATGCATCTCGCAAATGCGGCTAAATGCTGCGGCGACACGACACTGCAAGCCGGAGAGCAATGCCTGGGGGCGCCCGCGACGGCTGAGCAGTGCGGCGGTATTGTGGACAGTGAAACCTGTGACACGCAGTGTCAGTCCAAGGAAATTCAGCTCGCCAACAGCATGGCGATGCCCGATCCGGGCTTTCCCAACTCGCCTCTGGGCAAGTCCGAGCTTTCGATGACGTTTGCGCCGGGGCCGGGCACCATTGCTGGAAGCCTGAGGGCCGTGTTCACCAATTCGGACCAGACGGACACGAGCGATGCATTGGATGTGAATTTCCGGGCGCTGAACAAAGATCTCACCCAGATTCAAACGCTTACGACGCTTCAGCATCAAGTGCGCTTGCCGATGCTTTGTTCGTCGCTCGATGGATCGAATGTGCCCGCCGGGTTGAAGCTGAATCAGAAGTCGCCCTCGGTCGCCGCAGTGGGGAGCAATTACATCGGTATTGTGTATTTAACGGATGAATTTGCGAATACGCGGGATGAAGTCTATTTAAATATCCACACGCAAGACGGCTGCGCGGAAGTGCTTCCCGTGCGCGTGAGCACGACATCGGGGACGGCCACGACGGTAGAAGGAAAGCCCGATATTGCCGAGGGGCCGAATGGAAAGGCGCTGATTGTATGGGTGCGCGGCGGTCAGATTTTTGGCCGGATTTGGACGCCTTCCGCCAATACGAAAGAAGCGGGAACCTTGTTTCCCGATTCAATGGCCGCGCAGGATGAACTGGAGCTGACGGGGAATGTATCCTCGGTGAAGAGCGTGAAGGTGGCCGGTTCGGCGACGGGCTGGGTGATCACCTATGCGGGAACGCGCGGGGATGATTCGGACGGCGGCGTGTTTGTGAATGCTGTTTCCGCCGATGGAAACCTGGTTTTGTCCGAACCCAAACTGGTGAACAAGGGCACGCCTCAGATCCAAGAACAGCCGGATATTGCAGCGATTTCCACGGGTGCGTATTTGGTTGCTTGGCGGAGCGGCGGCCAGATTTTAATGCAGCGCTTTGATGCGGCTAACAATGAAATTGGCGACCAATTCGCAGAAAATCCTGTTGTCGAGGCGCCGAATGGCGTGGGCAATCCAGCCGTGGGTGCGCCCAAGAGCGGCGGATCGTTCTTTGTTGTGGCTTGGGAGGATTTGGGCACGAAGGATATTCATGCCCGGATGGTGGACGCCGCTGCAGGCTTTTTGCCGAACAGCGTGACAGGGCAGCCCGATGTATTTGCGGCTTCCTATCCGAATCTTCCGGGCGATCGGAAACTGCCTGCCATTGCCGTGGGTGAATTGATTGCAATTGGATGGCAAGACGATAGTGATGCACACCGCGGTGTATTTGTACGCGGCTTTCCATTGCCCAAAGTATCACCGTGATCCATTCATAAATAATAAAATAATAAAATAATAAAATATTAAAAATACGATCGTTACTCTTCAATATTCGGCTTATTGCGCAGATAGGCGATAGTCCGGATGGTATCGACGATGCGCTCCCGATCGGACGCCGACAAATCGATAAAGCGAATACCCATCCCCGGATTGGGATTGTCGTGATTGCGGCGCACTTTATTAATCCACTGCACACAGCCGCGGAGAACAAAGGGCTCGCAGCTTTTTGCCGGCGCAAAACGAAGCGTTAATTGCGTGCCCGCGGGCAAAGGCTCTTCCGTCCGGACAAAAATGCCCAGCTCCGAAATATTGCCGAGCGTCGCATACAAAAAAGTCTCTTCGGTCACACAATCCACCGACCAGGTGACCTCGAAACGTTCATGCAAACGCCGCTCGAGCCACTCGTTTGGCCCTTCAACCAAGGAACGCTTTGCTTCGCCGCCGGGCGCCGTTTCGCCGGCATGTGCAGCATGTTTTTCGCCGGACGCACTCATACTACGCGCCTAGCTGCTTTCCGAATCCGCGTCGAGACTTCGATGCGATGGGCTTAGCGAACGCGAAGCACGCCGCCGATAATGCGGTTTTCGTGATTGGCTCCGCGCGCGACCCGAAGGCGTGTGTCGCCTGAAAATAGGCCGAAATAGACCGTGTAGTCGCCCGGCGTGAAGTTGGGCTCCAACTGAAAGATGTAGTCGTCCATGAGCACATCTCCGGGTTGCCACAAGTTCATCGCGTAGCGTCCATCGAGGATACTGTGATCGCCGTTGTAGCGGCGCTGGTAGCCGTCGATGTGAAGGAAAGCCTTCCAGTTACCGCTGACAGGCTTCAGAACGCGGTAATAGGTACGCATGTGATACGCGTTCTGAGGAATCACATACTCCTGCAGACGTCCGTTTTTATCGGTGACTTCCCAGCCCAAGACCTCGAGCTGGTCTTCCAGGAGCACATCGAGCGCAATGGCCGGCGCGGGTTCGGTGTCGAGCACAATGCCCGCGAGCGTGTTTTGATTGGCCTGGTTTTCAAGCGTATTTGAGATCAAAACGATTTGGCTCGAGCGGCCGTCGATAACCGGAATGTTTTGCTTAAACGCCTTTCTGTAGAGGGAATTGAGTTTGGGCAGATCGTCGGCGCGCGCGACGAGAAAACGGCGCGTCAGGCTTTCGGAGCTCAGCCAGTCAAAAGCGCGGAGCGCATCGCCAAACGATTCGACTTCGCCGCCGCCTTGGTAATACGTGGCCGTGCGGCTCTGGACACCCAAGAGGGCCAAAGGTTCGCCGGGTTTGCGCACACGCGTATAGGCATCGAACACTTCCTTGGGCGAGAGCTGGGCAGCGAGGGCCGGATAATAAATGACGCTGAGCGCGCTTCCCGCGAGAAGGGCGCCGACAAGCAAACCCGCGGGTTTTGGAAAGCGAAGCCGTTCGGCGAATTTTTTGTAACCGTCGCGCAAAAGGTCGGAAACGGGCAGGAAGAGGCAGAGTCCAAGCGGCAGCGCCCACCACGCATTTAAGCCGTATTGCATGAAGTTTTTTGGCAATTTGGCAACAGGCGTCCACTGAAGTTTTGAGCCGATAAAGAGCATCGCTCCAAGGCCGACCAAGGCCGCTTCCGCAACCATGGCCGAGAAGGCGAGGTTGCCGTTCCAGACGCGGGACAGTTCGATGAGGATTTCTTTGTAGGCTTCGATGCGTTCGCGGATGTAGGCGCGGAGGCCGGCGGCGGGCTGCCGTTTGGGGGTGTCGAGCCAGGCGAGCACGGCAAATGAGACGAAGAGAAGGACGGTGATGCGGAGCAGATTGTGCGATGGGAGTTCGAAGCTTTTGGGAAAGGTGGGCTTGTCGACCACGAAGGCGGCGAGCGCTTTGTCGGGCGTGAGCGTCATGTCGCGGTAGAGCACGAAGGCGAGAAGCAGTGTGCCGATGGCCGTGGCCCGCGAAGGAGGGGCGCCTTGCTCTAGGTCGTAGATGGAGATGGCAAGGATGGCGGCCAAGAGGCCGGCCGCGGGGTAGGGAAGCTGGCCTGCCTTGGGGGCGATAAAGGCGACGGCGCACAGCGAGAGCGTTGCGCCGATGAGCAGCGATATGCGGAGCAGGGTGTTGCGATCTTGGGTCTTGTCGTCGCTGGATTGAGGCGCATGAAACATGCGGCCGAAGGCAAAGGGCAAAAACGCGCTCCACGGAAAGAGAGCGTGGCCAAGCTGGCGGATGGGTAAGTCGAATGTGGCTTCGGTTGCGGCTTTTTTGATGAGGGAGAAGCCTAGAAGCCGAAGCAGCGGGGCATCTGGGTTGGTTTTTGAGAGGAGGATGAGCGCATAGATGGATGCGCCGGCACCGGCGATGAGTGAGAGCCCGCCGGTGATGGTGAACATGCGATCGGAAACGGGTTCAGAAGCTTTTTCGTAAGGTTCGGGCACGGGCTGGGAGAGCCTCGAGACCAGCCACGCAAAGCCCGTGGACAGGGCGGGAATGCCAACGCCGATTAAAAGGCCGCGCGTCATGAATCCAGCCAAAAGGCCGGCACAGGCGACGATGCTCCACAAAATTCTCGAGCCCTTGGTTGTATCGAGCATCGCGCCGGAGAGGCCGCTCCACGCGATGATCAGCGCGGACATGGAAACGATGTCGCCCAGCATGGTGCGGGCCTGCAAAAAATAGAGAGGCATCGTGACGAGCGCGACGCACGCATAGAGTCCGGCCTTGCGGTGAACGAGGCGGGCCAGCAATTCGTAGAGCACCGCGGCACCCGCGAATCCCCATAAAGCCAAGGGAAGACGGCCTGTCCAGTCATGCAGGCCAAAGAGCCGGAATCCAAGCCCGACCGATGTAAAAGGCAGCTCGCCCATTTGCAGATCGCTCAGCGTGGGCAGGGTGTTGAGCGAGCCGGGCACTTCAAGATTCTTCGCGCCCCATAGATGAATGGCGATGCGCCTTGCATGCTCGGCCATATCGAGCTCGTACGGGTCCCAGATGCCGCTTTTGCCGATGAGCGGAAAGAGCAAGAGGCCCGCGATGGCCAGCGCAAAAAGCCGGGTTTTGGTGGATGCGCGCATCAAGGACCGCTCTTTAACCTGAATCGCGTCCGGCGTGAGATGAAAGGAGCGATGAACGCATCGTTTGTTCTCAAGGCGGGGCTCTGCTATCGACGCCGCGTGACAGCCAAGGCAAAACAAGGCGCCAAGGGGCGCAACGGGGGAAAACAGAAACAAGAGGCGGCGCAAGTCCAAAGGTCGGGCGTTGTGGCGCTCATCGGCCGTCCGAATGTGGGCAAGTCGACGCTGCTGAATGCCGCGCTGAAACAGCCGCTCGCTATTGTTTCGCCGCAGCCTCAGACGACGCGCGTGCAGATGCTGGGCATTGTGCATCATGGCAGCGCGGAGATTGCTTTTCTCGACACGCCTGGTTTGCACAAGCCGCGCACGGAGCTTGGGCGGCGTATGAATCAAGCCGCGCGGGATGCGGTGCAAGATGCGGATGTGATTGTGTTTGTGACGGATATTCCGGTGAAGGTGGCCAAGGCGGTGCGCGGTGAGCGCAAAGAAGCCAAGGCGGGTGAGCAAAAGAGCGCTGAAAAACAGGCGAAATCGAACGCGGAAGACGCAATTGTCAAAATCGAAATTCATCCCGGCGATCGGGTGCTGCTGTCAGATTTGCCCGAGCAGACGCCGGTGCTGTTGGTGCTCAATAAGGTCGATCGCCTGAAAGATAAAAAGCTCTTGTTGCCGGTCCTGCAAAGCTATTCGGAGCTTCGGGCGTTTTCGGCGATGGTGCCCGTTTCGGCGCGGCGTGCGGATGGGGTTTTGCGGGTGCTGGATGAAGTCGCGGCGCTGTGTCCCGAAGGCGAATTTAAGTACGGGCCGGATGAGATGACCGACAAGCCGATGCGCTTTTTCGCGGCTGAATATGTGCGCGAGCAAATTCTAAAGGCGACCTTGGCCGAGGTGCCGCATGCCGCGGCGGTGGTGGTTGAACGCTACGCCGAGCCGGCGAAAGAAGGGGCGGCGATTCAGATTGACGCGACGATTCATGTCGAGCGGGAAGGGCAGAAGAAGATTTTAATCGGTGCGCAAGGGGCGATGCTCAAGCGTATTGGCACCGATGCGCGCAAGCGTTTGGAGGCGCTGACAGAGTCGTCCGTGTACTTGAAGCTATGGGTTCGGGTTACGCCGGATTGGCGTCAATCGAAGGCGATGCTCGAAGAATTGTTTGAGTCGAAGAGCGGGCATTCGCCGGATGCCGAGCTTGGGGATTCCGATGAGGCGTTGGCCATCGACACAGAAAGCTCCGCCGGTGATGACGAGGATGCGGGCGAGGAAGAGCAGGCGTGATGAACAGCGAAGAACAAGAGCTTGAGGCGGAAACCGGGCCTCAGCAGACCGTGCAGAATACGGGTGCGATCGTGGCCTTGGTGGGGCGGCCCAACGTGGGGAAGAGCACGCTCTTTAACCGGCTGGTGAAGGCCAAATTGGCCATCGTGCACGACGAGCCGGGCGTGACCCGGGATAGGCATTACGGCGATGTGGTTTCGCTGGGCCACAAGTACACGCTGGTGGACACGGGCGGTTTCGATCCGGGGAGCGAGGACCCGATGCGCCAAGGCATTCGGCGCCAGGTGGAAATCGCAATCGGCGAAGCGGATGTGATTGTGTGCGTGCTCGAGGCGACGGCGGCGCCCACAGCCATCGATCATGCGGAACTGGACTTGCTCCGGCGCTCGAAGAAACCAGTCATTTTTATCGCCAACAAAGCCGATTCGCCGAGACTCGAGGCGGAGGCGCACGACTTATACCGGCTGGGCATTGAAAAACTTTTGCTTGTGAGCGCGCTTCATGGCCGCGGCATGCCCGATCTCGAGCAGGCCATTTTAGGAGCCCTTCCAAAGAAGGCGCCTGAAGCCATTCCGCCCGAGAAAGAAGGCGAAATGCCAACGCTTCGCATTGCGATTGTGGGGCGCCCCAATGCGGGCAAGTCCTCGCTGGTCAATCGCTTGGCCGGTGAAGAGCGCATGTTGGTGGATTCGCGGCCGGGCACCACGCGCGATCCGGTCGATACGGTGATCGAGAAAAACGGGCGCCGATTTGTGCTCGTCGATACGGCAGGCATCCGCCGCAAATCCAAAGTGGGCAAACAGGACGATGTGGTCGAGGCGATAAGCGTCATGCATGCCATTCGTGCCATGGAGGATTGCGATGTTGTTGTCCTGCTTTGCGATGCGGAAGAAGGCGTGGCAGAACAGGATGCCAAAATCATGGGATTGGCTGTGGACCGCGGACGCGCGATCATTATTGCTCTCAATAAAATCGATTTGCTTGAAAAGAAAACGATGACTAAATCCGAAGAGGATGCCCGGGATAAACTATCGTTTGCGCCGTGGGCACCTTTGGTGAAGGTGAGCGCGAAGACTGGGCGCGGTGTGGTTGGCCTATTCGATGCAATGGCCCGGGTAGGCGATGCATTTAAACAGCGGGTAGGCACGGGGGAGCTCAATCGATTCTTTGAGCAGGCGCTGGCGACCCGGCCTCCTCCAACCCAGGGTGGGCGGGCACCTCGATTGTATTTTATTACGCAGGCTGAGACGGCGCCGCCTTTATTTGTGGTGATCGCGAGTGATCCGGAAAAGCTGCATTTCAGTTATCAGCGTTATGTGATGAATCAGATTCGGAAGACCTTTGGATTTGAAGGCGTGCCGGTGCGGGTGAAATATAAAGAGAAGAGGAGACGGGCCAAAGGGGAGGGATGACTTCAATACCAGATATTTCGTTTGATTTCCCAGAGCTTATCCCAAAGGATTCCAATACACCTCGTCCACCGACAAATAGCAATCCACCGACTCCAAATAAAACCGTTCGCCCGCCCCCACAACGAGCATCTTCCACTCGCCCTCGTCCGTTCGCCGGTATACCTCGATATGCCGCGCCGACTGTGAAACCAGCATATACTCCCGAAGCGAAGGAATCCTCCGATAATGAGAAGCCTTCTCTCCCCGATCATACACTTCCGTTGAATCCGATAACACTTCCGCCAGCAGAATCGGATTCACAACCGCATTTTTGTCGTCCGGCGCCCTTTGAATCTGCCCACATACCACGCTGACATCAGGATAAGTCGAAAGCCCAGTCGCCTGCACCCTCACCCGAAGATCGGAGCTAAACACAGCGCAGCGCTTCCCTCGCACCGCAATTCCGAGGCAGCGGTTAACGCTTGCGCACAGGAGCGCATGCTCGGGCGTCCCTCCTGACATGGCAAAAATCTCACCGTTCAGCCATTCATGCTTGGTCTCGCTCTTCTCTTCCGCACTGAGATATTCGGCGTAAGTATAGCTAATTTTCTCGGCCGGACTGTTCATCAAGCCCATCCTAACAAGATGTATTCAGGGTTTCAACTCGAATATCGCCGCCTACGGGCTTAAGGCGTAAACCCACCCGACACCACACCCGCACTCGGACCCGAATAAGTCTGGAACGGCTTACTCTCCACCGGCCCAATCGTTGCGTTTACTCTTACTGTATAATAGGTCCCACTCTGAAGAATATTGGGCGGAACCACAAACGACGTCCCCGTCGTCATCACCTGACCCAACAACCGCGTATTCATCGTCGCCGGATCGACCCGGTGCAATTGAACCCGGTATAACGTCGGAACTCCCGTCTTGGGAGCCTGCCATTCTATCTTTGGCGATGTCCCCACCCCCTGTAACGCCATCGTCGCCGCCATCCCATTCACCATCAAATTCTGAGGCGGAGTAATATCCGGGGCAAGCTTCGTCTCCCCATTCGCCGTGACCTTCACCGTATTCGAAATCACCGTCGTTTGCCGGTGCATCATCCCATCATTGGGCACCGTAAACTGCTGCTGAACCACCGTGTCCGCCGTCGCCAGCTCCACCCAGCCGCCCGGATACGGATTCCCATAGTTGACCGCCGTTTGAATCGTCGGCGTGTTGTTCATCGTCCGAATTTCAGCCAGCCGTGGGACATGCGATGTCGGTTCAGCCATACCCCCAACCGCCGCATGCATCACCACATAGGCATTGGCCAAGGCTGCGTCCGGATGAACCTCGGGAATCAATTTCAAAAACATGTCCCTCTCCCACACCAATTGTGTCGTCTTCTGAGGAACATTCACAAAATTCCCATTGAATGAAGAGGGCATCCCATCCTGCATCACAAAGGTGGGTGGCTCATAAATCTTCTGCAGCGACCTCACATTGACCCCAGCCATCCCCTGCGCCACCAATTGAGCCAAATAAGCCTTGTCCCCCTTTGGCCCATCCACCAGGCCGGGAAACATAAATTTCGTTGCGTCCAACCCCGTTCCCGCAAGGCTGGTCGCTCCTGCTGCCGGGGGATTGGTGTACGACATCAGCATATCCGTTGCGCCATAACTTCTCGCCCCCAGCGAGAAAAACTCAAGGATATCTGGGTCTTGCCATGCATTGAGATTCATCAAATCAAAGGACAGCGTGGTCGGAGACATCATCGCGCGCTGCGCATCGGGCCGCCCAGGTGCCGCGCTTCCCAGCGCAATATCCCGCACATCGGTGACAATCACGTTCTTTATATTGTTGGGATTGGGAACAGGCTCGTGCACCAAATAATAGGTGCCCGCCGGCACGGCCGGTATCAAAAAGGTGCCATCATCCTGATTAAGTCCATCGATGGGCACCGAGAACATATTGTTGGCTTCCAGCACCATCGCCGACACCTTATAGGAACCGGCCGCCCTGGGGACATCCATCGTGCCCGATTCCGTATATTGCTTCATGATAAAAGTGCCCTTGACATCGGCGAAGGCCATCGCGCCACCGCCTGCCCCTCCTGCCCCTCCCGCGGCCATGCCTCCCGCGCTTCCCGCGCCTCCCGCGTTCATCCCACCGGTATTGTTACCGCTCGAACTGGAGCCCGAGCTTGAACTTGATGCGGAAGATGTCGACACCTCATCACCGCAGCCATAAACGCCGCCCATGAGGCATCCTACCCATGCACCAAAAAACAAAACTTGCGTATAATAAAAAGCGTTTCTCATGATTGAAGAACATATCAAAGGCTTTTTCAGGTCAAGCGAAAAGTGAGAACATCCAGGGAACTTTCAGCCCAGGGGACAAAGATTTTTCTTGCAAACAAAACTTCCCCATATACAGATTGAAACAGCCCCCTTTCACCTGGCCGTTAATCCAGGCGAAAAAAACGCCCCCCTCGCCCCAAAGAGGTCTATGATGGGACATGTACCGCTTCTCGATGAATTGGCCATCATCGCCGCCCTCGCCGTTGTGGTTACCATTCTCCTGGCCAAGCTCAAACTACCCACCGTCGCGGGCCTCCTCGCGGCCGGTGCCCTGCTCGGACCCTTTGGCTTGGGCCTGGTCCGAAGTATTCATTCGATTGAAGTACTCGCCGAAATCGGGGTTGTTCTCCTCCTCTTCTCCATTGGCCTCGAATTCTCCCTCGATCGCCTCAAACACATCTTTCGCACCGTTGCCCTGGGCGGCTTTCTTCAAGTATCCCTCACCACCGCCGCCACCGCCGCCGTCGCCATGGCTCTGGGAGAAACTCTTCGCCATGGAATTTTCTTTGGCTTTGTTGTCGCCTTATCGAGCACCGCCATTGTCCTGCGCGTCCTAGCCGAACGTCAAGAACTCGATGCCCCCCATGGCCGCTTTATTGTGGGCACCCTTATTTTTCAAGACCTTTGCGTCGTTCCCATGGTGCTTATTGTTCCCCTGCTCGGCGCCGGAGGAACCATGGGAAGCGCCGCTCTCGGCGTTGGCCTCGCCATGGGCAAGGCCGCCGTTGTCGTTATCGGAATCATTGCTTTGGCACGCACCATTATCCCCCGCCTTCTCACCTGGGTCGATGCAAGCCGCAGCCGCGAAATCTTCCTCCTCGCTATTCTTGCCCTCTGTATTGGCACCGCCTGGCTCACCTCCATGGTCGGACTATCCCTTGCCCTCGGCGCCTTTCTCGGGGGCATGGTCGTTGCCGGCACCGAATTCCGCCATCGCGCCATGGGCGATCTCTTACCCCTGCGCGACGCCTTTGTGAGCATCTTCTTTGTCTCCCTCGGCATGCTCTTTAACCCTCGCATTGTCTTTCAATACCCCCTACTGGTCGCGGCCCTCCTCGCGGCATTTCTCTTTGCCAAAGGCATGCTCGCCACCTTTTCCGCGCTCATCATGCGCTTTCCCGCCCGGGTCGCCTGGCTTGCGGGCGTGGGCCTCGCTCAATTCGGCGAATTTGGCTTTGTACTCTGCCGCCTGGGAGAATCCAGCGGTGTCCTCACCCACAGCCAATCCCAACCCATCCTTGCCGCCGGCATCATCAGCATGTTCCTCACCCCCCTCTTGGTTCGATCGGCACCCCGTTTTGTCGCTGGTGAACGCCTGCTTGCCCCCTTGGAACGCCTGCTCGGCGTTCGAAGCATCGACGAAGCCGATGAAGGCAACGCCCATCTCAAAGGCCATTTGGTGATTGTCGGCTTTGGCGTGGGCGGGCGGTTCGCGGCCCGGGTACTATCGTCCTGTGGCATTCCCCTGGTCGTACTCGATTTGAATGCGGAGAACGTAAGACAAGGCAAACAGATGGGCCTACCTGTATATTACGGCGACGCGACCAGCGAAGAAGCC
>CAZICM010000029.1:0-81593 GCA_964537685.1 uncultured Polyangiaceae bacterium
CGGGCCTGAGTCCAGTGGAGGAGAGATTAAGTATGCATGAAGGAATAACGCCTTCTGGGAGGCGGGTGGCGGTGGTGAGGGCGTAGGCACCAATAAGGGAAAGACCTAGGAGACCTATTTAAGCCGTTCCTGCGCTCCAAACGATCGTTTTGGCGACAAAGCGGAAAGAATAATATCATCCCCGGGCACCAAGGCATTGCGCACCATCCTCGATAAAAGCTCGCCCAGCCCAGGCCCAAGCATAAATCCCTGCCCGCACATCCCCGCCGCGATGAACAACCCCTCAATTTGATCGCAAAACCCTACAATGGGCGACCCATCCGGTGTCATTGGATATAAACCCCGCCATGTCCGGCGAACCCGCAATCCAGCCAGCCTCGGCATCAGCGCCACCAAACGCCTCGCCACCGTGGGCAAAAAGCCGCTCGTCTCCTGCAATTGATCGCCCCACAATAGCGGCGAAGGCGTCATACAAAAAATAATCTGTCCCGATCGGTGCTGAAAAAAATACACATTCGCCGAGCCGGGCCCAGGCCGTATGTCCACCACCAGCGGATTGAGAAAGGGCAATACAGCCTCCGTAATTCCTGCCTCGTGCATATCCGGTTTCACCGGGAGCTCAATGCCCGCGCTCATTGCGATCGGATTGGCAAATGAACCCGCCGCATTGATGACCACCGGCGCTTCCACCACTCCGGCCGATGTGCGCACGCCCCGAATGCGTCCCGCTTCCACATGAAGACTCAGGACACGCTCATCAAATTGAAAAACAGCACCATGCTTTTGGGCCTGCTCATAAAAAGAATGCAGCGTCAGAAGCGGAGAACAATGCCCGTCGTCCGGCGAATAGGTGCCGCCCAGCAAATTCTCCGTGCATAAATCGGGCACCACCGAAAGCAATTCAGGCGTATCCAACCAGCGGATATTCAGGCCCAATTTTGTTTGCACTGAAATCAGGTTTTTAAGCGTGGCCGCATCTTGTTCGCGATAGGCCGTAAATACATAACCGCCTTTAAACCATTCGATATCGTCGCCCGTTTGCTCCTGCCAGCCCGACAGCATTTCAATCGAACGCAAACACAGCCGAATCTTCGCCGGATCGGAATGAGTAGCCCGCACCCCGCCAATCGCCGCCTTGTTCGAGCCTTGCCCAACGCTCTTCTGCGCATCGAGCACCAGCGTCCGCACTCCGTCCCTGGCCAGCGCGTAGGCCGCCGCTGTTCCAATACTGCCGGCACCGATCACAATAACATCAAAATGCTCACGCATGGCCGCCCCCGCCTTCTTTGTTCATTCCCGCGAATACGGAGAGCGGCACTTCCGAAAAAGGCGAGCGCAAAGGCGGATCGCTCACCTCCCGATCGAGCACGCCCTCGTCGCGGAAAAGGCGGTGAATTAAAGACGCGCAGGTCTTCCCGCCGCAGGCTCCCATTTCCGCCCTGGTGACCGCTTTTATTTCATTGATATCGCGGAACCCTTTTTGGATAAGCGTCCGGATGGTGCTGGCACTCACGCGCTCGCAGCGGCAGACAATGGCATCATCCTCGAAATGCGGAACATAATGATCGAGTGGCTCCGCCGGCTCGTTTTGATCCCACCGCGTCCGTATTCCAGCAATACGCTTTGCAATGGATCGGGGCGCCTTTACCTTAACGGCCGCCGTTCGATCATTGGCCTTGCCCGCATGCACGGCGCTGACTTCCACATTGCCAAGCACATGGCCATCGACATCGAGCACAGTGACAGAATCTCCAATATGAACGCGATGGCTTCCCAATTCATAGGGAATTACCACAAAAGGATTTTCGGCATCCTTGCGGTAATCGACCAAGGTAATGGCCTGGCCCGGACAAATGGTCACGCATTTTTCGCAGCCGATGCAGGACGTGCCCAGCTCTTCGGCGATAAAGGTCGGCAGATGCCGAATATCGTTGGGATCGACAAAAATAGCGTGCTGAGCGCAGCTCCACCCGCAAGGATCGCAGGGGATCTCCTGAGAGCAATGAAAGACCGGAAAAGCACCGCTTTCCGAGGCGACGCTCCGCTCTTCCACCGTCGCGCCGGGCTTGGAACGAAGGATATCCATGCTGCGATGCCAAAGCGGAGGTATTTCATCCACGGGGCAGCCCAGCGATTTGGCAATGGTCAAGCCTTGTATTTTGCCTGAAAAGATAGCCGCCGAAGCTTCGGCCACATCCTCGGCGTCTCCCGCGCAGAAGACCGGGAAACCTAAATTCTTCGCCTTTGCATACAGCTCTTTGGCCGATTCCAATCCGACGGCAATCAGCACCATATCGCATAAAAACGATTGTTCTGTTCCAGCAATCGGATGAAATGATTTGTCGAGCTCTGCAATGGTTACGGATTCCACGCATTCATGGCCATTAGCACTAACGATTGTGTGGGAAGTCCAAATGGGCACGCCCGCCCTCAGCAATTTATCTTTATGAACTTTATAGCCTCCGCATTCGGGGAGCGCCTCGCAAAGCCCAACCACGGGGATGCCCGCTTGAAGCGCATGATAGGCCGCGATCAATCCAACATTGCCTCCGCCGACGACAAATAAACGGGAAGCCGGCTTGATTAAATCGCGGTTGACCAGCGTTTGAAATGCCCCGGCACCAATAACACCTGGCAATGTATTGCCCTTAAATACAATCGATTTTTCCCTTGCGCCCGCCGCCACCAAAAGAGCCTTGGGTTTTACCAATACATAAGATTCATTGCCCAAATCGTCCGTGCGTACAATGCCCACCCATCCATCGCTGAATACAGCCGCCGCCGTGCTTTGGCTCCACACGCTAATCTTGGGTTCCGCATGCACGGAATCGGCTAGTTTTGCCGCGATATCCATGCCCCGCACGCCCGCGTAAACGGCATTGGCCGAACCAAAGAATCGGTGCGGCTGAAGCACAAGCTTCCCGCCGAGTTTAGGCTTATCATCCACCAAAATGCATTCAATACCATGTTTTGCCAATTCGATGGCCGCAGACATCCCCGCAGGGCCGCCGCCCACGATTAAAACAGGGGTTTCAATTTGCTGAGGCGCTTCTGTTATTGGAACATGCGCGCTGTCTTTAGGCTGCGGCAATGGAGCCAATCCATCGGCGGGCATAATCGCCATTCCATTGCGCAGCCGCCGCGTACAGGCTTTGGTGGCAATTCCGCCGACCAACACCATGCATTGGGCGCATTGGCCATTTGCGCAAAACAAGCCCTGAGGAGCCCCATCTTTTGCATGATGCCCAAATACCCGCACGCCATTGGCCATTAGCGCCGAAGAAATCATTTCACCGTCCCGCCCCTCCATGGGCTGCCCCTTCCACGAAAATGAAATCGGGGCTTTTTGGGGAATTGAAAGCACAGGGTGGCTTGTAATCCGGTATTGGCTCATGGCTGCGAATTGAATGGGCTGCGCGGTTTCCAATGGATTGTCCGCCTCATTTAGCGTATGGGGCGGCTATGCCTGACACCATTGATTGGAAACAAGCGGGCGCCGAGGCCGTAAGTCTACTGAAAGACCTGCTCCGGCTCAATACAACCAATCCGCCTGGCAATGAACGCCTGGCAGCCGATTACATCGCGGCATTGCTGACCCGCGAGGGCATTGAATTCCAAATGCTTTCCCGCGAGCCTTCCAGGGCCAATATCGTGGCCCGGATACGAGGCTCGGGAACAGAAGGGCCGCTTTTGCTGAATGGCCATCTCGATGTCGTGCCCGCGGAAGCCGCGAAATGGAAACACGACCCTTTTGGTGGTGAGGAAATCGATGGTTATATCTGGGGCCGCGGCGCGATCGATATGAAAAATATGGTCGCGATGAGCCTGATGACGCTGATTCTTGTGAAAAGGCTAAATCTCCCATTAAAACGCGATTTAATTTTAGCCGCCGTGGCCGATGAAGAAGCTGGCTCGCGTTATGGCGCTCTCTATTTAACGGAAGAGCATCCCGAACTTGTGCGCGCCCAATACGTTCTAAATGAAGTCGGCGGGCATACCCTGCATATGAAGGGGACGCGCTTTTATCCCATTCAAGTCTCGGAAAGAGGCATTTGCTGGTTCGAATTAAAAGCCCACGGCGATCCCGGCCATGGCTCGATGCCACATCCCCACAATGCGGTTGTGCGCCTGGCCCGCGCTATCTCTGCCCTGGGCCGCGTGCGGATGCCCCAGCACAATACAACCGTCGTTGAAGCATTTATCAAAAAATTGGCATCTCATATTCCCTTTCCCGAAAATAAAATATTGCCCTTGCTGCTTTCGCCCAGGCTTTCGGGCCCCGTGCTCGATTTGCTCCAAAAGCAAAATCTAGAACAGGCGATCGCATTGAATGCATTGCTTCGCAATACGGTATCTCCAACCATGCTATCCGCGGGAAGCAAAGTGAATGTCATTCCCTCTTCCGCAAGCGCTCAATTGGATGGCCGTATTTTACCGGGCCAAACCCGGGACGATTTTCTTCGTGAAGTTCAGCAAATCGTTGGAGATGATTTAAAAGTCACCGTTCTCGAGCATCACGATGGAACAATATTCAGCGCCGACACGCCGCTATTTGACACCATTTGCCGGACATTGGAAAAGAGCGATCCGGGCTGTGTGCCCGTTCCCTATATGATTCCCGGCTTCACCGACTCCTTCGCTTATGGCAAGCTGGGCGCCATTTGTTATGGCTTTTCGCCGGTTCAATTGCCCGAGGATTTAAATTTTGCCCGCATGTATCACGGGCATAATGAGCGCATTCCAAAGGATGGGTATTTATGGGGATTGCGCGTACTCTATGATGTTGTCAGCCAATTTTGTCAATAATCAACCGGTGCAATCAACCGGTGACGATCGCGCGGGCGAAATCGATTCCCGTGAGCACGCCCCAAATATGCCGATCTTCGACGGCAATAATGCGGCGCGCGCTGGTCGCCGAGGCTTGAGCGGCCGCCCTGTGCATCGGCGTTTTCACATTCATACAAATCATTGCGTAATTCATTAAATCCTCGACGAGCGTATTGGGCGGAAAACTCTTGGCCTGAAGCGCTTCGGCCTGAGTAAACACACCGACGGGCATCTCGTCTTCATCGAGCACAACCAGCCCGGAAATATGAGCCTCGTCGAGTTTATCGGCAGCCACTGCAATCGTGCTCATGCTTGAAATGGTCTGAATGGGTGTGCTCATCACTTCCGAAATAGGCCGGTGCATGCGGCTTTCAGCGATGGCGTTCATTAAATCCTTGGTGCTGATCACGCCTTTGAGTTTGTGATTTTCCTCGACGAAAACCCGGTGAATATGATGTTCAACCATCAATCCGGCCGCATCGCGCAGGCTCGCTTCGGGCGCAATCCGCACAATTTCTGTCTTCATCACCTCGCGCACGCTCTTTTGGGGCAAGTCAATCAAAGGCGAACGGCGGCCTTTTCCAAGCGCCGTTACCCGCCCCAGATGCAACAGATCGGTGCGTGAAAGAACGCCAACCAGCTTGTGATGGCCGTCGACAACAGCCAACCCCGAGAATTTGTATTCCCGCAGGATCGAATAGGCATCATCGATCGACGCGTCGGGATGAATAGAACGGACGGGCGACGACATGTATTTGGCGACAGGCGTTTTAAAGTGCGGCATAAAACGCCTTTTATTGGATTTTTGAAATGAGGCAAAGAGGCATTTGAAAATGCCTCCTGTGGGCCAAAACAAATGGTCATATACTGCCTCGTCGCGACGGGCTCGTCGCACGCGGAAAGCACATGCCGGCGCCTGTTTTTGTGTATGTCGCGTATTGTTCTTCCGACGAGGAAGATTTGGCGCTGTGGGCGGAGCTCGCGGAGCATTTGTCGCCATTGCGCCGGCGCGGGCTTTTAAATGATTGGCATGTGGGGCAGATGCTTGCCGGCGAGGTGCATGCCGAGATTCACCGTGAAAAGCTCGAGAATGCGCATGTTGTGCTGCTTTTGGTGAGCGCGTCGTTTTTGGCTTCCGACGAATGCGTGGAACAGCAGATGAAGCCCGCGCTTTTAAGGGCGCTCAAAGGTGCGGCGCGGATTGTGCCCATTTTGCTGCGGGCCTGCGATTGGAAGGGCGAGGACTTCGGGGAATTCAGCGTATTGCCCCGCAATCAAGAGCCCGTGACGAGCTGGGAAAACCGCGATGAGGCTTGGGCAGAAATTGTAAAGGCGATTCGCGATATTCTTGATGATTGTATCGCAGCCCAGAGCAAGCCGGATAAAACCAATAAGATCGAATTGGAAAAACCGTCCCGTCCCGAGCCTCATTATCCGGATCTCGCCACACAAAAGCTGAGCGAAACATTTAGGGAAGCAAACGATCGCCGGAAGAAGCTTCAATCCGCGGGTGCCGACACCAAAATCGTCGATGATGAAATCCGCACGCTCAAGCGCGCGCTGCGCGAGGGTGGTCAATTGAGGGCCGGCGATTCCCTGGGCGATGGGCGTTATTTATTGATTGAGCCCATTGGCAAGGGAGGATTTTCGATCGTATGGCGAGCCTATGACGAAGAATTGAAGCGCGATGTCGCCATTAAAGTGCTGCACACCGAACTCGCGGGCGATTCTTTAAGGCGCGACCGTTTTTTCAGGGGAGCGCGGCGGATGGTGGAGCTTGCGGGCGAAGGGGTTGTGCCCATTTTGGAGCCTGCGGGAGAAGACGGCGGATATCGCTATTTTGTGATGGAACTCATTGAAGGCGGCGATTTAAGGCGCGCCGTGCTTGGCAAGCGGGTTCAATCCGATCGGGTAATACCGCTCATTTTAAAGGTTGGGAGGGCTTTATCGAGAGCGCATGCGAAATCGCTGATTCACAGGGATATTAAGCCGGCGAATATTCTGCTCGATAAGGATGGAAATCCCTGGCTCAGCGATTTTGATTTGGTGGCGGGCGGGGCTGATTCCACGGGAGGCACGCGCACCGATGCGGCCTTGGGGACGGTAGGTTATGCGGCGCCGGAATTATTGCTGGATGCCCAAAAGGCGGGTCCCCGGGCGGATGTGTATGGTCTTGGGATGACGGCGCTCTTTGCGCTGCACGGCTCGGAATTAAGGCAATTGGTCGTGTATGGCGTGGCAGAGGGCGTGCGCAGAATTATTGAAGGATTGGAATGCCATTCGAAGATTAAAGAAGTATTGGCCAAAGCCGTAAGCGTCGAGCCCGAGCATCGTCAGGGAGACGCGGCCGAGTTTTGCGATGCATTACAGAAGGCATGGGAAGAGAGCCAAAAGGATGAAAGCACAGAACCAATTCAACAGGTGGTGAAGGCCGAGGCAGAAGAAATACCCAATTCGGTTGAATTGAGAGCGGCCAAAGATATTTTAGATCCGGGCGAGCCCACGATGCCGGGATTTAGAAAGACGGTTGAGCAACAGCGCGCGCAGGAAAAAGAAAAAGATAATACGGGCAAGAAAATCCCCCCAAACGGCCGGCAATTATTCGCGATAACCGGTGCGATGGCCGTTGGTCTGGGATTGGTTAGCCTGGGAGCTTATGCTTTGGGTTTTAGACAAAGTTCAAAGGCTAATCATCCTATCGAATTGAATTCCGCTCAAATCGGAACCACCGTAAAAAATCTAAAAGCCATTATCGAAGAAATTCAAAACGCTCAAAAACCGCCTCCTCCGCCTCCGCCATGCCTCGAGGGAATGGTATTTATTTCAGGAGGCGAATTCAACTCCGGAGCCTTAAAAGGTGAGTCTGTCAATCAAAAAGCATTGCCTCCAAAAACGGTACAAATGCAATCTTTTTGTATAGACCTCTTTGAAATCTCTGTCGCTTCCTATCATGGCTGCGTTGGTGCGGGCGTATGTTCATCCCCAGGAAATCGCCAGGTCAGCAAGGCATGCAATGAGCTGAGCGCCGAAGACCGTTTTCATCCCGTAAATTGTGTGGATTGGAAACAAGCTCAAACGTATTGCGAATGGGCAGGAAAGCGCTTACCCACCGAATTGGAATGGGAATTCGCGGCCCGGGGAACAGAAGCTCGAAAATATCCTTGGGGTAACGAAGAACCGCGGGACCAGCCTTGTTGGAATGGAATTGGAAATAGCGCGGCCGTGCTTCACCGCGAGAGCACTTGCAATTTCTTTTCTAATGACGAGGACCTGTCGGCGTTTGGCGTTAGGGATATGGGCGGAAATGTCACCGAATGGGTGCAGGATGAGGTGAAAGCGCCGGGTGTTGTGGATGGGCATATTATTCGGGGCGGCTCTTGGGCCTCCACGAAACTGCCTCAGTCCAACGAGCGGATGGCTTGGAGCGGCTCAAAAAAAGATCCATCGGTGGGGTTTCGCTGTGCGAAAGATACGCGGAAATAAATAAATAAAACTTAGTCGTGAGCGGCCGAATTTAAAGCCGCTTCCAATTCGGCGATACGCTTCTGCGCGGCCAGCTTCGCCGCCCGTTCCGCTTCTTTTTCGGCGCGCTCGGCCTCTTTCGCGACGCGCTCGGCTTCTTCGCCCGTCATCCACCAGACATTCCCTTCGCGATCGTTGGCAATGCGAAGTGAACGCCCTTCGTTCACCACGAAGAGCCATGCGTTCAACAAAGGCGAATATCCAGGACCGTCGCCCGCATAGATGCGCGCAAAGCGATCGTCGTCATTGGTGCGGCGCCAAATCTGAAGCCTCACCGGGCCTCCGTAACTTTTGGAACCTGAAAGCTTTGGATCGAAAAGCGTTCCTGCCTGCGCGCACGATCCACGCGGAAAGCAGGCATTTGAGTAAGTCGCATACCAGATCGTGAGGACGGGATTCGGGCACAGGCTCCTCCGGTAGCGTCCAGTCCTCGCGGACTGAATCAACCGTGTAACGAAGCTCAATCAACTTGCCCTGCCCACTGATACAGTAGCAATAAAGCAAAGTTGATCGCCACGTCAATCAAATATCAATCGATTTTATAGAAAGCACATCCGAAGCTGCCGTTTGTCTCCGCCCGCCGCCGTCTGTTGGTATTCGTTCGGTAAGCGCCTTCTGCCTGTGTTCTTGAACAAAACAATTCAAGTCGGTTAATGTAGGCCGCGCCGATTTCAATTCACCATTTTTTCGAGAGGAATTCTCATGATGCCGCGCCGCCTTCTTCAGGGCCTTTTGCTTGGATCATCGCTCTTTTTTGCGGCTGCGGCGCCCCGCGATGCCGGCGCATTCTGCGGTTTTTATGTGAGCGGCGCCGATGCAAAACTATTCAATAACGCGACAATGGTTGTTCTTTTGCGCGATGGCACGAAGACCGTGCTCTCAATGCAAAACAATTATCAGGGGCCGCCCGAAGATTTCGCAATGGTCGTTCCCGTGCCTGTTGTGCTTCAAAAAGACAATGTAAAAACCTTGGACCGGAATATTTTCGACCGGGTCGATAAACTCGCCGCCCCAAGGCTCGTTGAATATTGGGAACAGGATCCTTGTCCTCCGCCTCCGCCCGAAACGGATGACGATGACGACGATAAAAATTATCCCTCCGCGCCCATGATGATGGAAGCGGCGCCTTCGGCTCCCCGCGATTATGGCGTGAAAATTGAAGCCCAATTTGCCGTCGGCGAATACGATATCGTTATTTTAAGCGCTCAGGATTCCATGGGGCTCGATGCCTATTTGCGCGATAATAAATATAAAATCCCCGATGGAGCAGAAGCCGTGCTCCGGCCTTATGTGCAAAGCGGGATGAAATTCTTCGTGGCGAAAGTCAATTCGAAGAAAGTGCAATTCCAAAATGGAATGGCTACGCTTTCGCCGCTCCGCTTTCATTACGATAGCGAAACCTTTAGCCTTCCCGTCCGCCTCGGTCTTTTGAATTCAGGCGGTACGCAGGATCTTATCGTTCATATTCTCGCCAAAGAACAGCGCTACGAAGTCGCTAATTATCCCAACGTAACAATTCCAACCAATTTAAATGTGGCGGAGGCAGCACGCGATCAATTTGGTCCGTTTTATGCCTCGCTCTTCGATAGAACGCTGCAGCAGCATAAAAACGCCGTTATCACCGAATATTCATGGGCCGCTGAAAGCTGCGATCCATGCCCTTCACCTGCCCTCACGCCCGAGGAAGTCATGACGCTCGGAGGCGATGTTATTGCGGGGAAAAACAATCAGAATGGACAAATGGTGCCCAGCAACGGCCTTGAAATGCAAATGCCAGCGCCTCCCTTTATGCAAAATCCATGGCAAATCACGAGCGGAATGGTGCTGACGCGCCTTCATGCCCGCTATGACAAATCGTCCCTCGGCGAAGATTTGGTATTTAAAGCCGCGCCTGCCATTCAAGGCGGGCGCGAGGTGCGCGATGCCCAGGGGCAATTGGAAAAAGTCGCCACCGCAGCGAGCTATAACAATTTTCAGGGCCGTTATGCCATTCGCCATCCCTGGGTCGGCGCCATTCCCTGCAGCAATCCTCAGCGCGGTATCTGGGGAGGCCCGCCTCCAAGTGTGGAGGTCGCGGGCGATACCTCTCCAAAAGCGGCGACCAATTTGGCCTTTGTGGCGCGCGGCGCGAGCCTAGAATCATTTTTGGCGCAGGATGTGCCGGAGATTTCGGTGCAGGGTTCAGGCCAAAAACCCGCTGGATGGAGCATTAATAAACCCGGCGGAGCCTGCGCGTGCCTGCTCGCTCCCGAAGACGATGGCGGAACCACGGCCGTCTTTGGAGCTGCCATGGCCTCCATCGGCGCCGCTATCGCGCTGGGGTTGCGCCGCCGCTTAAAGAATAATCAGAATAAATAAATTCTTTCAAATTGATTGTCAATTTAATCAGAAAATAACTTGAGCTTGCGCGGGCCGCGCCTTTTGTATCAATGTCAGCGCCGCGATGAGTTTGCCAATGGTGACACGCATTTATGCCTTCATTCTTGTCGTGTTGCTTTCGTCGGCGGGCGCGGGCTGCAAGCGCCGCTATGGCGTGGGCGATCAGGTGATGGTCGAGTGGGAAGGCGGTGTGTATCCCGCCGTCATCCTCGAGATGAGCGGCCCCACCAAATACAAAGTGCATTACGAGGGCTACGACGAAATATGGGATGAAGTCGTTCCCAGGACGCGCATCAAGGGCTTTGTGGAGGGGACGGTTGTTCCTCCCGAGCCGCCCGCCAAGATTCGCGCAAAGGCTCTCGCCGCCGCGCAAACCAATGTGCACAAAATCGGCGACCGCGTTCGTGTCGAATGGCACGGAACAATGTATCCCGCGGTGATTACCGGCGTCGTCGGGCAAGAGCGCTACCGCATCCACTACGAAGGTTATGGTCCGGAATGGGATGAAACCGTGGGCCTCGCCAGGATTCAGCAGCGCTAAAACGCGCGCCCAGCCGCTCTTGCACGCGGTCGCAAATCCCCTCGATTTTTCATTTGACGCACCCCTCGATTTTTCACTAGCGCGATGAGTCGAGAGGCACTACATAGCCGCGCCCAATTCAGCGCGTCCCGCGGTCATTCGCCGAACAGTGAGCGGGTTTGAGCGAGCGCCTCACCAGCGTCCGTTCAATGTCAAACACGGTGGGCTCTGCTCATTCCGTGCCCGTCTCTTGCTGTCCCGGCTTTTTTGTCTCTAAGGGCGCTTTGCTTGCCTGGGCGATACTGGGCATTTGGCAGGGCCTAAATCCAGATCGAAAACGATCTGGCTTGCCTTTGCCGCTGCCTTGCATGGGCATGGAGTATTTCTTGTGATTAGTGAGCTACAAAAACTGCGCAATATCGGAATCAGCGCCCATATCGATTCGGGCAAAACGACGCTGACCGAGCGCGTTCTTTACTACACCAAGAGGATCCACGCGATCCACGAAGTCAAAGGTAAAGACGGCGTTGGTGCGAAGATGGACTCGATGGACCTCGAGCGCGAACGAGGCATCACCATCCAATCGGCCGCGACGCACTGCCTTTGGAAGGGCTTTCATATCAATATTATCGACACGCCTGGGCACGTCGACTTCACGATTGAAGTTGAACGGGCTTTGCGCGTGCTCGACGGCGCAATTTTGGTTCTGTGTGCGGTGGCCGGCGTGCAGTCGCAATCACTGACCGTTGACCGTCAAATGCGCCGCTATGGCGTGCCCCGCATCGCATTTGTCAACAAGTGCGATCGCGCGGGCGCCAATCCGCTGCGCGTGCGCGATCAGCTCCGGGAGAAGCTGCATCTCAATCCGGTTCTTCTTCAACTGCCCATCGGGCTCGAGGAGAAGTTTGAGGGCGTTGTCGATCTGATCCGGATGAAGGCTTTTCGCTTTGAAGGCCCGGGCGGCGACAAAGTGGTTGAAGGGCCGATTCCCGCCGACATGGTGGATGAAGCCAATCAAGCGCGCGAGGAAATGCTCGATGCCCTGTCGATGCATTCGGACGAGCTGACCAACGCCATTCTCGAAGAGCAGGTCACCGAAGCGATCATCGACGAAGCCGTGCGTTCGGCGACCATCAAGCTTCAGATCGTTCCCGTGATGATGGGCTCGGCCTATAAAAACAAGGCGGTTCAGTTGCTGCTGGATGGCGTTGGCAAGTATTTGCCGGACCCCACAGACATCAAAAACGAAGCCGTCGACACCGAGCGCGATGAGCAAAAGGTCGAACTGTCCAGCGATCCGGATGGCCCGCTGGTGATGCTCGCGTTTAAGCTCGAAGACGGCCGCTTTGGCCAATTGACCTACCTGCGCGTGTATCAGGGAACAATCGGGCGAGCCCGCGAGATCACCAATACCCGCACAGGAAAACGCCACAAAGTCGGACGGCTGGTGCGCATGCACTCCGACGAAATGGAAGACATCGACAGCGCAAGCGCGGGCGATATCGTCGCGATGTTCGGCATCGACTGCCATTCGGGCGATACCTTCACCGATGGCACGACCAGCCTCGCGATGACATCCATGCACGTTCCGGAGCCGGTTATCGGCCTCACGGTGACGCCCAAGGACAACAAATCGCAGACGAACATGTCGAAGGCTCTCCGGCGCTTCACCAAGGAAGATCCAACCTTCCGCGTGACCAGCGATCCGGAGACCAACGAGACGATTATCAGCGGCATGGGCGAGCTTCACCTCGATGTGTACATCGAGCGCATGAAGCGCGAATACAGCGCCGAGGTTGTCGTCAGCCCGCCCCGCGTCGCGTACCGCGAAACCGTTACGAGAAGGGCGCAGTTTAGCTACACGCACAAGAAGCAGACCGGCGGTTCGGGCCAGTTTGGCCGGGTCGCGGGCTACATCGAGCCTTGGGCAGAGGGCCGCTACAACTTCGATGACCAAATCGTCGGAGGATCGATTCCGAGGGAGTTCATTCCCGCGGTCGACAAAGGCTTTCAGTCGATGCTTGCGAAGGGCCTCGTGATCGGGGCGCAGGTCGTGGGCATTTCGGTCACCATCAACGACGGCCAGGCGCACTCCGTGGACTCATCGGATATCGCCTTCCAAGAGGCTGCGCGCGGCGCGTTCCGCGATGCCTACCCCAAGGCGGCACCCCAGATTTTGGAACCGCTGATGCGGGTGGCCTGCGAAGGGCCGAGCGAATTTCAAGGCGGCATTGTCGGCATTTTGATGCAGCGCCGCGGAATCATCATTGGGACGACCGAGGCCGAGGGTTTCTCGCGCGTGGAGGCCGAAGTGCCTCTGGCGGAAATGTTCGGCTTCTCGACGGTGCTCCGGTCGGCCACACAAGGCAAAGCCGAATTCACGATGGAGTTTTCGCGTTACGCGCCCGTACCGGCGGCGCTTGCGGAAGAGCTCATCAAAAAGCACCGCGAAGAGCAGGCGAAAAAAGGGAAGTGAGGCGAAACCGATGTACCGCAGAGAAGTGAATGAACGAAGCCCGATGAGGGTGTTCGAACGGTCCATGCATGGTGGGTTGGGCCGCGGGAATATCGGCGTGGTCGTCGCGGGTCCGGGCGTTGGAAAGAAGGCCCTGCTTGTGCAAATCGCGCTCGACAATCTATTGCGTGATCGCAAAGTGCTGCACATTTCGCACGATCACGCGGTCGATCATGTGCGCGCTTTCTACGACGAGCTCTTCCACGATTTGGTGAGCACCGTAAGGCTGGACGAGCCCGAGACGGTGCGCGCTGAAATGGAGAAAAATAGGCTTATTTTCTCGCATCTCGCATCTCGTACCGATCCTCCGAGCAAGCGCGGCGGATCGACCAGCGTGCAGAAGATTCTGCGCACTGTCGAGTTTGCGCACGAGTACGCGCATTTCGATGCCGACGTGATCATCATCGAAGGCTTCGATTTCGCGAATGCGACGGAAGAAGCCGTGAACGCGCTTCACGAAATGGCGCGCGAGCACAAACTCGAACTGTGGCTCTCCACGGTTGTCGATGCGCGCAAGGCGCCTGCACAAGGGCTTCCCCAAGCCTTAGAGCCGTTCCAGAAGCATCTTTCCGTTGTCGTCTTCCTGGAAGCCGAGCGCGATATCGTGCGCCTGCGGCTGATTAAGGATCATGACAGCGTAGAGCTTGCGGACCTGCATCTTCGCCTTGATTCGCACACGATGCGCGTCATCGATGAAGACGTGCGGCCCGCGTCCGTGCGGCCCAAGAATCCCAGGATGTTCACGCTGTTCTCCGGCGGCTGCAAAGGCGCCGAGGCTGCGTTTGGCGAGTGCGCGGAGCGCTGGGGTATGGAGGAGGTGAACTACACCTTCGCCGATCAGCGCTTCCGTGAGCGCAAGCGCGGCGTTGTCGTGCTGAGCGATTCCGAACTGGCCAAGGGCGACTTCAGCCTCGTCTACGTGTCGAAGCGCCTGGGCCGCGTGCTCAGCGAGATTCCATTGGTTCGCAGCGTGCTGCAGACCATCTGGTATCAAGTCAACGGCGCGAACCAAGTGTTCGTCATTGGCGCGATTCAGGACGATGGCACGGTGCGCGGCGGCACGGGCTGGGGTGCCGAGCTTGCGCGCCTGTGGAAGAAGCCTCTTTGGGTCTTCGATCAGAACAAGCGAAGCTGGTTCCGCTGGAGCGGCAAGAGCTGGGAGATGTCGACTCCGGCGCCTGTTATCTCGAGTGAAAACTTCGCGGGCCTGGGCACGCAGTCGCTCACCGACGAAGGGCGCGCAGCAATTGAAGATCTATTCCGGCGCAGTTTTGGCGAGCCCTCGCCAGCCTAGTTCATCAGATTGCGGTTGACGGCACGGGCATCTCTCGTGAAAGGTCTCCGCGTGTCTGCAGATCATTCCACATCCCATATTATTCAATCGCTTGTTTCCAACCTGCTCATCGCCGCATGCAAGGGTGTGGCGGCCTTTATCACCGGTTCTGGCGCGATGCTGGCCGAGACCATTCACAGCGCGGCGGACTGCGGCAACCAATTGCTGCTTTTGCTGGGCGTAAAACGCTCGCGCAAGGCGCCCGACGAGACACACCCCTTGGGCTATGGCCGCGCGCTTTATTTTTGGTCATTCATGGTCGCGCTGCTCCTGTTCTCGGGCGGCGGCGTCTTTTCAATCTATGAGGGCATTCACAAAATCCTAACGCCCGAGCCGGTGGAGAAAGCCATCGTTGGCCTCGCCGTTCTGGGTGTCTCGATTGCACTCGAGGGCTACGCGACGATCTCGAACATTCTCGAGATCAACAAACGCCGGGGAGCGAAGCCATTTGGGCGCTACCTCCGAGAAACCAAGGATTCGGACCTCATCGTTGTATTCGGAGAAAATGCCGCGGCCACGCTGGGCCTGCTCTTTGCGGGCATTGCATTGCTGTTATCGAGCATTACCGGCGATAGCCGCTGGGACGCCGCGGGAAGCCTTGTCGTGGGCTTTGTGCTCGTCGGCGTTGCCGTGTTTCTTGCGATCGAGGTCAAATCGCTTTTGGTCGGAGAACGCGCGGATGCCGAAATTGAACAGGCCACGCGCGAGCTCGTGAAAGAACACGAACACCTCGACGAGCTTCTGAACATCATCACGGTTCAGCAAGGCCCGGGCGAAGTGCTCGTGGCGCTTAAATTAAAGCTCGCGCCGCAGCTTACGAGCACCGAAGTATGCCAAGCGATCAACAGCTTCGAGGCCGCGCTAAAGGCTCGGCGCCCTGAAGTGCGCTGGCTCTTTGTCGAGCCCGACGTGCTCAAGTAGCGTGCTTGGCGATAAGCTTTGCCAGCCGCGGAATCGCCTCTTCCACATGCTTTTTCGCCGAGCCCCGCAGTTTTTCGTAGGTGCTCTTCACAAGCGCGCTCTTTGCATTCTTTGATTTCGCATCCGTTACGCTCAGCAGCGCATCGGCCGCGCGCGAGCGCGAAGCCAGCAAGTGCGCCTCGGGATTTCCCTTTTGCACGCCCTCATTCCAAACCGGATCGAGCGCATCGCAGAACTCGGGCATCAATTTATCGACCACATCCTTGATAAACCCCGGCTTAATCCCTTTCACAGCCGCGTAGCCCGCCTTCACGGCTATACCGCTCAGTCCGCCTTTAGCGGCCACTTCCTCATCGATCAGCGCACAACAATCCGACACGACGGCGGCCTTCTTGGCATCGCCCATCAGCACATCGCGAAGTCCCATACGGTTTTAGCCTCCGCGCCCTGCTACCACATCAGCCTTCGCTTTGGCAAAACAGCCGCTTTTGCGCTTCAGCCTTATGAAGGCGTGCCCAAAGAAGCGCGCTGCCCCGCGATCGAAAGAATTCTCGGCCCAATGGCTTCGAGGGGCAGCATTTCTTCGGCCGCGCCAATATCGGCCGCGGATTTAGGCATTCCAAACACCGCGGAGCTCGCCTCATCTTGAACGATGGTTTTCGCGCCGGCTCTCCGCATAAAAAGCAAACCCGCCGCCCCGTCGCTTCCCATGCCTGTCAGAAGAACGCCGATGCCATGATGGGCCGTGCCGCTTTGCGCGAGCGACTCAAAAAGAAGATTGGCCGACGGACAATGCAGCCGTTTAGGCAGATTGGGCACCAGCGAAAGACGCCCGTTCTGGTAGACGAGGTGCCTTCCCGCGGGAGCGATGTACACCGTTCCTGCTGCGGGAATAAGCCCATCTTCCGCGAGCACAACCCGCTGCTGGGCTTCAGCGGCGAGCCACTCGGCCAGCGATTCCTCAAAGCCTTCTGTGATGTGCTGCACGATAAAAATAGGCCAGGGCGCCTTGGGTGCGAAATTCAATAACAGTGTGCGAAGCGCCGGAGGCCCGCCCGTCGATGCTCCGATTGCAATCCAATAAATTCGCCTATCATTTTGATCATAATGAGCCGCCGGATGTTCGGTGGCGGCTGAGGCTGGACGGGATAAAAACCGAAGCGATTTTGGCGAAGCCGAATCCCTTCGATGCGATGGAGGCGGCAGTTCCGCCCGGGCACCTGTGCGCCGGACCAGCGGCACCATCGACAGCCCGCGAAGGAGCCGGCAAAAACGCCTTCGGAAATGAGCATCGCGCAGATCGTCGTTCGAGGGTTTGCGGATGATATCCAGCGCTCCTGCATCGAGGGCCTGAAAATGCAGATCCGCGTGCTGGCCCACCAGCTCCGATACGATAACGATAGGCGTGGGCATATTTTGCATGAGATAGCGCGAGGCTGTGAGACCGCCCATGCCCGGCATCAGCACATCCATCAGGATAAGCGAGGGGCGAAGCTGTGCGGCCATTTGCAGAGCCTGTTCACCGGAGCGCGCCTCCCCCGCGATAGAAAAAGCCGGATCGTCTTCCAGAAGCCTTCGCAGCGCGATGCGGCTGGTCGCTGAGTCGTCGGCAATAAGAACGCGGATGGGATGGGATGGCTTCATACAAAACGGGCGACGGCTTCCAGTAGCTTACTCTGGTCGAATCGCCCTTTCACGATGTATTCGTCGGCTCCTGACTTGGCCCCCGCCGAAATGTCCTCCGGCCGGTCCATGCTCGTCAATAAAATGACCGGTAAATTCTTTAGATTATCACTCGATCGAATTTTACGCACCAACTCAAACCCATCCATTCCGGGCATACGGACATCTGAAACGACCAAAGAAATCGGCATTTCATTTAAGACTTTCCACGCCTCCTGGCCATCTGGCTTCACCACGACTTCGTATCCAGCCGATTGCAAGGTCGTGCGCACCATTGTGCGGATCGACAATGAATCATCGACAACCAAAATGCGGGGTGTTTCCTGGCTCCGGGCCGGCTCCGCCGAGCGCTGCCACGATTTACGGTCAAATAGGCTTGAAATATCGATGACGACCGCGGGTTTTCGATCATCCAGCACCGTAAATGCGCCGATACCCGTAACGCGCTTTAAATTCCAGGGCGGAGGATGCGTTGCAAAAAGCCTCTCCTCAAAAAGCTCGTCCACCCACAGGCCAATCGCTCTGCGCCCGTGCCTCATCCATACGATCGTGAGAGTCCGGCTTCCGGCGGATGGAATAGATAATGAGGGCCAAAGAGGCTCAATCCGCAAATGACCCCCCGCTTCGATATTTGCATAAAATTCATCTGAAATACAATGCAATTGATCGGCTTTGACCTGAAATACCTGTTCGATATGCTCCACGGGCAATACAAACTTATTGTTTCCCGAAGCGACCAAGAGCCCTCGCACCAGCGCGACATCCACGGGCACTTCCATGCGGAATGTCGTTCCTCCCAATAGAGGCGGATGCCGCACTTCCACATGGCCGCCCAGCGTCCTTACCGTCTCGCGCACCACATCCAGCCCAACACCCCGCCCGCTCAGCGTGCTCACGCTCGAGGCCGTGGAAAACCCAGGGTGAAAAAGACAAGCGGACAGCTCTTCCACGCTCAGCGAGGCGGCCTGCTCCGGTTCCAGAAGACCTTGGCGCACCGCCTGAGTTCGAATACGTTCAGAATCGATTCCACGCCCATCGTCGCTAACTTCGATAATCGCCGTCGTGCCAGAAAGCCGCGCCCGAATCTGAACGATGCCAGTCCGGGCTTTGTTGCGCCGATCACGTTCAGATTGCGATTCAATACCATGGTCTATGGAATTGCGGATTAAATGCAGCATTGGATCTTTAATGCGATCCAACACATGGCGATCCAGTTCCAATTCGCCGATATCGGCCTGCAATTCGATACTTTTATTCAAGGCGTGGGCGGCTTCTGCCGCGGTTCTGCGCCATTGGGATACAAGAAAATGAAGGGGAACCATTCGAAGTTTTTGCCCCGCGGAAAGCATGCGCTCCGCCATGGCAAGCATGGGTTCCACCGTATTTTGGCGCTGCCAGAACAATTGCCGGAGTTCTTTTGAGCTCGTGTTTTCAACATGCGCAGCAATTTCACGATCGATGGTATTTACAAATTGATGAGATATAATCAGTTCCTTGACCGCATCCATGAGTTTATCGAGCCGGGCCAGATCAATGCGGGCCAATTTAGCTGCGGGCGCAGAGCGCTCGGCCTGGGATTGAGCTTGATTTACAGGCGTTTGAAGATCTTCATCCGGGGCGGGGTTGTCGTTTTGCGGCTCTGGGGACTTTAGGGATGGAGGGTTCTGATGGTTCTCTTCCGTATTGGCGCCCGGCGCTTGGCTCTGGGCGCTCTTCATTTGCTGCGCCAGTGCCGATGCTGCGTGGGGATCCCGTTTTTTTGCGACGACTTCCCCAATGATAGAAATGGCTTCGAATAATCTTGAAATCGGTTTTAATTGCTCTTCGGGGCTACTCTCCGGCTCGAAACCGTGCAGCTCGTCCTCCATTGCATGAGCGAGCTCGACGATCGTTGTAAATCCGGTAATACGGGAAGAACCCTTGATGGTGTGGGCGATACGCGAAGCGGCTCTCAACAGCTCTGTTTGCCCCGCACCGGGCGTGTGCTGCATCTGATCCAGCAAGGCGCCGAGCGTATCGAGCAGCTCCAAGACTTCCGCCTGATACACGGAGAGCAGTTCGGGATCGATATCGTCGTGGCGTGTCATTCCGCGCCCTTCTCATCTGGAGGATTTGGCGTATGAGCTCCAAAACACAGCCGGGGATCGCCGAGCAGTTTGGGGATATTGAGAATCGTACAAAAATCCCGCGTGACATAAAGGGTTTCGGCAGGCAGCCGGGAATTGTTTTGAGCGATGGCCGTATCAATATCATCGGCATGGATCGCGCGAAATCCGATGCAATGGTCAGCCAATACGCCAATATCCCCCTCCTTTCCGCTGAGAATGACCAAACAGCTTTTTGTGAGCGGTGCCTGAATGCCCAGCCATTGAGCTAGATCGATAACGCTGACAATTTGAGCGTGCAGGCAAACCACACCCGCGAACCAGCGAGGCATTCCAAAGAGTGCGGTCACTGGGGGAGGTGTTGCCAGCTCCCGGACATAATCGATGGGCAATCCAATCATTTGATCACCCAAATTGATGAGGACAGCATGGAACAGCAATTCCCGCTCGGACGGCGCATCGAGCGGGCGGGCTAAGTCTTTGGCCCGTGCCTCAAAAAGCCGAAGAAGTGCCTGGTTATCATCGCCGTTATCATCGTCGGCCTTTTCGGTGCTCATTGCAGCATCCTCAGATCAGTCACGATCGCATTGGCAAGCTCACCCGCTGTGGTTTTCCCATCATCGAGCAGGCATGCCGGCGCGAGTCCGGCAAGCCTTCGCGTGAGATCTTGGAGCTGAAGCGCGGCCTGTTTTGGAAGCCCGATCATGCGGAGCGAAACAGCGAGCCAATAACGCCCCGTGATATGATCGGGCTGTTCGAAAATAAGCCGGCGCAGGTCCGAGAGCGCTTCTTGATAATGTCCCGCCGCCAAAAACAATTGACCCCGCGCGAGCCGAACGGGGCTTTCATGCGGATGCGCTTCAAGGAGTGAGCTTGTCTCGCGAATTGCCTCGTCGAGGCGGCCTTGGTCTCCCAGCGAAAGCGCCTGCCGAAGCCGCTGCTCAACGGGCTTTTCTGTAGTGCCCCAATATTTGGCCGGCTCATTGGTGTGGGCTGCGGCAGGAACCGCTAACGTGGAAGCGCGGCGCGGCTGGCGTTTGGGTTTTGAAATTGGCTTGGCCGGCTCCTCACTGGGAAAGACCGGCGGCGCTTGCAAAGCCAACGGATCGCGGGCGATTTCGGTTGAATTGGAACCCGGCGTGAACAAGCCATATTCGCCTTCATATCTCGGCTGAAACAATTGAGTGGAGGGGCGGCCATCCCCCGCACTCTGAACGAGCAGCCCATTCGGCTTCAAAATACGAACGAATTGTTCGTGAATTCGATGTGTTGAAAGCGGATCGAAATAGATTGCCACATTCCGGAAAAGAATACAGTCCACAGAGCTTTCGCGGAATTGGGCAAGGCGTTCTTGCAAAGACTCTTCAAAAAATTCAACGCGCCCGCGTATCCCGTTGTCGAGTTGCCATTCGTGCCCTTCGAGGCCAACAAAATGATCCCGCAGGAGCCAAGGCGGAGCCGAACGGAATGACCATTGACGGTAGATCCCCCGCCTCGCCCGGTCGAGCGCCTCGCGGTTCAGATCGCTCGCAATAATGCGGGCCCGGTCTCCTAGCTCCGGTGCCAGGCGTGCAAGCATAATGGCTAGAGAATAAGGCTCTTCGCCGCTCGCGCATCCTGCTGACCAAATAAGCGGCCTGTATTGTTCCGCGTGATAAATTCCTATGAGATGGTTTAAAATTCGATCAAAATGATAACTATCCCGGAGAAAATAAGTCTCTCCAACGGTGAGACATCCCGCCAATCGCCTTAAAATGACCGGATCAGCCGCGAGCCCTGCTTCGAAACCCCCCGGAGGCACTTTGTATTCGGCGCAAATGGCCGCGATTGCCGCGGGAAGATCGGTCTTCCATCCGGGCAGTGGGACAAGCCCGAAAAGCTCATTTAGTTTTTCGATCGTCCACTCATACATCGCGGCTTTCCCTCGCTGCAATGTCCGGGATATCTGAGAAGGCGATCATCGCTTCAATTCCGATAATATAGACGATCTCGCCGTTCTGATGAATCGAACCAATAAAATAGTTTGTGTAGGGTATCTCTTGTGGATTATCCAAGATCTCGCTGCATTTGATTTTAGAAGGGCCATGTATTGTTTGAACTAAAAATCCGATCAAATTGTTTTTAGACTTGCAAATGACAATTCGATCGGCTGCTGCCTGATTATATTCAGATTGGCCGAGGCGCAGCCCCACATGAAGGATAGGTACCGCGTGTGTATGCCAATCAAGCTGCCCCGCGATCCAGGGCGGCGTATCGGGCAAAGGATGCAGAAGAGCGGCAAGCTCGGCGCGGACAACGGCCTCCAGCGGAAAGGCGATTCTTAGAGCACCCGCTTGGCACTCCAAGATTTCAAGCCACTCGCCGGATGGTTTAGACAGGCCCAGCAGCGTGCGAATTTCACGCGCCCGCCGCTCATGCATCGCTAGCTCATCGCGTAGATGCATGGCGTCCTCATGTCGCGGCGGACTGGGCCTTTTTGGGTTCGCCGGTGGTGTAACGGTTCGCCAAGTTGTGCAGGTGAGAGCCCAGCCTGTTCAGGTTGGATGCAGCCGTCTCCAATTGTTTTGCAGTGGCCGCAGAGTCGCGTCCAGACTGCGTCAAATTGCCAATCGCTTGTGCAATTTGCCCAATGCCGGCGGCCTGCTGCGACGCGCCCGCGGCGATCTGCCGCGATCGATCTGCGCTTTCTTCGAGCGCGGATGACAGCTCGTCGATAACGCCTCTCACATTCTGCATAACCTTCGCGCTCTCCGAAGCCTTTTGGCTTCCCTCTTCCGCCGCGCTTACGGCCTCATCGGTTGCCCGCTGAATGTCGAGCAAAATGCGCTTGATCTGCTGCGTTGAACGCTTGCTCTGCTCGGCCAGCCGCCGCATCTCCACGGCGACGACAGAAAATCCCCTGCCATGATCGCCGGCCTTCGCGGCCTCGATGCTCGCATTCACCGCGAGCAAATTGGACTGCTCCGCAATCTCTGAAACGGCTTCAACGATCTCGGCGATCTGCGCTCCCTGTTCGCGAAGCCGGCGGTTTTTGTGGGCTAGGTCTTGAACCTTTGACTGAACGTTTTCGACGACTTCCACGGCCGTATCCACGGCGCTTACGCCTCTTCGTCCGACGGTTGCCGCATTCTCTGCGGCCTGCACAACCTGACGGGCGCTGTCCGAGGATGAGCGGCTCGTTTGGCTTAATTCCTCGGTGGTTGTGCTTACCTCGGTGACCGTCGATGCTTGTTCGGACGCGGCCGCCGCAGACTCTTTCGCGCTCGTTGCGATCTCGGCGGCACTCGCCGCGAGCGCATTCACACCATCCTGAAGCTCCAAGGTCATACGCCTTAGATTCTCGGTCATCGTTCGGAATGAAGATGCAAGCGCGCCGACTTCGTCGTCTTTGTTTTCGACGGCAACCGTGGTGGACAAATCACCGTCGCCGATTCGCTTGGCAACGTCCGCAAGCTTGCGCACGGGGCGTGACAGGGAGCCCGAGAGAACGAATCCGGCCAGGCCGGCGATCAAGGTGCAGAAAGCGGCGATCGCCAAGACCGTTGCGCGAAGGGAATCCGCTGCATCGAGAGCTTCGTTGATATCGATTTCCGTGACCAGCCTCCATGGCACGTTGAGGCGCTGAAACTCGTTGAATGCCACGTAGCCCACCACATCGTGGTTCCGGTAGTCCCTCCAAATTCCTGAGTCCTCGCTGCCTTTAACGACGCTTTGCTCGTAGGCGCCGGCATTGGTTTTCAGCTTGAATTCAGCATCCGTTATGAAGCGCGACGGTGACAGGAAAAGGCCGTCGGTATCGATGATGTAAGTCTCGCCGGTTTCACCGAGCCCGCGCCGGTCGATGAGAAGCTCGTGAATAGATTCGGCGCTGGCCTCGCCCACAATCATTCCGATGCGGTTTCCCGTGGCTGTGTCCCGCACGGGCACGCTCACATGGAAGACCTCTATTTCGTTCTCGTTGCGCCGCATCGTTCCCGTTCGGATGCGTTCGAGCGAATCGTCGAACCAAGCCTCCTTGGCCACGTTCGTGCCCAGAAGCGCCGAACTCGACGACGCAATAATCTGACCGTTGAGGGTCACCGCCGAGATCGCCGTAAACCGGCTCTGTTTCACGAGATCCTTAAGATTTGAGGATATTGCTTCGCTGTCGTCTTTGCCTTCGATCAGAGCATCACGCATGTCGCGCCGCGTGCTGATTTGGCCGAGCTGCCAAGTGCGCATCGTGAGCATCGTGACCACATGGGCTTCGCGCGATTCACCAATGGCTCTCACCTTCGCCAGCGCGGCTTCCTTCAGCGCATCGGCGGACGCCTTGTATGCGAGCGCGCCGAGCGTCCCAATCGAGGCCGCCACAAGAAAACCGATAACCGCAGTGATTCGTCCCCGGAGTGAGCGTTGAAAAAAAAACTGCATAGATCCTCGTCTCTTTTCAGCGGGTCGTTAAAACAAAGGCATCCCAACGGTTCTTACGGCTCATTCAGCGGACGAAAATTCCATGTCGCTTCCAAGCATGTGCTCCATCACGAGCTCACGCAGATGCCGCGTCGCGCTCAGCACTTCAGCCATATTTGCCGCATCGATCTGCTTTGAGATCGGCGTCATCTCCTTGAGCATCTCCACATGCTCTGAACGGTGCTCTTCAAGCCGCGTGTCGCTGCGCTCGCGCATGTAGCGATCTTCCGTCGCCAAATGAAAGCGCATGAAAACCAACAGCTCGGCGGCCGATTCCTTGAGATCGCGGCGCAGTGCCACACGCGCTTCAAGCTCTTCGGGGCTCTGGGTAAGCACACTGATCCGGTTCAGCATCTGCGTGATGCGGCGGTGCTGTTCATCCAGTTCTTCGATGCCGACCGACGGGGGTTCGGGAAGCGTCGGGGCTATATTCCTCGATGACATCCGCATGGATTCGGGATGCGTGTGCTGAGGAAGAAATGGTGAAACGAGCCGGTCAAAATCCTTGAGAAAGGCCATGCGGTTGCCCGTTTTTGAAATGGCGCCGACGACGGCGCACTCCTTGGCGAGCTGCGCAAGCTGGTCTGCATCGATCTCCGAATGAAAAATGACCGGCACGCTTGCCGTCACGGGGTTCTGAGCGAGGAGCCTGGCGAGCCGGTCACCCGACAGCCCTGGCATTCGGATATCCAGCAAGAGGGCGTTGGGTTTTTCGCGCATCACCACGCGGCTTGCACCGAAGGAGCGGGCTAGGGCGATGACCTCGTACCCGGCCTGCGTTAGCCATTCGGTGACTGCATCCAAAACCGTCGGGGAATCGTCGATGAAAACGATCTTTCCCTTGGATTTCGCCTGGCCATTTGCATCCGCTATCATTTCGGCCCCAGCATTGCGTTTATGAATTAAAAATTATCTGATGAGAGATAAATGAATTGTAATAAGCCAATTAAAAAATGGCTGAAAAATAGGCTTCTCCAATGAAGATTACATATTCTTTAATGAGCAGATGGATTGACCTATGAGTGTATATGTCCTCAATGCGAGAGAATTGATATTCCCGAAAACCAGGCCACTTATTTGTGGCGGCACTTTCCTCCGAAGCGGCCATGCATCATGCGAAAAAAAAACGCTGCATGTAGGCATCATAAATCAGATTGAATTGATATAAAAAACGAATGTATTAATGCCACCGCCATGCTCATTGAAGACAAAAATTGCACCGGCACACCCGTCCCCAGGACCATTCAATTTGCGATAGCGTGAGCGCGGGAGGCCCCGTTTGATTCTGTTTGAGTGGAATACCCGCGTGCACGGAAAACGCTTTGATCAGATATCCGATCAAGAGCTTTCAGAGCTGCGCGCCCTGGGATTTGACTGGATTTGGATGATGGGTATATGGCGCATCAGCCCCGCGGTGCTCGCCATTTCAAAGCGTTTTGGCCACGACTACGAGGGCTCTCCCTATGCGATTGCGGACTACGACGTCAGCCCGCTTCTTGGCGGAGAAAAAGCCTTCCGCGATTTCGTGCGGCGCGCCCATGGGCAGGGTTTGCGCGTGATGGCGGATTTTGTGCCCAACCACCTGGCCGTTGACAGCCCGCTCATCGATGCTCACCCGGAATGGGTTATCCACAGCAATCCAAGCCTTCGCGACGAGCGGCCAGAGGATTATTTCGATCATCCCAAAGGACGCTTGGCCCATGGAAAAGACCCGTATTTTTCAGGCTGGGTGGACACGGTGCAATTGGATTACTCGCATCCTGGGCTGCGGGCGCACATGATTCATCTTCTTCGCCGCTTGGCTACACTTGTCGATGGGCTGCGCTGCGATATGGCGATGCTTATTCTTCGCGATCAGGTGAAAAGCCAGTGGTTCCCGCGCGTTCCGGCCACCGAGTTCGACAAGCATTTTCCCGGAGAATTTTGGCCCATTGCCATTGAATCCGTGCGGGCCGAGCGGCCTGATTTTGTATTCATGGCCGAAGTCTATTGGGACAAAGAAGCCTATCTCCAAGAGCTTGGCTTTGACTTTACCTACAATAAAAAGCTCTACGATATGCTTGCGCATCATACAAATACCATTGAATTGACTGGATACCTTTCGGGCATTCCCGAAAAATACCTTCGGCATTGCACCCATTTTCTTGAAAATCATGATGAGGAACGCGCTGCCGAGCGTTTTGGAGCGCGCACCAGACCTTGTGCATTGCTGAGTTACACGATTCCCGGCGCCGTTTTTGTTCACCAGGGCCAAATGGAGGGGTATTCGGAAAAACTCCCGGTGCAGCGTGTGCGGCCATTGCGTAAAGAGCATCCCGACCGGCGGCTCCTGGCATTCTATGCACGTCTATTGTGGTGTGTAAAAGATCCAATCTTTCGAATTGGCGAATTTCGGGTTCTCCACGAACGGAATGGACTGGTTTTGTTTTGCCGGACGCTCGGAAATCGCCGGGTGTTGGTCGGGGTAGATCCGGCTCGGGAGCCCGCCGCTTCAAACCCTCCCATTGAGATCGCGCTCAGGGAATTATCCGGTGCTGCTCATCATCGGGATCCGGCCGAAGCAGAGCTCCGGCCCATCCGCAAGGCATTTGATCTCTGGAATGCCGAGGAGATTCATGCCGAATGCAGCGCCGGCGTTTTGAGACTTTTGGAAGGCTGCATCAAAAGCTATCGCGAGAACGGTGGATTTATGATCGAATTGCATTGCGATTAAGTGAAATTGTGCAGCTATTTCATTCCATAAAGAGTGGCCATCTTTTCTGCGGCAAGCTTCGCGCAGGCCAAATGCCGGTAGCCATTGCCGCAACCGATCAAATAAGCCCAGGAGCCGTTCTTTAAATAGCGGGCGAAATAACGGCCCGCTTCATCGATTGCCGTATTGCTTTCGGGGTGCCAGTGAAGACCGGAAAGCAATTCCCCCATGCCTGCCTCCTTTTTAGAAATAAAATCGATTGTATTTATTGCATTTTCAATTGTATCAATGCTGAAGTTGGATTGACCGCGCATCAGGCGTTCAAATGTGCGCACTGGAATACCGAATGCCTTGGCTATACTGGAAGATGTGCCCCGTATAAATCCTCCGCCAAGCACCGAACCGCACACCCAAATCCATAATTTATCGAGTTCTGCGGGCGTTAAAAAGCGGCGCGCAGTCCGCCCAGGCGAGCCTGAGTTTCGATGAGAATTGCTCATGGTTAGTTTTTTATCGAAATCGTTATAAAAACGATCGAGTTGTGGCTCTGACAAAGGCTTGCCTAAAGCGCCCGTGTCGAGCAGTGTTGGTACCCCCGGGGAATTCAGCGCTTATGCCGAATTCCCCATTGTCCCCTCGATTGATTCAAAAGCAGTAAGTGCGCCAACAGAAATTGGGTGGCAAATCAGGCTGATTGCAATGGAAGAATATGCGGGCCGCAGGGGAAGCCATTCGTAATAAAGCAATTCAAGCGAATATGCACACCGATGCAATCCTGAGCCGCCCGCGCATCACCTGCGACTCCAGAACAGCGGCCGCAGCATTGTTATGGCAGGGATGGTGATGATAGACGTCGTGTGCACAAGCGATGAAAACCGTACTTGGCGCCCAGGCGACGGCCGATCTTATTGCGCGGCTCGAGCGGGCTAATCAGGCATTTGAGCTTCAATATCCAGGCGAAATGCGGGGCCGGCAGCCTGTGCATTCCGTCTATGGCGGCGCCCATTTATTTCGGGCGGACATCACGTCCAAATTGGGCTCCATAGCCCTTTCTTTTCTCGATCAGTACGCTTCCGATTTCCCGGCATTCGCCAATGCGATTGGCCTTGCGGGTGGCGATGGGCTTCTCGAAGTATTGAGCCGGCGAATCCGTGATAAATTACTTAGAGAGCCTGTAGAGGATTATCGTATTGATTTTGAAGATGGGTATGGGATTCGGAGCGATAGCGAGGAAGACGAGCATGCCGTGCGGGCCGCGCGGGAGACCGCCAAAGGAATGGAAGAAGCAACACTTCCGCCGTTTTTTGGCATTCGGATAAAATCCTTGCATACCCACGAAAAAGCGCGGGCGCTGCGTACGCTCGATTTATTTTTATCGGCTCTTTGCGAGCACACGCAGGGAAAATTGCCCTCGAATTTTGTCGTCACGCTTCCCAAAGTCAGCATGATCGAACACGTACAGACCCTCGCGGCGCTGTTCGAACTTATGGAGCGGGAGCTCCATTTGCCGGCGGGCACGCTGAAAATGGAATTGATGGTGGAGACGCCTCAATCGATCATCAATGAACGCGGCGAAATGGCGCTTCCTCAATGGGTGCGGGCCGCGGATGGCCGCTGCTCGGCCGTGCATTTTGGCGCCTATGATTATACGGCGGCGTGCCATTTAACGGCGGTGCATCAGCATCTATCGCATCCCATGTGCGACGCCGCCCGCTATTGGATGCAGGCGGCGCTTTCATCCACGGGCGTGTGGCTTTCGGATGGAGCGACGAATGTATTGCCCGTCCCCATTCATCGCCAAAAGGAGTTAAGCTCCGAACAGCTTGCTGAAAATAAAAAAGCCGTGCATGAAGCTTGGAAACGGCATTTTGAAGATGTGCGGCACTCGCTCGCTCAAGGGTTTTATCAAGGATGGGATTTACACCCCGCGCAATTGATTACCCGCTATGCCGCGCTCTACGATTTTTATGAATCCAATATGGATGCGATGGCGGCGAGGCTGCGGGCTTTCCTTGAAAAGGCCGCGCGGGCCACCGTGCTGGGAACGGCCTTTGACGACGCGGCCACGGGCCGGGGTTTGTTGAATTTCTTTTTAAGGGCAATTGATTGCGGGGCAATTTCCGAGAGCGAAGTGCTGTCCGCGACCGGGCTTTCCACGCTGGATCTTCAAAGCGGGGCCCTGAAAAATATTTTTAATGTTATAGGCGCGCCCGGACAGCGGGGCGGTGCCAATTCAAATGGATAGGATATTATTTATATATTATGAAATGAGCCATTTTTCTAGGCGCAGGCGGGTGATCTGCCGCTGCTCTTCGGCGGCTGCCGCAAGCTCGGCGCCCGCGGTATTTTCCAATCGGCGCCGGGCACTCTCGAGGATTTGCTCCGCGTTTTTTCCGGCCGCCGAAATAATAAACACAAATCCAAATTTGGCCTCGTATTGGCGATTGATTTCGGCGAGGGCTCCGAGGCTTTCCGGCGGGCTTTCTTTTAATGCCGATTGATTTTGAGTGGACCACTTTCGAATGGCTACGCCTTCCCTGGACACAGGTTCGCGTTCTCCGATGCGGGGATGTGCCCGGAACGCTTCGAGCCAGTCCTCGGGCCGCAAAGAACGCCAGGTATCGTCGGCGCCCTCGTAAAGTTCGTCCGCGGAGCGGAATGGCCTTTTATCGGCCATGCCGCGAAGCCAAGCCTGGGACGCGCAACAGGCGCGAAGCTCGGCCACGGCGTGGTCATGGCTCATCGTATTGAGCCGCAATAGTCCGATATTGATGAGGCCGTGCTTCGTTATTTCGCCGTGAAGCCTTAAACGGCTTACACCACCATCGGGGAAAATATTCAGCCGGACATGGGTAACTTCGCCGATATCCCTGAGTTCCTCGACGAAGAAGTGACGGGTATGAGCGGCGAGCTTGGTGCGGGGCAGAAGTTCGCGAAATGCCCAGTCCCTCCGGGTTAAATCGGCCACCGTGGCTCCCTCGGCATAACAGCCTTCAATGGAACAGGTATCGGGATAATTCCCCTTGAAATGATTGGTATCCACTTCAATGCGGCGGACAATGCCCGGCGCGCCCAATTGAACCATCGCCCAATCGTGGCCCGGGCCCCTTCGGCGCCGGGTTTCCCAGCCGTCGCCCATATTGAGTGCCCGCCCTGGCATGATCAAATTGCTTCGATCGCCGAAAAACATGTCACTGCAGGCCAGGACCTGCCCTCCGTATTCAGCGGCGGCCAAGTCCACCATTTCGCCCGGTGCACGGGCACGTTTCCAATCTGGAACAACAAGGCCGTGCGCCCTCAGCCTGGCGATACCGCCGTCGGGATAAATATGCAGCCTCAAATGCGTGAAACGCCTAGGATCGTCGATTAAAAAAATATTCTGAGAATTTCCCTCCAGCGGCGCGCGCGGCAGCACTTCCGTCCATTCTGTTGAAGGGCTCATCAAATGCTCGGCGTCTGTGGCGGGGGGCGCGACACATGCCTCGACCGAGCATTGCTCCGGATAATTACCAATAAAATAGCTTGTATCGATAATCAATCCTTTGATAATGCCCGGTAAGCCCAGGCGCAGAATGCAGAAATCGTGGCCTGCAATGCGCTTGCGCCGCGATTCCCAGCCATCCATCCATTTTCCCCGATCCGTGTATTCATGCGGAGCAAATACCGGCGCGGGCGCCCGCACAAGATTCTCCTTGGGGGCGAAGAACTCGTCGTTGGCGAATAAAACCGTGCCGCCGACGCGTTCCGAAGCGAGATCGATATATTGCTGAAGCTCTAGTAATGCGCTGTTCGTTTGATCCATAGGGCGACCAGAAGGGCGGGCACTATACGCGCGAGCTTTACGGAAGGAAATTCCTCTATCGTTTCGCGATGCGGCGATTTAACCTTTGCGTGTGCTGACCGTTCTTCAATTGCTGCTTCATTCAAATCCCGCCCCTCTCCATGTGGCTTCACTGGATGAGATGCTCTCGATTTGCTGGGAAAAACGAAAGCAATGGGCACTTCCCGTCGATCGCGCGCTCGCGCTCGGATTTGGCTCCGATCGCTTGGGATACGCATTTGCGGCCGGTTATGACGCGGCTCTTCATGCCCTGGCGCCCAATGTGCCCAGCGAATATGTGACGGCGTTTTGTGCGACGGAAGACGATGGCGCGCATCCCAAGGCGATAAAGACCACGCTCACACCCAATGAAGCGGGCGGTTTTTTATTAAATGGCCGGAAGAAATGGGCGACGCTGGCCACCGAGGCCCGCGAGCTTTTGGTTGTGGCGACGATTGGAAAGAATGAGCAGGGTAAAAATCAATTGAGGCTTGTTCAGGTGGCCGCGCGATCGAAAGGTGTTCGCGTGACTCCAATGCCGACTGTGCCATTTACGCCTGAAGTCACGCACGCCGAAATTGAATTCAACAATGTAGAGATCGGTGAATGGGCGGTGATGCCCGGGGATGGATACGATGAATATGTAAAACCATTCCGTACAATTGAAGATATTCATGTGCATGCGGCGCTGATTGGCTACCTCATTTCGGTTGCAAGGCGCAGCCAGTGGCCGAAAGCTGTAATTGAAAGGCTTGCTGCGTCGGCGATTTGTATTCGCGAGCTGGCCCGATCCGATCCCAAAGATCCGGGTGTTCATTTGGTTCTGGCCGGCTGCCTCGAGCACGTTCATGCAATTTCGTCGGAATACGATCGTTGGGAATGGAATTCGGGTGAGGAAAAAGAGCGCTGGGAGCGCGATCGCCCATTGCTTGGTGTAGCGGAGCGGGCGCGTGAAATGCGGAGGCAGCGGGCCTGGGAAGTGTTGGAATCCAATGAAGGCGAAGGCCGTCCTAGTTTTGTTGATGTGATTGCCTAATTTTCCGAATGAATTCAAACGGCATATTCGGTGAAGACGTTCCATTCGTACCGGGAGAAAGTCCATTCCGGTGCAAGGGACTTTTGTATACGGAATTAATTGCGTATTGCGGTGAATTCGTGCCCGGCGGCTGGGATCGGGCATTTGGAATGATTGGCGATCCCCGATTGCGGGGTTTTTTAAAGACGCGCTTTGTGGTGGGCGGCTGGTACGATGTATTTCCCTTGATTACCGCGAACCGGGCCGTCGCAATGGCATTGGGGCAGCCCTATTTGGAATGGCTGCGGAAATTCGCGCGCTGGCAATTGGAACGGCAGCTTAACGGTGTCTATCGATTTTTTTTAAAAGTCGGTTCTCCTGAATGGGTGGTGCAAAGGCTTCCGGGGTTGGTTTCAAAGTATTATGAATTCCTTCAGTCCGAGGTCGAACAGGTAGCGCCGCGCGTCTATTTAAGCCGTGTGTCGGGGGTGCCCGCCATTGCCGAGGCAGGCTATAAGGTGAGCACCGAATCGGGTATTGTGCTGGTGCTCGAGCTGGCGGGGGCGAAAAATGTCCGGCACCGGTGGCTCTCCTCCGAGCCCGACGGCGAGAAGCATAAACTTAAAATAGTAAAGTTGGTTCGAGAAATTCGCTGGGATTGACCGGCGGCAGCCGCTCCACGCGCACGGCCACATCGAGCGTTTCGCCGCCGCCTCCGACATAAATTGTGCCGGATGTGGGCGTCGCGTCGACATAACTGCGGCCCACGGCGACGCGAATATGATCGGTTTGAGTTAATGTACCATTGGTAGGATCGAATCCCCGCCAGCCCACTTCGGGCAAATACACCTGTAGCCACGCATGGGAAGCATCGGATTGGCGCTGATTGGGATGTGCGGGGCCGGTATACACATAACCGCACACATAGCGGGCAGGAACGCCAAGCAGCCGCGATAAACAAATAAATAAATTGCTAAAATCCTGGCATACGCCATAGCGATTGCTGTACACCTCGAAAGGCGTTGTTGAAATGGTTGTTGAGCCGCTCTTGTATTGATATTCGTGAAAAATAGAATCATTCAAATCCAAGAGCGTATCGAGCAAATCGTAATCATTGCGCTCGACAAAGCTCATCGCGTATTCGAGCAATTCGCGCAGTTCGCTTTCGGGCAATTCGGGCGGCAGTAAAAAGGGCTGAAGCATATGCCATTGCCAGGGCATCCACGTTAATGGGATTTTCGTGCGCTCGCGCAGGGGGCGGAAGGCGAGGGGATCGGTATCCAATACGGAAACAATGCTGCGCGCTTCGATGATAAGTTCGTGAAATGGGGTGTCCAGCGTAACGCGGCGCACTTGGTTGCCGAATACGTCTTGATAGGCGCGTTCTTGTCCAGGCACCGACACAGTGCATTCGTGCGCGATTACGCTTTGTAATTTATCGTGTACCGGCTCCAATCGAAAAAGATGGGTGCTGTGTTCGACGGGCTGGGTATAGCGGTAGGCTGTCCGGTGGAGTACCGAATAGCGCTGAACAGCCGCTTTTTCGGGGCGTTTTTGGACGCGCCTTCCGCCTCGCTGAGGTTTTATTTCAATTGGATCGTTTTGCTCTTCCCCTTTGTTCCCCGGCCGCATTTCCAGGAGCAGGGCGCCTTGGCGGATGAGCACGAGGCTGCCGGGCTCAATCTTTCGCCATTGCATCGATTCGCCTTCTAAGGGATTGGAAGCGATAACGATGCCTTTTCGGCTTTTGGCGCCTCTCCGCGTGAGATCGACAAATACATCCGCATCGCCGAATGCAATTCGTTCGTAGGGGGGCTGAATTTGACCGAGATAAACCGCGCCATCGGTGTGCCGATCGGCGTACACCAGTAAATCGCGGCCATCTGTGACCGCTATGGTGAGATTGCCGTATTCGTTCAGGGTATGTATCCATTCTAAAAGATGGGATGGTTCGCAATCCCCGAGGCTGGTTTTATGCTGCTGTTGAAGGTAGGCGAGCAGGGTGCAGAACAGGAGCTCTGAATCGGTGGAGCCCACGGGTTCGAAGAGGGGATTTTTGGGGACGGGAAGGTGGCGGCTTAGGCTTCCGCTGTGGGCGAGTAAAAAATCCCTTCCGGCGAAGCTCCTGCAAAATGGCTGTGTGTTCGCCGCGCTGATTCCGCCCCAGGTTGCGCTGCGGATATGCAGCATAAACAATGGTGATTCCAAATGCTGCCAGGTTTTAATGATTTCGCTTCGAATACTACCGGATGAGGGCGATGCTTCTTTGAGTACGGAGGCGGCGGGTTCTCCGCCTGGATAAAAGCCAATGCCCCAGCCGTCGGGAAGTCTTTTGGTATTTTCTTTAATGCCTTCGGTTTTTATTGGATCGTTGATTGAGTTTATTTGATTGGATTGAATGGCAGGCTGCAGGCAGAGCAGATCGAATCCGGGGGCCAATTGGCCTTCAAACGACATCGCTAGGAAATTCGGCATGGCTGGCTCGCTTCCTAGGGTGAAGGCGGCGTGAGTCCGTGGCCAAAAAATTCGCGGCTTATGGCTTCGCAAATGGAATTGGTGTCGCTGGTAATGCGCAAGAGGATTGCGTGCAGGCCGTCGTGGCCCAGGGCTTCGGGCGATAGGCTGGAAAGCCACTCTTCCATGGTTTGCAGGCGATCTTCGGTGTCGGCGCCGGGGACCAGCGGGTTTTGGGGCGAGCGAATGGCATCGAGGTGTTCGCCGGCCTGGTGCAGGCAATGGCGAATGGAGCGGGCAAAGCGCGGATCGAGCAATAAAAACGATGCGACGGCTTCTGTTGTCACCCGTCCGCGGTTGCGTTTCATAAAGGGTTCGAATCCCGAGCACGCCCGGAGCAACGATAGGCATAATGCCGTTTCAATGACGGGGTTGTGTTTATCTTCGGGTATTTGACCAATTAAATAGGGATGCATGTCCAGGGTGCGCGCGGTTTGGCCTGCGCGTTCGAGATAAGCGCCGAGCATAATGAAATCGAGCGGTGTGTCATGAAGCATTGCGCTCGTCAGAAATCCGGCGACAAGCTGGGTGTATAGCCTAATAATCCGATAAAATTGATAACGGTTTTCTTCAAATGTTTTCTTGGCGCTTTCCCTTGCGATTCCCGTGCCCTGGCCGCCTTCCGCGTTGCTGCTCAGCCATAGGTAAAGCTCGTTGATCATTTGCCACACTTCAAGGCTTACCGTGTCGCGGATGGCACGGGCATTTTCGCGTGCAAATGCAACGGATTGGAGAATGCTACTTTGATTTTGGTCCGAAAAGCTCATGTACTTCTGCACATGCTCGCCGCTTTCGGAGGCTTTTTCTCCGAGCAAGGCATTGAAATGCGAGGCTTCGCCCGAGACCATTAAAACGGGTTTCCAGCAGGCCGAGGGAGGCAGTTCGGCATCGGGCGCCAAGGTGGCCGTTACATGCAGTACGCGCGCCGTGCTTTCCGCGCGCTCGAGATAACGGCCAAACCAAAAGCAATGTTCGGCAATACGGGAGATCATGCCGGTCCTCTTTGTACCCAGGTGTCTTTGGAGCCGCCGCCCTGGCTTGAATTGACAACATAAGAGCCTTTTCTTAAGGCGACGCGCGTAAGCCCGCCGGGCAATACCCAGGAGCCGTCTTTGCCCGTTAAAATATAGGGGCGGAAATCGACGCGGCGCGGAGCCATTGCCCCTTCGTTTTCGATATAGGTAGGGCAAGTGGACAGTTCAATCCGATGCTGTGCGATGTAGCGCCGGGGTTCACGTTCGATTCGCTGTCTAAATTCATCGATTTCATTTTTGGAGGCTTCGGGCCCCATCAGCATTCCATAGCCGCCCGCTTCATCCACGGCTTTTACGACGAGTTCATTTAAATGCGAAAGCACATATTGTTTATCGTTTTCGCGCGCGCACACGAAGGTGGGCACTTGTTCTAAAAGCGGTTCTTCCGCCAAATAAAAACGAATCATGTCGGGCACAAAGGCATAAACGGCTTTATCGTCGGCTACGCCATTTCCCGGGGCATTGGCGAGCGTGATATTGCCTTGAGCGTATGCCCGCATCAGGCCGCGCACGCCAAGCAGGCTGTCGGGGCGAAAGACTTCGGGGTCGAGAAATGCATCGTCGGTGCGGCGATAAATAACATCCACTTTGCGGGGGCCCCGCGTGGTGCGGACATAAACATGATTATTTTCTGTAAATAAATCATCGGATTGGACGAGTTCCCATCCCATCGTGCGGGCGAGAAAAGTGTGTTCGAAATAGGCGGAGTTGTGCGTGCCCGGGGTGAGCAGCACGGCACTCGCTTGGCCCGTGTGACCGGAGGGCAGGGGAGCCAGGGATCGAAGGGTTTCGGCGAGGCGCGCGGGATAATGATCGACCGGCTGAATGCGGGCTTGTCCGAAGATTTGAGGCAGGACGCGTTTGGTGGTGAGGCGGTTCTCAAGCACATAGGAAACGCCCGATGGGGTGCGGAGGTTGTCTTCCAATACGCGGAAGGTGCCGTCTGGATCGCGAATCAGATCGATGCCGGCGATATGAATGCGGACGCCGCCGGGAGGTTTTATGCCTTGGAGCACGGGCAAATAATGTTTGGCGCCCAAGGCCAATTCGCGAAGTACAGGGTTGTCGCGCAGCATAAGCTGGGCGCCGTAGATGTCGTCGAGGAAGTGATGAAGCGCGGAAAGCCTTTGCTTTAAGCCTTTTTCAAGGTGGGTAAAGTCGTCGTAGGCGATGATGCGGGGCATGAGGCAAAAGGGGAAAATCTTTTCGGTGCCGCGCTGATCGCTGTAGACCGAGAAGGTGACGCCTTGGTTGAGAAGGGCGACTTCGGCGAGTTTCTGTGCGTGATGCCAGGTTTCGGGGGTGAAGGCGCCGAGGCTTTCAATGGTGCGCTGGCAGAACGCGCGCGGTGCGGCGCCCGAGCCGATGAGCTCGTCGAACGCTCCGGCAAGAGGTGTGTAGGAGGAAAAGAGGTTTTCGCGGGCGATGTCTTCGGACACGGGCGCGCAGTGTAGGGTGTGCGCTTCTTTGGTGTCATCTCGTGCGAGCTAGGCGACGTGGCGTTTGGTGATGCGCATGCCGGCGGCGCGCATCAATGGCTCGGCGGGGAACGATTTTTCAAGCAGTTTCATGGCGAGCTCTGTCGCGGTTTCGGCGCGCTTCCACGCGGCGGCATGGCCCACCGAGCGGGGCTGCGATGATGTGGCGAGCGATATGGCTTCTTGGACTTCGCGGCCCGCGCGCGCGATGCGTTCCAGTTCGGGCGCAGGGGCACCCGCGTGTTTGCGGGCCGCGTAGAGCGTCCGTATTAAGCCCAATAGGTCGCGGGCCGCTTCCAGCGGAAATGGATCGTCTCTTCGACTGATCATTTAATCAGTATATCGGCCGATCTATCGGCTTTGTGCGCGGGTTTGCGGGGCGCGCCGAAGATGGGGGAGGGCAAAATGATGAGTTGAGATTGTATATCTGATTGGGGGTTGACAATTTCGATCGGCTTTATTTTAGGCCATCGAAGAGCTTGCCGTGCATGTTCATGAAGTGCGGGATAGGCGCCGCTCAGAGCAGAGACGCCTGGCGGACAACGGCCACGGTGACGACATCGCCCGCCGATGATCCGATCCACAAAACGGGGCTTCCGCGCCCGGATACGAAGAGCATGCGGGGTTCGCCGCGCATCATGAGCTGAATGGATGCGGTGGGATTTACGGGGGAGCTGTCGGCTGCGAGCAGCGTCGCCTCATTGAAGAGCGCGGCTTGTCCGCTTGGAAAAATAGCGAACATGGTTGTCTCGAGAACGCCTATTTCCAAAGGTGTTTCCGTGAGCTGAATCATCTTGGGAACGAGGCGCCCGCCGCTTGTGAGCACGACGCAAACGTTTCTGTTTCCGCGCTTGTAGACCGCGCAAAGCTTTGCGCCCGCGCGAAGGCGATCGAGGGGGGCGGCTTCGCGCGGAAGCGTGGCGCGCCAGTTGGCGCCTGATTCGGGGGTGGCGCCGGGATGCACGCGCAGCTCGCCGCCGTCGCCTTTTTTGTCGACGACCACATAGGTGTCGGTGGCTGTCATGTCGCAGCTCCGCACGTCGCCCCGCAAAGGAAATGTTCGGCTATCCACGTCGTTTTTGGTGAGGATGAGTTCGGTGGCCGTGCCGTCCCATGCGATCGAGAGCGCTGTGTTTCCGGTCGGGCGCATCACGAGCTGGCGTGAGTCGCGCGCGGCCTGATCGATCTTGGGCGTGTGCGCGATATTGAGCACCGACCATACGGTGTCGCTGCTTCGGACGAGTGCGACATCGCGGGATAGCATCGCCACTTCGTCGGCTTCGCGTATGGACAAGTTGGTGGTTCGTCCTTGCGAGCTGCTTTGATGAATCGCGATGCGAACAGGATTGCTGGAGAGCACCGCCACGATCTCCGGCGTGTGAAGATGCGCGGCGGAGCGGACTTCGGCGTCAAGCTGAGTGACTTGGCGAGGGGGAGCGAGATTTTTGAAAGGCATCGGGGGGAGAGTACAAAAGGTTTGGAGAAAGTGGCGACTTCTATGTGCTGGGGTTGGGCTGGCTGGGCGCCAACGTTTTTGTATTTATAGTATTTATTAAATAATTGATTAAATTGAACGATTTAAGCCTTGGGGTTTTGATTTTCTGTGGAATACCGCGTATGAGCGCGGGCATGTCCATTGCGGTTCCGTTCCGTTCGATTCAGCGGGTTTATTTCGATGATTTGGATGCGCTCAATATCCTGCACAACGTTCGTTTTTTGCTTTTTATCGAACGCGCGAGGGGAGAGCTTTTAAATGCGATGGGGTTTCATTGGCAGGATGATGTGTCGGTGAATCCCGATAAATTCCATGTGATCGCCGAGCACACGATCCGTTATCTCGCTCCGGTGCGCGGCGAGGGTGATATTGCGGTCGATATTTGGCTTAGGCATTTAGGGCGCACGAGCGCGAGTTTAAGCGCGAAAGTAAGCTCGCCGGATGGTTCTGTGGTCTTCGCGGATGCTGAAACGAGGCTGGTCCGGCTCGATCCTACGACCTATCGCCCTTGTCCTTGGAGCGATCGTTTCCGGGCCATTTGCGCTGGGCTTGTGAAGCCGGAAAGCCCTTCCAACGAAGCCTAAACGCCCGGATTCTGAGTTTGCACAATAAAATTGTATGCCGCGGCGGGGCGGCGTTAGAATTCGCAGCCCTTTGGAAATTGTCACGCTTTTTCCCTGCAGCGTCGGCGGTCTTTTGTGGGAAGCGAAATCCTCGCAATGGACGCTGACCGTATGTGTGAAGTCGACCCTTGTATTGGTTGACGGCGGCGTGGCTGCGCCCAGTGAAATTCAAGATCCCATTTTTGAGGATCGGCCTTGGGATGGGGAGGCCGGCGCAAGCCTATTTGGTCCGGCGGATTTGGTTCCTTTAAAGCCCAAGGTGGATATTTTATTGTCCGGGCATGCATATGCGCCTCCGGGCGGGGCCGCGCGGCGTTTTTCGGTGCGTATGCGGGTCGGCGATTTTGAAAAACAATTGGATATCATCGGCGATCAATATTGGGTTCAAGATGCATCGGGCCTTCGCGAGGGTGAGCCGGAGCCGCTTTTAAAGCTGCCAATCCGTTATGAATTGGCCGCGCAAAGCGATGAAAATCCGGTTGGAATTAGAATAGATTCAATGAAATTGGGGGCGCGGGCTTCCGCGAATATTGAATCGGTGCAGGGGGCCGCCGGATTTGGGCCTTATGCGCCGGCCTGGAGGGCGCGCCGGGCGCTTTTGTCCGATGAATCGTTTTTATGGGCAAAGGCTTTGCTATCCGAGGAGGAAGGGGCTGGGGGCCCCGCGCCTTTGGATTTGGATTTTCGATTTTTTAATGCCGCGCCTCCCGATCAGCAAATTGAATTGTTAAGGCCGGGCATAACGATTGAATTGGAAAACCTTCATCCTCATCATTCTCATCTTTGTTCGAGGCTTCCTTTGGGCAAGCCGCAGGCATTTTCAATCGATGCCAAGAGCGGGCGCGCGGAGGAAATTGGGCTTCGCTGTGACACGCTTTGGATTCACGGCGATCGGGGAGTCGCGGTGCTGGATTACCGGGGGCTGTGCGAGCTTTCGCCGGAAGGGCTGGACGCTATTTCGGCGCTTTTATTGGTCTCGAATTCAAAGGGAAAGCGGGTGCGGCGGGAACAGGTCGAGCGCGCGTGGCAGAGTGGAAATCTTTCGCTGCTCGCCGATGAGGCGGATGATCCCGGCAAAATGGAAACGCGGCATGATGAGGTGCTTTCAAGGCGAATTCCCGGTGTGGCGGGGGAGCCCGAAAAGGCTGTTACGCCTTCTGCCGTGGATAAAGGCGCAATGAGCATCGGCTCTGAAACGAGGCGGCTTGCGCCGGGGGATGATATTCGAAAGAATATTTTGCCATTTTCTCCGAATGCAAAATCCAGTTCGCCTTCGAGCAGCGATATTTCCATACCGAGGTCGCGCAAGCTCGATTTAGGAAAGCCGGTTACTGGCGAGACGCTTCGATCGGCAGGTCAGCCTCTTCCCGCTCCGGCGACGCCATTTGAGGCGAATTCATCGGTCTTTCAGAAACCCGTTCCCCAAACCGCCCCCGCCGCCGTCCCTGTTCCTCCTCCTCCTCCTCCTGCCAAGCCGGAAAAAACGCTTCCAGCGCGCACCGGGGCACTGGAAGGAACGCTTCGATTTTCGGCGGAGCATGCGTCAATTCTAAAGGAAGTTCTTCCATTTCAATCAAAAGAGCCCGCTGCGGCTCCAGATGCTCCGGCAAAAGCACCGGCCGCGCTTTCAAAGCCTGCCGTGGCGCGTCCAGCGGACAAGGCTTTGCCAGCTTTGCCGGAAAAAGCCTTGAAGGGCGCGGTGACCGGAGAAACCGTGCGCTTTGATTCGAAGCAAGTGGCCAAGGCGGTGATGCCTTTTGTTGGGGACGGTTCGGCCGATAAGAAGGCGCCTAAAGCCGCGGAAGGTTCAAAGCCTCAAGCGGCTCCTCTCGGAAAAGCGATTATTCCAAAAGCGAAGGTGCCCGCGCCGGCTCCAATGCGAAAGGCGATTGCCAAGAAGGACGAGAAAGCGGCCGCGCCAAAGAACGATCCGAAAACGCCCGATGGGAAATCGGCTTCGGATTTTTTGATCACGATGCCTGTCGAGCGCTATGCGGCCATTGCCGCGGAGCTTGCGGTTAGGGCTGAAGAGCGGGCGCTCGTGCTTAGCGAACAGGGGTTTACAGAAGACGTGTGGGCGGCGATCGAGGACGGCTGGTCCGACCGGATTGCGCATGCGATGGAGGAGGGCAATAGCCGTTTCTTGGAGACCTTTGATGTCGCGTATATCGCCGCGCTGGAGCGCTTTGGCCGGAAGGTGGGCGTGAAGGAGTACGCGATGATTTTGGTCGGTATTGAACGCGGTGAAGTGGGAAATGTGCTGCTTTCGCTGAAGCTCGGGCTTTCAGATTTGGTGCGGGTTCAGCGCGTGTGGACGAAGCGGATGGCAGCGGATGCAGAGCTGGCCGCGCGGGTTGAAAAAGAAGCGGAGAGGCTGCGGGCTTCGATTTAAAAGGGCGGTCCCGGAGGTTTTGGGCCAGGCGGTCCAGGCGGTCCAGGCGCTGCCGGCGTGCTGTTCTTCTTCAGCCCTTCGGCGAGCAGGGAACGGTACAGCTCACTGTGTTCCGAGAGTTCTTGATGGGTGCCGATGGCCGCGATTTTCCCCGCATCCATCACGATATTAAAATTCGATTCGAGCAAGTGAGGCGCATGGGTGACGACGATGCAGGTGCGGCCTTTGGCGATGGCCCGGAGCTCGCGGAGAATTTGTTCGGCCGTGGCGCTGGGAAGGCCGGCTTCCGGTTCATCGAGAACGAAAAACATCGGATTGCGAAGCAGCATGCGGGCGAGCAACAGGCGCCGCTGTTCACCGCCCGAAAGGCTTGGAGGCACGGCGCGGAATTCAGTCGCTAGATTCCGGTTGCTGCCCGGCTGATCGCCCGTGAGTTCGTCGAGCTTGACGCGGCGAAGGGCGTCTTTCATGGCGTCTTCCGAGGGCGGTGTGGATAAACCAATCGATAGATTTTGAGCAATGCTCCGCTCAAAAATCCGGGAAGATTGTCCTAAAATACCAAAGAGTTGAGGCAGTTCGGCGGGCGGAATGCGCCTGAGATCGATGCCGCCCACGGTGATTTGGCCCGCGCTGGGATCGTCCAGGCGGAGCAGCAAGCGGAGCAGCGTCGATTTTCCACAGCCCGAGCGGCCGCATATGCCGACGACGGCGCCTTCGGGAATTTCGAAGGAAATATTATCCAATACGCTGCGATTGGAGCCCGAGGGTGTGAAATGAAGGTCTTTGAATTGAAGCGTGGTGCTGGGGAGGGCCGAGATGGGTACGGGGTCGGGAGAGGGCGGCGGATGCGCGGGCAGTTGGAGCAAGCGGGCGGTGGCGCGGAGGACTTGGCCGCGCTCGACAAAGCCCGCGCGGAAAGCATCGATGGACTCGAGGCGTGAAAGCAAAAGCGGCACGACCAATAACAGCTTGGCCACGTCGCCGGTCTTCATTTGGGCGGATGAAAGGCTGAGAGCGGAGACGACCAGCAAAGGCGCAAGGGCGCTGAATACGCTTTTGATTTGTCCCGAGACCGCAAGCATTTGCGCAAACGCTTTCCGGGCATCGGCGGTGCGGCGGGCGGCCTCGGTGAATTCAGAAATGGCCTGTCCTCGGGCTCCGAGCAGCCGCAGATCTTCTGTGCCGGTAAGCATTTCGCCCAGGTTGGCGAAGATGGCGACATCCGTTTTTTGAAGGTTTTGCATCGCGCCGGCGACACGTTTGGATGCGCGATCGGAGAGGATGCGCGACAGAAGAAAGAGCGCGAGGCCACCGGCGAAGACCAGGCTCATTCCTGTGGTGATGAGTTCCCACGCGAGGATAAGAAGGGTGACAAGTGCCTGGGGAAGGCCCGTGAGCAGCGAGACAATAAAATCGGCGGCCATGCCCGACTCGCGGGCGATCATCAGTTTGACCACCTCCATACCCTTGGTTTCAGGGACTTTGACGCCCGGAGGCGGTGGAGGCGCTTTGTCGGCCATCACAGCGCGGCCTGTGGCGTCGACCTCGCGCGGCGAGGCAAAGAGCACCGCTTTAAGCATTTCGATGCGAAGCGCCGCTGTGACTTCGCCGGACAGCGACGAGCCGCGCTGGCTGGACAGAACGCTGATGCCCACCGTGATCAGCGTGGCCACAAGCGTAATCAGCAGGATTCTCCACAGCGGAGCGCCTGCAACCAGAAGCGAGAGAAGGCCCGTCAGGCCACCCGTGGGAGCGCGTCCGCGCCCTAAAATCGTGTCGATCGAAAGGCCGACAATGGATGGAAGCAGTCCTGCGCAGGCGCCCGCGAGCGAGGCGAGTCCAATGGAAAGAATCAAGCGCGGCAGAAGACTGCCCCGCAGCGATGTTTGAATGCGGACAAGAATCGCGATGAGCTCGCGCATGCGTTATTTGGCGAAGGTACACTGCGGCGCGGCTTGCAAGCGAGCCGCATTCGATAGAGGCTGTGCTTTGTGCGTTGGACATTCGCAGCGATGGCGGTTTTGTTGACGGCGGGCTGTTCAGATCAGGGAGCGCCGTCTTCCGATTTAGGTGCGGCATCTGCGCCGGCTGTTTCAGCATCAGGCGCGTGGTCGCGCAGAGCGATGCCTTCTGCGGCGGCGCCCGCGGTATCGGGCGGAGAAAGCGGGGCACCGGAAAGCGCCGATTCTGAGGCGCTGCAAGAGTTGTTGCGGGCTGCGCCGAAGGATGCGCCGCCTTCAACGGGGCCGGATGGCAAGACGGCGATCGGCACGGACACCGGCGTGAAGGAAGACAAGAAGAAGGAAGAGACGCAGGGAGATGAAGCACCTGCGGCGCCCACGGCGAGTGCATCGGCGGCGCCCGCGGCAACCTCGAAAGTGCATTTTGGCGCGGCGAGTATTCAGCAGGAAATGTCTGCGGCATCCATCGAGCGAGAGGCGAGAGCTCAGTTGTATTGGAATCTTGTTCAGCGCTGCCGCGACAAAGAGAACAAGCTGCTTCCGCCCGATGCGATTTTGATTTTATTCCGCATTGATTTGGAAGGTTTTATCGAGCCTTCGTCGATTATGGCGTCGCCTTCAAAACCCGAATACCAAGATGCGGCTCATTGCATGAGGCGCGAGCTGTCTTCGGCTACTTTTCGCGCGCCTGCGGGTGGGCGGGGCGTCATGATGAATGTTTCGATGACCGTGCCTTCGGTGGATTGAATTGCTTGTTTGTCGGCCGCTTGTTTTCGAAGCGCGGCCATCTCCTCATCCAACGGCTTCTGCTCATTGCCCAGAATTTGATCCCCAGTCTCGAGCTGCGTCATCCTGGGGTGATTTGCCATGGAGCAATCGAAAAAAGAATCCGCGCGCGTGCCCGGGAAAAAGAGGTTTTGATATTTGGGTGAGTTGCGCGGGAACGGGTCAGGACAAACATGTTCGCAGTGCGAAATGCGGCATGACAAAGATGGAGTGACAGCGCATTGGAAATCGGGGCAGGAGAATCAGCGCATCTATTCTATGTTGAAATTTGAAAAAGCCTGTGGTGCACGGCTGAGAGACAGAGACAGAAATACAGGAGCCCGCGGCGCGGTTCATCCGCAACATGTTGGTGAAGTAAAACGCGGGCGCGACGGTCATCTGGGACGCTGTTGTTATTGGGAGGGAGCGGCGCGATTTCCATGAGCGACAAAGCGACAAGCGCTGGGGCATGCGCAATTTCTATGAGCAACAAAGAGAAAAATACCGGGGCATGCGCGATTTGAACCGGCGACATGAGCGGAAAAGGAGGGGCACGGGCGATTTGCGCTGAACTCATTGTTTGGTTGCAAATTCATCGCGCATATACTGAAAAGATTTTCAGCGAGTTGTTTGTAGTGGGGCACTTGCTTGACAATTTGCTGGTCATCAAGCGGGCCATTGATAGCATTTCGAAACATCTGGAAGCCCTGAGCGGCGATCGTCTTATGATGACCCGAGCCGAGCAAGCCCAAGGCATTGGTGTTAGCAGGGAATTGGCCCTGATAAACCGTGTTGGCACTTTGAAATAATAAAGCTTGCATTTGGGAGTGAGGCGTTTGTGGTAGACGGGTAATACGAAAGGAGAACATTCATGCCGACCTTTAATGAAGACATTTTTGTTCAAAGCAACATTGCGAAGGTTCGTATCAGGGCGTCCGAGCCGACGGCAAATGAGGTCGATGATACTGACAAGTGGCCGAGTATCATGCTCGATGGAGCCAAAGCTGAAGTCAAGGTTGGTGGAATCGTAAAGCCCGCAGGCATAGAGCCAAGCACCGGCCTTGATGGACGCATCGTCGTAGAAAACGCTACTGGTAGGCAGCGGGTCGTGCTCGATGGCAAGACGGGAACAGTGGCCCTTCGCGATAAAGACAACAATCCAGTAGCCCGCCTCGATGCTGATCATGGTGATCTGTGGCTCGGAGGAAATAGCACAAACGGTACAATCCGGCTTTTTGCGCAAGGTGTCGATAATATTTATTCTACAAATTACACAATAAGTATTGACGCCTATAACGGTAGCATTCGGGCCGGAGGAAAAGGACCAAATGGTTTGCTTATACTTCGCAATACTGCCTCCAAAGAAATCGTGCGGATCGCATCAGGATCATCAACAGCTACAGAGGATTGCACCATTCATCTCAATGGGGCGGACGCATCAATCCGGGCTGGGTCAGGGGGAAAGAATGGAAAAATCTTGGTACGCAACGAGGATAGCGCGGAAATCGTGCGGATCGCATCAGGGCCGTCGACGGCTGCAAAGGATTGCACCATTCACCTTAATGGCGCGGACGCATCAATCCGGGCTGGGTCAGGGGGAAAGGATGGGAAAATCTTAGTACGCAACAAGGATGGGGAGGTAACGGTGCTGATCGATGGCGAGAAGGGAGACGTGAAGCTCCTTAATGCTGACTGCGCAGAGGAGTTCGATACGGTCGTCGGCATTGATGCCGTGCCAGGATCGGTTCTAGTTATCAATGATGACGAACGGCTTACTACGGCAACCCAGCCATACGATCGGCGAGTCGCCGGCGTCGTCTCAGGAGCAGGTTCATATCGCCCCGGGATTGTGTTGGGCCGCCGACAGGAAAGCGCGAACCGCTCGGCGATCGCCCTGGTGGGGAAGGTATTTTGCCTTGTGGATGCGGATCACGGACCCATTCACGTCGGTGATCTTCTGGTCAGCTCGTCAACCCCAGGTCATGCGATGGTTGCCAGCGACCCCAGCCGGACGCCCGGAGCTGTACTTGGCAAAGCGCTGCGGGCGTGGCCTGCGGGTCAGGGGATGATCCCAATCCTCGTGTCGTTGCAATAGCGAGGATACCTCTATGTCTGACCTAAGCCTCAAGCAGCTTCTATCTAAAATAAATGCAAATCCAGCAAAAGGAATTCGGCGTTTTGCGCCGGACGTTCCGCATATCAGTGTCAGGAATTTCATTGGCTCATCGTTATTTGACCAGGCATTTCCATCTTGGACACCAAAGAGCTCCCTGGCACAAGCTGCCAATGATCTCGGCTTGTTATACGATCCCGGACAGGACATTATTTATTATAAAAGGAATTCAATTTTGCGGCAGTTCGGATACAACGCCGCATATGATTATGCGGCGCCGTTTGCTAACATTGTCATTGATTGTGAGCCGATTATCTTTAATTATGCGGATAAAAACTGGATGATCGAACTGTGGAAAGGTCAATATTCGCTGGCAACCGGTTGCGAAATAGGTATCTACAATACTCCGGCGATCGACCTGCCCTGGGGAGCCACATCTTCAGCACATTTCAATGTTGCCGATGATGATGAGCTGTTGGTAACGGCCTTTACTTTACGTAGAAAGGGCCAGATGCTTTTCTTTAGGGGACCAGAGAAGCATTGGTGGTTAAGTGGCTTCAGGATGGGTGTACACTCTCATCCCGAAGAGCTAACGATGGACGTTTCAATTACCTGCTTGAATACCGAAATGCGCACAGCGGTTATCAATGCTTTGCTGGGTATGGACTACAACATCAAGGTACATTCAACGACGGTTAACTTTAGATTCGCGACTCCGAGTTCTTTTCAACCGCGTTTCGCTAATCCTAGTACCAATATCGCCAAGGTGTCCAATCAGCTAGCTGTCAAGGAATATCAAGATTTTGGATTTTCAAGTAACGATCTAAACACGATTCCCGGTACGGCACTCAGTAAAATCATCGGGTGGCTTGAATGGTTGCCAAAGAAATTTAGCGCGACGTGAAGGAGCACATGATGGCTCCAGGCAGCTTTACATCTCCAACATCACCAATCATCAAATTGTCCCAGCGATAGATCCTGATGAAGCATCCGCTTGCGCGCGCCATCGAAGGAGATTGCAACCACGCGAACGCGGCAAGCATCGCCCCGCACCGAACGAAACGCAATCCACCACCACCCTGCTTTTTTTAGCGTCCCAACCGGTTCTGGATGAAGGGAGCCCCGGCGCCCAGCCAACACGTCGGAATCCGATCCAAAATCCACGATATCGTGGTGAACAGGGCCGGCCGGCGGCGCCTCCGTGAAGCCCTGATCGCGTATATACTGAATCGCGCGCTCAACCGCCTCCGCGCGCGGAATGTAGACGTGCGATTCCATCCACGCCTGCTCGAATTTCTCGCGTTCGGCTCGCTTGCGCGCGTTTTCCTCGGCCTCTTGCGCGAGACTTTCGGGGGAATGATAAAATCTGCCATGATCAATGCGCCATCGCTGCTCTGTTGCTTGTACGATAGCCCCATCCGCGATCGCGCTTAGGCGGACCTTAAGCGCTTCGTTCTGCTCTGTGGAGCGGTAAATCGCTTCCCATGAGGCGCGGCTGAGCGCGATGGGCGAGCCCGCGTAGATCCCATCGTAAACGATTGAACGAGAGTCATTTTCGATATGAAGCCATGCCGCCGTGACAGGAGTTCCGAGCTCGAGAATGGGAATGGGTGCCGTTTCGCCGTCCTCTGGGTGCGCCGTCCAAACAGCACCGTCAAGCGGAGCTGTTATGCTGATCTGTCCGTGGGGTTGAGCCGCAGACTTGAGCCTTTCGATGGCTTCGCTCTCGACATGGCCTGGATTTTCGGCAAGGAATAGCCGCACACGTACGGTCGTCATGTCGCTTTTGACGCCTATGTGTGCGATTACCTGTGTGAAACCTCCTATCACCGAAGAGAGCGTGAAGACACCGGACATGTCAACGCTACCCGGTGCATCACCATGCGAGGAGCCCAACCCATTGCCCCACCAACATATCGAACCCATCTTCCATCTGCTGCATGGTAATGGGCCCTGTTTCGTTGTGACAGTGAATTTGAGCGAGGCCGGCGCGTCATCGCTGCAGTCAGACGTATCGCCATAGGCGCCTTCGCAGCGGATTGTGCGCACAATGATTTGATCGCGCTCCATAATTTGGATGGGGCCTGGATCGTATCGTTGCGCCTCCCGGGCGCGGCACTGTGCTGGGGGTGAGGAGGCATAACACCCGATAAGACAGAGGGTGCTACCCAGGAGCGCAAGATGTATGGCGATATTGCTGGGTATTACACGCGCTTCGGTCATCATGATGCACCATCGCGCGCTAAATCACGTCTTCGATTTTGGGGGCATTGGGATGATCATCGACACGCGCTGCTGATAACGCCGATATTCCTCTCCATGAACGGCCAAAAGCGTGTGTTCCTCGATCCGAATTGCAATGAGAATATAAACCGTGGTCACGATGGCAAACAATAAGTGGCCCTGTGTCATCGTGGGAGTTGCCCAGAATGCGATGATGAATCCAAGCATGAGAGGATGACGCAGCCATCGGTAGAGCACGGTTTCCTTAAATTTTACCACCGTGTATTCAACCTTGCTGTAGTAGAGCCAGACCTGGCGCAATCCAAACAGGTCGAAGTGGTTGATCAGAAATGTGGCATAAAGGACAATGACCCAGCCCGCGGCTCCGATGGTATATAGGAGGATACGCCCCCATCCACTGTCGACGCGCCAGACAATCTCAGGCATCGCTTTCCACTGCCAGTTCATCAGCAGGAGAAGCAAGCTGGCCATGAGCACGAATACACTCCGTTCGATGGATTCCGGAATGATTTTCTTCCACCATTGCTTGAATGTCAGCCGAGCCATGACCGTGTGCTGAATCGCAAACAGACCCAGCAGGGCGACGTTGGTGGTGACCGCCTGGGATACCGGAACCACGGGTCCGTCGTCGATGGCTTTGGGGACAACGATGCCGGTGACGAATCCAATCTGATACAGAAATGTTATGAAGAAGATGAGATAGCATAAGGTGCCAAATAAGAGTGTCGCTATCTGTTTCATGAATTTACTCCATATACATCCAATTGGATAAGTTGGCTTCCCGTGGGGGCGTGGTTTGATTAGCGCTTAATGACAAGCTTTCGGTTCTTGACGCGAAGGTTTGAAGCAGATTCCGCAACGCGCGTCGCCAGCGTGAGGCCCCGCGGAAAAATCTGGCCCTCGGCGACTCCAACGCGGTCATAGGTCCATGCGAATACCGAGCCCTCGCGATCCCATGGACTGAGCCGCGAGCGGCCTTCGGCGCGCATTTCTCCGACGATTTCCTTGCGGCTTAGATCGAGGACATAAATGCGTTCGCCGGTGGTAAGAAGCATTGTGCTTCCATCGGGCGAAGTCGATAAATCGCTGAAGGGTTCGCCGGTCCAGCCTTCGAGGATGCGCCGTTGTTGTCCTGTCGCTTTTATCACGCTTGCCCCCGAAGCATCGGCGAAGGCCAAGTCTCCAGCTTCTGGGCCATCACCGAGCGCGGTCGCCCGAGGTGTTGCATAACCCCACAATGCAAGTGTGCGCTCTTTGTCGTCAAAACGCGCCAGTGCACCGGAACTAAGCGCCATCCACATTCCACTGCCCACGTTTCCGCGCGAAGGGCTCAATGCTGTTGCAAATACATATCCATCTGCCTGCGCAATCACCTTGGGTTCAGCCGTTGCAGGATCGTCGTCCAGATTGTGAAGCGAGATCGTTCCATCGAGGTTTTGATGCAAAACCGCGTGGCACGAGGCATCCGCGCCGAGCATCAATCCGGGTTTGCGCTTTATTTTGCGGGCATTTAAATCGCTTCGAACATCAAAAAATTGATAAAAATCACCATCCAATTTCCATGCGAGTAAGCGTCCGTCTTCGCAAAGCCGGACGAGGTTGCCCTTTCCAGCCTGAGCGAGGCGCCCCGTTTCTATGTTGTAGAGCCGGATATCCTCGCCCACTTGGAATGCGATCGTATTGGTGTCCACGCGGGAAAAAGCCTTGGCCGATTCATTGTCTTTCAGGGATTCGGGTTCGCCGCTGCTGTTTAGACCTTGGAATCTCAATAGGCTGCCGATAGCGGGGCCGGCTCCATACAGAACCAGATCGCGGGACAGCAGGTTGCCATTCGATAGTTTAAAGCCTCCTACGATAGGATGTGGACCTAAATCTCTCTCCGTCAGTCCTGCAATCTCGGGCGTCTGCCATAAGCGGACTGGTCTATCTTTAATAGGCGGCGGTGAACAAGGATCTTCCTTTGGAGTTTTCTCCATATCCGGTGGAATTCCATTTCGAAGATAATGCCACTCACCATAATCATATTCGTTGCAGACAGAGAAATAAAGTCCGCTATCGTGCCAGCGGGCCTTAAAGGGCGAAGGTTCGCTTCTCAGTTGGAACAGCGGTGTGGAGACCGAGTCGAGATGAACGAAGTCAACAGCTCCGGGTTGCACCATGGCGAACACGGGATCGCGAGGGCTAAAGCGGCCTAGCACCACGGCATCCCGGCTTTCGGCGACGGCTTCTTTTTGCTGTTCAGGGGCCCAAAGCAGCACGCGCCTCGCCAGGGTCGCGGCCACATACGCTCCATCGGGTGAAATATCGAGGACCACGCCGCGAAATGCATGCCGGTCCACCGCTTCCCCAGTGCGCCTTAAATCCCAGCGAACGATGCCTTCTTCGGTTGAACAGGCGATAACGGGTGCGCGCTCCGCAGCCCGTATTGAGCCTGCACAGCGCATGGGTGCGGAGGCCGCGAGGGCCACCGTGCCATCGTTCCGGAGCCTGAGCACCCGGACATTTCCCGCGGATGAGCGAGTGACAACCGAGGTATCGAAGGCGAACGGAACGCGCTCGACGATCGGATCGCCCGGTGAGTGGATGGGAATGACTTTTGGATCTTTGATAAAGCGCTTGAACGTTGCCGATTCAGGATCTTCATCGAGGTTGATGTTCTCGATCACGCCGGGCTCGCTCGGCGACATATCGACAATGGTGAGCGTTGGGCCGGGGACACCACCGAGCAGCCAGCGGTCGTTCCAGGGAAATGAAGGGTTGGCAACCGCATCCAAGGTTAAGAAGCGGGCCCGCGCCGTATTGGCCACTGTCAGGCTCAAATCCAGGGGAAGCGTCCCATCGGTTGAGCCCGCGTTCATGGCTTCGATGATCCACGCAACACGCTGATACGGATCTTCCGTGTGCCTCGCCTTGGCCACGACTTCAGCCACGTAGGCCCGCTGTTCGGCGGCCTTGCGCGCGGCATCCGCAACCATTTGGCGCAGATCGTACACGCGCTTTGCAAACAGGCCGCCGGCAATAGCCAGCACAAAAGCTCCGCCCAGCGCCGCGCGCAGCGCCACACGCTTTCTGTGCAGCTTGAGGCTCTGCTCGACGAAGCGCCGCTCTATCGAGCCCAATCCCCGCGAAAACCAAGCTTTTTTGTCGCGGATGTCATTGAGCAGATCGCCGCTGGGAAGAAAGTCTTTATGTTCTCCTGCCCGGCTCCACGCCGCCGCCGCCTCGCGAATTCGCTCGATAAAGCTCAATCGCTCCATGGCCGCGAGGCGCAGCGATTGAAGCCGCGGATAGCTCTTCACAAATGCGGGGTGCGCCGCGTCTACGTGATCCTTTTCTATGCGGACGATAAAGGCTTGTTCGAGGCGGGAGAGAATCAATTTGCTTGTATTGGCCTCATTTCCCATCGTATCGACCAATTCTTTATAATCCCATCGAATTGGCGTTCCATCGGTCTGGGAGAGGCGCAGCAAAAGCTCCTCCGCAAGCTGCCGCTCCTCGGGTTTAAGGCGAGTAAGCACATGATCGGCATAGGCCGCCAGCGTTCCCTCGAGGCCGCCGAGTTCCTTCCATTGTTTGGAAGACAAATAGACCGGATTATTGCTTTCTCCGGTTGTATTGGCGGCGGCGCTTTCGGCAACAGACCAATAGGCGGCGAGGGCCATAGAAATATAGGGAAGGCGGCCGTCCCCGGAACGAAGTTCGCGCTGAACGTCAGCGATGACGAGGTCCAAGTTATCGAGCTGGGCCCCCGCGAACTTGGCGGGCGACTCGACCAAATCGGAAGCGGCCGTGGCCATCGGAGAGCCGACGAAGCGGATTGATGAGCGCAGCGCGGCGCCGAGCGGCGTGTCGAGCAAGGCGCTGGTCTGCTCTTCGCCCAATACGCAAAGCGTCCTGAATCCGCGGCGTATTTCGCCATCTCCCACGGTCTGAAGAAGCGCGGATAAGCGCGCGCATTTATCGGCCGGCGCAGTGGGCAGATCGTCCAGGGGATCGACAACGAGCACCATGCCAATCGGAGACGCGCTGCAGTGTTCGAGCAATTGGTCGAGCGCTACGCCTGGAAAGGCCGCATTCATCGCATCCTGCAGCGCCTGATCGGGATCGCTTCCCGGGCGTACAAACAAGGCTTTCCAATCGTCTTTTCCGTCGGCCCCGCTCTTGCCCAAATGGGGAACCAGACCCGCCCGCGCCAGTGAAGATTTGCCGCTGCCGCGGACGCCTTGGAGCACGACACAAGGTTCAAATTCGAGCTCACGCCCCAGGCGCGATATTTCTTCATCGCGGCCGAAGAGCATGCCTTCGGCTCTCTCGGTTGCAGGCTCAAAGCCAAAATAAGGCGGGCTCGGCACGCCGTGAGGGCGCTGCCACGCTTCATCAAGCAAGGCGCAGAGCCGGCCTGGAGTGACATTGCGCTGGGCTTGATCGACCGACAAAAGGCGATTCAAGAGATCGACAAGGCCGCGCGGCAATCCGGCTGGATCTTTTGAAAGATCGCGCAGCTCGCCGCGAAGCGTGGCACTGCGAATTTCGCTCCACCATGCGAGTGTTGTTTTTGGATCGCCGCCCTCATGAGGCTGACCGGCGACGGCATGCGGCAGGTGTCCTGTTGTCAGTTGAACGATGCAAACGGCCAGCGCATAAGCGTCTGTCGCCGCCGTAGGATCGCCCATCTCAAAGACCTCTGGAGCCATAAAACCAGGCGTTCCAACGACCGCGCGCTGAGCCGTCGCGCCTTCCGGCTTGGGGAGTTCGGCCGTCTCGGCATCTTGTTCTGCGACAAAGGCGGCGGTCTCTAAATCGGCTGTTTCTGTGCGGGATGCGGCACTTGGCAGGGGCCGCGGCGAAGCGGCTTCTCCTCTGCGCCGGGCAATTCCAAAGTCGAGGACTTTAACGGCGCCGTCCTTGTCCAAAAAAAGATTCGCGGGCTTTAGATCGAGATGGATCACACCGTGGCTATGGATGAGATCCAGCGCTGCGGCGGCTTCGCGCGCCCACCGAAGAACGCGCCTCCACGCGATGCGTTTACGCCGCGCGATCAGATCCGCGAGTGTGTCGCCGATCAGAAGCTCCATCGCGACGAAAGGCTGTTTGGGCGTACCCTCGAGAACACCCGCCGCAAATACCGTAACAAGCGAAGGATGCCGAAACGAAGCCAGCAGCTTCGCTTCCTCGGCCCAATGCGCCGAATCGGCCAGCTCGGACACCAAGAGCTTAAGCGCCACGCTGCGGAATGAAGTGCCATCCGGCAGCAATTCATCCGCGCGCCACACTTCGCCAAAACCGCCGCGCCCAAGCCTCTCAACAAGGCGATAGCGTTTATCGAGCACCTCGCCCGCATGGTGTTCTTGGGCTGTGGCAAGTGTCATTGGAGGCTCACGATATCACGCTTTGCATAGGCTTTTATGAAAGAGGTCTCCGCTCATCTGTCGGCGTTGGTCCGCACTGCTCAGCGCGGGTCAGCCTTTCGGCCCGCCGCTCCGCCATCTTGCCGAGTTCGGGCCGGGGGACGCTGGATTGGCGCGCTGGCTCGTAGGCGGTTCTGCGTTGGATGGGGAGCGCAAGCTCGGCGGCTTTTCTCCTGAGCCGGCCAAAAACTCCTCGAGCGAGCTCACAAAAGCCTCGTGGTCGCCTGTCTTGCGGATAAAGCCCGCGGCGCCCGTCGCTTGAACGAGGCGTTTTAGTTCTTCGCTGGGCTTATCTGAATAGAAGACAACAGGACACGAACAGAGCTTATTTTGAAGGGCCACGGTGACGAGCTTCTCCCCGGAAAGCGCTGGCATATTGGCATCCACCAGCACCAAATCCGGTTTCGCTTCACTAAGTGCCGCTCCAAATCCAAACGGCGAATCAAGCGTGAAGACCTCGTAGCCCCGTGACTGGAGAACAAAGCGCACGGCTTCGCGAACCACTTTGCTGTCATCCACAATCAGGATGGTGCGTTTGTTTCGGTCCATAGGCTCAATGGCCTAACAAACTATCCCAGGTCAGCCCGTTTTCGTTCCGCATTGCGCGCCGCGGGCCAAAGCGTTTGAGCCGCGCACTGGGCTTGTTCAAAGCGCCCGCAAATGGTGTTGAGAAAGCAGTGCGCCGGGCTTCAGCAGAAGTCCCTCTTCTCCGTTCACGAGGACGACTTCGACCGGAAATTGTTCGCTCGTGGGGCACAATCGTTCGACTCGGCACTCACAGCACTCTGCCTCCGAGGCGAGAGCAATGGTGAATGAGTTTTTTTGAAATTGAAGGACAATACCACCGGATTGAAGATACTTTGAGTCAAATTTTCTCTCAGGAATGCTAATTTGCAGTAGTTCGAGAGGATCGAGAGCATTCGATTCAAAATGATCAGATTGGGATGAAACATGAAAGGCAGCGGGGACCGAAAGGGGGATCGCCGCGCCGGGTGCCCGGAAGCAATGGGCCTGAATAAAACGGCTTGCTTGGGGCACGCGCACACACACATGCGTGCCTTCGCCTTTAAGGCTCTTCAGCCTAATCGTGCCTCCAATTTTCTTCAGCGCATTCCGCAGCGCATCGAGGCCCACGCCTCGCCCGGAGACATCGGTGACATGGCGGCGCGTTGAGAAACCCGGTTCAAAAAGCAGATTGACCAGCTCCTGATCCGATGCTGCGGCGGCCCGCTCCGGCGAAAGAAATCCAAGCTCAATTGCGCGGGAACGCACATGTTCAAGATCGACACCGCGCCCGTCGTCGTCCACACAGACTTCAATCCAGTCATCCAGGGCGCGCGCCTCGATCACGATGCGGCCGACGGTCGACTTGTTGGCCTTCTCTCGGGAGGCAGCGTCTTCGATGCCGTGATCCACGGCATTGCGGATCGCATGCAAAACAGCCGTATCCACGGCCTCTGCGGCTTCCGAACGCAACTGAACTCCATCCGCCTCCATTTGGGCGCGCACTGTCTTGCCAAGTTCTCTGGCCAGCTCCTCGGCCGCACCCTGATGCCGGTACAAAAGGCGCTCCACGGGTACAGAACTAAATGCACTGATCTCGGACTGAAGAGCCTTCCACACGCGGTGCAGCCGTTCTGCCGCTCCGCTGGCACTCTGAAGATGCTCTAGGAACACCTGAGTTGCCGCCTCGGCCAGACGCATTTGAGTTGCCGTGCAAACCCGATCCTGCATTTCCACCCAGCGCGGCGCGCTCGCACTGGATGGGACATTTCCCACCTGTTTAGGCTTTATCGCACGGAGTTTTGATTCATTAAGCACATCGTCGATCTGTTGAACGAAGCCATCGACGTCGATTCCGCCAAGCGGGCCTGCCTCCTTCTTGCGAAGCAGCATGGCCACGAAACGCAGCGCCATCGTCACGACCAAATCGAAATCTTCCGGAACCAAAAACGCCGAGCGCTGGGCTTCGACAAAGAGCTCTTCCACCTTATGGCTGAGCCGCGCCACATCGTTCACTCCCACCATGCGTGCATCGCCCTTCAACGTATGAATCTCACGCATCAGGCTCGCTTCAATTTCGGCGTTCCCCTCACCCTTGAACAAGGTCGCCCAAGCGACTTCGAGCGTTTCAATGCGCTCCAGTGCGACGCTCCGGAAGCGCGCCAAGATCTCTGGGGGAAGCACCAACCCTTTCATGACTAACAGGCGTCCGATTTCCAGCCCGCGCCCTGCAAAAGAGCTCGCATTTGCTTTAAATCGCCGGCTCGACGCCAGCATATCATCTGCGTATCCTGCGCTTTTAAACAATGTCCGGCAGTGCAAAACGAGAAATGCGCGGTGCGCGTGCAATGGGAAGCGCGCTGTTCGTCCTAGTGCTGACGCCTCTTGTTGCGAGCGCCGAGGAAGCGCCCGAATCGCCCAAACAAGCCGCAGGTGATGCGCTTAAGGGCTCACAGGAAGAGAGGCTTCTCGGCATCGAAAAGCGCTTGCGCGACCTGGAGCAGGAAAACGCGCGCATGCGTGACGAATTGGAGCGGCTGCGCGATGACAATGATTATGTTGATCAGCAATTAAATAGAATTTTACCGCTGACGGGACGCTTTAGCGGTTATTTGGATTTTGGATTCTTTTATGTGCAGGGAAATGGCTCGGGAATACAGAGCGATATAGGCAACCAGCATTTTCCTGAGTATGCGGGCATTGTCCCTGATTCATGGGTTTTCTATGGCGATCCCCTGGCGACGGTTATCAATTCCCGGGGAGATCCCGCGGATACAGAACTCTCGCGGGCAGTCGTATTTGATGCGGTAAAGAGCAATGGAAACGCCTCGTTTTTAGTCAATGCCCTTAACTTCGCAATTGTTGCGGGTGTTGGAGACGATTTAAACTTCACGAGTTCAATCGATTTTGTTCCCCGGGGACGCAATGTATCTGAAGATAACGATCGTTCATTAGGGGATTTTCTTGATGTTAAATTGGCATACCTTGAATATGCCGTGCCCATCGATCGTTTTCGATTAAATATCTACGCGGGGAAATTCGATTCCGTGCTTGGATTTGAATACAGGATGCGTGAAGCACCCGATCGAATTGGTGTTGCTCCTTCGCTTCTATGCCGCTACACCTGCGGCTCGCCGCTTGGACTTAAGGCGCGCGCACAATTTCTCGACGACACAATTACGCTGAATGTTGCCGTCACCAATGGGAGTCATGGCACCGAACACTTCCCTTTTTACGACGAAACCGATTCAAACCAATTCAAAACAATTGCAGGCCGCCTCTCATCCAAGGCACCGCTTGGCGCCGGCCTTGAAGTTGGCGTCTCCGGATCATTTGGCGCGCAGGATCAGCAGCCCGAAAACAGTGTACATCATTGGCACTATGGAATTGATTTAAATCTCGATTGGAATGATTTCCTTCTCACCGCGGAATTTCTTCAGGGCCAAATGGAAGGCAAGACAGCGCCTGAAAGCCCAGCGCCGTGTGATCTAAGCCCCTGTTTAAAGTACAAAGGAGCGTACGCCCAGCTCGGATACCGCTTGTTCAACTGGCTCTCGCCCTATGGGCGCGCAGATTTTCGAGAGGCGCTCCATCAAAACGGAGCAAGCTTCGTCTACATCTCCGAGCTCGCGCGCATCACTCTCGGGGCCCGTTTTGAATTTGGCACTCACGTTATCGTCAAGGCCGAATACACCCATAGCCAAGAACTTGGCAAAACACCCCAATTCCCGAATGATGTGTTCACCAGCTCAATGCTCCTCAAATACTAAAGTATTAAGTCGGGAATATTAAAGTATTAAAAATCCATCTGGAGGGAGATCGCCGTGAGACCGGGGCACATAATGATAAGATTGTCGGCAATATTGTTGATATTGACCGCGGGAATCCCCATACAGAACATCTGGGCGGAAACAGCATCCAGCGCACCCCCTGCCCAAAACCGCCCAGCGAAATCACCGAGCGGCGCCGTTTCCGGCAGCGTGACCATTCTAAAGGATGGTAGCCCAAAATCAAATCGATCGGGTGTTGCTGTTTATCTTGAGAATGTGCCGGGACCGCTTCCCGAGCCCGTCGTAAAAGAAATGCGCCAGAAAAATCTCACATTTACGCCGGGAGTGATGGTGATCGTCAAGGGAAGCACAATAGAATTCCCCAACGATGATAAAGTATTTCACAACGTATTTTCGGTATCGAAAGCCGCCCGCTTCGATTTGGGCCTTTATAAAAGCGGAACCAAAAAGGCCATTACCTTTAAACAAGCCGGTGTCGTGGATGTTTATTGCAATATCCATCCCCAGATGGCATCAAAAATCAAAGTGCTTGATACCGGATATTATGCTGTTACCGGCGCGGACGGATCGTTTAAGATTAAAAATGTTCCAGTAGGCACTTATCCCATTGTCGCGTGGCAAGCGAATGGGAAAGAATACCGGGGTGAAATCACGGTGAAGGCCGGAGAAACAAGCACTTTATCGATTTCTCTGACCGAGGAAAAGGCCGTGAAACAGCACCTAAAAAAGGACGGTACCCCATACGGTCGTTACAAGTAGCCTGTCTGTTTATTATTTGCGCAGGGGTCTTCGCTTGTGGAAAAGCAAAGGACTCGCGCGGCCTATCCGCCTCAGCATCCGCCGACAATTCGAATTCAATTCCTCCAGAAGCCCGCACTTATCCAGTGGCTCATTCATCTCTGCGCTGCGCCGAGTGTCACGGACCCATTGCAAAGGATTGGAGCACATCTGCCCATGCCCGCGCAGCCGAGGCTCCGCTCTATCTCGCAATGCAAAAAGCTGCCGCGCAAGAAAACCAGCCGGGCTGCGAACCATGCCATTCACCGCTTAAAACCTTGGTTGAACCGCTGTCGCCTGTTATTTCCGAAGGCGTGAGCTGCGAAGTCTGCCATTCAATCGGCGCCCTTCGCGAAGAGCCATTGGGTGTCTCAGCCGCTTATTTTTTAAACGAAAATGTGAAAACCGGATTCCGGTGCGGCGCCAAAGATAATTATTTTCATAAAGTGGGATGCTCGGCGCAATTTAGGCAATCGATTTTATGCGGTGTCTGCCATTCTTGGGCGATGCCCCGGGCATCCGGCGAAGCCCTGTGGATATTCACCGAATATAACGAATGGAAGACCAGCACTTTCAATTCGATCGCGTGCCAGGATTGCCACATGCCTACCGTTGTTGACGAAGTCGCGGTTGGATGGGAAAAAAAGGCTCAGGTTGGGCATCACGGTATGCTGGGCGAAAAGCCCGCGCTGCGAGCGCAGGCTCTTCAGCTCAGCGGACGTGTCGAAGCTCAGGGACAGCGGATAACCATTGCATTGGATGTGAAAAATACAGGAGCGGGACATAAAGTTCCCGCGGGAATGCCGGGCCGACAAATGATTCTCAGGGTGGCCCTGCTTAATCAATCGGGTGCCGAAATAAATAAGCAGGAAAAGATTTACCACAGGCGCCTGGTTCGGGGCACAAGCGAGGAAACCGCCTTTTTCCGGGCCGAGCGGGAAGACAAAGATACCCGTCTTTCCCCGGGCGAGCAGCGCCGCGAAACCATTGAATTTGAATACAAAGAAAAAGGAAATGTTCGTATTGAGCTTCTATGGCGTAGTATTGCTCCGGCCATTGGAGCAGATTTCCAAATAGAGCCGGAGGAGATTGTCCTAAGGCGGCATTTGGTTCCATTTGGAGCCCATTTGGAGGGGCAGGCGGGACGGCAGCAGCTTCCAAAAACAATTTCGGAGAAACCATGAGGCTCCGGACGACATTTATTTTGGCCATGGTGGCGCTTGTCAGCGGCCTATTAATCATCATTGTTGGACGTGTTGCTATTGTATTGCAAGATTCGGCGCGCTCCGGGCTGACCGACGATTTAAACCGGAGCCGGGAAATCTTTGAGCAGGCGCGTGTGTATAGGCAATCTCTATATGCGTCTGAAGGGCGGGTAGTCGCCGAGGAACCCCGTTTGAAAGCCGTCGTGGCGACGGAAGATGTTTCTCAAGAAACGGTTTACGGTGTCGCCTATGACCTGCGCAAAGCATTGCAGAGCGATATTTTTTTAATGACCGACGGAGAGGGGAGGCTGCTCGCCGATGTGCTCGATCCCAAAGCCGTCGGATTCGATCTCCGGGATAAACCCATTGTAGCCAAGGCCATTGCCGATGGTGAACAAGCAGGCGTCTGGACCGCGGATGGATCGGTCCTTGAGGTTTTTGCAAAACGCTTAATGTTTGGCACGAGTACCGTCGGTGTTTTGGCCATTGGATTTAAAATAAACGATCAAATTGCAAGCTCAATTCAGCGCCAAACGGGAAGCATTACGATCGTTATGCTCGATGGCAAAATTATTGCCGCGTCCAGTCTCGAGGATGGTTCACCGCTAAATCGCGAAATGGCCGAAAAAGCCCTGGTTTCAATGCCAACAGCCGGGGATTCCAATTCCGGATCAGATCCTATTGAATTGATGATTGGCACCGACCGTTATTTGGGGTTCACCCTTCCTTTTCCGGCTTATTCCGGTGAGTCCAACGTGAAATACGCCATGCTCCGATCCTTGGATCGGGCCATGCTTCCCGCACACCGTGTATCAAATATTTTATATCGTATTGCTGCGTTTGGGCTTGCGGCCTCCATCATCGTAGCCATCGCCCTTTCCCTTGCGCTTTCGCGTTCGCTGGATCGCTTGGTCGTATTCGTGAAGGGCATCGGTGCCGGCCAGCTAAATGCGCGTGTCAATGAAGCTGGGCCAACCGAAATTCGCACCCTCGCCTCGGCGATGAACCGGATGGTGGCCGAACTCGGTGAATCCAGGGTTCAGTTGGCTGCGAAGCAGAGGCTTGAACAAGAGCTCGAAATTAGTGCGCGCATTCAAACCAGCATTTTGCCGCGTTCTTTCGACATCGCAGAGCTCTCCATCGCGGCGCGAATGATTCCCGCAACCGAAGTCGGAGGCGACTACTACGACGTGTTTTATGGAGCCGCGCCAAAGGGGCGATCAAAGCGTGCGCTCGCAGCGTGGCCTCCCAAAGACGCTCCCGTGTGGATTGGAATTGGAGATGTGGCCGGCCATGGCCTGCGCTCCGGGCTCATCATGCTGATGGTGCAGAGTGTGGTTTCAGCCTTGGGCCGAGCGAATCCAAAGGCTTCGCCAAGCGATATTGTCCGCGCACTGAACATGGTTCTCTACGAGAACATCCGGCATCGCCTTGGCCACGATGAGCACGCGACGTTCACGATGATGCGTTACGAAGGCGCTGGGCGATTTGTATTCGCCGGGGCCCACGAGGAAATTCTAATTTTCCGTTCAAAAACCAGTGGTTTTGAAACTGTTCCGACGGAAGGCCCATGGGTAGGCGCCGTGCATGATGTTGGGGCAACGGCGGTCGATACGGAACTCGTGCTCCACGATGATGACTTGATGATCCTGTACACAGACGGGATAACGGAGACCAAAAATGTTGCTGGTGAACAGTTTGGTCTTGAGCGTTTGGCCAATGAAATTCTCGCGCGCAAAGAGCAGCCGCCTGAACAGTTGGTCGAAGCGGTCTTTCAAGCTGTGGCTTCGTTTTCGGCTCATCAGGACGACGATCGGACCTTGCTTGTGATCCGCTACCATGCGCGCCAGCCTTCATTGGACAGCGCGGCTGCCCCGAGGAAAACAAACTGACATGCTGATGTTCGAGCTGGATTTCCGGCCTAATTATGAGCTGATCTCGATTGTCCGAAGATTTGTTTCGGACTTCTACGAGAGAATGCTCAACGATCCGGATGCCGTGTCCAGGGTGGCGCTGGCCACGCACGAGCTTCTCGAAAATGCGGTTAAATACTCGCTGGATGGTGCGACTTCGCTCTCGATTACGGTGGAGCCCTCGGGAACCCACAATCTCGTCCGTGTGCGCATTTCAAATCAGGCCGAGGCCAAGCACATCGCGTCCATTCAGGCATTGTTTGACGAAATGGCCCGCTATGAAGATTCGCTCCAGCATTACCAAATGGCGATGGAGCGCACGTCCAAACAAAGAGAAGGATCGGGCTTAGGATTGCTCCGGATCAGAGCGGAGGGTGAAATGAAGATGACGCACACACTTGACGGAAATGTGGTGTGCATTGTCGCTGAGACCTTTGTGGGGAGACCGTCATGAGCACGCTTCCGAATTTGTCTGTATCCGCCGATGATTTTTCAGCGAGCGCTTCACTGAACGGCAAAACCCTGACAGTGAAGTTCACGGGCAATGCCGATATGCGCACGAAAGATGCGCTCGATCGGCTGCTGTCTGCGCTTCATGGCGAGGCACAAAAGCTTCGCGTTGAAGCCGTTGTAATCGATTTTCACGGACTCGAATTTATGAACTCGTCGTGCTTCAAAAGCTTTGTTTCTTGGATCAGCGATGTGCGCGATTTGGATTCCGATGCGCAGTACGCAATACGCTTTCTGTCCAAGCCCGAACTTCTATGGCAGCGGCGAAGCCTTCATGCGCTGCGCTGTTTTGCCGTAGATCTAATCACCATCGAATAACCACCGGAATCGCCGCCTGAAATGAAGCCTTGCCCCTTCTGCGCTGAATCCATTCAAGATGCCGCTGTCAAATGCCGCTTCTGCGGCAGCATGCTGAACGAGCCGGCGCCCGCCGCGGTTTCTGCCGCAGCATCCGCGATGAGCAAAGCCGTCCCCGATGCAGCCCCTCTCGCAACACCGGCCCTTCTTTTTGAGGGTGTACCGAATTGGCGGGCCTGGTTCTGGTCGTACTTGTTTGCCGGAGTTCTTTCGGTCGCGGTCGTTGGCCTGTTCTGGCTCTTGGGGCTCGAGCTCCGCAGGCGCGGCACCCGCTACAAAATCACCAACCGCACCATCGATCACGAGTTCGGTATTTTCTCAAAGCGCATCGAGACCATTCAGATGTGGCGCGTGAAAGACATCGATTTTTATCAAAATGTGATCGACCGAATGGTTGGTGTTGCAACGATCACCATCAGCACCAGCGATCCGAATGCGCCGAATATTCTCTTGAGGGGATTGCCGGTTTCCCGCGAGCTGTTCGAAAAAATAAAAGACGCTGCGGAAGTTGCGCGCAGGCAGCGCGTTGTCGACATCGAGAATTAAAGAGCCTTCGGCGCTTCCCGGACTCAGCCCGGTTCGTCGAGTCCCTGCGAAGGCAGCGCGCCGCTCACAAGCGCCTTCAGCACATCCATCGGCGTAAGAATCCCGAGCAGCTTCTGCTCCTCATCGACCACCATGATGCGGTGAACATTCTCGCTCACCATCTGCCTGACAGCGCGGCCAAGCGGCTCCTCTGGGCGCACGGAAAACACCTTGGTGGACATCAGATCGCCCACATGAAGCTCGGAGCCCGAAGCACCGCTGGTCATCCTCGCGATGATGTCGCTTTTGGAGACGACGCCAATCACGCGGCCCTGGGGATCGCACACGGGAGCACCGGTGACGCCCATGTTGGACAGCGTAGTGGCGGCCTCCATCAGGGCCGTATTTTCAGCCAGCACAACCACACTTTCGGTCATGATGTCGAGCACAAGGAGCATGAGCGAGTGCCTCCAGAAACACACGGGTCTAGTCCGCGTGAAAATCGCACCTATGAAACGCATCATAGGCTGCCGCGGGCTCTTGTTATATGAGGGCAGCCCGAGATCTTGAAGAGACCCTCTTAAACGACGGAGGATAATTTATGAATGTCGCCATGTGGGGCCGCGCGATCAGCGTGATTCCAAGGGTAAGCGCTGAAGATTGGAAATCGCTCGATATTGTTTCGAAATGGCTAATCGCGACCCGCTCGGCCGTGCTGGTCATGACGCTGCTTTCCGCGGCAATTGCCGGCATCTTGGCGTACCGCGACGGCGCATTTAATGGTCTTTTATGGGGATTAACGGCGGGCGGCCTTCTATTTGCGCACGCTGCCAATAACTTAATCAACGATTTGACTGACCATGTGAAAGGCGTGGATAAAGACAATTATTTTCGCACGCAATACGGGCCTCAGCCTCTTGAGCATGGCCTGATGAGCCGCGGCGAAATGATGCGGTATATTATTGTTACGGGTGCAATTGCGATGGGATGTGGGGTCGCGCTGGTGATTCTGCGCGGCCAGGCGACCCTGTGGCTCTTGGCGATAGGCTCATTTTTCGTCCTGTTTTATACGTGGCCTCTCAAATATTTGGGGCTTGGGGAACCCGCCGTTATTGCCGTGTGGGGACCTTTGATGGTAGGTGGAGGATATTACGTCGTAACGGGGCGTATATATACGGAAGTATTGCTCACGAGCCTGCCTTTTGCATTGGCGGCCACGACCGTACTATTTGGAAAACATATTGACAAACTCGACGCCGACAAATCGAAAAGCATTCGAACCATGCCAGTGCTATTGGGATTCGATCTTGCCCGTTACATGACGATAGCAATGCTCACGGCTCAATATGTATTGGTTGGCTGGCTGGTATGGATTCGCTATTTATCGTGGCCGATGGCCATTGTGTTCATTGCGCTTGGGCGTTACGTGCTCGCGTGCCGGGTATATTTGCAGGGACGGCCCAAAGAGCCTCCGCCTGAATATCCCAAGGGCATCTGGCCCCTGTGGTATTCGGCTTTTGCCTTTGCGCATACCCGCCGCTTTGGCGCGCTTTATGTCACCGCGCTGATCGCCGACTCGGTGATGCGGCGCATGGGTATGCTGGGATGAGCGGCGGCGGGAAAAAGAGCGCTTCCTCCCACGAAGGGCCTGCCCACACATCGCCTTATCCGATGAGTAGGTTGTCCGCGCCTATTGATTTGATTGATACGGCAAGGGAAATACAGCAGGCGGACGCCCTGCTCAGCACGGTAACAGGCGATAAACTCCGTATCATTGCCGAACAAATTCGCTCGCTGCAGGAACAAGCCCGGACGATATTAGAAGAGGCCCGAAAAAGCGCCGAGCTTCACCGCGCTGAATGCCGATTTCAAAAACGCGTTGGGCATGTATATCATCTTTATCGAAATGGAAACCGGTTCTATTTTTCGATGCTCTCGCCCGAAGAATGGGGAGGCCATCCGCCTCATGCCTATGAGGGATCGTATAGGTTAATGGCCGATATGGCATGGGAGCCTGCGGACAAAGCCGATGAGCGCGATGCGCAAAAAGAAGCGATGGCGAAGTTATTGGGTGTAGGTTATTGAGGATTCCCCTTAAAAAAAGCCCGAACCTCGGCAGGCAGCGATTCCGGGCTCGTCATTTCAACCGGAATGGTATTGGGTCCGAACGTATTCCAAAACAGGATGGATTTATTTCGCAGTGCCGCCGCATTATCGAGCAATGCGGCGAGGGTTTTGGCCGTATAGGTCTGTTCCAGCTTAAGCCCCGTTTTTTCGTGAAATAGGCTTGATGCCTGCTCCCCTTTTGAGGTTTTTATTCCATAGCCGCTGCCCAGGTAGCGGCCTTCAATATGAAGCTCTTCCCGCGGCAGCAACAGCTTGGGGAAGCTGGGATCGGCCCGGCGCAGCGTATCCAGCGCCGCGTTAAACATCGCCATGAATTGGCGCTCGCCCGACGTTTCAAGCGATGAAGCCCGCACAGGAATAAAGGTGGATTTTAATCCCGCAGCCTTAAGGCCCAGCAAGAGTCCGACGGCGCTTCCCATCGTACCGAGCGCCATATAAATAAAATCGGGCTCGGGCAGAAGCCCTGCATCGATTTGCTCTTTTAATTCAAATGCCGCATTGACCAGCCCGAGGTTACCCAGCGGCGAGGAGCCTCCGCTTTCGACAATATAAAAAGAATCCCCACCAATATCTTCGTTTACCATTCGCTCCGCGGCTTTTTGAGCGGCTTTTAGCGTGGGACGAATTTGAATGCGGGCTCCCAATGTATGGGAAGCCAATAGTTTATGCCGAATATCTTCACTGGGCGGCTGGGGCAAAAGCATCAATAGACACTGGAGATTAAGCTGTTTTGAATACAGGGCTGTTGCCACGGCATGATTTGACCCGGCAGCGCCAAAAGTAATGACGCCCCTTTTTTTTGAATGCACGGCGTCGCCCAGCATCCATTCCAGTTTGCGAATTTTGCTTCCTCCATAGCTATTGCCGCATAAATCGTCTCTTTTAATATAAAGGCGGCCAAGATTCGCATGCTGCGCCAGGCTCTTTAGCTCCTCAACAGGCGTGGGCAGGGACGCGAGCCGGATATGGGGAAGGCTTTGTTTTAGGGCGGGAAAGTATTTGAAGAGAGGAAGTTCGGGCTCTGTTTTCGCACCTTCAGGCTGTCTTGGGGGCGCGGCCGAACGCGGACCCGCTTCGCATCCGGGAAGGGCGCCCAGCGTTAAATATCCAATAAAGTTGAGAAAATCCCGGCGCGTATTCATCGTCTGGTATTCGGTTTACGCTCTGGAACGCTGCTTGGAAGCAATCGCTGGATGGCCGCCGCTATAGCTTGGGGATCCAAGGAAAAAATTAAATCGGATTCCTGATAGGGACTAATGGCACAGCCGGGTCCAGAATGAGGATGAGGCAGCATCTCAAATGCCTTTGCGAAACCGATGGAACGGCCATTGGGGTAGACCTGTTCCTTGGATACCAAATGACAGGGAACCACGCTGCCATCGGGCATTACGGTCGCGAAATAACGTCCAGCGTTGCAGCTTCCGCAATCGCCAAAATGAGGCCCGCGTTCGAGGCGGCTTAAAAAAGAAGGCGATGCTCCAACCCTCCGGCCATTGGACCGGGCTTCTTTGAGCTCGGCCGAGAGCCTTTCCAATACAATTGTATTTAGAGCGGGATCTAATCCGTTTGAATGCTGAAAACAATCGGAGTAGGCAGGCTGAAAATAGGCCCAGAATTGATATTGATCGGCAAGCTTAAGAACATCATCAATGATATGAAGATTGGCGTGGCTCAATACGGTAATGGTGGCGACGGGCAGGCCCAGGCTGCGGGCTTGTTCGATGGCTTCAATGACCCGCTCGTAGGAACCCCGCTTCTTGCGCACCAAATCGTGGGATTCTTGAGGTCCATCCAGCGAAAGAACCAGCATATTTAAATGGCGGGCCAAGAATTGAATATGCCGAAGGGTGAACCATCCGTTGGTATTGAGCGAGGTCATCAGTCCGCGTTCGTGGGCGTACCCGATAATGTCGAGCGCATCGCTGCGGATAAGCGCTTCGCCGCCTGAAAAACTGGCCCGGGCCATTCCTGCACCGGACAATTCATCAATAGCTGTAAAAAAATCTTTCGTATTCATTTCATCGCCCGCCGCCTGGGGAATATCGCAATAGTCGCATTGAAAATTGCAGCGGTGGGTGAGGATGAACGTGATCGAATAGGGCAAGGGCTTTCTCTGCGCGATCGATATGCCCAGGCGCGCTGTTTTGGCCACCATGGGCAAGGTCTTTTTCGCTTGGGATCGAAGGCTCATAGGAAAATACTCAGGGCAAATAAGATCGATCCTGTGATCAATGCGATCATTTTGTGAAGGGATCGGGCTGTGCGGGGATTTCGTATCATGACGGAGATCCATGTGCCGGCGCCGAGCGACAGACAGCAGGCCCAAAATAAAGCGGCGCCCGGTGAAAATGCGTAGGAAAGCAATATGCCTGCGAGCGCCGAAATGAAGGCTAAGCCGCGGGTATTGCGCTCCCCGAGAAAGCGCGCTGTGGTGAGGTTCTGCGCCCGGGCGTCTTCGGGCGTATCCGCGCATTCATGAAGCAATTGATTTTGAATGAGAAGCGCGGTGAAAGTAATCGAAATGGCCGTAAATCCAAGAGGATATTTTGAATCCGAAAGCCCAAGGCCCAGCAGCGGAACAAAAATCAGCGTATTGAATATCAATCCTAAAAAAGGTTTTGATTTCATTCGGGGACCGGCGCTGTATACGGTGCCGGCAGCCACGGAAAGCAGCGCGAGAAAAAATGAAATGCGGCCGAGCCAGAGGCCAAGAGCCAGCGCGAAAAGCGCCGCCAAAACGACCATTGCATAGATTTCAATGGGCAGCGTGCTCATTCCCGCCAAAGGATTCTTCCCGTTCATATCGTCGCTCCGGCGATCGGCGATGGCATTGATGCCGTAGGCATAGGAAAGCGCGCCCGAGGCCGCTAAAACGGCGGCAATGGCTCGCGGAACAGCGGGAAGGGGAGATGCAAAATGGTTCGCATCACTCGCATCAAAGGAGGCCAAGGGAAGCAGGGCAAAGTGAATCCACTGGCGGAAGCGCAATGTGAAAATGGCCTGGGCAAAGCGAAGGCTTTTGATGTTCGTCCGCAGGCCATGCATAACGCGGGTTGAAACTATATATGGTTTGAGGCCACTGCCGGGGATATACAGAGCCGATGCGCGTGGAATATTTGCTGATTGGGGCCGGTCAGGCGGGCCTCGTGCTGAAACGGTTTTTGGAATCGAAGAGTGCGGTGCTGCTCGATCCTCATCCAGGCGCTTATAAAATTGGGGAATCGGTTGTCCCCGAGCAGTTTGCGCATCCCGTGATGCAGGCGCTCGTGCCCAAGGTGCGGACACTTCCATCGTATGCGCCCAAATATGGAACGACCTTTATTTCCGCGGACAGCGTCGCATCCTTTCCGCTTCCCGCATGCGAGGCCGATTTGTCCATGCATGTGGCCCGGAACGAGCTGGAAAGCCTGATGGCTTCAGAATGGGCTATCGATATTGTCCGCGAGCGGGTGCTGGAAATCGATTTAAGCCGAAAATTAGTTCGGACAGATCAGCAATGCTATGAGGTTGAAAAGCAAATCATCGATTGCTCAGGGCCTTCAATGGTTGTGGCAACGGCATTGGGTGAAGTTTCGCATTTATGGCCCGTATATGCATCGTGGAGTTATTTTGATATCCGATCAAATTGTGATGAAAAATTTTGGAACGCGATCCGCTCGTCCGGAAAGCAATATCTTCGTTATGATGCTCCACGCCGGAGTGTTTTACCTGCCCGCGAGGAAATTGAAGGCTGGTCGCCCAGCCGCACCACCATATTGACCAGGCTCAGCCATGGCATTTGGACTTGGCAAATACCTTTATTCAATTCAACAATGCTCAGCGTCGGCGCTGTTTCCAGGCACCGGCCTATTGGGCGGGATGAATTGATCGATATCGCGCTTAAGGAATGCGCTCCCAATTATCAATTGGAGCCTCGAATTTATGATAATTCATCCAACTACAATCGGATTTATTCGCGGGAAGGCTTTGCGCGCCGGGCCAAAAAGGCGGCGGCCTTGGATTATATTTTATTGGCCGATGCATTTGCTTTTGCCGATCCCGTGTATTCGGTGGGTACGGCCCTGGCCGTGAATAAAGCCATTGAATTGGCCGCTATTTTAAATGGAGAAGGCTTTGATAAGCGGCGCTTGGCGGCGTATTGCGAGGCGGCCGAGCTGCTTTTGGAGCGGGCCGTGAAAGCGTTCGATTTTTGGTATTCGGGCGAAGTGCTCAGCGATGACGCAGCCGCGGCCGAGGTGCGCGACAATTTTCTGATCGGCAGTGCCTTTCAGGTGCGCGCGGCCTATGCCTATGGCGGGATGATCAACGATGCGTCCCTTGGGCATCAATCGGCCCGTAAAGAGATTCGCGACATGGCTGGGCAGCGAAGAAAACAGGAGGAACTTCGGCGCTTTTCGGGGTCGCTCTTAGGCGTGGATGCGCAAGATGCACTGTTGGGATGGACACTATCGGATGTGAATGCCCGGGGAGATACATTTTTATTTCAATGGGAAATGACAGGCATGCCTCGTTTGACGGTGGAGGCCGTTGTGGGGAGCACATCGGGAAAAGCCTTTAAACAGGCTGGATCCATAGCGCTTTCTTACCGGCATCTGAACACCGGGCCTTATCCTTTTCATGCCGGAGTAGGCGCGCTCATCGATGCGATGGCCGAGCGGATGAGCCGCCTTCAGCATGAATGGCTTGACCTCCAGCGCCAATATGAGATGAATCCTGCCGAATAACCATTCAATATGAAAGTGATTTTGATATGGCTCTTCAAATTGTACAAGTCGATGCATTTACCGATCAGCCCTTTCGGGGCAATCCCGCCGCCGTTTGCGTTTTGCCCGAGCCGCGCCAGGAATCGTGGATGAAGGATGTGGCGAGGGAAATGAATCTTTCTGAAACCGCTTTCCTGGTGAAGCGCGGTAACAATTCTTTCGATTTGCGATGGTTTACCCCTGAAGTGGAAGTCGCTCTATGCGGGCATGCGACACTGGCGAGCGCGCATGCGCTGTGGGAATCGGGGCAGGCCGCTCATTCCGATCCAATTTTGTTTCATACTCAAAGTGGTGTTCTTTCCGCGGCCCGCCGGGCGGATGGGCTGATTGAATTGGATTTTCCTCAAAAGCCCTGTGAAGGCGTAGAGCCGCCTCCGGGCTTGTGTGACGCGCTGGGCGTGAAACCGGTATTCGCCGGTAAAAATGTATTCGATTATTTAATTGAGGCGGAGTCGGAATCGGTGGTGCGGGGTCTCCAGCCGAATTTCTCTGCAATTGCTCAAATACCCGTTCGGGGTGTAATGGTAACGGCCCGCTCGGCATCGCCTGAATTCGATTTTGTATCGCGCTTTTTCGCGCCCGCCTCGGGTGTCAATGAAGATCCGGTGACGGGTTCGGCTCACTGCTGTTTGGGCCCCTATTGGGCCGCGAAGCTCGGTAAAACGAGGCTTAGGGCTTATCAAGCTTCGGCGCGCGGCGGTGTGCTGCTGGTTGAAATCGCGGGCGAGCGCGTGAAGTTATGCGGAAAAGCACTGACGATTATGGAAGCAAATCTATTGTATTGATATTTATCCCTTCCATGCGATAACCGTTTTTCGCTCGCTGAATTCTTCCATCGCATAGCGAACGCCCTCGCGCCCCAATCCCGAATCTTTTACGCCTCCATAAGGCATATGATCCGCGCGGAAGGTCGGGACTTCATTGATTAAAATACCTCCCGCGTCAATCTCATCGATTGCCCGCTGAATGACCGAATGGCTATCGCTAAAAATGCCCGTTTGAAGCCCGTAGCGCGAGGCATTTACGCGTTCGATGGCTTCGTCCAGGGTGTCATAGGGATCGAGCAGCACCACCGGGCCAAATGCCTCTTCCTGCGCCAATTGGCACGTATTGGGCGCTCCTTCGATAAGCGTTGGCGGTAAAATGTTTTGGCTGCGCTCTCCAAAGGCCGAAATACGTGCGCCACCCGAGCGGGCTTCGGCAATCCATGCGCTCAGCCGATCGGCCGCCGCGCTGTTGACCACCGGCCCAACGAGCGTATCCTTTTGCATTGGGTCGCCATACTTTACAAATTTAAGCTCGGCCTGAAGCGCATGCTGAAACGCAGGATAAATATCGCGGTGCACGAGAATATTCTGCACGGAAATACACACCTGGCCCGCATAGGCGAATGCACCGAAAACACAGCGTTTGGAGGCGCGTTCGATATCGGCGTCTTTATGAACAATGACGGCCGCATTGCCGCCGAGCTCTAAAATAACCCGTTTGCCGCGCGCCATGCCTTGCAGCATCCAGCCGATTGCAGCGCTTCCCGTGAAGCTCAGGGTGGCAATGCGGGGATCTTGAATCGCTTTGGCTGTCAATTCGTTAGAGCAGGATAACACTTGAAGCGCCGCCGCGGGAATGCTTTCCCGGCTGTCATTCACTTCGTCCAGGGCCGCTGCGAAGACTTCGGCGAGCAAATTGGCGGGGCCCGGTGTTTGAGGCGCCGATTTAACCAAAATAGGCGCGCCCACGGCGAGCGCCGGAACGACTTTATGCGCGACGAGATTTAATGGGAAATTAAAGGGTGTGATGGCGAGGACGGCTCCTCTCGGCACGAGCATGCTCGAGGCCATGCCATAGGGGCGCGCTGTGGCTTCGATATCCAGGGGAAAGAGCTCGCCTCCGTAGCGCTTGGCTTCCTCGGCGCCGATGGTGAATGTCGAGAGCGCGCGCGATACCTCGGCGTCCGCGAGGGTAATGGGTTTGCCGGCTTCATGGACGATCGAATTGACGAATTCTTGGCGCCTTTCGGAAATGCGGCGGGCCATTGCCGATAAAAGGCGGCTGCGCGAAAAACGGCTCACTTTCCGGAAGAGGGTGCAGGCTTGTTTCGCCGCCGAAAGGGCTTGTTCCATCTGCACGCCGTCCGCCTGGTCGGCCTGGGCGACGATTTCGCCTGAAAAAGGCGAATGAATTGAAACAAGCTGTTCAGAGGATTGCCACGTTCCGGCAATCCAAAGCTTTTGCCTCATTGTCCGGCTCCAATCTGCTGGAATCCTTTTTCAATGACCGAAAGCCCTTCATTCAGGATTTCGTCATCAATGGTCAAAGGCATCGCCAATCGGATGCAATTGCCAAAGGTTCCGGCTCCCAATAAAATCACACCGTGTTCATAACAATATCGGATGAGTTTTTGGACGGCTTCTTTGTTGGGCTCTTTGGTTTGCTTATCTTTGACGAGTTCGATGCCAAGCATCGGCCCCAGTCCGCGCACATCGCCCACGGTGGGAAAATCGTTTTTCCATTGCATCAAGCGGGTCCGGAGCAGCTCGCCCAGGGCTTTCGCGCGTTTTAGGATGGCGCCGCCGTCCTGCTCCAGCATTTCAAATACAGCGAGCGCTGCCGCACATGCGATGGGATTGCCTCCAAAGGTTCCCCCGATCGCGCCATCGGACGGCGCATCCATGATTTCCGCCCGGCCCGCGACGGCTGCGATAGGCATTCCGCTTCCCAATCCTTTGGCGAGTGTGACCAAATCGGGCTCAATTCCAAAATGCTCGCAGGCCAGCATGGTGCCCGTGCGGCCAAAGCCTGTTTGAATTTCATCAGCAATTAGAACAATTTGATGGTGAGTGCACAGTTCGCGCAATCCGCGCATGAAAGCTGCCGGTGCATCGATATAGCCGCCTTCGCCGAGCACGGGTTCAATGACCACGGCCGCCACGTTTTCAGCCCCGATGCGATGAACAATCAGTTCGCGAAGCTCGTCGAGGCAGGCTTGGCCGACATCGCCTTGAGGCATTCGGTAGGCGTAGGGAAAAGGGGTCCGGTACACCTCGGGACACAGAGGCGCGAAGCCGAATTTATAAGGTTTTGCCTTTGAAGTGAGGGACATGGCCATATAGGTGCGGCCGTGAAAGGCATGATCGAAGCTGATAACCGCTTGGCGCTTGGTGTATTGCCTCGCGATTTTTACGGCGTTCTCCACGGCCTCGGCGCCGCTGTTGGCCAGGAACGTCTTTTTAGGATAATTGCCTGGAATGATCGAATTGATTTTTTGAGCGAGCCTCACATAAGGCTCATAGGGCAATACGTTAAAACTCGAATGAATAAGCCGCGCGCTTTGCTCCTGAATGGCTTGCACAATTGCCGCAGGTGTATGGCCTAGATTGACCACCGCAATGCCAGAGGCGAAATCAATCAACGTATTGCCATCCACATCTTCGATGATGGCTCCGTGCGCTTTGGCGACAAAGACGGGTGTGGAATGAAATGGTCCGCGCGCAACAAGGGCCTTGCGCTCTTCCATCAAGGCTCTGCTTTGTGGGCCGGGGATTTCTGTGCGAAGCTGAATAGCCATGGTTTTACCTTATTTATCATCGGAGAGCGCTGGCATAAAGTGCCATTGTTCTTCGATGTGGAAAGGTTACACCATGATGAGCAGATGGCCGGCGTGCGAATTGAAAACGTGTACTCTTGTTATGGCCTTGGCGGGCTTGTTTTTGGCCTGTAATTCGGCGGAAACTTCTCAGCCGGAACCTCCAAGGGATAAAGGGCCAATTCCTTATGAGCTCCTGTCCGATTATGAATTTTTCAGCGGGCAATTGACCGATCTAAAGCCGGCGGACAATGTAATTCCCTATTCGGTGAATGCGCCGCTTTGGTCCGACGGGGCGGGCAAGGCGCGTTTTATTGTTTTGCCGCCCGGTGAAAAGGCTGTTTTTTCGGACATGGACGAGTGGGCGCTGCCCAATGGAACAATTATTATTAAATCGTTTTTCTTTCCTTTGGATCGGCGCGAGCCGGATGGACCGCGCCGCCATATCGAAACCCGCCTTTTAGTGCGCGATTTGAATGCCAAGGAAGGCTGGACCGCCCATACTTATGTCTGGAATGAGGCCCAGACCGATGCCGTCCGCATGATCGCCGGGCAGCCCATGGATATTCATTTTATCGATGAAATGGGGAAAGATGTAAATCAGTTTTATTTGGTTCCCAATACGAATCAATGCGAAAATTGTCATACCCGGAATGATGTTTATGTGCCCCTGGGTATTAGCACGCATCAATTAAATGGTATGGTGACGATAAACGGTCAGCAGAAAAATCAATTGGATTATTTCAATGAACGGGGTGTATTTGCGGCGGCTCCGCCATCGCCCTCGGCATTGCCCGCCTTCCCCGATCCATTTGGGAATGCGCCTCTCGAGGAGAGAGCACGAGCGTATTTACATGCAAATTGTTCGCATTGTCATAGGCCGGGCGCCGAGGGCGGGCCGAGCGGTCTTGTGCTGCTCGCATGGGAAAGCACGCCGGCGAAATTTGGTGTCTGCAAAGGTTCGGTTGCGGCGGGAAGCGGTACGGGCAACCACGAGTACGACATCGTTCCAGGCATGCCTGCCGAGAGCATTATGGTTTTTCGTATGAGCTCAACCGATCCTGAAGTGAAGATGCCCGAGCTGCCGAATTTATTGCCTGATACGCACGGCGTGGATCTGATCTCTCAGTGGATTTCCGCGATGGCGCCGGCGGGCTGTCCCTAAGAGTTTTCGCGCTGCGCGCGCAGGTGAGCGAGAAGCGTGTGGAGCTGCATAAAGTCAATCGGTTTTTTTATCATGCGATCGGCGCCCGCTGCCCGAAGGTCTGCTTCTGAGTAACGCGCTCCATAGGCTGTGACGAAGAGAATGGGGACATTGAGCGCGGGCACTTGCTGCGCGAAGGCCGGCCGATCGGAATGAGATAGTTTTCCCCTGAAAAGCCGCACCAATTTCACGCCGTCGAGGATCGAACCCTGCAACTGAATATCCATGAGAACGGCCGAGAGCACCTTGCCATGCTCCAGCACGGCCGCACATGCTTCGCGATCGGTGCGCGCCCGGATGACGTCGTAGCTGCGCTTTAAAAAAAGCTCCGCGACAACCCAATTCTCATCTTCGTCTTCCACATAAAGAATGCGCTCTCGTTCGCTTTTGGGCGGCGACGAGTCCGGCGGAGGAATCGATTTTGATGATGGGCGCCCAACTTTTATCATCCGCGTTCCATAGTGAGCGTGCCGTTGTTGTCAGCGCGGTGTTTCCCAGTCGTCCGAAGCGCTTAGATTGCCATCCGTCCAAGTCCATTCGATCTTCTGATACGTGAACGAAACTTCCTCGTACTCGGGGAAGCGGGATAGCTTCGGCGTTTTGGTGTTGCCCATTTTTGAATGGATGGCGGAGATGTTCGCGTTTTGAAGGCGTATCGTGAAATGCTGCTTTTCAACGCCTGTCGGGCTCGGCGTCCAGAACTGAAGCTCCCAGCTTGGGATGTTCTCGTTGTTGCAAAGAATGCTGTAGAGGAAGGGTGAAGAGCGATCGACCTCTTTCGTGAGAACGATCGGCTTGTGCATTCGTTTGCCGGTTGGCCGTCCGCTCGCTGGATCGCGCGGGCAGACGATTTCATGCAGGAATGAGAAGACAAGAATCTTCCCCTCGCGGCCTTTTTGTGTGACCGAACCGCGAACCAAGCCTTGCTTTTCGGCTGTCAGCGAGAGGTAGGCGTTGAGCGCCATTTGAGATGATTGCCTGTGATCGCGCCAAAATGGCGCTCGACCGAAATCTTTCCTATCACAAAGCGATGAAGCCCGGGAGATATTGCTCCCGGGCTTCTCGTTTTTTATTGCGTTCTAGAAAAGTGGATCAGACAACGGGCTCTTGCCAGCTATCCATCGCCGTGATGCCGCCTTCGTTCCACGTCCATTCGATCTTCTCGTACGTGAAGGCAACCTCTTCGTACTCGGCGTAGCGCATCAGCTCAGGGTTCTTGTTGTTGAGCATGCGCGAGCTGATCGAGGCGATGTTCGCGTTGTACAGCTTCACCGTGTAGTGCTGCTGCTCGGCGCCGGTTGCGCTGGGACGCCAGTGTTGGAGTTCCCAATCAGTGATGTTTTCGTTGTTGGTGAGAACGCTGAAGAGCAGCGGCGAGGACTTGTCGAGTTCCTTCGTGATGACGAAGGGCTTGTGCATACGCTTGCCGGTGGGCAGGCCGCTCGCGGGGTCGCGGGGGCTGACGATCTCGTGCGAGACCGCGATCACCATGATCTTGTCTTCGCGGCCCTTCTGGGTCACGGAGCCCTTGATATCGCCTTGCTTCTGTCCCTTGAGCTTCAGATATGAATTCAGTGCCATTGCTAATCGACCTCTTCCGAAGACCCTCAACACCTGGGCTCAGTCTACGCCCCGTTGCGCGCTGGCAGATGTCTTGTTCCTCGGTTTGTCAGAGTGTCCCGCGGCAAGATTTTTGATGATGCCTGCCGTGAGATGTTTGCGAGGTTATCCCCTGATATTGGCGTGTCAAGCGCCAAAATGGCCGTACCGAAAATCTGTTTCGGCGCGCTTTTCCTCCGCGCGTTTTGTTCTATGTTTGTTCTAGGGATTAGAGGCCGGGTACTTGAATTTGAATTGGAAGGCTATCCGGTTGTTTTGAAATCTCAACAAATTTATTATAAATCTGATCGAGTTTTTCTTCCGCGGGCGGATTCAGCCCGGAGCCGCCCAGTGCGATTTCAATCCCTGCAAAATCTCCGGGCAGCATAAAGCCTGTTTCGGGGGGCGCGCTTGGCGGCAGCGAAATGGGATGACCTTTGGCGAGCAAGAGCTCGACCCGGGTCACGCCCGCGCTTTTTGCGATGCGCAGAAGCTGAAGCAGGGTTCCGTAGTCCAGGCTTCGATCGGCGAGGATTGATAGTTCCGCGGATGAGCCTCGCTCAGGAATTTCCGGTGCAGCGAGGGCGTGATTGAGGTCGTGCCCGATATTGGCTGCACCGGCGGGCATGTGCAGTGCACCGAGTTTGGCGATGCCTTTTCCATTCAGGGCAACGGTGTCGCGCGTAAGCTGAACGGCGGGAGCTGGGTCCGGCGCAAACTGCGCACCATTTAAATCTGGAGGCGCCATCGGCGGATCGAGGCGCGCAAACAGGGCGAATTGGGGCGCGAGCGCTTCGTGCAGGCGGCTCCGCACAGAAGTCATTTGTTGATGCTGAAGGACATCTGCGAAAACAAGCAATGCGATAACGGCAACCAAATAGAACGACGATTTGAGTGAGTTGCGCAGGTGCGGCAATAGCGTCCGGCGGCGGAAGTCTTCGATGAGCAGCAGCGAGACAAGCAATGCGGCAACGGCGGACACGAAATAGGTCGCTGTGCGTTCGGCATCGGCTGCGATGACCTCGAGCGCGCGTTCGGCTCGGGTCGTGCATTCGTTCCACAGCGCGGCTTGGCGGGCCTCGACGCGGGCGAAGCCAAGGGCGATGGTGAGGCTGAGGGAAAAGAGAATCGAAAGCGCTCGTTCAAAGGTGCGCGCCGATGAAAGGAGGGCGGTCTCGCGCGATGCGAATCCGAGCAGAAGCAATCCTGCGGCGGTGGCAGCGATGAGGCCCGCCGATGGCGCGGCGGCGGCGAAGGCGCCGATGGCGAGAAGTGCCATGCCCGCCGATGCGGCCAAGGCTTCGCGCCGGATATTGAGCTGGGCCGCAATCGCTGAGGGCTCCGTTCTTTTTATTGTATTGACTGACAATTTGATAAGCTGTGCACATAAAATAGCCGAGCAGGCGAACCCCAAGAATCGGCCTGCATTGGCCTCATAAATTCCCATCAAAAAGGTGGTGAGCTGTTCGGTGGCGGGCAGTTCAGAAACGACATTGCGCACTTTTGCCCAGCCCGTATAGGTGCCGAGTGCACCCGTGAAGGCGGGGATGAAGGCGATCGCAAAACGCGCAAGTCCAGCGCGAAGCGTTTCTTTTTGAGGAATGAATTTCAATGCGATCGTGCATAAAATAAATGCGGTCAAAGTGAGATAAGAGCCTGCGCCCGCGATAACCAACCATTCGCGCGGGTTGTATTGGGCTTGTCCCGCGTATCCAACGCCGAGCATCGCCGCGATGCCAATGGGAACCGGCAAGAGCCACGCCGCGGGGGGAGCCTGTTTGGTGGCGGGATTTTGGAAATGCGGCGTTCCCTTCTCGGCTGTGGGCAAGGGCATTGGAGCTTGGATGGTTTCGCCCAGCCCCATTCTCCAAGCCTCAAAGGCCCGATCGCCTTCTGCAACAAGCTCGCGCATTGAAGGAAAGCGCTCGCTTTTGGCTTTTGCGAGGGTGCGCCCTAAAAACGCCTCGACCATGTTGGGGGCCGCAATGCCTTTGTCCGAAAGCGAAGGAGGCGGCTCATTGAGGTGTTTTTGAGCGAGTTCCACAAAGTGCGCGCCTGAAAATGGAGGCGACCCCGTGAGCAATTCAAACAGCATGGCGCCGAGCGCGTATTGATCGGACTGTTCTGAAATGCCTTCGTTCCACCATTGTTCAGGCGGGGCGTAGGCGGGTGTTCCGAGAAAAACGCCTGAATGGGTGAGCTTGTCCTGCCCTTGTCCTTCCGGCATTGCGTTGACTTTGGCGAGGCCGAAGTCCAAGAGCCGCGTGATCGTTTCGCCGCTTCTGCCGTGTTCCAAAAAGATGTTTCCAGGCTTGAGATCGCGGTGAATGATGCCCGCGTCGTGAGCTGCGCCAAGAGCTTCTGCGGCCGTGCGGGCGATGTTCCAAGCCTGTGCCGGCGCAAATCGTCCCTGTTCTTTAAGCGCGTCGGAGAGGGATTTCCCTTCGAGCAAGGGCATCGCCAAATAGGGGCGTCCGTCTGGCAGCGTTCCCGTCGCGAACACATCGACGATCGCCGGGTGCCGGACAGCATTGGCCGCTCTCGCTTCCCTCAAGAGTCTTGCGTGATCGGTGAGAGATCTTGCGTGCAGCACCTTGAGCGCGACGCTTCTGCCGATACGGGGCTCCTCCGCGGCATACACCGTTCCTGTCGCGCCTTGTCCAAGCTTGCGAACAATCCGGTAGTCACCCGCGCTGTCTCCCGGTGCAAGTTCGCTGTCGTTATTCTCTGATGCGCTCACAACAATCAGGGCTTGCTATTCGGGTGTTTTGTCAGGCTGTGGGCTCGGATCAAATCGTACAGGTGCGAGCGCGCAAGCCCAATCCGCCGCGCGGTTTCGCTCACGTTCCATCCGCAGGCTTCGAGGGCCTCGCGAAGAAATCGGGCCTGAAAGCGGCGCATGGCATCTTCATAGTTTTCCGGTCCTTCGGCGGATTCGGCTCCTTGCACCGCACGCTCGGGAAAGAGGTGATGCGCTTCGATGGATGCGGTGTTTTCACTAAAGGCGACAGCCCAGCCGCGGGCGACGGCGTTCTCGAGCTGCCGCACATTGCCGGGCCAGGGGCTTTCAATGAGGGCTGCTTTGGCAGGGCGTGAAAGCGGAATGGTCCGGGCGTGATTTTTTCCCAAGGCTTGCGCGATCGCTTCGGCGATGGGAACGATGTCCTCTTTTCGTTCGCGCAGAGGCGGCACGCGAATCTGAAGGACATTGAGCCGGTAGTACAAATCTTCGCGGAAACGCTTGGTTTTTACGAGATCTTCGAGATCGGCGTTGGTTGCCGCGACAATCCGCACATCGGCCTCGACAGGCACATTGCTGCCCAGCCTGTAGTAGCGGCGGCTCTGTAGAAACATCAGAAGCTTGCCTTGCACAACCGAGGGAATCTCCCCCACTTCATCGAGAAAGAGCGTGCCTTTCTGAGCGGCGAATATCTTGCCCTCCATGCGTTTGGTTGCCGTGCTGTGCGCTCCTTTTTCGGCTCCGAACAATTCGCTCTCGAACAGGGTTTCTGGAATGGCTGCGCAGTTCAGTTCCACAAACGGTCCCGATGCCCGGGGCGAACTCCGGTGCAGGGCGCGCGCAAGAGCCGTCTTTCCTGTTCCGCTTTCTCCAGTGAACAGCACGCTTACAGGCACGGGAGCGGCGACCAGTATTTGCTTGAGCACTTCGGCAAGAACGCGGCTCGTGCCAGCGATCTCTTCCGCGCTCAGCCGCTGTCTCAGCGCGAGCGTATGATCGGCGCCGACCGCCGCTTCATCGCGCTCGAGGCGTGTGATGAGCCGATCGACCAAAGGAGCTAGGTGCCGTGCGAACAGCTCGGCGTGAGCCCGGTCTTCCTCGGGAAAAGGTCCCGGCGCCTTCCGGCCTTCGAGATACAGCACACCGAGCGCTGGATTCTGTCCGATAGGGGCGCAGAGCACGGCTTGAATCTTTTTCGCCTGCACGCTCGCCTGCGCTTGAAAGCGCGGATCCTCGAGGGCACTCGCCGTACTGATTGTCGTATTTGTGGCCAGGGCTTTGGCGATGATGCCTGTAGAGATGGAACGTCTCACATGCGCGAGCTCGTCGTCGGTACAACCCTGAGCTATCCAAAAACGAGGCTGTTCACGCGGGATTTGCGTGGCTGCGCCCGGGCGCGCATCGATCTCGATATAGCCCTTGCGCGCTCCTGTCACTTCGGTAATCAGCGCGAGGGCACCCGTCAGCAGAGGCTCGATATCTTCGCGCGAGCCCAGCTCGAGCATCTGCAAGAACAAATCGCGCTCCAGGCGAAGGCGTGAGATGTCCTCGCCTTTTTGAGCGTTCTCCGAAGGGGAGTTCATCACGGGGATAATTCAGCATAAGGGATGCGGGCGATCTGGCGGAGACGCTTTTTCCCTGTGGACATACAAGCGCGCCTGGCATTAGTTCAAACCTATGAACCGCGCGTATTTGATGGTTGGTTTGGGCGTGTTTGGGTTTGCCGCGGCGAGTGCCGGATGTGGTGCTGCTCCACCGCCCACGGGTTCACAAAACAAAATCGTTCAGTCGGCGCCTCCTCTGACCCCCGCGCCGGCATCGTCTTCATCCTCAGCTTCCAGCGGCCCGGCGGATGACAAGCCCGCAGACGATGGCGACGGCGGTCCTGGCGGAGGCGGCGAAGTCACAGAAGGCGGACTCGATGGCGCGAAAGGCCGCGGCGGGCTAGGCACAGCCAAATCAGCAGGTGAAAAAGACAAGCTTGCGGAAAGCAAAGGAGGGGATTCACCGGCACCGCCCCCTCCCGCACAAGCGGCCACCATGAACTCCACACCGCTGTCGGGGCGTTTAAGCCAGCAGGAGATCAACGACGTTTTATCGAAAAACGCAGCACTATTTGATGAGTGTTATTCGATTGGGGCAGGTGCGGGGCGGGACTTTCACGCAACGGTTTCGGTTCGCGCGACGCTTGGACCGAGCGGCGCGGTCAGTGATGCTCAGGTCATTCAGTCGGACGCGAAGAATGCAAAAGTGGACTCGTGTGTGGCCAATGCGATTCGAAAAATAAAATTTCCCGTGCCCAAGGACGGCGGCACGAGCGTCGTGACATTTCCTATCGAATTTCAGGGGGCTGAAAAGCGCCGCTGAAATCCCGTGCCCGCGCAGGGGTGATGACACGGGCCATTCGGAGAAGATGTATGCGTCACCTTCAAGCATGGTGGTGGACTGTCAGCGTGGGCATGGCCATGGCGGCGTGCGGCGGCGATGAGACCGCAGCCTCAAGCTCCTCGGGTACAGGCCAGAGCTCATCGTCGACATCGGCTTCAGGCACAGGCCAGAGCTCCTCGAGCGGCACGGGCGGTGTTGCGGGCATGGGCGGTGCCGGCGGTGTCGGTCAAGGCGGTGTTGCAGGCATGGGCGGTGCCGGCGGTGTCGGTCAAGGCGGTGTTGCAGGCATGGGCGGTG
>CAZICM010000029.1:81693-114218 GCA_964537685.1 uncultured Polyangiaceae bacterium
GGCATGGGCGGTGCCGGCGGTGTCGGTCAAGGCGGTGTTGCAGGCATGGGCGGTGTCGGTCAAGGCGGTGTTGCAGGCATGGGCGGTGCCGGCGGTGGTGGTCAAGGCGGGGGAACGGGTGGTGTTGGAGGCGCGGGGGCTGGAGGCGCAACCTCAAGCGGCGGCGGTGCGGGCCAAGGCGGAAGCGGCGGTTCGGGAGGCGCGCCCCTTTCCGTATGCGGCGATGGATTCGTGGGTGCGGGCGAAACCTGCGATGATGGCAACACCGTGCCCAACGACGGCTGCGATGCGGCCTGTTTGCTCGAGTCCGGAACGGTATGCGGCGATTCAGTCAATCTCAGCGACCCAAATGTCGCGGTGAAGAACGCCGATTTGCTGACGTACAACGGCTCTACACTCGGCTCGGGGCTAACCGATTTTGGCGATCCAAGCTGTTCCGATGGAACGGCCGGTATTTTGACCGTATTGCACCGCTATACGACTGGAGCTCTTCCAGCCCGCCTTCGCGTGGAAACAAAAGAAACGATTGGAAATCTTAAAGATACAGTCGTATGGGTTTACAAGGATTGCTTGAATACCTCGTCTGAGCTTGCCTGCGACGATGATTCAGGCCCTGCCACCTATTCCGATTTAAAAACCGGTGTAATGGCTCCCTACACGACTGTATTTATCGCGGTATCCGGATACAGCGCGGCCGATACGGGCGCCTACACGCTGATGGTTTGGGAAACGCCGGTCACGGTTGTGCCCGCATCGGGAAGCTGTGCCGCTCCTGTTCCCATTGCAGCGGGCAGCTATGCAGGAGAAACCTTAATAAGCGATCCCAACAATCTATCGGCCGCCGCGTGTTTTACCGGAATGTCTGCACCTGAAGCCGTCTACGAACTCTCGATTGCGGCGAAAAGCGATATTCGCGTCCAGCTCGCCCCGGATTCGCCTGCCCTTGATTTGGGCCTGTATCTCCGGGCATCGCCCTGCGCCGCCGGAATGGAGCTCGCCTGCGCCGAAGATACGGGAGTAGGTTTATCTGAATCGATGGAATTGAAAGACGCCCCGCCCGGGACCTATTATATCGTGGTGGATGGCTATACAAGCTTAGATGTCGGGCCCTATGGAATGAGCGTCGACACGATTGCCGTATTGCCTCCCGGGGCGCCCTGCGATCCCCAATCCCTCCAAAGCCGCTGTGAAACAGGTCTTTCTTGCGCGGGGCCGGCCATGGGCGCCGTATGCGCGGCCGCCAATACGATTTTTTATGAAGACTTTAGCATGGGATTGGGAGCCTTTAGCACCGGCGATGCGGGATCGGATGGCCTAACATGGACGTATTGCAATCCTTTTGCCGGCTGCCAGCACGACAATACAACGGGCAGCCTATCCAGCGCCGGCTTCGCACTCGTGCACGACGACAACAATGTCATTCACGATGGCGAAATGCTTGTGACCCCACCTCTATCCGCACTGGGTTACAATTTTGTCGCATTGCAATTCGATCATAATTTTGACCATCTCGAAAGCTCTTCGGACCTCGCTCGCGTTGAATTGTCCACCAATATGATGATATGGACACCCGTTGCGGATTTCACCGGAGACGCCGCCGGGCGCGTGTATCTCGATCTATCGCCGATGGCCGCCGGACAGACGTTTTGGCTGCGCTTTGTGTTCGATGACCAAAGCTCAGCCCAGAATCCCCTCGTGTGGGTCAACGATTGGCGCCTCGACGACGTCCGCGTGCTTGGGCTTTGAACCCGCGCCCGGCGCGCAAACGAATACAGCGCTCGCCGCACCACTTCGTGTAAAGTGCACGTTTAGGTTTTCGCACGGTTCCCGAAGTTCTCCACGCTGCAGGTCGACATGTCGTCTTCGAAGCCCGCAAACGTTCCACCGCCACCGGTTCCCGGCGCGCGCCCCGCTGCACCCCCAAAAGATGGTGCAAAGCCTCCGCTTGCCGCGCGCCCCGCTCCCCCGGCTCCAAAGACCTCAGGCTTGAGCGCGCTTGCAAGTAGCGGCACGGGCGCCGCCAAAACATCAAAGCCGGCCGAGCCCGCCGCAGCTCCCAAAGCCGCAGATGGGCCGATCAGCCCCCGCACCATAGCGCTCGTGCAGGCATCGTGGTCGAAGGTCATGCCGATCTCGGATGCGGCGGCCGCCCTGTTTTACGATCGGCTTTTTGAGCGTGAGCCCAGCGTTCGCCCGCTGTTCAAAGCGGACATCAGCGAGCAGAAAAAGAAGCTCATGCAAACGCTCTCGGTTGCAGTCGACGGCCTCTCCAATCTCGAGCGCCTGGTGCCGGTTCTTCAGGCCCTGGGCATCCGCCACGCGGGCTATATGGTGGCGCCGCACCACTACGAATCGGTCGGTGAAGCTCTTCTGTGGACGCTGCGCGAAGGCTTGGGCGACGATTTCAACAGCGACGTCGAGAAGGCGTGGAGAGAGGTGTACACGCTGGTCGCCGATGTGATGAACAAAGCGGCGGCCGAGCACACGGGAGCGGCAAAACCCGCAGGGAATATTCCGCCGCTGCCCTTTGGCCCGGCCTCTCTTCCGCGCGAACAAGACTCGGCGCCTGCCGCGAAAGACAGCAAACAGCGCGGCGTTATCGCGCCCGCGCCCACACCCCGGACGGATGCCCAGGGTGCGGAACCGCCGCCCGCACCCGAACCTGTCTCGCTGGCGAGCCGCACTTTGTTGGGCGTCGCTGCCCCGGGCGCTGCGGGCGCTCCGCCACCCGCGCCGCTGCCTGCGCCGCCTCCTCCTCCTCAAGCCGCTCCCGCCTCCGACGGCCCGCTCTCGCCTCAGACCATCGCGCTCGTTCAGCGCTCGTGGGCGAAGGTCATGCCCATTTCCGATGCCGCGGCGACTTTGTTCTACGATCGCCTCTTCGAGACGGATCCGTCGGTTAGGCCGCTGTTTAAGCACGACATCAACGAGCAAAAGAAAAAGCTCATGCAGACACTGTCCGTCGCGGTGGATGGCCTGACCCGGCTCGACAAACTTGTTCCCGTGCTCCGCGATCTCGGTGTTCGCCACGCGGGTTACATGGTGCTTGACCATCACTACGACGTGGTCGGCGCTTCGCTTCTGTGGACGCTTCGCGAAGGACTGGGCGACGACTTTACGCCCGCCGTAGAGAAGGCGTGGACCGACGTATACACGCTGGTCGCCGATGTGATGAAGCAGGCCGCCGCCGAGCATATGGCCCATGCCGCGCCCGCGGTAAAAACATCGCCGACCCCCGCCGCACCTCCCCCCGCCTCGCCTCCTCCCGCCGCGCAACGAGCGCCCGCCAAGGCGCAGCCCCGCGTCGTCGAAGAAGATGCGGACACGCTCCACTACGATTCGTCACGGGGCGCTGCGCTGCCCGACGATCCACACCAACTGCGCCTCGCGGCCGATCGCGTCACCGATCCTCCCGTCACGGCCGCCAACAACCCGCCCGCGCCCGCTCCGGTTGCACACCGAATCGCACTGCCGCTCGATTCCAGCAAAGAGATCACGCTCAACGTCAAGCTCACGCTGGAAGGAGCATGGCCTGCTCCTCAAGCGGCTCCGCGCGACAGCTCCGCCGCCGAAAAACCAGCAGCGGCTCCCGCAGCCGACACACCGCCTGCGTCCAATTCGGGCGGCCTGGCTCCGGCGCTGATGCTGGCCTCTTTGTGCACAATAGCATCGATGGCACTCGCAACACTGGCTCCCGATTTAGGATCCAAATTCATTCCACAATTCGACTTTATTTCCCCGCTCGCGGTGCCTGTACTCATTTTGGTGCTAACAATTGCATCATTTGGTTTAGGATATCTATGGGGACGGCCCCGGGCCTCGGCCGGCACGGTAAAAGGGGCGGGCAAAGCATAAGGGGGTAACGTAGAGCTTTGCGATCAACGTAAAATCCCCAATGATTTGCCTGTGAGGGATGGGACAGAGGACTAAAAAAGGGTTAATCGGATGAGTCAGGGGCCTGCGGCACCTCTCAATGATCTTTCGGGGCAGTGGCTTGGCCCATTTCAGCTCACCCGTCTTTTGGGGACGGGTGCGATGGGGTCGGTGTATTTGGCGAAGGACAGCGTGCTTCGCCGCGACGTAGCGCTGAAAGTATTGGCAAAAGGTGAAGGAGGATTGGATGAAGATCGCTACGAGCGATTTCTCCGGGAAGCGCGGGCGGCTGCGCGTCTAATTCATCCAAATGTTGTCCAAATCTTTCAAGTTGGAGAAAGCGATCATTATCGATTTATTGCGATGGAGTATGTCGAAGGAATGACGATGAGGCAGGCCGCGAAACAGCAGGGCGGCAAATTGCCTGAACAGCTTTGCATTGAAAAAATGCGCGACGCGGCCGATGCATTAAAACTCGCGGACACCTATGGCATTTGCCATCGCGATATTAAACCCGCGAATTTGCTCCTAACAGCGCAGGGCATGCTGAAAATCGCGGATTTTGGCTTGGCGGCTCAAGTGGAAGGCAGTGAATCCATTGGCCCCGCCGCCATTTCGAAATTCGAGGGAACACCCTATTATATGAGCCCTGAACAATGGTATGGAGGACCGATCAGCACATCGGCCGATATTTATTGTTTAGGATGTACATTCTATCATTTAGCTACGGGCCAAACACCCTATCCGCCCCGCGATCTACTCGGATGCTTTCGAGCCCACACGATGGATCCCGTTCCCGATCCCCGGACGGCCATGCCGGGCATCGATCCAGCATTTGCCGAGCTTTTAATGAGATGCATGGCCAAATTCTCGGCGGAACGCCCCAATGCTTCAGAAGTGGTCGAGTTATTGGATGAAATGCTTTTGGTGAGGCGCTCGGTTATTCGCTCCCGCTCCTCGCTGCCGCCATTCGCGCCGCCTTCATCTGCCGTATCCAGCGAACTCGCGCGCATCTCAGAATTACCTTCCGACGGCCGCGGCGGCGAACGAAGCAGCACCCCCTCGACAACCCTTCCCAGCGAAGCCTCAAGATCGGGCTCAACCTTCCGCCGCACCACCACCCAGCGCCAAATCGGCGCCATTACCCAGTCGCCCAATGCATTAAGCCAAACGGGCGCGATTACCCGGCCCGATTCGCTGGGAAGCCAGAGTTATCATCAGTTTTTTGGCCTGACGGGCTATCCATTTAGCGATATTCGCCAGCCCAGCACATTTTGGGACGCGCCGCCCTATGGTTCGGCTCTTCGCATGCTGGCCGCCCAGATATTGGAGGAAGATTCGCGGCCTCAAATGCTATTGGGCGCGCCGGGCAGCGGCCGCACATTTTTATGCGAAATGCTTAAAAATAAATTCCCGCGCATTTTTATTTTCACCATCGAACCCCAGCTTTTATTCGGAATACGACCGATGGTGATGCTATGCCGTCAGTATGGGGCACCGCATGTGATGCCCTATATGACGCAAGCCGTATTGATCGAAGAATTTTTAAATGCGGTTCTGCCTGAAAACACGCCCGATGCCGTGGCTGTCGTTGTGGTCGATGGTGTCGACCCAAGCGATAGGGATGTATTGATTGAACTCGATGATATTCTGCACCGCGCCCCGCGCCGAAGATTTTCGATGATATTGGTGGGAAGCGAAGATTTACCCGAACGATTATCGGAGGCCGGAGCGCCAAAACGCCTTGTATCCGGCTCGCCGCCCGCCGTTTTAAGGCCGATGACACTGCGGGAAATGAGTCAATACATCGATTTTCGAATGAAAAATGTGGGTGGAGCGCCTCAAGGATTGCAACTCGACATTGCATCCCAGCAATTGCTTCATGCAAGAAGCGGAGGCAGCCCAAAATTAATCAACGCATTTTGCCACAATGCGCTCACCATCGCGGCCCTCAAAAAAGAGACCAACGTAAAACTCTCATCGATACGCCTTGGCCTAAAGAGCAAAACGTATTTATCTACGGAGGCGGCGAAGAACCTTCTTTTGGAAGGATAAGCGCAAGCGGAAGCTGCGTTTTTAAGATCTTTTCAAGGGTGGGCAGCGGCGTCCCGCACACGGGCGCCACATAACGCGCGTTCTGATGATCGTCGGACGAAGAAGTCCAATGCTTTCGATTTTCTTCAGCAAATGATCGAAATGACGCGGCTATCTCGGCTTTGTGCCTGGATGTGTAGACTTCCAGGCCCGACGAGCGGAGCAGAATAGAGTGCGTCCGATCTTTGTCCCGATAGCGGGCGGGGTGGGCGACAATATCCACCGCACCGTCCGCCCGAATGCAATCGATGGCCTCCTCGGGCGTCCATCCGAATAATTCCCGATTGCTTTCCCAAAATTGAATGTGATGCTCACGAAAACGATGAAATAGATCGCCGCGGCGTTCCAAAATTCGCCCGATCATCGTCTGCAGCGCGGGAAACTCGTGGGGAGGCAGCGCCTCCAATTCGGCGCTGGATAGTGCAATACGATCGTCTTTATTTAATAAATCGATCCAATTGAGAACGAAGGCTCTCCAATGTTCCTGGACCTGAAGACCGCGCTGGTAAAGAAACGACTGCCTAAAGCGGGGCGTGCGCAAAAAAGCCTCGGGATAATAGGCCAGCACATGAAATTGCTCGGCCGAATCCGTTCCAAAGTGCAAAAAAGCCGTGACTTCAACGGCTGGGATAAACAGCATACCGGCTGCTTTCGCCGCGCGGGCTCCCCGTGGAAGCGCACTCATGACATCGTGGTCAGCGATCGCAATCGCCTGAAATCCAAGCTCGCGGCGGAATTCCACATAGGCTTCGGGGCTGGCCCGCCCGTCCGAGCAATAGGTATGGCCGTGCAGATCGGTCTTTACATACATTTTAATTTAATTCTGAAGGGCGAAGTCATAATTGGTGAATGGGCCAAATGGATTATCGTATTTATCACGGACGAGGATTTGCTGATTATCCGCGTACCATTTCTGCACCACATTGGTGTAGCCCGAATAATCGGCGATTAAATAGGATTTTACATGAAAATAGAGCGACATTTTCGTCGCCTTGGTGGGGATTTGAAGCCAGGTCTCAAAGGCCGTGCGGCCCGGCGGAAGCAGTTTTGAAGCCGCCGTGGAGGGCAGGGGAGCCTCGGGCCTAAACCCAATTGAATCATTAAAATAAGCCCCATAGGACACTTCATGCACGATAGGTCCATAAATGGGAATTTGCGTCCATCCAAAGCGGCTGGCCGTCTGAGCAATGCCAATTTGGCGATCGATCGTGCTCTTATCGACCAGCGTGTCGGCCCGCCAATCGGAATAGGAAAGCAATGATTTCGATCCGGCGACCATATTCGCACCCTCGATGATGCGCTGTTTAAATACGCCCTGCGCGCTGTCAAAGAGCAGGGTTTTTTGGGGGAGCTCGCCGCCGAACACATAGGCGGGCGAAATCGTATTCGAGGCAATCACCGCCGACGCATTCGCGATGAGCTTGTCTTTTATATTAATCGTAAAACCCAGCGAATCAATTTTGGATGGAACAATGAAGGAATTGGTTGCTATTTCGATGTCATAGGGATCTGCACCGCTGATCTGCGTGAGAGGCAATGAGATCGTTCCAGCGGCCATGATTTTATCGTAGAACACGATCTGCACGGTGCCGGTCATTTCCTTCAGCCTCATCGCATCATTGGGCACCGGCGTTTGAGGATAGAGCTCTTGCCACAAAAGCCACGCGGGAATCTGGACGCGCAGCGATTCACCATTGCGGAGAAACTCATCGGTCGTCGACTGCTCGACACTGAGCAAAAACTCATAAGGCTGGCCAAATTGATAATTCAGCCCCAATGTGGCGGAGCCCGCGCTCAATTCCAAATCGGCTTCGGATACCGATTCTTGATCGACGCCGATGCTCTCCCCGGGCGCACATCCCACGGCCGCAGCCGGAACAGCCACCAATAGCCCTGAAGCCGCGGCCGCGCGGCTTTTTGCCCGCTCAAGAATAATTTTTGCCATAATCGCATCTCCGCCAGTCCGGCATTTTAGTTTCTTCGCAGGCCGAACCCTAAGCCATTTTCAAGCCTTCGCCAATCATGAGCACGGCCGATTTTCGCACCATCTGTCTCTCTTTTGACTTTCCAGCGGCTATGCGGGAAGTGTTTATTTTTGGTGAATTATCGGATTGGTGGAACGGACTGCCAGCCTCGCCTCGCTATCCCAATAAAAAGACCAATCGGCATTTTTCATTTCAGATTGAGCTTCCAACGGGATTGTATTGCTACAAGCTGCGGGCCGACGGCCATTGGATGCTGGATGCCAATCATCCGCGCACCCGGACATGCGGAGGACATCAGAACAATGTTTTATGCGTGAATGGCGCGCCGGAACCTCTCTTGTTCGCCCCAGCCATGCCTTGCTTGATGGTGCAGCCCGATGGAAGCCTCATCGTGTACGCAGGACTCCGGCACGGTTTTGGGGATGGGATCGCGCTTGAATGCAAAAATTCAACAAGCAATTATTATATAACGATCGAAATGGAAAAGGCTTTTGAAGAGAAAGAGCACCGCTGGTTCCGCGCCCGTCTTGTTCCGGATTCAAATTCGCTGCATATACGCTTTAAGCTCGATAGCGGTGAGATTATCGGCGGGGAGGACGGCGAGCCTTTTATAGTTCAGCCAGAATTACGACAAGATTTTAATAAAATTCCATCGTGGTGGGCCGGCGCCCTTATCTATACGGTCTTTGTCGATCGGTTCCGGAGGGCAAGCGACGATACCGGTTGGAATAGCGATCCAGGGCCCGACCGCTATGCAGGCGGCCACCTGGAAGGCGTCAGGCGCTCGCTGGACTATTTGAAAGAGTTGGGTATAAATACCATTTATTTGACACCGCTGACACCCGCCGCGAGCTGCCATCGCTACGATTTCACGGATCTTCTTCATATTGATCCAATGCTTGGTGGAGAAGAGGCATTCTTACGGCTTCTATCGGATGTGCATGCCCGCGGCATGCGCTGTGTGGTCGATTTAGCGCTTACCCATGCGGGACGCGGATTTTTGCCCTATGAAGACGTGCTCCAAAACGGACGAGCTTCTTATTACGCAGCCTATTTTCAATGGACAGAAGGCAAGAAGCCAAGGCTCAAGTCCTATGGAAAGCGCAATGACGCGCCACTGTTATGCCTCGATCATCCTGAAGTGAGAGCGCTCGCACTGAAGGCCGCCAAGGCATGGGCAATGCGCGGAGCAGATGGACTCCGGATCGATGCGGCGGCGGATGTCCCCGTGGATCTTCTGTGTGAAATTCGAAAAGAGGTAAAGGCCATTGCGAAGGATTTTGCCGTCTTTGGAGAAGTTGTTCCGGGCCATGCCTTTCGCTGGCTGGCTCAAGGGGCGCTCGATGCCGCGACGGATTTTGGCTTTCGCAATGCAATGATCGCCTTTTTTGTGTACGGCGCGCTTTCGGCTGAACGTTTTGCTGAACAACTCCGCGAGGCCGAATTTTCTTTTGGAGCTGGGCCTCTTCAATCCCTTCGATTTTTATCGACCCACGATCATCCTCGGCTTCAAAGTTTGTGCAATCGGCATTGGGGCGAATCGCTGGGGCCGGTCCGCGCTGAACTCGCGATGCTGTTTTTATTCTGTTTTCCGGGGATATGCGCGCTTGTTTACGGCGAGGAAGCCGGGATGGCATCTAGTATTGTCGCTTTGGAGCCCGAGGACGTGTGGACCGAACGCCGCCCAATGCCTTGGGAAAAGAGCCGGCGCGATGAAGCCATGCGCGTCTTTTACCGGAAAATGATAGCCCTCCGATCAGCGCACAAAAGCCTTCGGGAAGGCGAATTCAAGGTGCTGGAAGCCAGAGAAGGCGCGCTGTTGATCGAGCGGAAAATCGGGGATGAGCGAGTCTGCGCCGCTTTTAATACCTTAGCCGATTCCATTTCGATCGAATTGGAGGCGCGTGAAGGGATATTTGGACAGCCGATGCTGTGGATAGGTCAGGCGCGGCGCGGGCACCCCAAACGAATTGATATCGGTCCTCATTCCGCAATCGTGCTTCCCCTTCAGATTTAATTTAAAGAGAAGCCCCCACTATTCTTTCGTATGCCAATCGGTCGGGTTGTGTTACGATCTGTTCCAATCGGATCGATGAACACCAGGCACGATCAGCATACCATTACATCCCGCGGTCTTTTTGCGCTGGCTCCAGAGCTTCGCGCGATGGTTCGGTGGGGAATACTCACGGGCGCCCTGTTGGGGACGGCGAGCGGGGTTGCCCATGGGCTGTGGAGCGATTCAATCGCGGGCATCCGCGCCATTTCTCCGGCGGCGCCGTCCGCGCTGGAGAGCAGTGCGCCGCCCAAGCCTTTGAGCTCTGCTCCGCCTGTTCAGGCTCCAATACAATCGAATTCTGTGCCTCAATTAAGTTCGAGATCCCTGCCCAATCCGGAAATAGCAAAACCCATTAAAAAGAGCCCGGTTGAACCATTGCCTTCATCCAATCCCTCTGTGGATGAGCCCAATCCAATACAAAAAGCCCCGAAGGAAACACAGCCATCTCCTTCGGAGCTGCCCTATTTATTTTAATTTGATTTTAATACGATGAGATTGCGTTTAGGAGAAGAACGGAGGAATTTCGCAGGAGCATCGATTACTGCGGACCCATGCCCGAACAGGTGAACAGAACATCCACCTTGGCTTTATCGTCCGCCTGCACGACGGCGCAGGAATCGGCGCAGAGCTTAATCGTTGCCCCATTCTCGATATAGAACGCATTGGGAACACAATCAGCCGCTGTCTTGACCTGGGTGAAATCGATGGGCGCGCCCACGCCGCTCGGCGTGTAACGCACGACGACCGTACCCAAATCGATGGTCTGGCCCGAGGGCGGAGGCGGAATGGCGAATTCGCAATTCACCTGCGCGCCCGCGACGACGCCTTCCGCGATCTTCTGGAACACAACGTCAAACGAGGCATTTTGACAGATGGGGAAACGCAGACCGCCGGTAATAATGCTGAGATGCTGATAACCCGTGCCAGGTCCGGGGGAGGGTGTTCCATTGAGGACGCAGACCGCGTCGACCATTGGATCGCCGGGCAAATGCGGATCGGTCGCAACGGCCGCTTCCTTCATGCCGATGATGCTGTGCCAAATATATTTGCGATTGGCCGCGTCGCCGAATTGCAAAGGATCGAGTGCCAGCAGATCGGTATCGAATTGAGTGCCCGTAGTCTGCCCATCCGCGATATTATCGTTGTCGTCGTAGGTTTTCCCATTGAATGAACACAAAATACCATCGTCGGTGATCTCCAAAAAGACCTTGATGGCTTCCTGGCGTAGGAGGGCGGACCAACCCATCGGATATTTACCAAATACATCTGGATTTATAGCCGTGTAAGTGCTCAAGGCCCTGCAGAGCGAGTCATGGCTGGCGACCTCGATGCTGTAGTGATCGAATTTCGCCGAATAACCTGGTTCGGCCTGTGCGGGAGGTCCGCAATTGGTGCCAGCCGCGGCGAGCGGCGGGCTGATACACACCGATTCGTCGGGATTGGCATTGCCATGCCGGGCAATGAAAATAAATTTGTAATCCAGCATCGCCGCATCGAGAATATTGGCGAAATTTGAATTAATATTGTTTTGGACGGCAATAATATCGTCTGTCATGCTGCCCGAATTGTCGATAATTACGATAATATCGATCGGGGCTTTGGTGAGCGTGGCTTCGGCGCTTTCTGTGGCGCAGACAGCATCGGGATCGATTCCGCCGTCGGCCGTGCCGCTTGAACCGGTGAAAATTCCACCGCCCGATCCGGGCCCGCCGCCGCCGGTTGCGGTCCCCGAGCTATTGCCGCCGGCACCGGTCATACCTGTGCCTGTTCCATTGTTCTCGGTGTCGCCCGAGCAGGCGCCGATAGCTGCTGCGAGCGCGGCGCTGCTGAGCGCCAAGGTCAAGGCTGTGCGAAGCGACGATTTCATGGATGCTTGTCCTCCCGCTGCGCAAAAGCGGTGTGGAAAGGAAGGTTTTGTATTTTTATTTTGTTTTGCGCAGCGAATGTCTTTGTAGCAGTCCTGCGAATTAAATTGAAGCGCGTTTTCGATCATGGTGACAGCGGTGGATTGCAATTCTAGCGGGACGGAGTATCATTCTCCAATTCTAACTCCAATTCTAAATAGATGTCGAGCGTTTCGATGGTTTTGACAAGCCTATAATTTGTTTTTAATAAATGATTAAATTCAAAAAAACCGGGAAGCGCGTCGGCGGAATCTATGTTTTCGCCCGTCACATGAGGAAAGACATCGTAGTGCTCGATGACAATAGCGGCCGGCCGCTTGCTGGAAAGCTCGGCCATAAGGCTTTTCCGGGCTTCGTCCTTCACCCACGCGACGCGCTGGGGCACGTTGTAGATATAGCGGCTGGCCAGAGGGCGTTCGGCGAGGTCGTAAATGACCGGCTCAAAACCCCAAACAAAAATGGGGCGATTCGGAGGAACGCGGGTTTTCAAATATTCACCGGCGGCTCTGTTCACGCCGGCATTCACCTCTGCAATCCAGGCGAGGCGATCGATAGCGGCTTGATTTCTAGGGCTTTGGGTGAAGAACTCCAGGCGCATCAGCGTGCGGGTTCTAAAGCTTTCAACGGTGTGCTTGGTGGCGGAGCGCCCGAGGGAAATGACAACAATGCCTAAATAAAAAACAATGGCGCGCAGGGCAGAATGGCGTCCAAAGCGATCCCAAATCCAAAATAGGCTGAAGCCCGCGAGCATCGCAGTTGGAGGCCAAGTTGCCCCGTAATGATAGGCAAAGAATTTGCCCTGCATGACCACGCCGGCGAGATGAATCGAGATAATGCTTGCAATAACGAGAGCTCCATACCGCTCGCGCGGGCCAAGCCCAAGGGCGAAGAATAAGAGCACGCCGGCTGTCATGAGGCTGCAATAGGTCACGAGCCATTCGGTGAATCCCCAATAGGCCATTCCAAAAAAGCTCGAGCCTTCCCAGCCCAGTTTTGTGTAATGCGGCGTGAATACGAAAAGCACTTGATATAAATCGGAAAGCGCGCCCTTGGCGGCAAACCAAAGGGCGCACAATACGATCGGAATGATCCCGCCGGCAGCAATATATAAAATGGGTACAACCGCTTTTCGAATGGAAGAGCGGGTGAGGCGCTGAAGAAAAGAAGAGCCTTCTTTTTCCGATAGAATGGAGCGTCCGGCGAAAATAATGGCCAGGACCGCACCCCCTCCGGCAAGGGGAGGTTTGAGCAGGCCCGAGATGCCGAAGAGAATGCCGGAGCCAATCCAATTAAATAATACAGATCTTCGATGAGATTTATCCTGCTGATGGGCCATTTCGCCCTGCATGGCCAGCAAGATGCCAGCCATCGTAAAAATTCCTCCAAAGGATTCGGGCTGGCTGGTGTGCCAAAAATCGAGCTGCGCCTGCACAAAGGCATTTACCGCCCCCGCCGCCAGGCCGATAAGCCGGCTGCCCCATAAGAGCGTCGACAATCGCATCAAAATGGGAATCATTCCGATAATACATAAACATTCGAGGATGCGGATGCCATATTGGGCATTGCCAAAGAAAACCCTGGCCAGCGCATAAATAAGAAAAATGCCCGGCGGTTTAAAATCCCAGGCATCGCGGTAGGGCATTCCGCCTTCGGTGATTGTGCGGGCCACAACCGCATAAATGCCCTGATCGCGGCCGTAGCCGTAGGTGACAATGAGCAGGGCAAAAAAGACCGTGGCGGCCCAGCAGACGAAAATAAACAATCGCTCTTGAAAGGGCGGGCGCGTTTTTTGGGGCGCCGCATTGGCGCTTTGTTGCTCGGGCATGGCGTTATTCGTTTGGGTTCTAACGGGGCCGCAAAATGGATTGCACCATCAGGCCCGCGATCGGGTGAATGGCGTCTGGATCTGTGCGGGCGATTTTCTCGCTGCCCGGATGGGAATCGGTGCCTAAAATACGCTGAAATACGCCTGATTCGCGCAGGGTATCCAGCGATTTTTCGGGCAGCACCAAATGGCTCGCAATGGCCGAAACCGATTTGGCGCCCGCGTGAAGATAGGCTTTGGCCGCTTGAATCAGCGTCCCGCCGGTTCGGATCATATCGTCGTAAATAACAATGTCTTTGCCTTTGACTTCCGCGTTAATGCCCGTGAGCTGAAGCGCGCCCGTGCCCGAATCGCGGTGCTTGTAGACAAAGGCAGGCTCGACATGAAGCTCGCGCGCAAGGCTTTGAACCCATTTGGCGCGCCCCGCGTCCGTGGCCCCCAGCACATAATCGCGCCCGTCCATGAAGCGGCGTATGGCTTCCGTAATCACCGGCGCGCCGTAAATATGGCGGGTGATATGATGTTCGCCGCAATAAAATTCAATCCCATCGGTATGTAAATCGAATAAAAACAAACGTGTTCCTGCTTCACATGGTGGAATTGCAGAAAGAAGCATGGCGCGGGTTTTTGCCGTGACGACTTCACCCGGTTTCACGGCGCGTTCCATGGTCGAATAGCCAAAATAGGGCATCACAATAGACAGCGATCGGGCGCCGCCCCGGGTAATGGCAAAGGCGAGATCGTAGACCTCGAGCCAATCCAAATCGGTCGGTGTTCCGCCCAAGAGCACCACATCGCGCCCCCAAGTATCGGCCGCAAGGCGCAGGTAGCGTTCGCCATCGGGAAATGTTTTTCGTTCGATTTCGCCCGCTTCGAAATCGCCCGCGGCTAAAAATCGGGGCCGCAGGTATTCATACGATGCAATGCTAAATAATAACTTTCGTGTTTCGTGACTGGCTGTGCTCATGGTATTGTCCGGTCATTCTTTTAAAAAGTTACGCATACGCTTTTCATCGCGGGCTCCAGGCCTGGTTCAGGAGGAAAATCGATGGGGTCGGGCATATCTTTCATTTGCACGACCTCTCTTTTCGCGGCCCGCGCAGCTTCATGCAAAAAGCGACGGAATTTGGCGCGCACAATGCCTTTGTGATTGGTGCTGGCCAACAGGCGCCCATGCGGCGAAAGAAGCGAAATGGCGAGAGTTGCCAGCGAACGGTAATCGCTTTCGGCCGAAAACCGGGTTGTTTTCGTCGTCGAAAAGCTGGGCGGATCCAAAATAATTAAATCGAATTGCTCTTTTGTGCGGGAGGCAAATTGCATCCAGCCAAAGACATCGGCTTCAATCAGCTTGTGATGCGCCGGATCGGCGTGGGCGGCGTCGAGATTGCGCCTGGCCCAGGCGAGCGAGCGGGCCGATATATCGAGCGTGAGGGTTTCGCGCGCATGTCCCGCCGCAGCGGCCACGCTAAATGCGCCCGTATAGGCAAAACAATTGAGCACGCGCTTGTGTTCAGACCATTCGCGCACGCGCCGGCGATTTTCGCGCTGATCGAGGAAAATGCCGGTGGATAAGCCGTCGCCCAGGCGCACTTCAAAAGAAAGGCCGTGTTCTTGAATAAAAAAATATTCAGGCGCATTTTCACCGCGCACGGCATCGACAGGCGCGTATTCGCCGCGCCGGCTGTCGACAATGACGCTGGCGTGTTTGGGCCGTACTTTTTTATAGACGCCCCGGGCGCCGAGTTCGTAAGCCGCATCGAGCACAGCCTCAAGCATTGGCGCCTGGTTTTCATCGATGAGCGATACGACGAGATAGTCTCCATAAACGTCAATGGTGAAACCCGGCAGAGCGTCTCCCGCTCCATTGAGCAATCTGAACGCATTGGTCGCAGGAAGCTTGGCAATCCCATAGCGTTTGTCCGCGGCATCCCGGAGTATTTGATTGAGCTGATATTTGTTGGCTGAGTTTGTATTAAATTCTTTTGAATTGGCATCCATCCAATGCTGAAAGCAATCTGGAAGAGGTGCCCGGAAAGAAATCATTTTGCCCGTGATGGGATGTTGAATACGCAGCTCCGTAGCGTGCAGGAGCAGGCGCGGCGCTTCGGGGCCACCGTACGCCGTGTCGCCCGCGAGAGGCATGGAGAGCGCGGCAAGCTGAACGCGAATTTGATGCGTGCGGCCCGTTTCCGGGCGAATTTCGAGCATGGCCCGCTTATTCTTTTGCTTCAGCACGCGGGCGCGCGAGACCGCCGGCTGACCCTTGGGGAAATGCTCCGGCCGCGCTTGCATCAGGCCGTTTTTATCGGGCAGAAGCTTATGCCTCATGACCATTTCGCCCCGGTTTACCGCGCGAAGGTCGCTCAATTCGGCGCAGCCCGTATAGGTTTTTTGAACGAGGCGTCCCTCGAATTGGCGGGCCATTTCAGGGTTCGCTTCTCTTCGTTTCGTGAATAAAAGAACGCCCGAGGTATCGCGATCGAGCCGCTGATGAATGCCGAGATAGGGCTCTTTGCCATCGCGGGCGCGCAGCCATTCGGAAAGGCGTGTCTTGGCATCGTCCACGCGATCGCCGTCGGGCGCGTGCGTGGGAATGCCCGCGGGCTTATTGATAACGATTAAATCGCCGTCTTCGTAAAGAATCCATTCGGCGCGAAAGGGCGGCCAGAGCTTGCCCAGGCTGCTCTGCGGCTCTGCTGCATTGGATGTCGGCGCGCCGGAAAAAATGAGTATTTCGCCCGCGGGATTCATCCGCATTGCGTGACGAGCAAAATCAAAATGCCAATGCCCACCAATACAAATCCAAGAATGGTCTGAACAGGTGCGCCATCTTTTGATGGTGATGTTGGCGAATTTGATGAGATTGGCGGTTCGCTGGCCCGGCTTTTTTCTGGTGCGGAGCCACCGCCGTAAGCCGCGGGAAGAGAGCTTTTATCGATGGCCACGGAGAGCATCCAGCGGTGGTGGTCGCGGCCGGGATGGGTATCCGTGCGGTGAACGGCTTTCGTCGATAAATTAATTTTATTGCCATCGCCCAGATCCATGCCGATGCCGAAATAGGGCGCGGGGCCAAAGGCAAGCCCATAGGCTTTGCGCTCAATGTATTGAATGGTGGCCGCGGTATTTTTCGAAGGATATGCGAGCACCACGACCGTTGCTGCATCCAGGCGCATTCCGAGTAGTGAACCATCGGGTGAACACACAATACAATCGGGGTTCATTCCCGAGGCCCGTGTTAATTGATCGTGTTGATCGCCATCTTGTTCAATGCGAAAAACCCGATCTCCTCCGGAAGCGATCCAAAAGTTGCCAGCATTCCACGCAATGCTGCGCACGGGTTCGCCGATATTGGTTTGGGCGACGCTTTCCCCGCTTTCGGCGGAGATGACTTGAATTGAGCCATCGCTTTTGCCCGCGGCGAGCAGCGATGCGTCACCCGAGAAAGCCAGCGCGGATGCGGAAGCGATATTGATCTCGCGTTTTGAGCCATCGCCGTCAAACAAGACAATTGCCGCGTCGAGGCCGACGGCAATGCGGCCATCGGCGTGTGCCGCGAAAGCCGTTGGAGCCCCCCCTGATTCGAGGGTCTTTAGGATTTCGTCCTTGGCAGGATTAAAAAGGCTTACGGCGCCCGATTCATCCAGCGCAATGACAGTCTTTACGGTTGCGAATACGGCGAAAATGGGGGCGTTCAGGGTATGCCGGAAACGAGGGCTTTCATCTTGGCCATCGTGCACAAGAAGCTCGTTTCCTTCCGCAAGAACAATCGTATTGCCATCGGGGGCGTAGGCGAAAAGGTGGGAGGGCGTCATGAGTTCCAATACCTTGGTAATAGAGCCCCGTCTTTTTGTAAAGAAGCGTGTGAGAGATGGCGGCCGAAATTATTGAGCGCCCTGTTGGATATTCGTTCCTGCGGGCGGATTGAAAATAAATTCGCCGGGCTCGATGGAGGCGGGCTGGGAGACGTCTTCGAAGTCAAAGCGATTTTTATTTCCCTGGGCGTCGACGATTAAAACCCGGCGTATAACGCCTGGATCCTTTTTTTCGAGGAGCGATTTGTCGGTGTAGAACAGCACATATTCGTAATAAGGCGTCGCCGCCCTGGGTTTGCCATTGAGAACAGGGCCGCCTTCGAATTTAGCTTTTTCGTGAATAGAAAAGGTGAAGGACGGCCTCAGCCCATTGCCCATTAAAAAGGATAGGGCGCCCGGGTATTCGGTCTTTTGAATGGGCTGCAAAAACATTTGGCTATCTTCAGCCACGTAGATTTTGAGGGTAGTGCCGTCAGATACGATGCGATTGTTGTTCGGTGCGTCGTAGCGGAAAGATATTTTATTGGGTTTTTCTACGAAGACGATTCCGCTCGATTTCTTGACGATACCCGTGGCTTTTTGCGTGTGTTCCTGTTTAAACCGGGCTTTAAACGTTTTGCGGCCAAGAAAAATTGTATCAATTTGTGAAGCAATTTCATCGGCAGATCCGGGCGCGGGAGGCGGCAATGGCTTGAGGGGCTCTGAAGAGGGTTCGGTCGTTGGAGCCGCTTGAGGCGATGCGGCGGATGCGGCGGCCGAGGCCGTAGGAGTTGCCGCCGGTGCCGATGATTTTGCGGGTTTTGGTGTTGGCGCGGGCAGGGCGCTGCCGCTCACAAGGGGGCCTCCTGTATCGGTTGGAACAGGTGTTTTGGCCGGGCTTTTGGCCGATGCCGCGGCGGAGGCGGATGCGCTTGAGGGCGGTGCTGCGGTGCCTGTATTTGCTGCAGAAGCGCTGCCTTCGGGCGGTACAGGAGCTTCGGCGGGCGCGGCGCTGTTTGGGGCCGCAATGGTTTGAGTAGAAACCGATGCAGAGGATGCCGGTGCGCTCGGGGCCGGACCGGTGGAAGGGCTGTCGCAGGCTGCCGCAAAAACGCTGCAGATAAGCGCAAAAGATAGGTGTTTGCTGCGATCTCGGCGGAGGTGTGAGCGTTGCCTCCGGGCTTTATGCATCATGGTTGGGCAAGGTAAACATCAAACCATTAAAAAATCAAAAAAGAGGATTTTAAAAGCGGGCGTAAACCGTCGCATTAAAGCTATTGTCCAGCGTGGATTTTTTGCCGGCGTCGCGGCGCGGGAGATAGGCGTATTCGAGCAAAAGCGCGACGTTGTCGTGAACGTTCACGGTGAGTCCGGGCAGGTGAAGAATCTCCTGTACATTGACATCACGATAATTAATATAGCTAAAACTATAGCGTGCATTGAGGCGCCATATTTGAAAATTGGCACCCGCGAGAAGGTAATGATTATGAGCTGATGATTTGCCGGGAATGGCGGGTGCCGTTTCGGTGGCTGGTGTGCCTGCAATGGGATAATCGGTGACGGTCTTGCCGAATTGAGCAAGGAATTCACCGAAGACTTTAATTGGGCCGTGCCGGAAGCTGACATCGCCTCCTACGCGCACGACTCCATTGGGCGGCAAATTATTTCCTTCGGGTGTGAAGTCAACGTAACTGTATTGGGCGACCGCGCCAAGCCTTAAGGATGTGCGTTTATTGAACCGGAATGAAGGTTCAACACGGCCGAGGGTTGTATGGCGCCGATGCACGTCGCCGCCTACCCATACGGTGTCGCGGTCGCGGAGCGATCCGTTGGTGCCGCCGTCGATTAGAAAATATTGGCCGTAATAGGCGAGGCCAAAACCGCTCGGCATGTCGAAACTGCCCTCGAGTGAAATGCCATAGAGCGAATCAACTTTAAATCCTTCGAAATAAAGAAGGCTTCCATAAAAGCAATCGTCCCAGATTGGGCTGAGCTGGGAGTTGATTTTGCCTACCTTGGCCGTGATGTATTCGCGATGAAAATAAGCGTAGGCTTGCTGAATCCACACATTGCTCGTGAAAAATTCGCGGGCTTCCGAGTCGCGGAAGCGGGGATTTAAAACGAGGCCGAAGTCGTCGAGACGGCCTTCGAATTCAAGGCTCGCGAGGGTGAGCTCGATATTGTTATCGGCGGGCGTTATGCCGACCGCGTTTGCAACGGGCTGGTAGTACCAAAAATATGCGCCGCCGTGCAATTCCACCTTGGGCAATTCGCCGCGGGGCGGTATGGGCGGCGGGAGTTCGCCTGGAGGGGCGGATTGCTCTTCGGGCTGGTTTTCTTGGGTGTTGAGGAGCGGTTGTGCCGCTGCGCCGGAGCTGATGAGTAAGGCCGCGGCACCAATTGAAAAACAGAGCTGTGGTCGAGGACGTCGCATGGGGAAATAGATCCAGGCGCGTTAGGGTATCGCATTGCCGCCGCATTCCGAACAGACAATTTCGTGTCTGGGTTGATGAGGCGTTACACTGGCTTGCGCGAGGTGTGAGGCAATATGGCCGGTGATGCTCAGGATTTGGTTTCGGGGAAAAGCGGCGAAAAGGTTTGGGCCAGGCCATTGTTTTTTCAATTTTTGGCGGGCTTTTTTATTGTTTTTGCGGTGATAAACGGTGTGAGGGAATGGCTGAGGCCGGGGTTTTCGGCGGCTTATATTTTATTCTATTTTCCTTTCATTCGATCGGGTGCGGATATTTGTTTATGGGCATGGGCGATTCTGCTTTTGTTCAGCGCGTTTGGTCCCGTGAAAAATCGAACGCTGGTCTTGGTTTTAGGCGTTTCTTTGCTGGGGCTCGCGGGCCTTGCCGCGCTTAATGCCATTCAATTCTATCGTTTAATCGATAATGGAAAACTGTCTTCTTCCTGGCCTCTGCCTCTGTCCGTGCCGCTCGCGCTGTATTTGGTGCTTCATGTATTTTTTTGCCTGCGTCCACGTTATCGTATTGCCAAGCAGATTGTATCAAATTCTTCAGCGCCCGTTCCTCCTTTGCGGAAATCTTCGCTGCGGGCCGCCCTCCTTTCGTCGCTGCTCGTTCTTTTTATGTCGATTGTATTTTATGTTCATTCTTTGGGATTGACCGACTACCGGCGCCCGGCCGATGCCATTTTGGTGCTGGGGGCGCGGGTGTACGCCGATGGGCGCGCTTCCGAGGCGCTGTCGGAGCGTGTGCAAACAGGCGTGATGCTCTATCATCAAGGCTACGCCAAGCGCATGATCATGAGCGGAGGGATTGGTGAAGGCGGGCATAGCGAGCCAAGGGTGATGCGCAATTTGGCTGTGCAGGCAGGTGTTCCTGTCGAATTGATTCTGGAAGACGAGAAGGGTATCAATACAGAAGCAACGATACGCAATTTAGAGGAAATCGAAAGGCGGCATGAAATAAAGACGGTTCTGGCCGTGAGCCATTATCATCATTTGCCTAGGATTCAGCTTTTGTGCGCGCGAAGAGGTCTTAGGTGCTACACCGTTCCGGCCGACGAAGGATCGGAATTGCTGCGCAAAACGCCCTATTATGTGTTCAGGGAAACGGTCGCTTTGATTTGGGCCTATTTGAAGGGCTGAGGTGCAAATCATGCGCAGCGGCGCACATTATTCACGGGCCGCGCAATGGATCTGAACGGGCGCAAGTGAAGCGGATTTGGCCTTGTGATTGCATTGAGCATTATTCAAATAAATATTTCCTATCGTTTGGAAAGTCGATTGGGGCCGTGAAAGGGAAGCCGGGCAGGATTGCGCTGTTGGCCGCATTGTTATGCGGATGCGGCGCACTGCGTCCGGCGCCGGTGATGGGTCCGCTCCCAAGTGCTCCGGGCTATCTGATGCATGCGGAAAAAAGCCGCGAGCCTCCGGGGCCGCCGCCTCTGGTTCCCCGGGCTGAGCCACCGATTCTTGCTATTTCCGAGCCTCCCAAGGAAAAACCACCTCCCCCCCAGGAAACAGAGCCTTCGCCGCGCATCGGTCCCTGGAAGCTTTACGGATGGAATGTTGTCTCATTCGATCGTGAGCCATTCTTTCTTAATCATCTGCCGCCGGGCGGCTATTTTACCTATCAATTTGATTTAGGGCTTCGCGGCCCATTGGCGCAGATTGAATTTGAGGATTGGATATCCAATCGGTCAAAATGGCAGAAGAAAAATTATTTGCGGGCCGGTTTGGAGCTGTTTGCCTTCGTCGGGCCTATTGGTACGACCTGGTATTGGTCGAATCAGGATTTTAACAGGGTTGACTGGGATCTGCGCTGGGATCAAGAAAGCTGGAAGCGCAAAATCATTACATTTGATGCGATTCGTTTTGATACCAATCTATTTGATACCAATGCAGTCGGACATTCTTTTCAATCGGGAATGTGGTATCACTTGTTTGCCCGCGCCAACCGGCTGAATCTATTTGAAGCCTTTCTGTTTTCGTTCGCCGCAAGCGCGCTGTGGGAGTATGGGTCTGAATTCAAAGAATTGGTTAGTCTAAACGATCTAATTTTAACGCCCGTCGCAGGTTTGGATTTGGGCGAGGTGCTCTTTCAATACGGAGAATTCTTTTCGAGGGGGCACGATAAATCGGTAAACCGGGTCTTATCGCGGGTGTTCGGCTTTCCTCAGCAGGCACATGCCTGGCTGGATGGGGCTCGGATTCCTAAGGCCAAAAAATCCGACCGTTTTGGCTTTCCAACCGATATTGCACACCAATTCGAGTTTGGTACGGGGCTGGGCTTGTCCTCTGTGGCCAGCACGGAGCAGCAAGTGGCAGGCAACCGTATCGGATTTAATATCAATACGGAAATTGTCACCATTCCCAAATATAATCAGCCCGAGAAAGTGCCCTGGCATTTTACATTGGATAATTTTACGAATGCATCTTTTCGAGTGTTGTACGGTCCGGGAGGAACACGGCTGTTTTATGTTTATGCCGCTGCAACGCTGGGGGGGATGTTTTTACAGGATATGGCGCTGGAAGAAGGCTCGTCAGAGCCGTACGGCTTGAATTTCTTCGCCGGAATGGGTTCGGCCTATGAATATTCAAAGCGGTTTATCGGCGATACCGAGGATCGCCTTGCGATTGTGAGTTTGGCGGGGCCGGTGCTGGATTTTTCAGCGCGCCGCGCGGGATTTTATACGCGGGCCCGCCTGGGGGCCTATGCCGATTTCGCAATGATTGGGCCGTATTCGGTGATGAAGTTTATCGATTCATTGGGGGAGCGCAGAACCAAATCGGTGCTCGAGAGAAATTACTATTATTTCGCGGCGGGTGTGTCGGCTGTGCCCGAGCTTGTATTGAGATTTGCGGGATTGGAAGCGGGATTTGTATCGCATTTTGATTTTTTTCGCTCCATCGAAGGCCGCGATAGGCTGGAGGAGCTGATCGATGTGCAGGGAGTTGCCGCGGATTTTCGTTCAACCCATAAAGTGTATTTGGCGTATGTATTCCCGTCCAATTCGATGAAATTGTCGCTGAACCGGGAGGCCATTTTTAGGGAGAGCGGGCTGTCCATCTTTAAATCCCAGAGCGTCGAAGACCTTCATTTTATCGAGCTCGGGCTTTTGTTTTAGCCCTTGTTCCTCTTCCCTGAAAACGCGGGCTCGATTATCGTCCCTTTTCAGCGCTGTATTTCGCGCGGCCCAAGGGTGTCGATGGAAGGCGTTGCTGGCCAGCCGTATGAGCGACTCGTGGGGCGATATGCCTTGTATGGGGAAATCGCTTCAGGCGGTATGGCTACGGTGCATTTCGGGCGATTGCTGGGCCCTGTCGGTTTTTCGCGTACCGTCGCCGTTAAACGTCTGCACGCTCAATTCGCTAAAGATCCCGAGTTCGCGGCTATGTTTCTCGATGAGGCTAGGCTCGCGGGACGGATTCAACATCCTAATGTGGTTTCGACACTCGATGTTGTTTCTCTCGAGGGCGAGCTGTTTTTGGTCATGGAATATGTGCAAGGCGAGAGCTTGGCGAAGCTGCTCGGTGCTGTGCACAAGAGGGGCGCGAAGATTCCGGCGAAGATTGTCGCGTCGATTATGACGGGCGTTCTGTATGGGCTGCATGCGGCGCATGAGGCGACCGATGAACAAGGGCAGCCTCTGCATATCGTTCACCGCGATGTTTCGCCGCAGAATATTTTGGTCGGTGCCGATGGAACGGCGCGGGTGCTGGACTTTGGCGTGGCCAAGGCGGTGGGACGTATTCAAAGCACGCGCGAAGGGGAGATTAAAGGCAAGCTCGCGTATATGGCGCCCGAGCAAATGAAGGGCATGCCCATGGATAGGCGCAGCGATATTTACGGCGCGGCGGTGGTGCTCTGGGAGGCTCTGACGGTGCGGCGTCTCTTTGATGGTGAGCACGCGGGCGTTGTGTTCAACAAGGTGATGAACGGCGAGATCGTGCCGCCGAGTCAGTTTGTGCCGGGTATTCCCAAGGCGCTCGATGATATTGTGCTGCGCGGGCTCGCGCGCGATTACGAGAAGCGGTATCCGACGGCGCACGCCATGGCGATTGAATTGGAGGAGCGGGTGGGGATCGCTTCGCCGCGCCAGCTCGCCGAGTGGATGGTGGATATCGCCGGAGATTCGCTGTCAAAACGGGCGATTCGTATCAAGGAGATCGAGAGTCTTTCGACGCCGCCGCCCGTGTCGCTCGCCGGTGTGATTCCAAAGGGTGCGGATTCGGCTTCTTCCTCGAGGCGGGCTCCTCTTCCGTCTGCGCCCGCTCTTCCAAGGCCGCCGCCGGTTGCGCTTCCCGTGTCCGCGTATACGCAGCCTGCGACGCTGAGGGCGCCGCTTTCTCCTCCGCCTCCTCCGCCTCCTCCGCCTCCGTTGCCTTTTCAGCAGCCTCCCGCGGTAGCGCCGCCGCCCATGGATGTGGTCGCCGCGCTTCCGCCGCCGTCTCTGCCGCTTCCTTCTCAGCCGGGTCCTGCCTTCGGCGTGAATTCGCCTTCGTCGAGAAGCACGGTTTCTGTCGTGTCTCCTGCGCCTTTGGCTGGAGCCCCGGGTGCTCCTTCGCCTTCGCGCACAGGTTTAATCATTGGCGGCGCAGGTTTGATCGCCGTGCTGCTTGGAGGCGGTCTCGCGCTAATGCTGTTTCGCCCCGAAGCTTCTCCGCCGCCGTCTGCCGCTTCTGAACAGGTGTCTCCAGCGGCTTCTGTTTCGGCGGCGCCGGTTTCCGCGAGCGGGCAGCCCGCGCCTTCATCTGCGCCGAGCGCTGCCGAGGCGGTTGAGGCAGCCGTGGATGCAGGGGCAGCCGATGCTTCCAATGCTGTTTCGGGCGGGACATTCGTGCCTTCAGGGACCGCACCGAAGACAACATCGGGCGCGCCGCTGTCCACATCGAGCGGCAAGGCAGGCTCCGCGCCGAAACCTGTTTCGCGGTCCTGCGAAATTCCCTACTACATTGATTCAAAGGGTATTCAGCGGTTAAAGCCTGAATGCCTTTAGGTGAACAGGGCCGGCGCGACCAATGCGGGAACGTTTGACAGTGAGCTTAGGCGGGCGGGCGCGAGGTAAGGGGATGCGTTTTGTGGGGCGCAGGTGGGCCGCCGCCGCGCTGTGCGCGGGTGCGCTGCTTGGGGCAGGGCATGCAGCGGCCGAGGATAAGAAGAAGGCTTGTGCTCAAGCGTATGAGCAAGCTCAAGAGCTGCGCAAAGGACGCAAGCTTCAACAGGCCGCCGAACAGCTTTCCATTTGTTCGCAGAAGGAGTGTCCGTTTTTCGTGCGGAAGCAGTGCACGCAATGGGACAAGGATGTGAAGGCGGCCATTCCGAGCGTCGTCTTCGATGTTCGTGATGCGGTGACGGGTGAAGCGCTGTCGGGAGCGCGCGTGCTCTTGAACGGCAAGGTGTTGAAGGATCCAATCGATCAGGGGGAGGTCGAGGTAGATCCGGGCGATCATTTGCTTCGCTATGAACTTCCGGGGGCCGAGCCGATTGAGCAGACGATTTCGGTGGCTGAAGGAGAACGGGCGAAGAAGATATCGGTGCTCTTCGATCGGAGTGCATCGCAAAACGCTAAAAAACAAGCACTTCCGCCTCCCGAAGGAGGTCCTCCCGTGTTGAGCTTTGTGTTTGGGGGGCTTGGGATTGCCGGGCTGGGGTTGTTTACGACCTTTGCGGTTCTTGGATTGAGCGAGCGCAATGAGCTTCGCGATACGTGCGCGCCCGCGTGTTCGGAAGATCAAGTGAACTCGGTGAAGACCAAGTTTTTGGTGGCGGATATTTCGCTGGGCGTAGGGATTGCGTCGCTTTCGGCGGCGGCGTTTTTTTTGATCACCGCGCCTTCCGCGCCCAAGGAAAACAAGAGCGCTTCTAGGCCGGCCTACTTTTTTGCGGCGCCTCAAAAAGGCGGCGGGACGCTTGTTTTCGGGACGCAGTTTTAGAGCGCGGAGCGGGCGAAGGGCAGCGCAGTCAGATCGACATTGCCGCCGCTTACGATCACGCCGATGCGATCGCCCTTAATTTTGCCTGCGAATAAAGCGGCTACGGGCACGGCGCTGCTGGGTTCGATGATGATTTTCATGCGTTCCCAAATGAAATGCATAGCGGAGATGATTTGCTCTTCGCTGACGGAGACGATTTCGGACACATGCTGCTGAGCGATGGCAAAGGTGAGCGGGCCCAGCGATGTGCGGAGTCCATCGGCGATGGTTTTGGGATCGCCCGAAGGAACGATGCGGCCCTCGAGGAGTGAGCGGCGGGCATCATCGGCCGCTTCAGGTTCTACGCCGAATACGCGGACTTTTTTTTCGCTGTTGCCGTTATGGGCGTTCGCGGCGAGGGCACATCCCGAGATAAGTCCGCCTCCGCCCACAGGCGCGGTGATCGTGCAGAGGTTGGGAATTTCCTCCAGGAGCTCAAGCGCGGCGGTTCCCTGGCCGGCGATGACACGGGCATCGTTGTAGGGATGCACGAAGTGGGCACCGGTTTGAGAAACGATCGATTGCAGCGTTGTTTCGCGGGCGGAGAGGGTTGGTTCGCAGAAGTGGATTTGGGCGCCATAGCCTTCGACCGCTGCTCGTTTTACGGCCGGAGAACCGTGAGGCATCACCACATAGGCGGGAATCTTTCGAAGGCGGGCCGCAAGAGCCAGCGCTTGCGCATGATTGCCCGATGAATGCGTTGCGACGCCCCGCGAGGCTTCTTCATCGGACAGCGACATCACCGCATTGCAGGCGCCTCTGAATTTAAAGGCACCCACGCGCTGAAAGTTTTCGCATTTAAAAAAAACCGAGGCGCCGGCCCGTTCGTTGATGAAACGGCTTGTGAAAACGGGCGTTCGGTGAGCGTGAGGGAGGATGCGCTGTCTGGCCTGCTGTAGATCGGCCGGGGTGGGAATGGCTTGCATGCGCTTATGCAAGCGCGGGTTTTGGCGGGTGGGAAGTTTAGGGTGAGAACTTGGCGATAAATGCGTCGTATCCGCCGGCACTCATCAGCGGACCCTGGCCGAAGTCGGCCGAGCCTTGCATGCGGCCGATCATCACCACATTGCCTGCGCTGTCGGTGGCCACGTCGCGTCCCCATTGCTCAGCGACATCGCCGTAGGAATGCGACCAGATGTGCGCGCCCGCCGGGCTTAGTTTCGTGAGGAAAATATCGTTCATGCCCGCGCTGGTCATCACGCCGCCTCCAAAATCGATGGTGGTGACAAATCTTCCGGTGAGAATGATATTGCCCAGGGAATCGGCGGCGAGGCCGAAGCCAAGCTGATCGCCTCCACCGCCAAAGAGCTTGCTCCATATATGGTTGCCAAATGTATCGTATTTAGCAACAAATACATCGTTGCTTCCATTAACAACCAGCGGGCCACCTCCAAAATCGACCGTGCCGGATACATATCCTGAAATAATTACATTATTATTGTTGTCGATAGCAATGCTATCGGCAATTTGAGCGCCGCCTCCTCCAACCGCGCGGCTGCCCAGAATCGAACCTCCGCTCGTGAATTTGGCTGCCATCATGTCGGCCGAGCCCGTCGAGGTGTGAAGGCCATCGCCAAAATCGATCGTTCCTTCGAAATATCCGACAATGGTTACATTGCCAAGGCTATCGACGGCAATATCGCGCGTGTCCTGGCTCAAGATATCGCCAAAGCCCATGCTCCAGATGTGATTGCCCAAATTATCGAGTTTAACAAGGAATACATCGTCCGAGCCCGCGTGGGGAATTAACCCTCCTCCAAAATCGGTCGCGCCCGCGTAGGTGCCTGTGACATAAATATTGCCCGCGCTGTCCAAATCGAGTCCTGCAGGGTCTTCGTTGGAGGCGCCGCCATAGCGTTTGCTCCATTGATGTACGCCCGCCGAATTAAATTTGGCGACGCAAACTTCTTTTCCGCCCAGCGTGGTCAAAATACCGCCTCCAAAATCGATCGAGCTGTTGGCGAATGCGGTAATGTAGACGTTGCCTTGCGCGTCCGTCGTGATGTCTTTGCCCTGATCGCCGCCGATGCTGCCAAAGCTCTTGCTCCAGAGATGCACGCCTTGGCCGGAATATTTGGCGAGGAAAATATCGGTGCCGCCCATGCTGGTCAGAGGGCCGCCGCCCAAATCGATGGTGCCGCTAAAATATCCAGTCACTAAAACATTGCCTGCCCCATCGGTTGTAACGGCCCAGGCTTCTTGATCGACCAAATCGCCCGCGATTTTACTCCATTGGCCATTGGCGCAGCCGTCCGCACTTCCCGAGCAATTTTCATCGTCGGGCGTCAGGCAATTCTCAATCATTGGAAGAACTTCACCCATGCAGGCGCCATAGGCCGTGCCCTGCGCATTGCACGTCTTTGTGCCGCCCTTGCAAATGCCTACGTTTTCCGTGCCCATCGGGCCGGTGTAACATGTGGCCGTGCTATTGGGCAGGCATACACAGCCCAATCCTTCTTCATTGATCACGCCGTCGCAATCGTCGTCGGTCGGCGTGTTGCAGGTTTCCGCATTGGGGAGTATTTCGCCCACGCAAGGCCCGTAGGCTGTTCCCTGCGCATTGCAGGCATGGGTGCCGCCTTTGCAAATGCCTACGTTTTCCGTGCCCATCGGGCCGGTATAACAAGGTCCTGTCGTATTGGGCACGCATACACAGCCCGCGCCGCTTTCATTGATTACGCCGTCGCAATCGTCGTCGGTCGGCGTGTTGCAGGTTTCGGCCACGGGTACGACTTCGCCAACGCAAGGCCCATACGCCGTGCCTTGAGCATTGCAGGCTTTGGTTCCGCCAATGCAGGCGCCCACGCCTTCTGTCATGGCAGGACCCGTGTAGCAATTTACGGTTGTATTGGGAACACACACGCAGCCCATGCCATCTTCATTGATTTGACCGTCACAATCATCGTCTTCAACGGTCAGGCAGGATTCGGTCTGAGGCGTAATCTCGCCCATGCATGCGCCATAGGCTGTTCCATCGGCATTGCATACCTGTGTGCCTGCCTTGCATATCCCGACATCTTGGGTATTCATCGGCCCGGTATAACAAGGCGCCGTCGTGTTTGGGGTGCATGCGCAGCCCTCTTCATTGGCCATTCCGTCGCAATCGTCATCGCCCATTGTCGCGCAGGATTCGGGAACGGGAACGACTTCGCCCACGCATTCGCCAAAGCCCGAACCGTCTGCGTTGCAGGTGTGCTGGCCAGCCTTGCATAGCCCGGTCGTTGCGGTGTTGGCGGGGCCTGAATAACACAGTTCTTGCGTGCCCGGCACGCACACCATTCCGCCGCCTCCCGAGCCATTTCCGCTCGATGAAGACGAGCCTGATGAGCTTGTCCCGGACCCGGAAGTTGGTGTGGTTTGGGAATCATCGCCCGAGCAGGCTTGCATGGAGAGGAGGCCGAGCGCGGCGAGCGGCCAGCAGAGAAAATGAGCAGTTCTTTTCATATTGGAGAGTCTGCTCGCATAGACGGCGCGGCATGTCAATAGGGTGTGTAAGGCTTTTCGATTGATAAGGGTTTTTATTTTTGCCGGCGCGTGGAATTAGGTTCTAGGATAGGAGGCGGATGAAAAAGCGATCGGCATGGCTTGGGCTGGGGGCGGCTGTGATTGTGCTTGCGGCGTCGGCGCTGGGGTATGGCGGATATGTGTTTATACGGGATATCAATGTGTGGGGATTTCGAAAGGCGCTTCCAGAGTCGGCCGTTGTGCTGAAGGAAGACGCTTGGGAAGATGGTTTTTTACCGGATTATAGTTATCATTTGATCGCCCGTGTTTCTCCGCCGGAGTTTTTGGCTTATGTGGGGAGGTTTAATTTAAAGCCGCTGACGAGGGATGGGCGCGTGGTGTATGAGCGCGTGGAAGGCGATGAGACGATTGAAGCTTGGTATGAGAATGGGTGTTTACATCTACATGCTTCTCAGCATTAGCGTTGATACTAGCGGCGATGGGGCACTGGATGATGGTGAGGGCGCGGCGTTTTGACAATTACAGTCGGTTTTCGCACAATAATGCGGTGCGGATAGGGGGGATGTACATGGGTATGCACAGTCACCCGAGGACGCACAATCAAAGGCGGATACCAAGGCGCATACCACCAATAAGGGGCATGTCCAACAACATATACCCGTTCCGGCGGAGCCGAGACAGGGGCCGCCCGCTCAAATCCGGTTCGCTGAGCAATTTCAGCCGTGTCTGTGCGGATTTTCCATACGACCTCAAACGATGATACAAGATCGGGTTCTTGCCATCCTTGGGGGAGAGGGAAATACAAATCAAAGGTGCTTTCCCTGCCCGGTTCTACGGTAACAAGGGGGAGTGATTCGGATTCTGCATTTATATATGCCTGGCGTATCGTCGGACCGCCCCGCAGATCCAGTGCAATTTCCGATGTATTGATTTGCCAATTGGCTCCTCCGTTGGTGTTTTCTACTTGCACGCGGATATGCACAACGGGAACATCGGGACCTTCATCAGGATTGAGTTCGGTGACGCCAAAGGATGATATAACGACATGCCCCCTAGGTGCTCCAGGTGGGAGCATGTATCGAACCTCGTCTTGGGTGCGTATCACGGCGGGGGCGGGAGTGGGGGCTGGGGGAGTGGGCTCATAACCGTAATAGCCCACGGTGCAACCCATGGTGAGGGAAGCGGCGAATAGAACAGCGCATAGATGTAGTAGATCGAGCTTCATGGCGATTGCCTCTTTGTCGCCAAGATCTTGCAAGGGACGTGCGCAGCGTATGATCGTCGCGTTTAATGAGGGCAATTGAAGATTTGCAGCGCAAAAGCCGCGCCTCCGGCGCAAAAACAGCAGGGGTGGGCACCGGAGACGCGCTTAATTTTCTTCTTCGATAAGCCGGATTTGATCGTGCAAGTCGGATAACTGTCCCTGCCAGTAGGCCGCGCTGCCAAATTGAGGAAATGCCCGGGGAAATGCCGGATCGTGCCAGCGTTCCGCTATCCAGGCAGCATAGCGGATATAGCGGAGCCCGCGCAGTGGTTCAATACAGCGGAGCGCATACCGGTTTAGAGGGCGTATTCGTTCATAGCCCGATATCAATGCATTGCGCTCGGCAGGGCAATCCGAGGGACGGGATGGCAAAAGGAGCCATAGATCTTGAACAGGAGGGCCGATCGCCATATCGTCAAAATCCAATACGCAAAAGGCGTTGCGCGTGCGGAGCAAGTTGCCCCGGTGCAGATCGGCGTGTATGAGCCGCCGTTCGCTGTCTCCACCGAGGCATTGAGCGGCCAGCGAGACGAGGCTCCGTGCGGCGTGCTCATAACGGCTTCGCAGTGCCCCTGGCATATCGCATTGGGAGACAATTTTTTCAATGCACTGGGTTCCGTAGGTGTGGGCCGAGAGTTCCGGCCGTTCCAACGGGCGCACCGAGCTCATGACCGAATGAATTCGTCCAATAATCTTTCCAATTTGATGAAATTCGTCCAGGTTCATTTCATCGGGGCTGCGCCCGGCGATTTTTGGAAAGAGTGCGAAGCGGATACCATCTTCGGTGCGCGATAGGGTTGTGCCATCATCGAAAGGGATTGGCGCGGCAACAGGAATTTCTGCCTCGGCAAGGGTGCTCAATACCTGATGCTCATCGGCGATGGCACGATCGGAATGCCGATTTGGCCGATAGAATTTTGCAATTAGATGAGAGCGATCTTCCAATTCGATATCGTAGACGCGGTTTTCGAGGCTGCCCAGGAGAAAGCAGCGGCCGCTGACGGATGTGCCAAGGCGCTCGACGGCCGAGAGGACATGGTTGGGCGTTAGGGAAAGGAATGTGTCGGACATGCGATGACCTAGGATGTATCAGCGGCCGAATTTTGTGACCATTCGAAACTGGATTTTTGTTGTTGCTTTTGTGTATGAAGGACAAGGCCGCGCTGCCGCGGTCGCTGCATACTTCGGGATGTGATCTGCAGTGCGATGTTGCGCGCTTGTGCTGATTCTACTTGGCGCAGGTGAATAAGCTGTTGAAGGAGAAGTTCAATGAATCGGTATACCGCTGGGGTGATTGCGGGGCTTGTTTTTGTGGGGTTCGCGGCGGCGTCCGGGGGCTGTGAGCTGGTGGCTGCGGTGGATCGGAATAAAATTGACGAAGGGAACGCGGGGCCCGGCGGAGCGGGCGGCAGCACGAACAACACGGGCGGGGCTGGCGGAACAAGCAATACAGGAGGTGCGGGTGGAACGGGCGGAATGCCTGAGTGTGTGGGGCCCGCGGATTGTATGAAGACCGGAAATGAGTGCGTGCTCGCAACGTGTACCGATGGAAAGTGCGGTACGATGAACGTTGCGGCCGATACGCCGGTCGCGGCGCAGACGCCATTTGATTGTCAATTGGTTGTATGTGATGGGAATGGCGGAACGAAGAGCAATGCCGATAATAATGATGGCCCGAATGACATGAAATCGTGCACCGATGACATGTGCATGAACGGCGTACCCGAATATACGCCTGTGGCCCAGGGCACGGCATGTAATGAAAATGGCGGTACGGTATGCGATGCAAATGGCAACTGTGTCATGGCGACCTGCACGGACAATG
>CAZICM010000030.1:0-113377 GCA_964537685.1 uncultured Polyangiaceae bacterium
GATGCAGCCTCCAGGCTTGGTCTTCCCGCTCTTCCACAGGCATTTCATCCAGCAGGGCAAGGCCCTGGGCTTGGATGATCAGCTCTTCAAAGTCCTGTTCACTCAATCCCGTGATGGCCCTGCCCAAGCTTGGACCAAAGCCGGCCAAGGGCGCCCAGCCCAAGGCATATAAGGCAGGCACCAGAGCCTCGGCTTCTTTCCGAAAGGCTTCCAGCGACAAAGAAAAAGACGCATCCAGCACCTGGCGCGCTCTATCCTCGGGAGCCACGGTGCTTAGATCCACGGGCTTCAATTGATAGCGGCTTTCCCGCAGCGCGTTTAAAAAGCTATCGGCCGAACGCCCCGCCCGGATATGCCCGGCCGCCAAATGAATGGCCAGGGGCAGGCGCCCCAATTCCTGGACCAAGCGATCGATGTCGGTATCCGAAGGCAAGCGTCTACAGCCCAAGAGCTCTTGCTTCACCTGCTCCCGGGCATCCGAAAGACTGAGCACATCGGGCAAAATCCTCACCCATCCGCTGGTTCTATCCTCGCCTAGCCGGGTATAGCGCCCCGTGAGCAAAATCGCCGCGCCGGGAAGCGCGCCCACCAATTCGCCAATCATCAGCGCCAATTCAGCCGTATCCGCATTATCGATATGGAGCAGGATGTTTCGTTCTCGTAGCGCCTTAGCGACTTCATCCCGATGCTGTTCGGGCCGCGCTCCCACCTGCAACGCTTGATTGAGCTCGGCCAAGCACATCGCCGCGCTTCGCTGATCGCCCACATTTAAAATCAGTTTATATCGTCCTCCCGGAAAGCGCGCGTGATGCTGCTCGAAAAAATGCTCGCCGAGCCATGTCTTTCCCAATCCGCCTTGACCTACAATGGCCACCGGTTTGGGCAATCCCTGCCCGGGCAACAGCGCCTCGCGCAATTGCTGAAGTTCCTGTTTGCGGCCTACGAAAAAAGGCTTGGACCGAATGGGCCGGCGTATGTCCTGCGTCGCTTTGTCGCCGCCGCTTGCGCGTTCGGAGAGCCGGGCTTTTAATATTTCGAGATAGCGCTCAAAGACCTGAGCCCGGGGATCTTCGGGCGATAAGTGTTTAGCCGTCGCCAGCCAAATGGGCAACGGATGCTCATCGGCAGTATCCGAGCTCTTGGGGTATCGCGATAAATAATTTAAATCCTTCAAAAGCTGATCCGCTGGATGAGGACTCCGGGACATGCCTTGTGCAATGCGCACGTCGATACCGCTCATCAACGCATCACGCCGATCGCCCAACTGAAGGGCCAGGGCCGCGTCGTAAATCTCGTGCAATTCCTGTGTGCCAAGCAGCATCGCCCGCCCCTGTTCCCTAGGGAAGACGCGGCTATATCAAGGCGATACCCGGATGGCAATATCTATCTCGTCCTCTATGATTCGGGACTCGCCTTCGTGTCTCCGCACCTCGTGAGCCAACACGATTGACTTGGCTCACGAGTTATTTTTCATCGTTCACCACGAGCCGCTCTTCGCGCACGACCTTCTGTTCTTCGCTCACGTCCTTTTTTTCGTCGTTCGCCACGAGCCGCTCATCGCGCACGGCCTTCTGTTCTTGGCCCGCGTCCTTTTTTTCATCGTTCGCCACGAGCCGCTCATCGCGCACGGCCTTCTGTTCTTCGTTCACCACCAGCCGCTCTTCGTTCACGGCCTTCTGTTCTTCGCTCACGACCTTTTTTTCGTCGTTCACCACCAGCCGCTCTTCACCCGCCAAGCCCATTCTAAAACGCTAGCGTAATTTCCACAGGATAATGATCGCTCACCCGCCGCGCCGCATCCATCAACGTGGCATCACATGCTAGATACCCATCCATACATCCTTCGTTGAGAATGGGTGTCATGTCCCAGCCACCCGCTTCGGGCCTGTCAAAATAGAAAGGCGCCCCGCTGCCCACAACTTCGTTGTCCTTTAAGCTGGGGGAAAGCAGGATCCGATCATAGGTGTAGTCCGTGCTCAGTACGGTGGTGTCCCATGTGTCGGCGATTCCATGGTAAAAACCTTCGCCCAGCAGGCCAAAGCCGGCCCAGTCCCCGCTTTCATTAAAATAGCTCCCATCCGCATTCCAATCGCCAAGCAGAATCCTATCCGGGTCCACCGGGGCCATGGCTTTGGCTACATCGCCAAGCGCGTAAATCTCGCTCTTCGCTACATCAGGATCGGTGTGGACATTGCTTATCCAAAAATCTTCGCCTCCAAATTGAATGCGGGTCATATAGGGCTCCCGAACAAAGGTATCCATGGGATCAGCATAGAGCGCAGTATCGCGTAGGGATATCTTGGTGGTGTTATAGATTAAAACATATTGTTCCGCTTGTGTGCCGCCAACGCGGGGCGATACCACCATCGCGTAGCTATTGTCCGCCGCTTGGTTGATTTCATCGAGATACTGGCGTATCACAGGACCGGTATTGGTATCGAGGTCGTCGGGGATATTGGTCAGCTCTTGAAGGAGGAGGGCATCATAGCGGAGGGCAATATCCACCAGCACCTTCATGACGGCGGGTTTGCCGGCCTTGGAGGTCCCAAAGTTTTCGATATTAAAGCTGGCCAGCCGGAGATGGAAGCGGTCGAGAAGATGGCCATTTGTATAGAAGGCAGGGGGCGCAGTTGTGTTGGTTTCCGGGTCGGCGCCGCAAGCGGCCGCCGAGAGGACAAAGAGGGCTGAAATCAAGCACTTTTGGATGCGGTTCATGGTGTTTGGGGTATGCGGAATGGGGGGAGGCGCGGGGATGGTAGGTGAGAAGGGGGTGTTTGCCAAGAGAGGCCGAGCGCGTGTCTATTTCAGAGGTTTGGGCTAATTCTGCGAAGACCGAAGGTTTTTATCCGAGCTCTTCGATCCGCTCCGCCTTCAAGGCCCGCTTGATCAGTCCCTGCAATTCCTCCGCGGGCAGCGTTTGAATCCGCGCTTCCAAAGCAGGGGGCACGGAACCAAAACGCTCTTGGATTACATCCATCAACGCTAGACGAGCCAGCTTTAGACCTTCCTCGCGGCCTTCTTGAAAGGCGGCCTTCTTGGCTTTCTCAACGTGCTTCGTCAGCACCTCATTGTTTTTCACCAAGAGCGCCCGGCTTATTTCCTTTTCCCCTTCCGCCATATCCAAAAGCGCTTTGACTTTTATGGGCCGGACCAGCGCTTGATCTTTGATTTTGTCCTTGGGATTGAGCTTGTCAAAGGCTTGGTTCTTCGGGTTCCATTCGCCAATCCAGCCTTCTTTCACGAAGATCGCAAAGATTCTCCGAACTCCGCGCTCCGATAAATCGCGTGCTCTATTTTCAATGCTTTTATGGCTTTGGGTGTTTACCACTTCGAAGGCCAGTTCTTCCAAGTAACGATCGCCCGTGAGCGGATCGATACCTTTTTTTCGAATGGACGCATCGGCCGCGAAGTCATTGCCTTGACTGACGCGCGTCGCCAATTCAACCGAGCTCTGGTACTCCGGTTTTGAATGGGTATGAATCAGGCTCGCGATGTGCGCCTGTTCATCGGCGTGGGGCGGATCGCTCGGCTCCATCGCCATAAGCTTTCCGCGTACCACTTCTTCGCGGGCGCGCTCGGGCACTATCAAATGATCGCTTACGCGCGGGAACGATTTCGGGGTTGGCTTTGGTTTGGATTGCACAGCGGGCATCGCAGAGGGACACGATACCGAAACGCCTTCCGTTCCGCTAGAGCCCAATGCGTACATCCCGTAGGATTCTCTGTAGCCATCTCTCATGACGCTGTCACTATCACGATGAAAATGCGATCGCAAGATTTTTTTTACACCGCCGATCAAATTGTCAGCGATTGAAGATATATAGAAATCAGCATGCTTTGCAATTCGTTCAATGCAACGAATCACACGCATTTTTTAAAGAACATGTCTATAATTTTATAGAATTGAACGGAAGGCCAAGTGGGAAGATCGGCTGTTCAATATATCAAGGCGTAGGTCCGCACTGCGACGACGTCGCCGGCAATAACCAGTTAAATTGGGCCAGCTCGATCTTGGGGTAATACATCGCAAAGGCAAAACACATCTCGTCGCTGGTCTGTTCTCCAAATCCAACCGCTTTGTTGGTTGGATTCTCCCAGTAACATCGGGTCGTCACCTTGTCCCCCTGTTTGAGCGGCACGTCGAGGCTGTCCCAGTATTGGCTGTCAAAATTCCACGGATCTCGCTCGGTCATCAACAGCGGGCTGCCCGATCCTCCAGGAAAAATATCCGTTCGGATGAATTTGCCCAGTTTGTGCATGTGGGGCATGGAGCCAATAATATGCGTATTGGGCTGAAGTATACCCGCGGGAATGGTCAGGTTGCATGTGATGTCGGACTTGCCATTGGCGGGAATATTGACGTTCAGCGTGCCAAAGGCCAATATATCCGCGTCGTTGGGCCGGAGTTGCTCGGTCGTGCACAAGTCAAATCCAGAGCTGTCTTTCTGCCCCGAGAGCATGTTCAAGTTTGAATAATGCATCTGAACCACATAATGGCTGGAGCCTTCGATGGGAAGGCCAGCCGCCGGTGGAAATTCAAACGCCTCGCCCCCAGGCGCCCACACCGCCGCCAGCCGCCAGCCCGCGCCTCCACCGCCCGAACAAGGTGCAGGGACCGATGAAACCGCCGTGTCCGATTGATAGAGGAGCATGTGATGCACGATCGTCGCATTGTTGATGCGCGGTAAAATGCCGGTAATATGGCGTTTGGTCGGGAAGGCCAGCTCGACGCCGTAGCACATATACGAGTCGGTTACATTCTGGGGCATGTTGTAGGCGGCCGATGGCGCCAGCTCGACATCAGGTGTGCATCCCACGGCACCGCCTCCCCCTTGTCCACCTCCACCCGTTCCCGTGCCTCCACAGTTCTCGTTCGAGGCGGGCGCGCCCTGCGCAATCCAATCATCAAGCACTTTTTGATCGGAAGCCGAAAGGATTGCATTGGGAGGGGGCGGCATGGGCGTTGTCGCGTCATGGATACGCTTGCCGACCAGCTCATAGATTTTGGACGCTGGATCGGATTTCGCCGAGGCCATCAGCGCATCATGCGTGGTCAGCGGCATCGGCGCCCCAAAGACAGGCGGCGCGCTATGGCACTTCACACAGTTGTCGGCGAGAATCTTGGCGACATCACAAGGCAGACCGCCCGTGGATGCCGTTCCGCCCGAGCCATTGCCGCCCGAGCCATTGCCGCCCGAACCGCTGCCTGTTGTTTCCGTATTGGTCGAGCTTCCGCCACCACACGCGGCCGCAGCCAAAACGCTTATAAAAGTTAACGAAGAAAAAATTCGGTGCTTCATAGCCCTGAGGCTACGTGTAAACGCGCTCACCTAACACCCACGCTCGAATGCGAAGGCCACGCCTATCGAAGGAAAAACCACAGCCAGCCCAAGAGCCCGCCGACGGCCGAGGCCGAGAAGGCCAAGGCGACGCGTTTGCCCAAAGGCTTGCCACCCAGCGTAAAGGCCATGCCGCCTTTTACGACTGTATTGCTAAAAATTCCGATCAATATTGTCGTCACCGCGATATCGCTGCTCAAGCCTTTTTTCGCGAGGTTCGCCATGGATAGCGTTACGGCGTCCAAATCGGTCGATCCGGCAAGCAATCCGGTTAAATATGTTCCGCCGGCGCCGCCATAGGTCACGGCTGCCTTTGAAATAAATAAAACAAAGGCAAATAAAATGCCCAGCCCAACCGCCGTTCTCAATTCAAAGGGGTTGCTTACATCAATTTTCGATTCATGGTGCTGGGAAGGCGTTTCCTTCTTGGTTTCCCGGTAAATGACATAGCTCGCGCCCACAGAGCAAAGCATCATCACGGACACGGGCACAGCCAGCAGCGCGAGCAAATCCATATTGATCACGGCCACCAGCACCAAAATACGGGCATACATCACGGTGGACGCCAAGACCACCGCCAAGGCACAGGCGGGAGCCAGTGCGGGCTCTTCTTTGGCGCGGCGGGAAAAACCCAGCGTAACCGCCGTGGATGAAGCCAATCCGCCGACCAATCCGGTAATACCCAAACCCCGCCCGGGCCCCAGCACCCGAATGGCGACATAGCCAATAAAGCTGACGCCCGCGATTAAAACAATCATCAATCCGATTTTATATGGATTCAATACATCGAGCGGGCCCAGGTTTTTATCGGGCAAAAGCGGCAGGGCCACGACGGCAATCACCAAAAACTTCACGGTGGCCAGCACATCTTCCTGCGTGGCTTTCGCGGCAAAACGGCGGAGCGGCGATTTTACCGATAACAGCAGCGTGGTAATCACCGAAATGGCCAGCACCACGAAGATTTTGCGCTCGATGGGCTTCACCAATCCTTCGCTCGCCGCGAATACACCGAGCAAAAAGGTTAGCGCCAGCGATGCCTCGGAAGACAGGCCATGATCGTTATCCCGCGTGACATCCGAATAATAGGAAATGCCCACGTAAACGACGACGGCCAAAAAGGGAAGAACGACGATCCAAATGCCAAAATGCCTTGAAAGCAAGGCCGAAATGGCGCCCATCATCGCCACAATGGGAAAAGTCCGGGCCCCGCCCATAAAACTGCCGGGAGCCCTATCCTCGGCCACGGCGGATTGCTCCCGCTCGAGCCCGATTAAAAAGCCGGCAAATAGCGCCAAGCCAAACGATAGATAAGGTTCGTAAGCCTCCATGGTTTTAAGGCTTTGCCGCGGCGGCGATAGGATCGAAGGTATAGGCGGCGCCCAATCCGATAATCGCGGCGCCTCCATTGTAAATACCGCCGTTCACGACGGTGGGAAAAGCGGCCGGATTGGCTTGCACAGGGCTGACTTGCTGAATTTTGGCCTCGCGCGGATCGACCGTCACCTCGGGCATAATCACATAGGCGAAGACGGCATCCAATCGAATTGGCCCAATTTCCGCGCCGAAGCCGATGGATGGGGTTATTTTATTCGCATCCATGGTGAGCACCGATAAATATTCCTTGGGGACGGCACTGGAATCAAAATGAATGCCTGCCCTCGCATACATTTGTTTTCCCGCGGCGTTAAAGCCGTATTCTCCGCCCAGCCGCAGCGAAAACGAATTTTGAAATCCCCGGGCCAGCGCCACTTTGGGGATATAATAGGTCTCGGGAAATGCCGCGATATTTTTTAATGCCACGCCGTCCGGATCGACTTCAATGGTATCGTGCATTCCCCATCCATCAAAACTGCCTGCAAATTCGACGCGCAAGTTGTCGATTGGCCTGGCTTCGACGCCCAATTGAACGCTATAAGGCAATTCAAAATTGATATCGGCGTCTTCGCCTTCCTGGCGCGCGGTTTCAAAGACAGGCGATGCGGGCAGGCGGGTTTTAATCGTCGCGCCCGAACGCACGAAAATAGGCAATTGGAAGGATGCGCCGATCGTTACTTTGGGATGAACTTTGTAAATGGCGCCCAATTGGCCTGTCGGAGCGATAATCGGCCCGGCATTGAGCTCGGCGAGCACGTCATAATCGGGGTCTTCAGGCGCGCAGAAAAAGCGCTCGGGCACGCAGCCTGAAAATACAACCGTGCTTCTAAACACACCTGTTAAAATGCCCAGCGTCGCGCCCAGCCTTAAATTGGGGTTTGGCGCATAGGCAGCGCCCACGCCCACCAGTGCCAGCGCCGAACCTTCCAGCGAAAGAAGCGAATAACGCTGAGGCGCGGGCTGGCCCGAAACCGTATCGGGATATTCCGTCAGCGCCGCGTAGGGCGCCCAAACCCCTGCCCCTAATGCCCATTCTGGATTGAGCCTATAGGTGCCCGCAATCGTTGGAATAGGCAAAAAGGGCGTCGATCCCGATACCGGCGCATAAGTCTGAACATCCTCCTTCCGGATTTCGCCCGTATTGGGATCGGTCTGCCGGAACAGCGATTGCCTCGTGTAATCGCTTGAAAAATGAACCCAAGAGCCATCGATTAAAAACTGCCCGCCCGCATCGAACAATCCGGCCGGATTGTAAGCAATGGCGCCCGGATCGTCCGCGCCCGCGATAAATGCGCCGCCCCGCCCCAAAGGCCGCACACCCCGCTGGCTTAAATACAGTCCCGCCGCATGCGCGTCTGAACTGGAACACACCCAGCCGGCCGACGTAATCATTACCATCGCCGACATCGCAAAAATCTTTGTTTTCATTTCCCTCACCCGCTTATTCGCGCGGCCGGTTCTTTACAATATCGTAGAATTGCTCGAGCCCACGGGTTTCGCTGGACACAAATCCATGTACAGCGTCCATTGTGGCTTTATAGTCGTCCGCTGTCAGCGGTTCGGCACTCGCCGAGTCAAAGCGGTTGACCTCGCTGATCGTATCGAGAATAATTTCGATCGGCGCAAGGCCCTGGCCATTATCCATCGGCGTTACAAAGGCGGGCAATACATAATCCATCACATGGTATTTATCGTATTGGTCGCCCGTGACGGCCTTTAGCAATCCCATCGACGATGTTCCCACACCGGCCCCCTCGGGATCGTCCGAGGCTCCGGCGGCGCCCGCAATGGCATTGAGAATCGGAGCGAGCTCGGTATCGGCTTGAAGCACCTGAAGCAAGTCGCCCAGCGAGACCAAAAGCCCCGGGAATGCATCGTTTGGCGAATCCACCGTAAACAAATACGATAGGAGTTTTTCTACTTCCCTTCGCGCCGGCTCATCCGCGCGCAGCGCTTCCTGCAAGTCCATCAGCGCTGCGAACAGCGGCCCGCTCAAGGTCTTTTGGAGTTTATCGCCCAGCGTTTTCTTCGCCCAGGTACACGCCTGATTATCGGGCAGCTCGCGTTTGGGGCAATTGGCATTTAATTGCTCGCGCAAAAGCTGAAGCATGGTTGTTAGCAGCACGGGCATGCCCGGATCTTTAAATTTCGCCGAAGGCCCCTCGCCTTCCACCGCCAGCAATTGATCGACCAATTGAGAACGGGCGCGCTTCCATTGCCCTTTTCTCATCTCCGCATCCGCCGGACATGTTGCCGCATTGGCCTGACAATCGATCTGGGCCTGGCCTTGCTTAAGCGAGCAATCGCAAGCCTGATCGAATCTCAAATCAATTTTATGCAATGCATCCGCAAAGAGCGTGTATCCTGTCAATTGGGGCTGAGGCGTACCGTCCACCCATTGCGCGCCGGCATTTCCCTTGCGATCCACCATACCCATCTGAGCCGCGTAATCGGGATCGAATAAAATACGCGCCAGCCGCTCCAGCACTTCGCCGCCCGTCCACACCTGCCCCGCATTCGCGCCGCGCGCCACCGTAATGGCCGAGACTTCCGTGGCCACCTTGGAGAATTCAACCAGGGCAGGCACGATATCGGTTATAAATGCCTCGGAAAGAATAGGCTCGTAATTGGCAATGCCCGCGCCTGAACAATAGAAGGGATTGCTCACCGCATCGCCTGAATTGTTGCATTCAGGACCATGCCCGGGCGTAGCCCAATGCTGATGGAGCACTTCGATTAAATCGATAAACATCTGCTCGCCGCGCTGATCGGCCACATCGCAGCTCGACACATCGGGCGTACAGCTCACATTGGCAAAAGGCGTTACAAGCGGCCTTAGATAATCGTAAAAGCCATAGTGCTCCCACAGGAAAATCGTGTTTTTATCGCGCAGCCTCAGCAAATCGTTCATATCGGAACAGAGGCGCGTTCCATTGGGCTGCAAGGGGCAAATCGACGGGGAAACAGGCTCAATCAGCGCGGCAACAAAATCGTTGGTTTGCTGATTGGCATTGTTTAAATCCATATCGGGCATATTCGGCCATTTGTCGGATTTAGCCCCGAAGAAGACCAGCCGATTTAATGCCGCGGGCGTTGGATGAAGCGTCATTCCCGTAATACCGCTCGATGATTCAAAGAGCGCATCTTCGTCGGCGAAGACACCTAAAAATGCAATAATCCCATCCAGCACGCCGTCTTTGATTACCAGCTCGGCCCGCTTGGGATGATTGGGATCGAGCAGCGCATCGATATAAAACGCGCCCAAATTATTAAAACTAAAGAGTTCGCATTCATCGTAACTGCCGATGAGCGGCCACGAAACCGTGAGGCCCAAAATGGAAGCTCTTACTTTGGCGCCGTCTTTGTTGCAGGCTTTATCGTTGTTGGCGTCGTGAATAATCTGAAACGAACGCATCAATGCCGATCGATTTTCTCCGCCAATCGGCTGTGTGCGATCCACCGGCGTCTTGGGAGGCGAGGCGTCGTTGGTATTTAAATTGAGCGGAGGTCCATTTAAATCGTTGGTATTGTAAGTAATTTGATCTTTAAAGCTTACAAATTTGCTCAGCGTATCGCCGACATGCTGAGCGCCTCCAATCGGCGTAATCATCGTATTGTCGCCGAATCCTTTGACTAGATTTTTCACCAGCCCAGGTTCTTTTAGAATGCGCGCCATAATGGCCGCGACCTGATCCCACACCGGCGTTTGATACGGCAATTCGGCCAAAGGCTCTTTCCCGGCCAGAGCCAGCTCATCGTGGGCCAGGGTAATTTCACGGATTTTTAATGCCGCGCCCAGGAGCCGGGCGACTTTATCTTTGTGATTCTGGGTTAAATCCATCAGCCCGAGCAAGAGCGCATCGGAATCGGGATCGGCAAAGATTTGCCCCGCCGCGTGAATTAAATCGACAATGGGCGAATCCTCTCCCCGGAACCGCTGATAAGGCAGGCAATTCGAACAGCTCTGATCGGCAGGAACAATGCTCTCATTTTCAAAATCGTATTGAGCCTCTTCCCGATCGCCATAAAGCGTATATGCGCCCGCAAGCGCATACATCAGGGTTTCATGCTCTTTCTTCCAGGCGTTTGGACCGCCCATTGCATCGTATTGTGTCGCATCGGTCAGCGGCTTTAAATTGCGGAGCAGCGAAGAAGCCGCCGTGCGCGAGACATCGATATATTGATACAGCGGCGTTGCCGGCCTTCCAAAAGCGTCCGTAGGTCCGCCCATCACCCCGGGAATGGCGAATGGAGTGTCCACATTCAACAGATTGCCCGAAGCATCGATAAAACGCCCAAAGGCATCTGTATCGGCATAACCATCGGCATTTTGATCAACAAAAGGAGATTGTAAATTAGCGCCCTGCATTAAAGGCATAACAAAGCCGCGCCGATCCCGCTTTGCCAAGTAGACGGGGGCCGCATTGGGATCGGCGGCAAAGGCAGGATCTTCCTTCATCATCAGGGCTTGCGCGAATTCAAGCGCCGTGCGGGGCCGGTTCGGCTCGGCCTTCGCCGCATCGATGACCAAATTGGGCAGCGCCGAAGTATCGGGTTTCACCGTTTTTAAATCTTGTTTTAATACCCGGAACAACTGCTCCAAGGCAGGCGCGGCCGGACCATTTGGCCCAACGACATTCAATGCGGTCTGCGCAACTTGCCGCAATTGAGGATAAGCCAAAGCCGCCCGGATCGCGCCCAGACCCAAGGCCGAAGGCCGATAACCCTTGCGTCCTTGAATTTTTGAAAATGCTTCACGCGCTTCTTGACTTTCGATCAGCGCTGTCATCAGCCGCCCAATGGCGCGCGTCGATTCAGGAACAACAGGCTGGGCCGCCGCATTAAATGGATTGGATTCGTAGAGCGGCGCGAGCGATTGCGAAAACGATAAAAGCGCATTGTGCAGCCTGACTTTGTCGCCCTCCTCGGGCGTCGCCGCATTGTCAATTTCGATATCCGGAAAGGCCGCATTGAAGGCCCGGATTAAATCGGAACGGCGCTTCACCATCGCATTGATTTTGGCAAGCGCGAGCGATCTCGCCTGAACCTGTTTATCGCCCGAAACAGGCGGCAATACAGATGTATTCACCGAATCGGCGTAGGCGCCCGCCGCATCGTAATGACATACGCCGTTGTACGAAGCGCCCGACACATCTTCCGTCAGCACACTCGCACTCACGCGATCGCACAGAACACCGTACAGATCATCGCCCAGCGTGCCCTTGGGCAAAGCCACCCGCGACGTGTCAATCCCATCGTGACAGGATGCCGCGCAGGCCACCAACACCCCTAAACCCAAGCCCAAAGCCGTCCGCTGTTTACGCGCTGTCCGCGCCCGCGGCAAAGGTTCATTGCGCCCACGGCGACGTCGATTTGCCATCTTCATTTCGCTCCAAGCCGCAACTCTAGATGAAAAGAAGCCCGCCTTGGAATGGCCATTTCAAGCGGAATTGCACTTTGGACACTTGCGCGCCGCGTTGCCGCCAAAAATCCTAAAATCGCCCTGGAATGCTTTTGCGCGGGCGCGTAGCATGCGCGCCCGATGAGCACCGGACCTGCATCTCAAAACCATCGAATACCCAATCTATCCGCTATCATTCTCGCGGCTGGACAAGGCAAGCGAATGAAAAGCGCTCTTCCCAAAGTGCTTCATCCCATGGCCGGCCTTCCGATGATTCACTATGTAATTGAAGCTGCAACACGATCGGGAGCAGACCGGATTGTAGCCGTCGTCGGCCATGGCAAAGATCAAGTGGCGGCCTATGTGGAACAGGCATTTGGAGATCGCGTCCGCATCGCCCACCAAGAACAGCAGCTCGGCACGGGAGACGCCGCACGGGCCGGACTTTCGGCGATTGGCGAAGAGAGCGGCCATGTGCTGATTCTCTGCGGAGACACGCCTCTTTTGGATTCGGCCGAGCTCTCCAAACTAAGCGAATTGATGGATGAAGGCGCGCTCGTCGCACTGCTGAGCTCCGAACCCGAAGATCCAACGGGTTATGGCCGCATCCTTCGCAATGAACACCAAGAAATCACCGGCATCCGCGAGGAGCGCGATTGCAGTCCGGCCGAAAGAAAAATCCGCGAAGTCAATTCGGGCGTATATTTGGTCAATTCAACCTTCTTAAAAGAAGCGCTCCCGGCATTAAAACCCCAAAATGCCCAAGGCGAACTTTATTTAACGGACATCATCGCCATGGCCGCTGAAAAACGCGGCGTGCGCGCCCGGATCGCCAAAGACCACAGCACCCTGTCGGGCATCAACGACCGGGCCCAGCTCGCCGCCGCCGAAGAAATAATTTATCATCAAATAGCAGACACACATCGTAAAAATGGAATCACCATAAGAACCGGCGCCAAAATCGAAGCCCAAGTCAGCATCGAAGCGGAAGCCATTATCGAACACGGCGTAATTCTGCGGGGCAAAACCCATATTGGCGCGGGAGCCCATATCGACGCGGGCTGCATTCTAAAGGATGTCCGCGTTCAGGCGGGCGCCCGGCTTAAACCCTACACCGTCGCGGAAAAATCAAATATCGGAGAGAAGGCTCAAATCGGACCATTTTCACATTTACGGCCCGATAGCGAAATAGAAAGCGACGCCCATATTGGCAATTTCGTTGAAACCAAAAAAACCCGCGTACGCAAAGGCGCCAAAGCCAATCACCTCGCCTATTTGGGCGATGGAGACATCGGCGAAGGCGCGAATATCGGCGCCGGAACTATCTTTTGCAATTACGACGGATTTAAAAAATACAAAACCGAAATTGGAGCCGGAGCATTTATAGGAAGCGATTCTCAAATTGTCGCACCCATCCGCATTGGAACAGGCGCCTACGTCGCCACAGGCACCACCGTCACAAGAGACGTTCCCGACGACGCCCTGGCCATTTCGAGAACCCGGCAAGAAAACAAAGAAGGCTATGCGAGCAGATTAAAGGCGAGACTTAAAAATAAATAAAAAATATATTAAGATATGAAAGGCACCGAACGCGGCCCGCTTGGCACCTCATCTGAATCCGACAACTCCGGAAGCGCATGCCCCATACGCAAACGCTTTGCTTCCAAATAAGCCGCCGAATGAGGATTATGCCCCACCAGGCTCGGAACCCTCGATTGAATCAACACCCCTAAACCTTCAAGCGCGGATACCTTCTCGGGATTATTCGTCATCAATTGAATCGACTTGACACCCAAATACTCAATCACGGCCGCGGCCGCCGAATAATCCCGCGCATCATCGGGAAGACCCAGAATACGATTGGCATCCACCGTATCATGACCGCGCGACTGAAGCTGATAAGCCCGGATCTTATTCGCCAAACCGATACCCCGCCCCTCCTGCCGCAAATAAATAACGAGCCCCCTGCCCTGCCGCGCAATCTCCGCCTGAGCCGCCTCCAATTGCTCGCGGCAATCGCATTTCAGCGAACCAAACACCTCACTGGTTAAACACTCGGAATGCACACGCGCAAGCACACCCTCGTGACCTTCCACCTGACCCATACGCAACACCACATGATCAGGCGACAACGCATGCTTTGAACCCGCGCTCTCCTTCCAATGAAACACCATCATCTCAAACTCCCCGAACCGCGTGGGAACGGGAGCCTGTGCAATTACCTCGAGCTGAGGCCGGATCACCATCTTTGGGACGTACATCTCGCTCCTAACTCCTTTAGCGTCAACAGCCTGGGCACCTGTGCACCAAGCCTTTTTATCGTTAGCGGAACAACAATCGCATTTCAAGCCCCAGGCCATAACAATTCCTCAACCACCACGTAACGCCGTCTAAGCCAAACGCGTCCATGCCGCAAAAGAATTGCCCGCGCCGCCCAAACTTAGGTACAGCTCGCCATAAATAAATGAGCGGGAATTCCCAAAACCATTCAAACGAAAAACTCCCCAAAACGGTCGTCGCCTTAGGATGGGTATCTCTTCTCACCGACACCGCGTCTGAAATGATTTACCCATTTATCCCAGCCTTTTTAAAATCATTGGGAGGCGGCGCCCAAGCCATTGGCTGGATAGAAGGCGCATCTGAAACCGTAAGCGCCGCATTAAAATTAATATCCGGACGCATTGCCGAAAATACCCGCGCCCGAAAAGGCTTAATCGCATTGGGCTATGGCCTCTCCGCCCTATCGAGGCCGCTCTACGCCCTCGCCACCCTGCCCATCCACGCCGTATTCATCCGCATGAGCGACCGCGTTGGAAAAGGACTGCGCGGCCCGCCCCGCGACGCCATGGTCGCCGACGCCGTAAAAGAAAGCCATCGAGGCCGCGCCTTCGGATTTCACCGCATGATGGATAACCTGGGCGCCGTATTCGGAGCGCTCGCCGGCTTTTCATTGATGTATTTTATCAAATTGCCTATCCAATCGATTTTTTTGATATCGATTATTCCGGGATTATTTGCCGTACTTATTGTATTGATTTTTATCCGCTCCCCGAACGCGTCCCCCGCCACCCATCCATCGCATAACCAACCCCCGGCCCAAGAAAGCAAACCACCGCTACCGATTACGGCCAAACGCTATTTCATGGCCTGCGCCCTCTTCGCCCTCGCCTGCTCCGGCGATTTATTTTTACTCCGCCGCCTATCCGATCTCGGCCTAGAAACAGCCTTTGCGCCGATCGCGTGGATGTCGCTCCAGCTCGGAAAAGCGATATTCAATTTACCCGGCGGCGCCCTATCCGATCGAATTGGCCATAAGAATAACCTGGCCATCGCCTGGCTTCTCTACGGGATTAGCTACATCGCCTTTGGAATGGCAGGCCATTGGCTCACGGGCTGGCTTCTCTTCATCCCCTACGCTCTCTATTACGGCCTCGCCGAAGGCGGAGAAAAAGCCCTGCTCGCGCAGCTCGTCCCCACGGAAATCCGGGGACGCGCCTTTGGAATTCTTCTCGCGCTTGAAGGTCTTATTTTATTGCCCACCAATATTTTATTTGGATATATATACGATAAAATTGGAAGCGCGACAGCCTTTTATCTCGGCGGAATCATCGCCCTTGCGGCTGCCCTTGTTTTATGGCTTATCGTTCCAGCCCCGGCAGCCCGCAAAAAACAATAATAAAATAACAAAAAACCCCGGATGAAATAGGCATCCGGGGCATGTTGAATGGGAGCCAGATTCTAAATTACTTGGCGTCCACCTGAATAGAAACGGCCTGCGTCATCGGCTTGCACTCGGTTTCTTTGCACACCGCAAAACGAAGCTCACCCGTCACCGTCTTCTTCCCCGCCTCGGTCGCCGTCAGCTTCACATTGAAGACCAGCGCCGACTTATCGAGCTGAGCCGCATCACCCTTCGTCAGCTTCGCCTTCTCAAGCGTCACACCAGCGGGCGCCGTCAGCGTCAACTTCGCGGGAAACTCTTCATTGATCTTGTAACCGCCCTGAGGCTCCACACGCACCGTCGCAGTCGCCGACTCCGACACCTTCGCGGACACACTACCGACACTCACACGGTGATCTGAATCGGCATTCACGGTTCCGACAACAGCAAATGTGACCAAAAGAGCCGAGAGCAGTTTCTTCATGACGTGTTTCCTCGTTTCTGACGCTTAAAGGGTTTGCATGACCCGTGCCAGCCCGCCCGCATTCGAGCAACGCAGGCGAAACAAGACGAATCCCGATATTCTCACGAGCCCGCCCGGATAAGCAACCCTATTTTTAATACCCTGCAATACCCAAACTGAATAAACCAAGATCCACCCCCGGTGAACCATTGATCCATCACAAATCTGATATAATCGAAAACCTATTGCTTCGAATTGTCTTCCCCCAAACCCCTCACCACATCGGACAAAGCCGCTTGAAGATCCAAAAGCGCCGCATCCAAATGCTCCGCATGCGTTCTAAAACTCAGCACGCATATCCGCAGCACAAAACGCCCCTCGACCGTGACCCCCGTTAAGAACACCCGCTGCCTCCCATTTACGCCCCGGAGCCAGCGCCGGTTCAATTCATTCAATTTAATTTCATTGCCTGAAAATTCTTTTGGATAAAACCTAAATGAAAACAGCGACAAAACAGGCTCTGAAACAATCTCAACATCAGGCCATCGCCGAATTTCGTCGGCCGCCCTCCGCGCCAAATCCAGCTTCTCATCCAAAGCCTCCCTAAAGACGCCCGCCCCATGCATTTTTAAAGGCAACCAAATCCGAAGGCCGCGAAAATCCCTCGATAACTCAGGACCGAGCTCGCTAAAATCGATGCAATCCTCGTCTTGTTCGGGAGGCGGTAAATAGGACGCCGTACTGCCAAAGGTCCGCTGCAAGGTCTTGCGATCCCGCACCACCAAACATCCCGTTCCATAGGGCAAAAACATTCCTTTATGAGGATCGATCGTCACCGAATCCGACCTCTCTATTCCACGGAAAATCTGCTTGCCCCGTTCCGTCAGCACAAAACAGCCGCCATACGCCGCATCGATATGAAACCAAATTCCATTTTGATCGGCAATGTCTGCAATCTCTTGTAAATTATCGACTGCGCCCGTTCCCGTCGTCCCCGCGCTTGCCACAACGATCGCGGGAACCAAACCCCGCTTTCGATCTTCATCGATCGCCCGGGAAAGCTCGTCCCCGCGCATCCTAAATTGCCCATCCACGCCAATGCGCCGGATATTCTCTTCCATAAAGCCGGCTATCTTCGCCGACTTGTGCACCGAGTGATGCACCTCCGCCGACACATACACAATGCCCTTTAAAAAATCGGCGGGTAATCGTTCCGATCTCGCGGCTGCCAATGCGATCAGATTGGCCATCGAACCCCCCGAGGTCAATAGGCCGCCCGAACCTTCTCCATATCCGATCAATTGGCAAAACCAATCCACAACATTGGATTCCAGCCGCACAAGACCGGGCGCCGCCTGAAAAATACCGACATAACGATTGACTGAATTGGCAATGAGATCGGCAAGGGCCGCGTGAAAGATTCCGCCTCCGGGGATATAGCCTAAATACCCGCCGGAAGCGGTATTCAAGCTCTTGGGAATAATCTCTCCGAATAGCCTGCGCATTAGCGGCTCGAAGGCCATGGCCGTTTCGGGCAAAGGCTCGCGCAGCGCCCGGGAAAACTTCTTGCCGCCTTCGTTGTTATGCATTTTTTGAGAAGGCAGGCTTTCAATATGATCGATAATTCGATCCATACAAAATTGCACCATGGCCCGCATGCGCTGGGCTGGCAATTCTAAAGGATAAGATGGTTTTACTTCGCTCATACGCCGTTCCCTGAAATAAAAAGCAAAATCCCTTGACCATCCCCGCGAAATCGGCACGATGCGCCGCCCATGAACACCTATCCGAAGCTCTTCGAACCCCTTCCCCTGGGCCGGGGAAATAAGGTTCTCAACAACCGGATCGCAATGGGTCCGATGACTTTGAATCAAGCCACCGCTGATGGCCATATCACCGATTGGATTGTCGAGTGGTATGAGCGCCGCGCCCAGGGAGGCTGCGGCACTTTAATCGGAGCCGCGGCTTTTGTATCTAAAAATGGGCGCGGATGGCCGAATGCCATGGGTATTTGCGACGATTCCTATACCGAAGGCTGGGCCCGCTGCGCCGCCGCCGCGCATAAATACGGATCTCTTTTTGGCACGCAGATCTTTCACGCGGGGGCCGCAAGCTCGAGGGCGCTGCTTGGAGAACAGCCTGTCAGCGCTTCCAATTGGACGCGCAAGGGTTTTGATCCTGCCCGCGCCCTAACATCCGGTGAAATTGATCAAATTATCGATGATTTTGCCCAAGCGGCGAGGCGCTCCGTCGAGGCGGGATGCGATTTTGTCGAAATTCACGGGGCTCACGGCTATTTGGTGCATCAATTCTGGAGGGGTGATGTGAATCTGCGAACCGATGAATGGGGAGGCTCTTCCGAGAAACGCACGCATTTTCCCGCCGCGGTGGTGAGGGCTGTGCGCAAGGCTGTTTCCGATGAAGTGCCTATATTTTATCGCTTTAGCATTCACGCCGACGCCCCGGATTCGCCCAATGTTCCAATTACACCGGATGATCTTCGTATTTTTTTAAATGCTATTGAAGGCGCGGGGGCCGATGTTTGGGATATCTCGTGCTGGCATGAATCGAGGCGGGGCTATTTTGGAACGGAGATTTGGCTTCCGGATTGGGTGGCCAAATTCAGCGAAAAACCCAGGCTTGTCGCGGGGAATTTAATGACGCCCGAGGGCGCCGAGGAATATCTTGAGGCAGGCCATGCCGAATGCGCCGTTTTGGCGAGGGCGCTGATCGCGGACGCGCGCTGGGCTCAAAAGGCGCGGGAAGGCCGGAGCGGCGATATACGCCGTTATGAGGAAAATCACCGGAATTTAATTAATTCAGGAACCGATCCGGGAGCCCAGCCATAGCGCCCGGCGAAAAGGATGTTTTTGCTTTTAGGCTTTCGGTCTTACACTTTTTAATGGTTCATGGTTCAAGCGGTCACGATCACCGCAATACATAAAATATTTTAGGAGATTTTTTATGCGTCTGACACTTCTGCTTTGTTCTCTTGCTTCGCTTGTCATGCTCGCCTGCGGCGGCTCAGAAGAAAGCTCCAGCGGCGGGCTGACCACCTCGTCGAGTTCGGGCTCCGCGTCCACGTCGGGAGGCAGCGGCGGCAGCGGCCAAGGCGGCGCGGCTCCAGGCGGCGCCGGACCGGGCTCAGAGAAGATTGTTTTTAATGAAATCAATGCGTTTTCACCGCTTCCCACCGATTTCGAATGGGTTGAAATTGTCAATACGGGCGACACGCCTTTCAATTTGGGAGGATATGCGTTCGCCGATTCCGACGCGGCCGCCCCCGGCACGCCCAGAATCGCCGATGCCCTTCGTTTTCCGGCCGATGCTGTCATTCCCGCAAAGGCTTATTGGATTATCCTCGGCGCTCAAACGCCCGACATGCCGCCCATCGCCCACCCCGATTGCCTCGCCTCTTCGCCCGCGGGCACGGTCTGTTATTACACCGCTTGGAAAATTAGCGCGAGCCTTGGCGAACGATTGTATTTCCTGGCTCCCAATGATGATGTCATTACAACCGTCGATTATCCCAATTCAATGGTAATTCCTTCTCCGGTAGCCGGCCAGACCTGGTCTCGCTTGCCCGACCTCACGGGCAATTTCGGTATTGGAAAACCCACGCCCGGCGCGCCAAACGCCATGCCCTAGCGCATCGGCCAATTGCTAAATTGCCAATCCCAGGCGGCGATTTCTTCTTCCGCTTTCCTTTCGGATGGAATAGAAGCGCCGCCATGCTCAGCGAAACACGCGATAAATTACAGGACATCAAACGGCGCTTTGAGGCGCTAAGGGGGCATCTTTGACGTCCCTAAATTGGAGCGCCTCGTCGAAGATTTAACGCAGGCCACGCTTGCGCCGGGCTTTTGGAACGATAACGACAAAGCTCAAGCCACGCTGCGGAAGCGCGCTCAAGCCGAGAACAAGCTCGAGCTGGCCAAGCGCTTGGGCAGCGATATCGCCGATGTAAACGATTATTTCGAACTCGCCGCGGCCGAAGGCGATACGCATGCGCTGAACGATGCGGAACGCCAGACGGATGCTCTTCTGGTACGGCTTCGCAAGGCCGAACTCGATCGCATGCTTTCCGGCCCGGCCGATCGCAATTCGGCCATTTTAAGCATTCATCCCGGCGCGGGAGGCACCGATGCCAAGGATTGGGCGGCGATGCTGTTGCGCATGTATCTGCGCTGGTGCGAACGCAAGGGCTACAAGGCCGAGATCATCGACTATCAAGACGGCGAAGAGGCGGGCATCGATGCGGCGACGCTGTCGATTGTGGGCGATAGCGCCTACGGCAATCTGCGCTCGGAAACAGGCGTGCACAGGCTTGTGCGCATGAGCCCTTTTAATGCCGATCACACGCGCCAGACGGCCTTTGCGGCGGTGGAAGTAACGCCCGATGTGGACGATGACATCAACATCGAGGTGAACGAAAAAGATATTGAGATTACGACGATGCGGGCAGGCGGCAAAGGCGGCCAGAACGTGAATAAAGTCGAGACGGCCGTGCGGCTGCGCCACTTGCCGACGGGATTGAATATCGTGTGCAGGGCCGAGCGGAGCCAGCATCAAAACCGGGCTTTGGCGATGAAAATGCTAAAGGCGAAGCTCTATGAGATGGAGCTGTCGAAGCGCGATGCGCAGGCGCAGGCGCTTCAGGCGAGCAAGAGCGCGATCAACTTTGGATCGCAGATTAGAAACTATGTGATGGCGCCTTACCGGCTTGTGAAAGATGTGCGAACAAGCACGGAAACAAGCGATATCGACGGCGTGCTCGATGGCGATCTCGATGCCTTTATCGAGGCGTATTTGATGGCCGCGGCGGGCGGAACCTTGAGAAGAGGCGGCCGGGAGAGCGAGGAGGATTAGCGGTGGCGGAGCAGAAAACCGATAAAAAAGAGGCTGAAGAGCACGGTCCAAGGGCGGAAGACGCGCTCATTGCGGCGAGGGTTCACAAGGCCGAGCGTATCCGGGCGCGCGGGGAAAATCCTTTTGCCAACGATGTGGATCAAGAGCGCAGCGATCTCGCTTCTGCCCGCGCTCAATTCGATTCGGCGCTGACGGCGGAGGGCCGTTACGATGCCGATCGGGTCTTGCCTGTGGCGCTGAGCGTTGCGGGGCGGGTTTTGTTTATGCGCTCGTTTGGCGGCGTGACATTTATACGGCTGCGCGATCGCACGGGTGAGCTTCAGCTTTATTGCGACGAGGCCGGTTTAGGCGAGGCGTACGCAAGGCTTGAAGACTTTGATTTAGGCGATTTCGTCGAGGCCAAGGGCACGGCGATGGCGACGCAGAAAGGCGAGCTTTCGGTGCGCGCCCAATCGATTCGCCTGCTCACCAAGGCCACGCGGCCCCTGCCTACCAAAACCAGTTTTAAAGATGTCGAATCGCGCTACCGCATGCGTTATGTCGATCTGGTTGCCAATCCGGCGGTTTCGCAGGTTTTTCGCGCCCGCAGCACGCTGGTTTCGGCGCTCCGTTCTTTTTTTGATGAGCGAGGCTTCATTGAGGTCGAGACGCCGACCATGCACACCTTAATCGGCGGAGCGGCGGCCAAGCCTTTCATTACGCATCACAATACGCTCGATATGCGCCTTTTTATGCGTATCGCGCCCGAGCTGTATTTAAAGCGGCTGGTGGTTGGAGGATTTGAGCGCGTGTACGAAATTGCCCGCTGTTACCGCAATGAAGGGCTTTCGACGCGGCACAATCCTGAATTCACCATGCTGGAGTATTACCAAGCCTATGCGACGTACGAGACCTTGATGAACAATACCGAGGCCATGCTCCGCTATGCGGATGCGCGCCTCGCCGAGAAAATGCCGAAAGAATACGAGGAATGGTCAAAAACACGAACGTATTCCTTTGAGCATTTTGCCCGGGTTCCAATGAAACAAGCTGTTTTGGCGGGTTTGGAGACGGCCGGGCTTCCGGATGAAGTTGCCCATCGTATTGCCGAGGATAACGCTCCAATTAAAGAATGGGCCAAGACGGCCAAGGGTAAAAAGCGCGAAATCGATTGGACGAATTTTAGGGCGGGCGCCAAAAAATGCGAATCGCCCGGCGAGCTTTTATTCTGCGCGTACGAATATGTGGCCGAGCCATTTCTCACGCGCGACTACCGCACCGGGGACGGAAGCAAAAGCATTCCGGTTTTTATTATGGACTATCCTTTCGAGGTGTCTCCCCTGGCGCGCAGAAACGATAAAAATCCCTCGCTTACCGATCGTTTTGAACTTTTTATCGATGGCCGCGAACTGTGCAATGCCTTTAGCGAATTAAACGATCCGGCCGATCAGGCATCGCGCTTTCGGGCACAGGTGGAAAAGAAAGCGCGGGGCGCCGAAGAAACGATGGATTACGATGAGGATTATATTCGCGCCCTTGAATTTGGAATGCCGCCCACGGCGGGCTTTGGCATGGGCGTCGATCGTCTGACCATGCTCTTAACCGGCGCCGCTTCAATCCGCGACGTTATTCTCTTTCCCCTTTTGAGGCCCGAGGGCAGCTTAACGTGAATCTCGATATCCGCCTGCTCGCCGCATTGCTCGCGGCTATTTTGGCCGGAGTTATCCTGCTCGGATGGCGCGGCTATAAAAAGCTCGATCAGCAAGGTGAAACAGAGCCCGCGCGCCCCAGGCTTTCCGGCGCCGGAATGATCATTGGCCTTCTCGGCCTCTTGTGGGCCGGAGCTTATTCCGCGGCTGCGTTTTTGCTCAAGGGCACGCCGGCCATCGCGAAATTGGCCTGGCCCCGCGACATGAGGCTGGCCCTGGCGATTCAGGCAGGCATTATCATATTGGGCGGATTTTTTAGCTTATTGGCCAGCCGCCCCAGGAGAAAGGGTCTCTATAGGGCCTTTGCCTGGTGGTTTGGCACATTGATGGGAATTGCTTTTGCAATTCTAACGTATTGGACGAGCCGGATGCCCATGGGGCCCAATGTTCCATTTTCATTGCGCAATGAAGTGGTGCGTTTTTCGGCGCTGGGCACGGGCGTTGTCTTTTTGCTGTTTGTGCTTGCGGCACTTTTGCCGATGATTTTGGACGGGCTTGAGTTCCGCGGCTTTACTTCGTTTGTCGGGGCGCGCCATGTCCGGGCGACGAAGAGCGGCTTTTTAACGGTAATTTCGGTGCTTTCCATGGCGGGCGTCGCGGTAAGCTCCTGCGCGCTCTGCTCGGTGACGAGCATTATGGGCGGTTTTGGCGCCGATTTAAAACGGAAGATTTTAGACAATAACGCTCATATTGTTGTCGATATCAATCGCACGGGCGGCTATGGCGATTGGGAAACCAAACTCGATAAAATCCGTGTTGCGCTGGCTCCGCATGGAGGCGCGGCGACACCCGTGGTGGCCGGTGATGCCATGGGGTCCAGCGCTTCCAATACGGCGGGCGCGCTGGTCCGGGGTATCGATACCAATACAATCGCACAAGTTATCAATTTAAGAAATAATATTGAAGTGGGCCGCTTCGAGTATTTGGAGGACCCAGAAAAGCTTGTGAATTTGCCGCCCGACGAAAAAATCGGCCAAGGCCCGGGCGGAGAGCCTTATTATAAAGGGCCTGATTTTCAAGCCGGCAGCGATCTCGATCCCGAGGTGCGCGAATATTTAAAGAAACAAATAAAGATTTATCCAGGGGTTATTCTGGGGCGGGAGCTCGCCAAATCGCTGCATGTGCTGGTGGGCGATGAAGTCACGCTGCTCTCGCCGATGGGCGAATTGGGTCCCACGGGTGTTATGCCCAGAACCCGCCGTTTCCGCGTCGCGGCCATTTTTTATAGTGGGATGTATGAATACGATGCAACCCACGCCTATATCAAAATGGATGTCGCGCAGAATTTCTTTAGCCTGGGCGACAATATCACCAATATCGATATCCGCGTGCCCGATGCCGAGCGCGTCAAGGAATTCCGCGCGGGGCTCGACGAATTGGTGGCGGGCATGGAAGTAAATGCGGCGGTGCCCAGCGCCGAGCTGCGCGTGCGCGATTGGATGGAGATGAACCGCAATCTCTTTAGCGCGCTAAAGCTCGAAAAATTGGCGACTTTTATTATTCTCTCCATTGCTATCGCCGTGGCCAGTTTCTGCATTATCTGCACGCTCTTGTTGATGGTCACCGAAAAGGGCAAGGAAATTGCCATTCTCAAGGCGCTCGGCGCTTCCGATCGCGCTGTGATGAGCATTTTTATGATCGAGGGCGTTATTATCGGAGGCATTGGCACCGTCTTCGGCGTCGCCACCGCGCTTTCGCTGTGCACCGGGCTTTCATGGTTTGGTGTGCGCCTCGATCCAGAGGTTTACTATATTGATAGATTGCCCGTCAATGTGAACGGATTGGATTACGCAATGGTGGCTGTCGCCGCTTTTGTAATCTGCACGGTTGCAACCATTTATCCGGCCCATGCGGCGTCGAAATTGACGCCGGTGGACGGGCTTCGTTACGAATAAGGCATTGTTATGGCGGAACCGCTCGTTGTCGTCGAGGATTTGCGAAAGACCTTTTTTCACATGGGGCGAGAGCTTCATGTGCTTCGGGGTATTAACCTGACCATTGCCTCGGGCGATGTGATGGCCATCGTGGGCGCGTCGGGTGCGGGTAAAAGCACGCTGTTGCATTGCATTGGCACGCTGGATTCGCCGACGGGCGGGCGTATTTGGCTGGGGCGCGATGAATTAACGGTTTTGTCGGGCTCGAAGCTCGCGGCCATCAGGAACCGGACGATCGGTTTTGTGTTTCAATTTCATCATTTGCTTCCCGAATTCAATGCATTGGAAAATGTGATGATGCCGGGATTGATTCAAGGCCGGAGCCGAAAGGAAATGGAGGGGCCGGCGCGGGATCTTTTAACAGAAGTCGGCTTGAAGGAGCGGGTTTCACACCGGCCGGGCGAGCTTTCGGGCGGTGAACAGCAAAGGGTGGCGCTGGCGAGGGCGCTGGTGCTTTCGCCCAAATTGCTGCTCGCGGACGAGCCGACGGGCAATTTAGATTCGAATACCAGCAGTGCGATTCACGAATTATTTTTTGAAATCAATCGCAAGCACGGGACAACCATTGTGGTGGTCACGCATAATCCTGCCTTTGCCGAGTCGATGCCGCGTATTGTGACCATGCGCGATGGCCGCATTGAAAGCGATCAGAAGGATCGAAAAGCTTCCGATTCCAATTGAGCCTACACACCGCGTCATCGCCCCTGGCCGGAAATGAGAGGGCGCGAGCTTTGCGCTTATTCCGCACAAGTTGCGCCTAGGACTTTTATCAATTCGCAAATTTGGGCCGAATTCTAGCTGGCTCGCGATCTGCACTGTTGAATGGCGAGGAGGTATCGCCAACCGTAGGCGAGAGAATCAACGTGCATGCGGGTGCCATCCCAGCCATCAGCCAAGAGATGAAAACACATCTAGGACTCGGACAGGACGATATTTTGGCCCTTCGGGGATTTGCTCCTATTGTGTCGGTTCATTTTGAAAAAATTGTATCCCATTTTGATCAATATGTACAGGCCACCGGCCCAATAAATCATCCGGTTATTTCAGAGCCGGGAAGGGAAAGCTTAATCGCGCTCTTCCGCCAGTGGCTGGAGGGGTTTTGGAGCGGTGCGCAATACGAAGAGAATCATCTGCGCGCTCAAGAATTGGGAAAAATGTGGCAGAAAAGCGGCGTGCCCAGCCGCTATGCAACAGGAAGTATTTTTGTATTGCAGGATCAACTGTTTGAATTGCTTGACCAATCGGATCAATTAAATAAAATTGCCATTCAGAGCGCCATTACAAAAGCATTGGGCGTAGAATTAATTGTTATGCTGGAAGCCTATTGCGGCGCATGTTTTTTTGCGCTGTCCGACGCTGGGCAGCGCGAGAAGAACGAATTGAGCCGGAAGCTTTCCGAAAGCGAGCGGGCCGAGGAGCTGACCATCGAGGAAGCCGCGGAATTGATTATTGGCCTCGATAATAGTGGGCGTATTTTATTTCTGAATAAGGCCGCGGAACAAATGACGGGGCTGCGGCGCGAAGATGCGAAAGGACAATCCTTCTATAATCTGTTGGAAAAATCAATTCAATCGAGCGTGTCACAAATTCTACAAAAAGAAATACGTGAACGGCCTGCCCAGCATCAAAGCATTGAAAGCGCGATTACCCGGTCTGGAGGGCAAAAGTATTATATACGGTGGCATTTTGTGCCGCCTATGATGAGGATGTTTCAGGCGGCGCATGCTGTTGCGGTGGGAGCCGACGTAACCGAGCAAAAACTGCTAGCGGAAAAGGCGAGGAAGGCCGAGCGGCTGGCCGCGGTGGGCACGCTGGCCAATGGTTTGGCGCATGAAATCCGCAATCCATTAAATGGAGCGCGCCTGCATTTAACCTTTGTAGAGCGCGCCATGAAAAAGCTTTCGGTGGGCGGGGAAGTAACCGATGCGCTTTCGGTGGTTAACGATGAAATTAGCCGGCTGGCGCTTTTGGTGGAGGATTTTTCGGAGTTTGCGCGGCCGATGACTTTACAAACAGGGCCGAGGAATTTGATGGCCATTTGTGAAGAAAGCGTGAATGAGAACACGCCAAAGGCGCTTGCGGCGAAGGTTCATTTAAGGCTGGAGCAGAGCGAGCCTGATTTATTGGTGGAGGCGGATACGGACAAGGTGCGGCAAGCGCTGAACAATTTGGTTCAGAATGCGATTGAGGCGGTTGCGCAAATGGGAAGCGGGACGGTGATTGTGCGGGCGCACCGGCGCAATCAAAAGGAAGCCATTGTTGAAGTGGAAGACGATGGGATTGGTTTATCGAGTCCGGATGCGCCTGTGTTCGATGCATTTTATTCGACGAAAGCAGGGGGAACGGGGCTTGGGCTGGCCATTGTGCATCGAATTGTGAGCGATCATGGTGGGAGTGTGGGGGTAGAGAGCATGCCTGGGCGCACGATTTTTTGGATGACGCTGCCGCTGAGCGCGGAGAGTGCCCGTTCAGGATCGATTTAGGCGCGCGGTATTCGCATCATCCTCACTTCCTCACGCTCTTGATCGCCGAAATCACCGCTTTTTCAAGCGAAGGCCGCGCCGCGTTCCAGGTCCCCACGATATTCACTTTGGTGTCAGGGCCTAAGTACGCGGCCACCGCATACACATTCCACGCAATCTGTCCGCCTCCCACAAAGCTTCCTTTCCCCCGCCATATCATGGCGTCAGCCTGCCTTTCCCCCACTTTTCCAGCTACAGGCTGTTCCCATACCACATGACCGACCTTCGCCGCAAATGCCATTCCTTTGCGTACAGGCTCGGGTGTTTGTTCAGGCGTCGGCGCTCCTTGCCGAGGTCCGCTCAAGGACTCGTAGCGAAACACAACCACCGCTTCTGTGCCTGGGCCCATCATAACAAGATCGTCCCCATACATGTCCCCGCCTGTCCAATCCGTTGGGAGTATGGCCGATATGCCAGAATTCACTTCACCCAGTTTGAGGGGCAATACCGGGTTCTTGGGTTCGTCGGGCGGGCCGGCGAAGCGGGTGGCCAGGTTTGGGTCTCCTGCCGCAGGAGGAGCCTGAACCGTTGAGTCCGAGCCCGATGCCGATGAGGGCAGGGCCGGCGAGGCGGATGAGGCCGGTTCGTTGGGTGATGATGTGCTTTTGTTTTCGCTTTTGCAGCCGAGCGATATGAAGGCGGCAATCAGCAATGAAGCGGCGAAATACAGCGTCTTTCGCATGGACGTCCTCCGCGCCCAGGGCTTGGTGCGCGGGCTTATCTAACGATGTTTGGGAGGGATGTGTCAATGAAGCCGCGTATGAATGATTTCCGCAGCGCGTACAGACATGGCCATGATGGTGACTTGGGGGTTGACGCCCAAGGAGCTGGGGACCGCGCTTCCGTCGCATACATATAATCCAGCGACGTCGTGGGCCTCGTGGTCGGGGCCAATGCATGAGTCCCGGGGGGTCATCCCTATGCGGCAGGTGCCGAGGGGATGAAATGCCGTGACTTCAATGTCGCCCGCGCGCAGGGCTTTGGCTTTAAAGCGTTCGAGGTCGGGCGCGGTGCTCAGTTCCTCGGCGCCGGCCACAAAGGGTAGGACGCGCTTGGCGCCCGCTTCTTGAAAGACCCGGCACAATATTTCGATGCCCCGTTGCATGAGTGCGGTGTCCCGGCGGTTGAGGTTGTAAACAATGAGCGGCGAGCGCCCAGGGCCGCGTAGGACTTCACCCCGGCTTTCGTCCTGTATCATTAAACCGAATGTGGCCATATAACGATAGTTTTGCATCAGTTCCATAAAGCGGTGGCCGGTCCAGGGTACGCTGACGGCCATTACATCGAATGGAAGAGATCCTCCTTCAAACATTAAGCCTTCATCGGCGAATTGATCGATGGCATAGCCTTGGGGAATTCCTTTAAATTGGTCTACTTTTTGATCGAATAGGGCGACGACTTTGGTGGCGGGATGCACGGAGAGATTTTTTCCGAGCATTCCGCTGGTTTTGCAGGCGCCGCTTCTGCGCAGGAGGCCGGGCGTGTACAGGGTGCCGCAGGCGACGACCACCGCATCGGCTTTTACCCGCAATTGAGGGCGTTTGCCTTTTTCGAGGGGGCCGCGCAAGGTGCCCGTGATGCCCCGCGCCCGGCCGGCGACGATATCGATTTTGTCGGCGCGGGCGCCGGTGATCAATTGGGCGCCGCTTTTTAAGGCTTCGGGTACATAGCTGATATCGGTCGAGCGTTTGGCGCCGGTGGGACAGCCAAAACAGCATAGTCCTTGGCCATCGCATTCAGGTGCATTGCGGGCCAATACGCCGTGGCGATAACCCAGCCGTTCCGCTCCCTTGGCAATGAGGGGCCCTATTTCTCCAATATACATCGGATTGGCCGGTGTTACTTGGAGCATGGATTCAACGCGTTTAAAATAGGGATCCATTCCTTGGGATGAAAATACATCGGGCAATCCAAAACGATTGCGCCACATGGAAAGCGTGCGTTCGGGGGTGCGGTAACAGGTTCCCGAATTGATGACGGTGCTGCCTCCGACGGCGCGGCCTGCCCATATAGGTACGGATGTGTTGCCCAGCGCTACGGTGACGCCCTGATCGCGGTACATGAGGCCATAGGCTTTGGTGGGGCGGCCGTTGAAGGAGGAGCGCCGGTGATAGTCGCCTTCTTCAATCATGAGGACGGCTCGTCCGCGGCTGGCGAGTTCGTAGGCGAGCGCGGCGCCTCCAGCCCCGGTGCCCACCACCACCACTTCGCATTCGAGCTCGAGGTCTTCTTCGATTTCGCGGCCATTGATGACTTGCGGCCACCATCTGGGCTGTTCGTCTTTTACGGTGGGAAGTTTGTAGACGCAGTCGACATGTTTGAACATCTCCGCCCGATCGAAATGCACTTGTTTGAGCAGGGTGATGAGGGCACGCAGAAGCATGCGCACGGGATGGCTGGGATGGTTTTCCCATTCGGCGAGAAGGGCGATGCGGGTGTCGAGGGGTAAATTCGAAAAGGCTTTTTTATGGCGGGTGGCCATCGGCGAGAGTTCGGCGGCCCAGGTGGTCGCGCGGAGAAAGGGGATGGCCCGGCCGGGAAAGCCCGCAATCCATTGTAAAAAGCCGGCGGCCACTTCAGGGCCCGCCGGCGGAAGCTGATGCCCGGGTGGCATCGCAGCCTCCGCCAAGGCGACGAGTGCGCGCCTTTCGCGTTCAGTCCATTCGGATGTGGTTTGAGAGAGTCTTCGCTCCGTGGCTGTCAGCAAGCGTTCAAACGGTGAGACTTGTTCGGAATCCATGGTGGTTCCTCCGTTTGTGTTTTGGCCTTTTGAGGCGTGTCCTGTGCGTTGCGAATGTTCTGCAAACAAAGAACGCACAAAGAATCTTTAGCGCGCTTATCGGTGTTGCCAAGCGTCTGATTGAATAATTTTAAAATTTTAAAATTTTAGATTTTGATTTTTATTTTTTTGGGGGGCCGCTTATTCGATGGGGAGCACGAAGACCGGCGATGAGTGATGTAGTTCTAGATGTTCCCAAGCGTCGTTTTCCACGGCGATTCCTCGAGAGCCTTCGTCGCGGATGCGGGCCATGACGGCGCGGAAGAAGGGGGGTTCGCCGGCTTCGACCGCGATTAAGCCTTTTTTATCCTCGGCGTGGGGTGTGAAGGGGCGATCGGCCCTTTTGCGCATGGTGTTTTCGACCAGGGTGATCTCCTCCATGCGGGCGGTGAAATGGGGGCCGCCGTCGAACGGGTCGACGCGGTGGGCATAGCGAAAGCCGATGCGGCGGAGGAGTTTTTCGACGCCCCGGGTTTGAGTGCCGGTTTTGCCTATGACTTGCTGGGCGTCTTCGGACAGGAGCGTGGCGTATATGGTGCCCTCGGGAAATAAGCCTTTGATAAATTCTTTGTTCTTTTTCGATAAGAAATCGGCATCGGCATAGCTCATCCCGGTAAAGCGGCGGCCCAGGGCTTCCCATAAATGGCTGGTTCCATCGGGTTCGAGGGGCGGCATTAGCTCGGCCAATACTTCTTCCTGAAATAGATCGCGGTGAACGGCCATAAATAAAAAGCGTACATAGGAAATCATCGTGCCCAGCCTTTCGCTGGTGCGGCGATAATCGGGATCCATCACCAATCCGCCGATTTCCGTGGGGCCGTTGTACGAATAGCCAATGCGCAGCACCGTGTGATGAAAATGCTTGTCGATGGTTGCCGAGTATTTTTCTTCGTCGAGCACATCAAAATAAATGTAGGGCGCGCCTCTTTGCCCCAATTGGGCAATCACCATGGATGTGCCTATAATTCTCGGCTCTTTTTGTCCTTCGGGCTGTCTATCGACGAGTGCGAAGACATATTGGCGTTTTTTGGGATTTTGTATTTCGCCCGAAAAGCTTTTTAGCGATTGATCGGTGATTTCATGAACCGAGCCATTGTCGTGCGGCAGGTTCACGGAATTGAGATGGCGTGCGATATGTAAAAGCCCTTCTTCATCCCCGGGAAGGACAGCACGGATTTCATAACGAATCATGCAGGTCCACACTAACAGGACGCGGTATGAGCGTCAAAAGCCTTTAGCTTGCTATCAATGGCCTTGTTTTATAGGATTTTATTGATGTCTTTATTCGGGGCAGCAGGCGCTTGTCCAGGTGAGCCCCATGTCGCGGCGAGTGCAATGCGCGGCTTCCAGCGGCCGGTTCCGGGCGTGAAAGGTGGCTCCTGAAAATTTGTAGGCGAAGGGTTTCTTTGGCCAGTTGGTTTGGCAATCACGATCGTATTTGGGAGTGCGTTCGCGGCTGACGGGGTCGGTGGCCTGGGGGGCTCTGGGTTTTTCTTGGGTCTCGGCGGTGGGGGCGGCGTCGTTGGATGTTTGAGGTTTGGAGGCGGCAGGGGCACTGGATGCGCTGGTTCCAGGAAGAACGCAGGCTTGGCCATTCCAAGAAAATCCAGGCTCGCAGAGCGGAGTGCCGCTCACGCGGACGCAGGTTTCGCCTTTGAGTTCGGTATCGGGAGGACAGCGCAGGGGTGTGATGGATTTGGCGCAGCGGAAGCCGAGCGATGCGCTGCGCTCCTCGGGCAAATAGCGATTTCTTAAGCCGTTTTGAAGCCATTTGGGGAAGCGGCGGCTAAAGCTTCCTCCCCGGTAGACGCGATGGGTGCCGGTGATGGGTTCGTCGGGATAGGGGCCAAACCAGGTGGCTGTCCATTCCCAAACATTGCCGGACATGTCGTAAAGGCCGAATGCGCCGGGTTTAAACGATGCGACAGGGCATGTGCCGGGATGGTGGTAGCAGGCCCGTTCTTCTAAGCCGATATCTTCTTCGCCCCACGAAAATCGCCGCTGTTCGGCGCCGCCCCGGGCCGCGTATTCCCATTCCCTTTCGGTGGGTAGGCGTTTGCCCGCGTCTTGGCAGTATTTTTCGGCTTGGCCGTGGTCGACGCAGTTCATGGGATGATCTTTGCGTTCGGCGGCGTGTTTGACATTGCACAAAACATGGTTTTCGTAGGGTTTTGTGCATGCGCTGCGGGTCACGCAGTCCATGTAGGCGCCCGTGGTGACTTCGGTTTTATCGAGGAAAAAAGCCGCGACGGCGACTTCGTGCATGGGGTGTTCTTCGGGGCTTCCATGTGACATGCGCGAGCCCATCAAGAAGATGCCGGCAGGGATTTCCAGCATGCCGGGCGGGGCTTCTAGGGGCGGTAGAGCAGCGGGAGCGGCGCTGTCTGATGCGCTGGGTGCAGGCGGAAGCGGGGATAAAGAGGGCTCTGGGGCTGAGGATGCAGCGGGAGCAGCAGAGGGTGAAGGCGGAACAGAATCGCCGGGCGATGCGCAGCGCAGGCTGAACAAAACAAGTGCGCTGCAAGCGGAGAGGGGCAAAAAAGGAAGGCGCGCCATGGTGAACAGGCTTTGGCTTTATTATCGGCGAGGCGCGGGCGGGGATACAAAAAACGCGCGTAATTTCAGGCCCGAAGCTGTTCGGCGAGGGCTTCATCCATGGCTTGCAGCGGAGCTTGATGGCCTGTGTAGAGTTCGAATTGGTGCGCGGCTTGGTGGAGCAGCATCCGGCCTCCATGGATGGCGGTGGCTCCGGCTTCGGCGGCCCAGCGGATGAGCTCGGTTTCAATGGGTTTGTAGACGATATCCATCACGATGAGGCCGGGGCGGAGCGCGCTTTTGGGGATCGGGCTGTGGGGATCGACCTCGAGCATTCCGGCGGATGTTGCGTTGATAACGATTTCGTAGCCGGAGGCGCGCTGGAATTCGGCGCTGGATGCGGAGCGGACACCAAGCTCGGCGGCGAGGCTGTTGGCTTTTTCGGCGTTGCGGTTGGCGATGCAGAGTTCGGCGCCTTCCTTGGCGAGTCCAAAAGCAAGGGCTCGAGCGGCACCTCCAGCGCCCAGCAAGAGCACGCGCGCGCCGCGGAGTTCGGGACGCACTTCTTTTAAGGCTTGGATGGCGCCTATCCAATCGGTGTTGTGGCCGCTTAAGACGCCGTTTTCATTGACGACGGTGTTGACGGCGCCGATGCGCGCGGCCGTGGGCTCGAGGGTATCGAGCAAGGGGATGATCTCTTGTTTGAAGGGCATCGAGATGCCGAAACCGCGAATGCCGAGGGCTCTCATGCCGGCCAATGCGCCGGGAAGCGCGGCGGACGAGATTTTAAAGGGAATGTAGGCGTAGGGCAGCGAAAGTGCCCGATAGCCCGCCGTATGCATGGCCGCGCCCAAACGTACGGGATGCAGCGAAAGCGAGCCGCACAAGACGGTGCTGACGAGGGTAGGCATAGGCTTGCCCTTTGCCCGATCCAAGGCGCGCTGTCACGCCTGCCTTCGCTTCGCCGTAGACACGAAGCGGAATTCGATCGAGCCTTCGTTTATGCGAGATCTGCAAAGGAGCCTGATTTGTGCCTTCGCCTTCGCGCTTTTAGCCGCGGGGGCGGCCTGTTCGTCGTCGACGCCGAAGCCCGCGGATAATCCCGATGGTGAGTCTTCCAATCCTGAGTCGGGCAGCGGCGACCCTTCGGAGCAAGGCTCGGGCGCGTCAGGAGAGAGCGATACGACGGCTGTTCCGATGGGAACCGTGAAAAACCGGGACGATGAAACGGTTCCCGATGACTATCAAATGCTTGCGGGCGATTGCGTGGCCCTGCGCGAGAAGCTTCGGTCACTGATCCGCAATGAAAATATGGCGAAGATCGATCCGAAGATCGCCGAGGATAAGCGTGAAAAAGCCGAGGCGAATATCAATGCGGTGGCTGAGAAATTGTCGGGGCAGTTGTTCGATATGTGCGAAAGCTCGCTCGTTGGAAAAGTGTTTGAGCGAGACCGGCTGAAGTGTGCGATGGACGCGCGTTCGCACGAGGCGTTCAACAAGTGTTTGGGCGCGACGGTCGAGCAGAAGTAGTCCGATTGGCTTTATTGCCCGGCTAATTTTTTAAAACGCTGCTCTGGTCCGGGCGGCAGATAGAGCTGAATTCCCACCAAAGGCTTGGTGCCTCCGGGCTGCCAGGCATGCAGAAAAGCTTTCTGAACCATCATGATCTGGCCATCCGCGACGGGGATGGGCTTGGTTTCGGTGGATGTTGGATCGTCGGCTTTCTTCAGCGTTCCTTCGGCTTTTAAGACGGCAAGAATTTCCCATGATGTGTCGTGGCGGTGTTCGGGGACGGGCGCGTCTTTGGAGGCCATGAGGAGGCCCAGGCTCGCGCGCTGTCCCTCGCCTTCAAAGGCGATGCGCGCATGCATCGCGCCTCCTCCCCAGGACAAGTCTTTGGCGGCTTTGAGATCGGCCAGCGCGATAGGGGCGCGGCGTTCTGTCCATTGGAGTTTTTTGGCGTCTTTGCCGCGAAGTTTGACCACGGTTTCGGCAATGCCTTCGCCCTCGCCTACGAGCGCAAAAATAACGCGGGTGTTGGGTGCCGATGCGATGACCGAAAATCCCGCGCCGGGCGCGTGAAAAGCCGTCCAGGGAGAGGCTGTTTGGCGGGCGGCCTTGGGTTCCGCGCCGACGATGGCCGCGCTTCCTTTGAGAACCACTCCATACACATCGACGCCGCGGTGTTTGGGAAAGCTGAGGCTTGTGTTTTCGGCGGCCAGATCGTGAGACCACACGGCCGCAGGCGCCTTTCCGTCGATGGCCACCAAGGGCGGATAAAGGCCGGCGACCGCGCATTCTTTTTGGGTGCAGCTCTCGTGCGCGCTGAGTTTGCCGTCTACATCCGCGGGCAAATCGGAGGGAATGGGCGAAGGTCCGGCAGGCGCGGCGGGCGCGGGGGAAGGCTCTGCCTGTACGCCTCCCATCGCGGCAAGTTCGGCCATGCCCTGGCCCGCGCTGGACGATGCGGATGAATCCGATTCGGCCGGCATGACGGGAATCACAACCGCAGGAGGTGGTGTCCATTCGGCTCCCGCTCCGCATCCCGCGAATGAAAGAGCCAAAAGCATCATGGCCGTATTGCTTCGCACTCGTGTTCTCATGGCGTCCAAATCCTAGGTACACGCCCCAACGGCTACCGGGAAGGCGTTTTGTGGCGCCTGCTTCTGCAGCCGTGACCACCGTTCTGCAGGCGCGATCGGACTTTAGGGCGCCATGCTAAAGGTGTGTGCGGACTTGCGTATCTAATGAAATTCTGTAAGTTCCATCGTCAACTCGATGGAATTTTCTCAGTCTGATCCTTGGGTCGAAGAACAAATTGATGAAGTTGCCTCGCCATTTCAGCAATGGCTTAGCCCAGATGACTTCATTTGGCTGAAGAGACAGTTGTTTGAACTGCTCCACGAAGATGGGCGGGCGGCCGCGCTCTTAAAAGCAGCAAGGCCCAGGTATGTGGACGAAAGCGGCGAGGTGGGCGGAGCGGCACCACCGAATGGCATTAAGTCGCATTCCAAGGCTGGCTGATCGTGAAGGATGATGTCCGCAAGCGCGTGCGCGAAGGCATGCCCGTGCTTTCGTTTGTCGCGAAGCGCCTGGCTCGGCGCTTGGGGGCCCAGGTTTCCGTGGAGGAGCTGATCGCGCTTGGACATCCGGCGCTGATGGACATCGCCGAGCATTTCGATCCCGCTCGGTCGACCTTTGCGGCCTACGCTGCGCTTAAGCTGAAATGGGCGATTTTGGACGGGCTCCGCAAGGATATGAACCACCGCGCGCTCGTGGCCCGCGCGACGGCTCTTTCGGCTTCGATGTTTCTCGCCGAAGCCAAACGCGAAGAAGAACGCCAAGACCCTTCCGATCCCCAAGATGCCGAAGATCTTCCAAGCGAAGAAGAGAGCCGGGGCCAGCTTCGGGATCTGCTTTCCGAGCATGCGGCGGCCCTCTGTGCGGGGCTGTTGCTGGGCGGCGCATCATGCAGCGCGGCGGGGGTTCCCTGCGCTGAAAGTCCAGAGGATCAAATTACGCGGGAAGAAGAACGGCTTTCGCTCCGGGATATGGTGAAACGCCTGCCGGAACGGGAGCGAATTTTGATTGAGCGCCGCTATTTTGGAGGCGAGGTGTTTGATGCAATCGCCAAGGATTTAGGCATTAGCCGAAGCTGGGCGAGCCGGCTTCACGCCCAGGCGATTCACTCCCTCGGCGAGATGCTGCGCCGGCAGGACGCAAAGCCTCTCCCCTGACTAACGTTTGCGGCTGTTTTTCATCCGGTTATACGGAGCCAATTCCTCATCGCTCACCGGCTCCACCGCCAATACCCGGTGATCGCGCTTGATAAACAGCACCAGCGCCACATCCATCCAATCCTTCGCCACGGTGAAGCCATTGCGCTCGTGCTTCCATAGATTCGCCGCCTCTTGAAAATCCTTGGGCTTTGGATCGTAGGCGATCATGTGAAGCTGATAGCCCACTGGATCGGGATAATCGTCCAAATGAATGATTTTGTAGAGGCGCACCCCGCCCGAGGTTTCGGCCGCCGCGACGACCGCGCCTTTGACCAAATCCTTCCCCTGCGGATCGGATGAAGCGGGCACGGGCACCTGCTCGCGCGAGCAAGCCGCTGTAGCCGAAAGCAAAACCAATGCGAGAACGGCTCGGATCAGCATCGGCCGAACTGCAGCACAAAGATGTTGCGCAAGGCAAGGCTCGATCCCGGCTCAAGCTGTGGTAGATGCGGCCCGCCCGCCCAATCCAGCGATGGAAGGAAGGCGGCCCGCTCTAACTTCGATTGACCGACGAGGAACGATGAAACTCTCCGATACCCGAATCATTGTCACTGGTGCAGCTTCGGGGCTTGGCCGTCACTACGCTTTAAGGCTCGCTGAAGCCGGAGGCCAGGTGACCGCCGGCGATGTGAACGAGGACGGCCTGGCTTCGCTTGCACAAGAAAGTGCTTCTTTTTCCGGCAAAATTCATACACGCCGCCTCAATGTGGCCGATGAAGCCGATATCGGCGCGTTTGTCGCCTTTGCCCAAAGCTCCATGGGCGGACTCAATGGCTTGATCAACAACGCGGGCATTCTCCGCGATGGCCTGTTGGTTAAAAAAGACCGTTCCACAGGGGCGATTACCAAACTGTCGCGCGAGCAATGGCAGGCGGTGATCGATGTGAACCTAACGGGCGCGACGTTGATGGTGCGCGATGTCGCGGCGAACATGGCCGAGCGGGGCGAAAAGGGCGTGATTGTGAATATCAGCTCGATTGCCCGCCATGGAAACCGTGGACAGTCCAATTATTCGGCGGCAAAAAGCGCGCTGGCCACGAACACAAAAACATGGGCGCTGGAATTTGCGCCTTTTGGGATTCGGGTGGGCGCGGTGGCGCCCGGAATGGTGGAAACGCCGATGACCCAAGGCATGAATCAAAAAGCCCGGGATGCGCTTGTTGCGAATATTCCCGTGGGAAGAATCGGCCTGCCTGAGGATATTTGGCTCGCTGTGCGCTTTATTATCGAGTGTGACTACTTCAATGGCCGTACCATCGATGTGGATGGTGGCCTGGCAATGTAAGACCCATTTCTTTTATTGAAAAAAGAGCCTCGCTCATCCGGCTAGGGCTTGACGGTTGTTGTTATTGAAAACTATATTCAACATCAACAACGATGTACGTCTGCCTTTGCTTAGGGGTCTCGGATCACGAAATCCGGCGTTTGGTTAGGGATGGCGTCTGTTCGGCCGCCGAAGTGATGAAGTGCTCGGGCGCGGGGACCAAATGCGGGAGCTGTGTTTCGGAAATTGAGGGTTTGGTCAACGGCGGAGGGACGCCCGAAAAATCGGCGCTTCACCGTCTGCCGATATGCCCGCCTCAGTCGAACGCTGCTTAGCGCCGCTTGTTCTTATTGAAAGCGACTTTCCCTTACATAGGCGGCCAAGCACTAACAAACATTAAAAAAGCCGTATCCCGCCTACAAAAATTAAAACATCGATACTAAGGTCTGCGCTTGAGGCGCCCGGGGACGCCTCATCATCAACCCACGCGCGTGCTTCGCGGCAAGGCAAGGTGTTCCATGAAGGGTGCAAAAGAGATCATTGATGTGCTGAATGAGGTGCTGGCGGCTGAACTGGTTGCGATCAATCAGTATTTTTTGCACGCGAAGATGTGCGCCAATTGGGGCTTTACGGGGATCGCCAATAAAACGCGGACCGAGTCGATCGGTGAGATGAAGCATGCGGAGGCGGTGATCGATCGCATTCTGTTTTTGGAGGGTCTGCCCAATCTGCAGCGGCTCGACAGGTTGCGTATCGGGCAGTCGGTGGCCGAGCAATACAAGTGCGATCTCGATCTCGAATACCTCGCGGTAAAAAGGCTGAACGACGGTATCGCGCTCTGCAGGGAAAAAGGCGATCGGACAACGGAGTCGCTGCTCGCGAAGATCCTCGAGGATGAAGAGAACCATGTCGATTGGCTGGAGACTCAGCTCGGGCTGATTGAGAAGATCGGTGAGCAGGCTTATTTGGCCGAGCAGATCCGCCCTTGAGATGTTTCTGGAAGGCTTTTTCGGCCAGCCATTTCCCCGCCCGATGTCCAGCGCCTATCTGATTTGGGGGACCGTATGCCCAAAATCTTAATCGTCGATGATCAGCGAAATATGAGGGTCACGCTTGCCATGATGCTGCGCAACGCGGGGTACGAGACCGACGAGGCGAGCGATGGAAAGGCGGCGCTGGAACTGGGAGCGCACGGGGCTTACGACGTTGTGCTGACGGATCTGCGTATGGGCGGTTTTGATGGGCTGGGTGTTCTGCGGGCGATTAAGGAATCGAGCCCGATGACCGAAGTCATTGTGATGACCGCCTATGGGACGATTGAGAGCGCGGTGGAGACGATGCGGCTCGGGGCTTTTGACTACATTCAAAAGCCTTTTTCCGAGCAGGAATTGCTGATGAAGGTGGAGCGGGCGCTGGCGAACCGGCGGCTGAGCGGCGAGGTGCAACTGCTCGCGAATGAGTTTCGGGAGCGGTACAAGTTTGAGAATGTGATTGGGCGTTCGCAGGCGATCCGCGAGGTGCTGGGGCGCATTGTGCGGGTCGCGCCGACGGATGCGACGGTGCTGATTACGGGCGAGAGCGGGACGGGCAAAGAGCTTGTTGCAAAGGCGATTCATGCCAACAGCAAGCGGGCGGATCGGCCATTTGTGCCGGTGAATTGCGCGGCGATTACGGAGACGCTGCTGGAGAGCGAGCTGTTTGGGCATGCGAAGGGCGCGTTTACGGGCGCCGTGACGGCACGCAAGGGTTTGTTTGAAGAGGCGGACGGCGGAACGTTTTTCTTCGATGAAATCGCGGAAACGCCGCTGACATTTCAGGCAAAGCTCTTGCGTGCCATTCAAGAGAATGAAATTCGGAGGGTCGGCGAAAATAAGCCGATTCGCGTGAATGTGCGCATCATCGCGGCGACCAACCAAGACTTGATGACGGCGGTTGCGGAGAAGCGTTTTCGTCAGGATTTGTATTACAGGCTGAATGTGGCGCGTTTCGTGCTGCCGCCCTTGAGGCAGCGAAAAGAAGATATTCCGGCGCTGTTTGAGTTCTTTTTGGATAAGTACAACCGCAAGATGCACAAGCGCGCGCGGGCCGCGGAAGGCGCTGTGGAAGCGCTGATGAACTACGATTTCCCAGGCAATATCCGGGAGCTCGAGAATATGGTCGAGCAGGCTGTGGCCTTTTCGGATGAGCGGCCGGTTACGGCGGACGATATTTTGCCGGCGGTTCCCAATACGCCTCACACGCCTTCAACGGGCAGAACGCTTTCGGTGGCGGTCGATGCGGCGGAGCGGCAGGCGATTGAAAACGCGCTTCGGGAGTGCGATGGAAGCCGTGAAAAAGCTGCGGATATCCTGGGTGTGAGCGCGACGACGCTGTGGCGCAAAATGACGCGGCTCAATATTAGTTACCCTCACAGTTCGTGATTTTGTGCGCACGGATCTGCTCGATTATGAGCTTCCCGAGGAGCTGATCGCTTCGCATCCCACGCCGGAGCGGGATGGGGCGCGGCTGCTTGTTTTGCCGCGTGACGAAGGCGATATGGAGCACCGGATGGTGCGGGAGCTGGATGCTCTTTTGCCTTCGGATGCGCTGCTTGTGGTGAACGATACGCGGGTGATTCCGGCGCGGCTGCTTGGGCATAAGCGGGGTTCGGGCGGGAAGGCCGAGATTCTTCTCGTGCAGCGCGCCGATGCGCATGAAGGCCATGAACAAGGTCGGGCGCAAATCTGGACGGCGATGGGAAAGGCTTCCAAGGGGCTGAAGCCGGGGATGGAAATCGCTCTGGACGCAGAGGATTTGCTGACGGTCCGGGTGCTCGAAAGGCATGAAGGGTCGGCGCTGATTTCGGTGCAGCTTGTGCCGGCGCCTTCGATTTCCGTCGATGAAGCTCTCGATCGGCTCGGTCATGTACCGCTTCCGCCTTATCTAAAACGCGGCGATGAAATGAGCGATCGGGAGCGATATCAAACGGTGTTTGCGCGGGCGCCGGGCGCCGTTGCTGCTCCCACGGCTGGGCTTCATCTGTCCGATGCTTTGCTTTCGCGCATCCAAGCAAAGGGTATTCGCATCGCGCCGATTACGCTGCATGTCGGGCTGGGCACCTTTCAGCCTGTTTCGGCCGAAGATCTCGATCAGCACGAGATGCACAAAGAGTGGTTTTCTATTTCACCTGAGACAGCGAATGCGATCGCCGGTGCCCGCGCCTCGGGGGCGCCCGTGATCGCGGTCGGTACAACCGTTGTGCGCACACTGGAGAGCGCCGCGGATGCCGGCCGGCCTGGATATGTGCGCGCAATGCACGGTGAAACAAGGCTTTTAATTCAACCCGGATTTCAATTCCGCATCACCGATGCGCTGCTCACCAACTTTCACTTGCCCCGCTCCACACTGCTCGCGCTCATCTTTGCGTTTGCGGGACGGGAGCGCATTCTTTCGGCCTACCGGGAGGCGATCGCACATCGCTACCGCTTCTTTTCCTACGGCGACGCAATGCTGATCCGCCCCTCTTCATGGAGATTTTGTGTATGAGCGAAGGCCGCACACCGGGCTTTTCTTTTTCGGTGCTGGCGCGCGATGGACATGCGCGGGCAGGACTGCTTTCAACACCTCACGGTGAAGTTCCAACGCCTACGTTTATGCCTGTGGGAACGCAGGGCAGCGTCAAAACGCTGACGCCGGCGGAAGTCGCGAACACAGGCGCGCGCATCGTGCTCGGCAACACTTACCATCTGTGGCTGAGGCCCGGAGAAGACATCGTTGCGAAGGCCGGGGGCCTGCATGCCTTTACGCGGTGGCCTCATGCGATGCTCACGGATTCAGGGGGATTTCAGGCTTTTTCGCTCGCCGACATCCGCACGCAGCACGAAAATGGATTTGTCTTCCGATCGCATCTCGATGGATCGAAACGCGAGCTCACGCCTGAAATTGCGATGGCGGTGCAGGGCAAGCTGGGCGCCGATATCGCGATGGCGCTCGATGTATGCCCGCCTGGAGACGCCGCGCGAAAAGACATCGAAGACGCCTGCAAGCGCACGACCTTGTGGGCCAAGCGCTGCCTTCAATCCAAGCGGCCCGATCAAGCGCTGTTCGGAATCGTTCAAGGCGGAACGCATGTCGATCTCAGGCTCGCTCACGCCGCCGAAATATGCGCGATGCCCTTCGATGGAATTGCTCTTGGAGGATTCTCTGTCGGCGAGCCCATCGAAAAAATGCACGAGGCGCTCGGTGAGATTGCCCATGCGCTGGATACCGAACGGCCTCGTTATTTGATGGGCGTCGGCACACCGAAGGATTTGATCATTGCCATCGGTGCAGGGGTGGACATGTTCGATTGCGTGCTTCCGACGCGCAATGCAAGAAACGGCCAGGCGCTGCTCAAGGGAGGCCGGGTTGTGATTAAACAGGCTCAATATAAAGAGGATTTCGGGCCTCTCGATCCTGCGTGTGATTGTCCAACCTGCACGGGAGGTTATTCTCGGGCGTATTTAAGACATCTGTACATCGCAGGTGAAATCCTGGTGCTGCGCCTCTTCACCGAGCACAATCTGCATCTGTACGGGCGATTGGTAAAAGAAGCCCGAAAAGCGATTGAAGAAGGCCGCTACCAAGAATTCGCGAAGGAGTGGCTAATACCTTCCGCCGAACGCTAAGACCAGCAAATCAAGGCAAACAACGAAATGTGTGGGCTGCGCTGGATCGGACTCCCCAACGCCCATAAAACCGTCGTAATCTTCACGCCAAAATCGCCCGAACCCATCATCACCATTTCTTAGCTCGCTCTGCCGGATGAAATTCAGTTGCGACAAGTGCCAAGCCAGATACCAGGTGCCCGACGATAAAGTCGCCGGAAAAACCCTGCGTATGACCTGCCGTAAATGCGGCCATCCGATCGAGGTGCGAGCCATAATCGGCCCAAGCAGCGCATCACCAAGCGGGACACCCAATGACGCCTCCAAACCCGGCGCACCCGCTCCTGAAGCTGTATCGCCCACGGTGGCAGACGCCGGCGGCGATTCAACAGCTTCCACGGCCCCCGCAGTTCAGCGGCCCTCGAACCCACCCTCGCGGCCCCAAAGCCCCGAGGTGAATCCTTCGATTATTTCTTCGCGCTCGGCACATCAGACGGGCCAGTTTCGTTCCTTTCCCTCGCTCAACGCGTTCGTGCCCTCCAGCTCGCCGGCCGCGCCGAGTCCTGCCGCCGCCGCGGCTCTTGCCCAACAGCCTCCCCCTCCCAGTCAACCGGGGGCGCGAAGGCCCGTCAGCATCCTGCCGCCTCCCTTGCCCGCCGGCGATTCCGAGGGCGGAGCAGCACCATCGGCACAACCACAACAAGCTCCGCCCGAGGAGTCGGCCCGCGACATTCCCGCTGACAGCGATGGCAATAGGCCCGCGCGTGTGCCTTCGGTGCGCCCAGGCATGCTGGCTTATCCAGCAATGCCAATTCCTCCCAATTCAGCCGCCGCCGAAACCAGGCAGACCCCAAAACCCGAATCGCAATTCGAAATCCTTCAGGCCGCGTCCCCCAGAGCGGAAGCGTCTGAAACGACCGAAGAGGACGATTCCGTCGTCACTCGGCGAGCCAACGAGCTCGCGGACATGATGAACGCCCCTTCCCCCGATCAGCCTGCCGCCCCTTCACAGCTCCAGCCAAGCCGAGAGCCTCTTCCAAGCGCTCCAGATAACCAAGAGCCTATTCCTCTGGAACGGCGAACTTCCATTCCCCCGGCTCCACCCGCAGAGCAAAGAAGCTCTGGACCGCCCTCTCTTCCTCAACGAATTTCGGCGAATGCTCCGCCTCCTTCGGGACGCATTTCTGCGAACCCGCCGCCGCCTCCTCCTCAGCGCATTTCCAGTAACGGACCGCCTTCAGGGCGCATTTCTGCGAACCCGCCGCCGCCTCCTCCTCAGCGCATTTCCAGCAACGGACCGCCTTCGGGACGCATTTCCGCCAACCCTCCGCCCCCGCCGCCTTCGGGACGCATTTCTGCCAATCCTCCGCCTCCTCTCCCTCAGCGGATCTCGGCCAATCCTCCGCCTCCTCTCCCTCAGCGGATCTCGGCCAATCCTCCACCTCCTCTCCCTCAGCGGATCTCGGCCAATCCTCCACCACCGCCATCGGTTCGCACGCCGGCCACACCCCCACCTCCCTCTGGCCGCGCCCATCTACCCCCGCTCGGAGCGCCTCCCACCCTCGCTCAACCCCAAGCCTCGGCCCCTCCGCCCTCCGTCCGTCCGGCCCCGCAGCGGGTTTCCGCTCCTCCGCCCCTGCCCCTTAAAGCAGCAGCCCCCAAACTTCTCCCCGAAGAACCGATCGCTCCCGCCGAGGCAGCCCCGCCGCCCGAAGAGCCCGTCCCCGCATCCACCGAAAGCCCCCAAGAGGCCGCTCCCATCCTCCGCCCCAAACGCCGCCGCGGCCTGCATCCCATGGCCTATGCGTTTATTGCCATGTCCGCGGTATTTGGAGGAGTCGCTGCATTTGTCCTCCTCTATCCCCCAACGGTACCGGCCCTTCCGGCAGCCCCAAGCGGAACGCTCACTCAAACACCCACCCAAACGCCCACGGAAGACCCATCCAACGCGATTCTTCCCGTAGCTACCGTATCACCGGGAAGCCCTGATCCAAGCGCTCAGCCCGCACCCCCGGCAGAACCAAGCATCAGCCCTGAATTACCCAAATCCAATGCGCGTTCCCTTTCAAACAAGGATGTAAACGACGTAATCGCCCAAAACCAGCCGATGATCCTAAGAAAATGCTGGCAACCCGCCCTAGAAGCGAAAATTGGAGGAGGTCCCTCGGCGAGAATCAACGCTACACTGCTGGTGGGAGACAGCGGGAAAGTCGAATCCGTCACCGTAGGCGGCTCGGAAAGAGACTATCCGGGGCTATCCACATGCATAGCGAATCGCATCCGCCTGTGGAAATTTCCATCGGCGGGAGGCAAGACCAATGTGACCATTCCTTTTGTATTTTCCGGCCCTTAAATCTTAGGCAAGAAAAAAGAAACAAGCCCTTCCCAACACCTTTAACCTAGGCTAAAAGAGCCCCCCATGACCGAGCGAAAAATTCGAATCCTCATCGCAAAACCGGGCCTGGACGGACACGATCGCGGAGCTAAAGTCGTTGCGCGCGCTCTCCGGGACGCCGGATTTGAAGTGGTCTACACGGGTTTGCATCAAACGCCCGAAATGATCGCCGCAGCCGCAGTCCAAGAAGACGTCGACGCCGTGGGCCTCTCTATTATGTCGGGCGCTCACAACACGCTATTTCCCGCCGTTGTCAATGCCCTTCGCGCCCAAGGCGCAGACGACGTCGTTGTATTCGGCGGTGGTATTATACCTAACGAGGACATTGCCCGGCTGCAGGAGGCCGGCGTCAAGGGACTGTTTACTCCAGGAACACCGCTTTCTCATATCGTCGAATGGGTGAATAAAAATGTAAGTCCCCATGCGTAGTTAAGCGGACAGGGCTTCCGGTTCAACTTCTCTCATTATTGACAAAAAGATATCGCCCAAACCCATATCCGCCGCAATATCCATCGGCTCGGGAAATTGCTCCAGCGGGGGCACATCCAACTCAGTAGAAGTCGCTGGGGGCGGCACGAGGAAATTGGGCGCCAAAAAAGGAAGCCCCGATAGCGGTAATGCCCCGGGGCTTTCTACCCTTGGTTCCATCGATGTGCCTGTGAAAGGTATCACCGGCATTTCCAGCAAGCGCAGCGCCAAATCTTCAGGCATTGCCATTGTACCCTCCAGCAAAGACGCCTTGGCGGACGCTTCGGGCTTCGCGCTCGGTACGGCGGAGAACACAGGAACCACCTTTGTTACAGGGGGCAATTTCTCCAGCACCCTCCCCCAGTGAATACGCCGCTCCAGCCTGTCGATTCCCCCCCTTATACACAGCGAGGGAAGCACCTCCATCGACGAAATCGGCCATTGTCCCCGCCACAGCAACGAGGCCACCCGCCTATCCGTATCGATCTGAAGCGTGTCCAAGATCATTCGCACCGGACTTCCGCCCGATGATCCTCCGCTGTTTGAAAAGATCCTCGCCGCCCCCCAAACACTTGGAAGCCGCGTTCGAAGGCATTCCTCAGACCGAAATACATTGCGCATCAATAGCCATTCATCGCCTCTTAGCGGGGGTAAACGCTGATCCGGCGACGAGCTTTGAAAATAGGCCGTATCTAGCTCATCAGGAATCTCCAAACACCCATCGTTACTCATCAATACCTTTGCCGGCCCTAAATATCTCGCCCTTGCAGGCCAGTGCCTTGAAATGGGTCCCCATCCTCCAAGAAAGAATCCACCAGCTTCTTCCACCCAGAAGTCCCGGCTCAGACTAAGATTTTTCTCGTAAATCAAAGCCCTATCACGCATTACCCCTACATGCACCCGAAGACTTCCATCCGCCGATGCTGGTCCACCCCGGGCATGCCCCACCATCCAATATTCGGCTTGCCCAAGATATGGCGCCATATCCCCCCCAGTATATAAACCTCGTCCTTGGGGACTTGGCTGTTCATCCGGACATAGCGCATCCGGGGTTATGAGCGACATCGGTTCGTCGGCAGACAGCACGAAAGAGGCTTTAATTACCAACGTCAAATAGACTTGCCCCCCTTTTTTCCATAGGAACGCGCCTATCGACGCCCCCTCCAGTGCGGCCGCATCCACAAGCCCTGTATTGCATAGATTTGACATCATAAACAATAACCATTAAATGAATGAAGAGATACGAAAAAACCACCTTGACAAAAAACCCAACAGATGTTGTTTGTAAGGTATACGATCTAATAAAATAGATCAATAGGGATTTTTGCCATGGGTCACGCCGCGATTGAAAACCAAACGCCCCTCGCCCTGCTCCACCACTTTCTGGCCGACGAAGATGGGCGCCCCCTCCTCGTTGTACTGGCTCAGGCCACCTACACCATCACTTCAAGCGATCAGCCGCTTCAACTTGCGGACGAACAGCCCCTGCCCAGCCTTGAAGGCGAACTCTGGGGCGAAGATGCCAATGTATCGAGCTATAAGATCGAACCTGCCTTCGCCTTTACCAAACCCTCAACCGATGTCGTTCTCGTCGGACACGCCGTTCAACCCTATCGCCCCCAAAGCGACCTGTCTGTCATCTTTCGCGTCGGCCCTGTCGCCAAAACCCTTCGAATCGTGGGCGATCGCGTATGGACCAAGAGCGCGGGAGCCATCACGCCTACCTCGCCGCGCTCCTTTGAACGAATGCCTTTGATTTATGAGCGAGCCTTTGGAGGATGGGACAAAAGCCCAGGCGACCCCGCCCGATTCCGATTTGACCCTCGAAATCCCGTTGGCAGAGGCTTTCGCACACCAGACTCGCCCTTTGAAGAAGGGGTCCGGCTGCCCAATATCGAAGATCCAGGCGATCCAGTGCGTTATTGGGGTCAATCCGTTCGGGTTGCAGGGGTAGGATTCACCTCGCCGAATTGGCAGCCCCGCTCTCTGTATGCGGGCACCTACGATGAAGCCTGGCAACAACAGCGCATGCCTCTGTTGCCTAAAGATTTCGATCGCCGATTCTTTAATTCCGCCTCGCCGGGACTTGTTGCGCCAATGTATTTGCTAGGCAATGAACCTGTATTGATTGAAAATGCCTCGGCGCTGGGGCGCCTATCGTTTTACCTGCCCGGCCTCCCGCCGCCCGCATGCACCGTCGAATTATCCAACGCATCCGATGCAATGCCCGAATTGAATATGGATACGGTCGTGGTGGATACCGAAAAAAATCGCCTTCTTTTGCTATTTCGAGGCTATGCCGCACTCCGCGACGGCCCCCACGATGTCAAAACAATCAAATTGGAAGGAATATAGCATCGTTATCCTATCCTGCGAAGGCGCGGCCGCTCCACATTGTCTAATTTCCTTCCGCCGCCCATTAAACAAAGCTCCATCGCCGCCGCCGCCCGGGCCGGCTGGCTGCCCCGCGCGAGAACGTCTGAAAGCCAATCCGGTGTTATTGGCTTCCCCATTAAATATCGCCTCCCCTTCTTAAAATTCCCGCCCTCCCTGCTCCACCACCCCCGAATCGCCGCCCCATCCGGCCAGGGAAGGCTTTCATCTGGATCCATTTCAACGTTTTCATCATCCATTTCATCGTTAGGTCCAGCCTCAACGCCCTCGGGCGCTTTGCTGTCCAGATGCGCGTCCGCAATATCCAAGCCCGTGATCATCGCCAAAGCAAAACCTGCCCGGCGCGCAAGCTCCGGCACTTGCATGCAGTCCAACAGCCAAGGCACCATCACCGGATCCAACAGCGCAGCGGCCCCGGCAAGCGCAACCCGCTCGCTTCCCGGCCGATTCGCCAGCGATTGGAGCCAGGTATGCGCAATACCCACGTCCATGCGCCTCATCGAAAGCGCGCAAGCCTGCTCTGCAAATACCGGGCTTGAAGAAGCCATTGCCCATAAATGCCGGCCGGCATCGGGATGACCCAATAAGGCCATGGAAAACGCAGCCCAATAACGGCAGGCTTCATCTTCAGCTTCAGCGTTTTGCTCCACCTCCCGAAGCAAATCCCTGCGCAACAGCTCGCCCGCGGCCCGGAGCGCCCTCGCCCGAAGGCGCGTATCCGAAGACAAAATCGCATAAGAAAGCGCGGAACCCGGATCTTCGCGGTGAAGCGCGCACGCCGCAATGCCCAGATACACCAGCGGCGGCGGACACCGGCCCGAGAGAAGACCGGGCAAAAGACGCCTCACCCGCAAAAGAGGCACCCACAACAGCCCTCCCTCAATTCCCCGCGCAAGCGCTGGATCGGCCCCGGCAAGGTCTAAAATCGACGCCAAGCCTTTTAGATCCCAGCGCTCGACGGCGAGGACCGACGCCGTAAAGACATGACCCGAACCCCCTTCCGAAAGCGCCTCTTGACAAGCCGCCCAGCCTGTATCTCCAGCCAGCCTTAGCCCATCGAGATGCGCCTCCACCCGCTCGTCCAGTTCGCTCAGGCTCTCGGCGTCGTAGAGCGGATCTTCCGCCGCCTGATTGCGCAGCATCCATAAAAATGCCGCTTCCTCCGCGTGCTGCCCGCATATTTCTTCTTCAATGCGCTGAATCACGATACAATTCCAATTCAATTAATTTGCACCGACCCACCTTGAATTCGGTTCACCCCTGAGGAGCGCGTCAGCACATACGCTCCCCGGATCAATATTTTTCCCGCCCTCGTCAGGGTAATGCTCGCTTCGCCGCATTGAAGTACAATTTCCCGATCGGCCGAAAACACAAGCCTTTCTCCGTCCACGCTTGCCTTCGAGCGCGTCCTTTCGAATACCGGCGGCCTTTGTGGCTTTTCGCCGCCGGCATACAAAAGCCCCATAATCACAGGGCGTTTGGTGTTGCCTCCCTCGAATAAAATCGCCGCTTCCCGGCCCACATCCGCCTCGGAAAGCGCGCACAGGGCCCGCGCACACAGGTTCTGCGCCTGATAAAAGCCCGGCAAATCGATATTCACCTCGCCTTCCGCACCAAACCCGCGCACAATTCCAACAACAATGCCATCAATGCGATCAGGAAGGCTGAATTGTTCGATCATTCGCTCTTCATGAGCGGCGAGCACCAATTCAACCAAATTGTCCGCACCATCGATCTCTTGAGCCTCCTGAGATTCTTCGGGCCCAGCATTTATTTCTTCACTTTTAATCGCGCTCATTTCAATTGATCCCCACCTGGCTGCCCTTGACCTTTATTTTCCCCGAAGCCTCGACATTCACCGCCCCCTCGCTCTTCACCTGAAGCTTCTTGCCCTCCACCTGAATCGGCCCCTCGCCCTTCACCGTAATCTTCTTTCCTTTCACGCTGATATTGCCATTCTTCTCCAGCACCACCTGAGCATCCCCGCACTGAATCGACAGCTTTTTACCGACGATGAGCGTCTTCTTCTCGCTCACCTCTTCTTTCGCATCCTTTCCGATTTTAACTTCTGAGTTCTTGACAACAGACAAAGAATAGTTTTCGTCGATCTGCACCGACTTGCTTTTGCCTACGGATTCCGAACTGGAAGCGCCGACTGTCTCGCTTTTGCCTGCGCCGACGGCAAGCGACATCGAAGCTCCGACCGAAACCGACTGAGCGAGGCCCACCGCGATCGATTGCATCATGGCCACATTCACCATCTGCTCGCCCGCCACATTCTCGATATGATTTCCCGCCACGCTCACATCCCGGTCGCCGCCGACGGAAAGCGATTCGCTGCCTTTGATCTGCTCGTCATGATCGCCGCCCACATCGATATGCTTGTTGGCGCCGATGGATTCGCTCTGGTTGTTGTCGACGCGCTTTTCGCGGTCGTGCATCACATGGAGCGCTTCGTCATTTCCAATGGCTTGATCTTTGTCGTGCTCGATAACAATCGTCCAATCCTTTTGGCCATGGATATAAATCTCTTCGGAGCCGGCCTTATCCTCGAAGCGGATTTCATTAAAACCGCCGCCTCCGACCGAGCTGTTGGTCTTGATGGTGCTTTTGGTTTTATCGGCGGGCAGCGAATACGGCGGCACATTTGTCCCGTGATACACGGCGCCCACGACCAGCGGCCGATCGGGATCGCCTTCTAAAAAGTCGACGACGACTTCCTGGCCGATGCGGGGAATAAACAAGGCACCCCAGCCCGGGCCCGCCCACAACTGCGCGACGCGAATCCAGCATGAACTGTTTTCGTTCTTCTTTCCTTCGCGATCCCAATGGAATTGAACTTTGATTCTTCCATGCTCATCGGTGTGGATTTCCTCGCCGCCCGGGCCTGTGACAATCGCCGTCTGAATGCCGTTAATCGAAGGCTTTGGCGTGAGAGGCGGAGCTCGAAACGGCACATCGGAGGGGATGACCCGGAAGCGATTTTGATAGGGATTGGCCGAGCCTTCTCCGCCTGATTCAAAGCTGGGCTCAAAGCCTTCATGATGGACATGAAGCAGCACATACTCGCGGTTAAACTCATCGCGGGGATGCTCGTCGAGGGTGAATTTGGCGCCTGGACAAAAGCGTGGGCAGGCGCTTTCGCCATCGGCTGTTTTGCGCAGAGCCTGCAAACTTTCGAGCCTAACCTTGGCCAGATTTGAACCTGCGCCCGGCGCATCGAAGACACCTGGAAAGTCATACACTTCGAGATCATCATCGACCTTTGCCTTGGAATTGACATCGAGCTCGAGACTCGGTTTTTTGAAGTTGTAGTCGCGCAGGCTGACTTTGCCTGAGCGCAGCCGTTCGGCGTAACGAAAGCGGGACACATGCTCACCCTTCATGAGGGCGCCGGTGGGCGGATGGAAACGGAGCGTGGCTTCGCCCGCGATATTTGCATAAACCGAAGGGCTGTCGGCGATGACGAGTGTGTGGCCTGAATCGCTGTGTTCGAAGAAGTAGAACATGCCTTCTTCTTCCATGAGGCGCGAGACAAAAGCCCAATCGGACTCGCGGTACTGCACACAATACTCGCGTGAAACATAGGAGGCGCTCAAGCTTTTGCGGATATTTTTGGATTGAAGCCCTGCGGAACTGAGCACCTGGGAGATGATGTCGGGGGCGCTCATATTTTGGAAGATGCGGCTATTTTTGCGGTACTGGAGGCGTGCGGCATCGGGGACGATGAGCACATTGTAAGCGCTTTGTTTTTTGCCTTCCTCGCGCTGTTCGAACTCGGCGATAGAGCCGTGAACGAAGCGGATATCCTCGCCGACATGAAAAGAGACGATGGCATATTTGCCGATGATGTCGTCGAACGCGAGTTCACCGTCTGGAGAGATGAAGAGGACGGAGAACTGAAAGAGCTCTGACAGACCTTCCGAGCCTTCGAAGCGGATGAGGCGAATATCGCTTGAGATGCCGTCGATTTTAAGGGTGTGCATGGTTTATTCCTTTTCTGATTTACAGAACCATCCGTAAAAGCAAACAACGATAACCCAAAGAATACTCCTTATTTTTCGTTAAAAATCAATTAAGAATTGATCTTGAAGAATAGTCTATGCTTTAACTTATGCCATGCAATGCATTTCGTTCATTTTATTCCAACATCAGACGGAAGAACTGCCTCTTCCAGACAACCCGGTGCCAGCGGTAACTGCGCATGAACGGCCGCGGCCCACACCGCATTCAGATGCTCACAAGGAGAGAGCTAAATGTCGCATTTAGTCTTGCACGAAGGCTCGGTTTTCGCCGAGCGGTACCGGGTCGTGCGCTGCATTGCGCAGGGTGGGATGGGCGCGGTGTACGAGGTCGTGCACATCGAGACCAACAAGCACCGGGCTCTGAAGGTGATGCTTCCCAATATGCTTCAGGCGAAGGGAATGCAGGAACGCTTTCAGCAGGAGGCGCGGGTCACTTCAGGCATCGAGAGCGAGTTCATCGTGGAGGTGATGGACGCGGGCATTGATGCATCAACCCAAACGCCTTTTCTCGTAATGGAACTGCTGCGGGGCGAGGATTTAAACCGAAGGCTGAAGCGAATGGGCCGCTTCGAGCCCCGGGAGGTGGTGACGCTGTTGCGGCAGGCGGCGATGGCCTTGGATAAGACGCACAAAGCCTCGATCGTGCACCGAGATCTCAAACCGGAAAATTTGTTCTTGACAGAGCGGGATGACGGCTCGCCGCGCATCAAGATTCTGGATTTCGGGGTGGCCAAGCTGGTTGCGGACAGCACGACCAGCGCGAATGCAACACAGAGTTTGGGCACGCCGCTGTACATGTCCCCCGAGCAGTTTCAGCATGGCGGCGCAATCAGCCCAGCGGCCGATATTTACGCCTTGGGGCTGATTGCCTACACGCTTCTGGTCGGCGTTTCCTATTGGCAGGATGAGATCGATTCGGGCACGAATATTTATGTATTCGTCGGGGTGGCGCTGCACGGAATGAGAGAATCGCCGGTCGCGAGGGCCGCAAGGCGGGGCGTCACGCTGCCTGCTGGATTCGATGCGTGGTGTGCCCGGGCCGCAGCGATGAAACCTGCGGATCGATTTCAAGGCGCGCTCGAAGCGGTGAACGCACTCGCGGATGTGTTTGGGTTCGGGCTCGGAACGACGGGTTCTTTGGAAAAAAGCCTAAATGCTGGCACGGCAGCCTCTTCGGCGCCCACACCGCTTTCGTCTTCGGCGCCGCCTGCGCACTTGTCAGCGGCGGCCGCGCGCTCTGGCCCGCAGGTGATACCCAACGCTCCCGTTCTGCCGCTGTCGGCATCATCGTCGTATGATTTCACGACGCCTTTTCAAGCCAGCGGGGATATTTTTGGAAACGATCCAAAGCCGGCGCCGCCGCTTCAGCAAAGCAGCCCCCTGCCTGGATTCAGGGTAAGCACAGACATTGGCATGGCCGCCACGGCATCGCAGCCGGCTGTGAAATCGTCGAAACGCGGGTGGGTGGCTGCGGGTGCGGTGCTTTCAGCCGTCGTCATCATGGCAGGAATCGGCGGATGGGCGTTTATGTCTCTGTTCAACACGCAGAGCACGGCAGGCTCAACGCTTGAACTTGCCCAGCCCAAAGACGCGATTGGGGCAACAAGCGCACCAGCGCCTTCCGTGGTACCTCAGCCAACGGTGACGGCCGGCGCCGAAGCCAAACCCGAAACGCCTGCGCCAACCGCAAGCGAATCCGCAGCGCCCGCCGCGTCCGCAAGCGTTCCGCCAGCGAATCCGCCCGCGCCCACCCCAACGGCATCCACAGCTCCGGCAAGTTCAGGAATCCCGGCAGGCAACCCGCCTCCCTCATTCACCACAACCAACAAAACGGCTCCTTCGGCTCCTCCGGCTCCTCCGGCAACCGCGCCGTCTACACCCAAACCCCCGCTCACCTCACAACCGTCTGCTCCTAAACCAAAATCTCAACCGCCAGGCGGGCGCTTTTAGAGGGCATTATCCATGAACCGATACCAATGGATCCTAAGTGTATTGTGTCCCATGCTGCTGATTAGCGCGGCGCGCGATGTTCATGCCCAAACGGCAAACGCCCAAAGCGCGGCGGCGGAAGCGGACAAAGCCTACACAAGCGCTTCAGAGCTCAGCAAAGCAGGCAATTACAAAGAAGCCTGTCCCCTGTTTCAAAAGAGTTTTGAACTGGACCCAAGCGCGGCCAGCACGCTGTATTACTTGGCCGATTGTTATGCTCACACGGGTGAAATTGCATCCGCGGTGCAGCGCTACGAAGAATATCTTCGTTTGATTCCAACCCTGCCAACCGCAAAGCAAGTGAGGCATGCCCCCTTGGTGGCTGAAGCCAAGGCTCAAGTGCAGGCGCTTCAACCTCAAATTCCCAAAGTGAGTTTTACAATCGAAGGCACCTTGCCCCCTGACGCTCGGGTGGAGCGGGATGGCAAGGAACTCAATCCCAGCGCGCTGTCGGGGCAACTCAATCTAGACCCAGGCGAACATACGATTCGGGTGTTGATCTCCGGACAGCCTCCGGTCGAAGCCCGGTTTTCCTTGAATAAAGGGGAAAACAAAACCGTAGAGCTCAATCTCACGCCCCCGCCGGAACCCAAACCCGCACCGGCCCCGCCTCCCCCGCTTGTCGTGGAAAAGCCTCGCGTGATGCCCCCATCACCAATTCCCCCAGAAGCCCACCAAAACAAGGCGGACATGACAGGAATGCGAATTGGGGCCTATACCCTGGGCACGGTGGGACTCTTTGGGCTGGGCATGGGCGGCACCTTTGGCATTTTAGCCTTGCGGCGAGGGGACAGCGTGAAAGAGAGCTGCCCCAAGGATGCGGCAACAGGAAACGGCGGCTGTGCGACGGACGAACAGAAAAACGCCTATAACCGAGCCTATTCCCTTGGAACGCTGAGCACGGCGGGGCTCATCGCGGGTGGAATCGCCCTTGGCGGAGCGGGGGCGTTATGGCTTCTGGATTCAAAAGCCAAAGGATTTCGGGACATGAGCGGGATGGGCATAGGCGGACACGCGGTGCTTGGCGTGGGGCTGCTCAGCCTGGGGATGGGCGTGGCCTTGGGAGGAACGCTGGTCAGCGAGCGGGATGACTATCTGGGCCAATGCATACGAAAGGATTCAAAGCTTCTTTGTGCGACAGACGAGGCCAAAGAAGCCGCGGAAGAAGCACAGACCTTGGGCACACTCGCCACTGCGGGATTGATTACGGGAGGCGCGGCCATTGCTGGGGGCGTGGTTTTGCTGGCCTTGGCTCCAAAAGCAAAAGGCGGTTCGGAGCCCAAGATGGGAAGGTTGCAGTTGGATGTTGTTCGGGTGGACAAAACGGGAGCATTTGCAGGTATAAAGGGAGAATGGGAATGATAGCGAAGAGATACCAACTTGGAGTCGCACTTGGCTTGATGATGGCGAGTGTGGGCGGAGCCGCGTGCACATCGCTGATTGGGCTCGAGCCGGATGTAGAGCTGGAACCTGGGCAAGGAGGCTCGGGTGGCAGCGGGGGCATGAGTGGAGTAGGCGGTTCAGGGGGAATGGTTGGCCCCACTTCATGCAACAATCCCGCAGATTGTCCGCCGAGCGGCCTCGACTGCCTTCTACCCGTATGCAATATGGGGGTTTGTGATACTACCTTCGCTCCACAGGGAAACACCTGCACTGTCGTTCCCGCGATGGGTCAACCTGAACCCATGGGAGAGTGTGCCAAGGGCGTTTGTGCAGGAAGCAGCGATGCCTGCGTTCCATCAAACCTGCCCAAAGCGGAAACTTGCAACGGTCTCGACGATGATTGCGATGGCAACGTTGACAACATCCAGGGCACAGAAGATCCGCTCAGTTATGGTGATTGTGCGGTTGAACCGCTACAACTGGGCGCCTGCGCCAAAGGTAAATCCGAATGCAAAAATGGGGCTATCATATGCGAGCAAGCTGTATCTTCCACCCCGGAAAGCTGCAACGGGGTTGATGACGATTGCAATGGCGCGGTTGACGATGGCCTATGCTGTGACAACGACAAAAAAGACCCCGGCGAAAGCGATGTGGATTGCGGGGGAGCCTGCGGTTCCACATGCGACACGGGCAAGAGTTGCTCCCAACCCGCGGACTGCCAAAGCAAAGTGTGCGGCAATCTCAATCAATGCGAGCCTCCATCTTGCATCGACGGCGTAACGAATGGTCCAGAAAGCGATGTCGATTGCGGGGGAAGCTGCCCACCTTGCGCGGACACCTTAAATTGCGAGGGAAATACAGATTGCGCAAGCGGTGTATGCACCAACGGCAAATGCCAAGCCTCGACATGCGTGGATGGCAATAAAAACGGCGATGAAAGCGATACAGATTGCGGCGGCACCTGCGTCACCAAATGCGCCGACGGTGGCATATGCGGTATTGGCGCGGACTGTATGAGCGGGGTATGCATTGGCAATATTTGTCAAGCCCCCGTATGCAACGACGGCGTAAAGAACGGACTTGAGACCGATATCGATTGCGGCAATGTGTGCGCGACCAAATGCGCGGATGGGCAGAATTGCCTGGGCAATCCGGACTGCGCCAACGATATTTGCATTGGAGGCGTTTGCCAAGCGCCAACCTGCGTGGATGGCCTAAAAAACAACGGCGAAAGCGATGTGGATTGCGGGGGGAGCAACTGTGTTTCATGCCCCCTGGGAAAGGGCTGCAGCAGCGACAACGACTGTGCAAGCCAAGTGTGCACCAACAACCTATGTTCGGATGCTCTCTGTGGAGATGGCAAAAAGGCCAACACAGAAGACTGCGACGACAGCAACAGCGTGCCTTATGATGGGTGCAGCGAGTGCACGGTGGATGTGGGTTATTCCTGCGCGGCCACATCCCCCAGCGTATGCACCGCCATCTGCGGTGATTTACGGGTGCGTGGAACTGAACAATGCGACGATGGCAACACCACGGACGGCGATGGCTGTCATTCGGACTGCACCTGGGAAATACTTCAGGAACAGGGTGATTTTGGAGGCACCAGCGCGACGGCAACCAACTTTTTGCCATATCGGGTAGCCGCGGGAACATTAACAGGCAGCGATCAGGATTGGTTTCTGCTTGATGTACCCATTGCCACAACCTTCCGAATTGAGACATTTGATATCACCGGAACGGATTGCGTTGCATCGGCCAACAGCTCGCTCAATGTTTATCAGACCAACGGAACAACCAGCTTGTATGGATCGACGGACGAAGGCATTGGACCCTGCGCGGCTTTGGTAGTCACCTTATCGAACACCATTTGCGGGCAAGGACCATGTTATGTCAATGTTGTAAATCCTGCTGCGGCAACAACCTTTGGGTATCAGCTTCACATTATTCCACAAATTCCAAACGTCATGCCACAAGTATTTCCGATTGGGTCTGAGAAGGAGCCCAACAACACGATAGCCACGGCGAACCCCATTCAAAATCCTCCGGGTTCAGATATTCTGGTACACGCCACGCTGAATCCACTCAACGATATCGACTATTATGCGATACACGTTCCCCAAGGCAAATCGGTACGGGCCGAGATAACGGACGGGGTGCAGGGCCTATGCGTAATGAATGGTGCAATAAGCTACATGGCCCTATGGGGTCCAACGGGCAATTATATTTATGAGGATCTAGCGGGCACGGGCCGCTTTAGCTGTGCGATGATCGATGGGACGGGAATGATTCCGCAACATTCTGCGGCTCACAACTTAGATGCGGGGACCTATTTTTTGAGTGTACGGATGGCGGCACCGAATTCGGATTATCGGCTTGCGGTGACGATTCGCTGAGAGGGTGGCATGTGGGGGGGTTTGATCGATTCTGAATGAAGGAAGGGAGGAGTGGCGATGGGCGTAAGTGTAGGCGTAAACGGGATGAGCGTGGTCCACAAGGACAGCGGAGGGATAAGCCAATCCTTTCCTGACGTATGCAAGACCCCGAGTCCAGGAGGACCGATACCGATTCCCTATCCGAACGTGGCGAGGTCTGCGGACACGGGGAAAGGGACGAAGAAGGTGAAGTGTGATGGGAATCCGGTATGTGTAAAGGATTCAAATTTCAAGACGAGCATGGGGGATGAGGCAGGGACGGCGGGAGGGGGAGTGATGTCAAACAAGACAAAGGGGAAGGCAGAGTTTATCAATTATAGTTTTGATGTGAAGTTTGAGGGGAAGAATGTGGCGCGGGCGATGGATATGATGCTGCATAATGACAAAAACACGCCCCCGTTTCCGGTGATGCAGGGGCCGGTGATGGTGAATGGGGGAGGGGAAGACGACGAAGACCGATGCGTTTCTTGCGAGAAAAAACTACATTAACGGCTTTAGACAGCAAAAGGAGATCTTATGGGCGGTGCGATACAAAATAACGAGCCCGACAAGGACGAGAAGGAACAACCCCATCGGTCGAAAAATTTTAAGGCATGCCATAAACGTACAGGTAATAATAGCGGCGGGGCATGCCTCTGGGGTCACAACGACCGGTACTCCAAGAGCAGCTGCAGTTATCGATGGCAAGCCCATACTAAAGCCAAAAGGGACAATGACATTTATCATCGTTATCAAAAAAAGTCGGGTTCAAAACTACAAACATTAGGGCATTGGACAGATAAAGGATTCTACCCCGCTGGCTATACACCGGAGATTGACTTTCCGAACAAAAACCAATGGTCTCCGAATAAGCTAGGCAACTTCGAAAAAAGCTGGATTGTCCCCTACTGGCATAACGCTCACCACTTAATTCCCAAATCGATGCTAATCAATGAAATCACGACAGCTGCGGGCAACGACCCGGATGTGAGCATCATTATCCAGCAGGCACTCCTCAATGCTCAATACAATATCAACGAAGATATTAACATGATTATTCTTCCACAAGACCAGTCGGTTGCGAACCTTTTATCCTTGCCACGCCATATTTCGCTGTCAAAGGGCGGTGAGCATGCAAGCCATACATCCTATGACAAAGGCATTTCGCAGTCAAAGCCCTTTCGAGATGCCATCAAGGTAATTATCACCAAAGAGCTAAAAAAGGTCATTAGCGACTACAAAAAGGCCGTAAAAAGTGCAAAAAATAAAAGTCCAAAAAAACACCCAAAAGTCAAGGCTAAAGCCAACAAAACGCAATTAGAAGATCTATCCAACGAACTCTACAATGCAATTACAGGAAAAACGCCAGGTAAATTTTTCGATCCCGGCGAGCCATTGGATTCGATTGATCTAAAATCCATCCTCGCATAACCTATTATGCAATTCTTCCGCCTCAACACCATGCCCCTCGTCGAAAGCGACTTCTGCATCATCGGCAGCCCCGTCGACAACGCCGATGAATTCGACTTCAAGCTTTCCCTCGGTATCAGTGCCCTCGCCGATCAAGAAGAGGAAATCGGCCTCCATATGTCCGATATGCTTCCCGAATCTATCCAAATCCCTTCCCTCGTCGCCAATACCCTAAGCTATTTTATCGCCTCCTCCCAAGTCAAACACATTATCGCTTCCCTTAACGTCGACCCCATCGAATACTTTCCCGTCGTTATCTATAACCATAAGCGCCGCGTCGCCAGCCGCGACTATTTTATTATCAATCCCATCGGCGCCTTCGATTGCCTTGAATTAGTGGCTTCCACCATCACTTGGGTCGAGGGCGAGGCCGCCGTTATCGATGAATATGTGCTCGATCCCGATAAAATAAAAAAGGCCCCCGATCTCTTCCGCATTCCCGAAGATCCTAGGGCTTATGTCATGAGCGGCCTGTTGGTCAAAGCCTTAGCCGAAGCCAAACCCGCTCTCACCAATGTCTTTCTCCACTCCATGAAAATCCATACCTAAACTCAGGCATTTACAATGAATTTTATTTATACCCCTCTTGCCGTCCGGGCCGCCGCTTTTGAAATCGCCGAGGTCTTTGAAGATATCGCCGATGCGCCCCTCCAGTTTAGAACCGCTCTCTATGTCTGTTCACGCTATCGCCGCGCTGCCGCCGGTATGCTGCTCCTCGGCGGGAATCCCGCTCTTTTCTTTCAAAATCTCTTTCATAGCTCCCGGTGTTTTGCTTCGTCCCTGGAGGCTTTGCCCGATGATTCAAAATCTACGTCCAAATTCGAGCCTTTTTTTGATGCCATCGCCGCCGGCGATGAGGAAGGCGCTCTTCAAATTGCCCGCTTGTCCCGCTCAACTTGGAATGAAACCGCCGAGTATGAGGACGATTTTTTATATATGCTTTCGCTGATGCACTATTTCTGTCTGCGTTCGCCCGCCGAACAGGTTCAACAGTTTTTAGAACGCTATGAGCAGGTCCTCGATGGAGCCGCCGATGTCCGCTTTGATCTCGCAAAAGCGCTGATCTACCGCGATCAAGATGCGTTTAACGATGCTGTCGATCGCTTTATCCTCGGACGCCGTAAGCATATCGAAAAACAGCGTTCCACCGATATGCTCGATCTCGATGAGGCCGCAACCATTGTCCATATCTCAACCGAGCTTCTCGCTTTGCTGGCTCTCGCCGATAAATCTGGGCTCAGCACCAAGCCCGATTATGAATTCGCTCCTTCTCTCGCTAGGCTTTCCCGATCCAATCAGCGCTTTCCCGATCCCACCGCGTGGCGTAGGCTAAGCTCTCCCAGCGATGTGTTCTCGCTCTTCGATGAAGAATAACCAGCTATGAAGCTCGACCTCGCTATCACGGGTATGGGGATATGCTCTACGCTTGGTTTTCAGGCGGATCGGGTGTGCGCCGCGCTGTTCGCCGGTCTGGAGCGCCCCGTGACTTTGCCAGGTACCGAGGTGGATGATCCCACCGAAATCGTCGCTACGGCCGTGGGGCACCGAATCGAGGGCTTTAGTGATGGTTTTATTCAAACCGGCCGCTGGATTCGGCTCGCCGAGCAGTGCCTCGCAGGCTTTGCTGAATCTTTGAATATCGATAGAGAAAAAGCCGCTCCCATCTGGACGCGAACCGCTGTCCTTCCTTCCGTGCCTTATGCCTTCGATGAACACAGGCTCGATTGGTCGGCCGATCAAGCCTTGGATGTCGCTTCAGAGAGTTTTATGGGCGTTTTACAAGGCGTTTCCGGCTTTCCTTTTCAATTCGAACCATCTTATGTGCGCTTTGGGCATGCAGGCGTCTGCTCTGCCTTGGAACAGGCCCATGCTCTGCTCGCTAGTGCCCGCTTCGATCGGGTGATCGTGTTGGGGGTGGATTCTTATGTCGAGTTGCTGAGCCTGCTTTCGATCTCGGAGTCAGGCCGTATAAAAACGCCGGGAAATCCCATTGGTTTGGTGCCCGGTGAGGCGTGTGCCTGTTTTTCCGTCGAGCGAATTTCTCATGCGGCGCGTTCCACCGGAGCGGGGGCTGTTCGGGTGTTGGCCGCCAATTGCCGTTATGATTCCTCTGCATTGACGCCCATTTACGACGATCCTCCTCCAAGCATCGCCGAAAATCTACGGCAAGTTGTCCAGCAAACCTTGGATGAAGGATGCGGTGGGGCTCCGTTTCGCGGTGAGGTGGTGCTCGATCAGAATGGCGAAACCTGGAAGGCCAATGCTTGGGGGAATGCCTATGCCCGTTTATGTCAATTGCCGGGTTTTCGCCCGTCTCGCTTGATTGTTCCGGCGAGTTCCGTTGGGGAAACGGGTGCGGCGAGCGCCGCGCTGGGGGTGTGTCTGGCTGCCCATGTATTTGCCCGGGGATTTGCAAAAGAAAATAAGATGCTCATCGTTTCCATCGCCGAAAATGGCGATGTGGGGGCGATATTGGTGGGTACATCCCCCTAGTTCCTCATCAGTGCCAAGAAAATTTCCCCCAAGCTCATCTTATCGGTTGTTTCCAATGCCTCAGATGGCTTGATTTCTCCGCCCGCCGACAGCTCCGGCTTCGGGACTTCAGCCTTGATTTCCTCAACCGATTCTCGCTCCTTTGCATCGTCACTCCCCTCCCCTTGTTCTTTTGCTTGAACCGCCGGCTCTTCCGCTTGCACCGCACCCGCAGATTCCCCTGCCTCCACAAAAGGCAAACCCGCAAGCGAGTGAACAGGCGCTTCTTGGGTCTCCTTTCCCTGAGATTGTCCCATAAATGGCATCGCCGGACGCTCCGCCAACGTTTGCGCTTCATCTTGGGACAATGTCCTGGTTCGCGCCAAGGGCGGCTCATCTTCCTCCCGATCCACGACTGTTGGAAGGGGCGGCGCCGCGGGAATCAGGTCCGCTTTGCGAACTGGAATTACAAAAGGTCCCCGGGGCGGAGGTAGCGTGGACGGTATTTTTGTCTCATGGGCTTCTGGATGAGGAGGTGCTGGGGGAGAGACATGAGCGGACAGCTTCTGAAGCTCGGCTACGTTTATGATCATCCGGTTTTCTAAGGGATTTTCCGATTCAACTTCAATCTCTCCGGGCGGCGGAAGCGGCTTGGGAGGTATACTCTCGTGAATGGGCATCGTCCATTCCAAAGGCTGACCGGGCAACTCCACCCCTCCCATCACCCATAAACTCCGTAGAAGTGCTTGAGAAGACACCGGAAAATAACCTCGCCATAATAGCGAAATCACCCGGCGATCGGTGTCAATCTGCAGAGAATCCAAGCCCATTCGCAGGGGATGTCCATGAGCCAGCCCCGCACTCCGGCCATAGACTTTGGCCGCTCCTACGGCTCCACATAGCCTTGTTTTTAGACAATTTGTTTCTGAAAATATGTTTTGGAGAAGAAGCCATTCATCCCCCCGAAGCGGGGGCAAGCGCTGATCGAGTGGTGATGTCTGGAAATAGGCCCAATTTAGGCTATCGGGCAAGTCCAGAAAGGCACCTTCATCGATTGTTTTACCTTGGGCTCCAAGAAATCGGCTTCGTACAGGCCAATGCTTAGATAAAGGTCCCCAACCTCCCAAGTAAAAGGCTTCGCTTTCATTCTCCCGCAGATCCGCGGCCAAGGGTAGATATTTTTCGTAAATCAGCGCTCCATCCCGCATCATACCCACATGCACATGCAGAGAAGCATCAGGGGGAGAGACAACACCACGCGCGTGACCCACCATCCAGAAGTCGGTCTGCGCTAAATAAGGCGCCATGTCACCCCCAGTTATAAGTCCATGCCCCTTTCGATCCGGCTGCTCGTCCACATGGAGGGGCTCGGATGCGACGCGCCGAACCGGGCCGCCGGACACCAGCGCAAACGTGGCTTTTACCACGGCGCTCACATAGATTTGGCCCCGCTTACGCCATACCCGGGTGCCCAGCGAAGCACCGCCCAAGGCTACAACTGTCACGGGCCACATTGTCGGTCCTCCTTATGCGCGCCAATTCGCCGTCTCGACCCGCCTTTAGCGAGGCGAAATCCCCTGAACCTCATTCGATGCAGGGCACCACGCCCGATAATTCCACAGCGGTCTTTCAACATTTGAAAAGACATGTTCTTGCCCCATAAGACAAAGTTCCATCGCCGCGGCGGCCCGGGCAGGCTGATGAGCGAGGGCCATCACCTGCGAAAGCCACTCGGAAACCATAGGTTTTCCAAGCAGATAACGCGTTCCTCTCTTCAATTTCACTTCCTCTTGCTTCCACCACATGCCAATAGAATCGGTATCGGGCCAGGGTAGGCTTTCATCAGGGTCCATCATCACATCTTCATCCTCTGGATCGTCATTTGGTCCTGATTCAAAGCCCTCGGGCGCATCCGTGGCCATATTTTCACCGCGAATATCGAGCCCTGAAATCATCGACAGGGCAAATCCAGCCCTGCGGGCCAGCTCTGGCCTGCGCAAACAACTCAAAAGCCATGGACCCAAGGAAGGATCACCCAGCGCCGCCGCACCCGAAAGCGCCGCCCTTTCGCTTCCAGACCTTTGAATCAGCGTTTGGAGCCATTCATGCGCCTGCCCTGCCTTCATATGCCTCACCGCCGCGGCACAAGCCTTTTCCGCAAAGGGCGAGTCACTCAAGGCCAATTCACGCAAATGGCCGACGGCGTCTTCATCGCCCAGCATGGCCCCCGAATGCGCCGACCAAAAGCGGCATTCCAGCTCATCGGCCGCATAATGAGCACGCAGGGGAATTCTTAGGTCTCGACGAAGTAACTCCCCCACAGCTTCCATGGCCCTTGCCCTTAAGCGGATATCGGACGACTCAATCGCATAGGCAAGCATCTCCCCGGGGTCGCGGCGATGCTGGGCGCAGGCGCTAATCCCCACATAGAGAAGCGGGGGCGGACATCGCTGCGACAAAAGCCCTCGCAAAAGCGGTTTCACGCGCTCAAACGATAGCCACGCAAGCCCGCCCGCAATACCTACCGAAAGTCGGGCATCGGCTCCGGCGATATCCAAAACCGAGGCAAAACCTTCGAGATCCTCGCGATCGGCGGCCATGGCCGAGGCGGCGAAAACCTCTCCCGCGCCCGCTTCGGAAAGGGCCGCCAGGCATACCTCCCATCCGGCGGATCCTAATAGTCTAAGCCCATCGAGATGTGCCTCGACCCGCTCATCCAGCTCGGCCAAGCTATGGGTGTCATAGAGCGGATCGCGCACGGCCCGCATACGCTGCGTCCATAGAAACGCAGCTTCTCCAGCGTGAATCTCGCATAGCTCTTCATCCAGGCTCTGCACCATGCAGCTTTCTCCAAAGATATGCCGCCTAATTAATCTCCACCGAGCCGCCCTGTATCCGGTTTACACCGGAAGAACGGCTAAGCACATAAGCACCGCGTATCAATATTTTACCCGCGCGCGTCAGCGTAATGCTTGCCTGCCCGCACTGGAGAACGATTTCTTTGTCGGCCGCCAAAACCAGCCTCTCCCCATCTACGGCTGCGCACCGTTCGGCATACGCGGCGCCTCCTATAGCGGCTTTTGGCTCGCTCTGATATAAAAAACCCATGACGACAGGCTTTTGCGTATTGCCTCCCTCAAAGAGCAGCGCGGCCCGCTTTCCGATATCGGAAGCACCATAGCTGCAAAAGGCCCGCGCCTGCAGGGGTTCGGCATGCTCAAAGCCTTCGAGGCGAATGCCAAGCAGGCCGCCGGCATTTATTTCCGTAACAATACCAAGAACAATTCCATCAATACGGTCGGGAAGAATTGGGTTTTCATTTAATCGATCTTGAGAGGCTTTCAGGACCAATTCAACCAAATTTTCGGTCAATTCGCCTTCCTCGAGAAGCTCCTCCTCGGCAATATCCTTCTGCGGCTCGTCCGGCTTATTCATGTTAATTAATCCCCACCTGGCTGCCCTTCACCACAACCTTGCCCGATGCTTCCAGCTTGACGGCGCCCTCGCTTTTTACATTGAGCTTCTTTCCCTCAACTTGAATCGGGCCCTCGCCCTTCACGACAATCTTCTTTCCTTTCACACTGATATTACCATTCTTTTCAATCACAACCTGAGCATCGCCGCATTGAATCGAAAGCTGCTTGCCCACAATGATGGTCTTCTTCTCGGCAATATCTTCCTTGGCATCTTTGCCAACCTTCGTTTCTAAATTTTTTCCAACCGTCACCACTTCATTCTGCGCGACTTTTAAGGCTTTGCTTCCGCCAACCGTTTCCGCGCTAGATCCGCCCACGGTTTCGGTTTTACCCGCGCCCACCGCTATGGTTTGAGCCGCGCCCACCGTTATGGTCTGAGCCGCGCCCACCGTTATGGTTTGATCCGTGCCTATGGTAGATACCTGGTCCGCGCCCACCGTCTCGGTATGATTAGATCCCACGCTGACGGTCTTATCGCCGCCCACGCTCAGCGATTCGTTTCCATTGATTTGTTCATCATGATCGCCGCCTACATCGATATGCTTGTTGGCCCCGATGGATTCGCTCTGGTCGTTGTCCACGCGCTTTTGCCGGTCATGCTTTACGAGCAGGGACTCATCGTGGCCAATGGTTTGATCCTTATCGTTCTCTATAAAAATCGTCCAGTCCTTCTGGCCGTGAATATAGATCTCTTCCGAGCCGGCCTTATCCTCAAAACGTATCTCGTTAAAACCTCCGCCCCCAATGGAGCTATTCGATTTAAGCGTGCTACGGGTCTTGTCCCCGGGAAGCGAATACGGTGGCACATTCGCTCCATGATAGACAGCTCCCACGACCAGCGGCTGATCGGGATTGCCTTCAAGGAATTCGACAACAACCTCCTGGCCAATCCGCGGAATAAACAGGCCGCCCCATCCCGGCCCCGCCCACATTTGAGCAACCCGTATCCAGCACGAGCTATTCTCATTCTTTTTCCCAAGGCGATCCCAATGAAACTGAACCTTGATCCGCCCATGTTCATCGGTATGAATTTCCTCGCCGCCCGGACCAACAACGATAGCCGTTTGAATACCCGAAATAAGCGGCTTCCGCGTGGCTGGAAGCGGCCTGAACGGGATATCGGATGGGATAACCCAAAAGCGGTTCGCATAGGGAGCCGTGGATTCGCCTCCCTCCGATTCAAAACTCGGCTCAAAGCCCCGGTGTTCCACCCGCGTCAATACATATTCACGGTTGAATTCCTCGCGCGCGTGATCGCTCAGCGAAAACTTCGCGCCCGCCACAAAACGGGGACATGCGCTCTCACCCTCGGCCGTTTTCCGCGTGACCTGAAAGGCTTCAAGCCTTATTGCAGAAAGGCTCGAAGCCGCGCCCGGCGTATCGTATTCACCGGGATAATCATAGATCTCTAAATCGTCATCCATATCGGCCTGGGAATCGCCGTCGAGCGAAAGGCTGGGCTTTTTAAAGTTGTAATCGCGCAGGCTGACTTTGCCCGGCCTAACCCGCTCGGAATAGCGGAACCGCGATACATGCTCATCCTTTACCAGCGCGCCGGTGGGCGGATGGAATACAAGCGAAGGATCTCCCGCGATAGGCGAATGAGCGGACGGGCCGTCGGCGATAACGAGCAGATGCGCCGAGTCCGAATGCTCGAAGAAGTACATGATACCTTCCTCTTCCATCAGGCGCGAAATAAAAGCCCAATCCGATTCCCGGTATTGAACGCAATATTCCCGCGCCGTATATGAAGCGCCGAGGCTCTTTTGGACGGCTTTGCCCTGAATACCCGCGCCCGATAGGACTTGATCGATAATATCCGGGACGCTGAGGTTTTGAAAGATCCGGCAATTTTTCCGATAGAGAAGGCGAAAGGCATCGGGCACCACAACCGCCCTGTAGGCCGTTAGTCTTTTGCCTTCCTCGCGCTGCTCGAATTCGGCGATCATACCATGCACATAGCGGGGCTCATCCCCGGCGTGAATCATCAGGACGGCGGATTTTCCAATGACATCTTGAAAAGCGATATCGCGCTCGGGGCATACAAAGAGAACCGAGAACTCAAACAGCTCCGATATACCCTCCCGGCCCTCAAAGCGAATAACGCGGGTTTCATTCGGTATGCCATCGATTTTAAACGTGTGCATGATTCAATCCAATCTCATTAATCGTGGTTTGATCGAGATATTCGGTATCCCGTGCAGGAACCATAAGCGAACTTTGCCAAACCAAACGAAGGCGCATATCGTCCGGCTCGATAATCACGCTGACCAGATAGGCGGGATGCTGCTCGGCTTTGGCCCCAATCGCTGTATGAAGCGCAAGGCTGATTGAAGGCAGTGTAAAGCGCAGCAAGCCCGCGCGGCTTAGATTTTGAAGGATTACCGGTTCCCCGCCCCTTAAATAAGCCGGCGCTTGCTGGTCGGCCGGGGCGCAAAGGGAAGCCCTATCATCGTAATCATCGGGCAATAATGGCTTTTTTGATTTTTCCCAGGCGGAGCCATAGCTTCCCCCATAGCTCAAACGAGGTTCCCAATAGCTAGCTATAGGCCCGAGACCCGCGGGACCGGCTGTTTGCATATCTCTGTTGGGATATTCAATACATGGCGCGGGCTGTTGATACAAAGCCTTGGAATGCAAGGCAAAGCCCCGGCCTATAGGATTGCGGGGGTCGAAACCGTGGCGCGAAGGGTCGGGATCGGACGTGTCCATACCCCCATAGGCAAATTCATAGAGCAGAGGCTTTTGAATAAATGGAATGGGGTGAGAAGGCACGGGGCCCGTGATACCAGCTTGAAACACGCGCTCTCCAAAGACCAGCAGATCTTTTTTAACGGGGCCTGCCTGCATCGAGACCAGCACGGATTCTGCGGCTTTTCCGCGAGGAGCGTGCGCACTTCCGAGGAGGGTGATATCGGTGCTGGGTTTAAGCAGGCCCAAATCGCTTTCATAGCGCAGGCTGGACTTACCCGGTTTCGCGAAGTACTCGGGAGCAAGAAGGGGCGGATCTTGAATACCGGCGAGCGTTAGCGAACCATTTTCTGCGATACAAAAAGTAGCCTTAATAGCTACAATCCACTGATGGAAGCCATGTTTATCGCGAATCCAATTGCGCTCGGCGGCATAGGGGGTGGTGTTGTTGAGCAGCCACATCGGCGTAACCCTAAAGGGGTGGAGGATCCCATGATGAGATCTCTATTTCGAACGCGGTATCTTGTGCTAGTGCGCCAAGAATACGCCGCAGCGTGGCGGTTCGTTGAGCTCCTATGACAAAGAGCAATAGATCGGGTTGCTTGTCCGTTACCACGGATATGCAGGTCATCGCGGCATCCGGCGCTTCCAACACCCTGCAGAAACCTCCCGTTGGTATGGCCTGTCTAAAGCCCAGCGCCTCCGCGATCACATCCAAGCGCGCGTACATATCCTCATTTGATACACTTATAATACCCGCGCACCGTTTTGGATATTGGTCGACCACAAACCTCCGCAGGGTTTTCCATGCAAGCATTTCCCGGAACGTCTCAAATTGTTCGTGATCCTCTTCACCGTCAACAACCCTGCTTATCACCAAGGCATCATCCCGTGCAGGAGCATTGAGATCATAAAAATGGTGCAGGGGCATATACTCGTTTGACTCAAAACCAATCAGCAAATATCGCCCATCGGGAACAACAATACGCTCCTCATAGCACCACAGAACCGTTTGCGCCTCAAAATCCAAGCTCGCATATTCAAGCGGCCCCATATCAGCACCCATTTTAGTGAGAAACCACCGGTAGAAACGGGGTAATGGGCGCCCTGCAATAGCCTCAATGCGTTGGATTTCCTCGGGTGCCGCGCCTTCCCATGCTTCGTTCAGCCCAGGTATTATCCGAAGGAGGAACTCTTCCATTTCAGGTTCTAGGGATTGCATGTACATGTCCCCTTCGATGCCACGGAATGCGCACACTTTTCTGGTGTTTCCTTGGGACAGATCAACATCGTAAGTATCACCTGACATGTTCCGCAGGGTGGAACAGCTTGCTCGCCGCCAAATTGCTGGTGATAAACGTGCCCATTAATACCCATTTGCCTTTTATTCTTCTGACCACTTGTAGCACGTTTTTCCTTCATCTTACGGAAGCGGGCAGGGGTGGTGGCTTCTGTGTCTACCGGATCGTAGTATCTCTCTGTAAGGCCAATTGGGCGGTCATTGTGCTCCAAGGCAAGCAAGATCAGCAATTGAGCCGCACATTCCCCAGGATTATAGTAGGGCTCACCTACGTGACCACGTCCATTCCACTCCAAGGCTTTTAGACACATGATGTCCCATTTCCGGCGAAAGGTCTGCCGCTTCTCCTCTCCAATATGGCTCGCAAATTGATCCCGGAGATCTTCCTTGCGCCTCAATTCAGGATCCCTCATGTGCCAGCTTTTCGGTACGCCGGGCGGGATTTGCGCAAATTTTTTGCTTGACTTGCCAGCATACACCTTCCCGCATTTGCAGTGTAACACCCCCAACATGGCACTCTGGTTCAATGGCATCGCCCGAACAAGATCACCAAATGTTGTAGCATCACTTTTGGTATCTTCGGTCTCCTCCAGCTTCCCTTTATCCCCATGGGTCTTACCGCAGAGCGGACACGGCTCATCCCCAGCCAGCACGACCAGCGATGGCCCCTGAACGACCCCCACCAAGGTCGCCGAATTCGGAGGATTCCCACTCGGCCCGCAGTTGTTGAGCATGGGATCTCCCAATAACTGCACATTCTTTCCCTCAAACTTTACATTCATCGAGCCAGGCCCCGCAAAACTCGTCGGACCTTCGGTATTCGATGAAACAATGCCTCCCCCCGTGCCCTTACTTGCAATATCTCCCATCGATTTAAAGGTTGCCCCCTTGATGGCTACCTTTTTGCCTTCAACCTTTACCTTTTTCGAATAGTTTTTCGGTGATTTGGTGCTGTCCCCTATATTGGGCAATGGGGTCGGTATAAAAGGCGCAGGTGGACCAGGCATTTTGCATATATTCGGCACCGTCGCCGCGGCAATGCCATGGCTTCCTTCAGTCACCGGTGTCTTGGGAGGATTGACCGCTACCGTCGGCATAATTCTTTTCCCTCAGGATGAAAAAGCTGGATGTTCCAAGACCATCGCGCCCCGAAGTCCACTGTCCGAGCCCGCCAACACCATTGCCCTCGGTCCAATGGCATAGCCCCGCCGATAAGACTGCACGGCCAATATTCCGGCAAATGCTCCAAAAGCCGCCCCAATATCTCCAACGCAGTCACTCGGCGCCTCATACACAAGTGTTTTCCATAAGCCGGGCGTTTTTAAGGCGACAAAACCCCACTCTTCACTGCGGTATCGCTCACCGTTGATGTCCGTATACAATATATCCATGGCCTGGGGGGGATTGGCTGGACCATGAACCGCGCCCATAATCGCTTCGCACATGCCCTCACCAAAAGAGCCCGTATCACTGTCACGCAAGCGGCTTTCCCGAGCTGTTTTTGCCCCCTTCACCAGCGCTAGGCTATGCAAACCCAAGTGACTCCGTAGACCAGACGGACACAGGGCCAAAGCGCAAACGCCTTCTCCCGGTGTAAATCCATTCCGCACAGCAGGCTGCGCAAAACGGCGCTCTTCCTCGAGCCAAATGAATGTATCCGCGTGATGATAGGTATCCGCTCCCAGGATCAAAAACAGCGTTTCCGCACCCCGCTGCTTCTCTTGCCACGCTTCTTCAATCGCTGCGATAACTCCAGCATGCCCTCGGCCGGCAAGTTCGCAATGTGAACCAAAGCCCCGCCTCTCCAGCATCGGGCGCAGCGCCTCCAATACCCACCAAGCATCTTGTTCTGAAAATCCCGGCCGAACCTCGGGAAGAGCTAAAAATACCAGGATTCGCCGCAAATGGACCAATGCCCTTGCCAGTTGCCCCTGAATCTCCTCCAGAACGCTGTCCAACATGGGCAAAAGCCGCTCGCGGCCCTCGAGCTCGGGCTGTAGATCGGCATCCGAGGCGGTCACCAACAAGCCGCCACTTCGGTTAATAAAGGGGAATTCGCGATAACGGGATATTCGGGCCCGAAGCGACGCCGCGCTGGTCTCCGCGTTTCGTCCAATCGGTGTCCGGGCACCTATAGCCACCACATGAAGGCAAGTCACTCAATCCCTCCACCCTTGATTCGAAGCCCATGCTTCGCAGTCAGCCGCATCAGTTGCACCTTGCTCTTCAGTCCCAAGCTTTTCCAAGCATCTTCCAAGTTTGCGCTCTTGTCAATGCAGGCTTGAATTTGTTGGGGCGACAGGTGTGTGGAGTCAATATCCTCCGCCAAGGCCACCGGTGTCGCCGGAACCGTGGACATAAATGCCCCAGGAAGTTCAGATGAGGCTTCCGATAGATCGATCTCGAGCATGTTTCCAGTGCTGGAAATCATTGCGCTCCACAACATCGACATCAATTGGCGGGCATGCGTGGTGTAGCGGTGGGTGACAAGCGTGCGCATTAGTGTATGTCCAAAGCGAGGCTCCCCTTCCACCGTACCGCCCTCAAAAAAACGCGCCGCAATCGTCGGATCTTGCCCGGCAAATTTCTTTATCAGGCTCTTGGCCAATAGGGGGATATCCTCCGCCCGCTCATTGAGTCCGCTTAGTTCAATCTGAATTCCAAAACGCGCCAATAAGTCGGCTTTTAGTTCGTCCTCCACCCTGCTTTCCGCCGCGATAAGCCGGAAATCTGCCTTTCTCCATTGGCTTTCTCCCAGCCTTCGGTATTCGCCTCGCTCTAATACCTTCAACAGATGCATCTGCATCGTGTGGGATAATTCGCCAATCCGGTCGAAAAAGAGGGTCGATCCCTCGGCGGCCTCAACAAGCCCAGTCCGCTCGGGTATCCCAGGCTTTGACCCACTTCCAAACAGCTCGGCCTCGGCGGAGTCGCTGCTCAAGGTGGCTGCATTCTTGGCAATAAATGGGCGTTCCCGCCTGGGCGATTGATAATGAATCGCCGCCGCCGCAAGCTCTTTTCCTGTTCCAGCCGCGCCCCGCAATAAAATATGGGATGAGCGCGGCGCCTCGTGCGCAAGTCTGTCCCGAAGTGCCCATATCAGCGGACTTTCACCCGCTATGCCAAAAGCATCCGCTTTGCCAAATGGATGCAATTCTCCTGGTATGGAGGGACATGGCGATATCTCTGGGAGCCGAAGGGTGCAATACAATAAAATTGTTCCTTTAATTTCAATGCATTGGCCAGGGATAACCCGCGCCTGGGTTACGATTTCATTGTCCAACAACATGCTGCGCTTGCCTATATTTTGAATATGCAAGCCGTCGCCTTCTCTGCGTATGGCCAAATGCTCGCGCGATAGGCGTTCGGATATCAGTTGTCCTGTGGGCACTGTACCGCCGGGGCGCTGCCTCCCCAAACGAATCCTGCCTCGTATACCAGAAGAATCGGGCGTGCCTCGCCCAAAAACCAGTGGATTGCTTTGATCGCCTTCGAAAAGCAGTGTTTCTCCAACGCGCTGAGGCTCGTCCCGCGACCAAACCAGGACCAGGGTGGGCTTTGCATGAGGGTCTGCAGATAGGCCGCTGACGTCGGGATGATCGCTCGGCTTGTTTGTAGGCGCGGGCACGGGCTCATTCCTTTAATGATGTCTTGATTTATTTTGGATACGAGGAGCCCGCGCGCTATATCACGCCGCGCCGGTGACGGGAATACATATTTTTAGAGCGCGTTTCGATTCTGTTTCAATGCAGGGTATCGACGGCTCTTTGATGCACTTCTTTGCGTTTGCGTACAACCGAGGGCGATTCCAACGAAGAAGGCGGCATCGCGGACGCGGGAGCCGGCTGCGCAGGCATCGCGTCGTCGGAAAATTCATATCCCTGGGCATTATCCGGTGCCTGCACCGGAGCAACTTTGTCTTCTTTGGGCATATCGCTCGCAACCGCATTCATATTTTCGGCCATTTTTGATAGCTCTCCACTCGGCGTTCGTTTGAGTTGTGATTGCGCGGCCTGCGATCCTTGGGATAACAAATCGCGGGCCGTGCTGTATCGGCCCTGTTTGCCTAGCTCCAAGGCTTTTAGGGTGATTGCCGATGCCTCGGCCAGCGCCGCCGATAGTTCAACTTCGGGATTGCGGGCTTTCTGGGCGTCGAGCTCCACAAGGGTTGTATGAGCGCCAAGGTACACGCGGCGTTCCAAGCGGCCCGAGCCTTCCAGGGTATCGTCAAAGGTAATCACGGTATCGAGCAGCTCGATAGGTACGCCGGCTTTTCGGGGCGTGACCGTTAGGCGCACGACAATATCACGGCTATCTCCCCGGGTAATATCTCCCAATTGCACATAGGCCGGGGCGCCGGGCGAAGGCTTTTCGCCGCCAACCACAGACTCGATACGGACGCCGGGGCCGGGCGTGATAACGGCGGAAGCATTGCGGCCATAGACCAAATTGATCCGATCCAATTCCTGGCTGAAGAATACGGCGAGTTTATCGGCGCTTTCAATATATTGATAGCGGCCTCCCGATATGTCGGCGATTTTGCCCATTAAGGTTTCATCGTAATCCAATCCCAAACCCAAGGTTGTCACGGCAACACCGCTCTGTGCGGCCCGGCGCGCTGAATATTCGATATTGGAAGCATTGTTCGGAATACCATCGCCAAGCAGAATAACGCGGTTTATCCCTTTGGAATCATAGTTGGAGAGAACTTGATCGATAGCGGCTTGAAGTCCGCCGGCCATTTCTGTGGTTCCCTGGGCTTTGATTTCGGAAATGCGCTTTTTGACCTCGGCTCGGATATCGCTGTCCAATTCGCTCGATACCAACAGAATCTCGGACTTGGAATGAAAGAGGACGACTGACAAGCGATCGCCGTCCTTGAGGGCATCGATCATTTGCAGGCTGGCTTTTCGGGCGGCAGCGATGGCTTCACCCTCCATCGAGCCCGATGTGTCTATGGCGAGAGCGATATTGATGGGGCCTCGCTCTCGTTCTGGGCGGGCGGCGGTGCCAATGCGAATACGGGCATAGAGCGTGCTGTCGCCGTTGGTGAGGAGGACGGTGGAGCTGAGCGCACCTTCGGCGGTCACCGCGCCGGGATCGGCGGAAAGCTGGGGAGAGGCGGCTGGACTGCAACTGACAAAGAACAAGGGGACAAGCAAAAAGAGAGGAAGAAGCAGGCGGGCAATCGTTTTAGAAAAGTGGCTCATAGGGTCTCCAACATGAACCGGGGTTCGACGCCCAAGGGCATGAGAAGTTTTGATCGCTTGCGTGAATGAGGGCTTTTTTGATTGGCCATTCAAGCCGCTTGCAGATCCATGACCACTTTGGCTACGTTGAGCCGATGTACCGTAAACAAGCGCTCCTTACGCCGCGTATCCTCTGGGCGGCCCTCTTGGTATCCGTCGCGATGTACGCAGCCATTCTTGGCTTTGATCTGATGACCAAGCCTAAATACCCCGCAGATCAGGTCTTTCTCTACGTTTTTTCGCCGCTCGCATTGATCGTTTCGATCACGAGTTTTGTTTTGCCTGCGCGCCTTCACAAGCAAGCCATTAAGAGCGCCCGTGTGAAAGTCGTTGAGGAACGGGTGATGGACGAGACATTTTCCGCGGCATACCGGGAAGCGGCTCCATCCAAAATCCTGCGTTTCTTCGCCAGCAAAGACGAGGCGGAACGAGCGGCTGCGGCTGCCTTTATGTCTCCTTTTATCATTAGCCTCGCCTTGTCCGAGGCCGTTGTCCTCTTCGGTTTTTTGCTTGGATTTCTGGGCTTCAATATCCAAAGCTATATCCCCTTCTTTGTTCTGGGCACCATCCTGCTCGTGCTTCGCTTCCCCACCGAAAAAGCGATCTTTTCAAGCTTCGAAAGAATTCGCGGTGCATCTTTTAAAATCGAATCCTAAACAAAGGCGCAAAGAGGTCCCCCTGGGCTCATCCCAAAACGATGAGCCCATGTCCCAGAGATAAAGATATAAGGGGAATTAAGCGCGGTTTCTGCGCCGGCGAACGAAGATCGCCACCGCCGCGAGCAATGAAGCAAATGCCGAGCTGGTCGGGCTGGAGGAATCCCCAACCACTTCGCAACCGCAACCGCCTTCATCCCCCGGATCGCTGCCCGTGCCGCCCGTGCCCATGGTGCCGCCCGTACCCATGGTGCCGCCTGCTCCGCCCGTGCCCATGGCACCGCCTGTGCCCATGGTGCCGCCTGCTCCGCCCGCGCCGGGCATATCGTCCGCGGCATTGTTCGGGTCGGTTTCGCCGGCATCGACAACACCATCCTTGTTGGTGTCTTCGTTGCCATCGGATACCCCGCCCTTATCCGTGTCGGCATCGAGCGGATCCGTCTTTGTGGCACCGGAATCGCCATCCGCAACGCAGGTAGCCGGATCTGAATCGGGATTCGAGCAATCCAAGCCCAGTTCCACGCCGTCGTTCAGACCATCGTTATCGCTGTCCGCATCGAGAGGATCGGTGCCCGCCGGACCTTCTTGGCCATCGAGCACGCCATCGTTGTCGGTGTCGGCATCGTTGGGATCGGTACCGAGCGTGGTCTCTTGCGGGTCGCTCAGACCGTCGTTGTCGGTGTCGGTGCAGTTGGGATCGGGATTGGTTCCTTGGCAAACGCCCGCTTGGCATAGATCGCTAAGGGTGCAAGCGTTGTTATCGTTGCACATCGATCCATCGGCCTTGGCCGGATTTGAGCACATTCCCGTCGCAGCATTGCAGCTTCCGGCGTCATGGCATTGATCCTGCGCCATACAAGTAACGGGACTGCCGCCTACGCACGCTCCCGCCTGGCAAGTATCGGCCTGGGTGCAACCGTTGTTGTCGCTGCACGCCGAACCATTGGCCTTGGCCGGATTCGAACACATTCCCGTCGCGGGATCGCAGCTTCCCACATCGTGGCATTGGTCCTGGGCCACACAAGTGACAGCATTCCCACCCATGCACACACCCGCCTGACAGGTATCGGTCATCGTGCAGGCATTGCTATCATTGCACATCGAACCGTTGGCTTTCGCGGGGTTCGAGCACATTCCCGTCGCGGGATCGCAGCTTCCAGCATCGTGGCACTGGTCCTGCGCCATACAGGTGACAGCATTTCCACCTGTGCACACACCCGCCTGGCAGACATCGTTCTGGGTGCAACCATTGCCATCACTGCAAGCGTTTCCGGTGAGCAGGGTGCATATACCATTGGCCGACGCTCCCGTGGCCACGGAGCAAGCGTCGCATGCCCCCGCATTACAGGCCGTGTTGCAGCATACGCCGTCGACACAGTTACCGCTTCCGCATTCGCCATTTGTAGCGCAGACAGCGCCCAAGGGAGATCCTACGCCGCATACCCCCGCATCTGCAACCACAGACCGGAAAGGATTGTTGGTGATACCCGAAACGGCGATATTATCCACATACCAGCCCTGGAAGTTAGGCATACCCTCGAGTTCGTCCGAACCGATGCGGAAACGCAGCCGCACGGTCTTGCCCGCCATCACGTTGCCGAAATTCAGCGTCACGTTGTTGGTATTGGGCCATGCAGCATTCCTCCGCACAAAAGCCTGGCGATTGCCCAGAGGATTGTTCGTCACCGCGGGGCCGGCAATGGTGCCATTATAGCCCGGAAGAGCATAGGTGTTCACATCCTGCCATGTCTGTCCGCCATCCTGGGTAATCTCGATAACCGCGCCATCCCAATAGGTCCATTGAGCCATGGCAAAGCTGGCTTCGAAGTCATAGGCATGGGCAAAGGTCACGACAAATGACTGCCCTACACCCACAACCAAATCGGGGGATTCAATCGCGGTGTCTGAGGTGGCCGGAAGATCTTGGCCATACCAGCGGAAGTTCCCATTGGCTTGGCGATTGCGCGACCACACCTCAGTCTCGAGGCCCGCGAAGCCTGGAGCAGCCCATTTCGCCCAAGGAGCCAGCGGGCTTTCCACGGTTTCAGTCTTGGAGCTCTGGGGAATATCATCATAATTTACGCGCAATGTACCCGTAGCTTGCACATTGGGAACGCAGGCGCCCGCATTATCCAAATCGACGGCAAAATCGATATCGGTAACGTTCGCAAAGCTATTATCGAGCGCAACGGGAATGGTGGCGATCGCCGTACCAAAGGGCGTAATATTCACAATATTGGCTGTATTGCCATTGGGGAAGCTTACCCCCGCTACTGCCGTTGCCACCGTGACCGTTGTATTGGCCAGGGCTCCCGCGCCGCCGTTGAAGACTTCAACGTGGAGCAAACCCGTCTCCGTGCCATCGAGGATGCCATCGCCGTCGCACGTAACAATGCTATCATCCAGCTTTAGCGACAACAGCTCTTGCGCGCCCGACAGGGTGAAGTCTTCCACGACACCCGCACCCGTCGTCGAATTTCTGGTCGGCGAGACGGCGCATGTCCCCGCGCCCCTCTCGGCGAATCCCTGGGCCAACAACAGGAAATCATTGGGATCATTGGCCTGGGCCGCCGCCAAAATACCATCGCGCTGCTCGGTGATGGTCGGATTTGCCGGAGCCATCATCATACCAGCCACAATATAGTCGGCCATTCGGCGCCTTGCCTCGCTGAAGGTATGGCCGCCATTCATAATCAGCCCGGTATAAGCCTGGAAGAGCATGGTCGTCCAAACTTCACCGGCATTATGCACTTCCCAGTTGTTGATTCCATTGTCCTGATTGGGTCCGGGAGGAAGCGCTTGACCATCCGAAACATGCTTAAACGTCATTCCGTTTTTGGTCATGTCGCGCGTATAGGGGAAGCGCCGTATACCAAAATACCCCGCGTCGCCCATGCTGACCGTCGAATAAATCGCCGCGCCAAAGGTGCCCGTCGCCACGTTTTCCCCGCCATCAATGGCCAGCATCATGGCATTAAAATCACCCCAGCCCTCGCTCTCACCGCCGCATTGATCGGTGGTGCAGGTCGTGACCAAGCGATGATGAATATAATGCCCCCATTCATGCGCGACGATTCCATTATCGATCGTACCATCGCGCATCACGGCGGCCTGCTGACTCATCGTCACCGTCAGCGTTTGATTCATCATTTCGGTGATCAGCGTATTGCCATCATTTTGACCAATGCCAAAAGAACCAATGCTTACGCTGCCTGCGGGAATATTTGGATCGTCGCCCATGGGAGGAATACCAGGCGAAACGTTATCCATAATCAAAACGCCCGCGGCACCCGCATTCTCGGCCCGGTTTACCTTATCTTCAAAGGTGCAATTGCCCCGCTTTAAAAGAACAATTTTCCCAGTGACGTTATTAATTAGATTCTGGCATCCATCATTGATATCGGGATTTCCGCCTGTTGGCATCGCGCCATCCTGGCCGAGAATCAATTGCGCCGTAACATTGAAGGTCCCCGCGCCGAAGCTCGCAGCCTGATGCGGCGGCGTCAGACCCAAGGGCTGAATTAAAAGCGAGGTCGCCGCCTTGCCATCCCACACATACATCTGCATGCGGGGCGATGTACCGTCCGCGGGTGTGGCCATATTGGCATTGTTGGTGCCGCTATTGTCCTGCGCTTCCGCAAGCAGCGGATCGCCCTGAGCACCGCCCCGGCCAAAGTTCGACGTCTGCGCATTGCCGGCCGTCTCGTTGAAGCCCGAATCGTAATAGAAATCGTGCAGCCAGTTGATATCGTAAAAGAGCTGTGTCACCGCGGCCCGAATCTGATTGTTGTTCACATTGGGCGCGAGGCTTGTGTCATAGGTGCGATCGAAGGTATTGGCCGAGGTTGTCGTGGCCCGCAAATCGCCCGCGCTAAAGCCGTCGGGCGAAGCGATATCGGCGTAGGCATCGCAGTTATTGCCCGTCGACTGCGTGGCATTCGCGGCCAGCCAGGGATCGGCCATGCCATTCGGATTCGTATTAAATCCTTCAATGGAAATCATAACCGGCGGAATGTAAGCCGGATCCGATCCATCGGGAACTCCCGCCGGATGAGGCGTGTAATCGGCTTGCGGACCGTCGAGGGGCTGGAAGGGAGCCGCCGTCTCCGCCCACACTTTGTAGTTAAACGCCGCATCCTGCACCAGATTCTTGCGCTGCAGCACATCGCCTGAATCGGCCGCGATCACATAGCCGGACATCTCCGAAGATTTGTCATTCGCTTTCGTTATATCGAGCTCCAGGTAATAGGCCGGAACAACGCGATCGGGCAGCGTGTAAAAGACTTTCTTCGCGCGGGCGGGCGTGTTGAATGAAAGCCCTTTCGCCTGCCCGGCCGCCGGCTTCAAATTGAAGTACTGATATCCCGGCGTCTTTGGATCGGCCGCGCTCAGATCTTGAGCGGAGATGGACATGCCGAGCATATCGTTGAAAGCGCGGGTCACCGCCTGAGCGTCTGATAGGCTAAATTTACGGTCATTTCCTCTGGTTTTCGGCGTCGCGGCCGCATGCAGATTCCCGCTGATCGCAACCAGCTCACCATTTCGGGCCATCAGGATTTTCATTTCTGTGCCGAAGACTTCAGCGCCGTCGATGCGCTGACCCAGGACGACGACGATCCCTCCGCGGCCCGTATCGTGCACTTGCTTTACATAAGCCGTATCCAAAGCCGCACGCGAAAGCCCATACAGCTCCGCATTGTGCTCGGCATACTGAAGGGCGAGCCGCTCGGGCGCCCCATTCGGATCGCGCAGCGCGTGTTTTTGAGGGGCGGCCCAGAAAAACGTGGGCACTCCCCGCTGAGAATCCATAGAGGCAACGGTGCCTTTGGCTCCAATGCCCATGCCTTGAGAAATAGGCGAAACCGGGCCGGAAACCGCTAATGCATCGTTGTAGACATCGATATTCGGCCGCTCCATGGCCTGAGCGAATGAGCCGCCAAGCAAGGCAAGCATCAAAGGAACAATATGAATCGTACGCTTCATCTTCGTTGGCTCCAAAACCTGTGCAGAATGAACCAGCACAGCGTAGTCAGGCTTGAGCCAAAGAAAACAAAATAATCGACGTCATGCTTCTAACATTTGAACAGGAGGAATTGATTTGCTGAAAATCGGCAACCGAATCTGACAGCGCGTACCCTTGCCCAGCTCGCTCTCCACCGCGATTTTACCTCCCATGATTTCACAGAAGTTCTTGGTCAAGGCGAGACCCAGGCCCGCTCCCCCAAAACGCTTGCGGATTGTATTGTCGCCTTGAAAAAAAGGCTCGAATAAGCGTTCCAAATGCTCTTTCGCGATACCAATACCGGTATCGCTCACCGTAAACAAAATCCAAGCCTGGCCCTCATGATCGTAGGTATCCACATCGAGCGAAATGCGCCCATCTTTCGTAAATTTGCAGGCATTGGACAGCACATTTAAAAGCATTTGGCGCAGTTTTAGCGCGTCCGCCCGCATTCGCCCTACGGAATCCGATACCGAAACGCATAGCTCATTATGATTCTTCGCCGCGGCGGGCAATATCGTCCCCTCGACTTCCCGCACCAGGGCCGGAATATCGACGATTTCGCGCATCAGCTCGATTTTGCCCGCTTCAATCCTGGCCACATCCAAAATATCGCTGATCAGCCCCAGCAGATGCTTTGCCGCTATCTGAATTCTCTGCAGATCCCGCCCAGCCTGTGCCGGATCGTTCCGCTCTTCCTGCAACAGCTCCGCATATCCGATAATCGCATTGAGCGGCGTCCGGAGCTCATGGCTCATATTCGCCAAAAAAGTGCTCTTCGCTTGACTGGCAAGCTCGGCGGTTTCCTTCGCCTTGCGCAAATCTTTTTCGCTTTGCTCCAGCGCCTGAACATGTTTTTCCGTCTCCCGCGCCTGCTCCGAAAGCCTGCGCGAAAGGCGCTGCCCATAGATCGCTACACTCACCACCATCAGCCCAATGCACGCCGCAATAAAGTACTCATAGCGGGAAAGCACCGCGGCGGTGGCCTCTTGCTCGCGGAAATGAGTGCGCTGAATTTCCTGCACCCGGCGGCCAAGCCTTGTCACCGTAGCCCCAAGCTCGGCATAACGCCTATCCATCGTTGCCATCCGCGAAGCCGCCTTCGCCGGCAAGCCCTTGTCCAGATAGTCAAAAATAAGCCCGGCTTCCACCTTCATTAAATTCATGATCAATTCGATTTCATTCAAATCCTCTTTTAGAAGGCGGCCTTCGCTTTCCGGCACCCGCTCTTCCAGATCCTTGCGAATCGTCTTCAATTGAGCCTGAAAGCCCGAGTCCGCGTGCCGCATGCGCTCCCTCTCGCGGGATACGTCCCCCGAATCAAATACATCGTTGCCGGGCGCATTTACCTCGGCGGCCAGTTGCCCGAGCTGAACGAAAGAGCCCAGCCTTTCGGCCCATTCATGATTCACTTCAATGGATTGCTTATAAATATTGCTCATCTCATGATTGACATAGAGGCTGACCATCACAGTCATCACATCAAAAGCAGCCAACAGAAAATACGCATAATAAGTACGGGGTTTTCTCGATCCGGCCTTGGTGGCAGATGAAGAGCGATTTTGGACCACGGTTCTTTGGACCTATCACGGCCTCTAAAAATTACCTAGAGTCATCCTCGAAGAAACGGCCGCTTATTTCCTGCTCCTCTTCCTCTAGAGAAGATCCGGCGAACATTTGGTTTTCAAGACAGGCCGTGTGTGATACACGAAGCCCATGAAGCAACGATTCTTTTCTTTCATGGGCATGCTGGTATGTACTTTTTCGTTGTTGACCGGCCTTACGGCTTGTCAAAGCGATGGAGAGGCCGTTTGCGACCTCAAGTGCGACTGCGAGGGATGTAGCGATTTTGACAGGGATAATTGCTACGACGATGTGGACGACAACGCTCGCGACGCTGACTACCGAGGGTGTCTGGATCTTTACGATGACTTAAAAGCCTGCGAATACGATACAGGCTATTGCAAGGGCGGCGCAGACTGGGAAACAAGCTGCAAAACCGAAAAAGAACGCTACGATAACTGCCGTAAATAAGCCTTGGATTTCATTGGTTAGCTCTTGCCCCCAAACCTTATCGGGCACACCCATTCTATATCCACAGCAACAATAGGACCGCCCTCCTCCCTCCTCCCTGCACCCTTCATGCATTGAGTGCCAAATGATCATGTATAAAAGCTATACAATCAAAATAGAAAAAATATATAGACCGGCACTCCATCAAAAAAGCGCGGCGGCAAAACAAATAAATTGATTAACAATACAGTCTAATCGGTAGCCCCGGCCGGACTCGAACCGGCACACCAGTTACGGTCGTGGATTTTAAATCCACTGCGTATACCTATTCCGCCACAGGGCCTCACACGGGAATCGCTCTATACGCCTTTTGTGATGGCTTTCCAATACCTATCCGCACCTACTTCTCTTCCTGCCCGGAATGCGCTGAAAGCGCGGCCTCCACCAACTCAATCGCAATCTGCGCGTCCTCCACGCTGAACTCTCCGGGCGCCGCCTGACCCAGCGTCGCCGCCAAATAGCGCGCTCTTCTGTCCGAACGCAAAACCCGCGACGCGCCTCCGCACATCCGGCACACCAGCCCGCCCGCCCGCGCATCAATGCACGCCGTCGCCTGATCACCGCACTCCCGGCCGCACCGCACACAATGCGAAAAATCGAGCTCCCAGCCCACCGCCGACAAAATCCGCAGCCCCGACGCCGCCAGCATCGGCTCCGCCAAAGCCTGTGAATCTGCGTCGTCCAGATGATCGAGCAGCTCGTTCACTTCTTGCCACAGCACAGGTTCGCGTGTGTGAGGAGGCGATGCCCGCCGAATCCAGCGCAGTGCCCGGCCCGCTGCCTCGAGTCTTGACAAGTCCGCAACCAAGCGGTTTCTCGGCCGCTCGAGCGTGGCCTCGGTCAGCGGCACCAATTCGGCGCCGGCCCGGTCTTCCAAGCTCACCCGGAGCAAATGCATCGGCTCGAGCGCAACGAAACGCTTGTTCGAACGCCTCGCTCCCCGGGCCACCGTCGCAACCAGCCCGCGCATCTCTGTGAAAAAGGTCGCGACCCAATCCGCTTCACCATAAGGCACACGCCGCACAAGCAGCGCGTTCGTGACCAGGCGCTCGGATTTAGCGCGCACTGCCCTGGGCATGAAATTCCCTAGGCAAAAGGCGCAAGGCGCGCCGGCTGAGCCGCATTGGAAAGCTCTTGCGGCATATCGTGACCGCGCGGCCTAAGCACAATGGAGAGCGCCAGCGTAAACAAGATGAGCAGCAGCACAAAGGCGATGACGACGCCAAAACGCCTTCCTTGCGTGCGTTTTACCGGCGTTGCGAGCGGGAGCGGAGTCACCCACGCAACGCGGCGGCTTGCGGTATAGCGCGCCAACACATCTTCGACGGGGAGCGAGACGGCCCTTGCGTAGGCTCGAAGAAAACCACGCGCAAATACTTCGCCGGGAAGATCATCGAAATGATCCGCCTCGATCCGCTCGATCGATGCGACGGGGATGCGGGTAGCGCGGGAAATCTCTTCCACACTCATCCCCCTCGTTTCGCGCGTTCGCTTTAGATAGCGGCCGATCGAGTCCATGAACACTTGCCCGTTACAATTCTTAAAACCCTTTGAAGCTGTTTCTTAAGTGAAGCTATTTCAATCGGATCTAAACAAAAACCTCAAGGCTTTATTGCCGGTCCTTAAGGCGATTCCAAGCGTTTCAACTCGGCCGCGCACTTTTGTCCCACCGCGGTTGTGCGGGAGATATCGCGGCAGGTTGTGTAATCGGCCTTCGCTTCATCGCGGAGTCCTTGATTTAAAGCGATTCTCGCTCGCGCACCGTAAGCGTCCTGAAGGGATTTACATTCGGGGCGCTCGGTGGATACGGCTTTGGTTAGAGCCTCGCGCGCGAGTTTTGGCTCACCTTTTTTCTCGTAGGCGAGGCCAAGCCTAAAAAAACCCACACAGAACAGCGGCTGAACGGCGATGGCGCGGGTCAGCGCATCGATGGCCTCGTCGTTATTTCCCCGCAGAAGATAAGCCCAGCCCAAGTTTCCCCAAGCCTTTTCGGGCGTGGCGTAGACCATGTCATCGGCGAGGGGTTTAAGGACAGAAATGGCTTCGTCGTAGCGGCCTTGATGAACGAGGATCACCCCGAGGGTATTTTTGGCATCGCGCAGATCCGGCTTGAGCGAGATCGCCGTGCGCACATAGCTTTCGGCTTCATCAAAACGGCAATCGCTCGATGTTTTGGGATCTTCCGAAGCCGCGCAGAACGAAAGCATGATGAGCGAGCCCAAATAGGCTGCATCGGCATTTTGGTCGTCCAGCTCGAGGGCCTTTTTCGTGTGAGCGAGCGCTTCGCGAAAGCTATTGCGGCCAAAGGCATCGCGGGCCAAATCGTACTCGCCGAGCGACTGAGCGGCGGCATCGGCACCTTGTCCGCCGGAATTCGCCGATGCGCAAGCCACGGAAGCGATCGCCACAAATAGCGGAAGGATTTGTCCCTTTCCCGCGGTGTTGTGGCGCTTTCGCTTGCCGTGCTCCATGCGTCTTTCCTTCGGTGCCCGAAACGCTGTGGTTAGCCCGGCCTTCGCAATGCGTCAACCCGAAATATCGCTTTTCAAGCCCTCTTTTTCGCCGAGCAGCACATACAAATGGCGCAGCGCTTTAGGGTCGACGATCTCCAGCCGTTCATCCGAGACGCGCAAATAATGGGTTTCGCGCAGATGTTTGACGGCGCGCTTAACGGCTTCGACATCGATGCCGACCCTGGACGCGAGCTCCATCGGCGTGATGGAAAAGACAACCGGACCGCTTAATTCAGGGTTTTCTCGCTGAGCCAGCTTTAACAGCGCACACACCACTTTCATGGTCGGCTCGCTAAGCATCATGATTTCAATTTGATCTTCGGCGTCGTGAAGGCGGCGAACAAGCTGTTTTACGATACGCGACGCAATTTGAGGGTTGTGCTCCAAAAGGTTTTGAAGCGTGGGCTGATCGAGCGCGAGAGCGAGGCCCGGCGAGAGCGCAACGGCCGTTGAAGAGCGTACAGAGCCTAAAATAAGCGCTGATTCACCGAAGAGATCGCCCGGCTTCAGCACGATAAGGCTTCGTTCCACCCCCGCGACGGTTTTGATGAGCCGCACCCGCCCTTCTTCGAGCAGATAAGCCTCGGTTCCAGGCTCGCCTTCTTGAAAGAGCACATCCCCGGTCTCAAAGCGCACGCCAAAGCGATTCAGCAAGCGTTCCGGGTCGAGAGAAACATCGGCTTTGGGAGGTATTGAGGAACCCATTGTGCCTTGTGAAGCGCAGTCTAACCCGCGCTTTCTGGAAGAGGAACGGCATCGGGCGGGCGAACATAAAGTGGCTCCGCTGAAAACGCATCGGGCCTTTGGCCGCTTTCGTAGGCATCGAGCGCCACGCGGCCAATCCAATACGCCGAAGGAAAAGGCGGCTCCGCAAAATAGACGGCATTGGCCGAGGGCAAAGGTTCGGCGGGCTCTCCAACGATGCACAAACGGCGGCCTGCAAATCGTTCTTCATTCAGGAGCGTCCCCATCCGTGAGCGGGCGACATGGCAAGGCTCGAGCACCATATCGAGAGATGCATCAAATGCGGCGGCAAAGAGCTCGGATTTCTTTGCATCCAAGGCCGCGAGCACCACGTCTGGAGGCGCCGCCCTTCCTTCTCCAAACGAAGCGGCGGCCATAGCCTTAAGCGACATCACGGCAAAGAGAGGAAGGCCCAGGGAATACGCCATGCCCTTGGCGGATGCGGTGCCCACCCTCACGCCCGTGAACGAACCCGGACCGATATCGCAAGCGATCGCATGAAGATCCGATTTAGACAAGCCTGCCTTTTGCAATGCCTCATCAATTCGATCAAATAGTTTTTCCGCATGGCCTTTTAAGTCGTCATGCGAAGTGATGGAGAGCAATTGGCGGCCGCACAGAACGGCGACACTCGCGTGGGGTGTGGACGTGGAAAGGGCGAGGAGATTCACGTTAAAGAACTGAGCCAAATGAAAGGTGAAGGGAACGCGGGCCGGATTTGGCTGTCTTTGCAGAAACGATGCACGCGGGCAATGGTTTGGCGATAGGGTCCTTGGATATGGGCGTGAAGCCGTTGGAACACGAAGGTGGGATTCAATGGCCGATGGTGGTGTCGCTCATATTGCATGCGCTGGGATTTGGGCTGCTCTTGCTGAAGCTATCGGCGGGAGGCGGGCCGGCGCCGGAGCCCATACCCGCCATGGAAAATAGGGCCGCGGACACATGGGCAGGGACGACCTCGGAGCTGCCCGCGGGCGAAAAGCTCTATGAAGTGTCGCTGAATGAGCTGGGTTCAGGCGCAAAGGAGCCCGCGGCCGAGAAGGCGGCGGCGGCGCCCGAAGCTCCAAAAGAAGTGAAGCCCGCGCCCAAGCCGATCGAAAAAGCGGCAAAAAAACCGATTGAAAAACCGATTGAAAAACCGATTGAAAAGCCGGCCAAGACAGAGAGCCCGCCCAAGCCCAAACAAGCCAAGCAAGCACCGCCTCAAAAACCGGAAGGGCAGTTTGAGAACGCCGCATCGTCCGCATCGTCCGCATCGCCCGCATCGCCCGCAGCATCTGCATCCGCAGGACTGGGCGGCAACGACACCTCGGGCCAATCGTTTGGAGCGGTCGGTGTGCCCGGAGCCCGTGACATGGGACGCGCTTATAATCAAGCCATTCCCGCGGCATGCGCGGCCGATCCGATATGGACAGAATTGCCCTTGGGCGATGTGGGAACGATTCGCGTGGTGCTCGAAATAGGCGCGGATGGAAGGCTCGTCTCATGGAAGGCGCTGGAGGAAAATCCTCCCAAAGCCCTTCAAAACATGGCAAAACGCACGTATTCGATGCTCTCTGCGGGGATGTTCACGTTAAAGCCCGGCGGACTTTCGGCGGGCCGTCAAACCATTCAGGTAAGCGCTCAAGTAGGCACGACCGACAAGCCTCTTCCCGAAGGCGGTCAAATCGAGCTTTCCCAGCACTATGAAGGCGGAATCGGCAGCTCGTCCTTTGTGCAGAGCTCGGGGCGCGAAGTGAAATTCAAGGTGAAGGTGCTCAAGGTGGAAGTGAGCGAGGCCGCTCTTTAAAAAACGATCAATCGGGCTTGGGCACCGAAGGCACTTCCACCTGAACAAGCCGGTGGCGAAGCGTTCTTAAAAAAGCATCGGCCGCGGGTTTATATCCAAACGATGGAAGCACAATATCGTTTGTATTGAAGGCGCAAATCGAAGAAACCGACGCGCGGCTCTGCATTTGGGCGAAGAAGCTAAGAAGGCGGCCGGCCGGAAGAGCCTTGGCATAGCGCTGAAGGGTCGAATAATTGCCATTGGCATCTTGGCAGAGCGGATTGCCTTGGAAATTCATGGGCGGGCATTCACAGCTTGGTTCACCGCTTGAACAATCCTTGGGCGCCTTTCGGGGGAAAATACAAGCGTATTGGAGATCATCCCCAGCGGATATGATCCGTTCATGGCCATTGATTGGATTTTCCAGCGCGCTCGGTGAATCGGGCGGCGCGAGCGGGGCGCCTGTAATTGGATGCGTGCCCGTGCGGGGAGCGATCGATTCCGTCATTAAAGGATCGAAGGGCGGGAAACCATTCGCAGGATCGCCCAAAATCAGGCCCCAATCGATTTGATGAGCGGGCAAAAAGCCGAGCGAAGGCGTTTTTGCGTCGACCACAATATCCTGCCAAGGCACACCGACAATGCCGGCCACCACGATCATATTGGCGGATCGATTGCCAGAAAATAATGGGTTTGTTTTGATATTGCCTTCGCGATCGGGCACCAAAGGTTCATTCAAACCCCGGATATAACGCTCGATCGGATATAGAAAATCGAATCCAAAGCGCCGTTTTTGATCGAAGCACCGCAAATTGATCGGATCGTCGAGTTCGGTAGGCGCCGGCCCTTGGCAATTCAGATCGCTTTCCGTGGGAGGACAGCCCGCGGGCGCGGTCTGAGCGCAGGAGGCACAGCATGGATCGTTTGGATTTAAGGCACATTCGCTTCGCGCCTTGGGCAGCCGAAATATTTGTCCCAAGGCATCTACGCCCTGGGCAGCATAATAGTATTGGCCGCCATCCCGTATGGAGCAGTCATTTTCATCGCTCAATATCAAAATCCCGACAGTGGAATCGGGCCTTAAGAAGTCGCCGCGCTGTGTGAGCAGCACTTGATCGGTGCCCGTGGGAACAGCCGTACTGTTTTCCAATACGATCGATTCGTAAGGATTGGGATCGATTAAGAAACGATAAATACTTTCGAGTTGGGATTCAAATCCGCATCCGGTTGTGCCGGTGCCCCGGATGATATCGGCCAGTTTGCTGGATAGAGCCAGGATGTCGGAATCGCCGGGGGGATTTTTGGCCTGAGCCGGATCCCAAGCCAAAAAGCCTTTGTCTGCGTAGGTAGGCACGTTGCCGCCCGCGGACGAGTACGAAAGCAAGTGCGCCGCGTCATTTTGCCTGGGTGTGAAAGCGGCATTGGCGGGACTGCAAATATCGCCTCCATGGCCGCCCAAACTCGTTGAAATGACGGCGATATGCACATCGCGCAGAGGAGCGAATTCCCGCTCGCCGATAGGACAAGGATCGGTCGAACCGGGCGTCTCATCCACCACATTTCCAAGGCCATTGACGCAAGCGGGATTGGCCAGGCGCTTGAGCAAATAGGCCACCGAATCGGCCAACAAATCCTGCGCTGCATCGAGATTCCGGCTGTTATCGACGACAAGCACAAGATCGAGTTTGTCGCCTTGGCTAAGCAGATCTTTACCAGGATCGACGATCACCGGACCCGAAGGCGCATCGGCGCCCGCATCCCTCAACGACTCATCCATCACATCGGAACGGCCTGCGCAGGCCGGAACAAGGGCGAACATTAGGCAAGCAGGAAAAAGGCCGCGGCGCATGCTCCGAGAGGCTACATGCTCGCGAAGGACACTGCTAGGCTGCCACCATGGTCGCCGCCGCAAATAGCAAATGTCCCATTTGTGGCCGGAAGGTCGACGCTCATGCGGATGCGCGCGTGCTGCCCTTCTGTTCGCCGCAGTGCAAGCTTAACGATTTGGGACGCTGGCTCGACGGAAGTTATCGCATTGCCGGTTCGCCTTTAGAAACCGAATCCGATGCGGTTTCACTGGGGCGTTCCCCGGCTTCTGACCGAGCCCCGATGGGCCGTTCAAACGAGGAGGATGGGTGATGCTCCTAAGCCGCTGGCTTTGCCTGGGATTGACTGCCTTGCCGCTCTTGCTGGGCCGGACCGCTTTTGCTCAAGCGCCCGAACCTCAGCCGGCTCCGCCTCCCGCGCCCCAACCGCCGCCCTCCGTTTCGCCGCCTCCCGCGGCTCCGCCTCCCACGGCGCAACCTCCCGCGGAACCGCCTCCATCGCCCTACGATCCATCGATGCAAGCCGGCGGCCTTAAACCGCCTCCGCCGATGGATCCAAAGCAAACCCAAGAGGAACCCAAGCCTGCCGACCAAACGCAGGACCATTTGGACAAGTCCAAAGAGAAAGACTCCGGCCGGGGATTGTCATTTGTTTGGCTCAACGTCGAAGGTGGCTACCAGACGGTTGGACTTCAAACATTTAATATTGACGAGCAGAATTTCACGGCTGGATTCATCGAACAATCTGCGAATGGCCCCGTCATCGGCGCGGGCGTTGGAGCGCGGCTTTTATTCATCACGGTGGGTGCGCGCGGACGCCTTGGGCTCTTAAACAACTGGCAATTTTTTACGGTCGGCGGCGAGGTAGGTTTTCACATTCCCATCGGCCGGCTCGAGCCGCACTTCTCGCTGGGAGGCGGCTATGCGGCCGTAGGCAGCTTCGATCAAGTCGTCACCGGCGGCGTTCAGCCCGACATATCCATACGCGGTTTCTATGCGCGCGCGGGCGGCGGGATGGACTACTTCATCACCAACATCTTTTCGATCGGCGCAAGCGTAAGCTGGGAATTCACCGCGCTCACCAGGCCCGGTTTCGATCCGACCAAGCTCGCGGATCTTCAAAACGATATTGCCAATATCCAAAGCGCAGACATTCGCATGGCGCAGCAAAAACAGGCTGAATTGCTAGCTTTTGAAGGCTCCGGCTACGGTTCGGCCTTTACCGTCACCGGCGTATTGGGCCTTCATTTCTGAGCGCAGTTTTTATTCCGTGAACAATCTTTCGATCGCCCTCGCATGCATTGCCGTGCTTGTTCCGCTCGGCATTTGCTTTGCCGTTTTACGGCGCGTGGTCGCTCGCCCTTCGCGCGGCTTTACGGAATTGCTCATCGTTTTTCTGGGCGCACTCGCCTTTGGCATCTGCGCGTTAATCGAGCGGGCGATCGAGCGTTTTGCGGGCTTCGGCAAACTGTCGGTGCCTCTCGATGTGTCGATTTTCTTCTACGCATTTTTGGTTGCCGCGCCGCTCGAACAAGCGCTGAAAGTGCTAGCGATCGCGCCTGTTTTGCGATCGAAGCACTTTCGCGAGCCGCTGGACGGCGTGGTCTTCGCGGCGCTTTCGGCCCTTGGTTTTATCTCCGCCAACAATGCCATCTACCTCGCCTTCTCGCAGCCTTCGGCCACCGCGCTGGCCAGGGCATTTCTAGCCGTTCCAGCGCATGTTCTTGTCGCGGGAATGTGGGGCTATGCCTTGGGGCGCGATCCGAGGCGAAGGCTTGGAGGACGCGGATTTGATGCGGCGTGGGCCATCGCATTTTTGCTGAACGCTCTCTTCGATCGCCTTGTTTTTCTGGCCAGTCCCACCATTGTTCTGGCCACCGCGCTTCCGCTTCTGCTGGGCGTATCGGTGCTTATGGCTTTTGCCGTGCGCGATCTTTTGCGCAAAGGCTCGGTCATCTCACTCGGCATAAGCTGGGCAAAACGAAGCCTAAGCAAGCTTTCCCCGGCGAGCGTGACATCGATGCGCGATGTCATGCGGGAAGCGCTCACACGGGTCGAGCGGCCCGTCACGCTGACATGGATTCTCTTCGGCGCGCTGGTGACCACAGGCGTTATCACCGTCATGCTTGCCGCCGCGGTTTATATCGGGAACTCCATGGGCATCGATTTTGCCGCAGTCGAACGCTCGGAAGGAGCGCGCGATGTCGTGCTTCCTCTTCTTCTCTTGGGACTTTCGGCGATGCTGGCCTTTCCCATCGCGGGATATTTGAATGCAAAGGCTTCAGCGGCCCGCACCGTAATCGAACCCGCGATGTCCGCAGGCTTAGCCCTTGCCGGCTCGCTGATCTTGCTTGGATTCGCCGCGCCGATTTCGCTTGTTTTCGCGCTTATTTCAGCACCGATCGCGCTTGGGCTGGCTTGTATTGGCGCCTATGCCGGCCTTACCCGCTAAACGCTTATTTTTTCTTCTTCGAAGCGCCGTCGCCCTTCGAAAGCTCTTCATCCAGCGATAAAAGCAGCTCTTTCGCCTTCGCCGACACCTTGCGCGGAATGTCCACATGAACCACGACTTGCAAGGCTCCGCGCCCGCGCCCGTCCACACGCGGAACGCCCTGGCCCCTCAGCGTAATGACATCGTTGGGCTGTGAACCGCCGGGAATCTCAACCTTTACTTTCGAATCATCCGGCAATTCAATCTCAATGGTGCCGCCCAGCACGGCTTGGGCAATGCCTAAATGGGCGCGCGTAATTAAATCGGCGCCATCGCGTTCGTAACGAGGGTCGCTTTCGAGTTCGACATCCACATACAAATCGCCCGCCGGCCCGCCCATTGAGCCCGGCATTCCCTGCCCCGGCACCCGCAAGCGCTGCCCATTGTCGATGCCCGCAGGAAAGTTCACCACCACCTTCCGGCTCTTCTCCACCGCGCCTTGACCCTTGCAGGTTCCGCAGGGCGACTGAATCACCGAGCCCGCCCCCGAACAGGCCGGACATGTCTGCGTGAACATCACAAAGCCGCGCGCCGTGGAAATCTGGCCCGAACCGTTGCAGCTTCCACAAGTCTTGCGCTTGGTGCCCGGCTTCGCGCCCGAACCCTGGCACTCTTCGCAGCTTACGGGTGTGCGCAGAGGCACTTCTTGTTTGCAGCCTGTAAATGCGTCGCGAAAGCTAATCCGCTGTTCAATCCGAATGTCGTGGCCGCGCGCAGGCCCGCCCCGGCGCTGGCGCTGCTGACCGCCCATCCCGCCGAAAAACTCCGAAAAAATGTCCTGAAAATGCGAGAAAATATCGCCGTTGGCCTCAAATCCGGCGCCACCACTAAAAGCTGCATGACCAAAGCGATCATAACGAGCACGTTTTTCATCATCGGACAGCACCTGATAAGCCTCGGTCACTTCCTTGAACCTCGCTTCAGCCTCGGCATCACCCGGATTCCGGTCGGGATGGTTTTTCAGCGCTGCCTGTCTATAGGTCTTGCGAATTTCATCGGAAGAGGCATCGCGGGCCACGCCCAAGACTTCGTAATAGTCACGTTTCTCGCTCATTTTTCGCTCAACTGGGCCCTGTTCGCACCGCGCGCCAAACCGAATGGCCGACAGACCATAAGCAGCAGAAGGCGGCTGTCAACGGTTTCAAGCGCACAAGCCGCACCTGAATCTCGGTGCCCTCACTTTTTCTTCGCTCTCGAAAGCTCAGCCTTCAGCGCGGCGAGCTCGTCCTTTAGCTTCTGCGCCCGCTTTTCCGCATTCTTTCTTGCCTTCTCTTCACGCTGGGCTTTGTGCTCGGCGGCTTTGCGCGCTTCGGCTTCTTGCCTGCGCGCTTCGGCTTCTTGCCTGCGCGCTTCGGCTTCTTCGCGCTGAGCCAAGCGCATCGCCTCCAGCCTCTCTTCTTGCGTCAGCACCAACTGCTTGCCCGCTTTATCCGTGGCGAGCCTCAGCACCGCATCGCCCGATTCCGTCACCATCACGAGCAGATAGGCATCCAGCTCTTCGCTGTACACAGGCCCCATTCCCTCAAATACCCGGACGAGCTCGCCCTGCTCGTTGCGCCGGTACAATTGCAGAGGCACCCGCATGGGCGTCTTCTTCGAACGGGTGGCTTTGCCTTTTGGAACGGCATTGCCATCGAAAATCGCAAGCTCGAGCACACCCAATTGATCGTATTTCAGTGGATTAAGCTCGTAGTCTTTTTTCCAATTGGATGAAACAAGTTCCATCGCAAATCGGGGTGGATGATGTCCGGGCAGCCATGTACACCACGATTCAGGCAATGGCTCGGGCGGGTTGTCGACGATGTACGCATCCGGGGAAATCCGAACCAAAGGATGCTCTGGGACCCAGCCCCAAAATGCATCGCCTCCCACATAAATATTTTTCCAATTTCGCTCCTTTGCAAACGCGCGCAAGAGCGAAACGAAATCCGTCATGCGGTTAAAATGCACGGGGCCCTGGCCCATATCCTCTTCGTCGGTGAGGTACCAGGAACTCCATTCGAAGTGAAGCGGTATTCGTTTGGATTCGAATTTAACCGTAGCCGGCTTTAATTCATTATGAATGTAGGAGTGCGATTGGCGCAGAGGCAGAGGCTTCGCACGAAGTTTGGGAGGCTCTTCATGGGCGACAATCAGGACCATCGCTTGTGAAGATACACAAAACGATCGAACCTCTCTAGTCCTACATGTATTGCTGCATCAATTGGACGGAAGATCTTGAATTACTGGCCGCGGCGCTGGAAAGCGGGCGTGTCCCAATCGGCATCGAGAGGCGGGACGAAATTCGAACGCTCGCGCGTGGGAGGCGATGAAACAGGCTCTTTGCCTGCCGCCTGCTGAGCGGGCGCTGGACGCCTCGCAGAAGGCGCAAAGGTAATCTCTTCGGATGATGCGCGCGCCGGAGCCGGTTGGCGCTGCGGCATCTGCTGCGCGGCATGAGATATCGCGGACCGGCCACTGGGCGCTCCTCCCGCCATCGCAAGCGGAGATGCAGAGGCCGAAAGCGATTGGGGACGCATCGCTCCGGTGTTGAGCGTTGCCGGAATCTCCTGCACGGGATGATCAAAACCCGTCGCAATCACGGTGACTTTGATCATGTCGCCCATATTTTCGTCGATGGTCGCGCCGAAAATAATATTCGCGTCCTCGTGCGCTTGCTCCTGAATGAGCGAAGCCGCTTCTTCGATTTCGCGCATCCGCATATCCGGCCCGCCCACGATATTGATAAGCACGCCCGTTGCGCCTTCCACCGAAATATCGTCGAGCAAAGGCGAAGTAACAGCCATCTCGGCAGCCAGTTTCGCGCGGCCCTGCCCTTTGGCGCAGCCCGTGCCCATCAGCGCGCGGCCCATATTCGCCATCACCGTTTTCACGTCGGCGAAGTCCACATTCACGATGCCATTCTGCGTGATCAAATCGCTGATGCCCTTGATCGCCTGGTACAGAACTTCATCCGCTTTGCGGAACGCATCTACAAAGGAAAGATCTTCATCGCCCAAAGTCAGAAGCTTCTGATTGGGAATGGTGATCAGCGTGTCCACCTGCTCGGCCAGCATGGCAAGGCCCATCTCGGCCCGCCGCGCCCTCTGCTTGCCTTCAAAGAAGAAAGGCTTGGTCACGACACCAACGGTCAAGCAGCCTTCCTCGCGCGCCAACTGAGCAATCACAGGCGCCGCGCCCGTACCCGTGCCGCCGCCCATGCCCGCCGTAATGAACACCATATCGGCGCCCTGGAGGCTTTCCTTGATGCGCGTGACATCCTCCATCGCGGCCTTCCGGCCTTTTTCCGGGTCCGCGCCCGCGCCCAGACCTCGCGTCACATTGCCGCCGATTGAAAGCTTGGTTGGCGCCTGATTGGAGCCGAGCGCCTGCGCGTCCGTATTCACCACGATGAACTCCACACCTTCGAGTCCGAAGTTGATCATCGTGTTCACCGCATTGCCGCCCGAACCACCGCAGCCGATTACTTTGATCCGCGCGTCGTATCCGGCGTGCTCCTCGGCGAATTCAATGGAGAAACTCATGAATATCCTCCCGGGGTATGCACCAAATAATCTCAAACCCTAAAGTGAATTCGAGATTTTTAATGGTTGTTCCGGCCCGGTTTCTTACCTGCCGGAGTCACTGTTTACGTTGCATTGTTCAACCGATTTCTAAGGGCGCCTCTTCCCTCAAAAACCGGCACTTTTTAAAGAAATCACCATTGATTTCTTTTTAAATCCGACGCTGGCCGCACCCTATAACAAAGCCGTTTTCGGCCGTCATGTTCAGAATGCAGCTCTGATCCAATTCCAAAAGCCTCCTGACCTCTTTTCCTTTTCAGCCTCGAGTTCAGGCAGCGCATTCGGTGCCACCTTCTCTCTTCCGCCGAGTTGTTTGAGTGCAAACTGTTTTGAAATGTCCGCAGGGCTCACCACCCGCTCGCGCGCTTGGGAAAGCGCTCTTGCCCCGTACTGCACAAGCCCAACACCCGTCGAAAATTGAGGACCCGCGACAAGCTGGGTAATTCCGCGCATTCCAATCGGAACGCCCAAGCGGACAGGCATTCCAAGGATCTCCTCGGCGAATTCCGTCATGCCTTCCATCAGCACGCCGCCGCCTGTGAGCACCACGCCCGCCGACAATTGCTCCAAAAACCCGGTGTCCTCGATGCGCTTGCGAAGCACCGCGAAAATCTCTTCAACGCGCGGCTCAACGATGTCCGAAAGCACGCGGCGCGGAACCCGGCGCGGCTGATGGCCGCCCACTCCCGGCACCTCGACTTCTTCGTCCTCGCTGACCATGCGGCCCAAGGCACAGCCCGCGTTGCGCTTGATGCGCTCGGCCTCGCCCATGGGCGTGCGCAACCCGGCCGAAATATCCGCCGTCACGTTGTTGCCGCCCACCGGAATCACGCTCGCATGCGCAATGCCGCCGTCGACATAAAGCAAGAGATCGGTCGTCCCGCCGCCGATATCGATGACAGCAACGCCAATTTCTTTCTCGTCGTCCGAAAGCACCGCTTCCGCACTCGCCAAAGGCTCGAGCACCACATCGGCAACCGTCAGCCCGCAGCGTTCCGCGCAGCGCACGACGTTCTGCACACAGCTCGTCGCGGCCGTAATCAAATTCACCTTCACGCCCAGGCGCACACCGCTCATCCCAACCGGGTCGCGGATGCCATCCTGATTGTCCACGGTGAACTCGCGGGGCAAAACGTGAAGGATCTGCCGGTCCGCATCGACGGGAATCGCCCGCGCGCCTTCGAGCACGCGATCGACATCCACGCGCGTCACCTCGCCGCCGGAAACGGCCGCGACGCCATCGGAGGTCTGACAGCGAATATGGCTGCCGGCGACGCCCGCATACACCGTGCGGATCTCCACGCCGGCCATCGTCTGCGCCGCTTCGATCGCCTCGGTGATCGACCTGACGGTCCACTCGATGTTGGAAACGACACCCTTGCGCAGTCCGCGGCAGGGCACATTGCCCACGCCCAGAATGGTGATCCCGTCGGCGTCGACTTCGCCAACAACCGCCGACACTTTCGTTGTCCCGATGTCCAGGCCGACAACGATTTCGGAGGTTTCAATTCGGCTCTTCATGCTTGCTCTTCCTCAGTCGTTTTCACGAAGCCAGTGGCTTCCAAGGGGCGCGTGCGAAACTGGCATGAGGCACTCAGGCTGGCCAAATTTTGGACCGCGCATTTTTTTGAAGCGTTCAAATTCGCCTTGAAACAGGCTGCAATCTGCATGCTCAACTCCGCGCTCATCGCATCCTCGCAACGACGCGCTCGGGGTGTGCATCGTTGTCGACGAAGATCACCGATGCGTTTGCCTTGCGCTTTGAAAGCTCTTGCAAAACCCTATTTCCCTGCTCGATTTTCGCGCGGTACGGCGGATGTCCGAGGTGCAGCAGAATCGCTTCGCGGCCGATGGTGACAACCAGCGCGTGATCTTTTTCGAGATGCATTTCCTGCACGGGCCAGCGCTGCGCAATACCCACGCGCTCAAGCTCTTCGAGCACATCGAGCACGCGCTTGATCGCGAGAACTGCACCCGCGCGATCGCTCGCAACTTGCTCAGGAAGCAAACCGGTGACGAGCGGCAAATCTTCTGGATCGCCCGCGCCTGCGCGCTTGAACAAATCGCCGTCGCGCGTCGCGAGATACAAATCTCCGCCGATCGCAGCGAGCGCGCGCGCCTCGCGCTCCACAACATTCACTTGAATCGTCGACGGCAATTTGCGCGTCACCTTCGCTTGCTCAATCCAAGGATCGGTGCCGATCGCCAACGCCGCAGTTTCAGGATCGAGCGCAAAAATATTGTTACCAACGCCGATGCCGCCCGCTGCAGCGAGATCGTCCGCGGAGCGCCTGGATGCGCCGTCGACGAGCACCGTGCGGATAGCAAAGCGCGGGCTCGACATGATGTAGCGGCGCGCACCCCACGAAACAGCGATGGATGCGGCGATGACGATCATCGCGCCGGCCACAAACTGAAGCGTCCGCACAAAGCGCGGAAGCGGCTTTTTAACAGGCGCTTTTGCTGCGGCTTGTGTCTTCGCTGAAGCGCTGCGCTTCCGATCGCTGGGCGAAGGAGGAGGCGGCCTGACGGTCGTGCTCTTCGCCGCATTCGCTTCATCGCCCGCATCCGCCGAAGAAAGAGCCCGGCTCGCGCTATCCGAAAACATTGGATCTGAAGGCGTTTGCAGCACTTTGGCAGGCTTTGCGATGCGCCGATTTTGATTGCCCTGCGAGGGCGGTTTTTGGATGGAACTCATGGCTTTGGCTCCTTCGGATGAACAAGTCCCGGATCACTCGGGGGCTCGGGCGGAAGGCCAAGTTTTTTGGCGATCCTCCCCGCAAGCGCCCGTATCTGCGCGTTGATGTCGCCCGCACCCAGTGCAATCACCACATCGCCCGGCCTCAGCAATGGCTCGATGGCGTCGGGCAGCAGCGTTTTGTTGCCCACGTAGCGCGCGTCCTGATGTCCGTGCTCGCGAATGGCTTGAACGAGCCGCTCCGCACTCACACCCGTAAGCGGCGCTTCTCCAGCGGGATAAATATCCGTGACAAATAAAATATCGGCCTGATTAAAGGCTCGCGTAAATTCATCAAATAAATCGCGTGTTCGAGTATATCGATGAGGTTGGAATGCGACGATAATGCGATGCCCCTCGCCTGGAAATGCCCGCTGCGCAGCCTCGATGGTGGCGTGCACTTCGGCCGGATGATGTCCATAATCGTCGATAAGCGTGATGCCGCCCAATTGAGCAACAATGGTGAAACGGCGCGCCACGCCGCCAAAAGTGGCCAATGCCTGCTTGGTCACATCCAGCGGAACTTCCAATTCATCGGCCACCGCAATGGTCGCCAGGCAATTCAATACATTGTGAACGCCGGGCATTTTCACCGTAAATCCGCCCAAAGGCTCGCCCCGGCGATAAGCATTAAAGCTCGTTTCCAATCCTCTATAATGTATTCCGCGCGCAGAATAATCAGATTGAGGAGATAAACCATAGGTTATGTGGCGCCTGGGAATGCGCGGCAAAATGGCCTGCACATTCGGATGGTCGAGACACAGCACCGCCAGCCCATAAAAAGGCACGCGGGCCGCGAATTCCACAAAGCCTTCCTTTAGTTTCTCGAGCGTCCCATAATGATCGAGATGCTCGGGATCGATATTCGTAACCACCGCGATCGTCGGCGTTAACCGTAAAAACGAGCCATCGCTTTCATCGGCCTCCGCCACCAGCAAATCGCCCGCGCCAAGACGCGCATTCGTTCCCAATGCGGCCATTTTGCCTCCCACCACAACCGTGGGGTCGAGGCCCGCCGCCCTCAGCACCGTGGCCACCAATGACGTCGTCGTGGTTTTTCCGTGCGAGCCCGCAATGGCCACGCCGTATTTCACCCGCATTAGCTCGGCCAGCATTTCAGCCCGCCCAATCACGGGAATACCCAATGCCCGGGCTTCGCTGAGCTCGGGATTATCGCGGGCAATGGCGCTCGAATACACAACGACATCCACGCCCCGCACATTCTCGGCGCGATGGCCGACATCGATGCGAACCCCCAGGGCTTTCAGCCTGCGCGTGGTATCGCCTTCCTTCATATCGGAGCCCGAAACTTCAAACTCCAGCGAACGAAGGATTTCGGCGAGGCCACTCATGCCTACGCCGCCTATGCCCACAAAGTGAACATGTCTAACCCGGCCGCGAAACATGCTAATGCGCCTCCTTTAGGCTTCGCTGAAGCATCTCGGGTGCCTCGCCCGCGAGCTTTAATAAATCGGCGGCAATGGTCGTGGCCGCCTCGGCTTTACCCAGTTTTGCGCAGGCTTCTGCCATTGCGCGCATCCGATCGAAATTAAAAGCCAATTCTTGAATTTGGGCCGCGAGTTTTTCCGGCGTCGCGTCGCGCTGGGCGAGCGCAATGGCCGCACCCGCCTTTTCAATCGAGCGCGCATTTTTCATTTGATGATCATCGGCCGCAAAAGGATAGGGAATGAGCAGCGCCGGCCTTCCCACAACGCAGATTTCGGCAAGCGATGAAGCGCCGGCCCGGCCAATGACCAAATCGGCTTCCGACAGCGCCTCGGCCATATTCTGAATAAATGGCGTTACGGTTGTATATTTTTGCAATTCCAATTGATTGTAGAGCGCATGCGTGGGTTCTTGCCGTTCCCGCCCTGTTTGATGTGTCACTTGAAGGGTTATATGCCGTTCTTCAAGTGCCGCGCGAACTTGATGTAATGCATGAGGAAGGTTTTCGTTTAGAGCCTTGGCGCCCAGGCTTCCGCCCAAAATTAAAATGCGCAGGCGCCCTTCTTTTAGGCCGTAGGGCACCGCCGAAAACGAACCGCGCAATGGAACGCCGGCGCGCAGAACCCGCTTTGAATCGAGCTTGTCGTCGACCTCGGGAAAGGCCGTATACGCCCTCGCGCAAAAGGGCGAGAGCAGGCGATTGGAAAATCCCATCACGCTGTTGGGCTCGAGCATTGCAATGGGCAGCCCCAAAGTTCTCGCGGCCAAAGCCACGGGGCCCGCCGCGTAACCGCCGACCGAAAGCACCGTGTGCGCCTTGAGTTTTCGCAAAAGCGCGCGCGCTTTGGGAATGGAGGCCGCCGCGAAATACACGCCCTTTAAAAAACCAGAGACGCCATTGCCCCGAAGCGGCCGTATATCCAGGAGTTCGAGCGTATCGCCCCGCTCGGGAATGACTTTGGCCTCCAAGCCTTTGGCCGTGCCCACGTAGGTCACGCAAACGCTTGTTCCAAGGGCTTTGCAGGCATCGCCCACGGCCACCATCGGAAAGACATGGCCGCCCGTTCCGCCGCCCGCGATAACGACGTTTACCATCCTTCCTCTCCTTGCTCGGCCGAAGTCGCGACGACGGCGGACGCGCTGGGTTCGGGGCCGGATGGAGTCTGCGGCTTTTCACCGGGCAGAATCTCGTGCCTGGGCCGGCTGATATTGAGCAAAATACCGACGGCCGCCGCATTCACCAAAAGCGAAGAGCCGCCGTAGCTCATAAAGGGCAATGTCAAGCCTTTGGTGGGCAAAATGGCCATCGCCACGGCAAGATTGGTGAGGGCCTGAATGCCGAACATCGTCGCAATGCCAAAGGCCAAAAAACTGCCGTAATCATCGTGCGCATTCAGCGCGACCCGAACGCCCCGCGCCACCACAACCAGATAGGCCATGCCCAGCATTAAAATGCCGATAAAACCGAGCTCTTCGCCGACAATGGCGCTGACGAAATCGGTGTGGGCCTCGGGCAAATACAGAACTTGAAGCCCCTTGCCCAATCCCAAGCCCGAAATACCGCCCGAACCAAAGCTCATCACCGATTGAAAAGGCTGATATGCCAATCCGTTTTTATTGGATTCCATATCAATCCAAGCGAGATAACGGGCATAACGATAGCCGCTAAAGCGGACGAGGGCGGCGCCCGCAAAGGCCAGAAGCATGGTGAAGGCGGCGATATAGGGAATGCGCGCGCCGGCCACGAAAAGAAGCGTAAAGGTTAAAAACAATAAAACGACGGCGCTTCCAAAGTCGGGCTGCTTCAAGCACAGAAGCATTAAGAGGCCCACCACCAAAAGATGGGGCAAAAATCCGACCGAAAAGGATTTAATGCGCTCGGCTTTTTTGGAAAGCGAATAGGCGAGCCAAATGACGATGCCCAATTTGGCCGTTTCGGCGGGCTGAATATTGATCGGGCCTAAATTCAGCCAGCGGTAGGCATTGCCCGCCTTGTGCCCGAAGCCCGCAACGCAGGCCAAGAGCATCAACACAACGCCGATTAAAATGGGATAGGTGAAGGGGCGCAGCCTGCGGTAATCGATGCGGCTGACGATCCACATCGCAAAGAGACCCAAAAGCGCATAAATGCCCTGCCGCTTCAAAAAGAATTGAGCGTCGTGATAACGCACGGTCGCCTCGATGGCGCTCGCGCTGTAGACCATCACGACACCAAAGCCGATTAAGGCAATAACAACGGCGGCCAGCACCGGATCGACAGGGCCCGAAGAGGTTTTAGCAATACTTGAACGATGGGCGTCGAAGTATTCGGAAAGCCAAATAAAAGCCCGCGTCACGCGCGAATGTCCGTCGCTCTCGGGAACGGCTTTGGATTCTGCCCGCTGATTTCTGGGCACCGCCGCGTGTCCAAAACCCGCGGGCGACAATGCATTGGGCAGGGCGGGCGCTCTTGGGATTTTAATGTTCATGCTTCTCCTCATCGCTCGCTCGGAAAGCGCCAAATGGCTTTTCCATTTCGCGGACGGCTCTCACAAAAACATCCCCGCGGTGCTTGTAATCGCGGAACATGTCAAAGCTCGAGCATGCAGGACTGAGAAGCACGGCATCGCCCGGATGGGCAAATTTCTTGGCAAGAAGAACCGCTTCCTCCATCGATGCGGCGAAGGCGATGGGAAGCCCGATTTGCTGGTCTTTGGCTGCTTTTTCGATGCGGGCCGCGGCTTCGCCGATAAGCACAAGCGCTCTGCCCTTTTTTTTCAGCGCGTCGACAAGCGGCGTGTAGTCGCCGAGCTTGTCGCGCCCTCCCGCAATGAGTACGGCCTTTTCCTGGCGCAGGCCCAGCAGCGCAGCAACCGAGGCGCCGACATTGGTGCCTTTTGAGTCGTCGTAAAAATGCACGCCTTCAATATCGGCAACAAATACAGTGCGATGTCCAAGGCCCTCGAAGGTATTGAGCGCTTGTTGAATGGCTTCGGGCGTCGCGCCGAGCGCCGTGGCAACACCAATGGAGGCGCAGGCATTTTCAAGATTGTGTAGGCCGCTAATCCGAAGAGATGTAAGGGAATATTCCGCGCCCGAACGCCGATCGACAATACGATCGCCAATTACAGCAATATCAGCGTTTGGATCGGAAACGCTAAACGTAACTTGCTTGGCGGCTCCGCGCTGAGCCTGTTTCAATACAACCGGATTGCCCGCTGGAATAACCGCGTAATCATCGGATGTCATAACAACAAAAGGATTGCCTTTGGCATTGGCATAATCGCCGAAGGTGTCATAACGATCGAGATGGTCGTCGGTGATATTGAGAAGAGCGTGAACGCGGGCATGGAGCGTGGGGACGCGCTCGGCCTGAAAGCTGCTGATTTCAAGCACAAGCGCATCCCATTCTTTTCCAGCGGCTTCCGAGAGCGGCGTTCCAAAATTGCCGCCGATAAATACGCGCAGGCCCGATGCTTCAAGCATGGCGGCCGAGAGCGCGGTAACGGTGCTTTTGCCATTGGTGCCGCCGATTAAGGCGATGGGCGCGTTTACAAATTGGGAGGCGAGCTCCATTTCGCCGATAACGGGAATGCCTCTTTGTTCGGCCTCTTTCAGGGCGGCAAAGGCGGGGACGCCGGGCGAGATAACAATTGCATCGATATTTTCAAAAATAGGACTGGAATGTCCTCCCGCCTCGATGCGGACGCCGAGAGGCTCCAGCGCCAACACATCGGCCGATAGGCGTTCGCGGGGAGCCGCGTCGTTGGCAATCACTTGAGCGCCTTTGGACACGAGCAGGCGAGCCGCGGAAATTCCGCTCGCCCCAAGCCCGACCACTACAATCGTTTTGCCAGCGACATTCATTGTAAATCCCAAGAATAAAAACCCATTTCAGCGGAGTTTCATCGAGGCCAAAGAAACCAAGGCTAAAAGCACCGCGATAATCCAAAAGCGCACGATAATTTTCGGCTCGGCCCAGCCTTTCTTTTCGTAATGATGGTGGATGGGAGCCATTAAAAAGACGCGCTTGCCGGTGAGCTTAAACGAGAGGACTTGGGTGATAACGCTGACGGATTCGATAAAGAATATTCCGCCGAGCAATATCGATAAAAATTCGTTTTTGGTAAAGACGGCGAGCATGCCCAGCCCGCCGCCCAGCGCGAGGGAGCCTACATCGCCCATAAAAACTTGGGCGGGATAGGTGTTGTACCAAAGAAAGCCTACGCCCGCGCCGATAACGGAACCGCAGTAGACGGATAGCTCGCCCGCGGAAGCGATTTTGGGTATGTCGAGGTAGGTGGCGAGCGAGAAATTCGCAATGGTGGCGCCCGCGACATAGGCCCAAATTAAATAGGTGCCCGCGTTGATCATCACAGGGCCGATCGCGAGGCCATCGAGGCCATCGGTGAGATTGACCGCGTTGGATGTGGCGACGACGACGAAAAGGGCAAAGGGAACGTATACCCAAAGCGGCAATTCGATCGAGTGTTTGGAAAAAGCCATAAAAGGCAGCGCCAGGCGGGTTTTAATGGCGAGCCAGTCGGCGGGAATGTTGTTGGTGGCGACAAAGGTGTATCCAATGGCGGCTCCGCCGATTAACACTTGGCCAATGAGTTTGTAGCGGCCAGGCAATCCTCCAGGATGTTTGCGGGCAATTTTTAGGTAATCATCGAGATAGCCGATCACACCATAGCCAGCCGTGACGGCAGCGGTTGCCAATACAAAAGGATTGCGCAAATCTGCCCATAATATGGTGGGCAAAAGCAATGAGAGTAAAATAAGAGCACCGCCCATCGTGGGTGTGCCGGCCTTGGCGAGATGGGTTGCGGGGCCTTCTTTTCGGACGACTTGACCGATTTGTTTGCGGCGCAGCTCGCGGATAAACCAGGGCGCGAGCATAAACGAGAGCACCATGGCGGTGATGGTGGCCATGATGGTGCGCAAGGGGATGTAGCGCAGAACGTTTAGCCAGCTCAGCCAACTGTAGTGGAACTTCAAGGGGTAGAAGAGCTCGTAGATCAAGGTGCGGCTTCCTCTTGTGGAACTCTTGAGGTTTGGGCGTTATTGCTATGATTTTGCGTTGAATTTTCGGGCCTTGAACGGGCGATGCGAAGGGCTTTGGCGACTTGTTCGGTGGCGATGGAGCGCGAGCCTTTCACCAGTACGACATCGCCCGGCTGAACGAGGCGAAGCAAAAGGTCGGACGCGGCCTTGGCGTTTTCGCAGAAATAGGCTTCTTTTCCCGATGTTTTAAGCTGTTCGGCGATCATGGCCGCATCGCCTGAGACGGCGATCGCATAGGAAGCGCCGCTGTATAAGGCCGCTTGGGCGACGCGTTCATGGCCTGCTCGGCTTTCGGCGCCGAGTTCGCGCATTTCGCCGAGCACGAGTCCAAGCCTTCGTTTGCCGGCAGAGGCAATCTCTGCGGCGGCCCGGATGCTGGCGGCGCTGGAGGCCGGATTGGCGTTGTAGCTGTCGTCGATGAGCAGTGTGCCGTCGGCAAGCTCGCTGGGAACAAGGCGGCCGGCACCCGCGCCCACTTCGGCGTGCTGAAAGGCTAGGCTTGCTTCCTGCGATGAAATGGCCGAGCCAGTCACGATTTCCGCGGCGAGCAGGGCGGCCGCGCAAGCCAGTGCTCCGGCTTCACCCAAGAGAGGCGTCGTGCATTCGATATGCCGCGCCGAGTCCGCGTCCGAGCGTTCGATATGCAGCGTTTGCTGCGTTAGTCCAAGCAGAGAGCGGCTTTTTACGCGAGCCTGGGTGCCCTGCTGAAACCCATAGAGATATCGGTGAATTGCGGGTGAGCTTTGAAGCTGTGCCGGAACCAGCGGGCTTTCGGCGTTGCCAATCGCGTGGCCATGAGGAGGAAGTGCCCTCAACAGCGCGCCCTTTTCATGAGCGACGCCTTCCAGCGAACCCAATCCTTGGGTGTGAGCCGCATCGATGAGCGTGAGAATGCCGATATCCGGCTCGGCGATCGAAGCCAGCGTTTCAATTTCGCCCGGCGCATTGGTGGCGATTTCGACAATGGCAACGTGGTGCTGGGGCAATAGGCCAAAGAGCACCATGGGCATTCCGATTAAATTGTTTAAATTGCCGGCTGTCGTGTGGACTTCGCCGGGTTTCAGGTCATGCAGAAGTGCGGCAAGAGCGACGCGGGTGGTTGTTTTTCCTGCGGAACCGGTAATGCAAATCAATCGATTCGCCTTGGAAAGGGCTTTCCATTTGCGGGCATGGGCGCGGGCCAAATCGCCCAAGGCTTGAACGGTATTGGGTACCTGAATAAGCGTTAATCCAGAAACAGGCTGGCAGGGCTTTTCAATGAGGGCCGCTTTTGCTCCAGCGCTTAAGGCCGCGCCCAAATGTTCATGCCCATCGAATTGGCTACCAGAAATAGCAACAAATAATGCTCCCGGATCGAGAGAGCGGGTATCGGTGGAAATGCCTTCAATACCGCTACAGGGGGAATCACCGGATGGAACCAGCGTGCCCCCCGTAAGGTTCAATATCTCGTCCAGCGAAAAGAGCGCTCGGTTTTTAGGGATAGGCGTGGCCATGGACCTGGACTAGACCTTTTGTGGGGCATGGGGTTGAGACTTCGGACCTCGTCTTTTTTCAAGTGCAAGCCGGGCCTGTTCTCGGTCATCAAACGCATAGGTATGAGCGCCGATGATTTGATAAGGTTCATGCCCCTTGCCCGCGATGAGCACGATATCCCCGGGCTTTGCCGATAAAATGGCTTCTTCTATGGCCTTGGCTCTATCGAGTTCAAGAATAACTTGAGCTTTGGTTCCCTGCAAACCGGGCAAAATCGCCTGGGCAATGGCCATCGGGTCTTCGCTTCGGGGATTATCGTTGGTCACAAAGGCAATATCGGCCCTATCTCCGACGGCTCGTCCCATCAGCGGTCTTTTTAGCGGATCGCGATCGCCACCGCAGCCAAATACGCATAGAAGCCGGCCATCGCCCAGACCGCGCACGCTTTCCAATACCCGGATCAAGGCATCGGGGGAATGCGCATAGTCGACCAATACGGCAACATCGTCGGAACCCGGTAGATCACAGCGTTCCAGGCGTCCCGGAACCGTGATCGGAGCGGAAAGTGCCAATGCGGCTTCATTGAGATCGAGATCCAATAACCAAGCGGCCGAAAGCGCGGTCAGCAGATTGGCAACATTGTGCGCGCCCACGAGCAGCGATTGAATTTGAACTTCGCCCGCAGGCGTGTGAACCCGCATCGAAATGCCTGAATGCGCGTGGTTTAGCTCGATGGGGGCAAAATTTGCAATGCCCTTCAGATGGGCTTCCGGCCTTGAAGAAAAACATGAAAGGCGTGTGATAGATGCATTGGAACACCATTCAATATCGGCATCGTCATTCGAGGCTCCGCTATAGGCCAGTTTTTCCGCCAAGCGCTTTCCAAAGGGATCGTCCACATTGATGGTTGCCCGTTCGGTGCAAAGTTCAGTAAAAAGCCTTTCCTTTGCGGCCGCATAGGCATCCATGGTGCCATGATAATCCAGGTGATCTTGGGTGAGGTTGGTAAAAGCGGCGGCTTTAAAGTGCGTCGCTTCAACCCTGGCGGCGGCCAGCGCAATCGAAGACACTTCCATAACCAGATGCGTCGCGCCCCGAAGAACCATGCCTGCGGCAATGCGGGATAATTCATCGGCTTCGGGGCTGGTATGAGAAGCGGGCAGAATCATGTCCCCAAAGCGATAGCCCAGCGTTCCAACAATACCAGCCTTGCCCCCACATCCATTGATACAGGCTTGAAGCAAGTGAGTGGTGGTGGTCTTGCCATTGGTGCCCGTTATGCCAATGACCGAAAGAGCCCGCGTAGGATGGCCATAAACGCTTTCCGCCGCAAATGCCAAGGCTTTGGGCACATCGGCCACTTCGATGCGGGCCGCTCCACAGGTGTCCGCTCGGCTCCCCTGCTGTAGCAATACGGCTTCGGCTCCCCTGTTTTGAACGGCCGTCTCGATAAAACGCTCGCCGTGCTCTTTTTGGCCTGCCCGCGCGACAAACAAGTCGCCTGGAGAAATCCGGCGCGAGTCATGATGAACGCCGCGGATGGGAAGGGTCGGATCGCCTGAAATCAAATGGGCGCCCGGAATTTCCCGAACCAAATCGCCCAATAAAATAGGCTTTTCCCTTAAACCGACCTTGGTCTCTGTTTCGCCCCCATGCGGCCTGGGATTTGACGCGGGATTCATGTCGGAGGCTCAAACACAAGCTTTACGCTTGCGCCTTTCGGAAGTACGCTCCCCGCCGGAGGCTCTTGGCGCGAGAGGCGCCCCGTTCCTTCCACAGTGGGGGCAAGACCTAGACCAACCGTGGTTTTAATCGCCTCGCGCGCGGGAAACCCAGCCATATCAGGCATGCGCACTTCGCCCGCCTTCAGCGGAGCGGAAGGCGTAACCACGGCCTGAACCGGAGCCTGAGCCGCCTTGATTTCACCCAGGACTTGATAGGTATTGGTGGCAGGATCGCCATCCTTGGCCCTCTCCGACACTTCGGATAGTTTTACAGGCAAATTACCCCGAGGCATCACCCCCAGATAGCGAAGCGCCATTTCGCCGACCCGCCTAAACACAGGTGCCGCAACGCTTCCGCCCGCATACATGCCGCCCATGGGCTCATCCAGCACAACCGCAATGGCCACCCTGGGCTTCTCGGCCGGCACAAAGCCTACAAACGAAGCCACATAATGGGTATCGGTATATTTGCCCGTGGCGGGATCGATCTTCTGCGCCGTCGCGGTCTTGCCCGCCACCTTAAAGCCCGGAATGGCCGCCTCCACGCCCGTTCCCTCGCCTTCCGTGACGCTGACCAGCATTTCGGACATCATCTTTGAAATATGCGCCGGAATCGCCTCGCGCCTTACGTTGACAGCGCTTTCCGTCAGGGTTATTCCAGTCCCATCTGTCACCCGCTTCAATAAAATGGGCTCCAAGAGCTTGCCCCCATTGGCCACTGCGGTCATTGCCATCGCAAGCTGAAGGGCTGTCACGCTGATGCCCTGACCGAAGGAAGCCGATGCCGTTTCCACTTGCACCCAAGGCCGAGCTCTGGGCCTCAGCACACCCATGGATTCACCTGGAACGGGAATACCCGTGGTATCTCCGAAACCAAAGCGTCTTAAGCCTTCGTATAGCTTGGATTCGCCTAGCCCAAGAGCGATTTTGGCCGTGCCGATATTCGAGGATACACTGAGAATCTGCGTCGGGGTCAGCCATTTATTGACATGGGTATCGTGAATAATGATATTATCAATCGCCATATGCCCGGCTTCGCAATAAATGGAGGCCGTGGGCGCCACCGATTTATGCGCCAGCGCCGTGGCAATCGCAAATACCTTCATCGTCGAACCAGGCTCAAATCTATCGACCACACAGCGGTTTCTGCGCTGATCGGGCGTGCTCTCCGAATAATCATTTGGATTGTATCCGGGCCCGCTCGCCATCGCGAGAACTTCTCCGGTGCTGGGCTCTACGACCACAATGGAGCCGCCGATGGCTTCATAGGTTTTAATGGCGCTTTCCAGCTCGCGCTCCGCCGTAAACTGTATGCCTTTATCGATGGTTAGATAAATGTTATGTCCCGCAAGCGCTTGATCGTTATCCATTCCCTGCGAGAAAATAAGCCTTCCCGAGCGATCGCGCAGGCCCCGCACTTCCGATGCCCGGCCTTTGAGATGCGGCTCCAGCGATAGCTCTAAACCTTCCTTGCCTTCTCCATCGGGCGATACAAATCCCAACAGCGGGCCCGCAAGCTCGCGGTTTGGATAAAAACGCCGGCCTTCCCCTTCTATCGTCAGGCCCCGTATAGGATAGCGCTGCGATTTGTCCGACAGCGCCCTCACCTTGGCCACTTCATCTTCGGAAACACGCCGCTTTAGCCAAACAAATCGCCGCTTTCGGCCAATCTTTTCAACCACTTCCTCAACAGGCAAATTCACCGCTTCGGCAATGCGCTCGGCATAACCGCGCATACGCATCGAAACATATTTGTCTTCAATGCCGCGCATCATTTCAACGGCATCCATCGATATGCTGGGAACTTCCACGCTCTCCGCGAGAGGCGCCCCATTTCTATCGTAAATTGTCCCGCGCTTGGGCTGGATATGAAGCCGCCGCTGCCGCTGCCTTTCGGCCAATTCATACCATTTATCGCCGTCTTCGACCTCGATATTGTAAGCGCCCGATATAACGGCACCCAATCCAAGGCCCATTACGCCACATAATACACCCATCCGGATTCGAATCCACCGGGCCCGCTTGGGATCTAGGTTTTTCATTGAGCCGCTCCTCCTTCTTCAGGCTGCCCGCTCTCTTCTTCGGGAAGTGCAGGCGGGGGCAATACGGTGGTTGTGTCGTCCACCACCGGAATTTCAGGCGCGGGATTCGCCGATTCAGGTTCTGCCGCTTTGGCTTGTGCAGATGCGCCCTGATCCTTGTTCATGACCCGCCCCATCGCCGCTTCAGCTCCAGCCGCCGAACGCTCGGCTTCCGCTTCCGGCGACGGCCAAAAACTTCGAATCGTGATCACGCGCTCGGGAGGCGGAGGTGTCATCCCCAACAGCGTCCGCGCCACCATCTCCACCCGCGCCGGAGTCTCATAGCTCGCGGCCTCGAGCGATAGCACCCGCTTCATTTCGCGCAGCCTTGCCTGTTCGGCCCGCGCCCGCCCCAATTTGTAGCCCAGGTCCACCGTCTTTCCGCGCAGCGCCAAATGCACAACAAAGGCTGCCACCGCGGCAATCACCGCCAGAGACCACAGCATTAAAAATGGCCGTTGTTTCATGATGCAATCTCCTCCGAGTCGCTGTCGTCTGATTCGCCGTCGCCCTCATCATCGAAGCCGCTCCCGCTGCCTTCGCCTTCCACAGGCGCGGCCCGCATCGCAGCCCTCAGCTTGGCGCTTCTCGCACGGGGATTTTCGGCGATCTCGGCATCGCCGGGCACGACCGGCTTCTTGGTGAGCAACTGAAGCTCTCCCCGCGCGCGGCCTTCCCGGAATGCCTGTTTCACAAGCCGATCCTCGAGCGAGTGAAATGAAATCACCACCATCACTCCATGCGGCGCGAGTCTCTTGAGCCCCACACCGAGCAGCGTTGAAAGCTCGTCCAGTTCACCGTTCACCAGAATGCGCAGCGCTTGAAAGGTGCGCGTCGCCGGATCCACACCGCCCACCCGCGCAGGCCCCACCGCTCTCACCACCGCCCGCCGCAAATCCAGCGTCGTATGAAGCTCATTCGCAAGCCTCGCCTGCTTAATGCAGCGCGAAACCCGCCTCGATCGCCGCTCCTCGCCAAAGCGGTACAGCACATTCGCGAGCTCCTCATCCGACAGCTCATCGATCCAATCGAGCGCCGTTTTGCCCGAGCGCGTATCCATGCGCATATCGAGCGGCCCCTCAAATCGAAAGCTCATCCCTCGCGCCGCGTCATCGAGCTGCATCGAGCTCAAGCCCACATCGGCGATCAATCCATCCACAAGCCCGATGCCATGCGCATCCAGGTGATGCTCGAGCTCAGAAAATTTGCCATGCGCAAAACCCATCCGATCACCGAAGCGGGCAAGCCTGTTCTGCGCCAAGGCAAGCGCCGTTTCATCGCGATCGATCCCAAGCACGCGCGCACCGCTCGAGGCGTTTAAAATAGCTTCTGCATGTCCACCCGCGCCCAGCGTCGCATCGACATACACACCGCCGTCTTTCACGTTTAAAAAACGCAGCGCCTCATCGAGCATCACGCTTTTATGAGGCACATCACGCTCTGCATCTCGTGCGGGCAAAGGCGCGGCCATCGCATCAACACTCACGATATTCATAGGCGGAACTGCTCCGCGATAGCGGTTTTAAAGGCCAAAAGCTCGGCTTCGCTCATCTGCCCCGCGGCTTTAAAGCGCTCGCTCGACCAAAGCTCGGCCGTGCGGCCCATGCCCGCCCACAGCACGTCTTTGTGCAAGCCCGCATGCTCGCGAAGGTTGGGCGGAATCAGCACCCGGCCCGATTTATCGATCTCGCACTCAACGGCCGCCGACACATAACGCCTTCTGAAGGCCACGACATGCGGATCAAATTGAGGCAGCCCCGCGATTTTTTGTTCGAGCTCCTCCCACACCCGCATGGGAAGCACATCAATGCACGCATCAAACAAGTTTGGCGTCACGATCAGCCTTGTTTCTCCGGCTCCCAACGCATCGCGAAAACGCGCAGGGATGCTGGTGCGCCCCTTAGCGTCGATGGCGTGCTCGAAATGACCGCGAAACATCATGCGCACTCGTGTCCGGTGAAGGGCATCGGGCAACAACCGCCAAATGGGCTGTCATGGCAACTTCTGCCACTTTCTGCCACTGAGCGGCCACCCTAAAGAGGGCCGCCGCGCATGTCAACTCTTTGGCCAATTTCATTTTATTGGCCAACAAAACGGCTTTATTTTTTGGCAGGTCCTTCGTCCGGCCTGAAACACGGCCGATCAAAAATTTGGACATTTCCATGGACTTAGGCATCAGAATCAAAGCACCTTCACAGCGCTTGAAAGAAACTCGAAAACCGTTGAGCTTTCGCATCCAAACGCATCGCACTCACTAGGATTTGGGCTTGAACACCAACGCCGCCCCAGCGGGCACAAGCAAAAGCGCTCGGCACACCAAGATTGCGCATCTTCCGGCACTCGATGGACTTCGGGGACTCGCCGTCATCGGCGTGCTTTTCTTTCACGACGATCGGCTCTTGGGCGGTTATTTAGGCGTCGATCTGTTCTTTGTATTGTCGGGCTATTTGATTACATCGCTGCTCATCGCCGAATGGCGCAGCAGCGAAACGCTTGATTTAAAGGCATTTTGGATACGGCGTGCCCGCCGGCTCTTTCCGGCGCTCTTCGCGCTCTTGGCCTTTGTGGCGCTGCATGCATTTTTGATTGCCAAGCCGCGCGAACTGGATCGCATTCGCTACGATGGCCTGGCCACCCTCTTCTACACGGCCAACTGGCGCACGATTTTTGAAGGCCGCAGTTATTGGGATCTGTTCAACGCACCCTCACCCCTCGAGCACACCTGGAGCTTGGCCATCGAAGAGCAGTTTTATGTGCTGTGGCCGCTCTTTGTGTATTTCATCTTTCGGGTCTTCAAAGGTTCTAGCCGGGCATTGGGCATCGCATCCGTACTGCTTTCGCTGCTATCGGCGGGCGCGATGACGGTGCTGTACAGCCTCGCCCCAGAAAAAAGCGCCCGCGTCTACATGGGCACCGACACCCGGGGCGCGGCCATTTTGGTGGGAGCCGCGCTCGCCTGCGCGCTCGCATCCCGCAAAGAAGCCTTCCCAGATAAAACCGTGAGGCTCCTCGACATCGCGGGTGGAATCAGCTTTATCGTGATGGGCTTGGCCTGGTTTAAACTCGACGGCCAGAGCGCGCTCTTATACCGGGGAGGTTTTTGGGGGACCGAGCTTTGCGTTTTGGTGCTCATCACCTGTGCGGCCCAAGACAAGCGCAGCATCATAGCCCGTATTCTATCGAATAGGCTTCTCACCCTCGCGGGATTGGTGAGCTATGGTTTATATCTATGGCACTGGCCGGTCTTTGTCATAGTGACACCCGAGCGCCTTGGTTTTACGGGCATAGGCATAACACTTCTGCGCTTTGCCATAACGATATTGGTATCGATCGTCTCCTATCGCTATTTAGAGCAGCCTATTCGCAAGAATGGGCTTCGCATCCGGGGCGCCTTTTGGGTGGTACTATTTATCTTTGGAATCGAATCCTTGATATTGGTGGGGGCGACGCACCGGCCCGAGATTTTGGTGGCGCAGCCGCTTGCCATCGAACTTCCAGGATTACCCCCCCAAGGAGAGCGGCACACCTTGCCACCCAAAGGCATCACCACACCGGAACCACTGCGCGTGATGGTCGTGGGAGATTCTGTTGCAGAAGCGTTAGGCGAACGGATGCACTGGGTGCAAAAAGAGACCGGCAAGGTCGTCGCGGATCAAGGGGTAGGGAACTGCAGTATTTTACATGATCAATATCTTGCGCATTCGCTGGAGGGGCGCCCGCATATAGGGGGAGATTGCGATGCCAATTGGCAGAAACAGATAGAGATACAACAGCCGGACGTGGTACTGGTGGTCTTGGGCGGAGGGTATTTTGCACCGGTCAAGATAGGCGAAAAGTGGCATAAATGCTGTGAAAAACAGTGGGACGACGCCTACGAGAAAGAGCTGACGGCGAAAATTGCGATGATGAAGGGCATGGGGGTAAAGGTCATCGTCACCATTGTTCCCTATCCGGTGGGAGGGTGGAGAGGCAAAGGACTTCAAGAGAAGATTGATTGTTTTCACGGCATATTAAAGCGATCGGCGGCTGCGGTTCCTGGAACGGAGCTCTTGGATTTGCAAACGGAGCTATGCCCCGGAGGAAACTGCAAGATGGAAGACCAAGGAGCCCCCATACGGCCGGATGGAATGCATTTTCAGGGATTGGGGGCGGAGAATATAGCGCGTTGGGTACTAAAACAAATTCATTGATTGATTCATTCATCGAATTTGCATTCTTGACCAATACGATCGATGATAAAAAAAAATCTTGCGTATGGCATTTTATCGTTGTAGA
>CAZICM010000031.1:0-99832 GCA_964537685.1 uncultured Polyangiaceae bacterium
GGGCGAGGGGGTTGGAGACCGACGGCAGAAAATGTACGGCCGGAGTTGCGAAGTTGGGCAGTGAGCGGGCGGCCCCGCACGGCCATCGTTCAAAGCTCCGCGAGCCTATAGGCCCGGTTCCCGTTGCCCTCAAGATGGCGCCGCGCGCGGCTGCGCCGGGTTATACTAAAACCTGCCGCGCCTGCTTTATCGGCCGGCGGCGTCATCGGCGTTATCATCAAGAGCGGCCCGCCTCCCCTCAATTGAGTGTTATCGGTGGCTGATGTCTGTTCCGGCCTTGCTGTTGTGCTATTGGCCGTTGCGCCCGTCGCCGGTTTTGCTCCGTCGCTATCCGCGCTTGCGCTGGGATGAGATTCGACGCCCGCCGCTTCAGGTGATTCATGATGGGATCAGGCGTTAGAAAATGTTTTGTCAATGGATCATAGGCTCTTCCCCTGGCATGAATCAAACCAAGTTCATAATCATGCAGATATCCGGTAAACCCCCAATGTACCGCCGGGGATAGATTGGGATTTTGTAGGATCGGCGTCCCATTTTCATCTATGCGTTGCCCAAAAGGATCGAAATAAGCCCGCTCAATTTCTTTACCTGTTTCATCCGTCACCATCCGTACAGACCCCAGCGCATCGCCCGGCAAATATAAGATCTTTTGGGTTTGTGTCGTCTCATTCCAATGGACTTCGGCGGCCGGTCCAGCTTCACCTGGCACAAAGAACAGATGTTCAAATCCCGATGCACTCTCTCGGCGCTCATACCGACCCCGAGCCCCCCAAATACCCAATCCCCGAACTTGAAACCACCGTATCCGCCGGCAAAACCGGCCCGGGAATCGTTGGATCGACAACCGGACCAATATCGGCCCATGCAACCCGAAGCCCCGCCACCCAACACAAAACAAAAACAAAAATCTTGAATGCGCGTTCCATCCATCCAGGCTACAGCAAGCTCTGACGCAATCAGCTCCGAACCCAAAAAAACTCTTGACACCAAAAATTTGGCCCTCGCCCCACGCTCACAACATCCTCGCCGCATGGACCGCCTTGTCCGCATCACCGAACGATTTTTGCCCCTCTTCGTCCTCACCGTCGCCCTCATCGGCGTCCCCATTCTCATCTTCTCGCCTGAAGGTCTCCCAAGACTCCGCGGCCTCGAACGAGAACTCGCCGAAGTCGAAGAAGATACAGCCGTCCTCCGCAGGGAAATCGAAACCCTCCGCGGCAAAGTCGCACGCCTCCGCGATGACCCAACCGCCGTCGAACGCATCGCCCGCGATGACTTGGGCCTCGTCCGCCAAACCGAAGTCGTCTTTCAGTTCCCCACCCGAAAATGACGACAACTCCCTTTCACGTTCTCCGCGCGCATCTGGTATAAGCGCTCTCCGTGCCTATTGAGCTCGGTTCCCGCTTGATCGCCGCAGGTCTCGTCATGCCCGAAGACGTCGAGGCGGCGCTCTTTCATTCTGTCCTGCGCGGCCTTCCTTTTATGCGAGCCCTCCTCGATCGAGGCGCTATCCGGGAACACGAACTCGAAAAAGAATTGGAGCGCGGAGGCGAAATCGCCGTGCGCGATGTCGAAATCGATCGGACCCTGTACGATCGGCTTCCCATGGGGATGTGCAGGCGCTTCGCTGCTGTTCCCGTCCGCTATGATGCCGGCGAAAATATGGCCGAAATCGCCGCGGCAGATCCTTTCGATCCTCATATCGCCGTCGAGTTCACCTTTCATTTGCGGATGCCCGTTTGCATTCTCCGGGCTCCTCTCGCCGCCATTGAAGATGCGCTCCGCCGTACCGATTTGGCTCCTCAAAGTATTCCGCCGCCGTTGCCCGATCCGGATTACCGGAGGCCCACGCCGCCTTTTCCCCACGGTGCGCCCGAATCGTCGGAACCCTATCCGCAAGAGATTCCTATCCCGCTTGTGCGCCGCCTGTCGCTTCCTCCCGTGGCCGCTCTCGTCGTCCCCCAACAAGAGCCTTCTCCCCATGTAAAACCGGCTCAGGACGACGATGATGAAGTCACCATGATGCGGCCCTTGAGCGAAATTACCGGCGCCGATAGCACGCCCATTTCATCGCCCTCTCATGCGCTGCCCTTGGTCCGCACCAAATATGTGCCGCCCCAGGTCCCCGCCATTCCACCAACACCGCCTCCGCCGGTCTTCGATGCGCCTGCGCCGATTTCTTTTCCTTCTGTGCCACCACCTTCTGAAGAAGAAGTGATGTCGCTGGACGACGATGAAATTGTCGCCATCGAAGAGGAAGCGCCTTCCACCGAACCCGTTGCGCTTAACCTAAAACCGCCTTCGTTTTCCATGGGCGTTGCCGTGCCAGCCGGGGCTTTTCAGCCCCAGCCCCATCGCTTTGGAACCCTAAAATCGCCGGATGTATCGGCGTCCACCGCTCAAGCCATCGCTGCGGCCGTGGATATGCCCGATTTGGACGAATTGCCCACGGGCCCCTGGAAAGGCCATGAAATTATCGCCGCCGCCGAAGCGGCTCCTTCGCCCGATTCTTTGCCCACGCTGGCGATGGAAGCCGCGCCCGTGTCCGCGGATTCGCTGCCAACCACCGCGATGGAATCGCCCTATGCGCCCTTTCATCTGGCCCCCGCCGGTGCCGAACCACCGCCCACCCGCCCCGCCGTCCCGTCCGCCCTCGCATCCGCCGCTCTCCGCGCCGGGCATAAACCAGCGCCTCCATCGCGCCGCGCCTTTCCTCCCCCCATTCCCAGGGAAGAACCGCCTCATCCTCCCACGGCTTCCTTTGCCGAACCCGATGCCAATGAAGCCATGCCGGTCGACGAACATGGCCGTTCTGTCTGGTCCTTGCTTCCCCCGGCGGCTGCCCCTATTGCGCCTGCCGCGCCATCTCTACCGCTTCCCACGCCACCTGCGCCCGTTGCCGCGCCGCCCTCGACCCCCGCGCCGCCACCGGCTGCGTTTCCGACCTTGGCCGACCTTCCGCCTGAATCCTCGCCCACGGTCGCCTTTACATCCGATCCCCAAAGCTTGCTCGACCGTCCGGCGGCGATGCCTGTCCTCGGCCAGCGCGATGGCCCGCGCGACTCATCGCCCACCCGCACCGGACTCGGAGAAATCGCCCGTAAAATCATTGCCGAACACGATGCCCGCGAAGCGGCAAAGCGAGCTCAAGAGGAACGCGAAAAACTCGAGGCTCAGGCCCGCAAAGAAGCGGAACTCGCCGAAAAAGCCAAAGTCATGGCCGATATCGAATCGGTCTTGCTTAAACTAAAAAGCGCATCCAGCCGCGACGAAGTTGTATCGCTATCGGTGGCCGGCCTGGAAAGCTTTGCACGAAGAGCTGCTGTCTTCGCCGTCCGCAAAGATGGCTATCGGGGCTGGGCTTGCAATAAAGCCTTTGGCGATGAAAGCGCGCTCCGGGACGTATCCATCGCCTTGGAACAGCCGAGCATTTTAGCCGCCGCCGCCTCGCTGGCTGTTTATTTAGGCCCTATTCAAAACACCATGGCCCACGCGCCGCTGATATCGGTGATGGCCCATTCCAGCAAAGAAGTGCTTGCGGTGGCTGTGCGCGTGGCCAACCGGCCCGCGGTGATTCTGCTCGCCGATGAATTTAGCGATGTAAAAATGGCCAAGCGGCATATGGAAGAATTGGCGCGCGGTATCAGCGAAGCGCTATTGCGTTTGGTGGGCAAGCGATAATACCCAACCCTCAATCCATCGAGAAAAGAAGCCTATTTTATGAGCCAAGACGAAAAAAAAGAGCGGGCCCGCGCCCGGTATAACGAACGGCTGGCGAAGGCTAAAGCGGGTGCCCGTAAACGGCCGGCCGTGCTTTCAGGCCCTCCGGGCACGCCCGATCGCGATGCCGAAGATCTTTACGATGCCTCGACGCTGGAATCGCTTGGTTTTGATGCCGATCGCGATGTGGGCTATCCGGGCCAAGATCCATTTACCCGGGGCGTTCAGCCGAATATGTACCGGGGCCGCTTATGGACCATGCGTCAATATGCGGGATTTGGAACGGCGGACGAATCCAATCAGCGCTATCATTATTTGTTAAAGCAGGGCCAAACCGGGTTATCGGTCGCCTTTGATTTACCCACGCAAATGGGCCGCGATTCCGATCAGCCCGAAGCGCGGGGCGAAGTGGGCCGGGTGGGCGTGGCCATCGATTCGCTTGACGATATGCGTCGCCTGCTTAAAGGATTGCCCCTCGATCAAGTCTCGACCTCGATGACGATCAATGCAACGGCGGCTGTTTTGCTATCTCTGTATATCGCCGCGGCGGACGAGCAAGGCATCCCCAGGGAAAAACTAAGGGGAACCATCCAAAACGATATCTTAAAAGAATATGTGGCGCGGGGCACTTATATCTATCCGCCCCGGCCATCGCTCAGGCTGATCAGCGATATCTTTGCCTTTGCCGAAAAAGAAATACCGCATTGGAATACCATTAGCATCAGCGGCTATCATATGCGCGAAGCGGGCTCGACAGCGGCCCAGGAGCTGGCCTTTACGCTTGCCGACGGAATTGCCTATGTGCAGACCGCCGTGGATGCCGGCTTAAATGTCGATAACTTTGGCGCGCAGCTTTCATTCTTTTTTAACGGCCATAACAATCTGCTGGAAGAAGTCGCTAAATTCCGGGCGGCGCGCCGGATGTGGTCGCGTATTATGGCGGAGCGCTTTGGGGCGAAATCCGAAAAAGCCCGGGCGCTCAAGTTCCATTGTCAAACCGCGGGAATGACGCTCCAAGCCCAGCAGCCTATGGTTAACGTGGTAAGAGTGGCGCTTCAAGCGCTGGCGGCGGTCTTGGGAGGCTGCCAATCCCTGCATACCAATAGCTTCGATGAAGCGCTGGGCCTGCCCACGGCCGATGCCGTCACCATTGCGCTCAGGACCCAGCAAGTGATTGCCTATGAATCGGGTATAACGGATTTTACCGATCCCCTAGGAGGCAGCTATGCGGTGGAAGCGCTGACGACCCAGCTTGAACAAGCCGCGTTTGCCTATATCAAACGCATTGATGAATTGGGCGGCATGGTCGCGGCCATTGAACAAGGCTATGTGCAGCGGGAAATTCAGGCATCAGCCTACCGCTATCAATTGGATATCGAAGAAAAGCGCCGGATCATCGTGGGCGTTAATGATTTTATCAGCGATGCGCCGCCTATTCCGGTCACGCGCATCGATCCGGCCATCGAGCGGGAACAGGCGGAGCGGGTGCGGGCATTCCGCGAGGCGCATGCCACGGAAGAACGAGCCGGACTTCTCTCGCGTATCGAAGAAGCGGCGCGCGGTACCGAAAATCTAATGCCCTGTATTTTGGCGGCCGTTAAAGCCGGAGCGACGGTCGGCCAAATTAGCGATGTATTGAGAGAGGTATGGGGCGAACACCGTGAGACCTTAACAATTTAAAACGATCTATTCCCATTTCAGCAAAAAGTTGCATTGAAGCCCGCCTTTAGCCCTGCATGATAGCTCTTTTACATCGACCCGCTTGGGCTTTCCAAATTCAAGCGTTCGCTCTATCCATCCGCCGATCGACAGACAATGCGTGCGGTGCGGCCATAAAAAGTCGACAATACTCATACGAACGCCCAAATGTTCCTCCTCGGGCGCAGCGACCAGCCGGCCTGTGTCGTAATGATGACTCCATACACTGCTCGCGATATTTAATACGGTATTCGGGCTGACGAAGCGCATCACAATCGAACGCCATACCCCGATATTATTTTCGGCGGCAAAGCGTCCCACATCCCAGGCAATGGCCAAATCGCCCCGGCCAAAGAGCCGATCGACCAATTCGGTAGCTTCAATAAAAAGACCAAAATCGACCCATGAATCATGCTGCTCGGCCAGGGATAAAGCGGCGCGCAGTTCTGGGGAAGCCCGGGACTCGAGCAATTCAACGGCGGATGCTCCAAACTTGGCGTTTACAAATTTCTTTCGCATCAAAATGGCCCGGCCGCGTGCTTTGGGTCTTCGCGCCGTGGGGACGAATCCGCTTTGATGTGGCGCTAGAGGACTCGGCCGCCCGCCTTGCGACGAAGGGGGAGGAGGCGGCGCATTGGAGGGCAGGCGGGCTGCCGTGATGGGATTGGGGCTGGCAGGAGGGGCGACGGCGGGAATGGCGCCGCTGGAAGGAGAGCGGCGGGGCGCGACGGCAGGAATGGCGCCGCTGGAAGCAGAGCGCTTTGACACTGAAGCGGAAGGGCGAGAGCCTGCCGGAAATTCACCGCTTTGATGAGGCGATTGGCTGGCGTCCGTCTCATCGGACTGCTGTAGGTTGCGAACATCCCTTGTCATCGTGGCCGCCCCTTTGGAGAATGCTGTGGCGAAGCTTACTTGGCGTCGCTTGGATGGTGAACACATGAAACGATGGATGAGCCTACTGTTTACTGGTGTTGTGCTGGCGGCGATGGAAGGTGTGGTCATGGCGGATGTGGTTGGTCCCCCGCCTTCCAGTTGTCCTTCGGGTTCGGAGCCCGCGACATGTCACGGTGGCCCGCATTGCAGGCCGATCGAGTGTGCGTCGGACACGGATTGTTTAAACGGCGGTTCTTGTGTGGCGGGTAATTATTGTATTGAGGAGATTATTTGTGCGGGATTCTTGCCCGAGGATGCGAGTGTCGATCCCTATAAAAAGAAGTCGGTGGTGGGTTCATGTGAGAATGGAGCGAGTTGCGCGGCACCTTCGACATGTATGAACCTTAAGGTATGTGTGGAATCGGGGTCGTCATCGAGCTCTGGAGGATCGAGCTCATCGGGTGGCTCAGGGGAGGAAGGCGTGGAGGGTGGATGTGGATGCGGTGTAGTGGGAAAAGAGAGCGGAAGCTGGGATGGGGGTGTGATTGGATTGGGTATTTTGTTATGGCTGGGACGCCGAAGGAAACAGCTTATTTAGCTTGGCCAGCGCAGCGTTTTTTATAGGAAGAAGCCAGCGCGTCCACCCCAGGGGCGCCGTCTGGATGCGCGATTAAATAGGTTTTGATGAGCGATTCCCGTTCAGATTCGGGCGTTTTCCAAAACTCCGCCTCAAATTCAAAAGGAAGGGCTGGACGCGGTGCATGGGGCAGTCCAACCCCCAGCTCTTTTCGAAGCTTTAGTTCAATCCCAAAGGCTTTTGCCTCTCTGGACAGCGCCCGATCGACCTGAGCCTCGCAATCCCCTGCCGTTTTCTGCATAGGCATTTCGCCTGTGATATGGGTAAGCAGATGCCCCAGTCTTGATGCCGATTCCGCCAGTGGGTGAGAGGCATTGAGCAGCAGCGTATGCCGATCTGTTACGGAGGGAATCGCGATCGAGCCAAAACAGTAGGCAGGCTGGACATCTTTGGGCAATTGCGCGACATCTTGGAGGATGGCCTGGCCTTCCCCGGTGCTGTCGAGCAGTTTCAAGAGTTGAGCGCTTCGTTTTGGATTGAGCTGAAAAGAAGGCGGGCAAGTCGATTTCGATGGGGAAAGCAGCGCAAGGGCGACGGGAATCGCGACAAGGATAAGCGCGCCCAAAATCATGCGTCCGGTCGATGCGGGCATTGAATCGAGGCTTTCATGGTTGGAAAGAGCGGTCAAGTATTTAAATGCGGTCTTTGGGTGGAATGCGCCTTGACAAGCCATTCAGGTATCGCCTAGCTTGGCCCTTTAGGTCGTTTGCAAATAGAAAGGCGGCGTTTTTATGGCGGACAACACAGCGGTCAACAGTCAAATCACCGATGCAGTCAGTTCAAGCACTTCAGACGTTCAGGCTTCGGCCTCCACGCCCACTCGCGCTCCCGCCCTCAGCATGGGGTCGCTCTATCAAACAGCCGCTCAATCGGCTGGTTTGGCCATGCAAAATGCTACCAGTGCCCAGAACAATGCCAATACGGTAGCGAATTCGGTGACAGCGCAGGGCGTGAATTTGCTGTATTCGATAGGAGGTTGACATGTCAGAGCAAGAGATATCGGCCGTTGGGATCGGCGAACCGGGCGCGCAATGCCCTCGGGAGTTTGCGCGGCAGATTTTGGCGATTGGGACAAGCGTTGCGGAAGTGTTGGCTTTATTAAATGAAGTAACAGCCAATAAACGGGAGAGTATTTTGGGGCTGGCGATGGCGGTGGCTGGGGGAGAGCAGTCAAAAGGCGAGGAAGCGTGTTGTGCCGAGCCTGCTCAGGCACCGCTCGAGGCGGCAAAAGCCAAGGCAGAAGAAGCGGTCGCGGCCTATGCAGCCGGTGAGCATGGTCCGATGATTGGAATTTTGGAGCATGCCGTGGTGCATTCGCTGACCTTGGCGATTCAAAACACAGTGGCCGCGGATCAGCAGTTGGATATCATTGGGCAGGCGGTGCTTGTCAAAGCGGTGGAGATAACCCTGTCCAAATAGCTTCTAGGTTTTCGTCGCGGCCAAGTTGATGGCAATTTGGCTTTCAATCAGCCCTAAAATCCGCTCAAAGCCCTCTTCGCTCAACGAAATGCGCTTGCACATATTCGTCCGCGTGCGCTCGCATAAATTTTCCCGGGCGCCCTGAATCCACCGCGCCGCCGTAGCCCGGTGAACTCCATATAGCGCTCCAATGCGATCGATGCTCATACCTTCGAGAAAATGATAGCGGAGCAAATTGCGCTCCCGGCTCGTCAGCGATGCCAGCGCCTCTTTAAAAGCATCCTGAAGCTCTTTCTTATAGGTCTGCTGCAGATAGCTCATCTCAGGATCTTCATCCTGCGAAGGCAAAAGCGAAGCCCCGGCATCTTCGAGGTCTTGCTGTTTGGAACTTTGAATCTTGTGTTTATTGGCATCGCGCACCGCGCACACATACAGCCATGCGGATAGATCGCCCCGGCCCGAATACCCTTGGCGGGCTTGAGCCGGATTCTGCATCTCAATCAGTCTATGCCGGAGATCTTGCAGGATATCTTTGATGGTGGGGCCGGGCAAATTTAGTCTTGCCAGCGCCTTTTCAATAGGCGGGAATATCGTGGTTTCAACAATCTGAATCGCCGCGTCGGCGCCTGCTCCATAAGCGCATGCCAGCCATAAATCGCCGGCTTTTAGCTCATGCAAGTGGGGTGCGGCGCTCAGCGGAAGGGTATGCGCGAGGAAGCTGATAAAGATATCAGGATCCATAAGAACATCGGGCCATGCAGCGATACCTTCGTCCAAAAGCCGCAAGAGCGAGGCATTGAGCCGGGATAGAGACGCAAACGTTCCGAACTTATCGGGGCCCACTTGAGCGAGGAATACCGAGGCGAGGTTCATTTCCGGCCTCCAAATTCATCGTCTGTCTTGGTTTGAGGCTTGTCTTCGAGAGCCCGCAAGGTATCTTTGCATATCTTTTTATTGCAGGTGCCCAATGCTTCCTTGGCCCGGCTCCGGACGCGCTCCCCCAGGTCCTTGGGGACCTCGCTTTGAATAGCGATGGCATAGGCTTGCTGAAACATATCGCAGGCTTCCTCTATCTTCGAAACACCTGCCAGGGCGGTGCCGAAGACAATGCGGGCGGATACCTTTGTGGGATGATAGAGGCCAAGGGCGGACTCTCCCGCTGCCATATATCGCTGAATAAAAGTCAACGCCTCTTCATAGCGTTTGGCGGTGACGAGCCCCTCGGCATAGCCAATGGACGCTTCGCCAAAAGCAGGGCCGCCCAGGGGCTCGGTGATATCGATTACCCGTTTGAGGATCGGTAAATACTCTTTTGAATTCGAAGGATCTTGCTCCAAGAGCACTTTGCCAAAATTGGCTGAAATGGAGGCTACGGCCGGATGCTGCTCTCCCAAAAAGCTTTCAGCGATACGAAGGGCTCGCCCAAAGGCTTCTCGCGATTCTTGGGGCTGATTGGCTAAATGGGCATTGATACCCAGTTCCATTAGCGCCGACGCTGTGTGGATGTTGTCGGGGCCAAAGGCTTGTTCGGCGCTGGCAACCGCATGTTTGGCAGCCTCTAAAGCCTCGGCCTTTTTTTGCTGGGCGCGGTAGAGAGCCGAACGGTGGGAATAGAGCCTTATGCGTTCCGTTTGGCCATCGATCCGTTTTAGATAGGCTTCCGCATGATTCAAGGCATCTTCCGCTTCATCGTAGCGCGCCTCCCTCCATATCGCGTGAAAAGCCAGCTCCTGCCAAATTCTAAGGGCGGCCCGTTCATGATTCCCCGATTCCGCGGCAAAGAGCGCTTGTTTTAAGATGTGGGTCATGGCTTTGGGGCTATTGGGGCGCCTGTGGGTCATCGCTAGAATATGCCCGGCTTCCGCCTGAATCGGCGCATAATCCAAGGCGAGGGCTTCCTTCCATATCGCTTCGGTTTCCGCGAGGTTTTCTTGTTGCCTTCCAAGGCCGAGCAGCGCCTCTGAGCGCGCCAGCCGTGCCCGGAGCGCTTCGACCTGTTTGGCCATATCTTGGTTTTTTGGAGGCAGCATATCATTCCGAAGCACGTTCACCGACTCGCATAATGCGGGATCGCTTAATTTGGAAGGCGCCTCGGCTGCTTTGCTCACGGTTTCGCCTTGAACTTCGGCAAGGGCTTGCTCAAGCGCCTTGAATTGAAGCAATTGGATTTCTAGGCATGCGTTCCGGCGCTCCAGGACTTCTTCGGAGTGCTCGCCGTAGATCCGGGTTTCAACACAAGCTTTGCGGTGGGCCGAAACCCAGCGCTCGGCATAGCGATCCATCGAGCTTTCAACGCTCTTCCAAGCAGCTTGGGCATAGGGAAGTCCAGAAGTCAGAAGCACCGCCCGAATGGTATTTTTATGGGCTTCATCCCATATCCCTTCCAATTTCAGGGCCGAGCCCTGGCATAGCGGCGGAGGCGCTTCCTTGGGTTTTAGCGTATAGGCCGCGGAGACAATGCCTATGGATAAAATGAATGCTGGAATGGCAAAAGAAAGCAAGGTCCTTGGGCGAAGAGGGGCTTGAAGGGCGTATATCAGGGCGTCCATATCGGCAAATCGCAGGGCGGGATCGGGCGATAATCCTTTCAGCAGAGCGTTTCGCACGCGAGCCGGCACTTTGGAGCCTTTGGGTGCGGGGCGCACTTTTCCCGCTTGGACAACCTTGGCCAGATCGCTAAGCGATTTAAGCTCGAAAGGATATTCGCCATATAAAGCTTCGTAGAGCGATACACAATAGGAGAATTGATCGCATTTTGCATCCGACGGCTTACCCGCGAAACGTTCGGGGGCGATATAGAGGGGAGTTCCTTCCAGGCGGGTTTGAGGGGCGGCGCTGCTTTCGGGTTCGGCGGGCTCCGATAGAGATTCGCTTTGTTTCTCTTTGGAATCCAAACGCCGTTCGAAAACGGGGCGGGCCAGGCCAAAATCGCTTACGCGCACGCGCCCATCTTTACCGATCAGCACATTATCCGGCTTAAAATCCCTATGAACCAAACCCGCGGCATGAGCGGCCGCCAAGCCTTTTGCCGCTTCAAGATAGGCTTCTAGTATTTGTTCCGGCGCAGGGCGCTCTGATTTCAGCCAGACCCGCAGCGTACGGCCGTCGATATACTCCATGGCCATATACGTTTGACCCAAGGCCATACCTATATCGTGCACGATAACCACATTGGGATGGCTGAGTTTCGCAAGAGATTGCGCTTCCCGCAGCAGGAGAGGGTCGGCGTTCTGGTTTTTTTCGCGCAATAGCTTCAGCGCTACTTTTCTATCGAGCTGGCGATCATAGGCGGCATATACACGGCCCATGCCGCCCATACCGATCATTTCCAAAATCCAATAGCGATTGGCAATAAGCGTGCCGGTTTGCAGCGCGGAAAACGAGGGGCTAGGCGCGCCCATCGGGACCGTCGGACCGTGAACCGAGGCATTGGAGGAAGCCGGTAGGCCATTGGCCAAATCCTTAAGGAGAGTTCGGCAATCCGCACATTTGTCGATGTGGGCTTCCATGGCGGCGGCCTCGTCCGGAGAAAGCGCTCTATCGAAGAAACGCAGGATTTGGCTTTCTGCGAGGCAGCTCATCGTATCTCTCTGCAAAAACGCGGCGGGTTCTTCACCACGCCGTCCCCCACTCGTTCACAGGATGACAGCATTTATAGAAGACTTATGGGCTGGAACAAAGTTTTTTGAGGGGTGATCAAAAAATCTGTGCGACATTGGGGGTGCTCGCAGCTCATGTCCATATGCATCAATCTTGGGCACAGGGTATTCCAAGTTTTAATATTGCTCACGGTGCATGAAAGGCGGCATATCATGGCTAATCTGCAGCATGTCGAGCTTGCTTACCAGCGCGACCTAATCGTTTGCGGCGTCCGGTCGATGAGAGATGCAGATCTACGGAATGCGGAGCTATCTGGAGTGGACTTAAGCGACGTGGACTTAAGCGGCGCCGATCTGCGCGGGGCCTTGCTGGTGGATGTAAAGCTATGCGGAGCAGATCTAAGCCGTGCCAATCTATGCGGTGCTGTGCTGTGCAATGTGGATATGATTGGCGTGACACTGGTTGGGGCGGATGTGAGGGGGCTGCAATGGCAAAGCAATGCCCAGACGCGCGAGCGATAAGAATATGACGAACATGGCTATGTGAAACGCAGCGACCGGCCTGCGCTGGTTTTTTTTCTTGCGGACCCTGCTTAGAAGCGCTCTAGTGACCGGCTATGAAGCATAGCGTTCTGCAACAGGTTCTGCTGTTTGGATGTTCAATCGCCGCGACGGGCTGCTGGGGATGGATGAGGGCCGATTTGGGAGCGGTAAGCTCGACAACCTTGCGCGAGGGAAGGCAGGGCGGGGCCATTTCGGCGGATATTGGGGGAGGCGATAAACATGATCCTGTTGGGCTGGATATTGGGTTCCGCGCCAAAGTGACCGGATCGACCGGGGATGGTGCGCTATTTGTGGGAGCGATGATGTTGCACGCGCCCGAGCCGGTGGGCGTTTATGCCCTGGCCGGGACCAATCTAATTCAGCTTGGGGGCGCGGATGGAGATTTTTCATTTGGTATGTTCTCACCCAGCGCCGAAATAGGGATCTTGCTTGGTCCCGATCCTCAGATAGAGAATGGAAGGTTTTCCGATCCAACGGCCAGCCGCTTTTTACTTGGGGCAGGCGTGCAATACGATCTGCGTTTTACCGACCAGCCCCATGAAGGTTTCTTTTTGGTAAAGCTGGGCTTTGCCAAGGTGACAAAGAGCAATTAAAAAAATGACGTTTCGTTCGCTGCCAGCTCACCCATTGCCCACCCTGATTTAGCCTCGCCATACGCATTGAACTCTGCTTTGATGCCCGTTCAAGAAAAGGAGCATCAAGTATGCATATTTCAATGCACGGGACATCGGCGAGGCTCATCATCCTCTTCACATCGGCGCTTTGGGCTTGTTCAAGCTCATCATCCGACAGCGCATCGAGCGGCGAGGCTCCTGTTCAATTACCGCCTCCGCAAGCGCCAATCCTTCCCACCATCGGCACAAAAACCGATCGATTTGCAACCCACGATGCATGTGCTCAATGCCACTTCGCCGGTCCTGAAACAACCCTGATGCACAATGCCGCGGGAGAGGATATTTCTCCGGTCTTCACATGGCAGAGCTCCATGATGGCTTTTGCCGCGCGCGACCCTTATTATCTAGCTATTTTTGGCGAAGAACTCCTTAAACACAGCACCCAAACCGATTTCGTGGAAACGGTCTGCACCCGATGCCATGCGCCCGCGGGCTCGGTCGAACACGAGCAGACCGGCGGCCATCTCAGCTATGCCTCTCTCTTATCGGGTGATACCCCCGAGGCTCATCTCGGGCGCGATGGCGTAACCTGTTCCCTCTGTCATCAAATTCAAGACATTGGACTCGGCGACTCCTCCAGCTTTACAGGTGGCTTTAGCATCGGCTGGGATCGAAAAATCTTCGGTCCCCATGCCGGCCCCAAGACCGACCCGATGCAGTTTATGGTCAACTACACCCCCACCGAGGCAAGCCATATCACCCAGAGCGAACTCTGCGCCACCTGTCATACCGTCATCACACCTATCGTCAAAAACGGCCAAAAAGTCGGCGACTTTTTAGAGCAGGCCCCCTATCTTGAATGGCAGAATTCATCTTTTTCGCCCAACAGTCCCTGTGGCACATGCCACTTGCCCACCAAAGACGCGGCGATGATGGATCTATCCACACCCATTTCCAAATGGCCGGCCAATCTAGGCGCCCGCAAGCCTTTTGGCCAGCATCGCTTTAGCGGGGGCAATGCTTATATGCTTGGACTTCTAGCCGACAATGTCGCGTGGACAGGTTCAAAAGTATCCAAGGAAGAACTGCTTCAAGCCTCGATCTTCGCCGAGGCGCATTTGCGGGAAGGCCCTCGCGTATTCATTCAATCGAGCACAATGGAAGGCGATTCCCTTGTGGTCTCGGTTCGGGTGGAAAACCACGCCGGACACAAACTACCCACCGCATATCCGGGCCGCAGGGTATGGTTGCATCTGAAGGCCGAGACAGCATCAGGAGAGATTGTCTTTGAATCTGGGCGTTATGACGAAGGCGGCTCGCTTATCGATCGAACGGGCAAGAGACTGGACTCTCTATCCTCGGTCATGCCCCATTACGACGAAATACAAGCAGAAAACCAAGTTCAAGTCTATGAAGCCGTTGCAGGCGATGCATCTGGCAAGCCCACGCATTTGCCTTTATCGGCGGCGGAGTATCTGAAGGACAACCGTTTATTGCCCATTGGTTTTTCCGATGAAAATGCATGGTATGCCTGGATTAGCCCTGTTGGCGTAGGCGATGACAGCTCCTTTCAAGCGGGCGCCGATATCGTAACCTATAGGTTGCCTCAGCCTGCCCAGATTAAGAAGCTATCGGTGGAAGTTCTCTATCAAACGGTGCGCCCCGTGGAACTCGAGGCGATTGCAAAAGTTCCTCATCCCGCGGCCGTGGCTTTTTCAGCGATGGCCAAGGCCCGAAAGCCCGTGCCTATTGTGATCGCCCAGGCCGAAAGCCAATTATAAAACATGCGCCTAGATCTTTAATGAATCTTCCAAAGCCAAACATCTATCCACGATCCGCGTAAGATCCATCCCAGGATAACGCGCCCTATCTTCGTCCCGCACCCCGGCGCCTGTATACAGCGGCTTTTCCGGCGCATAATAAAATAAATCCCGGTGGTGAAGCTCGATATCCGCGCCTTCCCAGTTGGTCTTTAAGCGGCTCACATAGAGCCCGCCCTGGCCGATGCCTCCATCCTCGATATGCAGGGACCGGAAGGTACATTCATCGGCCTTTAGCTCCAGGCTTGCTGCATCCTTGCGCACGCCCGTGAACAGAATAAAAAACTCATAGTAATAAATATTGTCAAAACTCGCGCCAAACAAAAGCTTCTTCTTTTTATGAAAAAGCACGTCGTAATACATAAAATGATTGCGCCCTTCATAACAGATATGATTGATGCGGGCGCGCTTTTCGCTGAAGTTCATCGAGCCTTGCCCTCTCCGGAAGGCTTTGGGTTTGGCTTCTGATTGGGCAATGTAATGGTCAGCGCCGTACCCTTGCCCAATTCGCTCTTCAGCCCAATCGAACCTCCCAGCATTCTGCAGTATTCAGCGCATAGCGACAACCCAAGCCCCGTGCCCCCAAAATCCCGCTCGGTTGAACGCTCGGCCTGGGAAAACCTCGAAAATAACTTCGCTTGCCCTTCCGGCGATATCCCAACCCCCGTATCCTCCACCGTAATCTCAAAGCGGGCCGGCTCCGCGATGCGCCGCGCATCAATCGTAATCGTCCCGTTCTTTGTGAACTTTGTCGCATTGCCAATTAGATTGATCAAGATTTGTCTTACTTTGAGCCTATCCGTATATACGCGGTCCACCGGGTCTTCCGAAGGCGCAATCAGCAGCGAATTGCCGCCAATCTTGACAAGCGGCTCCAGTGTCGAGGCAATTTGCCGAAGCTCGCTATCCAAATCGACATCCTCGATATGAATATCCATCTTGCCCGCTTCGATTTTCGATAGGCTGAGCAGGTTGTTGAGCAGCTCCAATAAATGATTTCCCGCACCCCAAATCTTATTAAAATCATTGATTTTTTGAGGATCGATTTCATCCTCCCGGAGCATCTCGGTATAGCCAAGAATCGCGCTCAATGGCGTTCTCAGCTCATGGCTCATGCTGGCCAGAAACTCACTCTTCGCTCTGCTCATCTCCAGCGCCAGGGCCTCGGCCTTTTCGCGCTCTTTTACTTCCCTCGCTAAAAGACGCTTTTCTTCCCGGAGCTGCGTCTCGGCCCGCCGGTTGGCCAGCATCAGCAGCGTGACATCGACAATGTAGGCAATAAATACCGTGACGATAACCACAATGCGAATCACTGTGGGCAGCGGATCGCCGTTCCGCGTTGCAACATCGCTGGTCACGATTTCAACCACGGCAAAGGCCGCAATGGGAAGAAAAGCGCCCGCGATAAGAAGAAACACGTTCTCCAGGCCAAAGACCGTAAACCAAAACATCATGATGATAAGCCCGAAGTAGTGAATCTGCGCTTCGGGCGGAAATTGCAGGGCATTGAAGGTGATCAGCGCGCATCCCATGGTCAGCCACCCAAGCCTGGATAAAACCGGGCCAATGACTTGGGTAATCAGAGGCGCTAGAACGCTGAGCAAGCAATAGCCCGCCACCAAAGCCGCCACGATCGGCCTTCCTGCCGCAAAATAGAGAGCAGCAAAAGGCGAGCTGCTTATGCCTCCCAACACCGAGATCTTGTGAAAGAGCAGGATACGCTTGTGGGGCATGTCCTCCCGAATGGGAACCCCTCGCATCACATAGCTTGTAAAGACGTGTTTCAACGTGACCCCTTTTCGATCCTACCGGGGCCCAGGCATCAACAGCGGAGGCGGCGCCGCGCCCGGAGGCAATGCCGGACCTGGCACCAAGGGCAACATCTCCCTCAATTGCCCATATAAAACATCTTCCACAAGCTCCCGCGCTTGTCTCCCTGCTTCAATATCCCCCAGGTCTTGCGCGAATTCATCGTGCTTCACCGATAATTCCAAGACCCTCACCACACTCGGATTGTTTCTCAGCGCCGCCGCCCAGCATAGTCCCAATACGGCCGCTCTCGCCCTCTTGTCCAGCGCATGCTTCTTCACCAGCACCGCCGTCTCTCCCTTGGATGCCAAGGCCATCGCCTCTTTTCGCTCGGGCAGGGGCAACAATATCCTCGCCACCATCTTGCCCACACATTCCAAATCCGTTGTCTCTCCCGCGAGCACATAACGCAAGCCCTCGCTCGCCGCCGCTCCAAAGGCTTTTAAGCCATCCAGCCATTTGCGCGCCTCTCCATGCGCCGCCGTCAGCTCCTCCGCGGGCAATCCTGTCCGCTTGCCCAAACTCAGCACCGCCTGCTCCGCCTTCGCTTCGCTCCCGTCCAGCATCGCCCCCAAAAATCCGCCCCGAAGTATCGCCTTCGCCATCTTTGCATCCAATTCTTCAGGGAGCATCAACTCATCCACTTTTAATATCGCCTCCTTGAGCCATGCGTTGAGCAGTTCTGTGTCTTCCAAACCCAAACATGTCCCAACACAAGAACGGTATAAACGAGCCTCATCGCTCATCTTGCTCCCGCCCGCGCCTAAAATGGTCCCCAGCGATCTCAGTGCAAAAGCCCCCAAACTCTTCACCCTCAGCACCTCTTTTTCGCTGGGCTTGCTGGTAAAGAGCGAACGCATGCCCCGCGCTCCATGAAGAAGCGACAGACCCTCTTCAAGAATATCCCCCATCGGCAGCCAGCGGGGCGTGCATACCGGCGTCATTGCCGTGGACAAGCGAATCAACCAAGCATCCCCTTGACCCATCGTTTCGGGTGGGGCTCCCTTGGCCACGGCGGTCAAGGCCGGGGCTCGCCTTTTTGCGACCGATAACAAGATATCCCGATCGAGCGAAAGCGATGAAGCGATGCTGAACACGGCATCGTCGCACAGCGTTAACAGTGTAAAGACCAGGCTGGGAAGGGGAGGCACGCTCATGGCCCGCGCATCCTAACAAAGCCTTTTTGGCGAGGGCAAGTATTTTTGTATTGCTCTTTTTTAGAGCCTATTATTTTTTATCAATAGGCTCGATTCTTTGAGCGGACTCCCCTAATCTAGGCGGCCATGCTTATGGCACGGCACGATTTTTGGAGGAAGCGATGATAAAACAAGCACGGTTTGGGATGTATTCAACGAGTATTGCGGCGGCGCTGCTTTTACAATTAATGTCCTGCACGAGCGAAACCATTTCACCTGCGGGCACATCGAGTTCATCGGGTGGAACGGGTTCGTCCAGCGGAAATCCAAATGTGGAGCCCGCCGATATCACAGGCTGCGCGCCTGAGATTAAGCTTTATGAAAACCCGGCCGATCCATCGATGGATGGAGCTCATCCGGCGGGTGTTAAAACGATCGCCGTGGATGGCTTGACAACAGAAGTCTGGTATCCGGCGCCCTGGGGAAGCGCCGAGGGCAAAGAGCCTGAAACCTACGATTTAAGGCTATGGCTGCCGGCTTCAGAACAAGCCAAAATCCCCGATGCCGACAATCCATGGCAAGTCTCCAAGAGCTATCGGGATTTACCGATGGATGAAGCGCACGGCCCTTATCCGGTGGTGATATTCCTGCATGGGACGGCAGGATTTAGGACCCAATCGCTGGGTCATATCGAGCATTGGGCGAGCCGGGGATTTGTGGTGCTTGCGGCGGACTATCCGGGCTTGTATTTGGCCGATGCGCTGGAGTTTAAGTTTATGTCCAATGTACCCGCGGACACGCAGAAGATTGTGGATGCGCTCAAGGTATTTAGCGGTGATTTGGCCTTTTTAAAAGACCGGGTGGATCTTTCGCGTCTGGCTTTGGTGGGACATAGCGCGGGAGGCAATGGGCTTCAGAGTTTTGGAGACGCGGCGAGGGTGTTGATTCCGCTGGCGGCCGCGGGGGCCGATCCTGGGATGACGCTGGAGAGCACGCTGATTATGGGTGGGATGATCGATAACGTGGTGAATTACAACAACCAGCTTTCGGGTTATGATTTAACGCCGCCGAAGAAGAGGCTGGTGGGTATTAGCAAAGGGGCGCATCTATTTCCGACCGAGCTATGCTGGCTTGTCAATTCGAGCGGGAAGAATATTGTTGAAGTCGCCAAGCAGTACAATGTTAAAAACGCGAATCTGGCAAGCGGGCTCTTTGATTGTCCCAACGATCAATTGGGGCAAGCCGAGGCGAAGGCGCTGGTCAACTATTCGACATCGGCGGTTTTGGAGGAGACCTTGCATTGCACACAGGGGGATATGTTTAAAGATATCAAAACCAAATTCCCTTCGGTGGGTGAATACAAGGAACAGTTGTAGCTATGATAGATGGCTGATGCAGAGAAAAAAAACGATTGCCATATGAAAAAAGCTTGGGCAAGATGCGCGGCATGTCAAAGCTCACGCTCAAACTACAGAATTTAAACACCGGCGACACCTATTTTCACGAACTTTCGGGCGAGGAAGCGGCGCTTGAATTTTTAGCGCAGCGGCCGCGTTTTGTGGACGTGCTTGGGGTTGTATTTGAGGGATTGACGCCTGATCAGAACAACCGGTTGAAGGCGGCGATGCGTCCATTGGACGAGGCCGAGCAGGCGGCGGAGAAGCGGTTGGTGGAGGCGAAGGAGGCGGCGCGTGCGGCGGCGGAGGCGGCGCGGGACAAGGAGGCGTTGATATCGATGCAAGCGCATCAAGCGGCGATGAAGAAGCTTGGTCCGAATGAGCCGATGGAGATACGGTATCGGTATGATACGGGTATAACGCCTGTTGATCCGGCGGATACGCGGGAGTTGTCGGAGGAGCTTAAGGGGATGATAATGGCCTGGGTTTCGGAGCGGAATGAGTGGGTGGAGAGCCGGAATCAGGTGGTGGGAGAGGCGAAGTTGACGGTATATCCTGGGGAGTTGCCGAGGGCTGGGATGGAGCGGGTGCAGGGGGGTTCGTTTGTGCCTGTGGCCGCTCCGAAGAAGGACTGAGAGGGCATCTACAGGGCTACTGCGCACCTCAAATCGTCGGTCGCCCTCCGTCACCGTACAATGTACGGCTCCGTCGGGCTTCCTAGCTTTGAGGCGCTCGTTACGCCCTGTAGGATGCCCTCTGGAGGGGTCGGGGATGTAAAGGGAGGGGTCGGGGAGGTCGAGGAGGATGTGGGGGGATCTCGAGGGGTAGGTCGGGGAGGTCGAGGGGTAGGTCGGGGAGGTCGAGGAGGATGTGGGGGGATCTCGAGGGGTAGGTTGCGGAGGTCGAGGGAGGGGTCGGGGAGGTTGAGGAGGATGTGGGGGGATCTATTCCGAGAGGTCGAAGATGTTGAGGAGGAGGTGGGGGCACCTCGAGGGGTAGGCCGCGGGATGTTGTGCTGGAGGTCGGGGAGGTTGAGGAGGAGATGGGGGCACCTTGTGGTGGAGGTCGGCGACCTTGATCTTAAGGAAGGGTGACAACAGGTATCTCTTCGCTCATTGAACGGATCGTGCCGAGATCATCCCTCGCCATCCATTCGAGGATGGCTTTGTTTACCGGACCCATGAAGGGAATATTGACGACCTTAAATGTGGTACCCTGCATGGCGTGAATGTTTGTGGAATTTGGAAAGGTAAAGATTTGTTCGGGGCCCGTTTCAGGCTGAATACGAAGCGTCATCTTATAGAGTGTGTCAGGCAGTGTGGATTTTACATTCACAAACAGCTCCGACGTTTTTGCCGGGTCATTTGGATGGGTGCCGAGCGCGCATACACCACAGCCCGAGGGAAGGGGAGCGGGGCCATATGCACCACCTATGCCACACGCCTGCTCGGAAGGAGCAATATCGATAGCATTTGCATCGAAGGAAGTGATATCGGGGTTCGCTTCAAAAATAGAAACGATTGCGTCCTGTAAACTGGGGATAGGATCAGGTGGTGGAAGGGTGCCGCCGCAGGGATCGGGGATATTGCATCCCAATTCAACACTTTGTTCGCAGGCAGCTCCAAGCGCTTGGCACAGGGAAACGCGATTTGGGTGCGTGCCTTCTTGTCCCGGAACAGTCACGGCAACATCGGGCAGAGGCACGCCCGAATCTGTTAGAATCTCAACGACCTGGGACGCGGATAAGTGAGGGTTCACTGCCCATATCCACGCGGTTGCCGCTGCGGACGGTAATGTGGCCATGGATGTGCCTGTCATGGGTCCGCTTAGTGCATCACCCTCTCCGCCCGCACCAAAGGCGCCCAGGGCCACCAGCTTGGGCAGGCCGCCTTCACGGGTACCAGCAATCGGCTTGTCGTTCTCATCGACGGCGCCCACAGCGGTGACCAAGGTTGTGTTGTCGATAGGGTAAAGCTCTGTATATGATTCTTGGTTGGGGCCAACAAGCAGCTTACCAAGGTAGCCCTCACCCTCAAATTCAGCACATTCCTCCGCGCTTACGGACTGGGCGGCCAGAGCCGCCGGACACATTAATCCTGTGGTGCCATCCGCGCATTCTGGGCCTTCTCCCGAAGCATTTCCCGCGGCTGCAAAGGTAAGGGCTCCGTTACAGGCGGCATGTTTAAGGGTTAGGTAGACGAGACTTTTTGAGACAGATGTTGACATGTCTCCACAGGAATTGGCTTGTAGGTTGTCGGGCAGGCGTCCCGCGCTCAGGTTGATGATTAAGCGCTTTGGGGCGTTTGCAAAGTCGTCCTCCAGGTCTTTTCGCCAATCACCCACTGCCTTGCAGATGGCCTTGGCCATATGGCCTTCGCTGGCCCAGTGGCCGCCATAGGTTTCATCGATCTCCTCCTCCGTGATAACAGGTAGGCCAAGGTAAGGCCGTATATCGGCGACATCCACATCGGTTTCTGCCGACCTGGTCATGGCTTTGATGGTGCTTGTTACGACGTAGCCATGGGGATTGGTGGCGTTTGCGGGATCATCAATCGTGGTGGGTAGGGTGTCAATCACGGCGATGCGTGTGTTGGCCGAAAGTGGCGGCGGATTTAGGGGATCGAGGCGTACCATGCCGACCAATGAAAGGAACTTGGCGGCCATGGCATGCAGAACGGCTTTTATATTCTCGTCCGTCACGGATTGCGGTGCATACACCAGGCAGTCTTCCTCGAGCTCGATACTGGTTCCTGAGTCGTTTTTGAGGGAGTTGATATGGTCTTTTAGTTGGTTCAGGTTCAATTGTCCGTCGCTACCCAGCCATGAAATTTGGCAGTAATTCGACAGTTCCCCTGGCATTGGCGCGCTGCCTGGACATAGGGCTTCGGATACCCATGTGCCCACGGAAAATTGGCTACAATCGGCGGGGCCTTCGGTTTTCACCACCCAAAACTTGCCGGGGCAACCTGGAACATATTCGGCATCCGCCCCTGCATCCGCATCTGAATTTGCTGCATCTGAATTGGAATTGGTGTTACCCGCGGCGGACTCGCTCGGACTTGGTTCAGAACTTTCACATGCCATCATGGCGCTAAGCGGCAGCATCATCAGAAAAACAGCGAACAATACAGCCCGCAGCAGCCTAGGCTTAGCCCAAATATCAAAAGCTCGCCGGCTGGGACTTGAAGAAGGACATTTGCTTGTACACCTTGGGGAATGCGCGTGAAGGCTCATGGACAGCTCCATCGATCGGTATGGGCGGCCCGGGCCTAGAGGAACTGCTCATGCCAAAGGAAGTGCATGACCAGTTCGTCCGGGCGGACATCGCTCTCTTCCCGCTATTGTATGTCACGAGCGCAAATCTGATCGCGTTAGGACGATTTTTGTTTTCTTTGGCATGCCAATGAACGTGCACTATGGGACGTATACCCGAAATGCTCCCCAATCCACACGAGGGAGACGCTCCCACATCGAGGATTGAGCCTTCTGAAAGGCCATGGGTAGGTCCGAATAGAGGAGCTCGGCATTTGAGCCATAGAGATCCGTCATCAGTTCCAGCGTTCGCTGATCGCTGATATTTCGGCTGGCCACCACAACCACCTTCGCTCCGGCCGCAATAAAGGCTTGAGGAAGGCCAACTTCCTCAACAATAGAGGAAGGAGCCCGCCGCTGGTTTTTGTTGACGGCGCTTTTGCAAGCCGAAAGTATGACATTGGGGGGGACATGTTTTAAGGTGAGCGTATCGGGAACGCCAAAACTGGACCCTCCAGCGAAGAGGAGCTTTGAGTAGGACTCCCCGGGTTCAATGGCGCCATGGCCGGCAAAATGAAAGAAGAGCACATCCTCCATGGCCAGCGTGCCGGCGACGCGCGAGGGAAAAGCTTGATCGCCGTCCCAGCGAATGACGTTTTGGCCCAGTTGTTTTTGGAGGGTATCTGAGACAAGGGTGGCTTCGTTGTTCACATATTGCAGGTCGTTGTATCCTGTGGGATTGACGACCAACAGGGCCTTTGCTCCCTTCGCCGGCTTGGAGGGAAGGGAAGGCTCAGTGCCTGTTGAATGCGGTAGATCCACTCCATAAGTAACGGGTAGGCGGGTGATCAGCGGTTTTTGCTCTTGGCCAAAGGGGAGGGAATGAATATCCACTTGTCCCATTGGACCGGCGGCGATAACACGGAGGCGCTTTGCTTTTTCGATGATGCCTTGGAAGGGTAAAAGAAGGCTCTTTGAGGCATTGGCCACAGCCTCGGATTGCCGGTTGGCATCGAGAGGCTGGGACCAAGCCAAGACATCTACGTCGTTGAGTTTGTGGATTACAGTATCCTCGTTTGTAATTGCAAAGCCAAGCCACTGGATATTGGCCGATGGGGATGGTTGAAGCTTATCCGAAGGCAAGGGATAATAAAAGAGAATCAGTTCGCCGGGTGGGGGAGTAGAGGGGATTTCAGATTTAAGATCCCGGCGCGGTCCGAGCAGGGCATACGCTTGAGCAAGCGTGTCGGCGGCTTTCTTTTTCAGTGCATCGCTGGGTTTTTCACGGCGCTCATGCAATGCTTCGATGTCGGCTTTGGCTTTACGGTAGGCTGCGATATGGGTCTCCCATTCCTTTTGGCTTTGCTCGTCCAACTGCTCAAAGCGCTGGATGATCTGGAGCGTTGCTATCATTCGCGCCCGGCCTCGTCTTGCGGCATCGGCGGCTTTTCGGAGCAAGACACGAGCCTTTTCGGCATTGCGTTCGGCTTCCGCGCGCCTAAGTAAAAATGCGACGCGCGCATGCGTGCTTTGCTCGTTTCTATCGAAGAAGGAGACCCCATCGTTTACGGAGCGTTCATTGGGCAGTAAAATGCTCCTCGAATCCAAGAGGTCTTCCGCCTGATTGTAGGCTGTTTCTGCATCGCCGTATCGTTTTAGAGCTTCCAAAGCCGCGGCGCGCACTAGATAAAGCTCCACGCGCCCGTCATCCAGTGAGCTATCCTCCTCCAGTTTGTCGATGTCGTCCACCAAGCTCAAGGCTTGTTGGGCTTGGCCTTCGGCAAGGGTAAGCCTGCCATCGGTCAGTCCCCACCAAATCTGAAGGAAACGGCTGGGTTCGGTGTGTAGTTTCTTTGCTTCATCCAGATGAGCGCGGGCCTGGCTAAATTGGCCCTGCTCGAGTTCGGTAATGGCCAAATTGGTCAGGGCGCTGGTCAATTCAAGCACTTTTTCGCCGCACGACTTCCGATAGAGTTCCACCGCGGCTTGTAAATTGGCGGTGGATGCCTGTGGGTCGCGTTTACGCCCGATCCATCCGATCGATTGCAAGATGAGGGCTTTGGAACACGCATTGCGGTCGTCGGATAAGCCTTTCAAGTGCTCATGAAGCAGCGTGGTGGCCTCTTCGGATCGGCCCAGGGTATAGAGGGCATTGGCCCGCAGTTGGGCCGCATCCAAGATTTGGTTGCTCATGCCTAGGCGGGTGGAGTGTTGAATGCATTCGTCCGCTTCAAGGAGTGCCTCTCGGACGCGTCCTGTTTCCATATGCAAAGTAGCCCAGTAATGGGGAATCATTGCACCCAATTCAGGGGCATCTGGAGCCAGCGGCTCGGCATCCTCGAGGATAGAGCGAACATTGCTCAGCGTGGGGGCTGAAAAGATATTGGTATAAGCCAGAGCGAGCCGATCGGCAATTTCTTCTGAAACGAGTCCTGTTTCATGGTGGAGTTTGATGGATTGATAAAACAGATCCGAGGCATTTGAAAACTGGCCCTGAGCGAGTTCAAGGCGTGCTGAGAGGGCGTGCGCGCGAGCCCGGATAATGGTTCGCGGATCTTGGTGCAGCGAGGCGCTGCGCGAGGCGGCTTCCTTGACTTTTCCTTCCCCTCGCAGGCGTTTGGCTTCATCCAGGGCGGGGTCGCCTTCAAGGGGGATGAGGGGCAAGTGAAACACGCTTTTTTGTGCGGGCATTGCTGTCGAGAGCGCCTCGATCAAAATCATGCGCGAGGCTTGTGAAACTTGAAGGGGAATGAGGGTGCCGTTGGAATGATCTTCTGCCTTTATATCGACAGGTTTATCGTCGAGCTTCAGTGTGAGTTGCACATCTTTCTTTGTCTTGATCCATAATCGCAATGCCCCCGATGCAGGCAATTCGCACACTGGGCCTCTTCGCACGGCGGCGCAGCCGGCATGTTCCACCAGCAGCAAGGGCTCATCGCCCCGGCTCACCGCTTCGCCTTCCAGCCGGACCCGGATACGAAAGACTTGAATTCCTTCATTTGCCTTTGGATTTCGCTCTGCATCGAGCACCATGGCCGCATCGCCGGGAAGCGATTCGGGCGTTCCGAGCACGATAACCAAATCCCAATAACCTTCGGGAAGGCCGGCGAACAAGGCATCCCGTTTACCCGACAGCTCCACGGTTCCATTGGGATAGAAAGCGGGCGTAGGCACAGACCAGGGTTGAAGCATGCCACCTCGGCCTAGAAAAGCCCGAAGCGCTGGTTGTGCGGATATGTTGGCCGCCGGCTTGAGGGAAATGACCAGTTTCTCCATTCGGCGCAGGGTTGGAATGGCATTGGGCTTAGGTTCGCGGTCATCGGCGGCGCCGGCTTCTACATGGGCGGTATACAGCGCGATTTTTGTTGGAGAAACAGGTGGTTTTGGCCACCAAAGGGCGAGGGCGGCCGCGGCGGCCGCAACGGATAAGGCAGCGATGCCCGTGCCCAGTCGTCTGAGCTTGGGTTTGGGGTGAGCGGGCGGGGGCGCATTTCCTTTTTCAAGGAGTTTGGTCTTTAGCTTGGCCTTCTCCAAATCGTCGAGCGGCCTAAAGATCTCGAAGGCCCGTTGAGCTTCCTCGGACCGTTCGGCCCAAGCCTTGAGCTGCTCGACTTCATGCTCTGGAAGCGTTCCCATCGCAAGTTGTTCCCAGCGGGGATCATCGAGAACATCCTCATCGCTTGGATGGTCGTGGTTATCCTCATCGGGGCGGTTTAGGTTGTTCACGGCTTGCTCCTCTTGATAGGTTTGGGGGGCACAGGTTCTGACAGGGAATCACGCAGGGCAAGAGCTTTTCGCTTGACGCGGGCCATAATATTCTCGACCTCTTTTATGTCGAGATTCATGGCTTGTGCAATGTCTTTGATAGGTTGGCGCTCGAATTTGACCGCTTCAAAGATATGAACATTGCGTTCGCCTTCGTCTTCAATCAACAGATTCCAAATTTTTGTTAACTCGTCGTAGGCAGCCAAAGCTCGTTCGGGGTTGTAGGCTGCTGCCACGGGCATCGACTCGGCATCCTCATCGAGGTTACCGTTGGGCGTGAGTTGGACGGTGCGGGCGCGGCGGGCAAGTTTTGTCAACTTGTACCTAACGATGTTGCGGGCGACGCCTCCCAAGTAAGCGCGCAGATCGCCTCGTTCGGGTTCCCAAGCGATGAGCAAGGCATGGTTGAGTTCTTCGCAAATGAGATAGACATCGTGCACCAGGTCATTGGTGTATTCGCGGGCGTTGCAATCCTTTCGGACATAGTAGCCGACAAAGTAACCGATTGATGCGCGGATGATATCAAGGAGAAAGAAAGCCACAACATTCTTGGCTTCCCGATCCCCCTGACAGTAAGCATCCAGAAGGATTCTCTGAGCGTCCACATCGCCGTGCCGGGCTTTGTCGACAAGTTCTTGATATTTTTTTCTTGGCATGGCCGAACCCAAGAGGTCGATAGAATGGCGAGACCTTAATGGGGATATTGTCGGTGGTCAACAAAGTTGTGTTGAGAAAAAAAATGGTCAGAAGTTCGGGTATTGATGCATAAGAGGGGTGAGGGGCGGACTTGGGCCGCGAAAAAAAATGGGGGGGGCCGGATCAGAAATGCCGATCTGGTGACAATACGGATTGGGGGCAGTCACGGTTCTCGGGCAGAGGCGGGCGTGTTGGATGGCCGGTTTCTGTTGTTGGGAGGCGTGTGCCTTTGGAGCAGGGGTTTGGTGAAACGAAACAAGAGGATGATCCAAATGAAGAGCAGGAATTTTGGTTGGATGACGCGGGGATATTTGGGGCTGCTGGGCGTGGCGATACTGGGGATGGTGGGCTGCGATGGCGATGATGTGCAGCTTGTGCAGTGGTCCCAGACGCCTTGCGTACTGAACTTTGAAACGCTGAACGAGCCAATGACCTTGCTTCCTTCGGGATTCAACTATGGTGCCTTCGACGCTAAGAAAATAGCCCAGTATTCTCAAAGCCTTGTGCAAAAATGCGATGGGACAGTGGGCGCGTTTGCTGTGGATGGCATCGTGTATGATGGCGCAGGAAACCGAATCATAGATCTGAATTCTTATTTCGGAGTGACGATGGATGCTGCGGAAACGCCTGGGATTCCCATTGCTGGAAACGAGCAACAGTTTTATTTTGTGTTTGGTGCGCGTGGCGGGAGTATGCCCCAGGAAGACGGAACAAACATAGAGTTTGGCCCGCGGGTGTATTATGTACGCCTGGATATTGGTTCATCTGTCCAGAGTGGTTCCCCAGGAGTGGAACTTCTTGCGGCTCAAAGCATTGAACTGGGTAACAAAGATCCTATCGACCCTGTGGGGTGCCGGACTTTGCATTTTGCTTTCTCGCCCTTGCCGCGTTTCGATAGACCGCGGTCGCTATTTACTGTGGACTGTAAGACACTTCATCGTCACACCATCACATCGGCTGGTTTTATCTTGGATGAGGATTTCTCCTATACAATTCAAGAGGCAAACCCATCTGCTGAGATTTTTGCTGAAGCGGAGCTTGTGGAGACCTCTGACGGAACCGTTTTGGCTGTCCCCTTCGAAGTTGAGTTTGACCACTATGAGGATGGCACAAAGAAAAAGATGGACTTCGTGCGGGTCTTGTTCATTGACAATGATGGGGAAATAACGAAGCAACAAACGGTTCAAATTGATGGTTGGCAGGAGGGTACAACTTCTGGCCTTGAGTTGATGGACGATGGGAAGGTTTTGTTTGCGGCGCATACAGGCAGCAATATTGGCTATGCGGACTTGGATGACCCAACCCCAGTCTTTTTCTCTATTCCAGCGACATCCACACTTGACTTCGGCCGCACCCAGCTTGAAACAGGGCCCGAGCAGAAGTGTTATGGGATATCACGAGGCCAGTTGTATCAAGTGGATCCTCGATTGAGTACGGGTGGATTTACATTGGCCGCGCCTTTAGAGGTAACGACATCGCTAACGAGCATGTCAACGTATGCCCTCATGGACAAGCCAGATGGGCCTGTGTACAATCGCTGCTCGAATTAGACTCGATATGGCCGCACCGCGGAAGAGAGGCCACATCATAGGTGTGTTCTGATTTGTGACCAGCGGCTTGGGGGATAGCTCACTTGCCTACGTCCTCGTTCTAAGCCGTTAGGAAAATGAGGGCTCTTCGATGACTTCTCACAACGGCGCTTCGCGCCGAACAGGATACGTGTGTTCAACTGAAACGAGGGAATGTATGCGTCACTTAACGATTAAACAAATGGGATTGGTTTCATTAACTTTCATTGCCGCGGCGATGGGCCAGGCCGGTTGCTCCTCCGCGAGCACTTCCGCCCTTGGAGGCGAGGGTTCTGGTCCAGGAACCGCAGATCCAGGCAACATTGAGCTTTGTGTGCTCAACACGTCTGGGCCGATGGGAACCTGCAATGTGCCTGAAGTGCTTGACTTTGGGACAGTTCCTCCGGGAAGCGCCGAAAAACGCTTGTTCAAGGTCAAAAATGCCACGAGGCAAGATGTTGTATTTACGACTTCGATCGAGCCTGCTCAAGATGCGCTTGAGCTTCAGGGTTTTCGCTATGATGCAGCGCTGCAAACCTTGATCTCCACGGATATGTCGTCGCCCATTGCGCCGGGCGATGAACTTTATATTCATGCCTTGCTTCACTCGGATACGTTGATGCCTGAAGCAAATGTATTTGCGCATGTCCTTGTGAAGTCCGACGCGCAGGATGTGAAGACCGAATTTGATGTGCCCCTTCAGGGCAAGGTGGGGCCATGTCCTGCGGGTTCGGCCGAGTGTGATGGTATATCGGACACGGTATGCGAAGTCGATATAAAATCCGATACCATGAACTGCGGCGCCTGCGGAGCGGTGTGCGAGACTGAAAACGGCGCTCCAGGATGTAACGCAGGCGTCTGTTCGCTGGCATCTTGCGATCCCCAATACGCGGACTGCAATATGAACTTGGAGGATGGCTGCGAGATCTATCTTCAGGATGATGTGCAGCATTGCGGGTTCTGTAGCAACAATTGCAGCGATGACTTCAACTACGCAAATGGCGCATGTGAGGCAGGCAAATGCGTTTTCGCGGGGTGTAAGCCGGGGCACTACGATCTGGACGGCTCGGTGGCCAATGGATGTGAGTATGCCTGCGCATTTACGAATGCCAATGATCTGCCTGATGACAGTTTTGTCGATGCGAATTGCGATGGCATTGACGGTACGGAATCGGCTGCCATCTTTGTGTCCACGGCGGGTAATGATGGCAATCCTGGGACCAAGGCACTTCCCAAGGCAACCATTAACGGGGGCATTGCAGCGGCGAAGGCCCAAAATAAAAAGCAGGTCTACATCTCGAGCGGTATCTACAATGGCCGTGTCACGCTTGAAAATGGCATCTCGCTCTACGGTGGGTATTCTCAGGTCAATAGTTGGGCTCGCTCAGTCAACAATATAGCTACAATCCAATCCGATCTTGTATCGTCTAATCGGGTCAGCGCTTTGGAAGGCGTGAATATCAGCGCGGCAACAACGGTAGATCGGCTCACCATCAAAACCGCGAGCACGGTATCGCCCGGTGTCTCAAACTATGCGATGCATTGCAGTGGATGCACGGGGCTAACGCTGAAAAACAGCAAGCTTGAAGCTGGTTCGGCGGGGCCGGGCATTGCGGGGGGCAATGGCTCGGCGGGAGGCAATGGTGGGGCGGGAGCTTCGGGGCTACCGGGCAGTTGTGGTACGCAGGCTGATCCGGAATACGGAGGGCTCGGTGGCAATGGCGGTTCCTCAGCGTGTGGCAGGACTGGAGGCAATGGCGGTCAAGGGGGCGAGGATGGCCCTAATTGGGGATTCAACGGAGCGGCCAGCAGCACGGGAACGCCCGGGGGTGCGGGTGGAGCGTCCGGGAATCCAGGTAAAGCAGGGGGCAATGGTGTTGCCGGAGGAGGAGGTTCGGCGGGTTCCCATGGGGGTGGAGGAAGTGGTGGAAGTCTCAGCGGCGGCTTCTGGATTGGCACCAACGGAGCAAGTGGAGGCGGCGGTGGGCATGGCCATGGAGGCGGAGGTGGTGGAGGTGGAGGCGGCGAGGATGTGTGCGGAATCTGTCCAGAAGCAGAAGGGCCTGGCAATGGCGGCGGTGGGGGTGGAGGCGGTGGTTGCGGAGGAACAGGGGCATCTGGTGGGACAGCCGGCGGCGGATCTTTTGGATTGATGCTGGTCAATTCAACCGGTGCTGTTCTACTCAACAACAGCATTAGCAGTGGTAACGGTGGAGTGGGAGGAGCGGGTGGCTCGGGAGGAGTGGGTGGCTTGGGTGGCGCGGCCGGAGGTGGCGCAGGGGCATGCACGGGTGATGTGGGGGCCGGTGGCAATGGCGGCGCAGGCGGCAGCGGCGGAGCGGGCGGACATGGGGGCGGGGGAGCCGGTGGCCCATCGTTTGCCATTTATAAATCTGGCACCAATGTGAACGTTGCTGGTAATATCCTCATCAATGGGAACGGTGGCAATGGCGGCTCCTCTCCGGGCAATTCCGGTGCCAAGGGTGCACAAGGCACCATCAATTAGTATGTCCTACATGTCATAGGATCTGTACAAATGCCCCCCGCCCACTCCCTCTCCCCCCTCCTTCTTCGCGCCCGTTCGGGCAAATCGGCGGATATCAACGCCCTTATCCTTTACATCGTACCCGACATCCACGCCGGAGTGGGCGCAGTGGCATTCAAATACAAAATTCATCCTATCTCCCGAGCCGATATCGAGGACCTTATCCATGATATCATCCTGCTCATCCTTGCCGAGCCTGCCCGCTTCCTCGATAACTGTCAAAAAGCGGCCTCCGAAGATGCCTGCCATCAGCTTATCCGTCTCTTCGCGTATAGCAAAACCCGCGAACTCCTTCGCCGAAAACGCCTCCGCACCCAGCGCGAGCCCTCCTTCGATCCAAATATCCTCCATGAAATGGCCCAATCAAGCTCGTTCTGTGAGCGATGGATTAACGTGGCCAATGAATTCCGCTGTATGATTACGGCAATGCGGTGCCGTCTCAAAGCCCGCGGTTTTCAGATCTTTATTTGGTTGTTTGTTGAGGAACGTACTGTGGAGGAAGTGCAAGCCCTCACGGGTCTAAACCCAGCGGCCATTCATCAATGGCGCCGGCGCCTGCGTGTGATGGCGAAGGAGATTTGCGACGTTTGATCAATATGGAGGTTCAATGCACAGATAGGCCGAATGAAGCTCTCCCTGAACGTCCTCTCGATAATAGACAAAAGCATGAATACCATCATGCCCCACCATTGCTTTTGGCGTCCAGGAGTGGATACGATTTGCCCATCCGGGCTGAGCGAAGAGCTTGTCCCCTCCACCGAGGATTTGACCACCCCCAGTCAGCTTGGTCATTCGAATTTCTCCACCAAGTGCCGCATTGCGCCCGTCCGTCCACAGAACCAAAAACTCCTCTCCATCCCATGCTACCTTGGGCATCGTGCCCCACGCCTTTCCAGACACACCCGTATTTAAGTGAACCGGTACCGTTAGCAGAGTCCCGCCGATGGGATCCACGATCGCTGCCTGAATATCTGTGTTGAAAGCCCATCGACTCGGGCCGTAGGTATAGGCCAATAAGAGATTTTGGTCTGTGGAGTTCCAAGCTATAGACGTACTATAATAGGTATTTGGACCTGCATTTGGAATGAGCTTCTTGCCCGCCATATAGAAACCGCTTGGCCATGCTAATGTCCCTGTTGGCAGATCTATGCGCTGGCCGTACAGACCGAATATGTCATCCGGTGAAATAGAGTCCCATCCTTCCCAAACTGTAAATATGGAGGGTCCCGCATTCATCAATCCAGGCATGGCTACGACCGTTCCATAAAGGCCATTGTGTGGATAACCAATGCTATCAACCACATTTACACTTAGTCCGGTTTGGGTCAACGAAGCGTCAAAACGCTGGATATAAGTTTCCCAAAGGCCGCTTACGCTGTGATCGGTCGATGTAACAATTTGGCCTGTTTCAGGGTGGTAAGTGATGCTATGCGCCTCTGTGTCCGAGCCAAAGTCCAAACCTTTGGAGCTTAGAACCGTTCCATTGTCATCAAAGACGGTCACATGAGACTGATCATTTCCTTCCCGGTGATACACCGTGGCCCATCTATCACTGGATGCAACATATACCAGATCGGGACTTAAATATCCCGCCCAGTCAAAGGATGGCATAAGCGGGCTCGACACCTCAGCAGGGCCAAAAACAATATTGCCCAGCCGATCGGTTCGCAGAAACTCAATATGAACGATTCCAGCATCCAGGCGTGTGAGCAGCACACCATACTCTTTGTCCTTCTCGTTCCACGCAATCGCAGAAGGAGCATAATCATACATCGGATCCGTCTTCAGCAAAATCGGTGCGCATGTCAAATGTGCTTCACCTCCCTCGGAAAAGACACCTGTTGAGCATTCCCCCATACTCCTCACACGCCAGTATACACGCCCTCCATTTAGGCCGTTCACCGTGACACTCGGGGTATTTACCATCACGGGCATCATCACTGGATCGTTGAAAGCATTATCAAATGCAATCTCGACTTCGTAGGGGGCGCAACCCCCACACCATTCAAATGTAACACTGCCTCCTGAAACGGTAGCTCCATTCGAGGGACTAAGAATCAGTGGAACCGATGGATCATTGCAAATGCCCATTCCTCCGCCTTCCCCCATTCCTCCAGTGCCACCGCTGGCAGTCATTCCACCATAGCCACCCATTCCTCCGGCGCCGCCATTTGCATCTTGGCCTCCCGGCGTATCGGGAGGCGTTCCGCATCCCGGTCCACAGAGCAATCCAAGAAGTGTGATTCCAAAACCAACGAAGATTCTTGTGTTCATATGAACTCGTACCTTTCTTACTGAGCTATATGCACACAAAATGTCGCTTCGGACATGGGCACATAAAGAATGGAAGCAGATTGATTCTGAAAAAACTCCTTGCATCCTATTGGAATATCCCGCCCGCCCCGCTGTTGCAATCCCACCCAAACCCAAACCCAAACCCCTACGTTCAGCCACGCCAAACCCCCATGCTCATAGCCATCCTCGCCCTAGGTTCCCGCGGTGACGTTCAGCCCTACATCGCCCTGGCTAAAGCCCTCCAACAAGCGGGCCACAAAATCCGCCTCCTCACTCACCCCAACTTTAAATCCCTCGCCCAGGCTCATGGCCTAGACTACCGCGAAATGCGCGGCGATATCCAGGCCATCACCGAAAGCCCAGAGATGCGCGAGCTCATCGAAAAGGGTAACTTCCTCGCCATCCACCGCAAAACCGCCGAAGAAGGTAAACGCGCCGCCCTCCATTGGGCGGAAGATGGTCTCAATGCCGCCCAAGGCGCCGATCTCCTCCTGGGGGGCTTGGGCGGTCTGAATATCGGGATCTCACTCGCGGAAAAACTGAATATCCCCTACCTTCAAGCGTATCTTGTTCCATTTGCCCCCACTTCTGCCTTCCCGGGCGCGCTCTTTCCTTCCAGTCTCCCCCGTTTCCTCAACCGCCTCTCTCATCATCTCACTCGCTTTATTCTCTGGCAGGGCTTTAAAAGCGCAGATTCCGCCGCCCGAACCCAAGTCCTCGGTCTGTCCGCCTCGCCTCCCACTAGCCCCTATCGCTCTAAACATACCCAAGGACTCCCCATCCTCTACGGTGTCAGTCCATCCGTCATTCCCTCGCCCCCCGATTGGGGTTCCGAACATCATCTCACAGGCTATTGGTTTCTCGATTCAGAAGATTCGTGGACTCCACCACAGGCCCTCATCGACTTTTTAGAGGCTGGGCCACCCCCGGTTTACATTGGCTTTGGAAGCATGAGCAGCCGAAAACCCGAGGAAACCGCCCAGCTTGTACTTCAAGCCCTAAAACTCTCCCAGCAGCGCGCCATCCTCCTTTCCGGGTGGAGTGGAATGCAAATTCAACACCTTCCCGAATCGGTCTATGTAATCGACTCCATTCCCCATGCATGGCTTTTCCCCCGTGTTTCGGCCGTTGTTCATCATGGAGGCGCGGGAACTACTGCGGCTGGTCTTCGCGCCGGCCTGCCCTCCATACTCATTCCCTTCTTTGGGGATCAACCGTTTTGGGGGCATCGCATTCAAGCGCTTGGGGTAGGTCCAGCGCCTATTCCGAGAAAGAAACTCACGGCCGAAAGGCTTGCGGCAGCGCTCCAACACGTTTCAACGGATAGCGAAATGCGCAAGCGGGCGGCTGAACTGGGCAAGAAAATTCAAAGCGAAGACGGGCTGGCGAGGGCGGCGCAGGTCATTTCAGACGTGAAAACAGAATAGGCGTCCAATCGCGTCACTTCCCCCTTTCGGCCGCCCACGCCGCCACCTCCCGGCCAAATGCCTCCAAGTCCACAACCCCGTGCATTGCTGCCGCATGCACCATCGCAGGATTCACCGTTCCATAGCCATGCGCTACCACATTCCTTAACCCAACCGCCTTGCATAAAGCCTCCGCCGTCTCCGCCCCAATGACCCCTTCATCCCGAAGCCGGTTAAAACTTCCCGCCAAGGTCGGCGCCGCCGCAAATCCTTCATCCGCGATCAGATGCGCTGCGATATCTGCGCAACTCTGTACCCCTAGCATCAGATTAAAACTGACCAAATCCAGCGCATCCCTATCAGCAGCAAGCTCCGTTGCCTTCGATGGACACTTTTCCCGAACACGCTTCACCCGATCTGCAAGCTCTGCCAGCTTTGTCGATAAAAGTCCAAGGTCTACCATATCATTCACCCAAACCCTTTTTCCCTCACCCGTTTAAGCCAGCTCTCCCGCATCCGCTCCATGTTGGGCCTGTCCAGTTCCAGCATCGCCGCCGTCCGCGCGCGAAACAACGCTCCCGCTCCCGGATACGCCTCATGAACCACGAGTCCTTCCCTCAAAATTCGTTCCAGTAAAGGGTAGGGGGTGTGTTCATCCAGTGCAATCACATCCACATCCCGTTCCAGAGCTACGGAAAGCATACCCCCAAGTGTAAGGAGATCCAAACCTGGGGCATCTACCGCAATATCCACATCCGAGTCCGCTGCAGCCGTGCCCCGAGCTTGAGAGCCAAATAAAAGGGCCAGCCGGATATCCTTGCGCCCATCGAGCAGGCGCTGGAGCGTTTGAATCAATTCCAGCTCAGTCATTCAGCAAAAACCTCTCCAACAGCACCATCGAAGCCCGCCGCCTCGAATGCCCCCCCATCACCACTTCCGTCGCCCCCACACACATCGGACACCCTTCCGCGCACGAACACCCCCGCATCAAGACCCGCACCCGCGCCAACAATTCCCCGGATTGTTCCCAAATCCGCTCCGCCAGCCCTATGCCGCCTGGCACATTATCAAATAAAAACACCGTTGGATCATACTCAGGCCCAGGCCGGTGAGCTCCCGTAGGCGGTATCATCCCTTCCTCGCCCGCATCCCCCAAGGTCTGTCCTATGTCCCGCGGATCGCACATCAGCGCCAGCGTCGCCACCGTCTCCAGCGCCCGCCCTATCCCCCGCAGTCCATCGATCGCCGATGCCCGCCCAAGCCCCGTCTCTTCAAGGATAGCCTGAGGAATCGTTAGCCAAAATGAAGTCGTATGCTTTTGAATATCGGGCAACCTTACATCTCCATATCCCGTGTTCTCGTGCGTATGAAATTTTATCTTCTTATACCCGACCACCTTTTCGACGATGCTAATCTCACCCCAAGCCGCCGATGCCCGCCCCAAAGACATGCGCGCCGTCTCATCCATCACCGTAATCTTCCGGTTGGTCATCGCCGTCGTAAAATAATCCGGCACAACTTTGGTTACAAACGCTTTGTGATTTTCATAATCCAATTTCTCAACTTGGTATTGCTCTCCATCGTGCTGATAGATAGCTTGCTCATGAAGCATCGTCGGCGCCGAGCGCCAATCCAATTCGGCCAGTGTCTTTCCAAGCGCCCTGTCGATAATCACAAAATTATCCCAGCCCACGCTTCTCAGGCTGACATGATTCGCCGGATACGCATCCGTCGCCCAGTGAAAGCGATCGCCCGATTCATGAACCACGCCATGATCGGCCAAATACCGGAGCGCATCCCGGGTATCGTCCGCATTCGCCGTGGTATAGTTTTCGCCCGTTACAAAAGGCAATTCAAAGGCCGAGCACTTTAAATGCTGTATCAAAATTTCGGTATTGCTTGGATCGATGCGCGCTTGCTCTATCGAGCCTTCAAATAAATACGCCGGGTTTTTAGCTAGATATTGATCTAAAGGCGAGCTATTCGATACCAGCACAGCCAAACTCGTACCGCCCCTCCGCCCGGCCCGCCCAAAGCGCTGCCATGTTTCCGCTATCGAGCCGGGATATCCAGCACATATCACCGCATCCAGTTCGCCGATATCAATGCCCAGCTCCAAGGCATTGGTCGCCACAACACACAATATCTCGCCTTCCCGCAGCGCCCGCTCAATCTTCCGCCGCTGATCGGGCAAATATCCGCCCCGGTACGCCATTATCGCATCCGAATCTTTTAAAACATCCTGCGTCTGCTCCCGCAGATACTTCAGCATAATCTCTACCGAATTGCGCGATTGCCCAAATACAATGGTCGGCACGCGCGCCTTCGCCAAATCGGCCGCGAGATGCACCGCGCTCTTCAGCGTGCTCGCCCGCACGCCCAGCTCGGCATTCACCACCGGCGGATTGAATACAAAAAAACGGCGGCTTCCCCTGGGCGCACCCGATTCATCGATCAGCTCAATCGAGTCTTCTTCAACCCCGAGCAGCCTCGCCATATGTTCACGCGGGTTCTGAATGGTCGCCGTCGCGCATAAAAACACAGGATTTGCTCCGTGAAATGCGGCCACCCGCCTCAGCCTTTGAAGCACATGCGAAACATGCGAGCCAAAAACGCCCCGATATGTATGCAACTCATCGATCACCACAAAACGAAGGCGCTGAAAGGTGCGGGCCCAATGCGCATGATGCGGAAGAATGCCTGAATGCAGCATGTCCGGATTGGTCATCACAATCGGACTTCGTTCCCGCGCCGCCCGCCTCGCATCCCCCGGCGTATCGCCGTCATACACAATCGCCGGAATCGATAGCCCCGCATCGCGGATCATCGCATGCAATCCCGCCTCTTGATCGCGCGAAAGGGCTTTCGTCGGATACAAATAAATCGCGCTGCCCTCACGCTCTTGCGCCAGCGAATGAAGCACCGGCAGATGAAAACATAAACTCTTGCCGCTCGCGGTCGGCGTGGCCACCACCACATGACGCCCTGAAAGCGCCGCGCGCACCGCCCGTTCCTGGTGCTCGTACAATTGCTCGATACCCCGGGCATGCAGCGCAGAAATCAATCCGGGCTCTAAATTCTCGGGAATAGGACGGTATCGCCCGCTTGTTGCGGACCTCGTCACATCGGCGGAGAGGCAAGGGCGGACATAGCCCGAGCGGAGCCACGATTGAATGACAGCATCGATACCAACAGGGGTTTTCCAGGGAGGAGCAGGCACGGTCAAAGGTATACTAAACAGATGTTTGGTGGTGCAACGGCTTCTTGCACTTATCCTGTTGGTTGATCGCCCACGTTTCGCGTAGAAAGAGCCCGGACATGCAAATTCAAAACAGCCCCGCGGGAGCCATTGCGGAGACAGCGGGGCCTCTTCCAGCCCCCTCTTCCGAAGCGCCTGCCCCCGAAGAGCGGGCTTCGATGACATTTCTTGTGGTCGTCACGGCGATATCGCTGGCGGCCGATCTGGTCACCAAAGCTTGGGCGAAGGCCACGCTGTCGGGGGTCGATCCTCTTCGCGTGGGCGCCAAGAAACTCACAGTGATCAAAGGGTATTGGGATTTTATTTACGCGCTGAATCCAGGGGGCGCGTGGAGTTTTTTGAGAGGGCTGCCCGAGTCGATCCGCAGGCCCTTCTTTTTATTTGTATCGGCGGCGGCGATTGTGTTCATCGTCGCCATTTATCGGCGCGTGCCCAAGAACCACGGCGCGATGAAGTGGGGATTGCCGCTGGCTTTGGGCGGAGCGATGGGCAATTTGGTCGATCGCATCCGCTATGGGCAGGTCATCGATTTCATTGACATGTATATCGTCCGCAAGGGCGTGGAAAATCATTGGCCGACCTACAACGTGGCGGATATTGCCATCGTGATTGGGGTGGGGCTGATGGCCATTGATATGGTGCGCACCGGCAGGCATTTGGGTGAGCATCATGAAGAAGCGAAGAAAGAGCCCGAGGACGAGATTCGGGTGAGCACGGCGCCGCCGTTGGAAGTTCCTGCCGATCCAGAGCCCGCGGCGGAAACCAAGGTGGAAGAGAACTGGGTCGAGCTAAGCCTGCAAGAGGCATTGGATTTGGAAGTGCGAGCCGCGGACCAGCGCAGGCGCGACAGTTTTCCGCCCGCCGAGCCTGTGCAAAATCAGGCTGAAACTCCGGCTCAAGAAGAAAAGAAGAGCGAAGGGTAGCCCAGCCATGCGGAAGTGTTTTGCGGGCTGGGCATAAGTGTCGTAGAGGTTTTCGCGAAAATGTCTGAAGAAGCCACACAATCTCAGAAGGCCGCGGCTGTCACCGGTCCACGCCCTTCGTACTTGTTTTTCGCGGTGATCGCGCTTTCGACCATCGCGCTGGATCTGGGCAGCAAATGGTGGGTGAAGGCCACGCTGGACGACGGAAGACCGTGGAGCTCTCGCAAGATTGAGTTCATCAAAGATCGCTTTGGCTTTATTTTTGCGAAAAACAGAGGCGGCGCGTGGGGTCTGCTTCAAGACGAGCACGAAGCGATCAGGCTGCCTTTTTTCTTCTTGATTTCGATCGTGGCGGTCGTCTTTATCCTCTCGCTATACCGCCGGGCCGAGCCTTCGCAGCGCGCGCTTCGCTGGGGATTGCCGCTCGTCTTTGGAGGCGCGATTGGCAATGTGGTTGACCGCATTCGCTACGGTTACGTGGTCGATTTCATCGACGTATTCGTGACCAAAGATTTTCGCTGGCCCACCTTCAATGTCGCAGATATCGCAATTGTTGCGGGCGTTGGGCTGATGGCGATCGACATGTTCACATCGCGAAGCCCGAACACCGATTTAGCGACGGCGGGCGTAGCGCTTCCGGGTGAGGCAAACGCACCGGAAACAAGCGCTGAACCGACATCCAAAACCGAACCGGAAGAAGCGCCTGAAGGCAAAGCCGGGTAGGGAAGAGCGCCATGAAATCCGAGCTGTTTCGCGTCCTCGATGTTGCATTTCCAGCGTACTTCGTCCTGCTTCTATCGGGATTTTTATTTGCGACGGCGATCGGATCGATATGGGCGCGCAGGATTGGAAGAGATCCTGACGTGATTGTGGATTTGGGTCTTGCAAGCCTTCTCATGGGCGTTGTGGGCGGGCGGCTGCTCCACGTTATCGCGGACGGTTATTTTTGGGACTACGTGCATCTGTGCACCGATCCATCGCTGGTGGACTGGAAGGTCGAACAAGCGGTTTGCGTCTCGCGCTACAAGGGCGTGTGGGACTCCGCCAAAATGGTCTGCCATCCCAGCGAGACCGACTGCCTTGCATGGGCGAAGTTTTGGGCGGGCGGACTCACCTATTACGGCGGATTTATCGGCTCATCGATCACTGCATTTTACTTGCTCAAGCGCGATCGATTTCCCTTTTGGAAAGCGGCGGACATGGGCGCCTTTGCCATTCCGCTCGGCCTTGGTTTTGGCCGCATGGGCTGCCTGCTTGCGGGCTGTTGTTTTGGCCGGCGTTCGGAGAGCGCGCTCGCCCTTTCATTTCCGCCCCGAAGCCCTGCGAGCGAAGCTCAATTCAAAGTGGGCGAGCTTGGCAGCGCGGCGGACTGGTCACATCCTGTGCAGCCGATGCAGATCTACGAATCGGCGCTGGCCTTTGGTATCGCGGCATTTTGCCTGCTCTACATGCATGGGCGGAAGCGTTACGACGGCCATGTCTTCGTTACCTTCTTAGGTCTGTACGCGGCGGGCCGCTTTGTACTTGAGTTCTTCCGCGCGGACGATCGGGGAGGGCTGGTTGGCCTATCCACATCTCAGCTTATCGGCGTTGGCTGTGTGATTGCGGCTGGATTGATTCACGCGAAGCGTTCGGCGAAGACCACGCAGCTTCCCAATGCTCAAGCGGCATAGGGGATTGATCGCAAGTTCGCACCCTTCCCATCGCATTTTGTTCATGATATAGGGGGAGTCCACACGATGGGTGAGCCGGCCTATACACAAGAAGTTGCACTTTTAGATCCGACCTATTATCCCACCACCGATGATATGGGTCAGGACGCACTACAGGCACTGATTGTTGAGCTGCTCAGGCCGTTGCTAGCGCGTTATTTAGCTCAGCAAGGAATCAAGGCATATGTGGGTACGGATCAATTTATCTACTGGGTGCAGCATGCGCCTACGATCTCGGTAGCGCCAGATGTGTATGTGATGCCCGGTTTGTCGCCTGATCTGCGTCCCCGGTCGTGGAAGTTATGGGAAGCGGGAGTCGTTCCGACCTTTGCACTCGAAGTGATGGCGGCGGAGAACACAGCCAAGGATCGGGTGTTATCCCCGCGAAGGTACAACGAGCTAGGCGTTCGAGAGCTGATCGTGTTCGATCCCTATGCGGAAAGGCGCCGCGCACCAGTGCGTTTTTCCGCGTACCGGCGTGAAGGCAAGGGCGAACTTGAATTGGCCGAGACGAACAACGGCGATCGGATACGCTCAACCGAGCTAGGCATATACATTCGGGTGGTGGGAGAAGAAGACGACCCGCGGCTTCGCATTGGCACCGGTCCAAAAGGGAGAATTTTATTTCCGACCGAGGCCGAGGAGCAAGCGAACAGAGTCGTGCAAGAGCGCGTGAGAGTGGAACAAGAGCGCGTGCGCACGGAACGCATGCGGGCGCGGGCCGAACAAGAGCACATCAGAGCCGAAACAGAGCGGGCACGCGCCGACGAAGAACATATCAAGGCCGAAACAGAGCGGGCACGCGCCGAACAAGAGCATGTCAAAGCTGAAGCAGAGCGAGCACGCGCCGAACAGGCCGAGGCAGAGCTGGCCCGCTTGCGTGCGATGATTGAACGGTTGCCGCGATCATGAATAAACAACGGGGTCCACACGATGGGTGAGCCGGCCTATACACAAGAAGTTGCACTTTTAGATCCGACCTATTATCCCACCACCGATGATATGGGTCAGGACGCACTACAGGCACTGATTGTTGAGCTGCTCAGGCCGTTGCTAGCGCGTTATTTAGCTCAGCAAGGAATCAAGGCATATGTGGGTACGGATCAATTTATCTACTGGGTGCAGCATGCGCCTACGATCTCGGTAGCGCCAGATGTGTATGTGATGCCCGGTTTGTCGCCTGATCTGCGTCCCCGGTCGTGGAAGTTATGGGAAGCGGGAGTCGTTCCGACCTTTGCACTCGAAGTGATGGCGGCGGAGAACACAGCCAAGGATCGGGTGTTATCCCCGCGAAGGTACAACGAGCTAGGCGTTCGAGAGCTGATCGTGTTCGATCCCTATGCGGAAAGGCGCCGCGCACCAGTGCGTTTTTCCGCGTACCGGCGTGAAGGCAAGGGCGAACTTGAATTGGCCGAGACGAACAACGGCGATCGGATACGCTCAACCGAGCTAGGCATATACATTCGGGTGGTGGGAGAAGAAGACGACCCGCGGCTTCGCATTGGCACCGGTCCAAAAGGGAGAATTTTATTTCCGACCGAGGCCGAGGAGCAAGCGAACAGAGTCGTGCAAGAGCGCGTGAGAGTGGAACAAGAGCGCGTGCGCACGGAACGCATGCGGGCGCGGGCCGAACAAGAGCACATCAGAGCCGAAACAGAGCGGGCACGCGCCGAACAGGCCGAGGCAGAGCTGGCCCGCTTGCGCGCGATGATTGAACGGTTGCCACGATCATAAATAAAACGGGGTCCAAATGATGGGTGAGCCGGCGCATACACAAAAAACTCCCCGATCCGATCCGACCTATTATCCCAGCACGGACGATATGGGCAGGGATGCCCTCCAGATATCGATTGTCGAGCTGCTCAGGCCGCTGATTGCCCGTTTTTTGGCACATCGGGGTGTCAAGGCATTTGTGGGCGCAAATCAATTCATCTACTGGGTCCAGTATGCGCCGACGATCTCGGTCGCTCCCGATATCTATGTGATGCCCGGCCTGTCGCCCGATCTTCGCCCCCCGCTGTGGAAGCTATGGGAAGCGGGCGTCGTCCCCAACTTTGCGCTGCAAGTGATGCCCGAGGAAACCACGGCCAAGGATTGGGTCTTGCCGCCCCGGCGCCACAGCGAGCTGGGCGTACGGGAATTCATTATTTTCGACCCCCATGCCAGCCAGAGGCCCGATCCGATGCGTTTTTTCGTGTATAGGCGCAAAGGCAGGGGCGAGCTTCGATTGGCCGAAACGAGCAATGGCGATCGGGTGCGCTCTTCACAGCTTGGCGCATACATCCGGGCTGTGGGAGCCGACAACGACCCGCGGCTTCGCATTGGCACCGGCCCAAAAGGGAAAATTCTCTTTCCGACCGAGGCCGAGGAAGAACAAGCGAAAGCCGAATAGATCGCGCTACGCTCGGCGCATGGCACATCTCTCTCCTTCCAAGCGCACCCTTTTAACTTCGTCCATCCTTTCGCTCACCCTCGCCCTCATGCTCATGGGCGCGTGTGTGGACGACCGCCAAAACATCGGCCCCGCACCTCCTGCCTGCGCGCCTGGAGCCGGCCAATGCACAGCCTCGGGAGGTGTCAACGGCGGCTCCGACGCGGGCAGCGATTCAGGCTCGGGCAGCAGCGGAAGCGCCACCGGTATCAGCGTAAAGGGCGACGTAGTGCAGTACATCGACACCGGTTTTATCGAAGCATCAACGTATATGGGCGAAGCCTTGATCTCTGCGCCCAAGGCGGGAGGCGGCACCGTCAGCGCGAACCTTATCAACGGCGGCTTCAGCCTCGATAACGTCAAAGAAGGCGACGGCCAGCTCTTCCGCGTAAAGGATACAACTGCGGAAAGCGACATCCTATCGACCCTTAGCTATCAGCGGATACAATCCGGCCAGGGCTCCATCACCCTCGGTGCCGTCAACGAAGCCGTATTCAGCGATTTAGCGACATGCATGCTTACGGCATTGGATCCTCAATCCGGCCATGCGATTTTAAGGCTGGTACGCGGTTCGGTGCCGCTATCGGGCGCATTTGTGAAAGACAGCGGAAGCCTTGGCCAAATTGCCTATCAAGACACGGCCCAAGTAAGCAATTGCGCGTATGCATCGAATTTGATTGAAACCAGCACCAATGGCTTTGTGATTTTATTCAATATCCCCGTACCCGCCGATGGAAGAATCGTATTGGAATTAACCGCTCCCTCGCCTCTGGGCGGCACCGAGGATAGAACGGCTTTTATCGACGTCGATAAAGGCTTTGTCACCTATGCCTGGCTGGATTTTTTATAAGATCAAAGAACAAACCCCGGCCGGCCCGATAACGATGTAGGAGCGGTTTTTCAGATGTCCATGTTTTTATTGCATGCGAACCCGAAACATGATGAGATTTTCGGTTCATTCATGCGCTCTTTAAAGCGCATGAACATCTGCACTCAATCCGCGCCGCTTCTCAAAAAGGCGCGCTTTCAAAGGAATGGACATGATGCAACGTTCTTTTTTCTTACCTTTGTTGATGACCGTATTGGTGGGAACCGTCGGCTGCGGCGATGACACGAGCAGCACCAGCGGCGGCACCGGCAACACCAACAATACCGGTGGCATGGGCGGCGGCACCGGTGGAATGGACAACACCGGCGGAATGGGCGGCGGTACAGGCGGCACAGGTGGCATGCCCGATGTTCCTGTCGAACAACAAGTGACCGAACACTTCGAGAGTATCCGAAACGATCATGCTGCCGTGGTCGACATCGTCACCAAGATGCCCAAGGGAGCCGATCTTCACAGCCACACATCCGGCGCAGTCACCCCCGAAAGCATGATCGAATGGGGTGCCGAGGACGGCGCCTGTTTCAATGCCATGACAGGCTTTGCCTCCGCGGGACCGTGTGGAGCCGGCACCGTACCCATCTCGGACGCGCTTAATGACATGGCCCTCTACAATACCATCCGCACCGCTTGGTCCATGGAAGGCTTCCAAGGCACCCTCCTCGAACAACACCAGCATTTCTTCGATGCCTTCGGCAAATTCGGCGCCATCCTCACCAACGCCCGAAGCGACGATATGCTGGCTCAAGTCCGCTCCACCGCGGGCAAAAATAACCAAATCTACATCGAACTCATGCAGGGCTTTGGCTCGAGCGCGGCCGGAAAAATCGCCGAAGCCAAATTTATGATGGGCGATGTGTGGGATGAAGCCACGCTCCTGCAAAGGCGCTTGGATATCCTTGCCGACCCTGGCTTCCAGCCGGCCATCGACAGCGCAAAGGCAAGCATTTCAGATACATTGACAGGCTCCGACTCCCTCATGAACTGCGGCACCGCCATGGCCGATCCAGGCTGCAAAGTCGATGTCCGCTTTATGGTCGCCGGCACCCGGACCCAATCACGCGCCTATGTCTATGGTCAATGGGTATTTGCCTTTGAACTGGCCCAACAAGTACCCGAACTCGTTGGGGTAAACCTGGTTGCGCCCGAAGAGCATCCGAATTCGCTGCTCAATTACAACGACGAAATGCTAGCCGTCAGCGTACTTCGCACCTTTAACGACAAAGATCCGGCCCGCAAGCCGGTGCATATCGGACTCCACGCCGGCGAGCTTATTCCCGAAGTATTACCGATGACGCCCCAGGGCCAAGCCGAACTCACCTATCATATCCGCAACGCGGTGGATATCGCGGGCGCGGAACGCATTGGCCATGGAGTGGACGTGTTAAGCGAGACAGCGGGCGCAGGCGTCGACGATCTGCTCATGACCATGGCCCAAAAGCGGGTCATGGTAGAAATCTGCCTCACTTCCAACGACACCCTCCTGGGTGTGAGCGGAGCCAATCATCCCTTGGCGAGCTATATCATGAAAGGCGTGCCCGTGGCTCCATCGACGGACGATCAAGGCATTCTTCGGATCGACATCTCCAACGAATATGTTCGGGCCTTTGAAGAGCACAAGATGGATTATCCTGGCCTGAAGAAGCTTGCGCGGACGAGCCTGGAGCATGCCTTCGTCGAGGGCATGGGCCTATGGGCCAAACCGGATGACTTTAGCGCAATGGTCACGGAATGCGCATCGGATGTCCCCGGGATGGCCCCGTCGGCGGGTTGCGATGCCTATTTGAAAGCCAACAAAAAAGCGCAGATTCAATGGCAGCACGAAGTGGATGTGGCGGCCTTTGAGCAATCCATCGCAAAGCCCTAGCATAATTCCTGTCTAATCATTCCCACCTCAGCATAACACCTCCAGCTCGAGAAATAGCCGATGGCCCGCCGAGCCGGAGTCTATCCATCGGTCCATTTGTCCAACGATGCACGGATGATGCACCATGGACTGAAAACAAAGCGCCCACAAACAAAATCGTTGACGTAGATCCGCAAACATGATCGGCTTGAAGTTGAGTGTACGACCAAGCAACTCCATGAAAGGAAGCGCATATGTATCGAAGAGCCATTGTGCGCCCGCCCGCGCCCAACTTTGCCGAGGGATTAACGACAGCCGGCTTAGGCCGCCCCAATCTTGAATTGGCCATGGCACAGCACACCTCTTATTGCCGGGCACTGGAACAATGTGGGCTCGAACTCACCCATTTGGCTGCGGACGAACACTACCCCGACTCAACCTTCGTTGAAGATACAGCCATTCTAACGGAACACGGAGCGCTGCTCAGCCGGCCGGGAGCGTCGAGCCGCGCGGGCGAGGTGGAGTCTATGCGGCAGGTGCTCCAGACCTTTTATGGGGCCGTTGATGAAATCCGCGCCCCGGGCACGCTGGACGGCGGCGATATTTGCGAAGCGGGCAACCACTTTTTCATAGGTTTGTCGGAACGCACCAACGAGTCCGGCGCCCAACAACTGGAGGCATGGCTTACACGCTACGGTTATCATTCATCATGCATTGATATTCGGGGCATGCGTGGGTTATTGCACCTCAAGAGCGGCATGGCCTATGTGGGGGAAGGGCGGCTGCTGGCGGTAGGCGGGCTGGCCCAACGCAACCAATTTAAGGGATATCAAGTGATTATAGTTCCCGCCGATGAGGAATATGCGGCAAACTGTGTGCGCATCAATAATTTTGTGCTAGTGGCCTCCGGCTTCCCCGGCTTAACGCAACGCATTCAAGACTTGGGCTATCGGACCCTTGAGGTGGACATGTCTGAATATCGCAAGATGGATGGGGGGTTGAGCTGTTTGTCGTTGCGCTGTTGAAGGAGGTGTCTTATTCAGCAAGAAATTGCCCTTCTCGGGTTGGCCATCAGCGCATAAGCGAAAAGGCTAATGATGCCGGGGCGCGGGGCTGGCACATATACTGATGCGATGAGGGCGCCGGTTGGGAAGGTTGCATGCATAACCTTTGCGACCATGTTTCGCGTTGCATTCTTCATCGTTCACGCACGATTGACAGCGGCCCTCAATACAGAGCAGGTCCCGGCAGTGCTCATTGTTTTCGCAGGGCAGACCAGCCCGCATTCCACATGTCCATATCGGGCCACAACGGCCTCGATCACAGAATCCATCGCCGCATTCGCTGTGTTTTGTGCATTCTGTATCGGGCACATACTGAGACCATTCTTGGCTGGGGCAGGTGTCCGCGATGGACCCGGATGCACGCCCGCCAATGAAGCATCAGCGGAAGACGAAGCGACGGGCGCTTTGGGATCTTTGTTGGCGGGTGAGTCAACCCGGCCCCCAGGGGCTTCATCGATGGCCGAGCAGGAGAAAAGGCCAAACAACAAAAATAACGCGCCAACAGCATTGGGGGTTGACATTGAAATTGCCCTTCTATGGATGGCTACCAGAGTTTAGCCGAAAGGGCTAATGATGCCGGGAAGGGGTACGGCCACATATACTGATGCGATGAGGGCGCTGGTTGGGAAAGTTGCACATATAGCCTTTGCGGCTATATTTTGCGTTGCATTCTTCATCGTTCACGCACGACTGACAGCGGCCCTCAATACAGAGCAGATCCCAGCAGTGCTCATTCTTTTCGCAGGGCAGACCTGCCCGCGTTCCACATGTCCATATCGGGCCACAACGGCCTCGATCACAGAATCCATCGCCGCATTCGCTGTGTTTTGTGCATTCTGTGTCGGGCACATACTGAGACCATTCTTGGTCGGGGCAGGTATCCGCGATGACTTTTTCAAGGGGAGTGAGCTTGAGCCCCCACCATGTGGAAGGGCGGGGTGGCCAGCCGCTTGCGTCGCCGCTTGGTTTTGGAAATGGGCCGACAGGCCACCAGCCTTCCCGCCCGGTCGGATAGGGAGGACCTGGATGCACGCCCGCCAACGAAGCATCGGCGGAAGGAGAAGTGACGGGCGCTTTGGGATCTTTGTTGGCAGGTGAGTCTACCCGGCCCCCAGGGGCTTCATCGATGGCCGAGCAGGCAAGGAGGCCAAGGGCCAGAAGAAGAGAGGCAACAGCATTGAGGGTTGACATTGAATTTTCCCTACTTCGCATGCTTATTTGCATAGCGGTGAATCGCTTCCTGGCCCGCCGCAGAAGATCAAATATCCTGTCAAAGGTTCACTGACCATTTTTGAGCGCGAATAGCACATGCCTTGATAGGGCCCTGACGGAGTTCCCATCGTCTTATCCACCTCATGCGCAAGCCAAAAGGGATCCAAATACATCATCCTTCGGATATAATCGGCCTTGTTTGGCCCAGCTTCCGCATACTCTCCGCTGCCCATATCAGTGGTCGTCCAGTTGGTGGGCGTGCCATCATAGATTTCCTCATACCAATGCGCCCTGCAAGCGCCTTTGTCGAGCAGCTTAAAGAGCGTCTTCGGATACCAGCCAAGCAATTGATTCCGGTACAGAATCCACCAATGGCCGCCGGGTCCCTGAAAGATTCCCATCGTATGTTCATATTGAGGGCCGTCAATGGAGGAGAGTTTTATTTCTCCGCCAAGTACCGTGCGCAGTGGAACAGGGATCTGAGAAGGCCAGCCTTGAAAATATAATGAATTAAGCTCAAAGCCCGCTTCCCGCTTATCCCATACGCCTTTAAGCTTTCCATTCTCCATGCGGGCATATTCAAGATGAATGCGGGGTCTTAATTGGTCTTGAGGATCCAAGGTGCTCTTGAAATTCTTTCGGTCAATGGAGAGTACAATGCCAATCAGCTCTTCCACCGGGCCGTCAGCCGGACAGGCGACGGCCATTTCCACCAAACTAAAGGTGTCTTCTTCAACGTCGCCCTCAAAGTGATTGATCACTGCAGCGACTCCATGATTGGGAACGACGACATCCAAGCCCGCATAGAGCCTGTCTTGACCCGCGGGCATCCCAAATACCTGATGGTTGTCTAAATAGTCCGAGAGCGAGGATGCCGTTGTATTTCCCGCAATATAGTCGGAAAAATCGGGCCGCGCTTGAGGCGTTGTGCCTTCGGGGCCTATAAGTTCAGGGAATCGATCGAGTTCGCTAAGAGGAAGCTCCATACCGGCGGAAAGAGCGAAGTTCTCGATGGGGAAAGGCGGAACAGGAATCTCATCGGGTACAGGCAGCGTGCTGGAATCGATCCAGTCGATGATGTCGCCTGAATAGCCCTGCTTGGCGGCAACCACGCGCTGGCCTTTGTAGAGCTCGGCGAGATGGGCATCGACTTCGGCTTTTCGGGCTTGTTGGGCATTGTCCAAGGGGGCAGGCTCGTTGATCCAGATGTCTGGATCGGGGAGTTTTTCGCCTGCGCCCGCGCTAACGCTCGCTTCAAATTCAAAGCTCATATTGCAAGCGCAGAGGATAAACAACGGCGAAAGCAGAGCCGGAGCTTGAAAGATACGCCTCATCGCAACCGCCTTTCCGAGGTATGGGCCTCATAGGAAAGCGTAGCCGTGGGAAATCTGAATGGTCAAATGAATCTTTCGTCATTTGGGATCAGCGGCGCGCTCCTGCTTCGACTCCGCCCGCGAGGCATCGGCATGGACGCTTCCATACCCGGACGCCGCCGTTGGCACCTTGTTCAAGAAAACGTCCATGGCCGGACCTCGCTCGCGAGGCATCGGCATGGACGCTTCCATGCCCGGACGCTGCCGTTGGCACCTTGTTCAAGAAAACGTCCATGGCCGGACGCTGCGCGCGAGACATCGGCATGGACGCTTCCATGGCCGGACGCTGCCCGCGAGGCATCGGCATGAACGCTTCCATGGCCGGACCTCGCCCATGAGGCATCGGCATGGACGCGAGCTCTCTTCAACAAAAAATCTCTTGACACCCTGCACTCGCCTCTTCATGCTGCGTTTTCATCTGGGGCGTTTATAGACGCTTTTTTTAAATAAACGCCCCAAGGGCAGTACCTCAACCCAAATTGCATCACATAAGGAGTTGTTCACCATGAGATCTCTCAACCTCGGCTACCTCAAACTGGGCCTGGACGATCTACTATCCACCCGCGCCTCCCTTCTTCTGTCCTGCCAAAGCGGCACATTGTACAAACCCATGCTGGAGGCCAAGCAGCAGCAAATCAACGCCCTTCCCGAATCCCTCTTGGGCAAAAAACCTCTGGCCCAAGAGCTGGGCGACACCGACGATACCCACGACGGCGCCGGGAATGCCTTGTGGTTTATCTGCGAGGCGGTCCTTCAATCGCCGCTCTCCACGCCCGAGCAGACGGCCGCCGCGCAAAGGGTGCGTAAAGCGATGATTCCCAACCGGGCCATTGTGAAAGCAGCTTTTCCCGTGGAGGCGAGCCAAGCCAAACTCAACCGGGAAAAGTTGCCCGGTTTAAAGGCCGATTTAGAAAGCCTTCCATTTCCAGGGGGCAAGACAGCCTACGATATGGCGGAACTTTTTGTGAGTTCGGGGGAAAAGCTCGACACGTTATTGAGCGGGCGGGCGACCTTGGAGGCGAATGTGGCGCTGCGCGAACAAGTGCATGGGCTAAGGATGCAGACGCTGGGGCTGTTGGGCAATTTCCGGAGCGCGCTCCGGGACGAACTGGCTGATAATGCGGGGCTGCCCCGGAATTTGGAGGAGTTGATCTTTGGCTATTTGGATGAGCTCTCGGCGCAGCGGCAGAAGCCGGAACCCAAGAAAGGCGAAGGGGAGGGAGGGGGAGGGGGAGAGGGAGAGGAGTAAGTCTTCCTTGATGGTTACGCCCGTTTGACCCTTCCGCACAGCTCTTCCACAAAGCTATCGCTGGATTTTACCATGCATCATCCTCTGTATCGAGGCCCGGTGCTCCTCCATAACCCTAAGCCGTTCTCCAGGCGTAAGTGATAACATCCACCGCGTAAGCGAAATATCTTCTCCGTTTTCGTCATAGGCCGCCGCATTCATCGCGGCCAGCTCCGCTTCGGCCTCCGCGATAAGCCCTTGTTCGATGGCCCTGATTAAGGCTTGTTCCCCATCATCCGTTTCCTGGCTAAAGCTCTTGGGTATGCCAAGTATCCGCCGCCCCGTCCATTTCGCTACCGCTATGCATATCGTTCCGCGGAATATCGAAACTTGATTGCCTTCAACTTCGGCTTTGTACTCTCCTATGTCCATGGTATTATCCTATCCCCGCCCGGCCATCCTCGCATTCGCCGCTATCACCGTGTTCTCTAGCAAACAAGCTATCGTCATCGGCCCCACCCCTCCTGGTACAGGCGTTATCCAGCCCGCCCGCTCCTTCGCCGCTTCTGTGTCCACATCCCCCACAAGCTTGCCTTGTTCATCCCGGTTGATCCCTACGTCGATAACTACCGCCCCCTCTTTTACCCAGTCCCCTTGAATCATCTTCGCTTTCCCTACCGCCGCTACCAAGATATCTGCCCCGCGGCATAGCTCGGCTAAATCCCGCGTCCGCGAATGCGCTATCGTGACCGTCGCGTGCTGCGCCAATAACAATAATGCCATCGGCTTTCCTACAATGTTGCTGCGCCCCACAACCACCGCACGCGCACCCGCTAAACTCGTTTTCGTCTCCGCTATCAATCGCATACTCCCTTTGGGTGTGCACGCGACCAATCCAGGACGCCCCGTCATCAGCAATCCCGCATTCACAGGATGAAACCCGTCTACATCCTTGCGCGCGTCTATCGCATCCAATACCCGCTCTTCCCGGATATGCTTCGGTAAAGGCAATTGAACCAATATCCCATCCACCCCGTCGTCCGCGTTTAATTGCGCGATTAAATCCAAAAGCTCGCTTTCCGTCGCCGAGTCGGCAAGCCGGTGCAATCGCCCACGCATCCCAGCTTCATTCGACGCTTTCTCCTTGTTGCGTGTGTACACAACACTCGCGGGATTCTCGCCCACCAAAATGACGTCCAGCCCCGCTGGCCGCCCATAGCGCGCCTGAAATGCCGCCGCCGCTTCGCTCACTTCGTTCCGAACTTGTTGCGCAATCGCTTTGCCATCAATGATTTGGGCTGTCATGCGGGCAGCATAGAAATGTGCCACGCCCTTTGCAAGCACTGTCAATCCCGTAAATACACGGCGAGGGCCGCCATGCGCTCTGTGCATATCTATTTGTGGAGAGCTGTATTAAGCATAAGCCCGTGAAAGCCCTCCACACCGATCTCTACCAGCTCACCATGGCCGCCGGTTACTTCCACACGGGCATGGCCAATAAACATGCGACATGCGAGATGTTTGTGCGCCGTTTGCCCAAGGCGCGGCGCTTTCTCGTGGCCATGGGGGTCGAGCGCGTTCTTGCGTACTTGGAGTCGCTTCGCTTTAGCGATGAGCAAATCGATTATCTCAAATCCGTTCCTGCTCTCGCCGATGCGATGACGCCCGCGTTTTGTGATTATTTGCGGGCGCTTCGGTTTAGGGGCGATGTGTGGACGATGCCCGAGGGGACGCTCTTCTGTGCCCACGAGCCCGTGATGCGGATTAGCGCGCCCATCGTCGAGGCTCAGCTTGTCGAGACCTTTATGCTGTCGGTCATCAATCATGGCAGTACCGTCGCTTCCAAGGCGGCGCGCGTGATGATAGCCGCGAAGGGGGCTCAGTTGATGGAGTTTGGTACGCGCCGAACCCACGATGAGGCTGCGGTCGATGCGGCGCGGTGTGCTTATGCCGTGGGCTTCACCGGTACGTCGAATGTCGAGGCGGGTATGCGTTTTGGCGTTCCGGTGATGGGCACCGCCGCGCATATGTGGACGATGGCGCATGAGAGCGAGGAAGCGTCGTTTGAGAACTATGTGCGCGTCTTTCCCAATGCGTCGATTCTGCTCATCGACACCTATGACACCGTTCGCGGTGCGCACAGGGCGGCGGAGGCCGCGCGTGAAAAGCTAAAGGGCGTGCGTTTGGATTCGGGCGATTTAGGGGCGCTGAGCAAGGCTGTCCGAAGCGTGCTCGATGAAGCGGGCCTTAGGTCCACGCGCATCATCGCCTCGGGCGATCTCAATGAATATAAAATCGCCGCGCTGATTCAGGCGGGAGCGCCTATTGACGGCTATGGAGTGGGGACGGATCTGGTGACGAGCATCGATGCTCCGGCGCTGGGAGGCGTGTACAAACTCGTGGTCATCGATGGACAGCCCATTGCCAAGTTTTCATCGGGCAAAAGCACGCTTCCCGGACCTCATCAGGTCTACCGCTTTCACGATGGCCAAGGCCAGATTCAGCACGATGTCATCGCGCTGGCGGATGAAGATCCCAAGAGCCTGGGACAAGGCGAGGCCGAGCCTCTTTTACAGCAGGTATTTAGGGCGGGCGAGCGGGTGGTGGGCGCTGAATCGCTGGATACCATTCGCGCCCGGGTACAGCGGGGCTTATCATCGCTGCCCTTGAACCTCTGCGGGCTTGAAGAAGGAGAACCCGTGCTGAAGGCCGATATTTCAAAGGGATTGACAGACTTGATCGAAACCGTCCGAGCCCGGGTAACGCACTAGGAGACAGCGATGAGCCAGCGCAAGTGGATCTTTGTCGATGTGGATGTGCAGCACGATTTCTGCGAACCGGAAGGAGCGCTGTATGTGCCCGGCTCGCCCAACGATGCCTTTCGGAGGCTGACGCAGGCCGCGCTGGATAAGAAGATTCCGATTCTAGGTTCGGTGGACTCGCACGCGCACGACGCATGGGAATTCGCGTCGAACGAAAACCGAGGGCCTCAAGGTGAAAAGCCCAATTTCCCCGATCATTGCGTGAAGGGCACGCCTGGATGGCTGAAGACCCGGGGCACCTTGCCCAAGCGTTTTCGCTTTGTGCCCAACGTCGAAGAGGCGCCCATCGAGTTCGTTATCCGCGAGCTAAAAGGCCATCACACCCAGGGCGTCTATTTTGAGAAAGAGGTCTACAGCCTCTTTGCCAATCCCTTGGCGGAGCGCTTTGTCAAGGCCATGAACGAAGCGATGGATGGCGCGGAATTTTTCGTGTACGGCGTGGCGACCGATTACTGCGTGAAGGCGGCGGCGATGGGGTTTTTGGAGCGGGGATACAAAACCGCGCTTGTCACCGATGCCATTGCGGGCATCACGGAAGAAGGCGTTTCGCAAGCCTTTGCGCAAATGAAAGAGATGGGCGCGCGCTTCACCACCCTAGCCGAGCTTCTCGAAGGACAAGACCGATGAGCACCGAGACCCGAACCGAATATCCGCGTCCCAGCCTGACGGCCGATGTTGTGTCGCTGTTGCTTCATCCCGATGGGCGGCTGTCGGTGTTGCTGATTCAGCGGGGGCGGCCTCCGTTTCAAGGCCAGTGGGCAATTCCGGGCGGTTTTTGCGAACCCAACGAGTCGGTTGAACAAGCCGGCGCGCGCGAACTGCTCGAAGAGACGGGTATCAGCGATTTGCCGATTGAACAGCTTGCTGTGTTTTCAAAGCCTGGACGCGATCCCCGCGGATGGGTTGTGACCGTGGCGTTTATGGGATTTGTGCCATCGCACCGGGCGCACGAGGCGCGGGGCACCGATGACGCGGCCGATGCCCGCTTTTGGAATATTGTGCATCATCCTTCTCAATCGATTCCCTTTGAATTGACCAGCGGCACGATGAGTTCAGGCCCATTGGCCTTTGATCACGATGAGATTTTGAGTGCGGCATTGCAGCGGTGCCGCAAGGAATGCGATCGGATTGCGTTTTTATTGTTGCCCGGGCGCTTTACGGGGGACGAGCTTCGCAAGGCGCATGAAGCGTTGCTGGGTGTGCCTGTGGACGCTCAAGCGCTGGTGAAGAGACTGATGGAGCAAGGTCTGCTGACGGCGCATGAAGACGGCTCGTTTTCTTCTTCCAGGGCAAGCGCCGGTTAGACCATGGGATTTTTATTATTTGGGCTTACGGGCGGCCTGGCCTCGGGCAAATCGACGGTGGCCGCGCTGATGCGGGCGCGGGGCATTGCGGTGATTGATGCCGATCAAATTGCGAGAGAAGTTGTGTTGCCCGGCACGGAAGGCAATGAAGCGGTGGTGCAGGCTTTTGGGCTGGACGTGCGCAAGGAAGACGGCTCGCTCGATAGGGCAAAGCTTGCGGATATTGTGTTTAACAATCCTGAGCAGCGAAGGCGTCTCAATTCGATTTTACATCCCCGCATAGCGATGATGACGCAACAGAAGGCGTCTCAATTGGCGGCGGAGGGTGTGGAACTGGCTTGTTATGAGGCTGCGCTGCTGGTGGAAAATGGCCTGGCCGATATGTTTAGGCCGCTGGTGGTGGTGGCCGTTCCCGAAGAAGTGCAGGTAAAACGGGCGATGGAGCGCGACCATGCAAGCCTTGAACAGGCAAAAGCCCGGTTGGCTGCTCAATTGCCGCTTTCGGCGAAGGTGGCGGTTGCCGACTATGTGATTGAAAATTCGGGGGATAAAGAAGCCCTTGAAGCGCGGGTGGATGAAGTGCTTTCAGCCATCCGCGCCAAGAAATAAGGGCTAAGAAGTCGATTAACGATTGTGATGGCCATGGTCATGGCCATGCCGGTGATGATGGCCCCGGCGTTCGGCATCCCTGGCAATCTCTTCGAGCATATCGATGACGGTTAGCGTCATCGCCCGGGCCATGGCGAAATCGGGATGCCGGCTTAGGGCGCTATCCTCGGGAATTTCGGAGAGCGCGCGGGCGAGCTCTTTGGCAGCTTCCAGCGACGGTGTGAGCGTCGCCGCTGCGTGAGCGTGATGTTTGTGTGAGGTGTCCACGGCGTGAGCGGTCTGCGGCATTGAATTACCCCTTCTTTTCGTCGGCCTAGCCCATAAACATTAGCAACTCTTGTGCCGTGCAAGATTTGCGCGAGATGTTTTAGGAATTTGGATGGGTCTTCAACAAGACCCTATTATTTTCGGTGTTCGCTCGAGGACGGGTTGATTTGTGGCACACCGCACATTGAAAAGGCCCGGCGACAGAGTTGCGTAAGTAGCGCAACATTTACGTGGGGCCGCGATGCAATGCGGCGGGATATACCTGGCATAGAAAACCAACAACCGATAGGCATATTTGGCTCAAGGATAAAAAAGGCTGTAGAACTGGACACCGATGACAGCGCCTATGTGGACACGTCCGGCGAAGCGTCCCCGGCAGGCGATCTATCCGCTGCTGGGGTCGCTGATCGGGTTTTTATCGTCGTTTGGATTGCTGTTGCTCCGTTGCCTCGATCGGCCTGAGCCTTTGAGTCTTCTGGTGCTTGAACGCGAGCTGTCGGCGGAGCGGCTGACCTATATCTACAGCGCGGCATCGACGCTGTTGGTCTTCGTTGGCTTGGGTTTTGTGATTGGGCGCCGAAGCGATGCATTGCAAGCGGCGTCGCTGACGGATCCCCTGACTGGGCTATGGAATCGCCGTTATTTTGAAACCCGGCTGAGCGAAGAACTTTCGCGAATTGCGCGGATGGAAGGCACGGTGGCCATTTTATTGATTGATTTAGATCGATTAAAACAAATTAACGATCGTTATGGTCATGGGATGGGCGACCGGGCACTTCGGCGGGTAGGGGAGGGACTTCGGGAGACATGCCGGGCGATGGACATTGTGGCGCGGGTGGGCGGCGATGAATTTGCGGTGTTATTGCCGGAATCGCAGGTGGATCAGGCGATGGAGCTGGCGGAGCGGGTGAGGCTGTCGATTGAGCGGATAGAGGCGCCGGAGGGGCTGAAAACAACGGTATCGATTGGGGTTTCTGATTTGGCGCGGGCTCCGGTGAAGAGCGTTGAAGGCTTGTTTTCAAGCGCGGATAGAGCGCTCTATTCGGCGAAAACGCGGGGCAGAAATTGCGTGGCGGCGGCGCCTTGAAGCTTTGGTTAGGCCGCCCCGGCCTGCACAGGATTTGCCGCAAAAGCAAGGGCTTGCTGAAATTCGGCCTGGTCGGTAAAGGTCCGCAATGGAAGGCCCCGGGCAAGGCCAAATGCCCACAAGGCCGTCCCAATCATCTTTGATTTCACCAAAATTGAAGCCCTTCCACCGTGGTCGCGAAGCATAAGCAGCATCTCGGTGAGCTGCTTTCGTGTTTCTGAATCCCATGCATTCAATTGCTCACCATCGCAGAACAAGGTGAGTTTGACGCCCTCGCTCATAGCCCTGCGGGTTGCGCCGACGATAAACGCGGCGGCGGCAGGACTCAGAACTCCTTCCGCCGTGATCACCAGCACATGAGGCGAAGCCCATCGCACACGGACTTCGCTATCACGGGCAGCCCATTGTTCTTCGGGTGTCGGTGGGTTGGCAAAATGCGCCATCTTGGCAGAATCGCCTATTCCAAGTCTTTTTTCAATGAAAACTCGCCGGGCCTCTTGCAAGGGCATAGGCAATGGGCATAAGGTGCGGACGGCGCAATGGGCAAAGTAAAAGCTTGGACACATGGTGAAGCGGGCGAGCCTAGCTTTCCCGCCGATTTTAATATTGTGAAGAAGGCGGTTTTGCAGGTCACCGACATCAAGACCAACCGCAACAAATACTACGCAATTGAGCTGCATTCGGCGGGCGGCCAATTCCGTGTCTTCACGCATTATGGGCGCACGGACGATTTGGAAACAAATCCCGAGGCGGGTCAAAAAGAATGCCGTTACTTTAGTTCGCAGGCCGAGGCCGAGGGCGAATATCAGTCGATTTACAAGCAAAAAACATCGGCTTCGAAGGGGTATAAAGAGGTCGCGCTGGCTTCGAGCAAGATTGGTTCTCAGAAGGCGCGCGGCACGAGTTCGGGCGAGCTGGACAATAAAACCATTCAGAAGATGGCCGCTGGCAAGGACAAGGAAAGCCAGGCTCCCGTCATCAAGCAATCGGTGCTGAATGCAGGCGTTCAAGACCTGATCAATTACATTTACGGCGAGGCGACCAACGCGCTGACGACGACGATTGCCGCGAAGATTACGGCGCACGGCATTGAAACGCCTCTCGGTGTGCTGACGATCGGCCAAGTCGAAAAGGGCGAAATCATTCTACAAGAATTGTATCAAATCTTTAAGGGTGGCAAAAAGAATCGCAACGACGTGGTGAAGCTCACGGGTGAATTCTATTCGGCCATTCCGCACCGGATAGGGCGTAGCCGGACGGCGGTGGAAGCGAGCGTGATTGACACGATGGAAGCCTTTGAGCAGAAGCAGGAAACGCTTCAGCTTATGAAGGACATGCTGAAGGTGAACGGCGAAGAAGGAAGCGTTTTGTTCGATCCTGAAATCGACAAGAAATACCAAGCCTTGCAGTGCGCGATCGATACCGTTCCCAGGGATGCGCCCAAATACAAAGAGCTTGAAAAGTATGTGCTGGATAGCCAAATCAAGTCGAAGAGCATTAAAGTCAAAAATATTTTTACGCTCAAGCGCGAGCAGGAATGGAATTCATTTACCAACGATATCGACAATCAGCGGCTATTGTTTCACGGGTCGCGCATAAAGAATTGGGTTGGAATTTTATCGCGTGGCATTTTATTGCCCAAGATTGTGGTGAGTCTGGGCGTAAACCGCACGGATGCGGGATGGCTGGGCAGCGGTATTTATTTTGGGGATGCCTCGTGCACAAGCGCATTTTATACCTCGGCGGGCAAGAAGAACACGCGCTTTATGGCCTTGGCCCGGGTCGCGCTCGGTAAAATGAAGGATTACCACAAGATTACCTATGGTATTACCGAGCCGCCGCCTGGATACCATAGCTGTCATGGTGTGCGCTCAAAACCCGGCGTCAACAGCGAATTTGCCGATGATGAATATGTCATCTACCAAGGCAGGCAGCAGCGCTTGGAGTATTTGGTCGAGTTTACCCTCTAAAGCTTTCAGGAGCATGGTTTTCGCATGAGCGTCAAAGTCGTTCTCGTGGATATCAATCCCAAAATGGTTAAAGCCTGGCGCGATACCTTCGAGGAGAATCCCGAAGTAGAAATCGTCCAGGGATCGATGCTCGATCAGCGGGTGGATGCCTGGGTTTCGCCGACCAATAGCTATGGCAATATGGATGGCGGGCTCGATGCGGTCATTAAGAATAATTTGGGCCAGAAAATCGAGCAGGCTGTTAAAAAATGCATTGCCGATCGCTTTGGGAGCACGCTTCCTGTGGGTCATGCGACATGCGTGCCTACGGGGCGCCAAAAGCCCGGTTATTTAATTTCCACGCCCACAATGGTGAAATCGTCCGAGGATATCAGCGATTCATTAAATGTGGCGCTGGCGTGCGCGGCGGCATTTCAAGCCGTTCATATGCAAAATGCAAAAGATGCAAATAGCATTCAATCGGTGGCGCTTCCTGGATTGGGGGCGAATACAGGGCGGGTTCCTGCGGAGATTTGCGCCGATTTAATGTGGACGGCTTACAATATGTTCCGCGAGCATGCCTTTAGCGATTTTAAAGAGATGCGAAAGGCGCTGGAGGAAGAGCTGGGCGATTTGGGGCCGGCTGAAGCTAAACCGCTGAAAATGGCGGCGGTTGCGGCGGCGGCGGGCGGCGCTTCCAAGGCGGCCAAGAGCGGCGCCAAGCCTTCTCAAAAGGCTTCGGATGAGGACTTCGACGATCATGACGATATGGAGGACGACGACGATTTCGATGATAGCGAAGGCGGCGAGTCCGATGATGAAGACGATGAGGATAACGACGACGAGGATTTCGACGATCACCACTAGAACCTGATAAAAGGTGCCGCCGTGCCCGAGTTGCCTAAAATTCATTTGTTTAGAAATCAAGGCCCCGATCGGATTGCGATCGTATCGGTTCAGCCCGCGACGGAAGCGGGTCACTATCTCATTCAAGTGCTGAGAGGGCCAAAACGGGGAAAACTCACGGCGGCAGGCACATTTGGCCCTGTACCCGAGGCTCTGGTGGCCGAGCGTTACAGTGGTGTTGTTGCATCGCTTCGTATTGAGCAATTCCGCACGGCCGGCTTTTATTCATGCATTCAATTGCTGAAGCACAAAAGGGCTTCAGTCAGGGCGAGAGCGGCGCTTCGGCTTGGATATATGCGCGAGCCCGATGCGGTTCAGCCGATTTTAGATGCAATGCCCAGCGCCGTCGATGATGTGTGTTCGATGGTGGATGCGCTGGGTATGCTGGGCGATATCAAGCCGGCGGCGGTGATTCGCCAATATGCGGCGCGCAAGCTGTTATCGAGAAGGCGTTCGGGAGCCGAGGCTTTGCGGAATTTAGGCGATGCCGAGGGCCTGGCCGAGGTGAAAAACCGCGCGCTGGAAAGGCTTGCCGCCAATATAAAAGAAGAGCTTGGCCATTTGGATGCGCTGCCTTCCGATACATCGCCTAAGGTATTGGAAGAAAAATCCAAGAAATTGATCGATGCGGTGATGGCCTCTCCCTTAAAAGATAGGGGTTTGGTGATCGACACGCTCTATGAAATTGGAACGCCCGCGGCCGTTTGCGCGGCGCTTTTGGCTATTCAGAAGAGTGCTTTCGATCTGCCGCATTTATGGCGTTATGCCAAAAGCGTCCTAAAACGGGCGGCTTTGCGGCGCGATTTTAAAACCTTTGGCGCGCTCGCCCATGCCATTGAGCGCAAGGGCCGCCAAAATGCCGCGGGCACGATGGCCAAGGTGAAATCGGGCTACGATGGCAATGAAAAACAGGTGAGGGTCTTCGGGCGGACCACCCAGAATTATTTAAGGCGCTATGTCTGGCGGTATTTAAGGCGCCTCGCCAAATATTCTCCCAAATCCTATGCGCACGCGGCGGCCGAAGTGCTTGTGCATTACGGCGAAGAAGATATGGGCGCGCCGAGCGGACGTTTTCCGGCCGTTGCTCAATGCTATGCCCTTGTGCGCATTCTTTATGGGGGAGGGCAGCGTTTTGAATTGCAGAGCCGCAAGATGCTCTTTCGGCTGCGCCAGGGTAAATCGGCTTCGCCGCCTCAAAATGTCCGCGAAGAGGCTTTTCCCTCGCTATGGGATGAAGAGCCCCGGGCATATCTCCGGGTCCTGTCGGCTTCGAAATTAACAGCCGTTCATGCCTTTGCCGCGCCCAGGCTGGCGGGAGCCAATAATCCTCTGGCGAAGGTATTGCACGAAGCGAGCGCCGATGAACTGATAGCTATGCTCGATGCCCCTTACGATCCAACCATTGCGCTGAGCACGCGGGAATTGGCCCGCCGTTTCGATCCCGAGCATCCCGATTATGAATTGATGCTCAAGCTTTTATCGCAAAGCCGCCCAAGTCCCCGCGAATTGGGCCAAACATGGCTTCGCCTGACGGCCGCCAAATGGACGCGCGAATTAAATTGGGCCGTGACTTTCTTAAAAATTCCCGAAGGCTCATCCCGCACGCTGGCGGTAGAACTTCTGGGCGCGAATTTAGCCGGCGCAGGCGCAGAAGCGAGGCAAAGGCTGGCCGAGCATATTCTCGCGGCGCTTCGCATTCCCGAGAAAAGCGAGGGAGAGCACGATGCCTTGGGCAGGGTGGCGCGTATGGCGCTGCTTCATGAATTGGCCAATATGCTCAATACAAGCGAATTGCTTGCCTTTATACGCGCGGGTTCCTCGGCGGCCAAGGCCGTCGCCGGTGAAGTGCTATCGCTGCGGCCTCAAGCGCTTGGGGAAGTGGGCACAGAACAGGTGATGGCGCTGGCCCAGCATGATGTAATGGCGGTTCGCGCGGCCGCGCGCTCATTGATGCGGGGCGCTGTCAATGAATTGAAAAGCAATCCCGATTTATTGTTTATGCTCGTGGAGAGCGATTGGGAGGACACAAGGGGATTTGCCTTTGATTTAATCCGCACCGAAATTGGTGTAGAAACGCTTGGATTGGCCGGCGTCATTGGCTTATGCGATTCCAATCGTGTGGATGTGCAAAACGTTGGAAAAGAACTCGTGGTGCGGCATTTACAAGAGGGGCGGGAAGGCAAGCCGGGCGGACTGCCCGCGGAGGATGTGCTGGTGCGGCTTATTCAGCATCCCCATCCGAATATGCGGGGATTTGCTCTGGATTTAGCCGTTCAATACCTAGGCGCTGGGGCGGGCGAGCTGGCAAAAATCGAACCTTTATGCCGGGCGATTCTCTTTGAACTTTGGCCATCGCAGCGCACCAAACACAAGGTGCTGGACTTTTTGGCCGAGCGGGGCCTACAAGATGAAGACCAGGCCAAACAGAGCTCAAAGCTCTTGAGCGCGTATATCGGAACCCAGGGCCGCGCCGATTTTGAACGGGTGATGGAAGCTTTGGTTCGAATACAACTGGAATATCCATCGGTATCATCGGCGATTAAGCTCATGGATAGTCCGCTGGGAGCGGCTGAACAGAAAGGCGCAGCATGATTGTCGAGCTTCGCTATTCAGGGCAGAGCGCCATTATCAATGGCCTGAATTATTCGCATGTGGCCTTTGCGACGAATACGCTGCGAAAAGCGTCGTTTTTAGAGGGCGAGCTGACGCAGCCGGTCCTGTTCCGGGAAGCGCTTGGGGCTTTGTACACGGTTGTCGTGAGCGATTACAAATACCGCCCCCGCGATCGGCTTGAATTCAGGGCATGGCTCGAGGAGCAGGATAGAAAATTCCTTGCGAATTTAGGATTCAAGAGCCAGCAGGCGCGCCAAAAAATGGAAGCCTTAGAAGTGAGGCTCGCGGAATTGGATGAAGCGAGGCGCCAGCGATTAAAGCCTTTTGAAAAGGCGAGGCGGGCTTTTTTTGATTATGCCTATGAAACCGAATACGAGCTTGAATACCTGCTCGATCCGGTGATTACGGTGCATCCGGACGAGGTATTTTTCGAGGCATTTTCAAAGGATGAAAGCTCGTATGCGAGGCTTGGTGCAAGCTATGAGGTCTTTGAGAAGCTGGGCGCCTTTGAATGCGGCACGACCAATATCGACTTTAGTTCGAAGCTGCATGGCCAGCTCGACAGGATGAGAACCTACAGGAAGACGCGCTTTGATATCGATCCCGGCGGGTTTTCGGTGAGCACATCCGAAGGCGATTATCACAAGGAAAAGAAAATAGATTTGCCCGATAGTTGGGTGAAGGGCTTTTTACAAGTGCACGCGGCGATGTCGATGTCGCTGACCCAATTTAAAATGGCGCCGGTCGATTTATTTAATATCTGCCGTTTCTTAAGGCGTCATAAAGCCCGCCGTTCTCCCCGGGCGCTGCGCTATGAACTCGTCCCCGGGAAAAAGCCCCGCGCCGTGATTGAGCCTTATGAGCATTCGGTTGAAATTACCGGCGCCGCGCCTTATCAAGGCGACAAACCCGTATCCATACGCACCTGGGGCCGCGATCGCCTGCAGACCTTGGCGAGATTGTTGCCCGTGGCCGATCGCATTGACGTGTATTTGGCCGGCTTTGGATTGCCAAGCATGTATGTGATGAAGTTCGGGCCTTTTAATTTTACCCTGGCTTTATCGGGCTGGACAGATAACGACTGGACGGGTGGCGCGAAATTCAATCTGTTGACCAGGCGCTTGTCGGCCACGGCATCCGAATTGATGAGCACCTATGACGCATTGCTCGCGGTGAGGCGCAGCACGGATACATCGCTCTCGCAGGCGACGGGTTTGGGCGTCGAAAAGACGAGGAGCGCGCTTTCGTATCTATGTCAAGTGGGCCGCGCTATTTATGACCTATCGGGCAACGTCTATCGCCACCGCGACTTGTTTATCGAACCATTTTCGGTCAAAGAAGCCCAAGCAGCGCTCAAACCGCAGGCTGAAGATCAAGGCAACGAAGAAGCCAAAAAAGCCCGCGCGATTTTTGAATCCGACCGCGTGCGCATTATCGCGAGGCGCAAAGTCGCCCAAGGCTTTAAAGTCTCCGGCAGCGCCAAGGGCGTCGACAATCATCGCGTACGCCCGCTGATTTTTGTTGACCACGAAGGCAAAATCATCGAAGCCACATGTACCTGTCCATTTTTTGAAAAGTATAAGTTGACCCGCGGACCTTGCGAGCATACCCTCGCGCTCCGCTTGGCTCACATGAGCCGTCTCGAGGACGCGGATACGCCTGAAGACAACTAAAAAAGACGAGAAGACCACAGGAGGGCACAGCAGAAGCGCAGCGGCAAGAGTTTGAATTTAGCTTGAAAACAAGCGTTTTTTTTGAATCGTTTTTTTTGAAATTTGATAATCGATCGGAATCGGGGAACGAGCGGCGGCGACTTAGCAAATGTGCGGCGTTACGCCGTGCTGGCCTTCATGCCTGACATTCGTCACGCGCCCGTTCTCCATCGCGTAGTAGCCGGTAGCGCAGCCGCATGCTGGGTGGTGCCCTCCGGGCCCCGCGGCATCGCGCTACCGGCTACTACGCTAACAGTTGAACGAGCACGTCCTGCGACTGTTCGTAAATGCGCTGTTCGTTCCCCGATTTCGGTTGATTATGAACACCCGCTGCTATCGCCGGCGGATTGCCAGCCCAGTCATAACGATCAATAGAGCGAGATATGGCCTCCGACGAAAAATCAAAGCTCTATAGGCAAATTGTCAATCGTGTCGGCGAGAGCTTGATTCTCGATCGCATGAGGGTTCATGGATTTTGGCCGGAAGGGCAGCCGCTGCCTCCCGATCCGCCCGAGGAAGTGAAGGAGCGCCAAAAGATCGAAGGCGAGCTTGGCGTGCTCCGCAAGCAGAGCCTCGCGGTAAAAGATCCCGATAAGGCATTGGCCGACGAAAAGAAGAGGCGCTGGGAAGAAAGCAAAAAGCGCCGCAAAGAAGCCAAAGAAAAGCGCGAGGCCGAACAGCAGAAGCGGGCCAAGGCTTGGGCCGAGCATACCAAGGCGAATGTCGTTCACCTTGGCACGACTGTCAGCCAGGGTTTAGAAGATATCGCCAGCAATACAGAAGGGCTTATCGCAAAGAACCTTCCCATCTTGCATAAGAGCGATGATGTAGCGGCGCTCTTGGGCGTAAGCCTGCCCGTGCTCCGCTGGCTAAGCTTCCACCGGAAGAGCGTCGCGCTGGTGCACTATCACCGCTATGGAATTCCCAAGAAAACCGGCGGAATCCGCAATATATCGGCGCCTAAAAAGCAGCTCGCCGAAGCCCAGGAAAAGATATTGTGGCGCATTCTAAATAAAGTCGCGCCTTCGGAGAGCGCTCATGGATTTGTAAAGAAGCGCTCCGTCGTCAGCAATGCCGTGCCGCATGTGGGAAAGAATGTTGTTATCAATCTCGATTTAAAAGACTTCTTTCCAACCATTACCTACAGGCGCGTAAAAGGCTTGTTCCGATCGCTGGGCTATAGCGAGCATGTCGCGACGGTATTGGGCCTTTTGTGTACCGAGCCCACCCGCGCCAAGGCCGAACTGGGCGGAAAGGTGTATCACGTCGCATTGGGCGAACGCTTCTTGCCCCAAGGCGCCTGCACCAGTCCCGCCATAACCAACTTGCTATGCCGCAAACTCGATAAAAGACTGGCTGGATTGGCCAAGAGCGCCGGATTCTCCTATACGCGCTATGCCGACGACCTTACCTTTTCCGGCGAAGACACAGGCGAAACCGGAAGGCTCCTGCGCTCCGTCCGCAAAATTATCAGCGGCGAGGGCTTTATCGAACATGACAAGAAAACACGGGTCATGGGACGGGGACGGCGCCAAGAAGTCACCGGCGTCGTCGTCAATACCAAACCTACCGTCTCCCGCGATGAAATCCGCACCCTCAGGGCCATCTTGAACAACGCCAAGCGTACCGGCCTCGAAGGTCAAAACCGCGATAAAGTTGCGAATTTTGAAGCCCATCTCAGGGGTAGAATCGCCTATGTCTCCATGGTCGATAAAGACCGGGGCAAAGTCTTGCAAGACGCTTTTGAGCGAGTGAGCACCCGAAAGGCGAACGCGTGAAGCAAAGGGATTTGTTTGGCAAGGGGAATGGGTCTGCCGAGGAAGGCGAGGAACCCGCCAAAGCACCGCCCGCCAAAAAAAGCACCAGGGGAAAGCATCACGCCAAACCAGATGGAGACGAAAGCGGCGAACTCTTTGCCGCGCCTCAGCACCAGCCCGCCGACAAGGGTGAAGCGGCGCCTGAACGCGAGCATGCGATTGAATTCACCGGCGACGAAGAGAAAACCGCGCCCGTCGACGACTTCGATGACAGCGACCGCGATGATCGGGATACGCCCGCCGAGGGCGATGACGCGGATCGCGGTCCCGATAGCGGTAATGACGAAGACGAGCTCGAGGACAGCGAAGAAGAAGGCGAAGACAGCGACCCCTGGTGGACCAAAGGCGCGTCGGGAGGAAGTGGGGGATTTTCTGGCCTAACGACGGGAATGGGGAAAGCTCCAGCACCCGCCCCGGCCAAAGTGCCCAGGCCCAAGGCCGCGGCTGGAGCACCCCGGCGCTCGATCTTTGCGGGCGCCGTCATGGGAGCGGCCATCGGAGATGCCATGGGGCATCCCACCGAATTCATGTCAATGGCCGCGATTCGCTCCAAGTACGGTCCCCAAGGCGTAACGGGATTCGAACTGTATTGGGATCGAGGGGGCAAGCATTTCGCGCCCTATACCGATGACACCCAGATGGCGGAGATTGTTCTGCGGGTGCTGGTGGATGCCAAAGAGAACGGCTCGCACATGGATCGGGTCATGGAAGAAATGGCCTCTGGATTTGTGAGCTGGTCCAAACGCCCCCAGGGCGGCCACCGGGCGCCCGGAAATGCGTGCATGAGCGGATGCAGCGCCCTCTCGCGGGGAGTTCATTGGTCCAAGGCAGGAGGAGCGACGGCCGGGGGATGTGGTTCGGTCATGCGGGCTTATCCCTTTGGATTGTTGTTTGCCGACGATCTACAGCGGGCCGAACGATGGAGTGTGGAACATTCCAAAATGACCCACCGGGACCCGATTGCGCTCGCCGCATGCGCCGCGATGGCCGTGGGTATGGCGCGTATTGTGCGCGGGGAGTCCGTAATGACCGTTGCATCGGAAATGGTCGCCGCCGCTTGCCGTTATAGTCCGCCGACGGCCGCAATGATGGTGAGGGCCATCGAAGATGCGGTCGATGGCGTGGCTCCTGAAATTACGCTCGATAGGCTGAGATCGTGGGCAGCTCACGAAGCCGTGTCCGCGGGGGTATATTTATTCGTAAGAAACCCGGACGACCCAGCCAGGGCGATTTTAGAGGGCGCGAATACACCGGGTGACAGCGATAGCATTGCCACCTTGGCAGGGGCATTGTGCGGAGCTCGGTGTGGATTGGAGACCCTGCCCGCCGCGTGGGTCCAGGACGTCGAGCGTTCCGAGGAGCTCCTGGGCTTGGCCTATCAGGCGGCAGGATTATAAACGGTCCTGGACGCTCCTAACACCAGAAGTATCCTCTCGGCTCCCAATCCATTCTATCTTATCGCTCTCGCATTCGAATGAACGCTGTCTTCGTTCCACATTTTTGCCTAAAGCAATCTGGAATTGTCATTGATTGGATTGTTGAGCACGCACATCGTTGACGTCCTCGCTCATGCCATTTAGTTCTTGACAACTATGACATTGAGCACACACACCTCACTCATCACGTTCATCGCAGTCCTCTTCCTCCACATCTCCAGCGCCCGCGCTGAACCATCCAAAGACCTAAACGGCATGGATGATCCGGAGACGCGCGCGAAGGTGTTGACCGAAGCCGTCAACCAGTTCACCAAGAACAAGGAGTACGAGAAAGCCTTTGATGCGGCCAGCGCCGCGTACATGCTCAAACCCACGCTGCATCGCACCTGCGCTGCCGCATCACTCGCGCAGCAAATCGGACAGCATGTGAGAGCCGCGGAGCTCTTCTCCGAATGCATGAAGTTCGCCATCGAGGAGAACTTCAAGAAGAGCAAGCCTGAACGGTGGCTGTACATGCAAGCCGATTATGACTGCGCGATGAGCCGCGTCGGCATTCTTCGCATTCACGCTCCGCCGCTGACGACGGTAACAGTGAACGATCGCAGTCTTGGATTGGTGGACGGCGCGCGGGATATTTTTGTGGATCCAAAGATTTCTCACAAGGTCGTTGCCACAAGCGAGATGGGTGTGGTGATCGAACGATCGGTTGGTGTTGGAGCTGGAGAGAGACACGACGTCGAGTTCAAGCGTGAAGACATGCAGCCCGCGAAAGAGCCTGCGGCACCTATGCCAGCGCCGTGGCCTCCTGTGTATGTTCCGCAGCGCTTTCAGCTTGTTCCCGATCCTTACGCACAGCCTGCCTACGCAGTCGATCAAGTGCCTGCGGGTTCGTGGGCCGCTCTTGGCGGAGGGATATTCATGGCCGCTATGACGGTCTATTTCGCGCATCAGGCCCGGGTGGAGGATGAGAGCGCTAATACAATGGCCGCGAAACTCATAAGGGATCAAACCGGCAAATGTGATCAACGTCGGAATCCGTTCGACTGCCTTCGAGCAGATGCAAAGCGAGCCCAGGCCGACAGGTCGTTCTATCAGGCCATCGTGAGCGGCGCGGCCTCACTCTCTCTCTTCGGTATCTCGACCGCCGTCTATGCTTTCCGCGAACCATCACCACAGCCTGGATCGGCCCAGAGGTTTTCAGGCGGCCTCTCGATTCGGGGAACCTGGTAGCGCGCAGAAATCGCCGTCTCTTCCTCTCCTCCCGCCGCTTCTCTATCATCGCCCCGCGGCCTTCCAATGGGGTGCGTCAACCCTTTTTATGTTCCAAATTGACGGTCTCCGCCCAGCGCCTCTTCCTCCCCGCCCGGCCCCCTCAATTTGCCTTTAAAATAAGCTCAATTCGCTCCATCCGCCCCTGCACTCGTTAAAATTGTAAACGAACACGTTGCAAAATGATTTTCTCGCTCTAACATTCGGAAGGGTTGTTAGTCACAACCTTGAAGTGTAGAAGTGTAGAGGAAATATGCCGTTTCAAAAAACATATCGCGTTCAGAACATCATGGCCGTGAGTGCCCTTATGGTGCTTGCGGCCTGCTCGACAGGTCCCACAGTAACTCCGGTCACCGAGCCATATTTGCCGCTTGGCGATGAACAGATCCACATACGGGCGGACATGCACTACCAGAGCACCAGTTTGGTCGGAATCACGGCCTGGGTGTGCACGGCGGATCTCAGTGTCTGCGGGGCCAGGGAAGTGGATAGGAAGGTCAATAAACCCGATTACATCGTGCCCAACAAGCAAGAGGGGACCCAAGACGGATTGAGCTTCTTTCCTGACTCGGGGCCCTACGCCAAAAGCATTGGGAACGTCAGAGCGGGGGTCTTGCTTGGGGCGCTCAACCACACTCCTCAGGAAGGCATGACTGTCGATGTATTCTTCAACGACTTTGCGCCTTCCACGACCGTCATGCCGCCTTTCCTAAAGCTGCAGGCGCCCGCATTCGACGAGAAGATCAGCCGGAGCACGTCGGCAAGCGTGCGTGTGGAGTGGGAGCCCTCGGGCAAGGACTTTCCCATTGTCTGGCATAGGGTATCCAACTACGCCGCGCATGGCACCCGCCCCTGCGATGCTCTTACGTGGCCCAAGTCCGAGGGAGAAACAGTGGATGACGCAGGCTTCTTTGACATTCCCCTCGAAGCCTTTCCCACGGAGCTTCCGGCCGAGGGCTGCGAAGTGGCCATTATGGTGGAGCGGCGCCATATTGGCACCCTCGGCGAGGGAATGAGCGGCTATATTTACGGCAATGCCGTGGATGGAATTAAATTTCTGCTGATGCCCTAGGGTTGTTTGAAAGGAGTTTTGATCATGAAACAGAGAGCCATGCGAAACCTATGTTTAGTCGCCGTAATGCTGACATCCGCCGTTGGATGTTGGAACAGCAATGGGTTTGGGGAATGCACATCGGATGAAGACCTCACATTGCCGAGCAATTACTATGAGAATGCGATCTGCGAGGATGGCCGCGCGGCATGCGCCGAAGGCAATGTACCTTGTAAATATGTCGCTTATCGCGAAGCCAAGGGTGTACAAATGTTTACCTATGGCTGCGTGCCTCAAAACGAAGCAGCCGACCGGTGTGTAACCTGCCCTGAGGGTATGAATCTGTGCGTCTTCGAATTGGATCAACATGCGAATGGACATTCATGGGTGATTTGCTCGGACAATGCGGCAGACTGTTGGAGTCAGTTAAGTTTAGGTGCGGAGGATATCCCTGTCTGGTAGGGCGCTTATATTCCGCGCGAGGCATTGGATCGGGTTTGTGGACCCGTGAGGCAACAAACGGAGGCTGTTGCAGAATGCGAACGTATCCGACTGCGGCTACAGGGGGCAACTGCAGAATGCGAACGTATCCGACTGCGGCTACAAGGGGCAACTGCAGAATGCGAACGTATCCGACTGCGGCTACAAGGGGCAACTGCACGATGCAAACGCCCTCGTTTGTTACGATAAGGGATCGCTGAGGCGATAAGGGGCTTTGGGGGGCGGCTTGGGGGGTTGCAGACGGACGCTGGGGGGTTGTCTATGTATTCCCGCCCGTTTCTTCCTCAGGCGGCGGCGCTGTGACTTTGCTTTGACTGGGCACCGCCAAATCATAAAAGACTGCCGGCATCAGGTGTAGCTTGCCTGTCAGCCTCAGCACGCATTCGACCTGCGCCTTGGCCGCCTGATAGATATTTAAAAAGGCTTCCCGGGCCGACCGGATTTCAGGGGTTTGCATGCGCCTGTCCGTTCGCGCATCATCCGCAAACGCTAAGGCCGGACCTAATAATGCTCCCAGTTCTAAAAACTCTTGATGCCAATCGGCCCGGTTGATGACGGGGCTATTGGTATCGGCGAGTTTGGATGTGATCCAATTGACGGCGAGGAATACATCGTTGGCGCCTCGTCCAATGCCCCCAACCGTGCCGTCCTTGGTAAAGAACGGTTTTCGGTCAACAATATTGGCCTTATGGGTATCGAGATGCTTGCTAAAGCGTCCGAGCAGCTCTAAAGCATCGGCGAGAATGGGAGATTTTTGCTGGGTGCCTTTGCGCTTTTGAGCCTCGGTATCGCGGGCGGAGGCAACGGCAGCCGCGACGGCCGCGGTAGTGGCGTCGATTTGATCGGCGATGTAGCGGTCTGCCATGGTTGTACCTCGGGTTGAAAGGTAAACTGGGGCGCACAATAAAGGATGGGAGAGCGCGGTCAAGAACAAAAAAACCTTGCCAATCGCACGCCTTTTCCCGTAGGCTATTCCTTCGCGCCGGTATCGAAAGGAGCTTCACCATGAAACGCTTCGCTTGGACTTTATCTTTGCTGACATGCACCGCTTTGGCTTCGCAAGGCTGTCAGCTTATCAGTGGACTCGATGATCTGGAAACAGCCGGATCAAAAACGGAAACCCAGGGTATGGGAGGGATGCAAAACTCATCGGGTATGCCAGGCCCAGGCTCGTCCGGGTCTTCGTCGAGCGGAGGTATTGCGCCCAATGGCCTGCCCGTGCCTTTCGCCTGTCTCAATTCAGATTCAACCGTGCACTTGTGTATGTCCTTCGATAGCGATCTGGCCGCCGATGAGTCGGTCTATGCCCACCAAGTAACCCCGGCGGGCCTTATCTTTCAGCCTGGAAGCTTTGGAAGGGCAGCGGGATTTACCCAGGGTTCGAGTGTCTCTATACCTACCGATGAATGGCTTGCCCTAACGCAATTTACGATCGAGGCTTGGATATTTCTCAATGCCGATGCAAGTGGCCAGATGAACCCGCGCGTGATTTTTCATAGCCCAAACCAGCTTGGTTTTGCCGTGGATAAGGATGGGAAGCTGCGCTGTGGTGTCATGGCTTCGGGTGACTCAGGCTTTCGAGATGTGAATGGCCCGGAGCTCGTGCCTATTGGACAATGGGTGCATGTGTCTTGTTCTTTTGATGGTACGAATCTGGAGCTTGGGCAGAATCTCATATTGATAGCGAGTTCGGCGCCGGGACCGACGACTCTCGCGCCTGCATCGGTGCCCTTGATGATTGGGCAGGATGCTGCGATGGTGGCCACTTCATCCCTGCAGGGAAAGCTCGATCATATACGGGTGCACAATGTGAGCTATACGATGCCCGTTTTGTGTGCGCTCTATGGGAAGCTATGTTAATCCCTTTGGGAGGGCCGGATAAACATGAGAAAGGGGTTGCGCCGCATTGTGGTGGATGGGCGGATATTTTTATGGACGCGCCGTCACCGGCATTTTTTAGGCGAGAGGGGGAAGGCGTGTGAAGAGCGGCTAACGCTTTATGAAGAGGGGTATAAGCGATCGCCTTTGCATGTATGGTTTAGGTGTACGGAGATATGGGAAGCTGGATATCCAATGGATGGGGTGGTATGGCGCAAGGACAGAAAAGAAGCTTATAATCTGAACCGGCCCGCGGTGGTTGAGGCACTCATACGGCATGGATTGAATGAAGGCTGGATGCCTGGGACAGCCTTGTGTGGAATGGACGTTGAAGATGCCTATGCATGGCTTTTGGCATCGGGCGCGCCATGTGGGATTCGATAAAATAAAAGACGCCCATCCTTTTGCTCTTGACATCCGCTTGAATGGGCAGATAAAGCGAGGGGGCGAAAGGAACGAGTGATGGACAAGATTCGTGAAATCTTCAAAGTGCCCAGCCTAACGGTGCGGGGGTCGGTAGGGATACTGGTGTTAAGGCTTATCTCGGGCGCGGCATTTTTATTTCATGGGTGGGGCAAGATACAGGCGCCGCTGAGTTGGATGGGTCCTGATGCGAAAGTGCCTGGGATATTGCAGGCATTGGCGGCGGTGAGTGAATTTGGCGGAGGGATAGCGTGGATATTGGGATTGCTGATGCCGCTGGCGTCGCTGGGGCAGGCGATAACGATGATGGTAGCGGTGTATTTGCACGCGGTTGTGCTGAAGGATCCATTTGTTGGGTTTAAAGGTTCTTACGAGCCTGCGGCGATGTATTTGTGCATATCGGTGATGTATATATTTGTGGGGCCTGGTCGGTTGTCGCTGGATTGGAAGATCTTTGGGGAGAAGGCTTCCTAGAGGGTCTCTTCTAGGCATTGATACGGCAAGCGGCCGCCCGGCCGGACATCAGGCATTCATAGATCGTGACGCCCTTGTTGATGCCTAATGAGCTGTGAATTCCTGGCACAATGATTTGACCGATGGCTGGGGGAAGCGGCTCATAACCTACAAACGTCAATTCAATTTCTTCGGCGATTTGGGCGCCAATCGGTTGCTCGTCCGGCTTTAGAGGGCATATCAGCCCGGATACGGACACATCGGGTTCTAGATGCTCCTGGCCGTTGATATTGCGGAGGCCGGTAAACATTTCGATTTGAGACGCCGTTGCATTGGCGGGAAGTATAAAGCAAGTATCGTCGGAAAATACGCTTTGAACGTGGGGAGCCTCGGATGGATTGGGGGTTTGCGCCACGCGGCCGCTTTGGATTCTATAGTAAGGAGCAAGGATACTGACTGCAAATTCGATCCAATGATCGGCGGTGCTGGATAAGGCGATGGAGGCCGAGTATTCGAGGATGGGATACACGGATGAGCGGGTTGGGCTGAAGTCATTCAGCAAATGAAAATGGGGGAAGTGCAGGGCTAGGCGCTGAAGCATAGCGGTCCAAGGGGTATTCATGTCAGCGGCCGATCGCTGGACGGCCAATAAGCGCAAATATTCAGGGGTTTGCTGATAGTCTGGGTGCAGTGCCGGGATGCCGCGGGGGAAGTATTGATAAATGAGATCGAAGAGTTCTTGGGGGGAATGTTTCATGGTTAATTGACTCGCGCGCCAAGCACATCATAGGGTTTATTCATAAACCTAGTTCGCATTTCTTGAATAAATTTTATGCAGAATATCCCTGGCGGGTACTCTGACCCCTTCAAGGTTTTTCCTGATGCTGTGGCAATCATTGCACTTTTATTTGCTGCGTCCGCGGGCGTGATAACTCCATAAAGGGCTGTCCGCAGCGGCATCTCGACTTTGACATTGCATGACCAGTATTCGGGAAACACACTGGTCCATCGAGCAAATTTCAATGTTGCCATTGCTACTTGCCAACCTCCCGCTACATCCGTTCCGTCGTCGGGAATGGTAGTAACGAAGTTAAAAATCGATGGTGAAAACCCACCGGCCAGCGGGCTCGCATCAGCGGTATCGTCGCTATTGCCAGTATCGCTGGGACCACAGCTCGGACTGCATAAGTCTGGCCTCGGCTCATAGCTAGAATCGGCACGATTGTCTTCGCCAGGCTCCTCCGTACAACCCGGCTGGTATGGCCCGCATGTGCATATTTCTCCTTCGGCGGTTTTACTATATTTGGGCGGTTGATCCGCCCAATCTGGCGGATCATTGGGGCCTCCTGGTCCTGGCAGTGGCGAAGGCGTTGGACCATAGATTGTTCCCGGCCCATTTCCTTCAGGAGCGCACGGCGGATAGCCATCGCCGCATGCAAGCAATGCAATCGAAGCCCCGAGCATGGCGAGACAGTGGAGCGTTTTCACACTTGATCCTTCTGGCCAAAGTTAGCGTAGGGGAGTGAAGTATCTCGGGATGACAAACAGGTCAAATATTTGGGCATACTCGAAAGATCTCGTTAGGCTTCGCTTCCAGCCTAAACGCCCACCCCAAACCTTACCTCCCTCCCGCTCCCCCATCCCCCCGCCGGCAAGGCCCCATTTTCTGTATCAGTACATCCAGCGGTAACGCTAAATCTATCGAAAAACGGCCCTCTCTCGGCGATATGCTCGCATAGTCCAATAGCTCCGCTAGGTCTTTCTCCCGCTTCGATTGCGCTTGCAGTCGCGCTAATGCAAAGGCTGCTCCCAGCGATTTCGATAAATCACTCACGTCCGCTTCTATAGGCCCCGTTACCTCCGCCGTTATCGCTACGTCCTCAGATGCATCTACATGCAGTTCTACGTTCTCGACCGCTCCTTTGAGCTTCTCCGCTAAATCTCGCTCGCTTTCGGGGAGCATCATCGCTAGATCTTCCGCCGATAATACTCCATAGACGTCACCGTATTGTTCAAAATCGCTGATGCGCGGTGTGGGCGATGGTGCCCTGTCTTCTATGCGGTCTAGCGCCGCTTCTATGTCTTTTTGGCTGTTTCCCACGATCATCAATTCGTCGTTCCATATCCCTACGTATTCAGGCCCGCCCTTCACTGTCTCGATAATCACACCCTTGTCGCCGTATACCCGCTTGTCTTCTCCAAAGGCATCCCAGTTCGCTTCCCCAAAATCTCCGCCCACAACCACCACTTTCTCCGATGAAAAAGCTATGCGATCGGTGTTTTCGATTGGGTCAAATCCAAATTCATCTTTGAACCGGTTGAGCTTTTCTAAATCGTAGGCCGACATCATGCAGTTCAGCCAATGTTGCCCAAGCGGCGAATCCCGCAGCGCCGATGCTTCAAAGACGACCACCGATTTGCCTTTGGATGAAGGTAGCGCGACCATCATCGGATCGCGCTTTCGCCGTATCTCAACGTCGCTATCCGGTTTGTTGGGGTTGGATGGGGCAGGTGCTAATGTCCTCCGCTTTTGGTTTCTATCGTGCTCCTCCCGCTTCGCATAGCGGGGAAACTCGACTCTCGGTTTCTGGGCGCTGGGCCGGACAGAAGCATCGCTGCGCGACATTAAATAGGCTGCAATCGCAAGCAAGGCTACGGCGGCAATGAACCAGGCATAGCGGCGCATAGGAGCTCCTTTAGAAATCTTGCTGTTCAAAGCGGTGAATGCCAAAGGCTAAGGCCGATAGTCCAAAGACCCAAAGCCCTATCAATAAGCTGAATAGGGCGCCCGTGTCCACGGGATAGCCCGCCGAGAGCCCGGATGCCATGTCCGCAAGCGTGGATATGCGAGGGCAAATAAAGGTGATGCCCAAGAAGATTTCCCGCGCAATGCCGGCATCGAAAAATGTTTCAATGCGATCGCGGTATCCTGCGATGATTCCCGCGATGAAGACGGCAAATCCAGCCGCCGCCGATAACGCCGCGCTTCTGACCAGCAGGGCCGCGCTAAGCATCAATCCGTAAATGGCTGCAAAAGTGACGCTCGCCAATATCGCGCTAAGCAGCGGCCGAATCGTCCATACCCCGGTCTTTACCGATAAAATAAGCGTAAAACCGCCCGCTCCATACAGTGTAAATACCAGCGAAAGCCCAAGCACGCCTAAAAAGGTGCCTGTGAGCAGTTCAAAACGCTGCACCGGAAGCGATAGCAAATGTTCAATGCGTCCAGGCGAAAGGAGGCTTGGGGCAAAATCGGCGCACGATAAAATGCCAAACAAAAGCCCGCCATAGAAGACAATATACGATGCCGCTTGAAATACAGGCCGGAGCGCGACATCCACCGAGCGGATATTGGTATGCAGTTCCCGGCCGAAAAGCCTGGTCGCCGCCAGCGCTCCATCCACCACATCGAGCCGCAGCGCCGCCCCCATAATAAATAAAATGACCGTGATCGCGAGTCCCAGCGCCAAAAACCAGCGTCTCGATGAGGCTTCGCGGAATAAATCGAGCGCTACATACAGAATGGCTTTCATTGAATGACCGCCTCCGAAAGCACATCTTCCAAGGCTCGCATTTGCCTTGAAAGTTCGATAAGCAGCGCTCCCGCCCTGCGCGCTCCGTCCAGCATTTCGTTGAGGCGTTCCGGGCTTGCGGCCTCGCATTCGAATTCGGCGAATTCTTCGCTCTGCGCCGCGCTTGGCTTAAATCCCAAGGCTTGTAGCGCATCGGCCGAATATCCCCCCGCGAAAAATCGAATCCGGTAATGGGTCGAGCTTGTGCATAAGGACTCTATCGTTCCTTCCCGCACGACCTTGCCCGCGTGGAGAATCGCAATCCGATCGCATATTTTCTCCGTCTCCGATAGCAGGTGCGAATTTAAAAAGACCGTCGTTCCCCGGTCGCGTTCCTCGACCAAAATCCGCCGGATTTCAGCGCGTCCCAAGGGGTCGATGCCATCGGTCGGCTCATCGAGGACCAGTAGCTCGGGCTTGCCCAAGAGGGCCGCCGATAGCCCGAGCCTTTGTCTCATTCCCTTGGAAAAGCCGCCTATTTTTCGGGTGCTATCCGGCCCAAGGCCCATGCGCTCCAGAAGCTTCATCAGATTTGGACGGCTGCGTTCTTGGGCATCCATTCCCTTGAGCCTTCCCACGCTCGCCAAAAACTCAAGCGGCGTCCAGGCGTGGGGAAGATGCAATCGCTCGGGCAAATAGCCTATTTTTGAACGAATGCGCCTATCTTCCGGCTTGCCTCCCAAGACGTCCACCGAGCCCGCCGTAAGCTTTACAATCCCTAAAAGCGCCTTAATAAAGGTCGTCTTTCCAGCCCCATTTTGACCGATTAGACCAAAGGCAATGCCCCGGGGAATGCTGAGATTCAGCCCATTTAAAGCGGTTTGAGCGCGCTTGCTCAAAAAACCTTTGTAGACCTTCACCAAATCGCTCGCGAAAATAGCCCGCACGCCCGCAGTATATCCACAAGAGCGCAATCGATGCTTGCGGCTTTTGAATTCGTTCTCCATCATGCGCGGCCTATGCCGGTTGAACCCTTTCGCTATCCTCTAAAAAACGGCCTTGTCGTCGTTTCGACCGCGCCCGGGCATGCGGCGGAGCTCGAGGAATTGCAAAAAATCGTGTTTCCGACGCTGGCCGATGAAGAGCGTTTTAAGGCGCCTCATTATCTCAAGCATATCGAGCTCTTTCCCGAGGGGCAGTTTGTGGTGCTCGATGGGGAGCGGGTGGTGGGAATGACGACATCGCTCCGTTTGCATTTCGATTTTGAGCATCCGGGCCACACGTTTTCGGAAGTTATTCAAGGGGGCTGGCTGACTTCGCACGAGCCGGGCGGGCCTTGGCTGTACGGGGCAGATGTGGGTACGCATCCAGCGTATCGAAAACGCGGTATTGCCCGGGCTTTGTACGCGGCCCGGCATACAACGGTGCGCAGGCTTGGATTGTTGGGGCAGGTGACGGTGGGTATGCCGATGGGATATGGAGCGAAGAAATCCGAAATGAGCGCGGCTCAGTATTATGAGGCGGTGGTTTCGCGGCAATTGATCGATCCGACGCTTGGGCCTCAAATGCATATTGGTTTCGAGCCTCGGGGACTCTTGGCCAATTATTTAAATGATCCGGCCTGTGACAATTACGGTGTGTGTTTGGTGCTGCCGGCGGAAAAAGACGTGCCTTTTGAGCATTGAGCGGGTTTTTATTCTAGAGGAGTCAATACCATGGGAGTGATACGCCTTCAGACAGAAATTCCTGGGCCAAAGAGCAAAGAGCTGCTTGCGCGAAGGGCGGCGGCAGTGGCCTCTGGGCTGGCAAAGTCGACGGAATTGGCGATTGAAAGGGCGGAGGGGGCGCGGGCCTACGATGTGGATGGCAATACGCTGCTCGATTTTGCGGGTGGAATTGGGATGCTGGCGGTTGGGCATTGTCCGCCGGCGGTGACATCGGCGATGGCGGAGCAGGCGCAGAAGCTGATTCATGTATGCGCGCTGGTGGCGACGTATGAGCCTTATGTGCGGCTGTGTGAAGTGTTGAATGAGATAACGCCTGGGAATTTTCCGAAGAAAAGCCTATTGGCCAACAGCGGTTCGGAAGCGGTCGAGAATGCGATAAAAATCGCGCGTACGGCGACGGGGCGTCAGGGCATTTTATGTTTTGAAGGCGCATATCACGGCCGGACGCTGCTGACGCTTAGCCTGACCAGCAAATATGGTTTATTTAAAAAAGGATTCGGTCCTTATGCTTCTGAAATCTATCGTATTCCCGCGCCCGATGTGTACAGGCGCCCTAATGAAATGAGCGAAGAGGCTTATTTGGACTGGTGTTTGGCTCAATTTGATAAAGCCATGATCGCTCAAATAGATCCTTCGGCATTGGCGGCCATTATTATTGAACCTGTGCAGGGAGAGGCTGGATTTATCCCGATGCCCGCGCGTTTTCTGCAGAAGATTAGGGATGTGTGCGATAAATATGGGATTGTGATGATTGCCGATGAGGTTCAATGCGGATTTGGGCGCACGGGAAAGCTATTTGCGATTGAACATTATGGGATTGTTCCCGATTTAATCACAACGGCCAAATCGCTGGGGGCGGGTATGCCCATTAGCGCGGTGACAGGAAGGGCCGATTTGATGGATGCGGCGCATTTGGGCGGCGTTGGAGGCACCTATGGAGGGGCTCCGGTGGCGTGCGCGGCGGCGCTGTCGGCGATTGAAATGATTCGGCAGCCGGCCTTTTTGGAGAGGGCTTCGCGTATCGGCGAAACGATGCGGCAGACGATGCTGGGCTGGAAAGATCAATGCAAATTGGTCGGGGATGTGCGGGGTTTGGGGGCGATGATGCTGGTTGAGCTGGTGTTGGATCGGACGACCAGAGAGCCGGCGGCGGCGCAGACGTTGGCGATTATCAAGAGGGCCGTGGCCAAGGGTTTGCTGTTGATCCGCGCCGGTTTATTAAGCAATTGCGTGAGATTGCTTCCTCCGCTGGTCATTAGCGATGAAGAGCTGGAGGAGGGGATGGGTATTTTGGGCGAGGCTGTGATGGCTGTAAGCCGCGAGCATTTTGGTCAGTAGGCATCGAATGGGCGAACATTTTTATTGGAATGCAACTGTTCTGACACAGGACTCAACGCGGCCTGTGGCGAATGCGCTGTGGGTGAGGGACGGAAAAATCGCGGCCGTTGGCGAAAAGAGCGATGTGGAGGCGGCGCTAAAAGCCGGCACGCCTCGCATCGATCTCGGGGGAAGGACGGTGGTTCCGGGCTTTAACGATGCGCATGTGCATGTGTGGAAGGTCGGGCATCTGCTGACGTCGATGCTCGATTTGCGGGGTGCGAAGAGTCTGGGCGGGATTCGGGATGCGATTGGGGAGAGGGCGCGGAAGGCACCGGCCGGGGCTTGGATTTTAGGGCGGGGCTACAACGAGGCGCAGATGCAGGAAGGCCGCGGGCCAACGCGCGCCGACTTGGATGAAGCGTGCAGCGAGCGGCCTGTATATCTTACGAGGACCTGTGGACATATTTCGGTGGCCAATAGCAAAGCCCTGCAAATGGCGGGTGTTACGCGGGATTCCCGGGCGCCTTCGGGCGGCGTAATTGTCCGGGATGACGCGGGTGAGCCGACGGGCGAGCTTCATGAAACGGCGATGAGTTTGGTGGGGAACCGCGTTCCCGAGCCATCGGATGCCGAGTATGAAGAAGCGGTTTTAGCCGGCGCGCGCCATCAAATAGCGCTGGGCATCACCAGTGCGACGGAAGCGGGCGTGATGCCTTCGCTGCTGGCTGTGTACCGGTCGATGGATGCGCGGGGCGCTCTGCCTTACCGCGTGAATGTGATGGCGTTGAGGCGGCCTTTGGGAGGGCCTGAAACGCTGCCTTTGCCCGCGTATTTCGTTTCGGATTTTCTGCGCACGGACACCATTAAAATTTTGGCCGATGGAGGTCTGTCGGGAGCGACGGCGGCGCTGCGCAAGCCTTATAAAAATTCGCAGAGCACGGGTGTTTTAAGGGTGGAGCGGGAAGAGATGTTTTCGCTGTGCGAAGAGGCGCAGCGGGCCGGGCTTCGCATCGGTGTGCATGCCATCGGCGATCGGACCATCGATATCACGCTCGATGTGTTTGAGAGGCTTGCCGCGCTATGTCCGGGCAAGCAGCATCGCTTGGAGCATTTTGGATTGCCTTGGCCCGAGCAGATCGGGCGCGCGGCCAAACTGGGATGTATTGCGGTTCCCCAGGCGATTTTTATACGTTCGCTGGGCAAGAATTTTCGCCGCTATCTCACGGATGAAATGCTCGAGCGGGCTTATCCCATCGCCGACATGATTCGTTCGAAGATGATTGTGGCGCTCTCGTCCGATGCGCCGGTGGTGGCCAATGATAGTCCGCTTTTTGGTATGGTTTCGGCGCAGATCCGCAAGGATGAAGACGGGGTAAGCCTTGCGCCTGGGCAGTGTATTTCGGCCGCGGAGGCGCTGTATGCGTATACGGCGGGCGGAGCTTTTGCGAGTGGGGACGAAGAGAACAGGGGGACGCTGAGCGTTGGAAAATGGGCGGATTTCGCGGTGCTCAGTGCCAATCCTCTGCTCGCTCCGCCCACGGATTGTCCGCCGATCGAGGTAGAACAGACCTATATCGGCGGCGTGTGTGTATTTGAAAAATAGTCGAGCCAACGCTGGAACAGAGCCATGACTGCAACGCTTCAAAACCTTTTATTTCCCTGCAAACAATGGATTCGCGGCGTTTTTTGCGAGGCAAAAAATGGCGGCAAATGGGATGTGATTAATCCCGCGACCGAGGAGCGCATTTGCAGTGTTCCCTTTGGGGATAGGGCCGATGCCGAAGATGCAATTTCCGCTGCGGAAGAAGCATTTTCAAGCTGGTCGGCGCGCACGCCCTACGAGCGCGGCGATATCCTGACGAAGGCGGCTTCGTCGATTCGCGCGCGCAATGAAGAGCTGGCGTGGACGACGGTGGTGGAGAGCGGAAAGCCTTTGATTGAAGCCCGCGGTGAATGGAAGGTGGCCGCCGATTTGTTTGAGTGGTTTGCCGAGGAGGGCAAGCGCGCTTATGGGCGGACGATTCCGGCGAGAGCCCGCACGAAGCGGATGATGGTTATTAAACAGCCGCTGGGCGTCGTGGGTGTGATTACGGCGTGGAATTTTCCTGCCTACAATCCCGCGCGGGCATGGGCGGCGGCGCTGGGGGCGGGCTGTACGGTGGTCGCGCGCGCATCGGAATACACGCCGCTTTCGGCGATGGCGATGGCCGCGATTTTGGGCGAGGCGGGGCTTCCTCCGGGCGTGCTGAATTTGGTGAACGGCGATCCGGAAGGGATGGGGCAGGCGATGCTGGATCATCCGGCGGTGCGCAAGATCGGCTTTACGGGAAGCGTGCGGGTGGGCCGTATTTTGATGGATGGCGCATCCCGCACATGCAAGCGCTTATCGCTTGAATTGGGAGGCAATGCGCCGGTTTTGGTGCTTTCGGATGCGGATGCAAAAGTGGTCGCTCAGGCGGCCGCGACGGCGCGCTTTCGCAATGCGGGACAGGTGTGTATCGCGCCTCAGCGCTTCTTTGTGCACCGGAGCCTGATGGATGTGTTTACCGAGACGCTTGTGCATCATGTGAAGGCGCTGCGCCTGGGCAGCGGGCTCGATTCGGAGACGCGCGTGGGGCCGCTGATCAATGCGCGCCAGCGCGATCGCATCGAGCAATTGGTGCAGGACGCGAAAGATAAAGGCGCTCAAGTGCTGACAGGCGGATGCCGGCCCTCGCATTTGCGCGTGGGATATTTCTACGAGCCGACGGTGCTTTCGGATATGCGTCCTGAAATGGCTGTGTTTCACGATGAAATCTTTGGCCCGGTGCTTCCGCTGATTGCCTTTGACGAGCTCGATGAAGCGATAGCCGCGGCCAATTCAACGCCTTACGGATTGGCCGCCTATGTATGGAGCAACAACTTAAAAGCTACAGTTCACGCTTATGAAAAGCTTGAGTTTGGGATGGTGGGCGTAAACGAATGGGCGCCCCACGCGACCGAAGCACCGTTTGGAGGGCGCAAATGGAGCGGGCTTGGCCATGAATGCGGCGAGGAAGGGCTGGACGAGTATCTAGAAACGAAGCTGGTGAGTTTTGGCGGTCTTTAGGCCGTAATGCGATAGAGCGGCATCCCCAAATCACCTATTGCAATTCTTTGTTTAAGGGCGCTAAGCTCATCGCGCTCTTGCCCGCATGGGTCATTTAACGGGAAATTGAATGGGAAATCGCCTGCTCTCTCGTATAAAACTCTCCGATGTTCTTCTGAAGGGCTGGACAGGCATTATCCTCGTCTTCTTGTATCTGCCCATCCTTCTCCTGGTGATTTACTCATTCAATAATTCAAAATTAAATATCGTATGGGAAGGATTTACGTTTAAATGGTACGGCCAGCTTGGGCAGGAAATATCGGCGCATTTAAGCGATGAGCGCCGCTCGCCGCTGGTTGAATCGTTTAATAACAGCTTGATTATTGCCGGCTTTACGACGGTATTTTCCGTGGCGCTGGGAACGGCCGGTGCCTGGCTTTTATACCGCTATAAATTCCCAGCGCTCCGCTCCATCAGCACGCTGATTTTCATTCCGATGATTATTCCTGAAATCATCATGGGTATTAGCCTGCTGATTTTCTTTAAAACAATGAATTTGGAGCTGGGATTTGCGACGGTGATTATTTCGCACGTCACCTTTTGCTTCCCATTCGTGTTAATTGCCGTGCAGGCCCGGCTTGCGGGCGTCGATCCAGCGCTGGAAGAAGCCGCGATGGATTTGGGAGCGACGCCGTTAAAAGCTTTTTTTCTTATTATGGTTCCATACCTCTTACCGGCGATTATCTCGGGAGCGCTGATGTCATTTACGCTATCGCTCGACGAGCTGATCGTTACTTATTTTACACGGGGGCCAAAGTCCGAAACGCTTCCAATTAAAGTATTCGGTATGGCCAAAGTCGGTCTAAATCCAATTTTAAATACGATTTCGACCGTGTTTATCGTACTGACTGCGATGCTTGTGGTCGTATCGGAGTCGCTGAAAAAAGCTAACCGTTAACGTGTGCTGTGCGTGGTGAAGAAAGGGATTCGGACATGATCAAATTGGGTTTCTTCATTGGGGCTTCGCTGTTTGGCTTGTTTGCGCTTGCGGGCTGTAAGAGCGATGCGCCCCAGGCATCGCCTACGCCCTCGAAGTCGGCCGCTCCCGCAGCGTCGGGTTCCACGGCCGCGGCCCCCGCAGAAAAACCCAAGCCGGGCAAGGAAATCAATTTATTTGCCTGGTCGGAATATGTGCCCCAAGAAGTGATCGATGGTTTTACCAAGGAAACGGGCATTAAGGTGAATTATGAAACCTATGCCTCCAATGAAGAGATGCTATCGAAGCTATTGGCGGAGAGCACCAAGTACGATTTGATTCAGCCTTCGGAATACACGGTGGAAGCGCTGCTCAAGCAGAAGAAGCTTCAGGCGCTCGATCAATCGAATGTGCCCAACGCCAAGAATATTATGGCGGAGTTCCGCAACCTGCCTCACGATCCCGAGTTAAAATATTGTATTCCTTGGATGGGCGGCACCGTGGGTATTGTGATCAATACGTCAAAGATTAAAGATCCTATCAAGGGCTATAAAGACGTATTCCAGGCCAAGCACAAGGGCAAGATTGTGGCGGTAAACGATAACCGCGAGCTGGTATCGTGGGCGCTGGCGACGCAAGGGCTGGGGCCGAACGAAATTACCACCGATAATCTGGCCAAGGTAAAGCCTGTGCTGTCGGACTGGATTAAGCTGGTTAAAGTCTTTGATTCAGACAGCCCGAAGACGGCGCTGCTGAACGGCGATGTGGATTTGGGCGTGGTATGGAGCGGCGAAGCTGCGCTTTTGTATCAGCAGGATAAAAAGTATCAATTTGTAATGCCCGAGGAAGGCGCGCACCAGAACGTCGACAGTCTATGCGTGCCCTTTACCGCGCAGAACAAAATCGGCGCCGAGATGTTTATCAACTATACGCTCAAGCCCGAAGTTTCAAAGATTATCAGCGACAAATTCCCCTATACCAATCCCAACGGCGAAGCCCGGAAGCTGCTCAGCAAAGAGCAACTGGAGAACCCCGCGAGCTATCCGCCTCCGGGCAAGCGGGAAATCTTCCGCGATATCGGCAAAATGGCTTCGGAAATCGATAAACTGGTCACCGACCTTAAGACGGCCAACTAGCGCCAATGACACCCAATACGGGGCAGGCACCTGAATTTGTAGGGACGCACCGGCCGCCCGGGCTAAGGGGCTGGCTATTGATGTCGCCGCTGCTCGTGTGGCTTCTGGCTTTTGTGGTTGCGCCCACGGCGATTATGCTCGTCTATAGCTTTTGTACGCGCGACGAGCTGGGGCAGGTGGTTTTTGAATTTTCGCTCGATAATTTTAAGCGGGTATTTGATGCTACATATCTAAAAATCCTGCTTAATTCTATTTATTATGCGGCCATTACGACGGTCATTTGCCTAATCGCGGGATATCCCGTGGCGTATTGCATTGGCCGGGCGGGCGAGGCGTGGAAGAACCGGCTTTTGATGCTGGTGATGGTGCCTTTTTGGACGAGTTTCTTAATCCGTACCTATGCATGGATGACGATTCTTAAGTCCGAGGGGCTGCTCAATGGGCTGCTTTTGTATTTGCATATGATATCGCAGCCGCTTGAGATTTTATATACGCCGACCGCTGTGGTGATCGGCCTTGTGTATTCATACCTGCCTTTTATGATTCTGCCAATTTATGGAAGCGTCGAGAAGCTCGATAATTCCTTAATTGAGGCGGCTTTTGATTTGGGTGCCGGCCCCGTGAGGGCATTTTCAAATGTGATTGTTCCTCTGACAAAGCCAGGAATTGTCGCGGGTGTGATGCTCGTTTTTATTCCCGCCATTGGTATGTTTGCCATTACGGATCTAATGGGCGGAGCCCGGGTTCCGATGATTGGCAATGTGATTCAGAATCAGTTTGGCCAGGCGCGGGACTGGCCTTTTGGGGCTGCGCTTGGAATGACGCTGCTCGTTGTCTTTGCGCTGTCATACTGGCTGAGCATGCGTAAGGAGTCGGATACATAGACATGGATAGCATGGTAGAGCTCCGCAAGGTATCCAAGCGCTTTGGCGCATTTGTCGCCGTGGCCGATGTGGATTTGCAGATCCGCGAGGGCGAATTCATTACGCTGCTCGGGCCTTCAGGCTGCGGAAAAACAACGCTTTTGCGGATGATTTCGGGCTTTGAGACGCCTTCCGAGGGGCAGGTGTTTTTGGGCGGGGAAGATGTTACGCATGTTCCCGCTTACCGGCGCAATGTGAATCAGGTGTTTCAAAGCTATGCGCTCTTTCCTCATATGACGGTGAAGGAGAATATCGGTTTTGGGCTTCGGATGCAGAAAGTAGCTAAGGCCGAAATGGAGGAGCGTATTGCGGGTGTGGTTTCGATGGTATCGCTGAGCGGTATGGAAAACCGTAAGCCGAATCAGCTTTCGGGCGGTCAGAGGCAGAGGGTGGCGCTGGCGCGGGCGATTGTATGCCGGCCTAAGGTGCTTTTGTTGGATGAGCCGTTGAGCGCTTTGGATGCGAAGCTTAGGCATGCGATGCAGGTGGAGTTAAAGCGTTTGCAGCAGAAGCTGGGTATTACTTTTATTTTTGTGACGCACGATCAGGAAGAAGCGCTTACGATGTCCGATCGTATTGCTGTTATCAATAAGGGGCGTATTGAGCAGCTCGGTGATGTGTCGGATATTTATCACCGTCCAAAGACGACGTTTGTGGCCAATTTTATCGGTCAGGCCAATATTCTCGAGGCGGAATTCAGTTCGCGCGAAGGTGCGCATGTTAAGGTGAAGCTTGCGGGTAGTTCGATTGAGCTTGCGGTGAGCAGTACATCGGTTTCAAGGGAAATTACAAAGGTATTGGTTTCGATCCGGCCCGAGAAGCTGCATCTTCAAAAGAAGCGTCCGCCGGAAGAGGAGAATTGTTTTGAGGTCGAGGTGGTCGAGGAAATTTTTAAGGGTGCGACCGATCAGCTTTTGTTGCGTACCGAGTCGGGGCTGGAGTTGTTGGCGGTCGTCGCCAATGAAAGTTCGGCTCAGGAGCTGTTTCATAAAGGGGATAAATTATTTTGTTATTTGCATCCCGATGATGCGGTGGTTATCGAGGAGTAGATTTTTGATATTTTGATATTTTGATATTTTAATTTAATATTTTAATATGTTTTTATAAGATTTTATTTTCGCCGGCCACCGTTTTAATGACATCCACGCCCGTTTGAATTGCATCGACGATCCGGTCCAGTAGCGTGTGCCGTTCAGGATCGGGTAATTCTTCGGAGGCCCAGCGGTACATTAACTGATCTTCGCGCTGGGCATGCGATTCTATAAATTGAATGAACTCTTTTATCTTGTCTTCTCGTACGGTGTGAATATCTAAGCCTACGCCCAGCTCCGCCGCCAATGAGCGGATTTTTTCGTGCTCTTCGCGGAGCGCTTTGGCTTCTTGTTCGTCCTGCCGTTCGAATAAGGGTAAAATATGCTCTTCCTCGAGTTCCAAATGGCCCGAGAGCGCCCGTTCAAAGTCGGTCCATGCGCTCTGTGAGCCTTCTGTGTCGCCAACGTGAACCCGGTTGAGCAGCATGTCAAAGAGTTCTTTGTGGCGCTGATGTTCGTGGTTGAGCTTGTCTTTTAGATTGATCGTCATTGGTGTCTCGGCCTCTGTGCGTAGCAGAATGCATGCCGCTGTGATTTTTGGAAATAATTTTTTTGAATCGTACCGATGATGCGCAAAAGCTTCGCCGGGACGTGCATCCAATGCGCCTTGGATATCTTGGCTGGATACCTTGGCTTTGTAGGTCCCATGCGATAAGCTGTTAGAGAAGGGGAGTTTCTGTTTGGACTTCCCAAGGAGCATGTTCAATGAGCTCGAAGAGGCACGATCGAAGAAAGAGGCTGCGCGGCCAAACAACTTGGCCGGCGGCGCTGCTTGGGCTGGCTTTGGCCGCGGCGTTTGGTTTGGGGGCGTGTGCGCGCGCCGACGATGAACAATACAAAAATGGTTCGGAACAGGCTGCGCTGCCCACGCCGCCGGCGCCGACTATTTTTGTCAATCCTCAGCCGGTTGCGATGCGAAGGTTATTGGCCCGCCAATACAAAAATTCAATTCGCACGATGTTTGGCGGTGAAGTTGCGAAGCTGGCTTCACCTCCCAAGGATGCAGCGGTGGATGGATATGATGCCATCGGTGCAAAACGGCTTTCGGTTTCGGATTCTGTGGTGAGCGCTTATGAGACGTCAGCGCGGGATGTGGCGGCGGCGGCCATCAAGAATATGACGCGCATTCAGGAGCTCTTGAAATGCATCCCTTCGGGGCCGTCGGACAGCATGTGTCACCGCAAATTCGCCGAGAATTTTGGGCGGATGGCGTTTCGGCGCCCGCTTACGCAGTCCGAAATCGATCGCTATGCGGCGCTGTCTCAGGATGCGGCCGTTGAAATGAAAGATTTTTATGCGGGGCTGGAGCGGGTGATCAGCGCAATGCTTCAATCACCGCACTTTTTGTATATGGTCGAGACTGGGGCTCCGCTCGGCGAACAGAAGCGGGTGCTGAGCGATTATCAGCTTCTAACGCGGATGTCGTATTTCCTCCTGGATACGAGTCCAGATGAAGTGCTCTTGGATTTGGTGCGCAATGAAGGCTTGTCCACGGACGATCAAATTCGTTTCGTGGCGCAGGCGATGCTGCAGCGCGTGGATGCCAAGTCGGCGCTCCGGAATTTTTATTCGGAGCTTTACCGGCTGCGCGATTTGGATGCGCAGGCCAAGGATGAGTCGCTGTTTGCGGGCTTTACGCCGGAGCTTCGGGCGGCGATGGTCGAGGAAACGCTGCGTTTAATCGACGATGTGGTGTGGGAGCGGGATGTGGATTTCCGCGAGATGTTCACCGCGGATTATACCTTTGCCAATGCCGAGCTGGCGGCGTTTTACAAGGCGTCCCATCCGGGCGGAGGTTTTGCGAGAATTACGCTTCCGCCCGAGCAAAAGCGGGTGGGTCTGCTCGGTCATGCGTCGATGCTGGCGCGCTATGCGCATACGACGACGACTTCGCCGACCTTGCGCGGTAAATTCGTTCGGGAGCGGTTGCTCTGTGAAACGATTCCGCCGCCGCCTCCCAATGTGTCCACGGCCTTGCCCGATCCCGATCCCAATCAAGGTCCGCAGACCATGAAGGATAGGCTGATTGAGCATCAGCAGAATCCGGCTTGTATAGGCTGTCATAAGCTGATGGATAATGTCGGTTTTGCATTGGAGAATTTCGATGCAATTGGGGCTTTCCGGATGACCGATCAGGGATTGCCCATCGATCCGACGACGGAAGCCGAAGGATTGGGCGTGTTTTCAAGTCCCGAGACGCTTGGCGCGATTCTTCGCAAGGATACGCGCGTGGCTACCTGTTTGGTGCGCAATCTCTATCGGCATGGAATGGGTCAATTGGAAAGCGAAGGAGAAGAGTACGCGATTCAGCGTATTGCGCTTGCATTTGCGGCTTCGGGATACCGCGTGCAATCGCTGTTGATGGAAATTGTTTCGAGCCCTGCCTTCCGGGTATTGGGGGTGCCGCAATGAAACGCTTTTTGGAACGCAATAACAAAGGCCGTTTAATCTTAAATCGCAGGACGATGCTGCGGGGTATGCTGGGCGGAGCCGCGGCGGCGATTGCTTTGCCAACGCTGGAAGCGATGCTCGATACCCAGGGCGTAGCCTATGCCGATGGCACGGGGCTTCCGCGAAGGCTGGCCACATGGTTTTTCGGTAATGGGGCGCGGCTAAATCGCTGGGTGCCTCAAGGCGAAGGGCCGAATTATCCGCTCAGCGACGAGCTCGCGCCGCTGGCCAATGTGAAAGAATATGTTAATGTAATGAGCGGATTTGATAACAAGGCCGCGGTTATCACATTCGGTCATTACGAAGGGATGGCTATTCTATCCGGGCATCCGATGCTCAATGGAAATGGATATCCCAAGCCGGGCGGATTAACGATCGATCAGGTTGTGGCCACGCACAATGCGGGAAAGACCATTTTCCCATCGCTGGAGCTGGGGATTTCAAAGCGGGTCGATACCTTTGCGGGGCCATTGATTCAATACTCGTCGCATAAGGGCACCGATCAGCCTTTGCCGCCTCAATACAATCCTCAGGCCGTATTCAATAAGCTTTTTGGCTCGTTTACGCCGGGGAGCGATCCATCGGGGCCGCTGCGGGTCAGTGTGCTGGATGTGGTGAAGCAGGATGCGCTCGATATTCAGAAGGAAGTGGGTTCGCTGGATAAGCAGCGGCTGGAGGCTCATCTCGAAGGCGTGAACAATCTTCAAAAGCAGATTGGAGCGCTGCCTCCGGTGTGTACGCTTCCCAGTATGCCTTCGGCAACCAATGTCGATATCGGAATTATCGAGCCGCTGGCCGAAACCAACGATGCGATGAGCGAAATGATGGCCTATGCCTTTGCCTGCGATTTAACGAGGGCGGGTAGTGTGATGTTTAGCAGCGCTATCGGAACGACCATTTTCCATCCGATAGGTACGGTGATTGAGCATCATTCGCTGACGCACTCGGAAAACCAAGAGCTTGTGCATCAGGGCGTTCTATTTACGATGCAATGCTATGCCAAATTGATTGAAAAGCTCAAGGCTATGCCTGAAGGGCAGGGGAGCTTGCTGGACAATACGATTGTGATATGCGCGAGCGATTGTTCAGAAGGAGCGACGCATTATACGGTCGATCAGCCCTTTGTGGTGGCGGGCAATGCGGGCGGCGTGTTGAAAAACCCGGGTGTGCATTATCGCGCCTGGGGTAAGGAGAATACGGCGGATGTGCTTTTGGCCTGCTTAAAGGCGGTGGTTCCCGAGGCTACGAGCATTGGTTCTGGGCTGGGTATTTCAACGACACCTTGCAAGGCTATTTTGGCCTAGCCCCAAAACCGATACAGTCGCTTTCATGCGACAAATATCAAAAACCTCTTTTCCCCTCGCTTGTTTAATCCTATCCATTGCGGCCTGCTCGGGAAACGATGCGCCCATCGCTCCCGAGCTATCGCTGCTCGAGGCTCGTTTTGAGCTGGGCACCGGACTGCCCGCGTTCTTGGATGTGCCTTTTCCAAGCGATATTTATTTGGAAGCCGATGGCACGGTGGCCGACAAAATTCCTGGGCTCAATGCGTATCTGCCTCAAAACTCGGCCTCGCTCGAGGGGACGCTGAGTTCGCTTCACGGCTTTGGAATCAATGGCGGCGTGAGTTTTAGGATCGACGATAAAACCAAGGGAAGCCCTGCGGCGGCCGATACCGATTCTCTGCCGGCGAGCGAAGAGGCGTGTAAGAACCCGGATTCTTCCGTGCTTTTTATCGATTTACAGGCAGCGTCTCCGGCCGGTGCGCTGTTGGGCTGCAGGGCGGGTGTTCAGGATGATGTGGCGAATGGATCGGCGAATCCGCCTGTATTGACGGTGCTTCCCGCGCGCGGCTATGTGCTTTCCGAGCAGCATTCGTATGCGGTTGTGCTGACTTCAAAAGTCAAGGCCAAAGGCGTTTCTCTTTCGGCGAGTCCGAGTTTTAAGGCATTGCGCGATGGAACAGGCAATTCCAATGCAATGGGCGCGGTGTATTCGGATGCGCTGGCGAAAATAAAGACGCTTGTGCCTGAGCTCAATACGGATGAAATGGCCGCGATGTCGGTATTTACGACCGGCTCTCAAAGCGCCGAGCTGCTCGAGATGCGGGAATTGCTATCGGCGCAGCCCGCGCCTCAATTAAATTGGGATATGGCGGCCATAGCGCCGATGCATGCGGCATTGTTTTCGGCGGCAGAGGTGGCTGGATATACGGCGACCTTCGATGATTGGCTGGGAACGCCGGCAAAACTCATGGATGGTTCGGACGATCCGGCGGGCGATCAAGAGGGAGGTTTTGCGCATGATGCGCTGGCGGCGATGGGAACGGCGGTATTTGATGCGCCCAATGCTTTGCAGGAGCGTCCCGATAAATTTAATGATCCGGCGCACCGGACATTTGCCCGTGATGCCCAAGGTAAAGCGATATTCAATCCCGATAGACCTGTTGAAAAAGTGTGGATAACGATTGCATTGCCGAAAACGCCGGCGCCGCCTTCGGGATATCCTGTTGTGATTGTGCAGCATGGGCTTCAGGGCGATAGAAGCTTTTTGCTGACGTTGGCGAATACCTTTGCAAAGCGGGGATTTGCTTCAGTCGCTATCGATGCGACTACCTTTGGGGCGAGGGCGCTGGAAACGGGTAAGAACGTCGATCAGATATCGAATTTTAAATGGAGCGAGACGGCCAAATACAAAGGTCCGGATGGATTGGTGGATGAGCGGGCTTCAGCGCTGGCCTTTTTTGGTAATTTTTTAAGCTTTGGTGCGACGCGCGATCAATTGAGGCAGGCGGTTTTGGATATAGGTTCTGTGACCGAGCTGCTTCGCAATCCCAATTTGGATTTAGGGCCTCTGCTTACGGCGGTGCCCGGTGCAAAGCTGGATGGAAGCCGTTTGGCTTATGTCGGAGATTCGTTTGGATCGGTTGTAGGTTTAATGGTGGCCGCGGTCGATCCGCGTATTTCGGCAATGGTGATGAATGTGGGCGGAGGAGGGATTTTAACCGAAATGGTCGCCAATAGTCCTGTATTTGCGACGGCGGTGGGGACGGCGGGCGGTCTAACCTATGGTATTGGATATGATCGCTTCACTTGGCGCCATCCGATGGTGAATATGCTTCAATGGATATTGGATCCCGCGGATCCGCTTTCGCATGCGAAAAAACTGATTGCCGATCCGGTGGAAGTTTTGGGGACTCCGGCCAAGCGCAAGAGTATGATTGTGATTGAGGCGCTATGGGATGAGCTGGTGACCAATGAAGCGAGCGAAGCCTTGGCGAAGGCGGCTGGGATGCCTTTGGTGGGGCCGAATGTGGGGCCGAACGGCGGGGTTTCGCTGGATATGCTCGAAGATATGGGAAATGGTTATTCAGGGGTTCCCGTGATGGGCGCGACCAGCGTATTGGTGCAGGCGAGTCCGGCGACGCATGGGAGCGATTTATATAATGCCAAGGGCGTCCGGCATTATGCGTTTCCTTTTGATCCAGATGGGGAGAATCGTTTTCCGGTGCTGAATGATGATATCCCGGTAAGGCAGCCATATATAGGGCTTCAGGCGATGGTGTGTGATTTTTTTGCCGGCGCGTTTGAAGGGAAAGTGCCTGTTGTTAAGGGAATTCCCAAGCCGGTGCGGGATTTTGACGATGATGGGCGGGAAGATTCAATGGATGCCGATCCCAATGATCCCGCGAAGTGAAGCGTCTGCCTAGGGCCACCAATCTTTCTTTGAGCGGGGATCCATAAAAGCTCCGGTATCGCGTATCGTGAGTTTAACCGAGCTGCCCTTGGCCCGGCCTATAGGCTGATTGGCATAGAGGGCGGGCATTTCGTTCCGCCCTTCGGCATGTAGTTTATCGTATAAAGCCTTGAGGCTGGGTTCCACGCATAGATCGACCACATGGATGGTATAGCCATAGACTACATTGTCCTCGCCTGTGTATTTTAGGGTGAGCGAATCTTCATCCGCGAAGATTACGCGGGCCTGCTTGCCTCCTCCGATATCATAGCCGCTGACCGGGAGTTCGAGGATTTCCCCTGCTTTGGCCGATATTTCAATCATCGTTACATCCCAGTCGGTAATGGGGCCCGCCGGCATTTGGGTATTCCAGTCCCAATTGTGGACAGCATAATTGTCGATAAAATTCGGGATATGATCGTCTGTAAAGATGGTATTCAATTTGGGCGCGAGCGCATCGGTGTCGCCGCCGTAGTCTACAAATCCCAGCATGGAATTCACAGGGGTCCAGCCGCGCATTTTAATATTTAAATCGCCGTGGAGTTCGGGCGGGGATTTGGTGGTTTCGCCGACGGTGGGGCTGGTTGTGTAATTGACATTGGCGATGGCTTCGCAGGGAATGGGTGCCGAGCCGCCGGTTCCGCCGCCTCCTGTGCCGTTTCCGCTGCTGGATGAGCCGCTGCCCGCGCCGCTGCTGCTTGCGCTGGAGCTGCCTGTTCCGCCCGTTGACGAGGATGATGTGGCCGAGCCGCCTGTGCCTTCGCCTGTTTCGCCGGTGCATGCGGCGATGAGCGCAGCAAGAACGGCCGCGCCGGCCAATGGTTTTCGATAGACGTTAAAAGGAAGAGATTTCATGAGGGCCTCCTGGTTGCGCGGGCGAGTTTAACCGAGGTGCCTGCACATTTCCTCTTCCCATTTTCAATCGTAGAAGGCAGGATGCGCGGCCATGACCATCGACATTCCCACAGAACTCAATATGGCGGATTGGTTTTTATATGCCCGGATTCGCGAGGGCCTTGGTGAAAAGACCGCGATGATCTGCGGCGATCGGAGGCTCACCTATGCGGATATGGGCGGGCTTGCGGCGCAGTTTGGGAATGTGCTCTTGGGGCTGGGTGTGGAGGCGGAGCAGCGGGTGCTGATTGGGCTGCCCGATATCCCGGAGTTTGCGGGGGCGCTGTTTGGTATTTTGGGTATAGGCGCGGCCGTGGTGATGGTGAATTATCAGTTGAAGGCCGAGGAAATCGCTTATTTTTATGAGTATACGCGGTCAAAAGTGGCCATTGTGCACAAGGATTCGCTGGCGGCATTTGTGGAGGCGGCCAAATCGGCGCGGCATTTAAAGAAGATTGTGGTGGTGGGCGGGGACGCGGCGGTCGATGATTCGGTGCTTTCGTTTGAAGAATTGAAAAAAAATGTGCCAAATACGATGGAATTGTTTCCGACGCATAGGGATGACGCGGCGATTTGGCTATTTTCGGGGGGAACAACAGGCAAACCCAAGGCGGTGGTGCAGACGCATGCATCGTTTGTCAATACGACAGAATTGTATGGTAAAGGTCTTTTGAAATATTCTTCGGGCGATATTACGCTGAGTGTTCCGAAGTTGTATTTTGGCTATGCGACGGGCGCGAATTTGCTGTTTCCTTTTTCGGTGGGCGGGACATCGATTATTTTTCCTGGGCGCTGTACGGCGGATGCGTTGTTTGAGCAAATTCGATTGCATAGGCCGACGATATTGGTGAATGTGCCGACGATGATAGGGCAGATGGTGGCGCATGAGCAGGCGGCGGCGCAGGATTTGTCGTGTGTTCGGGTATCGACTTCGGCGGGGGAGGCGCTGGTTCCCGAGCTATACGAGCGGTGGAAGAAGGTATTTGGGGTAGAGATGTGCGATGGGCTTGGAACGGCGGAGATGTGGCATATTTTTATGAGCAATGCGCCTGGTTCTGTGAAACCTGGGACGCTGGGGAAGGCGGTGCCGGGCTTTGAGGTGAAGGTATGCGATGATGATGGGAACGAGCTTCCGGCCGGGGAAGTGGGATGGCTATGGGTGCGGGGGAATTCCCGGGCGATTTGGTATTGGCATGAAATGGAGAAGACGTCGCGGGCATTCCGGGGAGAGTGGTATGTATCCGGGGATATGCTGAGGCGGGATGAAGAGGGGTATTTTGTATATTGCGGGCGCGGGGATGATATGCTGAAAGTAGGTGGGAAGTGGCTGGCTCCGGCGGAGGTGGAGAATTGTTTGTTATCGCATCCATTGGTCGCAGAATGCGCTGTGATTGGGGTGCCCGATGAAAATGGTCTGGTGAAGCCCAATGCTTATGTGCTTGCGCGGGAGGCGAAGGCGGGGCTGGATGAAGAGTTAAAGGTATATGTGAGGGAGAAGCTCGAGCCATATAAGGCGCCGAGAAAAGTGTTTGTAATGGATTCGCTGCCGCGTACCCATTTAGGAAAGATCGATAGGAATAAACTGCGCAAAGGATAATGTAGAAAACGGTATTGAAAGCAACTCGATCGTTGAACGAAAAAAAACTTGTGTATGCCAATTTATCGTGGTACACAAGCACTCATGAGAAATGCCTACGCGCGCGGACCAGAACCCGGCGTCGATGAGCGGCTTGTCGTTCCAGAAACCTCGCGCGAGGAAATGGTGCGGGGTGAAAAAATCCTCACAATGCCGGCGAATCCGCCGCATGCCGAACAGCAGCAGCAGCTTTCGTATTTGATTCAGAGTACGACGAAAAGCGGCTTTGTAGGCGCGACGGATATGCTGACGCGCACATCGGAACGCTCGGATTTTGCCGTGGATACTTCGATTCGCCGAAAAGGAATCGATCCCCGCACAGGGCGGCGCTACTTGGAGGAGCTTGCCTTTGAGATCGTGGATACACAAACCGATCAGCAGATCAACGTGCGGGCGGAAGACTTGGCAGCGCGTGGGGTGCGCCGGATATTTGCGATTTTTGTGCGGGGCGCGCGCAAAGAAGTCTGTGAGTGGTCGAAGAAAAAGAAGGCCTTTGAGCCGCTGGGCCGCGATGGCGTGATCGACGATCTCGTATTTGTCAAGCCTATTTCTGTGCGGGCGATTTTAGAAGCGGCAGAGGCCGATAACGAAGTGGTGCGGGCGCTGGATGCGAAGGGGAATCCGGTGCTGGGTCAACTGAAGCAGCAGGCGTTTGAGCGCGGGCTTGAGGAAGGAAAACTGGAAGGCAAGCTGGAAGGAAAACTGGAAGGCAAGCTGGAAGGAAAACTGGAAGGCAAGCTGGAAGGCGAACGCTGGGCGCTGATTCGGGTATTGGAAAAGCGTTTTGGTGTGCTGTCGCCCGAAGGGCTCGAGAAGGTGCGCTCGGCCGATAGCGAGCTTCTGGAATTGTGGATGGATAGGGCGCTTGAGGCGTCCGATTTCGATTCCGTGTTTCGTTTGTGATGCCCTGCAGAATTCCCTCCGAGCCATAGCCAGTACGGCTTGCCTTTTGCTCGGTGTGCGACTACACATCGGCTCCTTCCCGCGAGGATTGAGCGATGATCACACTGAATATCAATGGAAAAACACATTCGGTCGATGTGGCTCCCGATATGCCGCTGCTGTGGGTGCTGCGCGATGTGCTTGGAATGACAGGCACTAAATATGGGTGTGGGGCAGGGATGTGCGGCGCTTGCGCAGTGCATTTGGATGGCGCGATGGCCCGTTCATGTCAGGTGAGCGCCCAGGAAGCGCAGGGAAAGCAGATTACGACCATCGAAGGCTTGTCGGAACAGGGCGATCATCCCGTTCAAAAAGCCTGGCTGGCCGAGGATGTATCGCAATGCGGTTATTGTCAGCCGGGGCAGATTATGGCTGCCGCCGCGCTCCTCAAGAAGACTCCCAAACCGAGCGATGCCGATATCGATAGCGCGATGAATGGCAGCCTGTGCAGATGCGGCACGTATCCCCGGATTCGGAAGGCGATTTTAAACGCGGCAGGGAGCAAATAATCATGAATACCACAATGGATCGCCGTTTCTTTTTAACGTTGGTGACAGGGGCGGGCGCGGGTTTGATGATTGGATGCGGTTCGGAGCCTTCAGCCGATCCGAAAATCCCGGTGCCTCCCGCGCCTGAACCTCTAAAAACGGCCGAAGCGCCTAAGGTTCCGACAAATACCTTTGCGCCCGATGCTTGGATTCGGGTCGCTCCCAATGGCGGGGTGACTTTAATCGTCGATAAATCAGAAATGGGTCAAGGTATTGAAACGGCGCTGGCCATGCTGGTCGCCGAGGAACTGGATGTGCCGCTGTCCAGCATTAAAACCGAATTTGCGCCTCAAGATCCTATCTATAAAAATAAGATGTTTGGAATGCAGGCCACAGGAGGCAGCACATCGATTCGGGGTGACTATTTGCCTTTGCGCAAAGCAGCGGCGGCGGCCAGGGCAATGCTCGTTGCTGCGGCGGGCGATATATTAAAAGTGCCAGCGGCCGAGTGTAAAACCGAAAACGGCGAAGTTATACATACGGGAAGCGCTAAGAAAATTGGATATGGAATGCTCACCGAGGCAGCGGCTAAACAAGCTATGCCTTCCGATCCAAAATTAAAAGATCCCAGCGAGTTTAAAGTAATCGGCACAAGCCCGCCCCGTTTGGATGCTAAGGCGAAAGCTATGGGCAAAGCCGAATTTGGGCTGGATGTGCGGGTGCCCGGTATGCTCACGGCCATGATTGTGAGGCCGCCCGTGATTGGAGGGAAGGTATCGAAATTCAATGCCGAAAAAGCGTCGGCGATTAAAGGCGTCCGGAAGGTATTTCAGGTGCCTATGGGCGTCGCCGTGGTGGGTGAACATTTCTGGGCCGCCAAGACCGGCGCCGAAGCCCTGGAAGTAATATGGGACGATGGGCCCAATGCAAAACTATCCAACGAAACACTGCGCGCCCAAGCCAAAGACTTGGTCAAGAAGGCCGGTGTCGTGGGAGAGAGCAAGGGCGATTTTGAAAAGGTGTTCAAGTCGGCCAAAAAGAAGCTCGATGTCGTGTATGAGCTTCCATTTCAGGCGCATGCGACGATGGAACCTCCCAATTGCACGGCCCATGTAAAGCCCGATGGAGTCGAGCTTTGGATTTCAACGCAATCGCAGGGAATTGTGGCCGCTGCCGTCGCGGGCATGCTCAAGATCGATCCAAAGAAAGTGATTGTTCATACCACCTATTTAGGCGGAGGCTTTGGGCGGCGCTCTGAAGTGGATTATGTGCTGGAGGCCGTGTTTTGCTCGAAAGAAATGAATGCGCCGGTCAAAGTGGTCTGGACCCGCGAAGATGACTTGAGGCATGACCAGTATAGGCCCGCTTCCTATACCGTGGTGCGCGCGGCCATGGATGACCAGGGGAATGTTCAGGGCGCGGCCTTTAGGGCCGTCAGTGGCTCTATTATGACCAGATTGTTTCCCCAGTATGTGAAAAACGGCGTCGATCGATCGGCCCTCGAGGGACTGATGAAGGCCGATTATGATCTGGAGCATGTGCTTGTAGACTATCATATGCAGAATGTGGTGCCCGTCGGATTTTGGCGTTCGGTAGGGCATTCTCTAAATGCATTTGTGATCGAAGGCATGATGGATGAGCTCGCGGTGATGGCCAAGAAAGATCCGGTTGAATTCCGCAAGCCTTTGTTGGCCAAGAATCCAAGGCTATTGGCCGTGCTCGAGCTGGCCGCAAAGAAGGCCGATTGGGGCAAGACACTGCCCAAGCGTCAAGGGATGGGGATAGCCGTGCATGCTTCCTTTGGGAGCTATGTGGCGCAGGTGGCTCAGGTAACGGTCGATGATAAAGGGCAAGTCAAGGTCGATCGGGTGGTGTGCGCCGTGGATTGTGGGACTGTGGTTCATCCAAGCACGGTCGAGGCACAGATCCAGGGCGCGGTCATCTTTGGCCTGGGCGCAACGCTGAAATCCGAGATTCATATCGAGAATGGCCGCGTAAAGGAAGGGAATTTTCACAACTATAAGTTGATCGAGATCGGCGAGACTCCGCGTATAGAAGTGCATCTTGTGCCCAGCAAAGAAGCGCCTGGGGGCATAGGGGAACCTGGGACGCCGCCGATTGCGCCCGCGGTCGTAAATGCGATTTATGCGGCTACAGGGAAGAGGATTCGAAAGCTGCCGGTGAATGCGGCGGAGTTAAAGGCGTAGATCAGTATTTCGGCCACTCGGAACAACAATACTTGCCCGTTAAGGCGTTGTTCGCCGATTGGGTTCCATCAAAGTTGTTGCAATCGGCGATATTTACCGAGGTTGCGCTGTCATCGCCCGCCCGATCGGCCAGCCATGAGTTGGTGATGGGGGTAAACCCACCGCTAATACATGCCCTTCGAATTTCTTCATGGCGGCATAGATGCGCTCCGCCATAATAGGTATAGCAATCGCTGGCCGAGTTGTTCCAATTGGTGCCAAATTGCTCATGGTAAACGCAGAGCAGCGAGCGGGCTGTGTCCACAGCCTTGGTCTGATCTGCAAATCCAACGGTGGGGCATGAAGGCATACTGGTGGGGCCTGTAGCACCTGTTGGACCCACAGGACCCGCCGGACCTTGAGCGCCCGCCGGACCCGCCGGACCTTGAATACCTTGAATACCTTGTGCACCTTGTGCACCTTGTGCACCCGTAGCACCCGTAGCGCCTGTTGCCCCTGCCGGACCTGCCGGGCCTTGGATACCTTGAGCGCCTGTAGCACCCGTAGCGCCCACCGGACCCGCCGGACCCATGGGGCCTGCCGGACCTTGGATACCTTGAGCACCCGTAGCGCCTGTTGCACCTGTAGCGCCTGTCGCACCCGTTGCACCCGTTGCACCCGTCGCGCCTACAGGACCTTGGGGACCCATCGGTCCAATGGGGCCTATCGCGCCCGTTGCACCTGTTGCTCCCACCGGCCCCACAGGTCCAGGATCACCTTGAGGCCCTTGAATGCCTTGAGGCCCTTGAGGCCCCATAGGTCCATCTGCGCCCGTAGGCCCCATAGCGCCCATGGGTCCGGGATCGCCTTGAGGTCCTTGAATGCCTTGAGGTCCTTGAGGCCC
>CAZICM010000031.1:99932-112462 GCA_964537685.1 uncultured Polyangiaceae bacterium
CCTTGAGGTCCTTGAATGCCTTGAGGTCCTTGAGGCCCCATAGGTCCATCTGCGCCGGTGGGCCCCATAGCGCCCATGGGTCCAGGATCACCTTGAGGTCCTTGAATGCCTTGAGGTCCTTGAGGCCCCATAGGTCCATCTGCGCCGGTGGGCCCCATAGCGCCCATGGGTCCAGGATCACCTTGAGGTCCTTGAATGCCTTGAGGTCCTTGAGGCCCCATAGGTCCATCTGCGCCGGTGGGCCCCATAGCGCCCATGGGTCCAGGATCACCTTGAGGTCCTTGAATGCCTTGAGGTCCTTGAGGCCCCATAGGTCCATCTGCGCCGGTGGGCCCCATAGCGCCCATGGGTCCAGGATCACCTTGAGGTCCTTGAATACCTTGAGCACCCTGAGCACCGGTTGCACCCGTCGCGCCCGCCACACCCGGAATACCCTGAGGTCCTTGAATACCCTGCGCACCCTGAGCACCGGTTGCACCCGTCGCACCCGCAATACCCTGAAGACCTTGAGCACCCTGAGCACCGGTTGCACCCGTCGCGCCCGCAATACCCTGAAGACCTTGAGGACCCTGTGCGCCCGTCGGACCCATCGGACCTATCACACCCGGATCGCCTTGAGGACCCTGAGCACCCTGAGCACCGGTTGCACCCGTCGCACCCGCAACGCCCGGAATACCCTGCGGCCCCTGCAAGCCCGTTGCATCGCCCACCCATTGCCCATTTTCATCGATCACGACCCCAAAGCCCTGAATCGAAATCGAATGAGGATTGATATCCCCATTCACATCATTCGCCATCAGCGCATAAGGCACGCTTCGCGTCGCCGAACGAGGCGCCATTTCAGGATCATTCCCTACCTTTATCCCTAAATAGCGCACCGACCCGTCAAACACCTTCCCATCATCAAAGGGCGTGGTCGAGCCCAATTCCACCGAAAAATACCCATTATCAAAGGCAATGCTATGCGTCTCCGTCCACAGAACGGCGGCATTGGCATCCGGCCCGTCATACAGGGTAAATACCACATCCAGGGTCTCATTCACCGGCTGCTGCTTGGAATCAAACAGCCGTCCCTGATGCGTAATCGTCGGCGGAACGGCCGCAAACGCGCTCGCCGAACACAGCGCCGCACCCATGCCCAGCGCCGAAATCGTTATCCATCGCTTCAATGTCCGCAGTCTCATCGTCATTTACTCCCTGTTGCGCCGATGACCCCGCCCTGTATCTGATAGCCCGGCGACGCCGTGCGACCTTGATTCTGGGTGGATTGTCCAAATGTGAATACCATGGTGAAATTAGGACTCTTCACGGTATCGCCCGCCGTCACGATATCCATTCCAGGTGTCCCAAGATCGGCGGCCGTACCTCCGCCTTGTCCTCCGCCGCCGCCCTGGCCCCCCGCGCCGCCCTCGCCGCCGCTGCTCGACGATGTGGTGGCTGGGGGTCCGGTTGTGTTTGCATCGGTATCACTACCGCAACTACATCCCGGTGATGCCATGGCGACGACAACGATCAGTCCCAACACGATGTTTGTCCATGTGCGCATCGTTTTCGTCTCCAAAAAAACAGGCCCAATGCAGCCTTTTCTCACATCTGTATACAAATCACAACCCCCGTTACACGCTTCAAGCGGTTCTATCGGTATGCAATGAAAATGAATGGCTGGGCATGACAAAAGCCACGAAAACAAAGGGCGTCCCGCTTAAAAAAAATTGAAAGAAATAAGCGCCGAAACTGAAGGGTAGGCCACGTTCGGCGGAGAAGATCGGCCATGGAAAAACTATCCACCCTGCTCGGCGTCCTAGGCTTAGCGGAAAGCCAAGTTTATGCAGCCTACTGCATCGGCTCCCGCGTCTATGGCACCGCTTCCCCCAACTCCGACGAAGACTTCGTCGCCGTCTTATCCACACCCGGCCAAAAACAAGACCTCGCCTTTGGCCCAAAGGTCAATGCCGTCATCCATGGCATTCACACCTTCCAAGAAGCCTTAAGCGGCCAAAGCGTCTTCGCCCTCGAATGCTATTTTGCCCCCAAAGAATATATTCTTAAACCCCCAAGGCCACCCTTTAGCTATCGCCTCGACCAGAAAAAACTGGCCCTCTCGGCCCTCAACCGCTCCTCTTCCGATTGGGACAAAGGCATCAAACGCTTTTTGGATGAACCCCATCCCTCCAAGAAAAAACTCTTCCACGCCCTCAGGGTGCCCATCTTCGCCCTTCAAGTCCTGAAGACAGGCACCCTCGGCGACTTTAGCGCCGCCAATGAATTCTGGATGGAACTCGCCACCGGTCCCGACACCGACCCCCACCATTATCAGCGCCTCCTGGGACCCGTTCGAGAACGCCTCTACGCCGAACTCTTTAACTTCTGCGGCACAATCGCCTGATGCAACCAATGATCATCGGTCTGCACATGATCTTTCCTCACCCATTTGGCCACCTTCCTCGAAAAAGCCTGCTCGGCGAAGGCTTCGGCCACCCTCACCACAATCCCCTCGCGCTGCCCGCCCAGCGCCGAAGACCCCTTGGCCAGCTTGCTCGTCAGCTCCAGCAATTCCTCTTCACTCCCCACCGTCCCCCTAAACAGCACCGGCACCGTTGGCAAGCCCAAATCCGCCGCCTGAGCCTCCACCATCTCCCAATCCCAAAACACCCCCTGCTCATCATCCCTCACCCCAAAGACCATCGAAAAATCGGGCAACTCTTTATAGGCAATCGAATGCAGCGCATAACAATACTCACAAAACACGCTCAAATTCTCCGACAAAAGATGCCCAATCCTCGCGTGCGTTGCCTTAGCCAAATCAAAACTCGGATGCCCCGGCGGCCCCGAATGCGAACGCGAAAACACATGCCTTCTTGTGTACGTCAAATTCGAACCATCGGCCTTCTCGGTAATCACAATCGACGTACCGATCAACTCCGACACATCCAGCATGCGTTTATCGTCCGACGTCCCGCCCGGCGACCAGGGCAGATGAAAAGTGCGGGGATATTTTTGCGACATAGTAAGCCTTGCCTCTCTAACATAACTTATGATAACAGGTAAAGACAATGTCACTCGAAACGCTCCTTTCGCTTCCGGCGCCTCCTTTGTTTCAAACTTCGTGGCCTGCTCTTCAATCTTTTGATTGGGTGCGGGCCCTTCGCGAATGTCCCCAAGACCCCATTCATCATGCCGAGGGGGATGTGTGGATACACACGCAGATGGTCTTGGATGTACTGGCATCGATGCCGGCCTTTCGGACCTTGCCCCACGTCGATCAACAAGCGGTATGGCTGGGTTGTTTGCTGCACGACGTAGCCAAGCCCCAGACGACCCGCGAAGAAGAAGGCCGAATTACGGCGAAGGGGCATTCCAGGGCTGGCGAGCTTTTGGCCCGGCGCATTCTTTGGGAGCTCAATCTCCCCTTTGCACTTCGGGAAATGGTATGCGGCTTGATTCGCTATCATCAAATTCCCTTTTATTTAATCGAAAGAGACGACGCCCAGCGCGTGGCGGCCGAACTTTCCTTTTCCTGCCGGGCCGATCTATTGGCCATGGTGGCCGAAGCCGATATACGGGGCCGTATTTGTCAAGATTTAAACCGGGTACTCGACAACATAGAACTCTTTCGAACCTTTTGCATGGATGAAAACTGTTACACCCAGGCTCGTCCCTTTGCATCGGATCACACCCGGGTCATCTATTTTGCTTCTGAAGGGCATGGGCGGGTCCCTGATGTACCTGTGTATGATGACACCAAGGGCGAAATGATTGTGATGGTAGGCTTACCGGGCTCTGGCAAGGATTCCTACATCAAAGCGCATTATTCAGATCTACCGGTGGTGAGCCTGGACGATTTACGGGCGGAGATGCATGTCGATCCAACGGACAACCAAGGCACAGTGGTTCAAGAAGGGCGCGAGCGTTTAAAGGAACACCTAAGGCGGGGGGAACGATTTGTATACAACGCCACCAACATCAACCGGCAGAGACGGGGCCCGGCGCTGCAATTGGCCTTGGACTACAAAGCGAAAACCAAGATTGTGTATGTAGAGAGTAGCCGGGAGCAAATGTTGGCACAGAACCGGCTAAGAGCGGGAAGGGTACCCGAGGCGGTAATTGCACGGATGAGCGAACGGTGGGAAGTGCCTAGGCTGACGGAGGCGCATCAGGTGGAGGTGGTGCTGAGGTAGGCTCTTTTTTTCCTGCGGCGCTTGTTTATCTGAGCCGCGCCATATGAATGAAATGGGCTTACACTTTTTGCTTGACGTGATCGGAAATATGGGATTGAGATTGAATATGCAGTGAAGGCTGAGCTCACGAGGAGAAACAGATGCGGAACTACAATGTTGTGGTAGAGCGGGATTCTCAAACGGGATTATTTGTGGGCTACATACCGGGATGGCCTGGGGCTCATTCGCAGGGCGCGACCGTGGAAGAGCTCTTGGAGAATGTCAAGGAAGTTGTGATGATGCTTCTTGAGGATGGCGAACCTCAATTGGAGTCCGAGTTTGTTGGCACCCATTCGTTGCGGGTGGCTTAACGATGGGTGAGAATCGCGTACTAAAGCCCCGTGAAGTTTCAGCGATTTTGCTGTTGCTGGGTTTTGTTGAGGTTCGGCAGAGGGGCTCGCATAAACAGTACCGCCATCCCGATGGGAGGGCGACCACAGTACCTTTTCATGGGGGACGCGATATTTCGCCTGCACTGCTTCGCAAGATTGCTAGGGATATTGGAATGACGGTCGAGCAGTTTTTGGCGAACTGGTGAAGCGGTGTAACGCTCCAGAACCCGTGCTTCCTAAGAGCGGGAAGGGTACCCGAGGCGGTAATTGCACGGATGAGCGAACGGTGGGAAGTGCCTAGGCTGACGGAGGCGCATCAGATGGAGGTGGTGCTGAGGTAGGCTCTTTTTTTCCTGCGGCATTCTCCTCCCGCCGCTCGGAAAGCTCATCAAAATAGCCAAACACAAGCGCCTCTAAATTCCTGGGAAGCGCCGCATCCCCCTCCACGCTATCCTGAAGCGCCGCCCTAAAATTGCTCAGCAGTTTGAGCGTTGACTGCCTCACCTGCCTCGCCTTCTCCGACAACTCCGCACTCGCCTTGATATTCGCCCGATCTTGCAATAGCGTGTCCAGCTTCTCACCCGCGTCGATATAGCTTAAAGCCAAATCATAAGCAGTCTTACCCCCAGGATATACCAACAACTTCAAATCCGGCTCGAGCGCGCTTAGCTTTTCCCGATTTTTCTTGGCTGCCGCCGCCTCGTCGGCATGAGCCGCCTTCAGCACCCGGCGCTCGGGCACCAGAGCCTGTTGTACCCGCAGCGCCGCCGCCTTCTCCTCTGCCAGTGCAAGAGGCGACCGCTTTACCGCTTCACACATATGCCATATAGAAGCCCCCGAATCATCATGCCGATCATCGGTCTCCACCAGCTCTGCCGCCAACGGCCGTTTGCTGGTCAGCGCTTCGGGCAGGGCATTGATCTCATTGCGCTTCGCCTCCAACAGCGGCCTAAACGATACTCCCATCTGGGTAGATGCGAGCAAAGCCGTCTTCACATCGAGCAGATTGTCGAGGGCCAGTTTTAGATTCGCCAAGGTTAGGAATTTCATCGATCGATCTCCTTCGGCTAACAACGTTTGTTGGATATCGGGGCGATGGTATTCGCCTCCGCCCTTGGAGAAGAACATATCCTAAGAAGGCATGCAAATAAAATCGATCGATGATCGGACAAAAAAAGGGCGGTGATAGACGGTGATATATCATCGATAAGCATGGTAATTGAGGCTTTGCGCCGAAAACGCTAGGACTGAGCCCTCACCAGCGAGGCTCAAGGCCGATGGTGATCGCCCCTGAGCCTTGAAAAGCATGCCGATAAAGGGTGGGCAATCGACAACCGGCACCGTGATTGAGGGTGTGAAGTGGCATGGCAGCTTGGCGAAGCATCATTAAGCATGCCGATCAACAATGAATGATCGATGAAAGGCATCGTTTTTGGGGATGGAAGGCGATCGTTGTTGATGATAAGGGATCGCTATAAGGCCGTGAGACGCTCGCTTTTACCCAAAGTCCCCACGATCAATATTTTGTAACATATAAGTTGTAGACACACACATTTCGGCTGACCAGCGCGCTGATTGAAGAGTACGCGCATCCCCGCGCGTGGGGCTAAAAAACCAGAAGGACCAAGCAAAAACGGTGTAACTGGTCCCTGTATTCAGCGAAGATCGCTCCAGTGACCACAAAGGAGAGGGCTTTATGTTTTTTCTGGACAGGCGGGCACTGGGATGTGGTACTGTAGCGGTGTGATCCCCGATATCCACATTGCGATAGGCGACACTGTTTTAGGCAAATACCGGGTTGAACGAATCCTGGGCAAAGGCGGCATGGGGATGGTTATCGCCGCCCGGCATTTGGAATTGGAGGAGCTTTTTGCGATTAAGTTTATGCTTCCCGGCACGGCGGAAAGCCCTGATGCGGCGGCGCGATTTTTACGGGAGGCCCGTGCAGCGGCGAAGCTAAAGGGCGATCATGTTGCGAAGGTGCATGATGTAGGGAGGATGGAGGATGGCAGCTATTATATGGTGATGGAGTATTTGGAGGGGTCTGACTTGGGGAAGATTGTAGGGACGCAGGGGCCGCTGCCTGTGGAAGAGGCGATTCGGTATGTTCTTGAAGCCTGCGAAACCCTTAAAGAGGCACATGCCCTCGGTATTATTCACCGGGACATTAAACCCTCGAATATTTTTTTAGCCCGGGGGCCTCAAGGGACTCCGAGGGTGAAGGTGATTGATTTTGGTATCTCAAAGTGTGCAGCGGGGGATAATGCGGACTTAACCGCAACAGATGCAGTCCGGGGATCTCCCCTTTACATGTCGCCTGAGCAAATGCGGAGCTCCAAACGCGTCGATGCTCGCACAGATATATGGGCTATAGGTGTTGTATTATATAAGCTGCTTACGGGTGTTACGCCATTCGAGGCGTCTAGCATGACGGCTGTTGTCAGTCGTGTGCTCCAGACTGAACCTCGGCCGCCAAGTGTGCATCGACAAGATATTCCTGAATGGGTCGATATCGCGATTCTGCAATGTTTACGAAAACGTCCGGGCGATCGCTTTCAAAAAATCGATGACTTGATGGTTGTCTTGCGCCAAACAGCTCCTCCTGCTGTTTCCAAAGCCGAGAGCAATGGAGATGCATCGCTATCATCACCGCCCCTATGCGAGGAGCCCAAGCCATCCAGTGCTCCAGAGATACATGTGGAAGAAACCGCAATGAACCCGATTGCCGATGGAACGGGTATATCCGCGGATACCTCTACCACCACTGGCAGTTTTGGTCAAGTCTCCAATCTGAAAAGGGCTTTCCATCCTGAAATGCTCCCGGCGCGCATGCCCAAATCGAGGGTGGCCTTGTGGGGGTTAGGATTTGCGATTTTGGTAGGTGCGAGCTTAATCATTGGGTTTCGCTTGTCCATTCGTTCCCGTCCTGAGGGAGAGACCATCACAGTGTCCACGGCAATCGCAGCAAGTGCCGGAATAAACCACCTGGAAGCGCTTCCTGAGCCGGTAGAGGAGCGCAACTCTGTCACAGAACATTCTTTGCCAACTGTCTCTCAAGAGAGAAATTTAGTGACGTCTGAGGCTTCCTCGGCACCCAGTCAATCCGTGCCCGATAGGATGAAAAATCAGCCTTTGGTTCAAGCATTCCCTTATGTTGCCGACGAGAGCAAGCACCTTCCAAAGACCGCCATCATCCCCGAGGTGCTGCCATCGCCCGCATCCGAGGCAGCATCCCCAATGGCGAGCCAATCGGCAGCTCCAAACACTTCAGTCCCACCAAGCGAGCCTTCCGTGGGGACTTCTTCTCCGGTGACTTCCTCTCCACCGAGCGAGCTCCCGCGGCCAGAAGAACCCAAGCCATCGCCGAAGAAGAAATATGATTCGATGTTCTGAAACGAGCAATGCCACCTTTCCACATCGGAGGTAAGGATAAACATGGATCGATATTTTATCCGCTCATTGATGGTAAGTGTTTTCTGTGGGATAGCGTTTTATCCATTTGCTGCGCTTGCCAAGCCCGATGAGATCTCATCGGCTGCGCCTTCCGAGCCCAAGGAGACCCGGCAAATTTCGGCGGCTCAAACGCTTTATGAACGGGCTACATCTGAAATGGATCAAAATAATCTTACGGTGGCATGTCCCATGCTTGAGGAGGTTGCTGCTTTGGTGCCCGAGGCACTTGGGGTGAAGATGACGCTTGGCGAGTGCTATGAAGCGCAAGGAAAGCTGGCAAGTGCATGGTCGCAATACATGCTCGTGTTGGAGCCTGCTCGCCGCCAAGGACAAGTGGATCGCGCTGACAAGGCCGCCAGGAAAATGGGCGCGCTTGCGGATCATCTCGCAACACTAAAGATTCGGGCGTCTGAGCAAGTACGAAAACTACCAGGTCTCTTTATCACTGACAATGGCCTGCCTATTGTACAGCCGCGGTGGGATGTACAGCGGCCGGTGGACTTAGGGATTCATAAGATCAGGGCATGGGCACCCGGACACAAAGTGTGGACGCAGGAGATAAACATTCAGGCAGAAGGTATGCATGTATCCATAGAAATCGATCGTTTGATCCCTGAAATCATGGCGGCACCCAAAGAACCCGTTGTGCTGCATGAGGAGCCGAACAAATGGTATCGATTGGGAGGGATAGGCTTTATGGGACTAGGCACGGGTGGACTGATTGTAGGGAGCATAATGGGTGGATTGTCGATGGCTAGGCGAGACGCTTCCAACAACGACGGGCATTGCGGCAACAATGACTTCTGTGACGAGGAAGGTATTCGGTTGCGCGATGAAGCGTTGGTCTTTGGCGATGCGTCTACCGCTTTATTCGCCATTGGTTTGATGTTTGTTGGTACAGGTGTGGCTCTTTGGGCAGATTCCTCAAGTCCAGTTATTCGTTCTGCTGGAATCAAACGCGCAGAAGTGAGTTCCTGGCCGGGGGGGCTAATGGTGAAAGGAAGCTTTTAGAATGCAACGCAGAACGATGCTCATTGTTTTAGCTCTGCTCCTGGTAAGTGGGTGCAACAATATCTTGGGGAACCGAACAGGAAAAGCCAGAGTGTGTACTCCACACAGTGAGCGGAGCTGCTATCCCGGACCATTGGGGACCGAAGGTATTGGAGACTGCATCGGTGGAACACAAACATGTGATTCAGATGGAAGCGAATGGGGAGCATGTGTGGGTAGTATCGTTCCAATGGTTGAGGATTGCGACAACCTCGATCGGGACGAGGATTGCGATGGGCTGATCAACGAATCCGGACAGAGCTGTGTTTGCGGTGATGGTGTTTGGTCTCCTCTCGCTGAGGTCATGGAGGAATGTGATGATGGAAATTCATATCATGGAGACGACTGCACCGTTGATTGCAGGCTGAATAAGATTGTGGCTATGGTGGGCGGATATGCGCATACTTGCGCGCTTCTCTCGGGGGGTGGAGTTAAATGTTGGGGACTCAATTCTTGTTTACCGAACGAAGCGAACTGTAGTGGCTTGGTCAACGGGGGCCAGCTCGGTTACGGGGATACCCTGGATCGGGGCGATCAACCCGGGGAAATGGGGGCTTTTTTAAGTGCCGTAGACCTTGGGTCTGGGGAAGGTGCAATCGCCATTGCATCGCGATGGAATCATACCTGTGTGGTCCTCAAAAATGGCACGATAAAATGCTGGGGTGACAATCAGCATGGCCAACTGGGGCTGGGCGATGTTGCAGGGCGGGGAGGCAATCCAGGCGAAATGGGATTTGCATTGCCTGCTGTTGATCTTGGGGTTGGTATGAAGGCGAGCGCGATCGCCGTTGGGGCATCCCATACTTGCGCACTGCTCACGGGGGGCACGGTGAAATGCTGGGGTGATAATGGTTTGGGTCAACTTGGTCTGGGAGACACGTATGATCGGGGAGATGAACCTGGAGAAATGGGCAATGCATTATCCGTGGTGAATTTGGGGCCCGGCGCGATTGTGACAGCCATAACAGCAGGGCACAGCCACACATGCGCGCTCCTCATCGACGGCTCTGTCAGATGCTGGGGCGGTAATGCACAAGGACAGCTCGGCTTGGGCGATATCAGTGCCCGGGGCAATCAGCCCGGTGAGATGGGTCTCAACTTGCCTCCGGTAGATCTTGGATCTGGGGAAAAAGCCATGGCTATTGCAGCGGGACATCACCATACCTGCGCACTCTTGGCATGGGGGTATGTAAAATGCTGGGGAGATAATTTTTCCGGCGCGCTGGGACTTGGGGAAACGGAGGATCGGGGCAATGATGCTCAAGAGATGGGTGATAAGTTGCCTGTTGTTGAGCATGGTTCAGACGCTACTGTCACCGCGATTTCCGCGGGTGTTTTTAGCACATGTGCGCTTCTTTCCGATGGGGCAATAAAGTGCTGGGGATACAATCAACAAGGACAGCTTGGTCTTGGTGATATCGCTTCGCGCGGTGCTGTGGCAGGCGATATGGGAGATGCGCTTCCCAGAGTCGATCTTGGTTTAAATGCGGAGGTGAGTTCCATTAGTTTAGGAAGGTATCATGCCTGTGCGCTCCTTGCCGGAAACCGTGTGAAGTGCTGGGGAAGTAATTTTAAAGGCCAGCTCGGCCTGGGCGACACCAACGACCGCGGCGACCAGCCCGGTGAAATGGGCGATACCTTGCCCTTTATTAAGCTCTTCAACGATCAATACTAAACAATACCAAAGCCCCTTCCTCCGTCCAGATGGCCATAATAGGCGGGGCACGCTTTCCCGTTACACGCACCATAATGCAAAAGCTTGCATGCAAATTCTTTCGCTGATCTTCCCGCTTCAGGCATCCGCCTCGCCGTCTCCCGCCAATTTATTTTGAGCTTCCCACCAACGGAATCCCATCCCGGCAGATGCTTAACTTCCCTGATGCCACCTACTTGCTTGAACACTTCAGGGCTGATGTCTGGGAGGCGCTCAAGAGAAAGTTCGGCGAAAGCCAAATCAAGCCAACCAACAAGACATTTAATATTCGTGAGAGCAACCGAAGGCTCGATGCCGACGCGACCGTGTCCTGTCAGCATCGCCTCTATACAGGGGCAAAAACCGGTTCTGGAGAATGGGCATATCATTTGGGTGTCGAAACCCGCCCAATCAACGAGCCCCATACGAGGGTAATCAACTGGCATGAGCAGCACTATAATGAAGGCGTCAAAAAGAACGACGCCACCAATCGCCGCTTTAAACGAATCGTGCGCATCCTCAAGCGGCTGCGCGATGAGATGAAGGAAAGCAGTAGCCAGAGCGCCAGAAGCGCCGCCGAACAAGCTCCCTCCTTTTTGATCGAGTGCCTCGTCTATAATGCGCCCAATACCTGTTTTAATCAGGAAGACGGCAGCTATTTCAAAGATGTCCAGTCGGTGATTTCAGACCTTTTGAAGCAAACAGAGACCGATGCAAGTTGCGGGTCATGTCTCGAAGTCAGCCGGATGAAAAATCTCTTTGGAAATCAGCAGCCATGGACGCGGCAACAAGCCCGTTGCTTTTTCGAGGAAGCACGGAACTATGTCGGCTTTGGCTCTTAGTACCCAGGAATCCGCTTTGGCACTCGGTCAAGTCCTGTCCTGTATTCTAAGCGCTCTTCTTGTTGCCGGACTCGTCGGAGGCTTCATCGTTGTTCGATGGGCCTGGGCTTGGCAGGGAATTCGCCGCCTCACCAATCGGCCCGATCTGCGCGGAACCTGGGCCGGTGCCCTTCAATCCGAATGGATCAATCCCGCCACCGGCCGGAAACTTGGACCTATAGAAGCTTATATTCTCATCCATCAAGATCTGTATTCACTGCATGTCCGGCAGATCACCGCCGAATCCAATTCCATCACAAAGACAGCCAAGCTTATCTTTGAACCCGATGGAGCCGCAGTGATTACGGGCACCTATGAGAACGACCCTAAAAATGCGCTTCGCGAACGAAGCACGCGCCATCAGGGAGGACTTCATCTTCGGGTGTCCGGGGCATCGTCGGCAAAGATGCTAAAGGGGCATTATTGGACCGATCGAGGTACCAAGGGAGAAATGGAGTTTTGGTGGGTAGACCGGACCATTGAGGAAGACTTTGGGGGAGCTCGGAGAATGGCAAAGCGAGCCGGGATTGATGCGGTGGAGAGAATGATATTGGCTAAGGTTGATGAGGTGTTGGCGGACAAGGCATTGCCCCACAAAGAACAATATTTGACTGGAGATGAGATTCATGAGCTGGTCAATGTAGTCATTGAGTTGCATCTCACCCGCGATGTCCTTGTGGAAAGCTTGGACCCAGGTTTGCGGGCGAGTTTGCCGGTTCATAAGGCACCAAAGGAGCAAATCCTCTCCGACCTTCTCATTTTGAATCGATGTAAGCCGTTGAAGGACGGTGAAGTGCCGATCAAAAAATGGCTGGAAACGGCAAAATCGCTTTCAACACCGCGGATTGAGGGAGAGATATTCGGCAGGCTGTATGATAAGCTGCGGAAAAAGCCTGGCTAGCGG
>CAZICM010000032.1:0-111469 GCA_964537685.1 uncultured Polyangiaceae bacterium
TTGGGAGTGTGCTGGGTGGGGCGGCGTTTATCCTGTCGATGGGGACTTTGTTTGCAGGGGATTCGTCGAACTTTGGATTTGATGAAGATGGGATTCCGCTGAACCGGCGCGGAATGAAATATCCAAGAGTGGTTGATCCGAGGACGGGGAAGGTGATACCTTTTCCGGAGGGAGAGCTGCGAAAGGTTCCAAGGGATCGCGGGATTCACGCACCTGTTTTGAATCTGCCCTCTATGGCCCCACCATCTCCACCCTTGCCCCCTTTTTTAAATCCTGCTCCAGCGTCTCCCTCGACTTCTGCACCCGCCCAGCCCGCATATCCGTCAAAATCGCTTCCTTCACCGACTCAAAGCTCAGCGCCTCGTTTTTTCTTGAATCCACCACCTGAATCAGCCAAAAACGCTCATTCGGCCCCCTCAAAATTCCACTCATCTCCCCCGCCTTCAATTCATACACCGTCTCCCGCCAAGGCTCGGGCACCTTGTAAAAAGGCAAATACCCCAAATCCCAAGGCTTTTGCCCCTCCGGCAAATTGGGAAACAAATCCCGCGCCGCCTCCTCAAACGACTTCCCCCGCTCAATCGCACTCCTTACCTCCACAATCGCCGCCTCGCTCCGCCGCAGAATCTGAAGCACATGCACTTCTGTCCGAATTCTCGCCTCATTCTGCTTAAAATAAGCCAGCGCGTCCTCATCCCCAATCACCGAACGCCTTTCCCCCTCCCGCTTGAGCAACAACTCCGCAAGCTCCTGCCGCTCATACGCCTTCACCTGCGCCTCAAGCCTCGTCAACCCCTCCCGGTACTTCTTGTCTCGATCCAACCCATTCTCCCGCGCCTTCTGCGCCAAAATCTCCTTCGTAATCAACTGCTCCAACACCGCTTTACGCCGCTCTTCCGAGGGACCCGCCGCCTCGTGGCTATCGTTCTGAAGCTTCAACTCCACATCCAGCTCTGTAATGGGCACACCATTCACCCGTGCCAACACCTTCGCCTGGACCGAAGCACCGGCCGGCCCCGCCGACGACGAAGCCGGCCCCGAACCGGTGCCATTGTTTTGAGCGCAAGCCAAGAGCACAACGCTAAACAGCGCGCAAACAAGCTGTTTCATGATGGGATCTAATATGTAGGAGAAATATTGGGGAATGTCACGAACTTTAGAGGCTCAGTGACAGGTCATGCAAGACTCTTCCTCATCGCCGCTCCAAGGATCGGCCGGCGTCGGATCATAAGTCTGAATCTTCATATGCGCCCTCGACGCATCCGAATCATGACAACCCCAGCAAGGAAGCCTCGATGCCTCCGTCTTCCAGCTTCCGCTCGTCTTCTCATTGTGACACGACTCGCAATTGCGGATATCTTGGGGGAATGTAATATCCCAAAAACGCCCCGCCACAGGATCGCCGCCGCCATAGGCCACCGTGGCAATCGGATAGCTCAAATTTGCCCCATTGTGAATCGCATGAATACGCTTCCCAATTGGATGACCACCCGACCATTGACCCGAAGCCGTCTGCGTCTGGTAATCGTGACAAGCACCGCATTGATCGATCGACAAATCGTCCAAAATCTTATAATGCCGCGCAAAATCCAGCACCAAACCCCGCCCGTCCGCGGCCTGGTGACATGAATTGCAATTCCTCGTCGGGGGCATTTCTTCCGTCGCCGTCCCCACCTGGAAGCTTACCTTGGCCACCGAAGGCGTCTTATAATCCGTCGCGCTCTTCCTGCCCCTATCGCTGATTTCCACACTGGCGATATATGTACCCGGCCGAAGATCATCCACCGGATCCAGCGTATAGGTGATTTTATTGGGGAACCACTGCACCTTTGGATCGTTATTCGCGGGATTCTGCTGCTTGGCAATCGACACGCTCGGCGTCGACCCGCCAATCACCTTCACCGCCGTATCTCCACCAAAGGCCGCCGTCGTCACCGCGCCCGCCCCAAGCTGCACCGCATACAACTCACCCAGATTCCGGCTCCGAACCGAAAGCTTGCCATCCGGCTCCAAATAAGCAATCCCCCGGAGCTTAAAGTTATTGTTTGCATTGAGCCAGGTCACCATCTCCGCGGGCGTCGCCGCCGCCGTGCTCGAGAACGAACCGGCCGACACAGGCACGCTTACCCGTCCAGGCAACACCGTCCCTCCATTTTTGGCCAGATAAATATCCTTGCCGCCATCGAACACAAAATCCAGCGTCGCACCCGCCGCGCTGATATCAAAAGGCCCCGCGCTTGTGCTTGTAATCCGCGCCCTTGCCCTCGTCGTCAGCACAGGATTGCGATCGCCCCTAGGACCATGAACAAATAAATACGAAGCAGGGAAAAGACCATCCTTGGCGGGACAGGGAGCACTGATACACCCCTCGGCCGTACCCGAAGTCTCCGCCGTCACCGTATTGTGATCGATCACCACCCCACCATTTTCCATATCCTTGATCACCACCGTCACCACCGGGCTCTCCCCCGGAACGAAATGCGTTCCATTTGCGGGAGCCGACACCGACAGCGTGATATTAAACTCAGGAATATTGCGGATATCCTTGGTGGTCCAATCATGGGCTTCTATTACCGACTTACCCACCGCCTGACCGCTGGGCTTATGACAGATCGAACAATTGGCATCATCCGCCTGCTGACCGCCCGCATGGTTTACGCCCGTCGCAAAGTCCACATCATTGTGACAAGACCCACAGGCCACGCGCGAAGGCTTGTTCTTCCACACATCCACATCGGCGCCCGAGCCCTCGTGACACTTCTGACAATTGCCCAGCACCGCGGGAAAGTCAGACTTCCACCACTCATGCTTGGCATTCTGAAAGCCCCAAATCGCATACTGCCCATTGTCCGCCGACTCATCGGCCGGCGTCGCCGGATTATCCCACACAATCCCATCGGCTCCAGGAATCGTCGCCAACTCGCCGCCCGCGTGAATCTTATGAATCATCACCTGAAAATCGATGGTCTCCCCACCATGAGGATCCGTACTTCCGGGGGCGTGGCATGTCACACAATTTTCAACACTTAACCTATCGCCTCCATGGGCCTTAAATTCTGGCCCATGACAATTCTTGCAAGCGGAAGTCTGAATGATATCGCGGTGCTCCGTCCCTGCCAGCGGACTTCCATCGGGCACAAAATCAAAATTTGCATCCGCGGTTGGACCCGAGCTTCCCCCGATCATAATCGACACCCGGTGACGCAAACCCTGCTCATAATCCACGGTCGCGCCGCTCACCGGCATCTTGGCCATGCTCAAATTCGTCGCAAACACATACGAATACGTCCCATCCCCATTATCCGTCAGCGTACCATTATTCTCCCTATACCCCTGATCCGCCGCCGTTCCATCTGGATTGGGCCAATCCCCCATTGCAGAATTGCTTACGGTTTGAGCGCGATAGATATAGGGCACCCACTTATTAAACGACTCCCCCGCCGAAGGAGGAACCAGCTTGGCGATAGAAGCACTAATCGCCGTGATTCCCGTCACAGCATTCCCATCCTGATCGGCCACGGAAAAATCCACGGACACCGACCCATTTGCATCGGCCTTTGCGGAACTAATGGTTGCCACCGCGCGGAACCTACCGCTCTCGCTCATTGCCTGGGCCTCGAGGGCATCCCGGCCATGAAACAGCAAGAGCTCGACATTCCCGCCGTTTGTACCATCCGTACCATTGGTACCATCCGTACCATTGTTGCCATTGGTACCATCGGTACCATTATTACCATTGGCACCATTTGTCCCGTCGGCGCCATTGGTACCATCGGCACCATTACGGCCGGTGGGGCCGGCGGGGCCGACGGGGCCCTCACAGCCCAACCAAGCGATCGCGCTACCGAGAAAGAGCGCGACAAAGCGTGAAGGAACGCGCAGCATAACGAATCTCCCAAGATTGTGGCAGGCGACGCCACCATGAGAAAGGGCGCGGAGCCAAGGCCGCGCTCGAAGACGCATCAGAGGCGAAGACAATTCGCCGCGTTGGGACTCGCAAGAATGATGCCCGTGGGGCAGGGGAGGGGGCTTGGGGGCGGTAAAGGGAAAGGGAATTGAAAAGGGCTAAAAAGAGGGTGAAATCGCGGTGGTGGACAGTGTGGAGGGGAGGGGAGGGCGATGAATTTGCGGGGGGAGGCGCAAGGGTTGCGCGGCGGAAGCGGCGGAAGCGGCGGAAAACAGCGTGAAAATAGGCTTTTAGAATGCTTGTTTTGAGCGTAGGGCGAGGTCTTTTCGATGCCCTTTGAGCCTGTTTAAAGTTCCCGACCTGGGATAGCTATTTCATCCAATAATCTGGCTTTCTATGCTGATGAGCAACCGCGAGCACAAGGATATGATCGTTCTCAATTGAATAAAGCAATTTATAGGGGAACTTATGGAGGAGGCATTTTCTAATCTCACCCCGCTCTACCGACCATGCTTTGGGGTATGCGGCAATCCTCATTGCAGCTTTTTTTACTTCTTGTTTGAATCGGCGCCCAAGCGAAGCATATTCGAGCTCATAATAGTTCGCCGCATCGATCAATTCTTGTTTTGCAATCGCAGAGAACACCACCCTCATGGGTCATCCCCAAACACATCCTCCATGGCGATTCCCGAGAGCTTCCCCTCCCGGTAGGCTTGAAGCCTTCTCTCAGCCTCTTCGGCCCAGACGGCATCCAAGTGCTTATCCGGCTCGTCCAAACTGTTAAGCAGTCCCTCGACGATAACGAATTTTTCTTCGGCTTTAAGTTGTAGGGCTTGCTCAAGAATTTCTTTGCTTCTCATTTCAATTCACCAGTGCGGGTTAAGCGGCCTGTGTCGTGCGAGTGAATGGGCTTGTTCAAAGGGGTGATTTTGTTTCTCGTCCATTGAAAATCGGGGTGCGCGGTGAAACGAATAAAAGCATGGGTTTTTGGGGATGACAAGGGAATTTTTGGGGAGGATTTCTCGGTGGATGCAGCGAGCCCGGGCGTGGGGTGATCGATCGAATGCTTGACCTTATGGGGGCCGGGCAAACTTGAAACATCGTATCCGCGTTGTTTGAGCAGCCCGCGGCTTTGGATCGGACCAAGAGGCTCCGCAAATACTCATTCATGAGTCCCTGCAGCGTATTTATTTCCGGTTCTGAAAGCGCACCCGCTTGACGCCTAAGATGGAGCGCTTCAAGATTGGCGGCTCGATCCGGGGGCATACATGTTCGAGCGGCACGCCATAATGACTCATCGTCGAGTAGATGAAGCGCATCGATGGCATCGGCCAAATCGGGGGGCAGGGCATGGGCGCTCATGATTTTCGTGTATATGCGGTGTTGGAGGATTGTGCAAGGGGCTTTTTTATGTGGAGTGAACGTTTATGAGGTCTTTTTGATGCGCTCGCGGACGATGCGGATGCCTTCGAAAGGTGGGATTTTGCCTTCGAGGCGAGCGGCGGTAAGCTTGAGCCAATGGTGGCCAGCAATTAATGTGGCGCTCTGTTCGGGAGTATACTGGGCGTGTTTGCGCGGTTCGAATGAATGGCCATTGCCGTAAAGCCAGGTATATTCAATGAGGCGAGCTGTGTAATGAAGAAGTGCTATTCTTCGGTCTTTCACGCTCTGCGCCTGAATCAACTTCAAAATGTTTTCAATTAGGCGAGCGGCCCTTCTGTTTGGATTTTGCCGATCTTCAGCGATAACTCCTGCCCTGATGGTGGCGTATGTATAATCGCGGCGCTGAAAGGCAGTCATTAGCTCATCGTCGAGGTGTACAAGTGTCACGAGGTCGCGAGCGGTGACGAGGGTGCGCTGCGGTATTGGAAGGAATGTATCAGAGTAAAAGTGTTGGTCTGTATCAGTTTTGCGATGGGTTTTGCTATCCCTGAGAAAAAATTTGGAGGCGGCATTCAGGGCATTAGTAAAATCTTTGATGACTTTCTCAATATGGGAGAAGTCCTTCGCCCGCGTACGGGCAATATCGAAGACTCTCATCGTCTGGAGATCAAAATTGAAATCAAAGGTTGATCTTTGGCATGGTGGTAAGAGTGAGTGGGCGGGAAGGTCGGAATCGTTTTGAATGGGAGGCCGATATAAATTTTCAGGTTCCGATGGGAACGTAAAAAATCCGTCGATATTCCCCGTGTTATTGCACCATACCACCATGCGCCTCTTGGTTTTGAGTGGGCTTGCGATGACTTCAGCTTGTGTTGGAGGACGGTAGCGATAAAACTTGTGTCCATCCGTGTCATTTAGCCATTCAAAGAACGCATGCACATCCTCGGGCCTCACTCCAGTGACCGGGAACTCGCTGTGGTTCCTGGGGAATTCCATATCATCCCAGTGGTCTGGTTGCCTGTAGATCCCTTTCTGACGTTGATCGTCGATAAACATTTGATACTCCGCCATGGATAGATATTCATCATCAATGGTTGAGCCAACTTTGAGGGATTGTAGCCCCCGGATGCGGGTTATGAGTTTGGCCTCTGCTGCTAACCGCCTTAGCTCTGGATCTTTTGATTCTAAATCGTTTCGTAGCTTCTCCTCCGCGATTGCTCTTGTGCCAGGCTCCACACTTCTTGCCATACTTAAGCACTCATGCATCAACGCTCTTGCGGGGAGATCATTTGCGTCCGAACATGCCTGCACCAACTCAGTGGCGTCCGTCATTGCCGCATAAAGCTTTAATGTTTCATGCCACCAAGGTTCGGAAACAACTTTTTCAAAGTCTAGCTTCCCTGGTTTTGCATGGTAATAGGCAGCGCTTAAATACTCCTGAAATGACAGATGCGCAAATGCCCAATGCCCATTCTCCCGCTCCAGGAATAATCCGCTTGACTTCTCGAGCATTGGCAAAAACTCCTCTCTTTGATCCCTCGGATAGCCCACGCTGGCCAAATGTATGACAATAGCGTCCAGTACCTCATCATGGCTCAACTCTCGCTTGCCCATTTTCATCATCTGGGCTGCCAACGGTTCGAGCACGGCCCTCAACTGCGGCATCGAAAGGGGGGCCTTTAATCCCTTGGCGGTATTCCAATGTCCTAGCATAACATTGCAGATTTCCGAGTACAGCTCCACTCGGCGTTCTGGAATTACATTGCGTGCGCTGTGAACAGCGGCAATCATTGTCAACAACAATGGATTGCATGTCAGTTCAAAGACTTGTTGGAGTCTGTATAAGCGTTCTAGCAAATCTTCGGCACTTTCGTGTGCCTTTAGTCTGACGCCTTCATCTACAAGGCCCGCCTTGCGCATCGTCTCGTGAGCCAAGTACCAGCTATGAATAAAGTTCTTCACTTGTTCGAGGTTAAAAGCTTGCACCTCCAAGACATCAACTCTCGAGAGCGGTGCTTCCTTGTATCCGCCTGGCCGGGCCGTGATTACAAATGGTGAACGCGGATATGTTCGGATTTGTTCATCTACCCAACTGGCGACGGCTTTTCGATGCTCTTTGTCAGCTACTTCATCCAGACCATCTAAGAGAACGATGCACTTGCCATTCGCTAAATGGTCCTCAAACCACTCTTTGGGGAGAACTGGCATGGTGGCAATTCTTCCAAAGCGTTTGCCGAAATAAGTCTGCGCCAACGCACCCAACACAGGCTTTTCATTGATTATCGTTTCCACATGAGAACGCAAAAACAACATCAATGGTAGGTAATTCCTTAACTTATGTTTGCGCTGTCGATTTTTTGCAAATGTTAGTGCCACGTTTTGCAGAAGCGTGGTCTTTCCGCTTCCAGGCGCCCCTAAAACTGCAAGTCCTACGCCCTTTCGCTCCGCAACATAGCGAATAAAAGTCCAAATTTGTCTGCTATCCGGAGTAGATGGTTTTGCTAGTGGATGCGGACTGATGTTTTTCGTATGGTTAGGCGATATTTTCAACTCGATAAAGACATGTTCCACTTCTAATGTGTATGAACCTTGCTCTTTGAGGCCACGAAAGTTCAGATCCCTGTGTTCAAACACCACTTGCTCCAAATAGCGCCGCCGAAACCGGCTCTTGACCTTCGAAACAAACTCGCCTAGCGCAAAATACCGCGCCCTTACGCCTTCGGCCAATCCCTCCACCACCTCTGGCTCAAGCCTCTTCCACACCTTCGCCAGAACCCCCGCCGCAAAGACCACGACCTGCCATCCTGCTCCGATTCCGGCCGCTTCCAGCGGATGCGCCTTGACCCAATCCACAACCCCAGTTGGCCCTCCCGCCGCTGCAATCGAAGCTCCAACAATTAGAATCTGTGCAGCCAGCCACAAGAGCCCCACAACCCACATCTGCAACCTGTTCGGCGAAATGCTCGCAGTCTCGTTCATATCCCCAACTCCCGCCCCATTCTCCACGCTTCCGGCACCCTGGGCAACAAAAAAACATCGGCACGCTTCAACACCCGCCCAAAAAACAAAACATTTCCCGTTGACGCCTCAAACAAAACATGCCAAAACCTAAACATCAACGATGTCAACCAGAACCGTGCTCGCCCAAGCTCTACAACTCCCCCCCAGCGAACGCGCCGACATCGCAAAACACCTCATCGCAAGCCTCGACGCTCCCGCCGACGATAATACCGAATCCGCTTGGCTCGCAGAAGTCGAACGGCGCCTCCAAGATAACCACAATAACCCCGATGCCTTCAGTTCTTGGCAAGCCTCCCGCGCCCGTATCGCCGAGCGCCTCCGCGCCAAATATAAATGAAACTCCTTATCCACAATGAAGCCGAGGTTGAACTCCATGCGGCAGCCGATTGGTACGAAGGTGAACGCGAGGGCCTCGGGGCGTTTCCCTTATGCGGCTTACTATGTTATTCGTGAAGGCTATATCCTGATCATGGCCTTCGGCCATACCAGCCGAAAACCAGGTTATTGGCGCTCTCGCCTCAAACGCTAAACCCATCTAGGCCATAAATGCCTCTCCCCCATCTCCTCACGGCGGTGCCGTATGCAGCACACACCTCGCTTTAAACGGCCCGTCCGTCGTACAAATCCCCATCCCATTAAATTCCTTCTGACAATCCTCCGGATCCCAACACGTATCCCCACTCTCCACACATACATACGAATCCGGCTCACATCCCCCATCCACCTTCATACACCGCCCATCCCCGCAATCCTCATCCCGTACACACCCATTGCATACACATACCATCGGAAAGGTCCTCGCATCTGCCTCCGTCTGATCTATCCCCCGGCAATCGACCTCCTGCGCCTTCGTCCACATACACTTCGCAAGCGCAGGATCTCGCCCCTTCCCAGCCGAACATTCCCGCTGTATCTCCGTATCCACCGCAAACCTCGGCTCCGGTGAACGAGGATACTTCGACCCAGGACATCCCAGCCCCATCAAGGCCAGCCCAGCCCAAAAATACCAAACCCTTCGCATAGCTCTCTCGCTTATCACAGCTTATGCGATGCGCGCAACAAAAAGATCAGGCCAAGATTCGCCGCGCGGCGCTTGGTCAAGGGGTTATCTGTAGGTGGAAATGGATGCAGCGATGCGCTGGGCTTGCTGACTAGAATAGATAGGAATCAAAAAGGCAGGGAATACCAAAATCACCGGGGAAAAATAATCATCCCCTTCTCAACAACCTCTACTTCTCTTCTCCCCCCTCCTCCTTCTCATCCTCCTTCTTCGCGCCCCGCTTCGCATTCCCCTTCCCGATCAGCGCCTCAAACTCCGCCCGAATCGCAGGATTGAGCGCAAACTGTATCAATCCCGCAGCCACAATCGTATCTACCGCTATCATCACATTCCTCCCCGTCGTATTCCTTAACTTCGTCGTCATCGGCGAATCATTCCTGGACTGCTCCTGCACCTTGTCCGCTTTGACAATCGCCACCGCCGCATCCTGCAACAGCGTAATATCACTGGGCAAAATCCCCAGCGCCCCCGCCGCCGCCATATCCTTCCCAGCCTCCGACACAATCAACTCAATCGCCGAAACCACATCCTTCACCACCTTCGGACTCATCTTCCGCCCCACCCCATACGCCTTCTTTACATCAGCGCTCGTATTTCGCCGCACCACCGCCTTGCGAATCGCCTGCACCAGCGCATAACCCTGCGCCAACGCCTCATTTTGCGTCGAAGTCGAAGCCACCTGCGCATGCTTGGCCGTTTGGGCGGCAGGAATCACCACACCCAAACTCGTCAAATCGCTTTCCAACTGAGCCACACACCCGGCGGGAAGCCTGGGCTCGATTTCATTCTTGTACGTCGTTGCCAACGATAACGCGCGAAGACCATTCTGCGCAATGTGAGAAAAATCTTTATGGGGACGAGAAACAGACGTTACGGATGCCATAACAACACTCCCTCATCCTATTTACCGTACCGGACATCGGGCGGTTTTAGGATAACGCGCGTTGGACGAGCGGGCGTTTTGTGAATTTAAATTTTTTTTGATATTTTTTTAAAATTTTTTTACACTGTTTCCAAGGCTATCTTCTGGGCTCATTTATATCCAAAAGATGGCTGCGTTTTTGGCCGGCGCAGTGCCGGGGTCTTTGATTTGAAGGAGATTTCTTATGATATCGAAGCGGCGTCTTGGTTTTGCGGCTTTATTGTTGGGCATGGGGATGCTTTTGGGGTGTCCTGGGGAAACGGACGAAACGACGGGAAGCTCATCGTCGACCTCATCCAGCTCGACCTCATCCAGCTCGACCTCATCCAGCTCGTCAACATCCTCAACATCGAGTTCATCGGGGACGGCTGGAGGGGGCGGAATGGGGCAGGGGGGTTCCGGTCAAGGTGGAAGCGGCACCGGCATGGATATGATCCAGGTCAATGGGAGTTTGGTTCCTGGAGCTGGGAAGGTGGTGCCTGCCGAGGCGGATGTATTGGTCGCATGGACGGTAAGCTCTGGAAGTCCTGATTATTTATATGGTTATGGGACGGGACAATCGATGGGGGATAAGTTTGTATTATCCTTGAATCAGGCGCCCCCATCGCAGGCATTGAACAGCTATGGGATAGGTGTAGGGATTGTGATGTTATTTCCGAAGGGGATGCTACCGCCGGAAGGCATGCTAACAGATCCGCAATTTGCGACGGCGATAGGTGCGGCGGGTCAGTATGCGATTATCTACAAGACGAACATGGCCCCTGCGATGACATGGTTTGTGGATTTCAACGAGGGGTATAGTTGCGGAAAAGGAGCGCCGCCGAAGCCTGGTTCAAATTTTGAGTCGTTTGCGCCGGTGGATTGTGCCCAAGTGACGATTACAGTGGACGACATCAACAACATTCAGTTTGTGAACTGGACCTGAGAGGGGGATTCTACAGATCACCCATCTACTTATTTACGGCTTCAGGTGCAAGGCGTCATCGGGAAGCCGCGTTCGGCCCGTTCAGCGCAGGAAGCTTCCGCACTTCGGCCTCAATTTGCCCCGCTTCCCGAATCACGGCAAATGCACAGTCCTTCAATTGCCGCTCATTCGAAGCTTTTGAGCTTCCTTTGGTCCGCATTTGATTCGCGGATAGCAGGAGATCAAAACCGCGATCCACCAGAATGCCTATTTGATCCGTCAATAGATATCTCGCATGCGGCATTTCATTTTTATGGTTTTCTTCGAACAGATAAAGTTTCAAACCACCATAGCCCTTTTTTATCATCTCCTGTTCCCATTCACGCAGAGCTTGGATGGACGCTTGAAGGTCATTGGGACTGATCTTCTGAACATCGATTCCTGAAAAAATCTCCACCCTTGAGCCGCTGCTCCACCGTTCGCTTTTATCGCGGAAAATGCTACAAATCCACTCTAGGCTGCGCTTATAATCTTCTCCCAGCCTAGCGCTTCCAGACTCTCGCGCTGGTACCGAGCGGCCAATATAGCGATCGATAATTTTTAGATGTTTTGCATAACGCAACAGTGGTCCGAAGATCCTCTGTTCTGCTTGAGATTGCGTTAATTCGCCCGAGCTGATCCGCTGCCCCATGCATTTCTTCAGACGTTCGTTGAAATCAGACAAGGCATAGGACTCCGCCGTGAATACTTCTGTTTTCTGCAGCGCCTTCTTAACGCTGTTTTTGCAGTCATCGCTCACCAGCAGAGCATCCGCCTGCCGAGATCCGGCGATGCCTATGGCATACTGGCATGGCCGGTTTTCGCATGTGGCTGCGGAAGGTGCCTTCGGGATTTTAACAAAGCGATTGTGGACACGAAGCGCATTAAACAGCGTTTTTACTTTAGAGCGATATTGCTGCGGCCACGTATCGATAGCCTCGCGAATGGCCGAGAGGGTTATCGATTTCTTATCTGTTTCACCCGGCGCGGCTTGCTCATCCTCCAGCACGACGCCATTGTCTTGAAGGTCGCGCAAAAATGCGATCACCAGCGAACAATGGGCATTTGCGCTGCTTCCTTCGGGAACGGCAAAGGCCCTAGGGGACAGGCATGCAGTCAACATCATGTTGAAAACATCTCCTCAAATCCCTCTTCAAAAAAGCCATTGGGCCAGCGATCGATAAATTCGCCTTCTTCATCGAGCCGGAGCTCAAGGCAAGTAGAGCCCGATTCGCCCTTATCGACATAAATCACCGAGACATCGCTGGATTTGAGCATACCCTTGCGAATAAGGCGCTGAATGCGGAGCATGAGATGGTGGCTATGGGTTTCGATAATAAACCGGTTTTGAAAAGGCTTTCCGATGCACTTGGCGAACAGCGTTCCCAGCTCGGCTTGAAGGCGGGGGTGCAGGTGGATTTCGGGCTGCTCCATGCATACCGTTTTATTGCGGGAGAGCATGCTTTGAACGATAACGGGCAGCACTTGGCTGATACCAAATCCAACGTCCCGAAGGCTCGAGCTCACTTGGCTTTCGCGATCGACAAGCCTTATTGAAAAGACATCGTTCAGTTCACCGGCGGGAGAGCCTGTAATCAAAATATCATAGCCTATTCCAAATTCGGCCAGCACCTCATTGACATGTTGAAGCAGGCGCCGATCCTTGAAGAGCAAGTCGGGTACAAAGCGGCCGGTTGTGCCTACATAACCGCCCACATTGCCGCTGTAGACATAGTGGCGTTCGGGGAATTCCCGCAGGGGTCCGAGGTATATCAGATCATTCAGAAAGCGGCGAAACATCTCGGTCGTTTGGGAGTAAACCTTTGCACCGGAGCGGGTATCGTTTCGGTAGTCGAAATCGAAGGTGTGTGCAAGCGTATCTTGCTCATCGTTGGCTGGCGGATTGCGGTTGATAACGAACCCGTTATCGCTGGGCAGGAAATTGCGTGTAAGCAATAGCGTACGCTGATGTCGTTCCATCAGACACCGAGCTATCGATTCAATAGGCATCTCGATATGCTGGATCTGTTGCTTCGTGTGTGCGGCCAGTGTACGTGTGGGAGCCAGGTCAATCGTGTTCATCGGTGTGGTTTCTGAACTTGGAATGAGAGAACGGATGAGAGAATTGCTCTCTTCCATGGATTGAAAGGCTTTTTCTGTGACGTCCAGAAGGGATTTGATCGAATCAAGGCTTTCTCGCAAGCGAGGGAGTTTGCCTTGTTGGACAGACTTTTGTTCGGCTTTGGCCCAAACGATCCAGGCTGGGTGGTCCTCCTTGGCGTGGGCGCCCATGAGCACGCGATTTGGAGAATTATCGAAGACAGCTAGAAACGGGTCATTATAGGTGTCGCTCAATTCCTTAAATGAAAGGGGGTTCCTGCGGAAAGTGCAGAAAGGGGCCGCCGCATCGTTCATATAGAATGCGAACTCGCCGATAGTCGTATTGGCTGAGCCTTCATTGTAGTTGAATGTAATTCGTAGACCCAACAGATTTGTCTCGATCATCAAGCCTGGGCTCAACCTGTCCGGGCGACCAAAGACTTTGGCTGGGCCAGACTCCACTAGGCGAATAGAAAAAGGCCGCTCAACTTCATGCCGATGTATGAATTCCCGGTAGCCTCCCAGGTCCACCAGATTGCCTTTGGGCAGCAGCAAGGTCTCCGGCGTTTCCGATTCATCAAGAGTTTGTTTCAATAACAAAAGAGCTTGCAGGATAGAACTCTTCCCCGACGAGTTCGGGCCATAAATCAGCGTAATTGGCCGCAGGGGAATCGGGCCGGTCCCCGCAAATGCCTTGAAATGCTCTAGTTCAAATTCGTAGTTCATTGGTTTCGCGCTGAATCGCTATGTTTTCCGCTCATTGGCATATTGTTGGGCGGACGGCAACAAAATTGGAGGCTCCTTATTCGAGGCATTCGCCTCCGTCGCAGAGGCATTCGCCTCCTCCGCAGAGGCATTCGCCTCCTCCGCAGAAGCATTCGCGTCCGTCGCAGAGGCATTCGCGCCCGTCGCAGAGGCATTCGCGCCCGTCGCAGAAGCATTCGCCTCCGCCGCAACCTCATTCGCGCCCGCCGCAGAGCCATCCGCCTTCGCCGCGATCATCTCCGCCTCCTCCGCAGCCTCATGCGCGCCCGCCGCAGCCTCTTTCGCGCCCGCCTACGGCTCCTTCGCCATCTTCTTCAGCACCCTCGCCGCCACCGCCGCCCCTTTCGCCTCGTCCGTCGACCCAGTCTCCCTCCACTCCGCACTCTCCAAATATGCCCTCGCCCCCTCCAACCCCACACGCCGCTCCATCAGCTCCGTAAATAACATCACCGCCAACTTGGTTGGACGACGGCCTCCTGTCTCTACTCGCCTCAGTCCCTTGATCGCCTCTTGATATGCCGATTCGTTGCGCTCCAAATCCGCTCCCACCGCATACGCCATCCATGCCAATACATTCGCCGGATCCGATAACGCTATCAATTCCCCCAACTCCCGGCATTCCTTCGCCCGCCCAAACAATGCCGCCCGAAGCGCCACATCCCCGGGTTCCATCTTCATGCGCCGCCCCTCCCGCTTCGCCTCCTCCATATTCCCTTCAATCAGGAAACGATCCAACGCCTCATACTCCCCCCGAACCCAATGCAGCCCCTCCACCCGGTCACCCCGCGCCATCGAACGCAACGCACCCTCCGCCGCCTCCACCGCCCACGCCTTCTTCTGCTTCTGCGAAAGCCGCATCAGCGCCAAATGTCCACCAAGCGATGCCGGATGCCGAATCGTTAGCTCATGAAGCTCCGCAAACGCTTCGTCTTCTCGCCCCAACAGCTCCAATAGCTCCGCGTGCAAGAGACCTATCTCGTCGCTCCCAGGGTCGAGCGAACGCGCCTTGTCCGCATGCTGAAGCGCTTCGCTCTTGTTCCCCTGCGCCTTCGAACATACAGCCCTCGCCTTCCACAGCCCCGCATCCTCCGCGTCCAGCGTCTCGGCCTTCTCAAAGGCTTCCTTCACCGACGCTTCGTCATGCCGAAGCACACAGCGCAGCCGCCCAAGCTCCACCCATACCGCCGCGCTCTCCGTGTCCTCTTCCGCCGCTTGCTCATAGTGCGAAAGCGCCACATCCAATTGGTTCCGCGCCTCGGCCTCCGCCCCCTTCGCCATCTGCAAATAGGCGCTGTCCGATATAAATGGCCCCGGGATTTCACGCCCATCCACAACGCGAACGACCGCAGGCCCTCCGCATCCAGCAACAGCGAACAGCGCACTCCATAGCCCAGCGAATACCGTTCTTTTCAAGCGCCGCATCCTCTCTCGACTCTACGCCGCTTTATGGATCTACATGTCCTTCGCCCGGTGATGAAGCGACATGTGCCCGCGCTGAATGCCTTCTGTCGCCAGCGCGCGCAGTGCCGATAAATTGCTGGCCAGACCCGCCGCCGCCGCCAGCATCGATAGTTCGCGCGAGCTCTTCGCTCCTGAAATCGCAAGCGCGGCTCTCGCTCCCCGGTGCGCCCGCAGCGCGCCTCCCACTGTTCCAAGCGCAAGCGGAAGTTCGATGCGGCCTTCCAATACCGATTCGCCGTCGCTGACTCTCCATGTGGACAGCGGCGAATAACGCCCGCTCCTCGCCGCAAACGCATGCGCCGCCGCCTCCACCGCGCGGAAATCGTTGCCCGTCGCCACCACAACCGCATCCACGCCGTTCATGATGCCCTTGTTGTGCGTTACCGCCCGGTACACATCCCGCTCGGCAAAAAGCGACGCATTTTCGATTCCCCGCGCTGCCGCCAAACCATCCACGCGCTCGTCGCCCAGCGCTCCAACCGGAATGCGGGTCCAGGCGCGCGTTAGCCTTCGATCGCAGTAGTTCGATAAAATCCGAAGACCCAAAGTTCCGCCCGAAAGCTCGGCCACCCTCGGCCCAAGCGCCTCCGCGGCGGTGTTCAGCATGTTCGCGCCCATCGCATCCAAACAGTCGATTTCAATGTGCACCGCGATCATGCCCGAACCTAAATCGCGAAAGGCAATCGAACGCGCTCCTCCGCCTCTGGCAATCAATCCGGGAAGGGCTTCGTTGGCCGTGTTTAATAGGCTTTGCGCCGCGTTCTCAACGGCTTCCCGCGCCTGCTTCGCATCGCTCACATCGTGCACTTCCACCTGCGCGATCATCAGCGACGGATCGGCCTCCGCAAAAAATCCTCCGCCCGCCTGAGCCCGCTTGGCCGCGTGCGATGTCGCCGCGATTACACTCGGCTCTTCAACGGCCATCGGCACCAGATACGCTTGCCCGTTGACCTGCATATGAAGCGCCACGCCCACGGGCAGGGCCAGAATGCCCAGCGCATTTTCCACCATCGCATCGGCTGTTTCAGCATCGCGCTCACAGCCGGCAAACGCCGCGTTCAGTCCATCCGCGTCCAGCTCCAAGAGCTCCGATACAAGCGCGCGCCGCTCGCTCATCGTTAGGTTGCGGAATCCGGGAATGGATGAGGTCTTCAGGGACATACGTTCGGCCTTCTGGTAGCCCGGGCAAACAAAATCCCTGTGTGGAGATATTGGGGAGTTTTGCCAAGCCTTCTTTTTGCGCTCCGATCCCTAAGAACCCCCGAAAAGGGTCCGTTGATGCGGCACAAACAAAGAACATAGCCCGACTTCCTTGCGTGTCCCTTCGATCATGGCTATGGAGGGCGGCTCAATCGGAGGACGAGACGCCTTGACGCACGCATTCTTTCAGCCGGCCGGAGCACCAGGCCGGGATTCGCAATCGACAGCACCCGCACAGCCCGCACAGGGCGCTCCGCCGCCTTCCGAATCGGCCCCGCCTCCCGGAGGTATGTTTGGCGGGTTTTCGACGATCTTGCTGTTTGCGCTGCCGCTTTTGCTCATCTTTATGATGACGCGCAGCCAGAACAAGAAGCAGAAGCAGCTTGAAGAAGCCTTGAAAGTGGGCGACCGCGTTGTGGCGCAGTCGGGCTTGATAGGGCGCCTGATTGATGTGGGCGAGCGGACGGTGAAGCTTGAAATCGCGCCCGGCGTAAACGTTCAAATGCTGAAGAGCTCCATTTCGGGCTTGGATACTTCCGATCAGAAACCCACGGAATCGAAGCAGGAAACGAAGCAGGAAGCGAAGAGCAAGTGAGCCATGATCCACGATATTCTTCGATTCGGATTTGCCGGTGCATCTGTTCTGTGCGTGCTTGGAGCGTGGCTTAGCCGGGCTCACCGGGGCGTGCTGATTTGGGCGGCGCTGTCGGCGGCATGTGCGGCGGTGGCCGCGCATTACTATGTGTTTTGGGCGCTTGCCGTCTTTGGGCTGATGGTGCCCTGGGCGTTGGTTGCGGCGACAAACACGGTGGATTTGTCGTGGCGCCTGCAGACGGGTTTTGTGCTGTTTTTGGCGCTGGGCGCTGGGCTTGCCATCTATCCGACCTATCACGATGAGCGCCACGGAAGGCTTTCCTTTGGCGATGTTCCGTCGGAGGAGCGGGCCTTGCTCGAGGCGCAGGCACAGCGGGGAGAGCGGGGCTGGAAGGAATTTATATTGACCAATATTCCTTTCCGGCTGGTGCGCGGGCTGGATCTCAAGGGTGGTCTTCGCTTGGTCTACACGGTGGATGTGGATGAGGCGATTAAAGACAAGCGCGATCGCTATTACGACGAGCTGCGCGCGGCCCTGACGACAGCGTTTGGATTTCACTCGGGCGACAAGGCGCCGAGCATTGAAGAGTTTGCGAAGCTGTCGGAGAAGGCGAAGCTTGAAAAGTCGCGCGATCAGGCGAGCACCTTTTCGGTGACGTTTAACGAGCCGGCCGATTCGGCGAAAGTCAACGAAGACATGCTCAAGCGCTTCCGCGACGAGCTGAATGTGCTTCGCTCGGCCGATCAGAAGACGGTGACGTTCCGCATCCGGGGCGAAGTCGAAAGTTCGATCCGCGATCGGGCCGTATCGCAGGCGAAAGAGACGGTTCTCCGGCGCGTCGATGGTTTGGGCTTAAAAGAAGCCAGCGTGACCACCCGCGATGAAGACATCATCATTGAAGTTCCTGGCGACGACGAGCGGGCCTTCGCTGAAATCCGGGAAATCATCAGTCAGACGGCGCGTTTGGAGTTCAAGATGGTCGACGACAACGTCGATTATTTTGGACCGCTGCTCAGGGGCGCGAGGCCCGAGGATTTGCCCAAGGGATTGAGGGCCGAGCTTGAAAACGCGCCTGTTGGTCCTGGAAAGACCAAGCCCGTCACCTACGCGCGCATCAACCGCGCCGAGGGTGAAGACATGCGGGACGCGCTCAAGCGCATTCGCGAGTGGGCGGCGACCTTGCAGATTCCCGATGATCACGAGATTGGCTTTGGCAAGGTGCACGAATTCAACGAGGAAAAGAACAGCATCGAAGAGATTGGCTGGCGCACCTATTTCCTCTACAGCAAGGCCGAAATTACCGGCGACATGATTCGCGAGGCGCAGGCGATGGCCGACCAGAGCAATCAAGGGCTGGGCGGCTGGCATGTGGCTTTGGAGTTCACGCCCTTGGGCGGCGATAGGTTTGAAGACATCACGGGGCGCAATGTGAAGCGGCGCTTTGCGATTATTCTCGATTCCAAGGTCGAGAGCGCGCCTGTGATTCAGAACCGCATTGCGGGCGGGCATGCGCAGATCACGATGGGGTCGGGCAGCGTGGAGCAGCAACTTGCGGATGCCAAGAAGCTCGAGCTGGTGCTTCGCTCGGGTGCGCTTCCCGCGCCGATTTCGCCTTCGAACGAGCAGCGTATCGGGCCATCTTTGGGCAAGGATGCGCTGAATGAAGCGATGAAGGGCGCGCTGGGCGGAGCGATTTTGGTGTTTGTCTTTATGACGACCTATTACAGCCGCGCCGGGATGATCGCGAATGTGGCCGTATTTTTTAACCTGATACTTCAGGTGGCGGTGCTAGCGATGTTTGGCGCGTCGATGACGCTTCCTGGCATTGCTGGTTTGGTGCTGACGATTGGTATCGCCGTGGATGCCAACGTATTGATTAACGAGCGTATCCGTGAAGAGCTGCGGCATGGGAAGAGTCCCCGGGCGGCGGTGGATGCGGGATACGACAAGGCATTTAGCGCCATTCTGGACGGCCACGTCACGACGCTGATTTCGGGCTTGATTCTGGCTCAATACGGAACGGGTCCGATCAAGGGATTTGCCATAACGCTGATTGTTGGAATTGCGGTCAGCTTGTTCACGGGCGTTGTTTGCACGCGCCTGATGTTTGATTACGCCGTCCGCGCGCGGAAGGTAAAGCAGCTTCACTTGGGCTAGGGTGTTTTCGATATGGAATTCATTAAGCCGGGACGGCAATTCGACTTTATGGGCAAGCGCTGGTTCTTCATTGGACTCAGCGCGCTGCTGCTTGTTTTGTCGATCATTTCATTTATCAAGCCCGGGCCTCATATGGGCACCGACTTTAAGGGTGGCACCGAGGTTGAGGTGGCCTTTACGAGCGCGGTATCGGGCGGCGAAGTGCGGAGCGCGCTTCAGCGGGCTGGTTTTGATGCGCCGGATGTGGTGTCTGTGGGTGACTCTTCGAATGCCAATCATTATTTGATTCGCGTTCAGGAAGTTACGGTTTTGGGCGAGGCGCAGAAGCAAAAGATTCGGGAGCGGATGTGTTTTGCGGCCGAGGGCGCGCAGCTTTCGGCCGATTTGTGCCCTGAAAATGCGAGGGCGAGCGAGATTAAGTTTAGCCCCGGCGGCGATAAAATTTCGGCTCGCTATGAGGCGGCGCCCGATTTGAGCAAAGTGCGAATGCAGCTTGCGGGCCTGGAAGGTGTATCGGTCCGCGAGGGTGAGAACAGCATTTTGGTGGTAAGCGAGCGCGATCACAAAGTGGAAGTTCACCTCAAGTCGAAGGGCGATCAATTGATGGACGGGCTTCGCAAAGAGCTCGGCGTCGATAAAGTTCCGGCGAATCCCCTGCGCGTGGAATGGATTGGCCCGAAGGCGGGAGCTCAGCTCCGGGATGCTGCGATTAAAAGCATTGCGATCGCGATTTTCTTCATCATGGCCTATATCGCGTTCCGCTTCGATTTGCGCTTTGCGCCGGGCGGTATTATCGCCTTGGTTCACGATGTGGGTATTGCGCTTGGCGCCATGGTGATTACGCAGCGCGAAATCACTTTGTCGACGGTGGCGGCGATGCTGACCATTGTTGGATATTCGATTACGGATACCGTTGTTGTTTACGATCGTATCCGCGAAAATCTATCGAAGCACCGGGGGATGACGTTTCCTGCGATTATCAATTTATCGATTTCCGAGATGCTGGGCCGCACGATTATCGTTTCGGGCGTAACGGGCTTGTCGATGGTGATGTTCTTGTTCTTTGGAACGGGCGTCATTAAAGATTTCGCGTTTGCGCTGCTGGTGGGTATTGTGGTTGGCACGTATTCATCGATTTACGTTGCGGCGCCTTTGACGGAATGGATTGATAGGCGTTTCTTTGGTTCGAAGGCTGGCCAGACCAAGCAGGTAAGCCGGACGCGGGCCGTGAAGCGGGCGGACGCGGTCGTTTAAGCCTCTTATTGACGACGATGGCCGACCCTCTCATTCGCTTTCAGCATGTAAAGAAGGCATTTGGTGAGAAGGTCGTCTATAGAGATCTAAACCTGGATATCTATTCCGGGGAAACCATAACAATTATGGGCGGGTCGGGGGTAGGCAAGAGCGTTATGCTCAAGCTCTTGATCCGCCTATTGGAAGTGGATGCGGGGTCGATTCAATTTCACGGCGAAGAAGTGACGGGGATGAAGGAGTCGCGGATTGCTATCGTGCGCCAGCGGATAGCGATGCTCTTTCAGGGGTCGGCGCTGTTTGATTCGATATCGGTGGGCGAGAATGTGGCGTATGGGCTGCGCGAGCATTTTGGCCGGAAAATGACGAAGCCTCAGATTGCGGAGCGCGTGGATTGGGCGCTTTCGCTGGTGGGTTTGCCGGGGATTGAGGCGATGCGTCCTTCGGATTTATCGGGCGGTATGAAAAAGCGGGTCGGGCTGGCGCGGGCGATAGCTGTCCAGCCCGAGGTACTTTTGTATGACGAGCCGACGACGGGGCTCGATCCTATCAATACCGAGCGCATTAATCATTTAATCCGGGGGCTGAAGGCGGCGCTAAAGGTGACGAGTATTGTCGTTACGCATGATATGAAGAGCGCCTTTGAGATTTCGGATAGGCTGGCCATGGTATTCCGGGGTGAAATTATTGCAACCGGGACGCCGGACGATTTCCGCCAGTCTATGGATCAGCGCGTCAAAGATTTTATCTTGGGCAATGCGCCTGTGCATGAAGACGTAGAAAGCTTATTGCGTACGTGACATTGCTCCGTGACATAGAGCATTTGATGTCGCAAGATGGAAAGCAGCATGAAACCTGCTCGCGATATTAAGGTCGGGCTGTTTGTTCTGGCGGGGCTTTTGTTTTCGGCCCTGGTTATCTTTTTGATTGGCGATGAGCGGCGCTTGTTTAGCTCGTCGGTTCAATTGAGAACGCGTTTTTCGGACGTTCAGGGTTTAAAGGTGAATGCGCCTATACGCATGGGCGGTATCGATATCGGCCGTGTGAAAGAGGTGAACTACGGTAAAGATCCGACGGATACCACGGTGTATGTGACGCTCGATATTGTTGAATCCGAGGTATCGCGTATCCGCAAGGACAGCAAAGTCACTATCGTGAACAAGGGTTTGCTGGGCGACAAGATGATTGAAATCAAGAAGGGGAAGTCGCCGGAGATTGTTCAGCCTGGAGGCGAGATTGAGGGGGAGGAGCCGGATGACATGCTGGCGAAGGCTTCGGGGATGGCGACAAAGGCCGATGATGTGATGGATGGGCTGAAGACGCTGTCGAAGAATTTGGGGGATGAGGGGCTGAACCGCGATTTGCGCGAGAGTGTTTCGGGTCTGAATACGATGATGAAGCAGGTGACAGCGGGTGAGGGGTATCCGACGCGCTTTTTGACGAACAAAGAAGAGGCGGAGCGGATTTCAAACGCTGTGTCGAGTGTGGAGAAGCTTTCGAATGAGATGACGGTGACGCTGCGGGAGACGAATGCGATTTTAAAGCGTATTCAGCAGGGGCCGGGCTTTGCTCACGACATTATTTATGGGGATGGGCCGAAGAAGGAGATTGAGCAGATTGGGATGGCGGGGCAGGAGGCGGCGCTGTTGTTGAAGGGGGTGCGGGAGAGCGACAGTTTCATGCACGATATCGTGTACGGCGGTAAGGGCGGGACATCGGATGCGATGAGCAATGTGACGGCGCTGACGGCGGATTTGCGGGCGATTGTGGCGGATGTGCGCAAGGGGAAGGGGACGGTGGGGGCGCTCTTGGTTGATCCTTCGATTTACGAGGATTTAAAGATGGTGATCGGGAATGTGGAGCGGAACGATGTGCTTCGGGCGCTCGTGCGTTACTCGATTAAGCAGGATGAGAAGAAGCCTGTGGTGGATGTGCAGGCGCCTGCAAAGCCATAGTCGCTAGACGGCGGAGCGCAGGGCGATTTTTGAAGAGCGTTCGCTGAGTTTGTGGGCGAGGCGCGTGGCCATCGACATGATGGCGATTTGAGAGTTGACGCCGATGGATGTGGGCAAAATCGAGCCGTCGGCGATGAATAATCCGGGAAGGGAAAAGCATTCTCCGTTTTGATCGACGACGCCGCGGCGCGGGTCGTTGGCGGCGCGGGCGCTGCCCAAGGGGTGGAACGCGAGGCATTCGATGCGGCGGGCGTCGATTTGGGCGCGCTCCATGGCAAGGGCTTGATCCATGTTGGTGACGGGTGGAAAGCCGAAGACGGGGGCGAAGACTTCGCGGGCGCCGGCGGCGAGGGCGATTTCGCAGAGGATGGTGATGGAGCGGCGCAGGCGGAGCAGGTCGCGTTCGGCCATGCGGTACCAGAGGAGGGGTTCGCGGGAGAAGCTGCGGCGTACATGGCCGCCGCCTTCGTCGTGGATCATGGCGCCGAAGGCTCCGCAATAAGGCAGTTTTTGGGTGTTTTGGCGGAGTTGCTTGCCAACACCGGGAAGGCCCGCGGCGAGGACGTTGGTGGCTGTGTACACGCCGACGAGTTTGATTCCATCGGCGTGGAAGTGATCGGAGTAGACACTTTGGAGAGAGCCGTCCCATCCGTTCATGCGTTCGTCGAAGCGGGCGACGATGCGGGCGGCGGGATGAAGGGTGAGCTGGTTGCCCAGGTGCGGGTGTTTGGAGCCTAGGCCGCTGGCGAAGAGCAAGAGGGGTGTGTGGAGGGTGCCGCAGGCGGAGACGACGATGGGCGCGTTGATGCGGAAGGCATGGGAAGGGGCTCCAAATGGGCCGCCCAGCAGTTTGCCTTCTACGCCGGCCGCCCTTCCGTTTTTGGTGAGGATGCGCAGGGCCAGGGCATCGGAGATAATGCGGGCGCCGTGCTGTACGGCGGAGTTTAAGTAGGCGACATCGACGGAGCGTTTGGCGCCCGCGGGACAGGTGAAGTTGCAGCGGCCGTTGCCTTCGCATTCATCGCCGGTATTCCTTCGGATGGAGCGCATTTCGATGCCGAGTTTTTCGGCGCCTTCCACAAAGCGGGCCGTTCCTTTGGAGCGCATCGAGGCGGGCACTTCGCGGACGGCGACGCGCTTTTCGACTTCTTCGTAGGCGCTTTCGAGGGCTCGTTCCGAGAATTCGTGCAGGCCGAGTTCGTGTTCCCAGCGGTGATGCACATCGCTTGGAATGCGAAAACACACGCCTCCCGTGAGCAGTGATGAGCCGCCCACAGCGCGTCCGACCATCATGGAGATCACCGGAGTTTGGCCTACGCCGAAGGCGGTCATCATTCCGGCTTCGCGGAAGAGGTTTCGGACGGCATCGCTGGGTTTGAAGCGCTGATAGTCGGCGGGTGCGAAATACGGGCCTTCCTCGAGGACGATCACACGTTTGCCGGCTTCTGCGAGCAGGGTGGCCATGACGGCGCCTCCGGCTCCGGAGCCCACGACGACCACATCGCAGCTTTCGGAGAAGCCGTTCTGAAGATCGCGGCCATGCACGATGGATTCGGGCGACGAGAGGGCAGGGAGGCTCAAGGGGCGGGACTTTCCATGGGGAGCGAGCGCCTGGAGACGGTGCTTGGCCTATCGAAACCTGTGAGCGCGAGTTCGTCGCCTTCTTCGAAGGCGGGCATGCACAGAGGCACTTTTACGGCGATAAAGAGCATGGAGAGAAGTCCGATGGAGCTGCCTTCTAAGGTTTCGAGGTAGTGGATGCGTTTCTCGATGGGCAGGCGGCTCATGCGGCTGGGGATTCCGACCAGGAAGAGGGGCAAAAGCTCGACGAGCACAAACACCAAGTTGAGTCCGCGGCGGAGATCGGTGCCTGTGCGGCCTACTGAATGGCCGAAGGACTGGACGGCGCGTTCGCAGGCGATTTGGGCACCAGGCACGACGCGGCCATTTTCGTCTTCATCGGCCAGCAAGGCTTCTGCGGCGGCGTAGGCAGCGGTGCGTGAAATGTTCCATAAGCCATCGCGCGGGTAATCGAGGCGATGGAGCTCAGAAGAAGGAAGGCTGTTTGGGCGCATGGGTATGTGGATGAAAGCCTCTCAGCCTTTTCGAAAGCGATCGGCTTCGTTCATTCTGAAGGCTGCTGCGGTTGCTCCGCCGCCGACGAGGAGAAGCAAAATATCCCAAACGGGCCACGCGATTCCTGTGGCGCGCCTGAGGAGCGTGATTTCAAAAAAGCGCACCAGAAGCGATGCGAATCCGTAGGCCACAAGTCCGACGATTACCGGTAATTGCAGGCGGTTGGAGAGATCTAAAGACTTGACGCTGTTTACCCAGACGGTGCGCTTGATGTAGCGGATGCCCAGCAGAATAGGTGTGAGCAAGGCCAGCAAGAGACCGCCGACCAAGAGCGCCGACTCCGAACCCAGCAAGTTTTGTCCTGGGCCCCGGCTAATGCGGATGATCGCGGCGATCATGTTGATCAAGCTGGCGAAGGCCCACAAAAGCCCGAGTGAAGAGAGCAGGACGATAAGCGGCCTTGCCATGGATACTTCGCGGGCTTGGCGTTCAAGCGATGCCATGGTGGCGGGGGCCACGGTGAGCCGCACATTGGATTTGGGTTCATCGAGATGGCCGCCGCTTTGGCCTTGCGCTGGAAGCAGGGAAACTTCGCTGTCCCAAGGGGCGAGGGCCGCATCGAAGTCGGCAATGCTTTGGTAGCGATCGACGGGTTCTTTGGACATCGCCTTTTGAATCACCATCTCGAGAGCGACAGGAATTGAAGCTTCGATCGAGCGGGGCCTGGCCGGCTCTTCGGTGAGGACGGCGGTTAAGGTCGCTGTTGGATCGCCTCTATCAAAAGGCCGCTTTCCCGTGAGCGCGCAGTACAGAATGGCTCCGACGGCATAGATATCGGCCCGATGATCGACGCGCTCGCCCCGGGCTTGTTCGGGCGCCATGTAGGAAGGCGTTCCCATGATCATTCCGGTCTTGGTGAGCTGGGTCTTCGGGCCGTCGTCGGTTTTTGAAATGCCAAAGTCGATGACCTTGGCGATGGGCTGTTCGAGATCGCCCGTGAGAAAGACATTTTCGGGCTTCATATCGCGGTGCACGACGCCCATGCGATGGGCCTCGGTCAGCGCCTTGCACACTTGGCGGACGATATGAACGGCGCTGCTTACAGGCATTTTGCCTGTCTGCTCCAGGTATGACGCAAACTCTTTGCCCTCTAAAAATTCGCCGACGATATAGGGGCGGCCATCCGATGTTTTGTCGATATCGTACACATCGACGACATAGGGGCTGCGGATAGACGCGGCTGTTGTGGCCTCGCGCTGAAAACGTGAAAGCACATCGGGCTGCCGCCCATATTCGGGATGCAGCACCTTGATCGCAAAGCGCTTGCCTGGGATCCGGGTATGCGTGGCCTCGTACACGCGGCCCATCCCGCCTTCGCCGATGACACGCACAATTTTGTACGTTTGGCCTAGGGTTTTGCCGATGAACTCATCTTGCACCTCGCCCTGCGAGCCTTCGTCCACGAGCGTTGTCGCATCGCGGGGACACACCATAAAATCCGGCGGATAAAGGACTTGGCAGGTCGGGCAGATTTTGGACCGGACCATCACGCCCGAATCGTAGGACGTAACGGCGTGGCTCAGCGGACCGCCCGCGGATAAGGCAGTGTTTTGGCTTGCCGCGGGTGCGGAAGACGGCCGATCGAATTCAGGCATGACTTGTCCTCAGACTATCGAAAACGGCTTTGAGCGGGGACGGGATTTGCGTTCCCATCCTTGAGTTGACCTCTGCACCGCTGTGCGTATACTCCGCGCCCTTCAGTGGCCGTTACTGGGCCCTGCCGCGGGGCTGATATCGCTTCGGATATCTGCTCCTGGCGGGGCGTCCCATGGCTTTGGAGCTACCCGTGCGCTCGGCAGTGCCCGGGTTAAGCCAGGAAAGATACGCATGCTTCATTCGATTCAAAAAGCGTCGATCATCGATAAATTCAAAACGCACGACAACGATACCGGTTCGCCTGAGGTGCAGATCGCGCTGCTCAGCGAGCGCATCAATCTTCTTACGGAGCACTTCAAAACCCACAAGAAGGACCATCATTCAAGGCGTGGCCTTCTCAAGCTGGTGAGTCAGCGCCGCCAGCAGCTTGACTATCTCAAGCGGACGGACATCGACCGTTACCGCTCGCTGATCACGCGGCTGAACCTCCGCAAGTAAAATTCATCTAGGTGGCGGGGCTTGAAGGGCGCTGTTTTTTAGGCTGCCGCCGCCGGCCTTTTGAAAAGAGCCAAATGCCCATTTGGCTCTTTCATTATTTTGTCCTGGCAGCTCGGGTTAGGACACTCTAAGAAACGCGACTCAACGCGAACTTACCATCAACACAATTCAGTAGAAGCGGGTTAAGCCCCGCATCCTAAGCGCGATCAAGCGATTCTTCGTCTTCGCTTCGTGCACAGCAGAGCAAGCTGCTGCGTAGGAACCGAGGAAGAAGAGCCGATCTCGCGCTGGGCGTCGTGGCCGCACGAAGCGGCTTGTCGAAAATCGACAGAGAGTAGCTCAAATCATGTTTGTTCGAGAATCCGTAAACATCGGCGGACGGGCGCTGACGCTTGAAACCGGCCGGCTAGCAAAACAGGCACACGGTGCTGTGCTGGTGACTTTTGGCGACACCATGGTGCTCGTTACGGCTGTTTCCCAAGAGGAGCGGCCTGGTCTCGATTTCTTTCCGCTCACGTGTGAATTCATCGAGAAGACCTACGCCGCCGGAAAAATTCCGGGCGGCTTTTTTAAGCGCGAGGCCCGTCAGCGCGACGAGGAAATCTTGTCGAGCCGTTTGATGGACAGGCCGTTAAGGCCGCTGTTCCCCGATGGTTTTCGCAAAGATACGCAGATTATCGCGACGGTTTTGTCGAGCGATAAGCAGAACAAGGCCGACGTTCTTGCGCTGACGGGAGCGAGCGCGGCCCTTCATATTTCGGATATCCCTTGGGATGGCCCGGTGGTCGGCGTCCGCGTGGGCCGCAGCGGCGGCGAACTTCTCGCGTATCCCACGGTGGCCGAGCTTGAGAAATGCGACATCGACCTTGTGGTTGCCTGCTCGCGCGACGCCATTGTGATGGTGGAGGGCGGTGCCGCCGAGGCGACGGAAAACGACATCATCGATGCGCTGATGTTTGCGCACGAGACAGCGCAGCCCATCTTGGATCTCATCGAGAAGATGCGCGCGGCGGTTGGCAAGCCCAAGCGGACGTTCACCGCGCCCGAGCTCGATGCAGGCATCAAAAAGCGCGTATCGGAGATTGTGGATGGGCCGCTCGGCGAGGCGACCCGGGTGCTGAACAAGAAGGCCCGCTATGAAGCGTATGCCGCCTTGAAAAAGCAGCTTTCGGATACGCTTCTCGCCGAGCTTGGACCAGAAAAATACCTCGGCAGCGATCGGCTCATTAAGGCGGAGTTTGAAGAGCGCAAGGCTTATATCGTCCGCAGTTATGTACTGAACGAGAGCAAGCGCATCGACGGCCGCGACACGCGCACCATCCGGCCGATCGTCTGCGAAGCGGGCCTCCTTCCGCGCGTCCACGGAAGCGCTCTCTTTCAGCGCGGTGAAACGCAAGCCATTGTCACCACGACCCTCGGCACATCGACCGACGAACAAAAGATCGATGGCCTGATGGGCGAGACATGGAAGCGCTTTTATTTGCATTACAACTTCCCGCCTTTCTCGACCGGTGAAACCAAGCCTTTGCGCGGACCAGGCCGGCGCGAAATTGGTCACGGCGCGCTTGCCGAGCGGGCTTTAGCCCGGATGATTCCGCCTCCTGAGCAGTTCCCGTACACCATACGCATCGTGTCGGAGACCTTGGAATCCAATGGTTCTTCATCGATGGCGGCGGTTTGCGGAGGATGTTTGTCGCTGATGGACGCGGGCGTTCCCATCAAGTCGCCGGTGGCTGGAATCGCGATGGGCCTGATTCACGAGGGCGATCGCTATGCCGTGCTGTCGGACATTCTCGGCGATGAAGATCACCTGGGAGACATGGACTTCAAGGTGTGCGGAACCGCGCGGGGCGTGACAGCGATTCAGATGGACATCAAAATCGCCGGCCTGAGCCGCCAGATTTTGCAGCAGGCGCTCGATCAGGCACGCGAGGGAAGGCTGCACATTCTCAACAAAATGCTCGAGACCTTGCCCAGCTCGAGAACCGAACTCAGCCCCTATGCGCCCCGCATCACGACCATCAAGGTCAAGCCCGATCAAATTCGGCTGATCATCGGTCCCGGCGGGAAGACCATCAAAGGAATCGTTGATCAGACCGGCGTTTCCATCGACGTAGAAGATGATGGAACAGTGAATGTGGCGTCGGCTGATTCCGAGGCGGTAAAGAAAGCACTCGAGATCATCCGCGGACTCACGGCCGAGGCTGAAGTGGGTGCCGTCTACAAAGGCGCCGTCAAGCGCATCACCGATTTCGGAGCCTTCATTGAAGTTCTTCCCAATACGGATGGATTGCTTCACATTTCCGAGATGGCGCACCACCGCGTCGAGCGCGTCGAGGATGTGATGAAGGAAGGCGATGTGGTGGAAGTGAAGGTGCTCAGCATCGATCGGGACGGGAAGATTCGGCTGAGCCGCAAAGAACTGTTACCGCCGCCGGCAGAAGGCGAAGGAATGGCGCGGGGGCGCGAGCCGCGGGAGCGCGGGATGTCCTCGCGGGAGGCGCCTCCCCGAAGGCCCGACTCCAGGGGAGAACCTGGAGCGCGGCCCTTTGCGCACAGCATGGATCGGGGAGATCGGATGGCTGGCCGTCCCGGTGATGGCAGGGTCATGAGCGATCGGGGTGATCGAGGCGACAGAGGCGATCGAGGCGATCGAGGTGATCGAGGTGATCGAGGCGCTCCGCCGCCCAGGGGAGGCGGCGGAGACCGGCGCCGATAAGCGCTGGGCATTCCTCGATCGAGAGCAGGGCAACAGGAAAAGACGCTTAACTGGACGGCTTTCGCCGACCGTGATAGCGATGGATCGGCGTCTTTTCCTTTGGATGTTGGCGTATTGCGCGCGGCTTGGAGGCACGTTTGCAGCTTGCCGAGGGCAAAATCATCGCGGAACGCTTTCGGCTCGTGCGAGAGCTCGGCGTGGGAGGTATGGGCTCCGTCTGGCTCGCGCATCACGTGGGCCTGGATACGCCTTGCGCGGTGAAATTTATCAACGCCGAAGTCGTATCGCAGGCGGACATGCGCGCCCGTTTTGAACGTGAAGCCAAGGCCGCCGCCGCGCTCCGCAGCTCGCATGTCGTGCAGATTCTCGATTACGGCGTATGGGAAAACTTCCCCTATATCGCCATGGAGTACCTCGAGGGCGAGGACTTGGCGCAGAGGATTAAGCGCCGGGGCCGGCTAACCGCGAAGGAAACGGTTCTCATTATTTCGCAAGTCGCCCGGGCACTGACCAAAGCCCACGCGGCAGGACTCATTCACCGCGATCTCAAGCCCGAGAACATTTTTTTGGTTCCCGAGGACGACCACGAAATCGCCAAAGTGCTCGATTTTGGCATCGCCAAAAGCCACGGCCCGCTTTTGGATATGGCAACGACCAAAGCGGGCGCGCTTCTGGGAACGCCTCACTACATGAGCCCCGAACAGGCGCAGGGCACAAAGACCATCGATTACCGCTCGGATCTGTGGTCGCTCGGCGTTTTGGCCTTTCAATGCATGACGGGCAAGCTGCCTTTTAACAGCGAGGCTTTGGGCGATCTGCTGCTGCACATCATGGTCAATCCGCTGCCCGTGCCTTCGCAGCTCGCGGCGGATGTGCCGCAAACCTTCGATATTTGGTGGCAAAGAGCGGCCGCGCGCGATCCTGCTCAGCGCTTTCAAAGCGCGAAAGAGCTCGCCGATTCGCTGGCCGTGGCATTGGGGCTCACCGTCGCGCTCATGCCTGGAATGGTGCCTTTTTCTCAACTGGGCTCGGGGCTCTTCGTCGTCTCTGGCACACCCTCGTTGCCATCCATCACGCCGCCTGGACAGCCAAGCGCGGGCGGCATTCAAATTCAGCCTCCGACGCCCTCGGGGCCTCATGCAATGCCCGCCGTATCCGCGGCGATTTCATCGCTCGACTTCGGCACTGGAAACACCATCAGCCAAGTCCCGCCAACCACAGGGGCCGCTGTCTCGCTCGATGAACAGCGTCCCGCCGAACCGTCTCAAAAACGGGCTCCAAAAGTCCCGCTGGCCTTGGGTATTTCCGTCGGCGTCTTTGCGCTCATCGCAGGCATTGGCATCGCATTTCTGGGCCGCAGCTACCTTCAGAACGGAGGCCAGCCCACGGTTCTTGTCGCGACCGCGCCGACCCTGATTCCATCGGTGCCCATTGTTCTTTTGCAGGCCCCTCCCAGCGCATCGCCCACCGCACCCGGCGCCGAAACGGGCGATTCTACATCGTCTCCTTCTGCCAGTGGCTCTGCAGGCACCAACCCGGCCGCCTCGGCTTCATCCAAACTTCCGCTCAAGCCCACCGCAAAGCCAAAGGAACCCGACTTCGGCTTCTGAAAATAACGCCCGGTGCCGATGTGAAACACCCAGAGGCCCAAAGCAAAATCTGCGGGCCAAAATACCTCACGGCACATTGTTGATTTGCGTACCATCAAGCGAACGCCCATGAGCATTCGCATGAGCCGCGCCTGCCCGCCTGCTGCCCTCGTATTTCTCGCGGCTATTCAGTTCGCAGAGCCGGCTTTCGCACAAACCGATGCCGATCGGGCCACCGCGCGCGAACTCGCCAAGGAAGGCGCCGAAGCGCTCGAGAAGAAAGACTACAAACTCGCGGCCGATCGCTTCACAAGAGCCGATGCTCTCTTTCACGCGCCCACCCTTGTTCTCGGCTTGGCGCGCGCTCAAGTAGGGCTCGGGCAACTTGTGGCTGCGCAGGAAAACTTTAACCGTGTTCTTCGTGAAGAACTTCCGCCCAACCCGCCCGATGCCTATGTCGAAGCGATCAACGACGCCAAGAAAGATTTAGCGGCGCTCGCGCCTCAAATGTCATGGATCATCATCTCGATGATTGGCCCCAAAGACACATCGGGCGCCACGGTGAGGGCCGATCAGGAAGAAGTTCCACAGGCGGCATGGGGAGTGCGCCGCGCGATCGATCCGGGGGAACACGTTATTTCGGTCGAGCTGCCCGGGTATTTCCCTGCACAGCAGAAGATTCAAGTGGCTCAGGGGAGCACGCAAGAAGTCAAGCTTGAGCTCAAGCCAAAGCCGCCCTCACTGACTAAAAAAAGTCCCTCCGGCGAAGAAGGGGAAACACCGTGGCGCGGATTTTTTCCTCATCAAGAGAAAGTGGGCCTTGTCTTTCTGAGCGTGGGAGCCGCGGTTCTGGTGGATGGCTTGTTGACAGGCGCCATTGCGCTCGACATTCACAATCAGCTCGAGCGAGGCGGCTGCAATGAAACGGGCTGCCCATCCACGCTTGCCAATGAGCGCGATAGTTACCGCACCCTGGCGACCGTCTCGACGGCGAGCTTTATCGGAGGCGGAATTGGCTTTGCGGCCGGGCTTCTGTTTGTGCTTTCGGCGCCCCGACAAGAAGAGCGCGCACCAGAAAAACAAGGCCCGAAGGCATTTCACATCGAGCCTTATGCCGGTTTGGGCCATGTCGGCGTGTGGGGCACCTTTTAGATTAGAGAAGGCCGATAGAAGCCCGCTCGGTTGACCAATCCGCGGCCGTTCTCGGCTGATGAACAAAGGCCACCTGTCCGTTCTTCAAAAACACTTCACGGGGCAGCGGCCGCCCGTTGTATTCGCTGGCCATGGTGAAGCCATAGGCGCCCACATCGCGGATCACTACAAAATCAGGCGGTGTTTCGAAGGCATACTCACCGAAGTCGTCCGAGCTTTCGCATACCGGACCCGCCACCCGGAACAGCGGCGCATGACTTTGGGGATCGGGAGGCACCGTGCGCAGCGATTCGATGCGGTGCCTCGCCGCATAAAGCGCGGGCCTCAGCAGATCGTTCATACCCGCGTCGATCATCAGCCATCGCCTTTCGTTTTCACGCTTGCCCGCGCGCTTCGACAAAAGCACCTGCGCGCATAAAAGCCCGTGGGCTCCCACCAGCGCCCTTCCTGGTTCGATGGCCAGCATGCAATCCGAAAAGCGCGATGCCTTGAGGATATGCAGCGAACGCCGAATAAAATCGGCTGGTTTTACCGGACATCCCTGCCCGTAATCGATACCAAAGCCGCCTCCAAAATCGATGAATTGAAGCTTGTGTTCTGCGGGCAGAACATCCGATGCCACGCGCAGAAGCTCTTCTGCTGAAGCGATGTAGTCCCCGGTGTCCACCAATTGAGAACCCACATGGCAAGACAAGCCCACAAGCTCGAGCCCGGCCTCGGCAAATACGGCGTCTAGACCTTCTTTGAGATCTTCTTTTGGCACGCCAAATTTGGCTTCATCGTGACCCGTGGCCACATGCGCATGCGTATCGGCCACCACGCCCGGATTCACCCGGAACGATACCCGCGCCCTTCGCGAAAGAGCCTTCGCTCTCGCAAGAATACGCGGCACCTCCTCGATGCTTTCCATCTGAATCGATAGAATTCCCCGATCGCCCGCGCATAGGGCTTGGTCAATTTCATCGTTGGTTTTTGCAACACCGTTTAATAAAATACGGCTGGGATCGACACCGCAGGCGAGGCACAGCCGAAGCTCACCGCCCGAAACCACTTCAGCTCCGCATCCCAGCGCCGCAAAGGTTCTGATAATCGGTCCCGCCGAATTGGCCTTCACCGCATAAGCGATCAGGCTCGGCGACGAACCAAAGGCTTCCAAAAGAGCCTTCGCTTCAGCCTCCATCGCATCCAAATCGTAGACATAGAAAGGCGTTTGAAAGCGCTGGGCATTCTGCGATCGATCGGCCACTCCACCAGCGCCCGCCAAATCCAAAAGCCGCACGCCTCCAAGAACAGCCTCTCCTGCTGCATTGCGAATCATCATGCGGGCCTTCTAACACCACTGCCCCGTACTTCGCCCTCCGCATTCGCGAATAGGCCGAATACCGCGCCCGCCTGCACTGCCTTCTCGACCCAGACGATCATCGGTATGTTCATCCGATGCTACGTCGCCTTTCCCTTGTCTTTCTCGCATGGTCCGCTCCTTCCCTCTTAAGCTGCGGCAGCGGCGGACTCGAAGCGCCCGTGCCTCACTTCGACCCTCCGAGCGCCAGCACACTTCCCGAAGTCAACTCGCTCGTGAAGGTGATCAATCTCGATGACGAAGCCGTCATTTGCTTCACGAACGACGGCACAAAGGCCGAGTGGAACGGAGGCAAATGCGCTCAGCAGCTCGATGCATCGCGAAAGATTCCGGTGCCCAATTGCGGCTTCAATGTCATTCGCATCGCGTGGTCAAAAGGCACCGACGAGGCCAACTATCTCGTCGAGAGCGAAGCCTGCAAGGCAAGCTGCGAACCTGTTCTGGCTTGGTCGAATCAGGAATTGGTGCGGGCATTTGCGCTTTGGCAGGATGAAGTGAAATGCCTGATGAACGGTTGCGAAAACCCATCGAGCACAGGCAATTGGTCGGCGAAATGCGATTCGGGAGAGGTCGCCTGGGATGTGAGCCTGAACGGCGTGCGCGCGCTGAGCACCTTTAGCTACAAGGCTTGCGCGCATACCGTCACCATCGATGTTGAAGAAGCCGGCATGAAAATGCCCCGGCCGATCAAGCTCGTTGTATCGGGCGATTTAATTCAGGACACCGATTTCAGCGGTAACGGCAATGAAGGCGGAACGCTGAATATTACCGGCGATTTCACGGGAACCATCACTTCTCATATTGTTACTGCCGATAAAAAGCGTTCGGGCGGCAGTTTTGAAGCGGCGTGCACAGTCAATCCGCTTGAAGGCAAAGAGTGCGCACCTCTCGGGGCGAAGATTGCCTACGATTTTCCGATGTGGAGCTGCCACGGCAATATTTGCCCGGTGCCGGCCATGGGCATGTGCCAAGAGGCTGATGCCGATGGAGATGCCATCGCGGACGCCATGGATAACTGTCCCGATCAGGCCAATACAGACCAATCCGATATGGACCACGATGGTATTGGGGATGTGTGCGACACCAAGGCGGACTTCGTGGTCATTCGCTTCAAAGTGGGGAACCGCTGTCTCATTCTCGGCGATGGCAAAACCGAATCCACGAGCACATGCGAACCTTCCGATCCAAGCCAGCAGTGGGAAATGTTTCCCGACGGCGATGCCTTTGGATTTAAGAACCTCGCAAACGGCGAGTGTTTAAGCCAATCCGGCATTTTGGCCGGACCTTGGACAGTTGTTACGGCTCCGTGCAGCGGCACCGACGAGCAGCGCTGGAGGCTGGAGAAGTACGATCAAGGCGGCTTCGATACTCAATTCCCCATTCGCCTTCACAACGTCGCCGACAACTTCTGTGCCTATACCGACTTCACTGGAAACGTATACGGCACCTCGCTCAACTGCGGGCTCGCCGGGACCGAGTCAAATCGGAAAGTCGGCCTGTATTACGGCGGAGCGTTCGATACGCAGCCCTACCAGCCCTGATGCCTCTTACGGAATCGCGGCATGCATGGCATTCTTCAGCCGTGCTTGTACGCAGGGCAAAAATCGTTTGCACCATCGGTCCCGCCTGCGATGAACAGCCGGTACTGGAGCAGTTAATCCGGGCGGGCATGGATGTCGCCCGGCTGAACTTTTCGCATGGTTCCCATGAAGAGCATGCCCGCCGTTTTGCGACGGTTCGCGCGGCTGCACAGGCTTGCGACAAGCCTGTCGCCATTCTTCAAGATCTATGCGGCCCGAAGATCCGCTGTGGAAAATTTGAAGGCGGAAGGTTCGAGCTCGCACCCGATACGACCGTCGAGCTGGTCGAGGCCAAGGCCGATTCCCCGCCCGCTAAATCCAATGAAATCCCTATTTTGTACGAGGGCCTGACAGAAGATCTCAAGCTCGGCGATGTGGTGCTTATCGATGACGGCCGCATCATTCTCACGGTCACGAAAGAAGATGGAACGCGCGTCTTTGCCACGGTGACTCAAGGCGGCGCGCTCCGCGATCGCGTGGGCGTGCATCTGCCCGCGAAGCGCGTGCGGATCGCGACGCTGACCGAAAAAGACAAAGCCGATCTATCGCTTGGACTGTCGCTCGGCGTCGATTACGTGGCGCTTTCGTTTGTGCGCCATCCCGACGACATCAAGCTCGTCCGCGAGATCAGCGAAGCGTGGGGCCGCCCTACACCCATCGTCGCAAAAATCGAAACTCCGGGCGCTATCGAACATTTGGAGTCCATTATTTTGGCGGCCGATGCCGTGATGGTGGCGCGGGGCGATTTGGGCGTGGAATTCAGCCCCGAGCGCGTGCCCATCATTCAGCGGGAAATCCTAGGTCTAGCGCGCATTCATCAGCGCCCGGTCATCGTCGCCACCGAAATGCTTCAGTCGATGGTCACCGCCACCCGCCCAACCCGCGCCGAGGCAAGCGATGTCGCGACCGCCGTATTCGATGGAAGCGATGCCGTGATGCTTTCGCAGGAAACCGCGACAGGAAACCATCCTCCGCTGGTCGCCCGCATGATGGCGCGCATCATGATGGAGGCCGAACAGAGCAAATTCTACAGACCTCTCTCGAGTGAAACGCCTGGCCAAAGAGCCAATATCGCCGAGGCCATTGCCCGCAATGCATGCGATATTGCCCGGGATATTGGAGCCCGCGCCATTGTTGCCTTTACCGAAAGCGGTCTAACGGCGCGCTATGTATCCAAAGCCCGGCCTGTCGTGCCCATCATGGCTTTTTCTTCGAACGCCGCGATCCGCAGACGGCTCTCTTTGTATTGGGGCGTCGTGCCCTTGCCCCTCGAACTTACGCGCGACACCGAGGAAATGGTCGAGCGCGGAACCGCTTACTTGGTCGCGAACGGTCTCGCATCACCCGGAGACAAGCTCGTGATGACCTTTGGCGCGCCTGTCGGCGTTCCTGGAACGACCAACACCATTCGCGTCAAGGTTGTTGAATGACCTCACACGGCCTCGTGACTGGGCTCCCAACGCTGTCGAAATACGAGCTGCTGGAGGAGATTGGTCACGGCGGTATGGCAACGGTGTACCGCGCGCGCGATCCGCGCCTGGGCCGCGAAGTCGCGATCAAGCTGATTCACAAGCATTTGCGCGAAAATCCCGAAGTCGCAAAGCGCTTTGTCGATGAGGCCAGGGCCGCCGCCAAACTGCGCCATCAAGCCATTGTCGATGTGTACGATGTGTCGGGGCCCGACGACGATGAGCGCTATTTGGTCGTCGAGCTGGTACGCGGCACGACGCTCCGGAAATTGCTTCAGCAGCACCGCGATATGCCGGCCGAAATAGGCGCGAGCATTGTTTACGTGCTGTGCGGCGCGCTCGATCACGCGCATGCATCGGGCATCATTCACCGCGACGTAAAACCCGAAAATGTGCTTGTGGAACTGCCCGCCGATCGCCGTGAAACAGCCGAAAACGCCGCGGAAAAAAACGATAGCGAGCCCGATTCAGGCACGGTGCGCAAGGCCGCTCCGGGCGATGCCGATGTTGTCATCAAACTGACCGACTTCGGCATCGCAAAAATCCTCGACTCTCAAGGCGTTACATCCACGGGCCAAGTCCTGGGTTCGCCCGCGCATATGGCGCCCGAGCAAATCGAAGGCGGCGATGTCGATCCGCGCACGGATGTCTTCGCTCTAGGCGTGCTCATGTATGAGTGCCTGGTCGGACATCTGCCTTTTGAAGGTAAAAACCCCGCTCAAGTCCTTCGCCGCGTCCTCGAGGGCGAATACCCCAAAGCCGAGCGCGAAAAGCCCACGGTGGGAGGCCGATTTAGCCGCCTGCTCGATATCGCGCTCGCTCACAATCCGGCCGATCGTCCTGCAGGACCCGCGGCTTTGGGCGAACTCATCTTGAACGAACTCAAAGCAGCGGGAATCACTGAACCCCGGGCCGCCGTCTCCGCGTATTTCAGCGACCCGGAAGGCTATGCCCAAAAGCTTACGGAAAAGCTTGTTCCCATGCTCGTAAGCCGCGGCGAGCAAGCCAGAAAAGACGGCGATATCCCTGGAGCCGCGGCCGACTTCAACCGCGCCCTCGCGCTCAAGCCCGACGATCTCGCCATTTTGAAACACTTGGGCAGCCTCAGCGCGAGCAATACCCGCAAGCTATGGATGCGCCGCGGTGCTTTTGCCTTGGGCGGATGCGTCCTTCTGGGACTTGTGGCCTTTGGGGCCACGCGCGTCATTTCCAGCCCAAAAACCGAAGAATCCAATCCCGATCCTGAAACGGTAAAAACCGCCCTTCCCAGCTCAAGCGGCGAGCCCACAAACTCCGGGCCCCAAACGAGCGAAACGGCTCCTCTGCCGGCGAAAGCGCCATCCTCCAGCGACACCGGCCGGCCTTATGTCCGCGCCACCGCCGTACCCACACCCGCGCCCTCAAGTCCCGCCGCGCCCCGCAAAGTCCGTTTCACGCTCGTTCCCCACGGCGCAAAGCTCACCCTCGATGGCCAAAACGCCGCGTGGTTCGGCAATACCTTCTCTCTATCGCTCGGCAATCACGCTGTGCGGGTCGTCGTACCCGACTCCAAATGCTGCAAACCCCACGACGGCACATTCACCGTGCTTCCTCCGCCCGCCGGACGCCCCGACGAAGTCCAAGCCGTCGTCATCAAACTCGAAGCCCTGCCCGCCAACGTCACCCTCGTCGGCGCGCCTCCCAACGCCCAATACACATGCCCAGGGCTTGGCCTCATTGGCTTTGCGGGCACAACCAAACAAGTCGCCATGCCCGAAGCCGTCTGGATGGGCAGTTGTGAATTCAAACTCCCATCGCCCACCGACAAAGGCCGCAAGGCCACCGTCACATTGAAGGCTGGTGAAAACAACTCGATCTCGTGGCCTTCCGGTTAAGAAATCCAGGGCGTTTTGGCGTGTTTGAGCGCCTGCAAAGAATTCGGAGCCGCTCCAGAGGATTCTTCCCCCAACGCGACCGTTTTTCGGTAGATGAATCGCGGTCTCGTCTATGGCCGTGCGTTCTCACGGTGGAGGCTGCGTGTGTGCTCGGTCCCAACGTGGGAGAGGGGGAGGCGCAGGCGTGTGCCGAATTGGGCTTGCCGCGTGGCTCGGCATTGCCGTGGGCACGCTTTCGGGCCTCGCGCGCGCCGATGAAGCCGTCGAGTTCGAGCTCGGAAAAAACCGCTTTGATGCAGGCCAATACGAAGAAGCCCTCCAGCGCTTTTCCATCATGCTCGACGCGGCGATGCCGCCCTGTGAAAAGACCGCGAAAAAGAGCGGCAAATGCAGGCTGACCGACAAAGGTTTAATCGAAAGGGCGCGGGCGTTGGCGGCGGCCTCGCTCATCGCGCTTTCCCGCAAGAGCGAAGCCGATCCTCACATCGAATCCATCTACCGGGAAAACCCGGCCTTCACGCCCAATCCGGCGCTCTTTCCGCCTGAAGTCATCGATCGCTTCACCGAAGTCCGGGCCAGAATCGCCGACGAGCTTGCGGCGAAGGCGCGCAAGGAAGCCGATATCGCCCTACAAAAACGCCTCGCCGAACAGCGCGCCGACGACGAGGAAAAACGCTGGCTGCTCAGCATCGAAAGGCTTGCCGGTGAAGAGCGCGTCACCAAAAAGAACTCCCGCCTCATCGCTCTCGTGCCTTTTGGCGCCGGCCAATTTCAAAATGGCCAGAACACCCTCGGATGGATTTTCGCCGCCACCCAAGCCGTCACTGGAATGACGTCCGTTGTTTCGGGCGGATTGGTTAGCTACTACAGTGGTGTTGATCCAAAACTCGTGAATGAAGAAGGCCAACCCGTCGATTTACCCGCGCTCGGCCAAAAAATTCAAATTGCCACGGCCATCAATCGAATTGCCTTTGGCACATGGGCGGCGCTTACCGTAGCGGGCATCATTCAGGCCCAAGTCGCCTACGTCCCCCAGGTGACTACCATCATCAAACGCCCTATTCCCAAGCGTCCCGAAAAACCCAGCGCCGCGCTTCGCATCAATGCCAGCGGCGTGTATTTGGTCGGCAGCTTCTAAGCATCCTTCTGCGCCGCCACCATCCAAAAACCCGACAACGCCTGCGCCTTCGAATCGCACAAGGCCCACTCCGCCCGCCTCAGCGCATCCCTCACAATGGGCAGCCGCATCACAAAAGCCGCCGGCACCACGGTGCGCGCTCCCCGCGACGCCAACACCCGCATCCCCCGCGGCAACATCCCCAGCACATCTTTGGGCGAATCAAAACGCGTAAACACCGCATCCTCGCGCCGATTCCCGCTAATCGCGCCCGCCGGCCCAAAGCGCTTGGCCAAACCCCTCAGGCTCAGCGGATTATAAAACTCCGCGATCAGCACGCCTCCCGGCCTCAGCACCCGTGCCATTTCCGACAGCGCCTGATGGATATCCCGCACATGCGGAAGCACCTTAAACGAACACACCACATCAAAACTTTCCGCAGCAAAAGGCAGCTCCGTCGCGCTTCCCACCGTCACATCGAGCCCTCGCGCCCGAGCCTTCTCCAGCATCCCAGGCGACAAATCCACGCCCTTCACCGACCTCGCAAAGCGCGCGATCCGGGACAGCAACAGCCCCGTCCCCACCCCCACTTCCAAAACATCCCGATCCCGCCCAAAACGCTCCACAAAATCGACTTCCAAATCGTCGATTAAATCGTGATACCCGCCCGGCTCATTACCGCCCCGCTTTTCGTCGTAACGCTTTGCGAAATCGTCGTAATAGGCGCGCGTTTGCTCCAAGTGCGTGTCGGTACTCATCGCATCGCGTTGTATCAGGTTGCGCTCTGCCCGCGTATGCTTCAATCCACGGACATTCAATGAAACCCGGTGAGCATCCTGAATTCTATCAAATTGCCCCGCCTCCCGGCACATCCCGCGAAAGCACCATCGTTCTCGATCGCGAAGGGCGCTTTTGGCACGAGAGCGAGCGGGTCGAAAACCGGGCCCTCGAGATGGCCATGCGCTCATGGATATCCCGCCATCCCGACAACGGCCGGCTCATTCTCGATAACGGCTATGACTGGTGCTACTTCCGCGCCGAGGGAGCGCCCTTTATCGTCGATGCCCTGCGCCTGCCCGAAAATAACAGAGAGCCCGTGATATTGCGCCTCTTCGACGGCTCCGAGGAACGGCTCGATCCCCAAACGCTAAGCCAAGACAAAGAAGGCATTGTCTACGCGCGCATCCGCAACAGCACCCTAGAAGCCCGCTTTAGCCGCCATGCCCAAACCGAACTCATGCCCCTCGTAAAGAGCGCCGAACCACCCACCCTTCACATCGAAGGCCGCGACTACATCCTCTCCGAACGTCAATAACGGTACTGCCACAGCAAATCGATACCCGAACTCGGCGTATCACCACCGATGCCCACCGAACCCCGCAGCAGCCAATTGCGGTGAAAACGCCAATCGATCGACAGCTCCGTCCTGCCCGTCCTCCGCGCATTGCTCCCCAAGGTTCTCACCGGATCGGCCACATCCACTTCCTCGCTCTCGTAGCTCACCTGCGTCGTCGTCGTGCCTCGCTGATACACAAGCCCCGTCTTTAGCGCGCCCTTTTCCGTCGTCACAATGCTCGTTGAAAAACCCGAACGCGCGAGCAGCCCGCCCAGCTCGTCCAAAATCAAACCCGCGATAATGCTGCTCGCCGCACTGCGCGTCGAACGATCCCGCAGCGAAAGCTCCGTATCCGATGATTCCGTGCTGCCCGAAATCGTCGCCTGCTCGTATTCCGAACCCAGCACCAGCATCCCCACAATCTCTTGCTTGCCCCGCGGCGGATCCGACCGGAACCGAATCTTGTCATCGGTAATCGGCATCAGCGTCCCGACATAATCGACAAAAATCCTCGAACCATCCGGCGCATCCCAATGCATCGAGATATTCACGAAAGGATTGGGCTGCTCTTCCCCGCGCAAATGAATGAGCCCCCGATCGAGCTCAAAGGTCTTGCTCAGCAGCTCAAACTTCCCGCTCAACAGCTCGATATCCCCAAACATCTGAATCCGATCGGCAATCTCCACCCGCGGCGCATTGGCGGCCGGCGTCGTCAGCGAAAGGCTCAAGTTCTGGCCTTTCACCTCGCCCTGGCCAATTTCAAGCTGCACCACCACCTTGGGCGCCTTGAAGTCGGAAACAGGCGCTTTTACAGCCTCAAGCGGCTGAGACGTCTTCACATCCGCATGGCGATCGAGCGACTGCACATTGCGCCCGATGGTCGGCGGCAGCTCCAGATGAAAAGAAGGCACACGCACCTGAGAAAAGATCTCATTCTCTTGATTCTTCACCGCGATTTCGGCCTTACCCCTCAGCCTTCCAAGCGGCACACCCTCGAGCGCCAGCGGCAATTCCCGGCCTTCCTGCACACCGAATTCGGCCGCCGCATCCTTGAACTGAAAACCGTCAAAACGCGCGAAAGCCCAGCCTGAAACCCCGCCCGAAAGACCTTCCGCCCCAACATCATCGAGCCTCACAATGCCCGATTTGCTCGCCAGCAGCCGGAAATGCGCATCGCGGAATTGCTGCCCCAGAACCGGCACATAAAACGCGCCTTCGGTCAGGCTCATATCCGCTTCAATTTGCCCTTTTTTCTCGCCTTGAGCGCGCATCCATCCAACGCGCACGCTCCCATTTAAAAACCCATCCACCATGCTCAAATGAGGCGCCACAAAAGGCTGGAGCGCATTCAGCCTAAACGCCTTGGCGCTAAACAAAAGATCGGCCGCGCTCTCTTGTTCCGGCACAAACATCAAACGATCTTTCCACGCCCCTCCAAGAAAGGCCGACAGCGCAAGCGAACCTCCCTCACCCGAAGAAATCGAAAGCTCCGCCGCCGCAACATCGGGCGCCCTCACCAGCGCCGCATCGCCGGAATCCTTCTCTGCCGACAGCCCATGAGGCCGGATATGAAACGAAAGCTTCCCTTCGTGCTTCACCGAATCCTGCCCAATGCGGAACTCGGGCACCCACACATTCAATTGCGCAATCGGCTTATCATTCAGCGAATCCACCTCGGCATGCGCATTCATAAGCCCTGAAATCCCGCTTGCCGCAAACAGAGGCAACTCCTCCAGCCGCATCGGATGAAGCGTCGCCTCCACATGCCCAACCCACGGAGGCGCGCCCGTGCCGGCCTTGTCTTTCTTTAAAACAAAGTCCACAAGCCGCTTCAATTCCGCATCGATACGCGCGCTCGCGACAAAGCGCTCCCGCCCATCGCGCAGCACATGAGCCTCCACATTCGCTTGCTTGCTGTCGTAGGTCACAAGCGTGTCGAGCGAGAGCGGGATATGCCAAAGATCCGTTTTTGGAAGGGTTTGAAGCTCAAGCAGCGAAGGCTTCTGTTCGGGCTTCGCCACATCGGAAGCCATCGCCCGGATCGCCAAATGAGGCTCGCCCAGCGTTCCATTCGCAAACGCATTGAGCCTCAAACGCCCTTCAATTTCGGGCATCCTCCCCCCGAGCGCCGCAAGCTTCGAGAGCGAAATCAGCGAGCGCTCGGGAAGCTCGGCGCTCACCATAATCGGCGAAGCCAAGAGCGTTGCCATTCGCTTCGCCGGCTTCTCCAATAAAACAGGCAAATCCAACAATACAGTTGTATTGACCGAAACCAGCGTCTTTGGGTCGAGCAATTCCGCGCCGAGATCCACCTTACCCGAATGGCCATCGAAGCCTCCCGACAGCGCAACATCCACACCGCGCGTCACCCATGCCGGCCGTTCCGTCTTCGCGTCTTCAGGGCCCGCGGCTGAAAAGTTCTTCGTCTTCAGCACAAAATCGAGCACGCTCGGCACATTTTGCCCCGCTTCCCTCACAATCCTAAGCCGCGCCCCGGCCTTCCCCGACAGCTCTGAAACCGGCAACAAACCCGCGGGATCGAGCCTCTTTCTTAAACACCGCAAATCCCAATCCTCGGCCGACACCTGCACCGAACCCCGCAGCGAAGCCCACGATTTCGCGTCCAACAGAGCCCCCGGAAGCTCGCCCTCGCCTCCGTACACCTTCACCTGCGCCATGGTTCCGTCGCACTTTTCGCCCGCCGCTTCCCCATCGTCCGGCTTCGCGATCAATCTGATATAACCATCAGCATTTACCTTTGAATTGTTAAATGAAATCGTCATCATCGACGAAATACCCGGCACAAGCGGTGCTTCCCCATCTTCCAGCGCAAAATGAATATGTCCCGAACGCCCCTTCTTCGTCTTTTTTAAATCCAAATCGAGATCCATCATTCCTTCGATTTGCCTGGGCATTCCAAAGAGTTCTTGAAGCTTACCCGCGTCGATATCCTTTCCCTGCAGCGTTCCGACCAATTCCTTCCCTTCGACGACAAGTGTTCCCTCCGCCCCGCCAATCCCATCGCCGCGAATGGAAAAACCATCCATGAAAAGACGGCCGCCCTTCCCCGAAACCCGCCGGATCTTCCCTTCAAAGGTCGATTTTTTATGCCTTAGATCGATTCGAACATTGGCCGCGTCCTGCGCCTTTGCATCCACGACGGCTGATATTGAAATATCCCTATATTGCCCGCTCTGAAGCTGCGCCTTCACCAAAGGTTTTAAAAGCGGCCCATCCAAAAATAGCTTCGCCGCATCGAATTTTTCTCCACCCGCGCTCAAATTGGAAGCATTTACGGATGTATTGATCTTCAATGTGGCCAGAGGATCGGCGCCCAGCTTACCGTGAAGGCGTCCCCGCACATCCGCGCGCTCGAGCTCCACATCGGAAGGCCCAGCGATATTTGAAATCGTCGCCTGAAGATTCGAATCCAATACACCTTTATCCAGCGTTCCCCGCGCCGCAAAACGAACGCTCCCTTCAACCGGTGAATTCAATCGTTTTGCAGCGGATAACGATGGAATATCGCCCCCGACGAAAAAACGCACCCGCTCATCGGCAAACAATTCGACAGCGCCATTAAAAGCCGCGCCCGGCTCATGCACCAAAAAACGCGCGCTCACAAAATCGCCCATCACCGCCGCATGCACATCCACAGCCGGAATCGGCTGGCCATCGAGCACACCCGGATCTGTAAATGCCGAAAGCAAAATGGAAGGTTCGGGCCCGAGAAGCATTTGCAGGTCCGCCCGCGCCCTTAAACGACCGTCGGGCAAATCGGCGCCAAACAGCCGGGGACGAATATCGCTCGCCACAAGCGAAGCCGAAAGCGAAGGCACCGCATCCGCAAGCAATTGACCTTCCATTTCAATCGATGTCTCAGGACCATCCGATGTATTGGCCTTTATATGCGCCAGCCATTGCAAATGAGGCAGCGCACCCTTGGCATCCAGCCTCACATCCAGCGATACAGGCACCGTCCATTGAAAATCCGGCGCAAAATCCTGAACCGCCTCGGGCGTGACTTTAGGCAGCGAAAGCGAAGCCTCGAGTTTGCCATCTTCAAATAAGCCTCGAGCCAGCACCTCGACCTTGCCCAGATGCCCTGCCACATCGCCCCAGATTTGGATCGATTTGGACAGCCTCACATGCAGATTGCCCGAACCCGACACTTCTTGGGGCGACAGTTTTCGCTCGGCAAAACCCGTTTGCTCGATATCGATGGCGAGCTGTTCGGGGCTCAATGAAAGATTTCCCCATAGCCTCGACACCTCGGCGTCGACATGTTTATCGGCTGAAATAGCGCCCTCAATATGGGCATGGCCCAATTCAAAGCGCTCCACATTTAAAAAGAAGGGCGTGGGCTTTTTGGCTTGAGTTTTGGGTTCTGTTTTTATAACGGGCTTTTTTAATACAAATGCTTTTTCCAGCGTGGGTTTGCCATTCTCATCCAAAATAATTTTCGCATCCACCGCATCCACCCGGAAGAAGGGCAACACCGCCCGCACTTCATTGGAGTTTTTCATCCAATTGTATGCAATTGAAAGAACATTCACATGAGAGTGAATTCCTTCCAGGTCCAGCACGCGCTGATCATTTTGATCGAATACAGTAACATTTTGAATGGATATGCCACTCAACAGCGAAAGCGAATGAATTTCGCCAACGCTCACGCGGCCCTTAAAGGTATCGCCTAAAATACGATTGGATAGATCGGCAATCGCGCGCCTAGCCGCAGGCGTATTGAGATGAAGCGCCGCGCCCGAAACCATCGCCGCGCCGAAAATAGGTATCAACCCCAGCGCAATCCCCGCGCGCGCCAAGGCCCGCCTAAGCCTTCCAGGGGCTTTTCCAGGCTGTTTTGGCTGTGCGGAAGACGCCTTATGCACCGCGGCATTGTACCGCAACGTTATGGCCAATGAAAATGATTTATTCGATGAAATTACGCAGAAGAACCCTGCTTCATCCATTGAGCGAGAGCCCGGGCAGGCCAAGCCTTTGCGCTCGGGTCCTCGGCCTGTTTGCGAAACATTTCAATGATCCCGCTCAAGGCCATCGATGCAATGGGTTCCCCCTCTATTCGAATTTTTCCTGTAAGCTGAGCCGTGGCCAATGAAGTCTGTCCGGAAAGCAATTCCATCAATAATGGCGCCGGTAGCATTAAAACGGTTGTGGGCGGCCGCGGCGGATCTCCAGATACGATCGATACTTTTGAATTGTTGATCAAAATGGCAACATCGCCTCCGCCCGGCCCGGTGATATCCAAATGAATGCGCGCATTTAAATGCGCCAGCTCGGGCGAAGCCGGTGCCTGTTTGGCGCCCAAGGCCGCAAGCCTAAAAAATACCATTAAACGCGGATCCATCATGCCAGGCACCGTCTGGCCCAGGCGCTTGGCCACATCCCGCGTGCTCGGAAAACGGGGCTTCCATCCCAGCACCCTCGTTGCTTTATCGCTCGAATACGAAAGCATTGGAATATTCATATTGATCCACACCGGATCGGCCTTGGGCATTTTAGTGATCTGAGAGGGAATTGAATTGAGCGCGCGGATAACGGAGCGCGAAGCCTTTACATAACGAAAGCCGGCTTCTTTCGCGAATTGCTCCGAGCTTAAAGGATCGCTCGCCACAAGATTAAATGCGCCCCTGGCTTTTTGTCGGAAGGCCAATATCGCGGCTTCCGCGACATCCTCGTCCCACACCCACGACAGCGGCGGATTGCCCACATCCACAACCATCCGCGCGGCAAGCGCTTTTCCAAGCGTATGATCCATGCGCGCGCCGGCCAAAATACCCGGCCTCAATCTGCTCATTGCGATATCGGGAACTTGAGCCTCAAACGAATCCAAAAACTCTTCCACCAAATACTTCGTCGCCGAATAGCCGAATTCTTCTTGATATACCCTCGGCGTATCCTCGCTAATCATCGGCGGCAGGCCGGGCACAACGCCATAGGCTGCGGTCGATGATGCATAAACAATGCTGGGAATGCGCTGTGCGGCCGCGGCCTGAAACACATTTTTGCTTCCCTCGACATTCACAGAATGCATCTCATCCCGCGAAGCCATTTGCGTAACCAGAAAGGCCAAATGAAATAGCCCCTCTACACCTTCGAAATGGCGGCCAATCCCGGGGTCGCGCACATCGGCGTTCACCGCATTTATTTTGGGGCCGCACACAAGCGGAGCTTTAATATCAATGGTGGTAATTCGTTTAATCGAGCGATTGGCCGCGAGACGGCGCAGCAAGACCGTGCCGAGCTGACCCGAGCCTCCAGTGACCGCGATATGCATAGCTCGCGTCCTAGCACAGAGCTGCCCGCGGGGGATCGGGCGGGGCGGCGCCTTGTTCATTTGGCCTTTTGCAAAGCTAAAGGCTGGGATAGAACGCACGGACGCCTATGGCCACTGTTCCCGTTGATCCGCAAATCGTTGAGGAATGCAGGCAATTTGCCGCCGATATCGCGGACGATGTGCAGTCTTTTATCGATCGCCATACCACGGTGGGCGTGGAAAGAACCGTGGCCCGGGCCTTGGGTGTCGTGGGGGCCGATGGCGAGGGGACGCCGTTGTCCAATGTGCTCGTGGATAAAATTCACGAGCAAAAGCTTACGGGTTTTGGCGTGGCTTATTTCTTGGGGCGCGCGCTGTGCGAAGGCGCGGCTTCCATTCAGGAAGCGGCGGAAGCCTTGGCGTATGGCGGCGCAATCGAGTCTCCCTCGTCCGAGGTTTCGCTGGATGAAGTGCGCGGCGCGCTTTCGGCGCCTTCGGATGAAGCCATTGCCCGCATTGACAAGGCCCGGAGCGATCGCGAGGCATTTCAATCGAAATTCCCCGAGCCTGAACAGCCGCTCAAATATGTGATTGTCGCGACGGGCAATATTTATGACGACGCGACCCAAGCGAAGGCCGCGCGATTTGCGGGCGCCGATATCGTGGCTGTTATTCGGGCGACCGCGCAGAGCCTGTTGGATTATGTGCCCGAGGGCGCCACAACCGAAGGCTATGGCGGCACCTACGCGACCCAGGAGAATTTTAGAATTATCCGCAAGGCCGCCGATGAAGCTTCTGTGGAAACGGGCGGATATTTAGCGCAGACCAATTATTCGTCGGGTTTGTGCATGAGCGAAATCGCCTGGATGGCTGCGGTAGAGCGCCTCGATATGCTCCTAAACGATGCGATGTACGGAATTCTTTTCCGCGATATCAATATGGAGCGCACATTTATCGACCAATATTTTTCGAGGAGAATCATCGCGAGGGCAGGCATTATTATCAATACAGGCGAGGACAATTATTTAACGACCGCCGATGCCGTTGAAAAAGCCCATACAGTGCTTTCTTCTCAATTTATCAATGAAGCATTCGCAAAGCGGGCGGGGCTCGCCGACGAACAAATGGGCCTGGGACACGCTTTTGAAATTAATCCTTGGCTCGAGGACAGTTTCTTATTTGAAATGGCTCAAGCCCAGCTTATTCGGCAGATTTTTGAAAAACATCCTATCAAATGGATGCCGCCCACAAAGTTTAAAACGGGCGATGTATTTCACAGCCATGTGCACGATGCGATGTTTAATCTCGTGGGCATTGCCACGCATCAATCGATTGAATTGCTCGGCATGTTTAGCGAAGCCATTCACACGCCGCTCTTGATGGATCGGTATTTATCGCTGAAGAGCGCCCGTTATATTTTTAATTCGGCGCGCCATTTGGGCGATGAAATTCAATGGAAACCGGGCGGTATCGTGGAACAGCGGGCCCGGACCGTGCTTTCGTCGGCGCATCAAATGCTGCGCGATGTGCGAAGGGATTCAATTTGGGATTCGATTGCGAGGGGCGCGTTCGCCGATGTAAAGCGCGCGCGGACGGGTGGAAAAGGGCATGCGGGTGTGGTGCAAAAGGAGCGGGATTATTTTAATCCGCTTCTGGAGAGGCTTTAAATCATGAGTCATCGCCACATCCTCAAAGCGTACGGCGACCGCGAAGGCGACGGCATGGTGCAAATGTCGTTTACGCTCGCGATTTTGCCGGGTGACCGCGCGCGGGAGGCGGCCAAGCGCTTTGCCGAGGCGCATGGCCTGCGCGAGCCTTTGGTGTCGACGATGGAGCAGGTGAGCCGCGAGCATACCTATTTCGTGGTGTACGGGCGCAGCGTGCACACCGTCGATATCTCGAAGATTCAAGTGGAAGAGCTGGCCGCGCGCCCGCTTTCGCATGTGGAAGTCGAAGAAAAGGCCAAGGAACTCGGGCGCAAAATTGTGGTGGTCGGCGCGTGCACGGGAAGCGATGCCCATACCGTAGGGATTGACGCGATTTTAAATTACAAGGGTTTTGCCGGCGAAAAAGGCTTGGAAAGCTATAAATGCTTCGATGCGCATAACCTGGGCGCGCAGGTGGAAAATGCCGAGCTATGCGAGCGGGCTAGGGCTTTGGGCGCGGATGCCATGCTGGTTTCGCAAGTCATTACACAGCGCAATTGCCACAAGGAAAATTCGGCGGCGCTGGTGCAAATGCTTAAAGAGCAGGGGTTGCGCGATAAAGTGATTCTGCTGTTGGGCGGGCCGCGCATCGATCATGCGCTGGCGCTGGAGCTCGGTTTTGATGCGGGTTTTGGTCCGGGCACCAAGCCCAATATGGTCGCGGCATTTTTGGTCGAAAAAATGCTTGAACAGGCTCATTCCAAAGCGGCGGTGCAGCGAAAGCCATAATCGGCGCGGCTTTCCGAAGGATTCGCCGCACGCCTCGCGCTCGCTCTAAAATCGTCGGGCGATGCGCTCATCCAGCCCGCTCCCCGAAGGACTTTGGACGGGTTTGAACAGGTATGGTCGGGATAGGCGCAATACGAGCTCCGCGTCCATTCCCAGACGTTTCCGATTAAATCGCGCGCGCCTTCCCTGGAATTGCCCTTGGGAAAACGGCCCGCGGGCGCTGTTTGCACAAAGCCGTCCTCGGTCGAGGAATGGGCCGGAGCGGCGCCATCCGCGCCAATCAGGCCGCCTTGGGTGAGCAGCGCAATACAGGCCGGCCCGCATACATTGGCCCGATCGGGAAGCGGAGGCTCGATGCCCCAAGGATAGCGGCGCTGTTCTCCGCCTCCGCGCGCCGCGTATTCCCATTCCTCTTCGGATGGGAGGCGTTTTTTAAGGGATTGGCAATAGGCGTTCGCCTGATTCCAATTCACGCAATTGATGGGATGTTCATTTTGATCTGATTTATTGCCAATACAGAGTGATGTTTCAAAATCGATTTGCGTCTTGTTGAGATTCGGGGCTTGGATCGCAAAAGGTTCGGAAGGGCATTTCCCCTGTGCCACGCAGGCCGCGTAGTCCGATGCCCGCACTTCTTGGGGATCCATACAAAAAGCGCGGACATCCACGCGGTGAATCGGCCTTTCATCGGGTCTTCCATCGCTCGAACCCATAAAGAACGAACCGGCTTTAATAAAAATCATTGGGGCGGGACATTTTTTAGAATTGTCGCCGGGGAGCGCAGTGGGTTCGGAAGCCTGTCCGGAAGATAAAGCGGAGGGAGGAATAGGGCTTGGACCGGGAGAGCTTAGAAGGAATCCGATTGAAATGCCCAAGAGCGTGACCGCGAGCAGAAGAGCGGCCGTGCGCAGGGAAAATTTGGGTATTTTAGGGGAGGGGGCCTTGTCGCTGGGAGGCGAGGGAGCCTTATGTTCTGCGCTTGAAAGCGTGGGGGATGGAAGCGTAATGGGTGCGGAAGGAACGGGGCGGCTGTCGTTTGCGCTGTCGGGAGCGGGGGACGAATTGGGTTTGGCGGGCGATGAAAAATCGAGGGTAATCGGCGCGGAATCGGCGGGCGCCCGTTCGGAAGCCGGCGCCGAGGCAGGGCCTTGGGATTCCATTTCAAGCGGAGGTCCGAAGTCTGGAACGCGAAGCTCAGTGTAGGGGCTTAATATTTTTAATATTTCATGCAGCGATTTCGGACGATCTTCGCGCTCCCGCGAGAGCATTTGATCGACAGCATCGGCAATTTCTTTGGGAAGCCCGGGAGCCACCGCCGATATTTTTTTAATGCCGCCCAGCAAAATAATTTCAAAAATCTTTCCCGCTGTTTTGCCTTCTGCGGGGCGTATACCCGCGAGGCATTCATATAAAATGACCCCGAGCGCCCAAATGTCCGCCCGGTGATCGATATCCTTTTCGCCGATGGCTTGTTCCGGCGCCATGTAATACGGCGTTCCAAGCAGCGACCAAGTGCCTGTAATCACGCTCGCCGTGGAGAGGTCGCCTCCTGTTTGAATCAGCTTGGCAATTCCAAAATCCAAAAGCTTGGTCGTCGTTTCTTCTGGATTGGAAGGCGAACGCGCCAGAAATATATTTTCGGGTTTTAAATCGCGGTGAACGATTCCCTGCGCGTGCGCCGTGCCCACCGCCGAAATGGCGGGAAGCAGAATGCGGGCCGTGTCTTCTACCGATAGTTTTTTGTCGCGTGCGAGAAGCGCGCGCAGAGGCTCGCCTTCGAGCAAATCCATCACAATGACGGGGATGCCATCGGATGTCTCCAAGAGTTCGTGAACCGCGACCACATTGGGATGCGACAGGCTGAGCGATGCTTTGGCCTCCCGCACAAATCGCTTCCGGACTTTAAGGTCCGACATCGCTTCAACGCGCAGATGCTTGACCGCCACGTCTTTGCCCGAGGGCAAATGTGTCGCGGCCCAAACGACGCCCATCCCTCCGTCGCCGATAATGCGGTTCAGGCGATAGCGTTCGGCGACGATCGTACCGGCTTCCATCTCGGACTCACGGCGCGAGCCTATCATGGGCGTTAAGCAACAAGCAGATGATAGGCCGCCGATACTTCCGCAAAGCGGGCGGTTGTGTGGGCGCGGATCTCTTCGCCTGCATGAATAAAGCGATCGGGATGAAGCGCTATCGCCATGCGCCGGAAGGTCTTCCGGATGGTGGGGATATCGGCGTCTTCGGACAGGCCAAGGGTTTTGTAGGCGCGCCTTTTGGATTCATCGATGCAGCGCACGCCCGAGGCCGGGGGAGGCGTTTCTTCCTGGTGCGCCGTCTTGTGCGCCGTGCGCTGTCCAGATGCCTTGATGCGATCGCGGGCGCGCGGGCGGCCGTATAAAAAGACAGAGGGCTCGAGCTGGCCCAGGCGCCGGGCTGTGTCGGAGAGCGGGCGGGCCGTGTAAAAGCGCACTTCCGCATCGCTTAGCGCATAGATGATGTCGATCTTTTCCCGGAGCTGGCGGTGCAGTCCGCGCCGCACCAGCTCTTTGGGCAACAGGCCCTCTTCGATCAGAATCACGCCGCTCATTCTCGGATCGCCCCGCTCGATTTTCGAAAGCAAACGCTCGAGAGCGAAAGGGGGGAGCAGCCCTTGATGTTGAAGCATCTCGCCCAGGGGATGAGCCGAAAGAGGCGTTTCGATGCCTGATACGGCGCCGCTGTAGAGATGAATGCGGTGCACGCGGCCCGATGCGCCGGGGCCCAGCACATAGGCGGATTCCCTTAATTCAAGCACGCCCGTTGTGTGTCCGCGGTAAAGCGTGCCGAGCAAATCGCCGAGCGTGGAGGCGGATAGGCGGCGGGGAAGATGCATGAACCGAGGCCGTATCAAAGTGCGCCCAGGCGGGCCAAGTTCTTGTGGTTCAGCCGGCCCGGGCTTGTAACATGGGCGTTCGGCTTACCTCTTCACCCGGCGGGTCTGCTCTATGCAATGGCGGAATTTGAAGCATTTTGTTGTCGGCGGCACACCTTGGACTTCTTCGCTGAGCGCCCTTGGAAAAGGCATGGCGATCCTTGGTTCGCTGGGCATTTTTTCGGTGGGTCTCGCCTCGTCCTGCGCGACGCAGGTGGTGCCTCCGGGGCCGGGCGAAGGAGAAGGCCCGGGCTTGATTTGCCTGCTCCACAACTGCAATACCGATGCGGAATGCACAGGATGCAGCTTGGCGCGCTCGCGCTGCTTGCCATCGACGCATCAGTGCGTGGCCTGCGACAGCGAAACAGCGACCGGATGTGTGATCGGCGAGCGCTGCTCTGAATGGGGTGTATGTGTTCCCGAAGGCTTGGAGTGCCCCACCGACGATCGGGGCGAGCCCACCGTTGCCTGCGCCTTGGATACCGATTGCGCGGCCTGCGATCCTCAGCACCGCGTATGCGATGTGCTTCAGGGGAGCTGCGTGGGATGCACTACTGAAAACACCAGCGAATGCCCTGCAACGGACTATTGCTTTGAAAGCCAGTGCGTTGCGCGCTGTCCATCGGTATGCACCAACGACGGCGAATGCGCGCAATGCGGAAGCGAAGGCCATGAAGCCAAAGCCTGCAATGCGCACAGTTGCGCCGAATGTTCGCCGACCTATCCCTGTCCCAATGGGATGATGTGCACGCCGAGCGGAGCCTGCGTAACCCAATGCGGAAGCGATGGAGCGGGCGCGTGCGCCACGGATACGGATTGCGCGGGATGCGCGGGCGGCGCCGTGAAATGTCATCTGCCGGCTTCGGGGCCTGGCACATGCGGACCGGAAGCGGCGACCTGCGATCAACTGGTCAGCTCTGGCATGGCGCTTCCCGAGCCTTGGGGCGCCTCGACGCAGCAATGCATGGCTGATGCGGGATGCGCTGCAGCCATGGCCAATCTCAACGTGGGCAAGCTTCTCCGCGACATGACGGGCCTTGCGGACATCAAGGATGCGGCGATGCCCTATGGCATGAACAAGTGCGCGGACGTGACCATTGGCTCGGGCAATATGCCTTTAACGTGCGGCATCTGCGTTCCCTGCAAAGCCGACACCGACTGCAAAGACATCGATGTAGAGCCTGTGGCCGAACAGCTTTTTGGTCCTGCGGCCGACCCGAAATCCGCCCAACTGAGCGCGCAAGTGTTTGGCAACAAGGCGCGGGTGGTGCAGATGTTCTGCGACGTATCATCGGGCAGCTATGGCGTATGCGCGGCCTGTCCTGGGGTCACGAGCGACTGCGGCACGAACGGCGGAAGCGGCGGGGGCAGCGGGATGTGCGATCACGACGTATGCACAGTGGGCGGCCCCTTAGACCCGAGCTGTGACATGTGCACGCAGGCGGTATGCGGAGCGGACAGCTTTTGCTGCAACAACACCTGGGATTCGATATGCGTGTTGGAAGTGGGGACGTACTGCGGGATGGCGTGCGGGGCGGTGGGATGCGCGCACGACGAATGCGCAGTAGGCGACAAGCTGGACGCGAACTGTTCGATGTGTGCGGGGGCTGTATGCGCGGCGGACGCCTATTGCTGCAACACCTCGTGGGATGTCACCTGCGTATCTGAAGTTGCGATGTACTGTCAGGGGAAGGACTGCGGACCGCTGACATGCATGACGCCCCTTGATTGTCCCTGGCCATTGGGGTGCACGCCTGCTGGAGAATGCGGACCTTGTACGACGGACGCGGATTGCACGCCTGACAAGTGCGATACCTTTTCGGGCGAGTGTTATGTGCAGCAGTGAAGCGGGTTGGATGGGGTGAACGGGCGCGGCTTTATGCAAACACGGCTTCGGCCGTGGGCGCGGTCAAAACCTTTGCCATCCACTTCTCGAGCTGCGCGCTTTCCGCCGAGAGAATCCGCTTCTGCGTCGCATCGGACACCGGCCCAAACTTCGCCTTCACCAACATGAAAAGCGCCTCGGTTTGGGCTTGCCGCTGACCTTGCTCAAACGCCTGCTCCTTCAGCTTCGCCAGCGCCGGATTCTGCTTTTCATTCAGCGCCCAAATCACTTCGTTATCGGCCTCGGCCGCATCCAAAATGGCCCGCACGGAAACAGGTTTGACAAATACCGGGTCATCAATCGCATCCTTAAGCCCCAGCGCCTTGAAGGCTTGTTCCGCCGCTGACCACTCACACACTTCCTTCCGCGCCGCCCGGACAAACACAGCAAATATCCGGCGCACGCCCCGGGCACTCAATTCTTCGGCGCGGGTTTGAAGGTCTGCGTCCGACTGCGCATCGACAATTTCAAACGCCAGCTCTTCCAGATAGCGCTCGCCCGTTTGAGGATCGATCCCCACCTTCCGGATGGACGTATCGGCGGCGAAATCTGAATATTCTGAGCTGCGCGTGAGCATGTCGGTGGCGCCGATATAGCCGGGCTTGGTTGACCCTTGAATCACATAGGAAAGCCGCTGTTGCTGCTCGGCATGAGGAGGGTTTGCCGGCATGGTCACGAGTTTTTCACCGCGGACAAATTCTTCGCGCGATGTTTCTGGAGTGACCAGCCGTTCGTCGACGCCTGGACAGGAATATTCAGGAACCGGCTTTTTCTGTAGGGGTTTGGCGCGTGTTGCGACGGGCATCGGGGTGCTCGGTGGGCAGGATAACCCTTCGGGTTCGCGAGCGGAAGGTGCCCAGTACATGTCTCGTGCGTAGGCATTTCTCATGAGTGTCTTTGTACAACCATAAAATGCGATACGAAAGTCTTTTCTTGGCTTGTCAATCGTGTTGGGAGCTGATGCGATTTCTTTATTTTGGTTTTTAGTGTTTGGGATAAATGGTGGAATTTTGCAAAAGACGTTGGATGAATATCCGACAGGCGCTGAGATTGTTCAAAGGGGGCGGGACGGTGGCGGATTTGGGTTGGAGAATTCCGCGGGATGCTTCGTAAACGCATGGGAGCTGTCTTGAGATTGGGCGGAGCAGGCCGGACGCGGATGGGATGCCGTTTGAGATTTCTGCAAGACCAATTCGAAGCGCATGCTGTGCGAATTGAGCCTGTTCAAACGGATCTAGAAGCGCGCGGGAAGGGCGCGCGGATTGTTCAACGAACGCTGGACGCGCGCGGGGCGGAGTTTGAGATTGTTCAAAAGCACGCCGATATGCGCGGGAAAGGCGTTTAGATTTATGCAAACCCCGTTCAGCGCGCCTTCGCCGTGATCCGCGATCCGACAGCGCTCAATCCCCGCTTTTCCCCGCTGGAATAACACTTCCCCGCACCGGCGTTCCCACCCCTGTCGGCAGCATGCGGACTTGAATCACGGTGATTCGCTTCCCCCGCTGCTCTTCTTCATCCCTTGTTGTTTTGGAGGATATCCATCATGTCAGAACTCATGCGTCTCCCTCGCTCGGAAAAACTTGGTGTTGCGCGCGCCCTCGCCGGTAGGCTGGAGGCTAGGCTCGCTAAAGGCGCCGCTCCCGATCCCGTGCTGAATGAATTTCATGCCGAAATCAATGCGATTGTGCTGAACCTGGGTACCCATGTCGATGGGGCGGCTCAATTGAAAGGTGTGCGCGCCGCTCTCGGTACATCGGGTGATGAATGCGATGATGTTGTGGATTGTTGGGTGCGTAAGATCTTTGGTGTGCTGGATGCCGAAGGTTTGAGGCGCACAGGCCCTTATGCAAAGGCGGCGCGCTCGCTGTGCAAAGCCGCTTTTCCCAAGGGTTTGGAGCCTATCCATCAGCGCGTGGCCGAGGAAAATATGTATTGCCATTCGGCTATCGAGGTGCTGAGGGCGCCCGAACACGCGGCATTGCTTTCTGGAATAGGCTTTCCTCAAGGCTGGCTCGATGCCTTTGAGACGGCTGTGAAAAAGAGCGATGAAGCTATGGCCGCCGTTGCTCAGGCGCGGACGGATTCCCGTGTGCATGTCGATATGGGGCAAGATGGGGAAGAGGTATGGGAGGATTTAATGATTCGCTACCGTCATTATTTATCGGGCTGGGCGAAGAAGAGCGATGCCGAAAAGCGCGCGGAGGGCCGTGCGCTGATAGAGCCTTTAACGGATGCGGTGAAGAAGATGAGGGCCGCCGCGCAGGCGAGGGCAACGCTGAAGGCTAAGAAAGAAGCCGAGTCTTCAAGCCCAGGAAGCGAAAACTCCGCTCCTGTAAAGTGATGATTATTTAATCTGTGTTCCCGGCGGCGCATCGCCGGGGACATCGAGCGCTTTCACATTATCCGGTAAACTCGCCGCCAAGAGCATCCCTTCCGAAACCAATCCTTTAGCGAATTCCCTGGGCGCCAGGTTGCACAGCACCGCAATGCGTTTGCCTACAAGCGCGCTCGGTTCGTAATAAGGCGCAATGCCGGCCACAATCTTGCGCGGGGTTGCATCGCCCGTATCCACCCGTAAATCCAATAGCTTGTCTTTCTTTTTAACCCGCTCGGCCGAAAGAATCACGCCTACCCTGATATCGAGTTTGGCAAAATCGTCATAGCTAATGAGCGCTTTGGGCGCCTTGGGTTCGGTGGGTTGCGCGGGAGCGGCGGCTGCCTTGGTTTCGGCGGGCTGGGGAGGCGCGGCCGGCTTTGGGGCCTCGGCAGGCGCCGGGGAAAAAGCGGCCTTGAGTTCGGCGATCTTTTCCTTTTCAAAACGAGGAAAGATAGGATCGCCCTTGGTTAAAGGCTCTCCAGGGGTCCGGGCCTGAAGCTCAAAAGGCCATTGATCGCGATCGGCCATGGTTTGAAGTTCGGCCAAACCAAGCTGCAAACGGATTTTATTCGCGACCACGGGCATTACCGGCGCGAGCATCAAACTGATGCCTTCCAGCAATTCAACCATAGTGGCGACGATGGTGCCCAAGCGGGCCAAGTCATTCTTTTTGGCATTCCAAGGCGCGGCTCTATCCACATAGGCATTGGCCGCCGCCAAAATGCTCCAAATCGCTTCCAGCGCGCGCGTCGGCGCAAGGGTATCAAAGGCTTCCGCCGCTGCTTGGGCGCCTTTTTTATGGGCCGCCGCCAATTCTTCCTCGAGCGGGGTGATGGTGCTCTTTTCAGGCACTTTGTCGGCAAAAGGCAATACGCGATTCAATAAATTGCCCAAGGCATTGCCGAGCTCCGACGAATAGCGCTGAAGCAAATCGTCAATACTAAAGTCGCCGTCGTGTCCAAAGGAAATGGCGCGCATCAAGCAATAGCGCAGGGTATCGACGCCCACCGTGTCCGAGATGGCTTGAGCCAGCGTGACGGGGCTAATGGTATTGCGCAGGCTTTTGGACATTTTTTGGCCGTTGTAAGTCAGAAAGCCGTGCGCAAAAATCTGCTTGGGCGGAGGAAGTCCCGCGGCCATTAAAAAGGCCGGCCAGTAAACGGCATGAAATCGGAGAATATCCTTGCCCACCAGATGAATGGCCGAAGGCCAAAAACGCAGATTGTCCTCGGGCGCTTTCAAGGCTGTGTAGTAATTGGCGAGCGCGTCAAACCACACATACATCACATGTTTGGCATTGCCTGGAACGGGAATTCCCCATTGAAAGGTCGTGCGCGATACCGATAGGTCCTCCAGGCCCGCTTCCACAAAGCTTAAGACTTCGTTGAGCCGGCTTTGGGGCTGTACAAAGGACGGATGCTCTTTATAAAAATCCAAGAGCTTTTGCTGGTAGCGCGATAGCCGGAAGAAATAACTCTGTTCTTTCATCACCTCGGCCGGCTTTTTATGGATGGGGCATAGGTTTCCCGGCTGTTCCAGCTCTTTTTCGGTGAAGTATGCCTCGCAGCCTACGCAATACAGCCCTTCATAGTGGCCTAAATACAAATCGCCGTTCTTTTCTATGGTTTGCCATAGCTCTTGAACGACAGCCCGGTGGCGCGCTTCGCTGGTGCGTATAAAGTCGTCGGGCGCGCATCCAAGCTTGGGCCAGGCTTCTTTGAATTTCGCCGACATTTCATCGGCAAACGCCGAAGGCGTGATGTGTTTTTCCTCGGCGGCCCGCTGAATCTTGAGGCCGTGTTCGTCGGTGCCCGTCAAAAATCGGCATTCTTTGCCGCGGATTCGCTGATAGCGGCTGAGCACGTCGGCGGCGATGGTGGTGTATGCGCTGCCTAGGTGGGGCACGTCGTTGATGTAGTAGATGGGCGTGGTGACGTAGAAGTGCTGGGTCATGGCGAACGGGTTTCTCATAGCCGAATCCGGATGCCGCTGCTCAAAAATAGCCCTGTGGCCCGTGCTTTTTGTGATCTATGGAAGGGCCTTGTCAGGCCGGGTTTGGGCCGGTGGTTGCTGAAAGTGAGGGTGTTTTTATGGGTTTGCTTTCGGGCAAGGTGGCCGTGGTGACGGGGGCGGGCGGCGGGATTGGCCGGGCGGAGGCGCTTTTGTTTGCGCGCGAGGGCGCGAGCGTGGTCGTGAATGATGTGGGTGGGGCGAGGGATGGTTCGGGGGCGGGGGATGCGGCGGCCACGCAGGTGGTGGAGGAGATTCGGGCGCTGGGTGGGAATGCGGTGGCGAATTTTGCTTCGGTGGCCACGGCGGATGGGGCGGCTTCGCTGGTGAAATCGGCGCTGGATGCCTTTGGCAGGCTGGATGTGCTGGTGAACAATGCGGGAATTTTAAGGGATAAAACGCTTCTGAAGATGGATGAGGCGGCGTTTGATGCGGTGATTGCGGTGCATTTGAAGGGGACGTTTTTATGCACGCAGGCGGCGGCCAAGCAGATGATTGCGCAGGGCGGCGGCGGAAGGATTGTGAATACGACCAGTGTGTCGGGGATGATGGGCAATTTTGGGCAGGCCAATTATGCGGCGGCAAAGGCGGGGATTTACGGGTTTACGAGGACGGCGGCGATTGAGCTTCAAAAGCACCGGATTACGGTGAATGCGATCGCGCCGATCGCGAGGACGAGGATGACAGAGGACTTGCCGATGTTTCAGTCGGGCAGGGAGACGCTGACACCCGATCATGTGGCGCCGGCGGCTTTGTTTTTGGCTTCGGATTTATGCGCCGATCGTACGGGGCATGTGCTCGCGGTCGCGGGTTCTCAGATGTATGCGTACAAAGTCGTTCAGAGTGCGGGGAAATTTAAGGATGAGGGCGCTGCGTGGACGGCCGAGGAAATCGCCGAACATTGGGATGCGATCGTAAAGGTCTAAAGTCGCTTTTGTTGGCCTGCAATATCTTTGGCGTGGCCGTGCCCCATTCGTTGATGGCTGAAAAGCCCGGTGCTAACGTCGATTTCGGCCTTTATGCTGAGAGATGCCCAAATTCCGATCGCGTTGTGGATGTGCGCCGCGATCTTGGTGCATCTCGTGGGCGGCGGGGGCGCAATTGAAGTCGCTGAACTCGTGCAGGAACGCGCCGATTTAAGGGCGATGGTGCGGGGTGTGCGCGAAGAGGTGCGCGAGCGGAGCACGCTTGAGTTTGTGCTGACGGGTGTGGAGCCGACGCCGCCGAGTGTGCCGCCGAAAACCGATAGGGATGTGGCGCCGCCCGAGGATGTGAAGGATCCAAAGGCCGAGGCCGAGAAGAAGAAAGAGCAAGAGGAGGCGAAGAAGCTTAAGGCGAAGAAGCTTGCAAAGAAGCTGGTTGTGGCGCCGCCCAAACCAAAGCCCGCCGAGAAGCCGAAGCCGAAGAAAGAGGCGCCTCCTCCGCCCGCTCCAAGTGAAACGGCGAAACCCAAAGCGCCGCCACCGCCTCCACCACCGCCTCCACCACCGCCCGCGATCGCGAAGGCCGACGAGAAAAAGGCGCCGCCGCCGCCACCGCCGCCGCCTCCCGACAATCGCCTCGCGGTGCGGCAGCATGCGAAAAAAGATCAGCCCGATAATCCCAATGCGCAGCGCATCGCGGACGATGCAAACCATGTGGATGAGGAATCGGTCGCCAAGGTGCGCGTGAAAGATCACGATGCGCCTGAGCCGACGGCTGGATCCGGTGCAAAAGGGCCCGATGATGAAGAGGGCAACGCGGATCACGACAAAGTGGCCGACAGTGAAAACAAGAGAGGCGATCCGCTGCGGGGTCCGGGTGAAGCCGCGCCGAAGAGCACGAGCAGCGAGCATCACAATCCAGCGCCTCCTTCGCCTGTGGCTGCTGCGGCAAACATGAAAGGTCCGCCTCAATCGGCGCCTGGTTCGCAAGGTGGAGGAGCGGGGCCGTCGCAGGTGCTCGCGCCTTCGGAAGCGTCGCCTGGTTCGCCTGGTGGAGCGGGGCCTGCTTCACCTGAAGTGACGAGCGCGGAGGGTGGTGGATGGCGTATGGATCCGGCCAATCCGGGCGGTGATGGCTCGAGCCGCGTGCCTGGAGCAAAGCAAGCGGCGACGCCTTATGTTCCGCCGGTTTCGGTGGGTTCGATGGGATTTGGCGTGCCGGGTATTCCGGGCGGGCCGAATTTGAATTTGACGCTTGGCGGCCTAGAAGCTGCGGTGGGCACGGACCAATTAAAGCGGGAGCGCGAGGCCGATGGAGAAGCCCGCAAGTCGGCGCACCGGGGTTCGTCGAAAAAGACGTCGTTTCAAGACTTAAAGGGCGCGATTGAAAACTACGAGCCGTCGGTGAAGCTGGGCAATCAAACGGCGCTCAATGCCGCGCGCGTTCCTTTCGCGAGTTATCTAAACGGCATCCACAATCGCATTCATCCTATTTTTGCCGAAGAATTTCTTGCGGCACTCGACAACCTGCCCGCGCAGCACACGCTGAATCAGGATTTGATCACGCATGTGGAGATCATTCTAAGCAAGGATGAAGGGCGTATTGTGCGGGTGGGCGTGACAAGGGGAAGCGGGAGCACGGCTTTCGATGCGGCGGCGCTCAATTCGGTGATCCGCGCCTCGCCCTATGGAAAAGCCCCGGATGTGATCGTGTCACCCGATGGCAATGTGTATGTGCATTGGGAATTTCACCGCGATCCATTTGATGCGTGTACAACCCGCAATGCGCGGCCTTTTATTTTAAAATCTGCGCCTCCTTCGAAAGAGAAGCCGATCTTGCCGCGGCCTTTGGGGTCGAAGCCTTCGGATGAACGAAAAGAGCTTCCGCCTCCGCTTGTGCCGCTCCGCCAGCCATGAACGATACTCAGCCAAACGCGGACAATGCGGCTTCTGAAAGCCGCGATGCAAGCTCTTCCACACCGTCTGGAGAGGCCAAGGACAAGGCCGGGCGGGACGATATTTTCGATGTGCTCAAGCTCGCCGTTCCTCTCGCGGTGGTTGCCTTGCTCGCGACGGTATTTGGCAGGGCGCTCGGGTCTTCGTGGGCGGGGCTCGCGGTTGGGATGAACCGGGCGGTGCGGCTTTTGGAGCTTACGGGTTCGGTCGCGACACAGGTATTTGCGCTTTCCGTTACGGTTGTGGCGCTGGGGAGCGTTGTTTCGATGACGCGCAGTCCGGCCTCGTGGCCGCTTCGCGTTGGGGCAATCGTGGCGGGCGGGCTTTCAATTCTCTTGGGGATGATCGCCGCGCTGATGACTTTGCCGCGGCTGTATTTGGGCATCTCGGCCGCGCTTGTGACGGTGCTTGCGCTGGCTTGTGCATGGGATGCGAAGAAGGCTCATTTTGCGAGGCCCGCGGCTTTTATGCTGGGCGTTTCGGCCTTGGCTTCGCTGTGCCGGCTGATTGCGGTGTTTGTGACGGCCTATGCGGCGTCGAGCTCTCCGGCGCGGCCTTCGGCGCTTTTGCTGAGTGTGGCGCGGGGAGCGGCGACGGCATCGTTTGCCGTGGAAGTGATTTTGGTGTTTGGCGCCGCGGTTGTTGTCGCTCAAACGAGCCGCAAGCTGTCGAATCCAATGACGACAGCGGCGCTGGTAATCGCCTTTTTGTTCACGCATCAGGCATCGCGGGGGCACTTGGACGAGGCGGGGCCGCTTGCGATTTTGCTGCACCGCGCGGGCGATCGTTTTCTGACTTTGCCCGAGCCTTTCTGGCCTCCTTCGGCGCGTATGTTTTTGGCATTTTTCGCGCTGGCGATGGCTGTGGTGATGCTGCTTGCGCGAAGGCAAGTGCCGGCCTTGGCCGGATCGATGGCGCTGTTGCTGCTTACGCGCTCGGGTTCGGATATTCCGCTGGGCGCGCTTTCGCTGGCTGTGGCATCGATTGGGATTTCGCTTGCTTCGCGGGATCAGCGCGGGCTGTGGCTGGCGATCGAAAAGGAAGAGACGCGCAATGCTCAGCGCGAGGGCAAACCATGGGTGAAGCTGCCCGCTGCGGCGATGGACCGGGAAGCGCGTGAACGGTCGGCCGGGATCCCGGTTCCTGGAGAAGCGCCGGTGAAGGCCACGGCAGCCGGTGAAGAAGAACCGGAAAAAAGATCAAATTCCCCGCAAAGCCACGACGATAAACCCGAAGAATAGGCTGGGGTTCCTCTACGGCACACGCGAAGAATCGATCAATCCACCCTGCGTCATGTTGACGCGCCTCATGTCGTTCACTAAGAGGAGCCGGTGCAGCGCGCGGGCTCTTTTGCAGACAGTAGGCCGGTGCGATGCCGTTACCGGTTTTGAAGGAGTTTCCCATGCATCGTCGTTATATCGCCTCGCTCGCCGCAATTGCCGTGTCCGCGCTTGTTGCCGGCGTTGGCTGCTCTGAAGACCCGAAGCCCCAGGCCACAGGGGGCAGCACTGGCAGCGCCAAGCCCACGGCGAAGGCGCCTGCGTCTGCCGCGCCCACGGTCACTGCCACGACGACGGCCGCCGCTGCCGCGCCCGCGGGCAATGGAACGATCAAGGGTGTTGTGAACCTTACGGGTACGGCGCCTGAGATGAAGGTGCCCGCGAAGCGCAAGGACGCTGAGTTCTGCAAGACGAAGGAAGTGAAGTACAACGCTGTGGTTGCGAACGGCGGCAAACTGAAGGACGTGTTTGTCCGGATTGAGAACGGCGCGGTGAAGGGCAAGTTTGATGTGCCCAAGGATCCCGCGGTGATCGATCAGGTGGACTGCATGTACACGCCCCGCATTCAGGGTGCGCTGGCGGGCCAGCAGATCGCGATCAAGAACAGCGATGGCACGCTGCACAACGTTCACACCTACAAGGGTGTGGAGTCGTGGTTTAACCAGGCGCAGCCCAAGGGTGCGGAAGCAATCAGCAAGGATCTTGAAGATCCGACCATCGTGAAGTTCAAGTGCGACGTGCACCCCTGGATGACGGGATTCGTTGTGATTACGGATCATCCCTTCTTCGCGGTGAGCGGGGATGATGGTTCGTTTACGATCAACAAGGTGCCCGCCGGCAAATACAAGGTTGAGGCGTGGCATTCGCAGTTTGGCTTGAAGTCGACCGAGGTCGAGATCGCGGACGGCAAGACGGCGGATATTTCGTTTAGCTTTGATGGCAAGGAAGCCGAGCCGGCCGAGAACAAAGACGAGCTCAAGGGTCTGTTCTAAGAGCGTATCCTTCCGAATTGTTCGGGTGAAGGGGGTTCTTGCTTGGTATACACGCCGCGGGAACCCCCTTTTCATACCCGAATTCAGCCCTTGACCTTGGTTTGATCCTTCCCAATTGATTCCCCAAAGAAATTCGATCATTAGGGCGCCATGCGGCTTCACCACTTTGCCATCGCCACCGCCATAGCCACATTCATTCTGTTGATTGTCGGCGGGCTGGTGCACGGAACAGGTTCGAGTTTGGCCTGTCCCGATTGGCCTTTGTGCCATGGGCAGTTTCTGCCCGAAATGACGCATGGAGTGCAATACGAGCACTCGCACCGTTTGGTGGCCGGGACGGTCGCGCTGCTGACCGTGATTTTGGGCGTGCTGCTTTATCGAGATTCGCGTTATCGCGCGCTGCGTCCGCTGGCGGTTGCTGCGCCGGTGATGGTGCTGGTTCAGGCGCTTTTGGGCGGGCTCACCGTTATTTTTAGGCTGCCCAAAGCCATTACGCTGAGTCACCTCACGCTCTCGATGTGTTTCTTTTCGGTGGTGGTGATTATCGCGATCCGCACGGCATGGCCGGATCGATCGGACAATGCTCCGCTGTGCACAGGCTTTGAGTCGGCCGCGCAGACGGCGCGCGCCAAGCGCTGGACAGGCATCGCGGTGCTGTCGGTGTTGGGGCAAATTTTTCTGGGCGGCGTGATTCGCCATTCGATGGCGGGGCTGGCCTGCGTAACCTTTCCGTTCTGTTTTGGCCATGTTTGGCCGCCTGAAAGCTCGAGTTCCGAGAGCGAGCGTTTGCACATGCTCCATCGCTTTGGGGCTGTGGCTGTTACGGTATTGGTGATTACGGCGGCGGTTTTTGTGTACCGTTCGGCGCCGAAGGCGGGCAAGCTGAGGATTCTCTCCAAGGCCGCTCCGGTATTGGTCCTGATTCAAGTGACGCTTGGTGTGCTTAGCGTGACCACTTTGTTGCATCTTCCCGTGGTGACAACCCATCTAGGCACGGGTGCCCTGCTATTGGTTTGCATGGTTTCGATGTGGACATTGATTCCTGGGCGTTTACCCGCTGCGGCTCAAGGCAAAGATGCTTCGGGCGCAAACGCGGCGGACAATCCGGTGCCCGCGTGAATGCTCCTGCCGAAGCTCCTTCCGATGTGGCCGGTGCCGCGTCTTCCGCGGGATTTACAGGCCGCCGCGCGCTCGGTGCGTTTTTCGCCGACTTGATCGCGCTAACCAAGCCGCGCGTGACCGGACTGGTCATCGCCACAACAGGATGCGGTATTTGGCTTGCGGCGCGCATGCAAAGCACGCATCGCCTTGGTCCAAGCGCATCGGCCATCGCGCCCTCGTGGAGCACGCTGTGCCTGGCGATGCTGGGCACCATTTTGGTTGTGTCAGGCGCCAACGCGCTGAACATGTATCTGGAGCGCGATACCGACGCGCTGATGGAGCGGACGCGCAAGAGGCCCTTGCCTTCGGGGCGTTTGTCGCCGGAGCTTGCGCTTTGGTTTGGGATTGCGCTGTCGTCATCGGCGCTATCCATCTTGTTTTCCGCGGTAAACGTGATGACGGGCGCGCTCGCGGCCTTTGCGCTTGGGGTGTATGTGCTTCTGTACACGCCGCTCAAGCGGGTTACGACGGCCGCCCTTCCGATTGGAGCGGTGCCCGGCGCGATTCCTCCCCTGCTCGGGTGGACAGCGGTGACAGCCCGTCCCGACGCGCCCGGCGTAGCGCTCTTCAGCATCTTGTTTCTATGGCAGATCCCGCATTTTCTCGCGATTGCGACATTTCGCCGCGGAGACTATCAGCGGGCTGGGCTTAAAGTGCTGCCCGTGGTTCGCGGCGATCGCACGACGCGCATTCACATTCTTCTGTATTTGCCCGCGCTGATCGCAACGTCCTTTGTGCTGCCGTTTTTGGGTGTAGCCGGCTTGTTTTACACGGTGGCGGCCGCCGTATTGGGCTTGGGATTTTTTGTGTTTGGAGCGCTTGGGCTTCGCCCATCGGCGGGAAATCGCTGGGCCCGGTGGCTCTTTGCGATTTCAATTGTGTATTTGGTGTTTTTGCTGACGGCGCTTTTGATTTCGGCGTGAGCGGCGAAGGCACGCGAGGTTGTGAATGAGCAGCGAACAGTTTGGGGATGTGCTGGCCACGGTGAATGCTGCGCTCAACGGAACAAGCACGCTGTGTTTGGTACTGGGCTTTATCGCGGTGAAGAATAAGCGCGTGAACATGCACAAATGGTCGATGTTGTCGGCCTTTGTAGCATCGGCGGTATTTTTAATCGGCTATCTCATCCGATTTTATCTAACCGGCGCGCACCGCTTTCCCGATCTGGGATTGTGGCGCACGGTGTACTTGATCATCTTGTTCAGCCACATGATTTTGGCTGTCGCGACCGTGCCGCTGGTGATACGCACGCTGTTTTTGGCCTATAAAAGGCGTTTTGATGAACACCGGCGCATCGCCAAATACACCTTTCCTATCTGGTTTTATGTCTCGCTGACCGGCGTTGTTGTGTACCTGATGCTCTATCATGTGGCGCCCGCGCTGATGAAAGGCTCTTGAGAGAAGGGACGAAAGCGATGTCCACCGAAAGCGTTGCCGAGCCCGCGCAAGCGTCTCCTAAAGCAGAGCCCGATAAAAACCGCGAAAGCCCGCTTCAAAAAAAGGCCGCCTATCTCGCGGGAAAGCCTTGGTTTTGGGCTGTGCTGGTGAGTTCAATCTGCGCGCTGATGTTTTTGCGCGCCTTCACCATTCAGGTGCCCAAGCCGCCCGAGCTCAAGATTCCTTTGCCCGCCTTTACGCTGACCGATCAGCGGGGATTGCCTTTTGGAAGCGAGCAGTTGAAGGGCAAGGTGTGGGTCGCTGATTTTGTGTTCACCACTTGTCCGACCGTCTGTCCAAAGCTCACCGAGCGCATGGCCTACCTGCAGAAGAAAACCCGTCACATGAACGATGGTTTTCATCTGATTACCTTTACGGTCGATCCCGAAACCGATACGCCTGAACGCTTGGCCGCTTATGCCAAGGCCAATCATGCCTATCCGCACCGCTGGACTTTTTTGACCGGTTCGCTGGGGCAGGTCGAAGAGACCGTTGTAAAGGGCTTTAAGCTGGCCATGGGTAAGGAAGAAACAAGCCCGGGCATCTTCAGTATCTTCCACGGGGAGCGTCTGGTGCTGGTCGACAGGGAAGGCTCTATCCGGGGTTACTACGAGGCCAACGACGAAGGAATCGCGCAAATTCTGCGGGACATTCATCTTCTGGCGAACCTTCAGTAGAGGACGCCGCTTCGTCCTGCCCCTCACCTATCGGAACTCTATGTTGCGCTTATTGACGGCGCACTTGGCGCATCGGTAAATAGGCGCCGCCGAATGATTCCAAAACAATTCGGTAACGCAGCGGCCCAAGGGCTTGTGCTTTGTGCGCAAAAAGCCTGCTTGCGGCTGGAATTGAAAGGGTGCGCCACAAGTGTTGGGGCGGCCCACTTCGCGAAGGGAAAACGAACGAAATGAGCGCCTCCGCGGCTGGTCATATCGAGCATCACGGACCGACAGAATCGCACGACGAGCTGTATGGGCATGCCTCGCTCGGCAAAGTTGCGATGTGGATTTTTCTCCTGTCGGACGCCTTGTCGTTCTCAGGCCTGCTTCTGGCCTACGGCATTCTGAGGGGCGGTTCTGACACTTGGATTCACAAGGGAGAACCGACGCTGGGCATTAACTTCACTGCGGGCCTCACGTTCTTGCTGATCTGCTCGAGCGTGACGATGGTGCTTGCGCACGCGGCCGCCGTGGAGGGGAACCGGAAGGGTATTTTGACCTATCTGGGCCTGACCATTCTGGGCGGCGCGCTGTTTCTGTGCGGCCAGTATCAAGAATGGTTTGGCATCTGGCATGCCGGGCTAACCCAGGAAGGCTTGGTATTTGGGCAATCGCACTACGCGAGCACCTTCTATATCGTGACCGGATTTCACGGATGTCACGTGCTAACCGGCGTGATTTACCTGTCGGTCATTTGGATTCGCGCGGCGATGGGCAAATACGACAACGGCAATCACAACCATATCGAGATTGCCGGCTTGTTCTGGCACTTCGTCGATCTCGTTTGGATTTTGGTCTTCACGTTCCTGTACCTCATTCCGTGAGAGAGCCATGGCAAAAGAAAGCAATAAAAAAGCCGGCAAGAAAAAGACTGCGAAGGAAGAGGAAGTGAAGGCAAAGGCCGCTTCCGAAGCCGCAGCCGAAGAAGAATCCTCAGAGGAATCCTCATCTGAAGAGGAATCCGGCGATTCTTCTGAGGAATCCGGGGAAAGCGAATCGGAAGCGACATCCGAGCCCGCCAAGGAAAAGCAAGCCGCGGCAAAAAGCCATGGCGATCACGGGCACGGCCATGCGCCGGTTCATGCGAACCCTCACGATCACAAGCCCAACCGCAAGGAATATTGGGTGATCTTCGGCGTGCTGTTTGCGCTGACGGTCCTCGAGGTGATCGTCGCCCAGGTGCCGGGAATCGGCAAGACCTCGCTGGTGCTGGCGCTCGTGATGCTGGCGCTCGTCAAGGCGATTTGCGTGGCGCTGTTCTACATGCATCTCAAGCACGAGACGAAGTTCCTCAAGATTACGGTCGCCATTCCTCTCGCGATGCCCGCGCTCTATGCCGTGGTGCTCATCGCGGAGGCGATGTGGAGGATGCTGTGAAGACCGCGCTTTATGCAGTCAAACCCAGCCAGCGGCTCGTGGCGTGGGCGGCGGCCTGTTCGGCGCTGCTGTCCGCGCAAATTGCCAATGCCTGCCCAGCGTGCGCTGGAACGAACGACAGCGGCCCGATGAGGCAGATTGCGCTTGGCCTAATGATCCTGCTGCCCTTCGTGGTGGCGGGCGTGATTGTCAGACTTGTGCGTCGCGGAGAGGCATCGGCCTCGTGAACTTTTTTGGAGAGCATCGGATGATGAGAGCTCATACACCTGGATTGCGGACATCGCGGCCCTTGGCTTTGGCGCTTGGGGCGGCGCTTACGCTCTTTGCGGGCGCGGCCTTCGCGGCGCCGATGTCGCATGGACTTGGCCTGCCGCCGGATGCTTCGGCGCATGGCCACCGGATTGATTGGCTGATCAACGTCACCAATATCCTGACGGCGATTCTCTTTGTGATTATGGCCGGATGGATCTTGTACGCGGGGCTGGTGCACAACAAAAACCACGCGGCGAAGTACGATCACGGCACATCAAAGCGTTCGATGATGATCGCGCTGTCGATGGCCGGCGGCGTGTTTCTCGTGGTGGACGGCAACCTCTTCGTCAACTCGACGATGGATTTGCACTACGTGTTTCAGAACTACGAGAAGGTCGAAAAAGATCCGAACGCGGTTCGCATTGAAGTGAATGCGCATCAGTGGGCCTGGGATTTCCGCTATGCGGGCCCCGACGGAAAATTCAATACCAAGGATGACATCGTGTCGTTTAACGACATGCGCATCCCGGAAGGTGTTCCGGTCATTCTGCAGGTTGCGTCGACGGACGTGCTGCACTCGTTCAACTTGCCGAACTTCCGCACGAAGATCGACGCCGTTCCCGGCACGATCAACAAGCTTTGGTTTGAGGCCAAGAAGACAGGCGAATTCAACATTGGCTGCGCGCAGCACTGCGGCACCAATCACTACAAAATGAAGGGCTACATCAGAGTTCTTTCAAAGGAAGACTACGCGCGCTGGGCAACGGAAGCGTCCCAAAACTCCGCCCGCGTGTACGACGAAGCCAACCAGACCGCCAATTGGGGCTGGGAGTGGAAAGGAATTTAAGGGCTTAAGCCATGCATGAGCAGCATATCCATCCCGAGCCGACGAACTTCGTCTGGAAGTACATCTTCTCGACGGATCATAAAGTCATTGCGAAACAGTTTTTGTGGACGGGTTTGATCTTCCTCTTGGTCGGCGGAACGCTGGCCATGTTGATCCGCTGGCAGTGGGCCTACCCACAGCAGCCCGTTCCCGCGATCGGTCAGCTTTTGTATCCAAAGACGGGAGGCGCAATCACACCGCCCGCCTTTGCAAGCATCTTCACGATGCACGGGCTGATCATGATCTTCTGGGCCATCACGCCCATCCTGATTGGCGCGTTTGGCAACTTCTGCATCCCTCTCATGATCGGCGCGCGGGACATGGCCTTCCCGAAGCTGAACATGTACTCGTTCTGGATGTTCTTCATCTCGAGCGTGTTCGTGATCTTGTCGTTCACGTCACAGCTCGGCGCGGCGAATGCCGGATGGACGACCTATCCGCCCCTCGCGGCGAATGTGGGCGCACCCGGCTTTGGCCAGACCTTTATGGCGGTTGCCATCTTCCTGACCGGCGTGTCGACCATCATGGGCGGCATTAACTACGTCGTGACGGTGATTCGCCTGCGGGCGCCTGGAATGGGCTATCTGCAGATGCCGCTGACGGTGTGGGGCCTGTGGCTCACGGCCATCCTGAATGTGCTCTTCGTTCCGGTGCTGGGCTCGGGCGTATTGCTCTTGGCCTTCGATCGCCTCTTTGGAACGCACTTCTTCCTCGCCGGCGCGGCCTATCAAGGCAAGCTCTCGGGCGACCCCATCCTCTTCCAGCATCTGTTTTGGATCTTTGGACATCCAGAGGTGTACATCCTGATTTTGCCCGCTTGGGGCATCATCGGCGATCTGCTCTCGTTCTTCGCGCGCAAGCCCGCCTTCTGGTACCGCGGTTCGGTGTTCGCGATGATCGCGGTCTCGGTGCTGTCCGCGGTGGTGTACGGCCATCACATGTACCAAACGGGCATGGCGCCGCTGCTTGGCTTGGGCTTTGAAATCCTCACCCTGGCCATCAGCGTTCCGGCCGTCGTTCTGTTCGTGAACTGGCTGAACACCATCTGGAAGGGTTCGATTCGCGCCCAGGTTCCGATGCTCTTTGCGATGGGCGTGGTGTTCGTGTTCGGCTTGGGCGGCTTGACCGGCCTGTTGCTCGGAACGATCTCCACCGACATCTACCTGCACGACACAATGTATGTCGTCGGCCACTTCCACTTGACGATGGCGGCCTCATCGTACTTGGCGAGCTTTGCGGCGATTTATTTCTGGTTCCCGAAGATGTTCGGCAAAGAGATGAATCCGATGCTTGGCAAGATTCACTTCTGGGGCTCGGTGGTGTTCATCACGCTCACCTTTAGCGGCCAGCTTGTCGCGGGCTTCTCGGGCCAGCACCGCCGCTTGTTTATCCCCTACGAGTACGAATATTTGAAAGAGCTGCTCCAGTTGAACCGCCTGACCAGCTTCTCGGCGTTTACCCTGGGCATCTTCCAAATCCCCTTCATCATCAACTTCTTCCAGAGCATTCTCGCCGGAAAGAAGGCCGAGCAGAACCCGTGGGAAGTCACCACCCTCGAGTGGACGCACGCTTCATCGCCGCCGGTGCATCACAACTACGATGAAATTCCGACGGTTGTGCGCGGTCCGCACGAGTACGCCAATCCCGAGGTGAAGAAGAAGCTTGGGCGTGACTACCTCGACCAGGTGGAGCCCTTTGACATGAAGGAGGAGGCAGGCGCCCCGGCCGCGGAAGCGGCAGCCAGCGCCGCCGAGTGATGCATGGGTACGGTCGCTGCGCTGCGTCCACGGGCGAAACAGGATTTTACCTATTCGCTCGGAATGATTATCGCCTTGGGTTCATGGGCGATGATGTTCGGTGCGCTTTTCTTTGCGTACTTTGGAACGCGCGCCCGGGCTGTGGTGTGGCCTCCGGTGGGGTCGCCTCATTTGCCCTTAGCGATGCCGGCGCTCAACACACTCGTGCTTCTTCTCTCGAGCGTGGCTTTGGTGATGGGCATTCGAGCCCTGCGTGCAGGAAAACGGCGCGAGCTTGCGCCGTGGATAGGGCTCGCCTGGATACTGGGAGCGGCTTTTATTGGGCTGCAATACTGGGTCTGGCGGGATTTATGGCGCGCGGGGCTTTTGCCCTCATCGGGGCTCTACGGCTCGATCTTCTACGGACTGACGGGGCTTCACGCGCTCCACGTTTTAGCTGGGCTGATTGTGCTGTTGGTGGTGTTTATCCGGGCGCTGTCTGGGCGGTACACCGAGCACAATGTCGTGCGCGTCAGCGTATGCGCCATGTTTTGGCATTTCGTGGATGTGGTGTGGGTACTGATGTTTTTGGCAGTGTACGTCCTTTGACCTAAAAAAGGCTTTCGATGAATTGCTCTTCCAACAAGACAAATGAGTCAACCGCGAAAACAACCAAGGCTCGTGGCCGGCTTTTGGGAATGGTTCTGGGAGCGGTAACGGCGGCGGCTTCGGTGCTTGGCATTTCATGTGCGCCTGATGCGGCGCCCTTTCAGCCAAGCGACAAGAAAGTGTTTGCCGGTGGTATTGAAGTTGACGGCAACACACTCAATGATGGGTATTTTGCCTACATGCGTTATTGCTACGCATGTCATGGTGAGAAGGGTGATGGCAAGGGGCCTTCCTCATTTGGGTTGGCGCCGCCGCCTCGTGATTTCACCAAGGGCATCTTTAAGTTTGCGAGGCTGAGAACCAGCGATGACATGCCCCATGACGACGATTTGGTATGGATCGTCAAGGGTGGATTGCATGGAACAGCGATGTTGCCTTGGGATATCCCCGAGGAAGAGCTACGGCGCATTTTGCAATACATCAAGACCTTTGCGCCGCAGAAGTGGGAAAAGAAAAAGCGGAGCGGCGAGCCTGTAAAGACGCTGGAGCCGTTTGAAGTGCCCGCCGACCCATGGACGGGCAAGGTGGATCAAGCGATTCAGAAGGGCAAAGAGCTGTATCATTTGCGCGCTGAGTGTTTGAATTGCCATCCCGCTTATGACACCAAAGAAGCGATTTACAATCTCTCGGTAGAGGCATCGAAGCGCAATCCCGATCAATTCAAGGCGATTACGGGTTTCCGCGAAGATCCATATCTACCAGTGGCCAAAGATTCGCCTGAATACGGCGTAAAAATCTTGCCCCCGGACTTTTTATTCAACCGAATCCGGTCGGTGCGTGAGGGGACAGAAGTACAGAACCTATTCCGGCTGATTTCGTTTGGTGTGTATCCGATTATGCCTGCGTGGAAAGGCGCGGGATTGACGGATGACGATATTTGGGCGCTTGGGCATTATGTGAATTCGATTGCTCAGATGCGCGACACGCCGGCGGGTGAAGCGTTGAAGGAGAAGATTGCGAAGCAGCCTGCATTTGAGGTTCCCAAGCCCCCGGAGCCGAAGCCTGCGGAAGAGGCAGCGCCTGCGGAGGGTGCGGAAGGGGACAAGGCTGCCGACGAAAAGAAAGACGAGAAGAAGGAAGGCGAGGCGGCCGATAAGAAGGACGATAAGAAGGACGCCAAGAAAGACGATAAGAAAGACGCCAAAAAAGACGCGAAGAAGGCCGAAGAGAAGAAGTAGGCGCTGCATAGAGAGGGGGCGATACCGGAATATCGAATCTAGAGGGCCGGGTGCTGAGTGCCCGTGAAATTCAGTCCCGGCATTTACTCAATCGGCACGAAAGCGAATGAACTGGATACTCACCTGGTCCGCCGTCGCGGAACAGGGTTTGCCGGTTGCTATCCTTTGATACTTAAATCCCCCTATATATTGGCCATTCCCGTCGCCATGGGCATATGGGTGATGCTCGTGGGGCATGCCCCCATGATGCGGATCGGGATTCAGCTTTTGGCGTGCTTGCTCGGTCTAATCGTCTATAAAATCGCCGTTTCATCCCGCCTTCGCCTGACTCCATCGGTCTCCACCATCTTGATACTGGTAGGGCTCGCCGTCCTTTCGTCCACGCTTCTAACCCCCGGCATCGATCAGGTGCGCCGATGGCATTCCCTTGGCGGTCTGCGCCTTCATCCATCGGCGATATTGGCACCTCTGCTTCTTCTTCAAGCCGAAAGCCGTATCTCCACCCATCCGTGGCAGGCCCATGGTCTGCTTCTGTTTGCTCAAGTTCTTCATGTTCTCCAGCCAGATGCCGGACAAGCCTCTGCACTGGGCGCCGGCGCTCTCGTCCTCACCTTCGTCGGGCATCGCCGCCTTGCCCCAAGAATCACGCTTATCCTTCTCTATCTCGCCTCCATCGCCGCCGCGTGGCTGCGCCCCGATTCACTTCCCCCAGCCCCCTTTGTCGAAGATATTGTCCCGAGGGCATTTAGCTACTCGGTCATTCTAGGCATCCTGACCTTCTGTTCCCTCATTCCCTTTATTCTTTCCCCCTTCCTTACGGCCCATTCCCGCCCTTTTTCCCCGCCCCTCCGCCCGGCCCCCTTCGCCCTGAGCGCCTATTTTGCCGTCTCAGCGGCGGCCACGCTCTTCGGCGAATTTCCCGTCCCCCTTGTCGGCTTCGGGGCTTCGCCAATCCTGGGAGCGTATCTAGGTCTCGCAGCTCTCGAGCGCCGTCTTTCCGGTTGCTTTCCCAGCAAATCGGCTCTATGAGCGAATCCCGCATCGAAATTAGACAACCGGACGTCGTCCCTTTTTAACCCGTACATGCCTATCGCAAGAAAAAGAGCCATGATAACGCTCGCCATCGGCCTCCTCGCAAGCTTCATCCTGATCGCCGTTCTTATCGTGGTAACACGCCAAAATGTGCAAGAGGATACACCTATGTCTTCAGGTCCCCATGATGAATTGATTCGTCTTCTCCAAGAAAAGCCCTCCAACAGGCGCTTTTACATCGCCACAAAGAGACAGCCCGCCGGATTGTGGAAGGAGGCGAAATCCTTGGCCGCCGGTCAAATTATCCTCAACGAGGGCGATAGGGTTTCCATCGGGGAGATCCGGGCATTTGTCGTGACCTATCCCAGCGGCGAAATTTTGGTGACGAGTATTCCTCCTCCGGTAAAACTTCCTCAAGGGACCTTTTTTGCAAAACCCATATCTGAAGGTTATGGGGATAAACTCCGGGATGAAGACATTCAATCGGCTTCCAAAGAAGTGAAGGTTGAATTTGGCCAGCCGAGGTCATCCAAGAGCCGGGGAACCGTCTATGAAACCCGGGTGATCAATGGAATGAGACAGCCTATCCGGATAACCCATTTTGGTGCGTACAGCCGCAAAGGCAACGAATGGATATTGAATACAATTGTTGAAGGGTTTTTTACGGATCAGCAATTCCAAGAGTGGTATGGAGTTGCGGACGATGGCTGGCTCGCTCCCGGCGCATCCGCCGCCGATCCAGAGAATTACGGTCCAAAAGCCTTATGGATATATTTTTTTGAGACGCGCGACGGCCAAACAGGAAAGGCTGCGGGGCAGGCTCCATAAGCTGCTGGAAATGAACATGAAACGACATTTAATCAGGTTTGCGCTGCTGTTTATTATCGCCATATATCTCGGCGGCTGTTCAAAAGAAGCCAATTCGTCCGAGGTTGAAGCTGGGGTGCGCTCGGTGCTCAATGCTCAAATGGATGGATGGAATAAAGGCGATCTAAATGCTTATATGAGTGGTTATTGGAATTCGCCGGATCTTATCTTTTATGCCAACGGCACCCAGACCCGGGGATGGCAGCCCACCTTAGACCGCTATAAAAATCGCTATCAAGGAGAAGGAAAGCATATGGGCACCTTAAGCTTTCCAGAGTTGGATATTGTTGTGCTCAGCCAGGATGCCGCGATGGCCAGGGGTCGATGGCATTTGAAGATGCCCGATGGAAAAGAATTGGACGGAATGACTTCCGTGGTGTTTCAACGCTTTCCCGAGGGGTTTAGGATTATTCACGATCATTCATCTGCTGGATGTCCCTAAATGGCCCCAATTATTCGCACGACCTTCAGGCGCCTCAATCTAAAATGGTGACTTTTCCCATACTCCCATCCACTCGAATTCTCTGCCCGGTTTTAATCGTTCTCGTGCCAAATCCAGTGCCCACCACCGCGGGCAATCCATACTCCCGGCACACAATAGCCGCATGAGACATCATTCCTCCAATATCTGTAACCGCTGCCGAGACCCTCGAGAAAATGGGTGCCCATCCTGGGGCAGTGATCGGGCATACCAGGATTTCTCCATTTTGCACCTGCTCAATATCGGTTGAACTCTCGAGGACCCGCGCCGTTCCTTCGACAATGCCCGGAGAAGCCGCGAATCCAGTGATGGTGCTCTCCGAGGCTTCCGACTGCCAAAGCCGGATGCTATCGCTGGTGATGCCCCAGAGCATAATCGTAAATGGTTCGGTAATGACTTCAGGCGGAATGCCAAGGGCAGGTGGGGGAGTCCATTCGCGTAAAGCTTGAACAATGCCTTTTCGCCGTTGAATTTCCCTGGGCCAATACAGAGGGCCCCGGCTTTTTGCGCCCACGGCCCAGCTTGTTCCCAAATCGTAAAGGGCTACGGGAATTTCATCGCGCCGCAAATAAAAAATATCCTCGGCGTGCTTCCAGAAACCGGCATCGGCAAAGACTTGGCCCAGCCTGCGCATTTTGCGCCAAAAGACAGCGTGCAGCCAGTGCTCAATGTAAAAGTTATGGTTTTCGATATAGGGAAAGACGGTGCGCGCTAGGCCCAGTTTGCCTTCGAAGGTTTCGCGGTCGATATCGCTGGATAACAGCGATGCATATTCGCCGGCGATGCGATCGCGTTCTGCGCATAGGCTTTCCAGCGGCCGGTCAATGACTTTGCCCTGTTCAATTTGGGCGATATAGTCGCCGATAAATCCAAAAGGAACTTCGAGATGGTCGAGCCATACCTTGTCATGATGATAAAAGCCTGTGCCCGCCGAGAAATTAAACCAAGGATATTTCGCTTCCTCCAAGACCGAAAGCCATTGGCGCCCTGTTTCGCTTTCCTGAAGGAGATCGATTGTCGCGGCTGGGCTGCCCCCGCTTTTAAAGATTTCCGAAAGCCCGGAGCCGGCCGCTAATTTGGCGAGCCGCTTTAGTTCGTCGTCGGGCCGGAAAAGCTCGACATTGATGCCGGAAACCATTTTGGCTATGGCCTGTTCGGGCATATCGGGGAAAAGCTGCTTGCAAAAGCTAAAGAAATCGAGATATGCGGCATAGCCTAGATTCAGCAGCTCAAAATGATATTGCCATCCCTTGAAGGCAAATTCAATGAGCCGGTTGTAAGCGCTCAGCATATCAAAGCCGTTTCCGACACCCCGCCCATCTGTTATCCATTCCAGGGGAACCATTTCGGGCAGCGGCTCAAAGGAAAGGGCATCCATATCGGCGATAAGCTCGGTCGTCTTTTGCTTCCATTGATCGTAAAGCGTATCCCAATGCTGATAATAATATCCGGCGCGCTCCACAAAATGAGGCACGCGCTCCGCGACTTCGTTGGGATCGCTGACCGGAACAGGCGTAAGATAAAAATAGCCGTTGAGAATGCGGTAATCGATGCCCATCGCGGGCGGTATCATAAAAAAACGGGAGTTGTATTGAGAAAGCGCGGTAATCGCAAATTCAGCGAATGAAGCATCAAAGGGATAAAGCACTTCACGCCAATGCATACCGTCCTGAAACCAGAACGCCCGCTCTTCGTCTTCTTTCCGGTCGGCGCTAAATAAAAATGAATACGTATATAAATCTTCCCACCCTTCCGCGCCGGGTGGGGTCTCAATGTCGGATGGCTTTGGGAAGTGTGTGTGCTTCGTCATCGAAGTTTCTCCTTAGGTTATTGGTCTGGCCTGAGCTTTACCCCGCGGACCAAGGTGTGCACCATGCCTGCCATACCCCGCGAAAGGCTTGTGGTGACAGGTTTTCTGGCTTTACGGCTCCAAACGGTTTCAGGGCGGCTCTGGAGAAGCATGACCGCTTGTCCGGGGGGTAGTTCGGCGTCGATCGCCCACTCGATGTCTTGAGGGGTCTTGAAATGCAATTCCGCGGCCTTGGCGAGTTTGGCCACGGTAATGACTTCATCGCGGCGCAGCGAAGGCTGGGTTCGGCGTTCTGGGCTAATTTCGCGTTTGAGCACTTCGCGCCGAACGGGGTCAAAGGCGTATTCAATGTGTTTGGCCGAGATGACTTGTTTGACAATTTCAAAGACGACTTTGTCAACCAGGAAATTGTCAGGGGTGACTTCGCCTCCAACAACGGCTTCTCCAAGGCCAAAACTCGAGTCAATCGCGATTTTTGAACGGTCGCCGCTGATGGGGTTTAGGGTAAATGCTACGCCTGCCGCTTTGGCGTTGACCATCTTCTGCACGCCCACGGCCATCAGTGCTCGGTCATGGGGAAAGTCATTGTCAATGCGATAGCTGACTGCACCGGGGGAATAAAGACTCGACCAGCAGCGGCGAATTTGACGCATGACATCGGATGCCCCCAATACCCAAAGAGCGGTGTGATGTAGGCCGGCAAAGCTGGCATCGGGCAGATCTTCGGCCGTCGCGCTCGAGCGCACGGCGAGGGGTACCGTTGTTTGTCCGCATTGGGCCGAGAGTTGATCGAGAGCTTCCCGGATGGCCGTTTCGATGGGGGGAGCAATAGGAGCATGTTCTATCATCGCTCGAATGGTTCGGCACGCGATCGGTAGTTTGGGGTCGCCGCTGGAGACGATTTTATTGAGTTCGGCGTGAATTTTGTTTTGCAGGCCCCCATGCTCGAGCATAGCCTTGAAGGCGTGGGTGGTGATGGCAAAGCCGGGTGGAACGGGGGCATTTGCGTTAATAAGCGCGCCCAAGCCGGCGCATTTGCCTCCGACATAGATGCTTATGTCTTTTCCACAGCGATTGAAGGGCAGAACGTAGTCCATGGCGATTAGACATCCCATTCGACCCACACATGGCGCGGGCCGCGCACTGAGGTATTGGAGATGTAGCCAAAATCCTGCTGAGCGCATAAACGCAGGCTGGGAAAACGGGCTGTCAGCTCCTCGAGAACGATTTTCGTTTCCAAGCGGGCGAGGGGAGCTCCTAAGCAGTATTTTGCCCCATGGCCAAGGGATAGGTGTTCCGATGCATTTTTGCGGTGGATATCGAAGACTTCTCCCCGGGGAAAATGGCCTTCGTCGCGGTTGGCAGACCCAAGAATTAGCAATAAATGGGCGCCCGCGGGAAGCTCGACGCCGCCCAGGGTGGTTTTGGTTTTGACCAGGCGGCGCCAGCTAAAGAGGGACGGGCAGTAGCGGAGCGTTTCTTCCACGGCGTTTGGGATAAGCGCGGGATTGTCACAAAGTTCGATCCAATTGCTCCTATAGGTGAGCAGGGTTTTGAGTCCCTCGGCCAATACATTGCTGGTTGTTTCATGGCCGGCGAAGAGCATGGTGTAACAAATCGAGGCCATTTCAAGCTTGGAGATCGATGTGTCGCCGCCGTTGTGAATTCTCACCAGATCGCTTGGCAAATCGTCTTGCGGATGCTCGAATCGCTTGTCAACAAGCTCGAGACAGTAATGCCAATACTTGACCATGTCGCGGGCGAGGTCGATTTGTCTTTCTTTGGTGCAATTTCCCCAGGTAAGGGCGGCCCGGCTTTGGGCCCAGTGTTTGACATGGGGGACATCCGCATCGGGCACGCCGAGCAGGATAAATACAACGAGGGCGGGTAAATCGTCGGTCAACTGAGGGACAAGATCGGCCTTTCCATGTTGAAATCCAGCGAGCATTTGGCGGACGCGGGCCCGGATGGGCGCTTCGAGGCCGGCGATTCGCGCGGGGGTGAAGGCTTTGCTGATAAAACCCCGGATTCGCGTGTGATCAGGAGGCATTCGCATCGACATTCCCGAATAATTTTGCAAGCCTCCTTCATCGAGAATCTGTTTAATTTCAGGGGCATGCTCGCGCATGGGCTTTCCTGTAATTTCCGATGAAAAGGTGGATAAGTCTTTAAGCGCAATCCGGATATCGTCATAGCGGGTGACAATCCAATAATTGAGTTCGGGGCTATAGAAGATAGGCGCCTTGTCCCTGGCTTGCTGATAAAATGGAAAAGGGTTCGCCATATCGAAAGGATCGAAAGCTTCCGCCGAGGCGAATTCACAGGAAGGATGCTCTGGGTTCATCGTTGTCCTCTATCGAGCCAAACAAGCAAATCCATCATATTGTCCAGCGCTACATCCGGCCGTTGATTTTGAGGCAATAAAGCTAAATCACCAGGTTTTTGTTTATCGCCGAGCATTAGCGCGGTATGCATGCGGGCGGCCTTGCCCATGGCGATATCCGCTTCGGGCTGATCGCCCACCATCAGGGCCTGATCGGCGCTTACACCGAGTCTCTGAAGCGCGGCATTTGCCGCAATTTCTGAGGGCTTTCCGACCACCAAGGGTTCAGTCTGGGTGGCCCATACAACTGCTTTTACCATGGGGCCGGTGCCAGGTACATATCCATTTTCGGTGGGGCGCCGTCTGTCGATATTGGTTGCGATCCATGGGGCTCCATTCCAGATATGGCGGCAGACCAGCTTTAGTTTGTGCTGATTGAAGGACGGGTCCATTCCCATCACGACGGCATCGGCCTGTTGGGAATCGTCATCGCCGAGGAGGGTGAGTCCCTTTTGTTCAAGCGCGTTTTTTAGGGCTGTATCGCCGACGGGAAAGATTGTGCCTTGTGAAAAGCGGTTTGCGGCTATTTCAGCGGCGAGCGAGCCGGCTGTGATGACGCTGTTGGGGGCAATGGCAAAGCCCAAGGATATAAGGCGTTTGGCCCACGCCTCTGGTGTTTCTTGACTATCGTTGGTTAGACAGACGGTGAGCAGTCCGCGGCGCTTGAGTTCCAATAGAGCCTGTGCGGCGCCTGGCAGAGCCTGATTGCCGCGGATGAGTGTTCCGTCGATATCGAAAACGATGCCCTTTAACAACGAGACCGCCCGGTTCAAGGTGTAAAACGATTCGCAAAACGCAGGAATGTAAGAGCACCCCCAGCAGTCGTTCGCCTTGGTCTGTACAGCACCGCGGCGGAAGCGATCAATAAAATTCGTGAGGGATGACTGTTTTGTTGCAGAGGGCTGGCAACGTTTTGGAGGGCAGGTTTAGCGATTTCTATGGCTTTGGGAAGTCTTGGGGGGCCGGGCGGGTTTAGGGCCGTATGCACAATTTGCACATTACAGGGCTCTACGCCGGCATACTTGGGTTGATGATGCTGGTGCTCAGCATGAGGGTAAGCGGGCTTCGCTTTAAGCTGAGGGCATCGATTGGTACGGAGGCATCGCCAAAACTATTGGAGGAGGTGAGGAGGCATGGCAATTTTATAGAATGGGTGCCAATGGCGCTGATTCTCATGGGAATCGCGGAAATCAACGGCGTGTCGTCCTTTCAATTGCATCTGTTGGGGGGGCTGTTGGTATTCGGGCGTGTCCTTCATCCTTTAGGTCTATTTCACAATATTGCCCCTCATCCGCTCCGGGCATTGGGGGCAACTTTGACGTTTTTAATTGTTTTGTATTGGTGTGGGGTTGTGATTTGGCAATTTATGATAAAATAAGCGTAGATGGGGTGTATGTGGAGGAGAGAAGTACAAAAGTGAAACGCTCCTGGCAGGGGAGCCGGGAGCGTTTTTAGGGATTGGCTGATATATTGAATAAGATCAGTGGGATTTGGCCGGAACGGGGACGCTCATCGAGCGGCTTTCCTGAGCCGGCTTTTTAATCATGATCGCGCGGGAAATGGCCAAGAGGCCGAGCAGCGCAAAGATATATCCCGGGGTATGCGCGTGCATTTGCATGCTTAGTCCGAGCGAAAGCACATAAATAAACATGAGGAAAGGCAGCGTGATAATAGCGAGAATGCCCGTCCCCGGTTTTTCATTGCTAGCTATGCCCATTGCAAAGACGGTGGTAATGACAGAGGCCATAATCGACATGCACATAATGGCCGTTCCATAGGTTTCCCCAGCCAGTGCAGCAATGCCGCCTCCGAGAAGTGCGATACCACAAGCTGCCGTTACCAAACGTCCCGATGTCATTTGAAAGAAGGATACCATTGCTACCTCCAGGAACTCTGCGCGACCTTTCGTAACGCGCTGCCTGCGCTGAACAGGAGGACGGCTTTGCATGGCGCGTGCCGAGGCGCGTGCAGTTTATGCACCTTGTTTTTGGCTGTGTTTGATAGCATTTTTATTGGGTGCCAGATATGCGCGTGCAAAGTTTTCGCCGCACCTGCAGTTTATGCGTCTCCAGTGCGGTTTTGATAGATCTTTACGTAACGATCTTTATTGGGGATTGAGGTGTTTCGTAACGTTGGGGAAGTTCTGGGGGGCTTAGGATTCGGGGGATTGGAGCAAGGTTTCGAGGCCCAAGCGGCGAATCATTTTTTGGAGTCCAAAGCGGCTGATGCCAAGCAATTGAGCGGCTTTGGTTTGGTTGCCGCGGGTTTTGGAGAGGGCGTCGCGGATAAGTGAGGTTTCGAGGGCGTCGATGTGTTCGCGGATATTGAGTCCTTGAGGGAGGGTTTCGCCCGGACTGGTTTTTACGATATCGGGCGATAGATTTTGAAGGTCGATAGCGCCGTCGCATAAGACGATTGCCCGCCTGATTTCGTTTTCCAATTGGCGTACATTGCCGGGCCAGCCATAGCTTGTCAGCGCGCCGACGGCTTTTGGGGTGATGCGTATGCCGGCCGGGGCTCCGTGTTTTTTCATAAAGTGATGAATGAGCAGGGGGATATCCGAGGGACGCTCCCGCAGGGGCGGGATGCGGATCGAGATGATATTGAGCCGATAATAAAGGTCTTCTCGAAAGGTCTTGGCTTTGATCATCGCTTCTAGGTCGCGATGTGTGGCCGCTATCACCCGGACATGAACTTTTCTGGCTCTTTCCGAGCCAATGGGCCGGACGAGTCCGTCCTCGAGTACACGAAGGAGTTTGGTCTGCATGGCGAGGCTCATTTCGCCAATTTCGTCCAAAAAGAGGGTGCCTTGGTCTGCAATTTCAAAGAGTCCGGCTCGTGGACGATCGGCGCCGGTAAAGGCTCCTCGCACATGGCCAAAGAGGGCGGATTCGAGAAGGGATTCGGGAATGGCTCCGCAGTTTTCGCTGACAAAACGATGGGTTGCCCGGGGGCCATTGTCATGAATGGCGCGAGCTATCAGTTCTTTGCCGCTTCCAGATTCTCCAAAAATAAGGACGGGAATGTCGGCTGGCGTTACGCGATCGACAATGGAAAGCATGGCGTGCATGGCTTCGCTGGTGCCGACAATTCGATCGTAATTGAAGCGTGTCCCTTTGGGTTTTTGTGTTCCGGCGAGCTGGCGTTCGGCCGCGTCGAGTTCGGCTTCCTTGCGGACGAGGAGTTCGGACTGTTCGGCGGAGATTCGTTTGGCGCGGCGGATGGCGCGGCGGAGCAGGACTTGATCGCGGGCGTCGGCGATGGCGAGGGCAGCGAGGGAGGCGATGGTGCCGGCCCATCGGAGTTCGCGGGGGCCGAAGGCGCCGCGGCGGATGCGATCGTCGAGATAGACGACGCCTAGGACTTCGCCGCGGGCGATGAGGGGGACGGCGAGGACGCTTCGAAGGTTGAGGGCGCGCACGCTGTTGTGGACGCTGGGAAGTTCGCCGGCCGCGTCGACGGCGACGATGGGTTTGCGGGCTTCGAGGGCGCGGTGGGCGATGCTTTGGGAGAGGAGCATTTGTTCGCCGCGAAGGTCGGCGCGCGCGAGGTTGCGGGCGGCGCGGGGAACGAGGCGATCGTCGGGCGCTTTGAGCAAGAGGAGACCTCGTTCAACGCCCGTCCATAAGACCAGGGCATCGACGACGCGGTCGAGAAGGGTGCGGAGGCGTTCGCGTTCGCTCAACGATTGAACGAGGACTTCGAGGTCTCGAGTTTGTTCGGGCCGGAGGCTGTGTTCGGGCGCGAGGCTTGCGCGGGCGATCCAAGGCAGGGCGCGGGCGGATTCGAGGTATTTGCGGGGGATGCGATCGAGAAGGGTGCGGGCAGCTTCAGCGAGGGGAGCCGCGAGGCGCTGTGCGATGTCGCCTTTGCCTTCGCGCAGGGCGAGTTCGTATCCAGAGGAAAGAGCGGGGCCTCTGGTTCCGATGGGCGCGTGGCTGTCGGCCAATGCGGTGAGCGCCGCGAGCACAAGGTCGGCGCGTGTTGAGCCCGCAGGCTGATCCAAGAGCCATCGGGCGCGGGCTCCCCAGTAGTCGAGCCTGGAGGCCGTGGGGACGGATATGTCTTCGCTCGCGCGCCGATCGAATTCTTCCATTTGTTCGGCGGGGATCGTTTCCGGAGCGTGGCGCAAGAGGCGTGCGATGGTGTGAAGCTCGTCGCCCGCGTGGTGCTGAAGATTAAGCTGAGCAGCTTTTTGTGCGGCGTTCCGGCCATCGTTGCTCTGAGGCGGCGAAATGTCGGCGATGACCCAAAGGGCATAAAGTTCGGCGCGCGGATCGCTGGCTTCGCGGGCTTTGAGAATGGCTTCTTTGGCGTCATTTCTGGCTTCGTGAATGGCGCCTGCGATGGCGTGGGCTGCGGCCCTGGCGAGCCATGCGCGGGCCGAAAGGGCAGGGCGGCCAAGATGTTCAAAGAGCAGTGCGGCGCGGGTGGATGTGGCGATGGCACTGCCGGCATGGCCCAGGTCTACAGCGGCTGCTGCGTGTCCAGTCCGGTAGGTGGCCTCTTCTTCGACTGCACCGGCGCGCATGGCGTAATCGACCGCGCGGCTAAAGGCTTCAAAGGCTTTTTCGGGTTCTGAGCCATGCAGTGCATAACCTCGCAGGGCTGCGAAGCGGGCGGAACTCTCGGCGGCGTGGGTTAGCGCTTCGCCTCGCTCGATCTCGAGGAGGGCGCGGGCCGTATCTCCTTTTGCGACCCAAATCAGCGCGCGCACTTCGCACAGAGGAGACAGCGCGCGTTCTCCGCATTCTTTGAGGGCTTCGTCGAATTGACGGCGATCGAAGTGAAGCCTCGCCAGTACGGCGGAGGCCCTGCCATCGGCATCGGAATCCATGCCAATGGCTGTTCTGGCGCACTGTTCAGAAAGCTCGGTATCGCCTGCGCGGCGCAGGATGTCGGCAAAGAGGCCCGGTGCCGAAAAGCCCCGCGCGCGAGCCCGTAGAATAAGGCTTCGGGCTCTTCCGTATTCGCCTTGGAGGCGGAGCGCGTCGGCCGCTTTAAACACGAGTTCCGCGGGCACATCGCTTCGGTGTTCAAGGGCTTCAAGGGCTTTGGGATCGGGCGGAATCTTTGCGATGCCGAGGGTGAGTTCAACCGTGAGCGATGGATCGAGGAAGTTGGAATAGAGAGCTTTGGGCGATGCGGATTCGGAAGGCGAGAATGCGGGCTGCGCGGGTTGAAGAACAATGCCTTCCACGTCCGCGAAGGTCCACGCGTTTGGTGGGCGCCTTCGGGCCAGTTCAACCAAGCCTTCGGCGAGTTGCCGTTCGGAAATGGAGAGCAGGCTTTGAACCGGCCATGAAATGGCTGCCACGCCTACGATGGCCGTTAGCCAGCGGACGATGCGATCGGGGCTTAGCGCTTCGAGAATTTCTGTTGGAGAGGCTGGCCTTTCGGATGAGGCATCGCCGCCGGATAGGGGGTCGAGCAAGGCGCGCACCCGCGAAAGAAGTGGAATGGTTTCCTGAAGCCATGCCGCGGTATCGGGAGAAGCAGCTTTGGCGTACTCGAGTTCTGCGCTGCGGATGTGCAGATAGGATGCGCGTACGCGGCGGGCGTCGCGTTCGGCGCGTTCGGCGCTATCAAGCGATGGATGCTGGGATTGAGCCATGCGGGTGAGCGCGGCATGGGCTGTGTCGGAAACCCATGCGGCCGATGGGCGGGCGGAGGGCTTGGGCGATAGAAGCGCGTTGCAGATCAGTCCGAGCGCGTCGGTGTGAGCGAGCTCTCGGGCTTGGATCAGCGGCTCGCGGGATTGGGCAACGCGATCGTCGCCGAGCTCGGCGAGCAGAATGCCCAGCGCGATCATGTCACGGGCTTTGGCGTCGCCGAGTTCGGTGTCGCCCCGGGCGAGATAACGGGGTGTGGCGCCCTCTAGATCGCTCGAGTGAAGTGCGCATGACAGCCCTAGGTCGAGGAGGTGGGCTCGCCCGTCGGCGCCGAGCAACACATTTTCGGGTTTAACATCACCATGTGCGATCCCCGCTCCATGGAGATCGGACAGGGCTTCTCCAAGAGCTTCCGCCACCTGGAGGGCCAAGAGCCTGCGATCGAAATCATCTGGAATTTGCCGTGGATTTAGCGGTGTTCCGTCGACCCAGGCGAGTGCGATAAAGGCTTGGGCGCCGTCTTCATGGCTTGGGCAAACGGTGGCGCGATCGGTTTCCACGCGTGCAAAACCCACATCGCGAAGCTCAGGAAGGCGAGGCGATAAAGCCAAGAGCGCATGCTCGGCTTCCCGTGAAAGCGTGCGGCGGGCTTCATCGTGGTGAGCGATTTTGAGGGCGACCAAAAAGCCGCGCCGCTCGTCGCGCGCGCAGTACACATCAGCAAATCCTCCGGCGCCTGCCTTGTGGAGAATCTGGAAGCCTGTCAACGGGGGTGTCGTGAGCATCAGCCGGGTTTTTAAGGTTGAACGTGGCTGATCATAAGGCGCACACCGATTTGGATGTCAACCGAGGTGACGCTCAAGGTGCGGGTGTGTTGCATGTGGGGACGCCTGCATTGGGATCGGCGAAATCGATGCCTGGATAACAAGTGTTCTCGGGGCCTTTGGCATAGTGGCTGGCCACGAAGCTTAAGAGCGATGCTTCGTCGATGCAGGTTGCCGTGTATGTCGCGCCCCACGCGGCGGCTGCGATGGGCGTGTCGAGTTCAGGATCGGGCGTGATGATGATGCGCCGCTCAGGGCCGCCCGGATACTGAAGACAGAGGGTGTCGCTGTTGCTTTTGGATGCGACGCTCCGGAGCAAGTCCACAACTTCGGGGCACGATGAAGAGCATCGATAGGCCAAAATCACAGCGCCATGTTCCATGTCGTGCACATAAACCTCGCGCGGAATGGCCGTTTCGTACTCTTTGAAGTTCGCCCAAATTCCCCAGTGATTGCCGCCGCTGGGCGGATTGGTCGAATAGGTAACATCGGTGCAATTGGGCACATGCATCGCCGGTCCGACGGGGATGTTGGTATCGATGACGGCTTTGCATTCGGTCTCGCCGGGCAGGGGAGGCGCATTGGGAAAGAGGGTCTGGTCTTCGGCGGCTGGGGCGTCCGTGCCCGCATCTGCGCCCGTTGTTGAACCCGATGTCTCGGCATCGGTGCCGCATGCGGACAGCGCAAAAGACAGCAGAAGCGCCGTGCCGCAGTGGACGGCGGTGCGAAAAAATAAGGCGTCGCTCTTGTTCATGGACGCAGCGTAGATCGCGAGCGAAAAGCCGGGGACGATCTCTTACTGGCAGGCGGGTACAGGAGCGCCCTGGGCGATCCATTCGGCGATGGCTTTGAGATCGATGTCGCGCAAATTGGAACTGGGCGGCATAGGCATGCCGACGACGACGGAATCGCGCAGCCTTGCGATTTCTGCCTCATCGAGGGCGGCTTCTCCGATGGCGCTTCGGCCAACGGCAAGCTTGTAGAGCAAGTAGCTATTGCCCGGACTTCCAGCGGCGGTGTCGGCGGCGGACGCATCGATAATGGGCATGGCGCGGCCAAATCGGAGAGGATTTCTATCGGGCTCGTTTCCGCGCTCGCCTTGTTGCGTTTGGCGCGCGACGCGATTGATGGCTGTTATCGCAAGCCCTTCCGGCCGGAGATCCATGCCCATGGCCGCTCCGACCAAGAGACTGCCCGTTGCCGGATCCACAGTCGGCGCGTGACAGCCGCCGAAGGCACATGACGACAGCGATACCGCGACGCTATTTGGACAATTGGACGTGCACGCCGACAGGCAATCCGGGCTGCAATTGCGGCATGTGCGGCAGGCTTGTTTGCAGGCCGTATCGCCGGCCGGACAATTATCGGTGCACGCGGGATCCATCGGATCGCATTGGCATTCGGTGGCGCAGCTCGCGGGGCATGCAGCTTGGCATGCGCTGACGGTCGCGGAGTTGTTGCATTTGTTCAGGCAGTCTTCGGCGCTGCAAAACAGATCGCCCGAAGATGGCCGTTCAAGTTGAGCACCCGAGGGATTCGTCGCTGCAGTCTTGAATTGGATCACATAGGGCTGGGTCAGCGCGGCGCCGTCAAACGCGCGGATTCCATTGTTGGAATTCGCTTCGGGCGGCGGGAGCACCGTGAGCTTATAGGTGGTATCCGGCACCAGTCCCGGGTTGTTCGGGGATTGCCGGTAGGTGATTTCGCGGTGGGTAGGATCGTAGGTCGGCTCGAGAAATACGCCGTTTTCGCACGCATCGAAACGGGCGACGGGATCGAGACTCGCCCGCAGGCAAACCGATTGCCGGATGGCTGTTGCGGGGAGGAGAAAGCGATCGAAGCGGACGACCAAGCTCGTCGTGCTGAGCACAGTGCTCGAGCCGTCTTGAGCAAGCTGCTCCCGGACAGGCACCCCATCGCCGTCGAGCGATGTCGTCGCCTTGATCGAAACAACATTGGGGGGAGGTGTATCGAGAGGCTCGAAGCTTGCGTTTCCGGCATCGCAGGCGCTTGCGCAAAGCGCACAGAAAGCCGTCGCAAGCGCATAAGGCGCTGGGCTTAACTGTCCGAGTACATCGACAATTGTTCTCGTATGACCTTCTCGTTGATACCGCTTTGGATGTGCTCTTTCAGACAATCCGCGAGGGTGGTCAGCATCTCCTCCACACCCTTCTCCTCGATGAGCTTTGCCAGAAGTTGCCTGGCTTCGCGGCCATCGTCTTCCCGGAGAAAATCGCGGACGATGTCCAGCGTGATTTCGCCCTGGAAATCGAGAAAGAGGTTGTCGAGCAGGTATTTGATCAGCTCCTTCACGCCCATTCTCCTTGCTACTTGCCGCTTCTGTAGAGAAGGCCGGCTGCAGTTGTTCTTCGCTATACCCGCGGGCTGTGTTTTTGGGCAAGGAATATGCTCTCGTGAGACGACTTTTCATTGGCATTCCCTGATGTTCGCGTCGCCCGACTGGTGGCAAACCAGGCAGGGACGAGGGTTTCGGGCAAACGCAGTTCGGCATTTATCCTGAAAGCCAATGGGGTGCGGGTTCACGCCTTGGCCGCCCGATAAGCCTTTGGTTGCGTGGCATGTCGCGCAGTCGCGCTCGGTGTGGCACGCGACGCAGGCATTGAGGTTTTTCATCGCTTCCCACGCATGATGCGTGGGGCCCCTAGGGGCGGTTGTCCATTCCGAAGAAGGCGGATGGAACCGGCGTCCTGCAAGCCTGTTGCCGCTGCTGGTATCGCGCGCGACGCCCACGCGCCTATGGCAGTCGGCGCAGAAGGTCTGCTCTTGATGGCAGCTCACACAGCGGGGATTGTCCTGCCGCGCAGCCTGGGGATGCATCGACAAAAAGTCGTTGGGATGAATCTTGCGCGGGCGCACACGGCCATCATGGCAGTCGGTGCAAAAATCTTTGCTATGGCAACTGCCGCAGAAAGCGCTGTCATTGGCGGCTATTTGCTTGTGGCGCTCGAGCCAGTCGGGTGTGTGCGCGGCGTTGTGAAGCCATCGGGGAGGCTGGAGATTCCCCGCGTTGAACGAGGTTTTTAGCCGGCCATCGGGCTCGGTAATGTGACAGTTGGTGCAGGTGCTTTTCGCATCGCCTTGGGCTGCGCCGCTCATGTTGTGACAAGCGAAACAGCCAGCCATACGAGGCAGTTGATCCCGCGTGGCGAGTTCGAGTTTGTCGATTTGGCCGTGGCACTGCCCGCATTGAATATTTCTTGCGAGGTGCTTCTTGTGCGGGAAGCGCAGGTTTGGATCAGGGATGACGGTTGCGGCTACTTTGCCGTTTTGGCCTGCGTTCTCGCCGAGGTGGCAGAACCGGCATTGGCCATTTTCATCGGTGCCTGCCTGCACATTCTTTAAGTTGGAGTGATCGACATCGTGGCAACTGTCACAGGTCTGCTGCGGGTTGGGCAGCAGCCGGTCGGCCGAACTCAAGCTTTCATAGGCAGCCGCGTGGCAGACCTTGCACTGAAGCTTCTGCTCTTGCGCGTGCCGCTTGTGATTGAAGCGCAGGGTCAGCGTTTGGGGCGGGAAGATCTCGTCGCTTGGGATAGGGCTTGCCGCCGATCCAGGCGGCATCAGCGCCATGGGCACCTCGGCGTCATCGAGCATCGGATACAAGCCGCTCTTGTAGGCGACCGGGGCCGCGTGCGCATTGCCTCCCGGGGAAGGGGCGGCAGGTGCCTCGGCATCGCCGGCGCCTCCATCGGGTGTCTCGGCGGGCGCGGCTCCATCATCCGAGGACGGAGCATCAGGCGTTCCCGCATCGGCCGTAGGCTGATCGGCCATGGCATCCGGCGCTGAAAGGCCGAGCCCAAATGCCGCGATACATGTGGCTAGAAGCACACCCCATGCGGGAAGAAGAAGCGGACCGCGCCGCGTGTGAGAAGGCGTTTGGGATGAGCTCATTTGATCACCAGCACGTCCACAAGGCCGAGCACCCGAAAACGCTGGCCGACGAGGCGGTTCATGTTGTGTTCCCACTCGACGCGGAAGTTTGCGATTGAGCCCGCGTGGAAACCGGCGCCGAGGACATAGTTAAACGATGTGGCATCGCGATCCGGGCGCAGCGGATCATGCCAATTGTAGAGCGATACCCGGGCGCCTGCGTCAAAGCGCCCGCCGTCGAAGAAGCGCCTCGCAGACAAGTCTCCGCCCGCCCTTCGGCCTTGTTCCCCCATCTGCATCATTCCGCGAAGAGACAAGTTGGTGGCGCCGATGCGGTAGCGGGCCGCGAGATTGGCAAGGCCATCGTAGGAGGCGGCCGTCTTTCGGTTTTCCTCCGCGCGAGAGAAATCCCGGATGGCGCCCGCGTTTGAGGGATCGAAATAGTTTTGGCCCCGGCAGTCGGCGTTCAAGCCGGCGGCGGTGCACTGGCCCTGGCCAAAGGTGTCGGGATTGCCTTCGGCGCTCCATCGGCGAACACCGCCGGAAGCTGAAATATCGAAGCGATCATTCGCTTTGAAATATCCCCGCCCTGTGAGTGTCGCGATCGGCTGATGGGTAAACCAATTCCAGATGGAGTCCGCATCGAAGGTGGGGACGAAGTAATCGAAGTCCGCACCGACGGTGACGCGCTTGCCGATATAGGCTTCAAGGCCGCCGAAGAGCGTACCCACGAGCTGGTTGTACAAATCGTAGGAAAACCCAGCTTTAAGACCGCCGAGATCGGACTTGTTCACATCGAGCGCGTAGCCCAGTCTTTCCTGCGACAAGCGCGATCCGGAAGCCGTTCGATAGCCGCCTTCGGGATCGGGGAATTGCTGCGTGATACTGGTGCCTGTGTTGTAGACGCGCCGGTAAGAAAAGCGTCCGTGGATCCAGCTCGGTCCTGCGCTTTCCAGTGCGACGCCGAATGCGGGCGCCATCTGCGCGAATTGAAACGAAGGGTAGTCGACGAGGTTGGGCAGACTGTCGTTCTGGCCGAAGCCGCTGTGGCTCCCCCGCCAAACGCCTTGGCGTTCATAGCGCGACGTAGAAAGGAAAAGGCCGCCGCGCTGCTCTAGGCCCCCATAGAGCTCGACCTGCACATAATAGGGCGTTGTCAAACGCAGAAGGCCGCCGTCAAACGACCAAAATCCAAGCACATCGGTGACGTATTGGCGGCCGACGCGGAAACCGGCCCAGCCCTTCGCGAGATTGCGCCCCTCGACATACGCGTACATCAAATCGAGCGGTGCTTCCTGAAGCCCAGGCACAAATCGGCTTCCGTTTGCGCTGTTGAACTTGGTCTCGGCCGCACCTTCAACATGAGCGTTGATGCCGAAATCCGCATCGAGGCGAAGGCGCAACACCAGCGAGTAATCCGCCTCGCCGGGCTTGTAGTCACCCTGAATGTTGTACACACCGAGGCCGACGGTCTGCATCAGGCGCCGCTTGGACAGCACCGTATCGCCCCAAGGATTGGCCACCTCGTAGGCTTGAGCAGCGGTCTCGGCGCTAACCACAAAGTCTGCCGCGTGGGCATCGGGTGCGGCTGAAAGCGCGGCCAAGCCAAGGGTGGAACTCAACCCCAGAGCTCCAAGCTTCTTGCCTGCGAAATAGCGGTTATGGTTCTGCCGCACGCAAATGGGCAGCCTAAAAACCTTCAACGGTTCGGCTGGCATAGCGCCGAATCGTCGTCGAACGGTTGTTTCTATGTCAACCGGAACAATGTGCCCGCGCCGCTGATAACGAGCCGCCGGCTTGCACGCCTGCAGGATTGGATTGGACAGCCTCTCAGGCGTATCCAGCGCTGCCCTTCACGATCTTGCCGCTATCGCTGACGGTGTATCCCGATGTATCGGCGAGAGCTGAACGCAATTCATCTCGGAGTTCTTCGGGAATCGTCCAACCCCGCTGCATCATTCCTTCGGCCGTTTTGTTCTTAACGCGAACGGACTCTTCTTCCTTCAGCATCTTCACGACAGGCTTCACCGACTCTTGACCCTTCTGGGCAAAGATCGTTTGCACGGCGTGAAATCGTACAGTTTCGTTCACATCTTCCAGGAAGCGCTCTACAGCGTCCCGCACGTCATCGCTGACAATTTCCTCCAAGGCGATGATGAGCTGGATTTTGGGTTCGACGTTGCGCGCGTACTCGGTATCAAAGCGATCGAGCAAATCGAGGAGTTCGTCTTTGTATTCTTCGTCGGCCAGCAAAGTCCGCAGGACCTTCAGCGGCAGCGTGAGCACCTCTGCCTTCACACAGAAGTCCACGACTGCGGGAACCACATCCACGCCCGCCGCAACGATGGCTGAAAAAGCGATGTCCTTCTCCTCTTGATCGGTAATGGATGGATCGATCGAGAAGGTGAATCGCTTGAGCAGTGCGGCCGCCGCTTCTGGGGATTTCATTTCGGCCAGCGCTTGAATCGCTTCCAGACGATCGTAATTCTGGGCGCGCTTATCTCCGGCTACCTTGGCGAGTGCCGCGATCTTTTTGTCCACCGGTTTTTCAGGCTGCGTTGACGCAGCCTGCGGCGTATTGCTTTTTCCTTTGCGCAAAAAATCAAAAATGCCCAAGGCTCCTCCTTCGACGAAGCAAACAAGCGGTGTGCGAGCCGTAAACGCGAAAACCCCAACCGCACGAAGAACGCGGGCTTTGTTGAAATGGATTCGGTTGGATTGAAATAAAAGAGGTGAAAACGAACTACTCGTTCGTCTTGATTTCGGTGGGCAACTGAACGCTGACGCTGACCGTGATCATGCTGTTGAACTGGAACTCACGATCGTCTGCATTCACGGCCGTATCCGGGAACTCCTTGCCATTTCCTCCGCCGTGGTTGTCAAATCCAGACGTGTTCCATGCAAAGGGTAATCCGCGCCACTCCACACCAAAGCCCAGGAAAGGCAGGGCATTGGGATAGAAGTTCAGTCCCAGGCCAAAGGTCGGCGCGAAGGCAATGCGGCTCTCCAGTTCAAACGAGTTCGAGCACGCAGAAATGCCATCGCTGTTTTGCTCCTCATCGAAACCGCAGGTCTTGCGCTCCTGCACGCCGATGATGGCCGGACCTACGAAAATGCTCACGTCTGCGTCGACGAACAAGCTTGCAAACAAGGCCAATTTGCCGCGGAAGGGCACCAGCGTAATCTGCGGAGCCGCCACCCATTGAATCCGGGCAAGCTGATCATCCACCAGGTTTCCAGTCCGTTCCGAGGTCTCGTTGCCATCTACGTCCAGGTTTGAGCCGGGCCGCGTGAGGTTTACGCTTGTCAGCCGGCAGGCTTTGGAAGATGCGCGATTCGAGCAATCGCGGTTGTCGATCGCCTTCGCTTGCAGCTCATCCGTCAATCCGGTTGCGTATTGGAAGCCGTAACCGCCCCAAATACCCAGCCCGAGATAATCGGTGGGATGCCAAGTCACCCGCAGGCCAGGCATGATGGTGCGCTGGTACTCGTCGAGAAGCGTGAACGAAACGTTCGGCGCGATTTCGATGCGCTTTTCGCGATGGAGACGCAGCTTGCGCACGGCGGGAGCGCCGGCCAGAGGGCCGGTGATTTGAATTTCCTGCGCGTTCGCCTCGGCGCTAAACGCCGTCAGCGCAACGCCTACAAGGCCGGCGATAGCGCCTAATTTTGCGAGCCGGCCGTAGGAGCAAAGGTTATTGACGAATCGACGCATCTTTTTTGACCCTTGTGACTCCGTCAGTGTCTCTGTCTTCGCCATTGTCTTCACGATAGTCCTTCGTGCGTTAGCCCAAGGCTTGCGCACTGCTCACTTCGGCAGCCGATACTCCCAAGAGAACGGCAAGAAGACGGAAAACCCAACCTGAGCCTGAACGTTGTTGGTGAAGCTCGTTCCTTCGGCCAGCCATGTGGTGGAGTCCTGAGCGCGCGGCTTACCGTCGTTGCCCAGGCCCTCTTCGATTTTGGGGTTCTCCAGTTTGTCGAAGAAGATGTAATCGCTGATCTCAAACATGGCGGCGAACCAGCGATTGAAGAAGATGCGTAAACCGCCTCCGACGTGAATCGACACCTTCGGCACGAAATCAAACGTGCGGTTATCAGGATCGATGACGGCGATCGGGCGCGTTGAAATCGCACCAACACCCGCGAGCGCATACACATCGTAGTGGAAGATAAAGTCGCTGAAGCCGGCGAATTTGCCGTAGGCGGGCACATACGTGAAGTTCGCGTTCGCGTTCCACGCATATTCCGTCACGGGCTCGCCAACGCGGGCCGCGCGGCTCGTTTGAAAGTTGAAGTTGGAGTTTGCGTTAAGGCCGGCGTAGAAGTTGCCGTTTATGCCAACTGCAAGCACGTTGGTGATGTAGTAATTCACGGCCAAGCCCGGGCCTGGATGGCCTACGAACTGGTCGTTCATTGTGATGCCCCAATACGGGTTGATCTCGAAGCGCTGCCTTCGTAGCGCGTAGATCTGCTGCACGGCGTACATCTCACCGCTCACATCCCGCTTAGCTGCCTTCTCCATGTCGATGGTTGGGCATGCTGCGGGATCGATCTTGCAGATGTCTCCCAGCCCGGACTCATCTCCGCCGTCGGGAGTTGCGGATGTGTCCGGTCCTTCGACCGGAGCGTCCGCCGGCTTTTCACCCTCAGCGGGTTCATCGAGATTTATTTCTTTGGGTTGGGCTTGTTTCTGCTGTGCGGACACCGATGCCGGAATCGCCAGCAGCGCCGCCGCCACAAGAAGCCCTACGCGAGCCTGATTCATCGCCATCCCTTCCGAAGTCCGTGCGATGCGAGCGTTGTACGCCCCAGTAGTACCGCTTCTAACTGCTTGAATTTACTAAGAAAAATCGAATTACTGCCAAGCGCGGAGCACTATATCACGCTGAAATTCCGCGGATCAACAACCAAATCCAAAACTTTTTCCGAGGCGCCTAGACAAGGTGTTTCCAGGCGAACTTGGCCGCGTTTTTTGTTGGTTGTTTGGTTGGCTGATGGATGTGCTGCCGATGCGTCTGCGCTTTGGAAGCGTCTTCAGATTTTGAAGGGCCGGCACATTTGCTGAATGGGGAGATTGGGATTTGCCGGCCCCGTTTGAGATCGACGGGATCGCGTGCTTGCGGGCGCTAAGCAGCAGCTTCGGTCGTGTTTTCGCCCTGGCCAAGCAAGGCTTCGGCAAACTCGCCCGGATCGAAATCGCGCAAATCGTCCGCGCGCTCGCCGATACCGATGTAGCGCACGGGGACACTGTGTTCTGCGCTGATGCCAATCACGATGCCGCCCTTTGCGGTGCCGTCCAGTTTCGTGAGCACAATGCCCGAAATGGGCAGTGCCTCTTTGAACATTGCAGCCTGCTGCATCGCGTTTTGACCGTTCGTTGCATCAAGCACGAGCAGCGTCTCATGAGGCGCCCCATCGATGGCTTTTGTCATGGTGCGGGCGACCTTGGTGAGCTCCTCCATGAGATTGGTTTTTGTGTGTAAACGCCCCGCCGTATCGCAGAGCACCACATCCGCGCCGATCTCCTTCGCCTTCTGAATCGCGTCGAAAATCACCGCGCCCGGATTCGCTCCATCCTTGCCGCTCACAACCTCGCAGCCAACGCGCTTGCCCCATGCCTGAAGCTGCTGAACCGCTGCTGCGCGGAATGTGTCGCCCGCGGCGAGCACAACCTTTTTGCCATGCGATTGCAGCCTCGTAGCAAGCTTCCCGATGGTTGTTGTTTTGCCCACGCCGTTGACGCCCACAACCATGACAACTGTTGGCTGGGCATTCAGCTTGAGGCCGCCGCCTCCGCCCGCGCTCACCAGTTTTTGAATGCGCTCGCGCAGCAAATCCCAAACGCGGTCGGGCTCGGTGACTTGCTTCTTCTTTACGGCTTCGCGCACTTCTGCAAGCAAAAGCTCGGTCGTCTTCACGCCGACGTCCGACGTAAGAAGCACTTCTTCAAGCTGCTCGACAAGAGCCGGATCGAGTTCTTTTCTGCCGGAGAACAGCGCCTTCAAGCGGCCGAAAAAGCCTTCGCTCTCGCGTGTTTTTGCGAGCCCCTTGCGCAATCCCTCCACATCCCGCTTGCGCGGCGGGATAGGCGTCGGAGCACCTTTTGCAGGTTGAACGCGCGCAGCAGGCGGTGCCGCTTCGGCTTCGGTCCGCTGAGCTGCGGGAGCCGCCGCTTCTTTAGGAACCGGCGCTTCCTGTGCTGCGGCGGGAGCGGCTTGAGCTTCAGGTTTTGGCTCTTTAGGAGCTTCCGGTTCCTTTTTGACCGGGGGTTCCGCTGCCGGTTTCGCGGTGGCTTTAGGAGCCCGTGCTTCGGCGGCCTTATCAGGCTTTGCCGCTGCATCGCGCGACGGCGTTTCCGCCGCTTTTCCCGGTGCTTTCGGTTGAGTTTTCTCCGGTTCAGCAGGCTTCGCCGGAAGCTTTTTTTGATCTGCAGGTGGTTCGACAGGCTTAGGCGCGGGCTTCCTCAAAAAGAGGAACGCGAGCACGGCCACAACCACGAGCCCGATGACAATCAGAACGGTGGTATCCACGATGGGTTCTCCAAGGAGGCGTGGCGACTATATGAGACACGCCCCGAACGTCAACGTTCGCCCGCATAGCTCGGATGAATCGCTGCGCGGGATGGGTTTGAAGTCCCATCGCAGATTACGCTCCAGCAGGGATTCGTGGTCGGTTTTGTGAGGCGTTGAGGCGCAAATGCCGCCCAACAGTCCAAAAGGCCCAGATGCCCTGACAGAGGCGGGGGAGGGGAAGGCCGGTCTACATTCACGGCGTGCGGGGGCCGGCTTTAGGTTCGCCGTTACGCACTTGCTGCTCGGTGCTTTCGTCGATGCTTCCCGCGCCGAAAGCAAGCTGCTCGATTTGCTGTGCCCAGTTTTCAATTTCGGGCGCATTCGAGCGGGCGGCGACACGCCGGACATGGCCGGGGGTAGGTTCGGGAGGACCGTCGAAAGGCTGCCCGTGTCTGCGTGCCCATTTGACCAAGCGCTCTAGCAGAACGCGGCGCCTGGTGACGATGGCAACCGCGAGAACGCTGGGGGGCGGAAGCGGCTGCTGATGCGTGCTGTGCGCCGGCGATTCGACGAGCAGCCGCGCTCCATTTGGGATGCTGCTGCTTTCGGGCTTAAGCGTAAACATCCCGGCTTCATCGGTCGTTGCATGGGCGACAACGCCATCGCCTTCAAACGATGGCACAACAATAGAAAGTTTCGCTCCATAGATCGGCGTTCCCTCGTGCGCATCGGTGACGGTGCCTCTCCACTCTGCCGGTCCAGAAGAAGCCGCGACGACTTGCACGCCTGCGCGCCCGGAAAGCGGTGCGGGAACGGAATCAGCGCTCTTTGCGCGTGCCGGTTTTGGTGCTCTGCGCCACGAGGCGAGCACCCACGCCATGACAGCGAGCACAACCACCGTAAGCAAAATTTGGCGGGCAAAGCCGGGGCCTGCGATAGGCAGCTCGACCCGCAGCTCTGGCCCCGGCTGCCACCAAGGCGCCGACGACACATAGCGAAGAGTTAAGGGGACAGTACCCGTCCGTTCGCTTGGAAATGAAACAATGACGCGCGCCTTGCCATTATCGACGGCTCCCGTGCCTACGCTTTCATTGCCGCGCAGCGCCTCGACAACACCGTCGGACACAGCACCTCTTGACGACGTGACATCGAGAAAAATGGGCGCCCCGTCTTCGGGATCGGCTTTTTCAATAGGCTGCGCGAGTGCGAGGCGGACTTCGGATCGGCGCACCACAGAAGTCGCTGCGGTGGCCCGCGCGAGATCGGCAGAGCCCTCGAACCGCAGGCGGAGCTCACCAGGCCCAGGGCCTGCGAGCGATGCCGTCTTCACATCGAAACGCGCTTTGCCGTCGCCTCCCGTTGTGGCCTTGGCGATATTCCGATCGCTTTCGTCGTCCAGAAAAATGGTGAGCCCTTCGCGCTTGGTTTGAGCGTTGATAGGCAACTCACCGCGCTCAACGCGCAACGAAGCCGTTACGGGAACGGACTCGCGATCCAGATCGAGAACGTCGACATTCGGTTCAAAGCGAAGCAGTGCCCTGGCCGCCTGAACTTCGGTACTGTCGAATGAAATTTGAAGCTCCGCGCCATCGTAAAACTTCGAGCCTGGCACATGCAGCAACAGCTTTGGGCTTTGCAGCGGCAGATCGCCTCGGAGGCAAAATTCACCGCGCTCATCTGTATCGACGAGATACTCCGACTTGTTGGGTGAACGGTTGACCTGAAACCCATGAAGCCTTTTGTCGCAGAGGCTTGCCTTGGGAAGCGTCTCCGTTGAACGGCTGCCGTCTGCACCCATCGGCTGAACCGAGACCGCCGCTGTCGTAATGGGAACACCGGCATCGTCGCTGATGGCGCCGCGTATCGTAAAACCCCGGGCGTCCCGATTTGCGATGGCCTCGATTCGCGCGCTTCCCTTGACTTGAATCCGGATCGCAGTTCCGTCGGACGGGTTATCGGCGCGCGCAGGCTGCGCATGAAGAGCCGCGCACAGCATCGACGCCGCGATAGAAATCCGCACTGGAAAACGAGAGCAATGCATCACAAAAGCCAGCCTGCGGTCTGCACCGTTGGATTCTCGCGAACCCGTAAATAAATCGGATGAGCCAGGGGTGCTTATCATCAGGGCAATTGAAGGAACTATGGGACTGTTTTGTGCGTGTTCATGCTGCGTTGGCGTAAAAGCGCCCGCCCAATTTTATTTTCGCAGATGTTGAAGCGAACAGAGCGGGCAGGCGTCGAAGCCTTATTCCCACGCCTGGCTGTTCTATCTGATTGAGTTTCAAGACCGCACCACGCTGTTGTTATTCGTTCAGGCATGCTCGCCGAAATTTTGCGCAGCGGCATTGGGAATTGAGACGCATGCATGAGAATGGCAATTGCGGGCTGGCATTTGGGCAGGAGTTTTTATGTCGTGTAATCTGGGCGGTAACATGCGGAAAAAGCTTACATCGTTGGCAGCTTTGGCTGTTGCGGCGGCAGCGCTGCTTTCATCTCCTCGCGATGCCTCGGCTGACCCGAGAACAGCCTTCTTGCTCGAACAGCTCAAAAGCGACGACTACCGTGTCCGCACGCAGGCAGCGCTCGCGCTGGGAGCCTCGGGCGACGAGGCAGCCGTTCAGCCGCTGTGCGGTGCTCTGAAAGATTCGAAAGCCTCTGTGAAAGCGGCTGCCGCTTCGGCGCTGGGCAAGCTGGGCAAAGCTTCTGGGCTGGCTTGTTTAGAAGCCGCTTCAGCCAAGGAGTTCACGCCCACGGTCAAGTCCCAGATGAAGACCGCCATCGACGAACTCAAGGCGGCAACGACACCTCTGGGCCTCCAAAAGCCGCCTCCGCCCGGTAAAGACTCGAAGTACTACGTTGCGATAGAGGTCACGAATAAAACCTCGCGGCCCAACACTGAAATCGAGCCCCTGATTCGCGCGGCCACGCAGGCCAAGCTCCTCAGCCAGAAGGGGTATGCCGTGGCTCCCAAAGGGGAGACCACAGTGGCGGGCGGACAAATCGTGAAGTCGAAGAACCTCAAGGGTTTCTTGCTGATCGCGACCGTTGATCCGCCGGTCTACGATGCCGGAGGCAATCTAAAACAGGTCGTGCGCGTCACGGTTTGGTCCTATCCGGGCAAGGCACTCAAGGGCGAATTCGCTCTAAAACTCACGCAGAGCAATACCGCGAAAGGCGACAAAAACGCTGAAGACAATCTCATGAAACTGAGCGTCGAAAGCGCCATCGATAATTTCTTTAAGGCTGCTGACACGCTCTAGCGGACTTACTCGCCCCGCTCGCGCATCATCCCTCCCTAAAATACCTTTGGCGATTCCGGGCGAATCCTATTCGGCCTAGAAGTTGAATCTCAGCCTTCGCGTCCCGTAACCTGGCCAAGCCCGAAATGACGGGGCGGGCGAGTTCAACCCACGAGGCCATCATGTCCGACGAACAACAAAGCGCACCGCCTTCACTGCCCGGCCGGCCGGGTTCACGCGATCAGCGAAGCGTGCGCAACTATCTCATCGATCGCCGCTTCCAATTAAAATACACAGCGCTGCTGGTTGGCATTGCGGCGCTGCTCTCAGGCGCTCTCGGACTGGTCTTGTGGAACACGAGCGGCCAGGTGATCGAGCAGAGCCGCAGTGCTGTGGCGCAAGGCAAGCTTACCGTTCAGAAAGGGCAGGAGACGGTTAAGCGCGGCCAGCAAGTGATCGAGCTAAGCCAGAACCTAAGCACGGCTGTCCGAATGGATGTCGAGCGGCAGGGCAATCCCGATCTGGTGAAGGCGTTTGAGGAAGATACAGCGGACGAGGAACGCAAACGGAAAGAGGAGCAGAAGCGCCTCGAGGAAGAGGCCATTCAGCTTAAGAGCTGGGCTGCTGAACTTGAAAAGCAGGCGATAGCGGTTGAAGAAAAGCAGCGCTCTATCGGGCTTGGCCTTCTGGTCGTGCTTTCCCTGCTGGTTCTTGGCGTGGGGCTCGCAGGAATTGTGTTCACCCACAAAGTGGCGGGGCCGATTCACAAAATGAAAAGGCTGCTGCGCCAGATTGGTGAAGGGAAGCTAATCATGCACGAGCGCCTTCGCCGCGGTGACGAACTGCACGATTTTTTTGCTGCCTTTGAATCGATGGTGAACGGCCTGCGCAAGCGCAAGGAGGGCGAAGTGAATGCCTTGGGTGAAGCTCTTGAGAAGCTCGAGAGCACCTCGCCGGACACGCAGGCTCAGGGTGTTGAGCTCCTAAAGAAACTCCGCACCGAAATGAAGAGTCACGTCGAATAACGAGAGCTCTCCCTCGATCGGCCGGCCAAGCGAGCGGACGCTGATGCCTAAAAAGCCGCTATCACGTAGTCGATCTGAATATCGCCGCCAGCCCCAAACACCACAGAAGCCGCATCGAAGCGCATCCTCTCGAGCGATGGATTTTTTGAAAACCTCGCCCTCCACAACACTTCCCCCGCTTTTCTAACGCGCTTGCGTTTCCGCGCCGTGATGCTATCGAGCCCGCGCTGATAGGCGTTTGGGCCTCGAGTGCGCACCTCCACAATCGCGATAACTGGGCCGTCTTGCACGATCAGATCGATCTCGAGACGGCCCACACGGACATTGCGTCCAAGCAGCTTGAGACCTTGGGACTGGAGATAAGAGGCAACTGCGGCTTCCGCGGCTTTGCCACTGTCCTGGGGAGGCGCTTGGATATCCTGGTGCTGATAAAGGGTTCCGCGGACGTGCCTCATTCGCCTTGCAATACGACGTTATTGCCCGGCGCGCCGCGTGTATTGAGATGATGGGCCACAAAAATCATCGGGCACCGCAACATGCCGTCCCGGTGCCCTCTGAAAAATAACTGCAACGAATAGCGAACGCTGCAAACAACAGGCTACAGGCCGATGCCCTTGCACTGCTGCGAATTGAAGTAACCGCTCACCTGCCCGCACTCCTGCTCGCTCTTGAATTCGGATTCAAGCTTGATGCAGTACTTGCCGGTGATTTGCTTATCGCCCAAGCCGACATTCTTGCGGATTTCCTTGCATTCAAAGCCGCTCGGGCATTCGCAGAAGTTGAAGTTTTCATCTTCGGGCTCGCCTTCGGCGACACCGCAGCGGCACGAGCAGTAAACGGCTTTTTCCGCATCGCGCTTCGAATCGTTGTTGCACTGCCCGCATACGGGAGCCGCTACAGGCGTATCCGTGCCCGGAACGCAGCAGGCTTTGTTCGCGTTGTCGTCTGGGCTTCCATCGCCGATTTGGCAGTTGCCAGGTGTGTGGCAAACGTACGACTTGCATTCCTTGGCGGTTGCATCGCAGAACGAACCAGCCGGACAATTCGCGGTCTGCGTACATCCGCACTGTCTCCGCTCGGGGATGCACGCGCCGCCCAGTCCGGCGCACGCGGCCGCGCCGCCGTCTGCGGCATCGGGATCGCAGTCGGTCGTAAATGTGCCGGCCTCGATGCACTTGGCGCCGTTGCATTCGGAGCCGTTGTTAGCCGGGTTGCAGGGTGTGGGGGGAGCTTGGCCAAGCGGGCAGCTCACACGCCCTTGAAAGTGATTCACCAGGCAGATGCGTGTCTGGCACTGAAAAGAACGCGATTCAATATTCTCTTCCGTTACCTTAAAGCCTGCGAATTGAGGGTTGTATTCGTCCTCAGGGATACACGGATCCCCAACGCCGCCGCTTTGACATGCGATCGGGAGGATTCCTACAGCGACGACGCTGATGAGGCCAAGCAGGCCGGTCACGATCGAACGAGTCATTCGAACATGCTCCTTCAACGGGAAACCCCACCCAGGCTAAGCACAGGGCAGGCATGCGGGACGCAAAAACGCCCTTCAACATTGCAACCATGCAATCTTGAAGAGTTTCGGGCAGTAACAGTCTAGGGACGCTAATCGATACGCCTCTAGTGCGTCAACAGTCGGCGCGTGTTTATTTGGATTTTATTTTTGGCGGTGAACACTTGCGGGCTTTGCTGAGCCGAATGGGACTTGGTGAGCTGAACAAAAGATAAGGATTTTGTCCCTTCGGCCCAAGACTTCGAATGGTTTGCGTGTCCTCGCTTCGGCGAATCTCGATCTCGCTCCATCTCGGTCGGGGGTGCGCAAAAGCCTTGAATCGCCGCTTGACAAGCAAAGTGCCGCGTCATTACCATCCCGACTCACGCGTAAGTATCCGTTGATTCTCATTGATGTTTTTGGTTTTGGCCCAGGATTCAGCTCAAAAATCGATAAAAGTCGGCGAGGATGCGCAGCCAAATCACCATTCATTCATCAATGGGTTCGTTTTGATTGGATTAGAGAATGAAGCTCGGATGTGGGCGTAGGGGAGCTACGTCGCCGAAAGCGAGGAACAACGATGCGAAATAGGCTTCTGGCCGGTGTTTGCCTTCTAGCGTCTTCCATTCTTCTGGCACCTGCGGCGGCAAATGCCCAGGGTAAGAAGGCTGCTGCCGCTGCGGCAGCCCCCAACAAGAAAGACGCGGCAAAGGAAGCGCCGCGGGAAATTCAGCTCGATGAGCCCGAAGAGGCCGGGCCTGTGACAGCGGGTCAGATGACCGAAGAAGCTGCGCAGGGAAAGCGTTTGTTTGATGCGGAGCGCTGGAGCGAGGCCGCCTTGGTGCTCAAGCGCGTCGTTGATGGCGAAACCGGCGACGATGAAGGCAACAAGCAGATCGCGCAGTATCACCTGGCGATCGCGCTGTATCGCTTGCAGTTTTATCAGGCGAGCTACGCCATCTTTTCGGAGGTCGCCGACAAGAAGAACCATCTCAAGTTCAATGAGACGCTGCTGTGGCTATCGAAGCTCGCGACGCAGCTTCCTGAGCCTGCGGACATCATCGAGCGCGTTGGTAAATACAAGGGCGAGCAGATTGCCCGCTTCAACAATCCCCAGCAGCGCGATCTGTTCTGGCAGCTCAACTATTTGCTCGGCCGCTACAAGTACAGAAACCGCAACTATGAAGAGGCCATCGCGCTCTTTGGCAATGTCGACACGAAGAGCAAGTACTACGTCCAAAGCCAATTCTTCTCGGGCATCTCGTTCGTGCAGATGCGCAAGTCCGTGCCCGCAGTGAAAGCCTTCCAGCAGATTGTCACAGCGCTCGATGAAGGCGTTGAAGGCGTGGACGACGAAGCCCGCATGCGCGACCTGGCCTTCTTGTCGATGGCGCGCACTTACTACTCAGCTTCGGTCCGCCTGGACGACAACAACGTTCCGAAGATCGACGCAAACAAACTGAGTGCCGCGGTCAAGTACTGGAACCGCGTGGACGTGGGCAGCGAATACTGGCTCGACGCGCTCTTCGAGCAGTCCTGGGCCTACTTCATGGCCGGCGACTACCCGCACGCCCTCGGCAACATTCACACGATTGAGTCGCCCTACTTCCCCAACGCTTTCTATCCGGAAGCCGACATTCTCAAAGCCGTTATCTCGTTCACCATCTGCCAATACGAAGATGCAACGACGATCGTTGCGAGAATGAAGAAGCGCTACGAGCCCATCAAAAAAGAGCTCGAGGCGATCTTGAACCGCTTCAAGGGCGAGGGCAGCGAAGAGCAGTTCTTCAAGTTCTTGAAAGACGTCCGCGAGGGCAAAGCGAACCTCTCGGCAACGGTTCGCCCGATTGTCGAGAACGCCCTGTCCGATCGCCAGTTGCTCCGCAACCTCGAGTATGTGCGCGTGCTCGACGAAGAAGAGGCCCGCTACAAGAAGGCGCCTGCCAGCTTCCGCAATTCGCCCGTTGGCAACGACGTAACCGACGCGCTTGGCCTTGCGCGCGACCTGGCCATCCGCAATGCCGGCACGCTCGCCAAAGATCGCTATCAACGTTACCTGGACGAGCTCAACGAGCACTTGCGCGACGCTTCCAAAATCCTGATCGACATCACGGCGGCAGAACGCAACAAACTCGACCAACAGATCGTCAGCGGTCAGTTGTCAAAGGAGGACGCACAGACCTACGGCCGCGTCGATCCGGATGAGGAGCATGTTTTGTGGCCCTTCAATGGGGAATACTGGCGTGATGAGCTCGGCTTTTATCGTCAGGTCGTCGTGTCAAAGTGCGGTGGGAAATAACAATACAATTGGTGGGTATTCTTTGAATGCCTAAGGAAGCGGATCTTCCTCCAAGGATTTCACCAAAAGGGACGGAAATGGAGATGAAGCAGTCGAAGGTGAGAGTGCTGCGTGCGCTCCGTGGGGCTGTCGCGGGTGCAGTTGCAATAACTGCGGCTGCGGTCGCGGCGAGCCCTGCGTCGGCGGCCGACGTATGCATAAGTCAGCAAGCGAAAGATGCGCTCGCGACATGTCCCGGCGGAAAGCTCTCAACCAGCTCGGGCAAAAAGCCCCAGGTTAGCTTTAAGTCGGCGCCTCAAAGCGTGCAGTTAAAGAAGCGCGGGGATCAAACCAAACCAGTTAATCCTTCCGCTTCGATGAATGCCGCGCAGCGCGACGAGCGCCGGAATCGTCTTGCGGCGCGGTCGAGGCAACTTTTGGTGACGGAGATTCAGGGTTTGGAAAGCCTGTTTGCCTCCACGCCGAAGAACGCGCCTGACCGCCCCAAGCTGATGCGGCGCTTGGCTGAAGGCTATGTTGAGCTTGAATCTGCGGCATTCCGTGACAAGACGGAAGGTCAGATCAAGGTTGACGAAGCGAAGCGCAAGAGCCCGGGTCAGGTAGCCAACCTTCAAGCGGAAGTTGGCAAGGCGGACAAGATTCTGGTCGCGGCGCGCCAAGCGGCGATTAAGTACTACACGATGCTGAAGAATCAGTATCCGAAGTGGTGCCAGTCGACCAACGCGCAAGATCCGACGAAGAGCACGGGCTGCACGGACGAGGTTTTGTATTACCTCGCTTATGAATACGAGCAGGCGAGCAAGCTGGACGACGCCCGCAAGGTCTATCTGGAGCTGATTCAGAATTGGCCTCAGTCTAAGTTTATTCCGAATGCATATCTGGCCTTCGGAGAACTGTTCTTTAACGAGGCCCAGGGCGATCCATCGAAGTGGGCTTTTGCGGAGCAGTCCTACAGCGAAGTTGTCAAGTATCCGCCGCCTGAGAACAAGGTATGGGGGTACGCGCATTACAAGCTTGGATACGTTCATTGGAACAAGGGCGATTTTGCGCGAGCCATTAGCGAATTCAAGAAGACGATTGAATACAGCAATCAGTATGCATCGCTGCCGAACGCGAAGGAACTTGGTAACTCTGCGCGGCGCGATATCGTACCTGTCTATGCTCTCGCTGGTGATCCGAAGCGCGCCTACGACTTCTTCAAGCCATTGAGCGGCGATAGCGGAGTCAATAACGAGAAGACGTTCAAGATGATGGATGATCTTGGACAGAACTATCTCGATACTGGCCACTACCGTGAAGGCATTGAGCTGTACCAAGACTTGATGGGCCGCGATAAAGGCCCGAAGTGGTGCGTATATCAGGCGCATATTGCGGAAGCGACGCTTGCAATGAAGTCTGGCAACAAGGACCAGATTCTCAGCGAGCTAAGCAGAATGCTCGAAGTCCATAACAAGTTTATTGGCGAGGGGCATACTGAAGACGACAAGCTAAAGTGCGCCAACTTAACGGCGGGATTGCTCACTGAGACGGCGATGTCGTGGCACTTGGAAGCTGTAGGCTCCGGCGGCGTTCGCGGCACAGGCGACAAGAAAACCATGACATTGGCGTCGCAGCTTTATCAAAAAGTTGTGAACACCTTTAAGCAAGAGCAATTCGCCAAGTTTGAATTCCCGCGCATCATTAAAGAAGATTGGCCGAACATCTTTAAGATTAAGTATGCGATGGCCGATTTGATGTACTTTAATAAGGATTGGGCGAACTGCGGACCTGCCTTTGATTCCGTCGTTGCCGAGGACCCGAATGGCCCGCAGGCTCCTGAAGCTGCCTATGCTGCGGTGCTCTGTTATCAGAATATCTATTCCGAACTCCATAAAGATGGCTCGGACAAGAAGGGCGGCGGCAATCTTCCTTCAGGCCAAAGCGATAAGAAGAAGGACAAGAAGGCTGCCGACAAGGCCAAATTTGCCCCGAAGGATTTCACGGACAGCCAAAAGGGCATGATCACGGCCTTTAACCGATACATCTGCTATATCAAGCCAAATCCGAGCGATAAGGAAGCGGTAGAGCAGTATGTTGAAGTGAAGTATGCCCGCGGCCGTACTTATTTCGAGGCGCAGCATTGGGATGAGGCAGCGCTTGCCTTCCGCGAAGTTGCAATGGAGCACGCGGATAAAGATGTTGGTATCTATGCCACACAGCTTTATCTTGAAGCGTTAAATATCCTGGGGTCCAGCATCGAACCGTCGCGGCCTTCCTGTTATGATGATATGGCTAACGACGTTCCGAAGTTCATTGACCTCTATTGCAAGGGTGGCAAAGAGAAAGACAATGCCGAGCAATGCGGCATTCTCTTCCGTATTCAGCGCGATATCGAGCGCTTGAGGGCGGAGGAGCTCGTAAAAGCGGCGGACAGGCCGAATAACCCTGATTCGCTGAAGCAGTACGAGAAGGCCGCTCTTGCGTATATGGATCTATGGAAGAAGTACGGCGAGGCGCCTTGCCGTGAAAAGCAAGCCGCATGTGCGCGCAACGAAGAGATTTTGTACAACGCCGCGCGTGCATTCCAGGCAGCCCGCTTGATCGCCAAATCGATTACGGTTCGCCGTATCCTGATTGATCCTCAATACAATCTGGATAAGACTGAGCCGGCCCGCAAAGCGGTCTACGAGATCGGCGGTAACTATCAAGCTATCGCGGTGTACGAAGAGGCGGCGAACTGGTACGAGCGTTTTGCCCGCGAGAACAAGGATATGGAGAAGGCCCCCGAGGCGCTCCAGGATGCTGTTGTTCTTCGCCTTGGTTTGGGCCAAGAGGACCAAGCTATCAAGGACGCGGAGCTATTTAACAAAAACTTCGGAAGCAAGTTTGCTCAGCAGACCGCGCAGATTGCATTTGCGATTGGAGCTCACTATAGCGAGAAAGAAGATTGGGATAACGCGCGCCGGCGCCTGTCGTCCGCCATTAGCCTGATCGATCGCAATGCGACTCCAGACATTCAAATTCAGGCCCACGCACTGCTTGGCCGCGTTTTCACCAAGATCAACAACCCGAGCAGCGCGACACCGGAATACAATAAAGTGCGCGGTATGTGGAAGGATGGCAGCGCGTTAAAGAAACTCGATGCATTGGGCGGCGACGATAATGAGAAGTTCCGCCGCTTGGCTAAAGTGTTAACGGCTGTCGGCGAGGCGCACTTCTTCTTTGCAGAGCTGAGGAAGAAGGAAGTTGATAAGATCAAATTCCCAGAATTCAAAGGCCAAGGCACGCGCGATGAAGTGCTGAAGTTCATCAATACCAAGGTCGGGGATTGGATTAAGAAGAAGCGTCCTGCGATTGAAGAGGCTGAGAAAGAGTATTTGAAGATTCTCGATCTGCAGCCCTCACCCCCGCCGCGCTGGGTTATCGCTGCCGGTTCTCGCGTAGGCCAGATGTGGGGTAAGTTTGTTGCCGAGTTCCGCGCTGCCCCGATTCCGAAGGAATGGAAGGGAAGCGGTTTGGTTCCCGGCACCGCGGATCTTACCTATGAAGAGCTTCGCGGAACTTACTATGCCAAACTGGATGAAGCGAGCGAGCCTCAGAAGCAGCAAGCCAAGGCTGCTTACAAGAAATGCCTCGATTACTCTGTGAAGTATCAATTCTTCGATGAGTATTCACGCGCTTGCGAAGTCTGGCTTTCGAAAAACTACGGTGCTGAATATCACCTTATCGACGAATTCCGCGGTGCGCCTTCACGCGTGAATTCTGGTTTGAGCGAGCGTCCGGTTCCGCTTGATTTGGATGGAACGCCCTATCAAGAAAAGGAGCCCGCGCCTGCTGAGCCTGCGAAGCCTGAAGAGAAATCGACGGGTGCGAAGGAAGTCGCCGGTGAGGAAAAACCTGGTCAATCGAAGGAACAATCGGCCCTCGATAAGGCCACGAAGAAGAAGTAAGGGAGTGCAATATGAAAAGGTTCAGCGCGTATGCGAGTATTGTAGCCTTGTGTGCTATCGCGGCGATTGGCTGCGGAGGCGGAGGCGGTACAGGACCTTCGGGCACGGTTGTTAAGGATCCGGTCACGGGCAAGCCGCTTACCGATAGCAAGGGAAATTCGATTTCCGTTGATGCGGCGAATAAGTTCAAGACGGGTCTCGAGACAATGGCCAAGCATGATAAGGCCGGCGATTGGAACGAGAGCACATGCGACGAGACAGCGAAGCTATTTCTCGATGCTGCGGATGAGCAAGGCGATAAGACATTCTCTGAGGCGATCTATAATGCAGGGTTATCCTATCAGCGCTGCAAGAAGACCGCCGAGGCGAAGAAATTGTTTCAGCAGGTTCTCGACAAGAATCCGAAGTTTCACCAGGCTCGTGTGCAAGTATCGCTATATTCATTCGTAGAATCGGGCGAGAAGAATGTCGATGAGGCGATAAGCCAAATGCGGCAGGCTGCTATCACCGACGCCCAATTCAAGAATGTGGAAGCCTTGGTTAACCTCGCGATGTTGTATATGAAGCGGGGCAACACTGTGGCTGACAATGACGGAGCCAACGATTATCAGCGCGCAAAGAAGTATATTCAAAGCGCGCTGGCAGTCGATGACGGCTTTATGCCTGCGTTCAATCAGTTGGCGCTTTACTATTTGAACTCGGCCAAGCAGAAAGCCGGCCGCGATACAAAGAAGAAGACGGCGACGAACGCTGGCAAGGAAAAGAAGATTGACACGCAGGCGCTCGAGTTGGCGGCTCTCGTATGCTCTCAAGCGATTCGTAAGAATGCCCGCTATGCCCCGATTCATAACACGGCAGGCATGATCAACGTTGAGCTGGGAAATCTAAACGGCGCGGTTGGCTCGTTTAATACGGCTCGCACGCTTGATCCGGATTTTTACGAAGCCCAAATGAATTACGCTGCGGTTAATCTTCAATTCCGCGGGTTCGAGCAGGCTGAGCAGGCATACCGGGCGGCTGTCAAGATGAAGCCAAACGATTATGATGCGCACCTGGGTCTTGCGCTTGCGCTTCGTGGCCAAATTAACGATACCAACTTCGATAAGATGGTTGCGGACGCAAGCGCAGAGCTCGATGCCGCGAAGAAGATCGCTCCGGATCGGCCTGAGACGTATTACAACGAAGCTATCCTGACGCAGGAATATAAAGCCAAGTCAGGTGGCAAAGAAGCTGAAGGTGCGTTGAATGCGGCGAAGGTTCTATTTGGGCAGTTTATTCAGAAGGCGGGCAGTGCAACTGAGTTTGCCGATGCGGTGAAGCGCGCGAAGGAGCGTGTCACCGAGATTGATCAGATTATTGAATTCAATCGGCAAACCGAAGCGGAGCGCAAGGCGTCCGAAGCAGAAATGAAGCAGAAGCAGGCTGAGCAGGAAGCCAAGGGCGATGAAGGCGAAGGGGGCGAAAAGAAGCCCGAAGGACAACAATAGCCTCCTTATACCCCGCTAATACCTGTCTATAGTCACTCCCCGCCATATCGCGCACATCCACCAGAACCTACCTCAAAGGCGGTCCGACCTCGCTATTGATACATCGGGCCGCGCGGGGATAATTCTGTCTTAGGGATGATAATCGTTCCTATCGGTGTGCAGTATTGAGCCAAGAAACACGAGATGGGGTTGTCTATTTGGGGTTCAAGTCAAGTTAGGGGTGGCTTTGCGGTGCGTATCATCGTGGAAGCCCGCTCTGGACTTGGTTTGGGTGCCGTTTCCAGGGTTGCCGGTACGCTTGGACTCGCCATGGATGCAAGACAAAATTGACTTGTACACGCGGTGATGAAAAAGGTTTGGAACTTTGATTTCCATCCGCTGTCAACGCGGAGGTCACTCAGATTTTCGATAGCCTTGACGGCTTTGAACCGGTTGACCAGCCGCTCTTCGGGGCGGTACACTGCTGCTGAAACTGAAGCCCAAGGCCGATATCAGCAGTATATGCAGACAATAATTGCAGGAATGAAGGAGATGAGCATGAAAAGGTCAACCCGTTGGGGCGTTGCAATGATTTCGGGGATTGCTGTGACCTTGATCGCGTCGATGGCGTTCGCTCAAGCGAAATCTTCGGGCGGCGGGAAAAAAGACGAAGGTTACGGTTATGAGTTCTCCGATGATCCGCTCAGCGCAGGCGGTTTTGGTCCGAACGACGCGACGATTCGCGTTCGCCCGGGTCCAGTTCGTCAAACGCTGATTCGTCCCCGCACCTCGTTCGTGCCAGAGATGCTCAAGTCAGTCGAAAATCTGTAAGTTGTAGTGGCGGCGTGATAAGCGCCGCCACACGTTTCCCTCTTGGTTTTTTATCGTAAAAGCAAGGGGTTTTTAATCCGCTTATGAATAGCGGGCGCAGACAGGGAAGGCTGTGACAATGGAAGGCAAGCAGAAGACCGCTCTCACATTTTCGCTCTACCAAAACGAA
>CAZICM010000033.1:0-679 GCA_964537685.1 uncultured Polyangiaceae bacterium
CCGCATACCGGGGAGCAGGTGCTCGGCGTGCCGCTGCAGGTGTAGCCGGCCTCGACGGTGCAGGTCGCGCTGCAGCCATCGCCCGCCATGGTGTTGCTGTCATCGCAGGCTTCAGCGCCTTTCAACATGCCATCGCCGCATACCGGGGAACAGGTGCTCGGCATACCGCTGCAGGTGTAACCAGCCTCGATGGTGCAGGTTGCGCTGCAGCCATCGCCCGCCGTGGTGTTGCTGTCGTCGCAGGTTTCAGCGCCTTTCAGCATGCCGTCGCCGCATACCGGGGAGCAGGTGCTCGGCGTGCCGCTGCAGGTGTAGCCGGCCTCGATGGTGCAGGTTGCGCTGCAGCCATCGCCCGCCGTGGTGTTGCTGTCATCGCAGGTTTCAGCGCCTTTCAACATGCCATCGCCGCATACCGTGCTGCACACGCTGGGCTGATTGCCCGCGCAGGTGTAGCCCGATTCCACGGTGCAGGTGGCGCTGCATCCATCACCGGCAGCTACGTTGCTGTCGTCGCAGCCCTCAGAAGCCGCTCTCTGACCATCACCGCAGGTGGTCGTACATACGCTGGGTTGAGTGCCCATGCAGGTGTAGCCAAATTCGACGGTGCATGTCGCGCTGCATCCATCGCCGCCCTGTGTGTCGGCATCGTCGCAGGCTTCACCTCCCGCCTTGATCCCAT
>CAZICM010000033.1:779-105858 GCA_964537685.1 uncultured Polyangiaceae bacterium
CACACAGGTGTAGCCAAGCTCTACCGTGCACGTCGCGCTGCATCCGTCGCCCGCCGCCGTGTTTTGATCGTCGCAGCCTTCCGAGGCCGCTCTCTGACCATCACCGCAGGTGGTCGTACACACGCTGGGTTGAGTGCCCACACAGGTGTAGCCAAACTCTACTGTGCACGTCGCGCTGCATCCGTCGCCGCCCTGTGTGTCGGCATCGTCGCAGGCTTCACCTCCCGCCTTGATCCCATCTCCGCAGGTGGTCGAACACACGCTGGGCTGGTTGCCCACACAGGTGTAGCCAAGCTCTACCGTGCACGTCGCGCTGCATCCGTCGCCCGCCATGGTGTTGGTATCGTCGCAGCCCTCGGAAGCCGCTTTCTTTCCGTCTCCGCAGGTGGTCGTGCACACGCTCGGCGACGCAGGCGTGCAGGCGTATCCAAACTCAACCGTACACACCGCACTACAGCCATCCCCCGCGGCCGTGTTGTTGTCGTCACAGGCTTCCGATGCGGCCTTCAACCCATCGCCGCACGTCGTCATACACACGCTGGGCATGCCATTGCAGGTGTAGCCAAACTCAACTTGGCAGGTCCCGCTGCAGCCATCGCCCGCCGTTGTGTTGGTGTCGTCGCAGGTCTCCGCGCCCTTCAACAGACCGTCACCGCAGATAGGTCCGCACAGACTCGGATTGTTGCCCACGCAGGAGTAGCCCGTCTCGACCGTGCATGTGCCGCTGCATCCGTCATTGGCATTGAGATTGCCGTCGTCGCAGAGCTCGATATTGGCTTTTTTGCCATCGCCGCAGGTCGCCGTGCAGGTGCTCGGCGAGATCCCAACGCAGGTGTAGCCAAACTCAACGGTGCACGTCGCGCTGCATCCATCGCCCGCCGATGTGTTCGCGTCGTCGCAAGCCTCGGCTCCGTTCTTCACGCCATCGCCGCACTGAGGCGCCTGGCATACGCCGCCCACGCATACACCGCTGATGCAGTCGGCGCCTGTCATGCAGCCTTTGCCGTTGCCGCAATCCAAAGGACAAAGCCCGCCGCAATCCACATCGGTTTCGTTCTGATTCTTGACCGTGTCGGTGCAGGTCGGCGCGCATACCATGCCCTGACAAAGCCCGCCGATGCAGTCGCCGTTGACCGAACACGTCTTGCCCGTCGCGCAGTCGGGGCACAGTGGGCCGCCGCAATCCACATCGGTTTCAGCGCTGTTTTTGGTGTTGTCGATGCATGTGGCCGGTGCGCAAATATTGAGAACGCACACCTGGCTGACGCAATCGCCGCCCACGCTGCAGCCCAAGCCCACCGCGCAGTCGGGACATGCCGGGCCGCCGCAGTCTTGATCGGTCTCCGTGCCGTTTTGCACATTGTCCATGCAGGTAGGCACCTGGCAAACATTGCCCACGCACACGCCGCTCACGCAGTCGGCGCCCGTCGCGCATCCCAGCCCATCCGCGCAATCAGGACATGCTGGGCCGCCGCAATCCACATCGGTTTCGGCGCTGTTCTTCATCATGTCCGGACAGCTCAGCACGCATTGATTCGTGCCCGTATTGCACACCTCGCTCACCGCAAGGCTGCACTGCGCATCCGCAACGCACTCCACGCATGTGCCGTCGCCCTTGCAGACATTGCCGCCCGCGCAGGCCGTTCCCGCAGGCTTGTCCATCACGCCGCATACCGCGTTAACACACGTTGGAATCTCGCAGTCGGCCGCGGGGCACTGGGTGGCCATCGTGCAGGTGACGCATTGGCCCGCGCCGTCGCAGACCAAACCCATTCCGCAAGGCGTATTTGCGATGGCGTTGTTGTGAACCAGCACGCCGCCCTGACAGACTTCCGCATCGCATTCGTTGTTGTCCTGAGGCGGGACTTCGCTGTCATCGGCAATCTTGACCACCTGCCCGTTGTCACACCGGATCTCTTCGCAATCGGTGCCGGACATGTCGTTCACAAGCGTGCCGTGCAGCTTGCTTCCATCGTTCACGCACAGGCCGGTTTCAACATCGCAACTGTCTTCCGTGCATACGTTGTTGTCGTCGCAGCCCGCGCCGTCCTTGCACGACATCGAGCACGCTCCGGCCAGGCACACGCCTTCCGCGCCGCCCGCCAGCAAACACGCCACACCGTCCACAGGCGTATGCGTCGCGGAACCGCCTATACACTCATCGGCCGTACAAGGATTTCCATCATCCGAGTCCGCCAAATCAGGCTGCGCGGTCGGCATGCCCGCCTGGCATGTGACGCTCTCGCAATCCCCGGAAGGCTGGATGGGCGGCACGCCTTCCAAGGGCTGGGTAACGCATACCCCGTCGGGTCCGCATGAATCCTGCGTGCATGGATTGCCGTCATTGCACTGAAGTGCGCTCGAGCACTTCAGCCCCTGACTCTCTTCTCCCAGTCCAACGGTCTGCAGACCGCAGCCCCCAAAAGAACTGACGAGCGCCGTCGCGCTAAGCCATACCGTCGCAGCGATCAACCAAGACCGGAATCCAAACTTCGTTCCAGCCCCCAATTTTGATGCGGACATCGCGCAAACCTCGGTGAAGAACAGATCGGAACAAAGCGATGTTCACCGATTTTCAGCGCTGCCGTCAGGGGTTTTCGAAGACGGGGCGCCTTTGATTTCAACGGCTTCAACTAGCTCACCGTGCCGCAGCCGCTCGATACACATTGGCATAGCGCCGGGCAGGACGGTCCCATCCGAGATCGAGCCGCATCACACGCCGGACCACAGAAGGCCAGCGCGGCGAAGTCATTGCGGCAAGGCCCCGCTGCACGCCGGAAATGAGCGATGCGGCCGTGGGTTTATCGAACAAGAATCCTGTCCCTGTTTCGAGTTCGGCATCGAGGTCGACAATGGTGTCGACGAGGCCGCCCGTGCGATGAGCAATGGGAACGGCTCCATAGCGCTGCGCGTAGAGTTGCACCAAACCGCAAGGCTCGTAGCGCGAAGGCACGAGCAACAGATCCGATGCCGCAAACAAGCGATGCACGGCCGCTTCACTGGCAAAGCCCAAATAGGCGGCCCGATCGGGCGTTTTTGCCACGGCGGCCGCGAGCGTGCTGCACAGCGCTGGATCGCCCGTGCCCGCAATCACAATGCTCACATCGCTCTTCAGCAGCTTGGGCAGCGCGGCAGCGATCAAGTCGCTTCCCTTCTGGGAAACAATGCGGCCCACGCAACTTAAAAGCGGCCTATCGGGCGCGAGCGGAAGTCCCACTTCCTGCAGAAACGCGGCTTTGCACCGGCCTTTATTCGCCGTGTCTTCCGCATCATAACGGGCGACCAGCGCCGGATCGGTCAAGGGATTCCACACCGCGTAATCGATGCCATTCACAATCCCTGAAAGCTTCACCGCCTTGGTCGCGAGCACTCCATCCATGCGCTCTCCGAGCTCGGGCGTAAGAATTTCCCGGGCGTAGGTTCCCGACACCGTGGTGATGGCATCCGCCGCGACGATCCCTCCTTTGAGGAAGCTGATATCGCCGTAAAACTCCAGCCGATCCATGCCGAAGTGTTCAGTGCCCAAACCGAGCAAACCCAGCGTTTGAGGCGGAAACAAGCCTTGATGCGCCAGGTTGTGAATGGTCAGCACCGTGGGTGTGCGCGCGATATTCGCGGGATGCTCGTGCCTAAGGAGATAGGGCACCATCGCACCCGCCCAATCATGCGCGTGCACGACATCAAACGGCGAACCGGCCGCCCAGCGCTGGCGGATCAGCTCGACAACCGCCCGGGAAAAGAGCGCAAAGCGCTTTGCGTTATCCGGGAAGTCGCCATGTTCGTCGCCGTAGATACCATGCCGGTCGTATAGCCCTTCAATATCGAGCAACAAGAGCTCCACACCCGAGCCCAGGCGCGCATCGTAGAGCGTGACATCCACATTTTCGCCGAGCACTTTTATGGTCAGCGGCGTGAGGCGCCGGGCGAGCATAATGCCCGACGAACTGAAGGCCGCGTACTTGGGCATCGCAATCGTCACCTTATGCCCGAGCAAGCGAATCGCCTTTGAAAGAGCCGCGACAACATCGGCGAGCCCTCCCACTTTGGCCATCGGAGCAATTTCTGAAGCGACGAACAGGATATCCATGGGCGGCGGGGTGTATCACGAAGGGCTTTTGCGCGGAACGAGTGCTGTGAGAACGTATTCCGAATGACGCGCCTTAGCCTGCGAGAGCTCACGGGAACCGAAGGCCCTTTTGGCCGGGGAATGAGCGTCATCCGGCCTTCTGAAGTCTCCGAGGACGCGGTTGTTACCGTCTTTCGCGTGCCGCCCGAGGCGGCGGGCATGCGGCTCGATCGCTTTATTCAGTCGCAGCTTAAGCGGACGAGCCGGACACGGACCCAAAAAATCGTGGAACGCAGCGCCTTTTCGCCGGAGGGCAAGGCCCTTCGCCCGAGCGATCGGGTTCGGGGCGAACAGTGCATTTTGCTGTGGCGCCCTCCCTGGGACGAACAGACCCCCGATGTAGAACTGCCGATTTTGTACGAAGACGAGCATCTGCTGGCGATCAACAAACCGCCTCAGATTGCCGTGCATCCGACCGCGCGCCACCACAAGGGCACGGTCGTAAAAATGCTTGAAAAGCTGAGGGGAGGCGAACGCTTGATGCTGGCTCACCGCATCGATCGGGAGACGAGCGGGGTGCTCTTAATTTCGCGGACGCCCTTGGCCGATCGGCTGGTGAAGAAGCAATTCGAGCGAGGTGCAAACGCGCCCGGCGATCCGCGGGCCGGCGCCCGCTCAAGCCAACAAGTCGAGAAGCAATACATTGCAATCGTTTGGGGATACGCCGGGGAAGATCGCTTTCGGGTAGAGAAAGCGATGGAGCTCGATCCTCACAGCCGTATCGGCGTCAAAATGAGGCTTTCAGCGCCTGGTGAAGGGCTCTATGCGGCAACGCAATTCGAAGTGCTGGAGCGCCGCGCTCATCCTCAAACCCAAAGGCCCTACTCGCTTCTCCGCTGCATGCTGGAGACAGGAAGGCAGCATCAAATCCGCCTTCATTTAGCGTCGCTTGGATTGCCCATCGTGGGCGACAAGCTCTACGGCCCCGATGAAGAAATGTTCGCGCGAAGCTCGGACGGCGTGCTTACCGACGAAGATCGAAGGCTTTTAGAGCTCGATCGGCATGCGCTTCACGCGGCGTCGTTAGAGCTCGATCACCCAATCCGCGAAGAGCGGATTCGAATCGAGGCACCCCTTACTGCGGATCTGCAAAGCTTTTGGGATTCGCTCGAACCCCTTCAAAAACGCTAAATTCCCCGGGGAATCTTGTTTAAATCCACCTGCTCCAGCGCATGGCGGATAAGCGCGCTCCGGTTCGCTTTCGTCAGCCCGCGCGCCTTCAGCTCGTCCACCATCTCATCCAAACGGGCCAAATCGTCGGTGTAGATCGAGATACAAATCACCTTGTAATGCGTGGGTTTCTCGGCTGGTTCCGCGGGCGGCCTCACTCGTGCGGGCCCGGGCGTAAAAAAGGCGCCCGACAGTACACCCTGCACTTCATCTCCATCCAACAGGCTTCGCACGGCGCTCGTTCCATCGCTGCTCATCGTCGCTTCTCCTTTCATTCCCTAGGCGCCCGCCGCCGTCATCACGGGCGCGGCTGGTTCAGCAGTCTTTGTTTTTAGGCTTTTTTCACGGCTTTTGATGATCTCGTCCACAATCACGCCATAGTCATCCGCGGCCGGCGTGCCCGATGCATATTCAAAAATAGTCTGCCCCTGAGCCGGCGCTTCCTTCACCTTGATCGCCGAGCGGATGGGCGGCAGACACCGATCGCCAAAGTGCGATTTCAGCGTGGTAATGGCTTCCCGGGCGATCTTGGCGCGGGCATCGTAAAAGGTCGGAAGCACACCCCAGATTTGAACAGGATGGTGGAGCAGCGCATTGACGTTTTTCACCGTCTTGATGACTTGGCGCACGCCCACCAAAGACAGATAGTCACAAGCCACGGGCACAAGCACGCTATCCGCGAAAACAAGCGCATTCTGATTCATCAGCGACAAGCTCGGCGAACAATCGAGCACCACAAAATCGTAAGCCGCCGCGGCCTGGCTCAGCCTTTCGCAGAGCACCCGGTCGCGGTTTTGACGGCCCGCCAAATACAGCTCCGCCGCCGCCAAGGTTTCATTCGAAGGCAATAAATCGAGATTGGGCCTCACCGTTTGCGTCGCGTCCGAAACACGCAGCCCCATCACGAGCACATGGTACAGCGAGCGTTCTGCGTTCGATCCAAGCGAAACCGACACATTGCCCTGAGCATCGGTATCGACAATCAGCACACGCTTTCCACGCGATGCTAATCCCGCGGCAATGGTAACAGCCGTTGTCGTCTTTCCTGTTCCGCCCTTGTGATTGAACACGGCGAGATAACGCGGCGTCGCCGATGGAGCCGGCTGAGCCGCCGCGCTTGGCTTCTGGGCCGCGGCCGATTTTGAAGCCGGTTCAGAAGCCGAAGAAGCTTTTGCCTTTAGGCTTGGAACGACCGGCACACTCGTCGCGGGCTGAGCCTCCGCCTTTTGCGAAGGCGCTTTAGAACTGGATCGGGGCGCATGCGACGAAGGCGCGGACGACACGGGCTGAGGCTGCGATTTAGGCTCTGCTGAAGCGGATGCGGCAATCTCGCCCAGCCTTACGCCCTTGGCCTCGCGAAGAAGCTGCTGCCGGCATGTCATCGAACACGCATAGCGGCGCGTTCCGCCCACATACAAAACCTGCGACACCAAATCGGGCGAAAAACGCTTTGCACAGGCATCGCACGTCGCCTGCGAATCATTCCGGTCTACGCCTTTTAATTGGCTTTTCTCAAGACAGCGCTGCGAGCAGTAAAACGAAAAACCTCCGTCGCGCTCTTCCATTTGATAACGGAATTGCACTTCGAATTCCGACGAGCACACGCTGCATGATTCCTTGATCGCCGCCACGGTTCGCTCCTTGACCAGCCGAGCTTGCTTCCAATCGCCAAGACGCCTCCGCAAACGAAAGCTGAGCCTTGGCTGATGGCGCGACCATCACCACAAACTTGGCCCGGGGGCCAAATTTTTTGACAAGCGCAAGTTCCGCTCGAGGCTCCGAATCACGGCCGCGCTTCCGAATCGTCCTAATGCCTAAAGTGCCGGACCCCGGTGAAGATCATCGCCATACCGGCTGCATCCGCCGCGGCGATAACCGCAGCATCCTTCACGCTTCCTCCAGGCTGCACGGCGGCCCGCACTCCATGCTGCGCCGCAAGTTCGAGTCCATCGGGAAAGGGAAAGAACGCATCCGAGGCCAGCACGCTCTGCGCCGCGGATTCACCGGCCTTTCCGCACGCAATCCGCACGCTTTCCACGCGCGACATCTGACCGGCGCCCACGCCCGCCGTCACGCAGGCTCCTGCCTCCGCGCGCGCAAGCACAATCGCATTCGATTTAACGTGCTTGCACACGCGCCACGCAAACTTCAGCGCTGCCATCTCTTCTTCCGAGGGCGCCCGGCGCGTTACGACCTTGGCGTTTTCCACTTCGCCCGCGGCCGAAATATCGCTTCCCTGAAGCGCAATCCCGCCGCCCACGCGCTTATAGGTCCAGCCCTGCGCGTCGGCCCGGGACAGATCGCCCATCGCCAAAATGCGCAAATTCGCCTTCGTTCGAAGGATTTCCAGCGCATCGGCATCAAAAGCGGGCGCCGCGACACACTCCAAAAATGTTTCGATTAAAGCCCGCGCCGTGCCCGCATTTACCGCGCGGTTTAAAGCCACGATCCCGCCAAATGCACTTAACGCATCGGCCCTCTGCGCCATGCGGTAGGCCGTCTCCACATCGCCCGCGGCCGCCACCCCGCAAGGATTGGCATGCTTCACAATCACCGCCGCCGGCTCATCAAATTCGATCACCGCCGCAAGCGCCGCATCCGCATCCACCAAGTTGTTAAACGAAAGCTCTTTACCGCCCGCGCCCAGCGATTCGGCCCCAGCAAGCGAACCTAAAGCAGCCTTTCGATCCCGGTAAAAAGCGCCTTTTTGATGCGGGTTTTCGCCATAGCGAAGCTCGTAGGCCCGCGTGAAATTCATCGCCAAATAGGCCGGAAACTCCGAGCGTTGGCCACCTTCGCCAAAGGACGACAGATACGCGGCAATCGCTCCATCGTAGGCGGCCGTGTGCGCAAATACCTTTGAAGCAAGCCTCTTGCGTGTCTCTAGGCTCACTTCGCCCGATGCCGAAAGCTCCTCCAGCACAGACGCATAATCCGAAGGCTCGCAAATCACCGTCACCCGCGCATGATTTTTCGCCGCGCTCCGAAGCATCGCCGGCCCGCCGATATCGATATTTTCAATCGCTTCCTCGTACGCCACACCCGGCTTTCCAATGGTTTGCTCAAAGGGATACAGATTGACCGCAACCAAATCGATGGGCGCTCCGCCCAGCCGTTCCAGATCGGCCATATCGATCTCGCCCCGCATCAGAATTCCGCCGTGCACGCGGGGATGAAGCGTCTTTACCCGCCCATCCATCACCTCGGGCGAACCCGTGTAGGCTTCAACCGGCGTCACAGAAATCCCCGCTTCCAAAAGCGCCCGCGCCGTTCCGCCCGTGGACAGAATTTCCGCGCCTCGCTCCGAAAGCGCTTTAGCAAAAGGGATAAGGCCAGTTTTATCGGATAGGGAAATCAGCGCTCGCCGGATCATGGCGCGCTGCGTAGTGCGTTGAACCGCCGAGTGAAATCTTTTTCTTGGATCTACGAAGCCGTAACAGGCGCAAGGCCGGGGGTTGGCTCATTCGGCGGCATATCCGGCGCTTTGGGTGACTCTTCCACCTTCGCGCCCTGCACATACAGCTCGCCGTCCCGGTACTCCATCAGCGCGCCCGGCGCACCGAAGATGCCGTCTGGATCGGGCAGCACCAGCGCCTCACGCAGCACATCATCCACATTCTCGACGAGCACCAGCCGAATCGTCCGCAGCACCCGCCTCGGCACCTCCCGCAGATCCTTGCGGTTTTCCTTGGGCATAATCACCGTCTTAATCCCGCTCCGGTGCGCCGCCAGAAGCTTCTCCTTCAGCCCGCCAATCGGCAGCACCCGGCCCCGCAGCGTAATCTCGCCCGTCATCGCCAAATCGTGTTTCACGGGCATTTTCATCAGCGCGCTCACCAGCGCCGTCACCATCGTCACACCCGCGCTCGGCCCGTCTTTGCGGACGAAATCCGGGAAGTGAATATGCACATCCACCTTCTGATACGCCTCTGTCGAAAGCCCCAAGCGCTCCAGCCTTGAACGCACATAACTCGTCGCCGCCTGAGCGCTCTCTTCCATTCCCTTTTCCAAAAGCCCGGTGATCACCAGCTTCCCCTTACCGGGCACCACCGTCGCTTCTGCGGGCAGCAAATCGCCGCCCACCTGCGTCACCGCCAGGCCGTTGACCAGCCCGACCTCATCGTGTTCGCCTGTCTTGCCCAGCCTAAACTTCGGTACCCCCAGGTATTTGGGAATCGACTTCGCCACAATTTCGATGGGCTTTTCTTTGCCCTCGGCGACGACTTTACGCGCGACTTTACGGCAAATGCTCGCGACTTCCCGCTCCAGCGAACGCACCCCCGATTCCTTCGTGTAGTGATGAATAATCGTGCGGATCGCGCCTTCGGTCAGCGTCAGATTCACATCCTCGAGCCCGCAGTCCTTGCGCTGCCGGGGCACCAAATACTTCACTGCGATATTGTATTTCTCAAACTCGGTGTAGCCCGAAAGCTGAATGATCTCCATGCGATCTTGAAGGGGCACCGGAATGCCGCCCAGCGTATTGGCCGTCGTGATGAACATCACGTCCGACAAGTCGTAGTCGAGATCGAGATAATGATCGTTAAACGCGTGGTTTTGCTCTGGATCGAGCACTTCGAGCAAAGCCGCCGCAGGATCGCCCCTAAAATCGGCGGACATTTTATCGACTTCATCCAGGAGAAAGACCGGGTTGTTGGTGCCCGCCTTCTTAAGCGACTGAATAATCTTTCCCGGCAGCGCGCCGATATACGTGCGCCGGTGCCCGCGAATTTCGGCCTCATCGCGCACACCGCCCAGCGAAAGCCTCACAAATTTACGGCCCGTCGCCCTAGCGATCGACTTCGCCAAGCTGGTCTTTCCAACACCGGGCGGCCCCACAAAACATAAAACCGGGCCTTTTAGCTTTTTGGTCAGCGCCTGAACCGCCAAATATTCGATGATGCGCTCTTTAATTTTCCGAAGCCCATAATGATCTTCATCGAGGATTTTCTCGGCTTCCGCGAGGTCATAACGCTCCTCGCTCTTGTCGTACCAAGGCAAATCCAAAATCCAGTCGATGTAATTGCGCACGACGGTCGCCTCGGCACTCGTCGGATGCATCATCTTTAGCTTCTTCAGCTCTTTCTTAACCTTGGCCTGAGCCTCCTTGCTCATCTTCTTCGCTTTGAGGCGATCTTCTATCTCTTGAATCTCACTCTTAAATTCATCGCGCTCCCCTCCCCCAAGCTCCTTCTGAATCGCCTGCATCTGCTCGTTTAGGTAGTACTCCTTCTGCGTCTTCTCCATCTGCTTCTTGACGCGGCTCCGGATCTTCTTTTCTACCTGAAGAATCTCGACCTCCGCCTGCATCAGCTCGACCAGCTTCTCTAAACGGGGCCTCGGCACTTCCATCTCGAGCAGCGCCTGCCGATCCGAAAGCTTAATCGTCGGCAAATTCGCCACAATCGCATCCGCCAGGCGCCCAGGCTCATCAATCGCCTGAACGCTCATCAAGACTTCGGGCTGAATCTTTTTGTTCAGCTTCACATACATCTCAAAGGTGGTCTGCGCCGAGCGCATCAGCGCCTCGACTTCCACGCCTGAGCTCGTTCCCTCGGCGATCTCTTCAAATTCAACGAGAAAGAAAGGCTCTTGCTGCGCATAGCGCCGAATCCGCGCGCGCCGCTTTCCTTCGATGAGCACCTTCACCGTGCCATCGGGCAGCCTTAAAAGCTGCATGATCGTCCCAATGGAGCCCACCGTAAAAATATCCTCGGGCGTGGGCTCATTGGTCTTCGCGTTGCGCTGCGCCGATAGAAAAATCTCTTTGCCGCGGTTCATCGCCTCATCCAAGGCGGCGATGCTCCGTTCGCGGCCCACGAAGAGCTGCGAAACCATATGGGGAAAGACAATAATGTCCCGCAGCGGCAAGAGAGGGATTTCTCCGCGATCCGAAGCTGGCCGGCTGCGATCATGATCGTTGCGAAAGAACATCCGGGGACTTTCTGAAGTGGGATTGATAGGGAGTTGGAGAAGCGCTTAGGAAATAGAGCTAAAACCCTTTATTTCAAGGCTTTAAGAGAGTGTCCTACAGGGCGTTGCGAGGGAATCGGAGCTAGGGAGGTTGAGGGAGGCGTACATTGTACGTTGACCGAGACCGACCGAAGATCCGATTTCCGCAGCAGCCCTGCAGGACACTCTCTAAGCCAGCTCTGCTTCCTTCGTGTACACAATCAGCGGAGCTTCATGCTTCAAGATAACCTCCTCGCTCACGACAACTTCCTTGATGCCCGATCGGGAAGGAGTGTCGTACATGATGTCCAGCATCGCAGACTCTAAAATAGCGCGCAGGCCGCGGGCTCCGCTGTTGCGCTCCAGGGCTTGCTTGGCCACGGAAACAAGCGCTCCGCGGGTAAACTTCAGCTTCACGCCATCCATCTCCATCAGCTTTTGATATTGCTTGACGAGGCTGTTTTTAGGCTTGGTGAGAATGTCGATGAGCGCTTCTTCGTTGAGCTCGTGAAGCGTCGCGATCACCGGCAGGCGGCCGATAAACTCGGGAATCAAGCCGAATTTAAGCAGATCTTCAGGCTGCACCTGGCTGAGCAAATCGCCGAGCTTAAACTCTTTCTTCGACTTGATTTCGGCGCCAAAGCCCAGCGTGTTCTGCCCGATGCGGCGCTGAATGATCTGATCGAGGCCGACAAAGGCGCCGCCGCAGATAAACAGGATGTTGGTCGTGTCGACTTGAAGGAAATCTTGCTGGGGATGTTTGCGGCCTCCCTTGGGAGGCACGTTGGCAATGGTGCCCTCGATAATTTTTAAAAGGGCTTGCTGAACACCTTCGCCAGACACATCGCGCGTGATGCTCGGGTTGTCGCTCTTGCGGCTAATTTTATCGATTTCGTCGATGTAAACGATGCCCCGCTGCGCCCGCTCCACATCGTGATCGGCGTTCTGCAGAAGCTGCACAATGATGTTTTCAACGTCCTCGCCGACATAGCCCGCTTCCGTGAGCGTCGTCGCATCCGCAATCGCAAAAGGCACATTGATGATCTTCGCGAGCGTTTGCGCCAGCAGCGTCTTGCCCGAACCCGTAGGCCCCAGCAGCAAAATATTCGACTTCTGAAGCTCGACATCATCCGTCGCAAGCCGGCTGTCGATACGCTTGTAATGGTTGTGCACCGCAACCGACAAAACCTTCTTCGCGCGGTGCTGGCCAACCACGTATTCATCGAGCGTTGCCTTGATATCCGCGGGTTTTGGAATCGGTGCCGAACCCGCATAGGGCTCGTCCTTTTCAACCTCCTCCGCAATGATGTCGTTGCAGAGGCCAATGCACTCATCGCAGATATAGACCGTTGGGCCGGCAATCAGCTTCTTCACTTCCTTTTGCGATTTCCCGCAGAAAGAACAGCTCAGATTGCCGTTTGAATGATCATCGCGCCTTCGCTCCACTTCGCCTCTCTCGCATGGAATCGACGCCGCTTACGCAGCCGCGTGCCTTGGGCTTCTATTTCCTGGGAAAATACAGGGGGCCCCGGAAAATTCCGGGCGCGGATCTTAGTCGCCGCGGGCGCGCTCCGCAAGCAATGGCGTGGGTTTTTAAAGATAAATCGGGGGGAGTTACTGCGAGGCTTTGGTGCGCTTCTGGAATACCTCGTCAATGAGGCCGTAATCCTTCGCTTGCATCGCGCTTAAATAGAAATCCCTATCGATATCCTTGGTGAGCTCATCGCGATTCTTTCCTGTTGCCTCGACAAGAATATCGATAAGCGTTTCTTTGGTGCGCTTGATCTCGCGCGCCTGAATCTCGATATCGGTCGCCTGACCGCGCGCGCCGCCCAGAGGCTGATGCAGCATCACGCGCGCATTCGGCAGTGCATAGCGCTTGCCCTTGTGGCCGGCCGCAAGCAGCACCGCGCCCATCGAGGCCGCCTGGCCAATGCACATCGTTGAAACAGGACAGCGCACGTACTGCATCGTGTCGTACATCGCCAAGCCCGAGGTCACGATACCGCCCGGGCTGTTGACATACACCTGAATGTCCTTCTCGGGATCTTCGCTCTCCAAAAACAAAAACTGAGCGATCACCGCGTTGGCGACGAAATCGTCGATCTCCGTTCCGATGAACACAATGCGATCCTTGAGGAGACGGCTGAAGATATTCCACTCGCGCTCACCCCGGTGCGTGACTTCCGTCACGGTCGGCATGATGTACGCGTGCTCGCGCTCAAGAAAACCCATCGCTTCTTTTCTGGTCTCAATGAATCGGGACATCGCATTCTCCTTTAGGCGGATTCGCTAACCTTCGCCGCCCCTTCGATGATGTCCAAAATCCGGTCTTCCACGACCATGCCAATCAGCATCTCGCGCTTCTTGGGATCGCGGTATTCGGCCTTGACTTTTGCAACATTCTTGCCGGTCTGCTCGGCCAGCTCTTCGTAAGCCTTTTCGAGATCGGCTTCCGTTACCTTTACATCCTGGGACTTGGCGATCGCGGCCATCAACAAGCCAGCCCGCACTTTCATTTCCGAATCGGCCCGCACATGCGCGCGGAATTCGGCATTGGGCTCCACACGCTGGCCTTGCTTGCGCGCCGTCGCCAAGAGCTCCCGCTCCGTAATCTGGGATTGCTGCTCAACGAGCACCGGCGGCACATCGATCGGATTCGCCTTGCACAGCTCGATCACCAACTGCTCGGCCACCGCGTTAATCGCCTTCTGCTTTAGATCTTTTTCGATGCTGTCGCGAAGCGAAGCGCGCAGGGCCTCAAGCGATTCCTGCCCGCAGTCCTTCGCAAACTCATTGTCGATCTCGGGGAATACCCGCTCCCGCACATCCTTGAGCGTCAAGTGGAAAATGCCTTCCTTGCCGCGGAATTCGGGATTCTGATGCCGCTCGGGGAAAGCCACCGTCGCGTCCTTGGACTCGCCCGCGGACAGTCCGATCAGCGCGTCTTCAATCTCGCGGAAGATCTGCCCAGAACCGAGTTCCGTTTCGATTTCTTGGTTCTTCGGCTCGCGTTCCTTGCCATCCAGCTCGAGCGTGAAGTTAATCGTCACCGTGTCGCCCGTGCGCGCCGGACGCGCCGGATTAGGCACTTCCATCGTCGAGTGCTCTTTGCGGAGCCTCGTGATCTCGGCGTCGATCATGTCGTCCGAGGGCGTTGTATTCGGACGCTTCACCTCAAAGCCTTGCCATTTCACTTCCGCGATCTCGGGCGCGACTTCAAAGCGCGCCTTGTATGAAAAGCCGCTCTCGGGGCTTAATTCATTCGGCATGATCGACGGTTTGGACAAGGGCTTTACTTGCTGTTCAGACAGCGCGCGATCGAGCGTTTCGTCGACCAGGCGCTGCGCCACATCGGCGTACACACGGCCCGCAAACAGATGCGCGAGAACGTGCTTCGGCGCCTTACCAGGCCGGTATCCGCGCACGCGCGCGGTCCTCTGCAGGACGGAGTAGGCCTTATCAACCTCGCTCCGAACTTGCTCGGCCGGTATGGCGATCTGAACTTCAAGAAGAACGGGGGAAAGTTTCTCAACGTTGACTTGCATGGCAGCTCTTTTTCGAGCCGGCGGAATTGCCACGCTGCCCGGGCCAGGTCAAGAGTGCGTTGGGTTTGGCAGGCACAAAAAAAAAGTGCCCCGGCGGTGAGGCGACCGCCGGGGCAGGAGGAACCCCCGGGAGGAGGTTCGACGTCTTTGGAGCTCAATCCGCTTTTTTCAGTCCTTTGAGCCCTCGCTGAACACGACAGGACCTCGCTCAATCGATAATCCGATAATCAATGAAAGGTCCCTAGTGCAAAACAATAGAGGCTTAATATTTATCGCTATCTTCCATTATTTCACTTAGATCCTGATCGAACTCGAGCTCCGCATCGAAGGCTGTGTCCTCCATCAGATCCTCGAGGGACATACCCAAGCGATTACTGGTCCGGATGTAGTCCCGCTCGAATTCGGAAAAGCTCTGAAAGTTCCTGGGAAGCGCCATAGGTCCTCCTAAACAACCCACCAACACCGCACATCGCGCCTTTTAGCTAGCCGGCGCTCAGCACCCACACCGCACACATCAACGAACAACGAAAGTCCGGCCTCCGCGCCTGGGCTTTGGATGCCCAAACTCAGCCGGAACGCCGAAAAGCAAGCATCGAAAAAACATTTCCCCCCGCCACCGTCTCCTGCGGCGAAGCCTGGGCCGAGCCTGCGGGAACACGCCCGCCTGCCTTCCAGAAATCGCGCGACAGCACGCGGTCAATCACCGCGTATGAGCCGGAGGTGGGTGAGGAGAAAATCGTCGCCGCTTGAGCTCCCAACACGCTGGTCCGGCACCCGGCCGAACCTGTGCGGCTTTTAGAATTCGAGGAATCCGCGGAGAAAACTTGCGCCGTTTTCTTCGCACCAGGCTTGGCTCGACCCGCTCGCCCGCCCGATCGATCCTCGTTTTGAAAAAGCAGTACCACCAAGGACGACATGTGGGATACTGTATTCACAAGTGAGCGATTGGCCAAAAATGTGACAAAGCGCTTCTCGACGGCGGCGGGAGGGTCGTGTAATCAGCCGCATCCCACGCCTTTCCGGCGCTGGCGAAACCCCCGAGCACGATGTCCCGCTCCCCTATTATTTTTGCTGTTGCTAACCAAAAAGGCGGGGTCGGTAAAACGACAACCTCTGTCAATTTGGCCGCGAGCTTGGCTGCCGCCGAGAAGAAAACCCTGCTTGTCGACTGCGATCCTCAAAGCAATGCGACAAGCGGTGTAGGCGTGCGCCGCAAGTCGTTTGAGGTCTCGCTTTACGATGTGCTGATTGGCCGTGCGAAGCTGAAAGCGGCGATACGGCCGACGGAAGTGCCGCTCTTGGATATCGTGCCGGCCACGCAGGATTTGGTAGCGGCGGAGCTCGAGCTGGTGGACGCCGAGGATCGCGCGGTGAAGCTGCGGAATGTGCTTCAGGCAGGCATCAAGGGCTACCAGTTTGTTATTTTGGATTGTCCGCCTTCGCTGGGGCTCTTGACGCTGAATGCCCTAACGGCCGCAACCAAAGTGCTAGTGCCGCTTCAATGCGAATACTTCGCGCTGGAAGGGCTGACGCATTTGATGGCGACCATCGACCGGGTGCGCGCGGCCTACAATCCCGAGCTTGCGGTGGAAGGCGTGGTGCTGACGATGTACGACGGCCGCAATACGCTGACGCACCAAGTGGCCGATGAAGTAAAGGCTCATTTTCATGTGTTCAGCGCGATTATTCCTCGCAATGTAAAGCTCTCCGAGGCGCCCTCGCACGGCAAGCCGGCCATTTTGTACGACGTGCAATCCAAGGGGGCGCAGGGCTATCTGAGCCTGGCCCGGGAGATCCTTGAAATCGCCGCTAAACCGGCTCAAAAGCCTGCTGCGAAACGGACATGAACGCGGACGCCAAAGGAGCAAGAAGAGCACTGGGCCGCGGGCTGGATGCACTGCTTCCGGCTCCGGCGTCGCCTGCATTCACGGCCAATTTAGGCACGGCCGCCGCTGAAAAGAGCGTTTTTTATTGTCCAATCGAGAAGATCGCTCCTCAGCAGGGCCAGCCCCGGCAGCACTTCGATGAGATGGAGCTGGATGAGCTCTGCGCAAGCATTCGGGAGCACGGGATTATCGAGCCTTTGGTGGTGCGGCGCAGTCAGCCGGGCTCGGACAAGTTCACGCTGATCGCGGGTGAGCGGCGCTGGAGGGCGGCGCAGCGGGCGGGCCTGAAGGAAGTGCTGGTTGTCGTCAAGGATGTCTCGCCAAAAGATGCGTTTGAGCTTGCGCTGGTCGAAAATATTCAGCGCGCCGATTTGAATCCGATTGAGATTGCAGAGGCGTTTGACCGGCTGATCCGCGAGCATAGCTACACGCCTCAGAGCCTTGCGGAACGGGTCGGAAAAGACCGCACGACGGTGGCCAATGCGCTTCGGCTTCTCAAGCTTCCGCCGCGCATCCGTTCGCTGGTGATTTCCCGGGAGCTGTCCGAAGGGCATGCGCGGGCGATGCTGGGCGCGCCCTCGGAAAAGGCGATGACGGACATCGCTGACAAGACGGTGCGGGGCAAGCTGAATGTGCGCAAAGTCGAGCAGCTTGTGCGTTCGGCAAAGGCGAAGGCCGAGGCCGGCGATTCGGCGGCGGGCGAGGCGAAGCCCGAAGGCGCAAAGCCCAAAACATCGGCGGGCATCCGGGATTTAGAAACGCGGCTGATGCGCAAGCTGGGGACGCGCGTGGAAGTGCGGGACAAAAACGGCAGCGGCGAGCTTGCGATCAGTTACTCGTCGCTCGACGAACTGGATCGCTTGCTCGCGCTAATGGGCGCCTAGCTTATTTTTTAGGCATTTCGGCGAGCTTCTGACGGGCCATTTTTCCCACGGGGCTATCGCCGCCGAGCGTGGATGCCTTTTCCAAGAGCGGCTTGGCCTCCGCGGGCTTCTTTTCCACCAGAAAGGAAAGGCCCCAGTAGTAATAGGCCGCCGCGAATTTAGGCTCGATCTTCGAAGCCGCTTCAAAATCGGTCCTGGCGCCCGCCGCGTCTTTTAAGTCCTGCCGGCATGTGCCTCTGCGCACATAAAAGTCGGGCAGGTCGGATTTCAGCGCGATGGCCTGATCGAAGGCTTTTACGCAATCCCCCTTGGCCCCCGCCATTCCAAGCAGGCGGCCCACCGAACTTAGGGTGTCCACATCTTTGCCAGCACCGGCCAGCGCCTTTTTCAGGTGCTCAACGGCTTTTTCTTGGCGGTTGGCCTCGATGAGCATTGCGCCGTAGGCCAAGCGAAGCTGAGGATTATCGCCTCCATTCGCGATTACCGCATCGTAATGCTCAGAAGCTTTATCGTAGTCTTTCTTGAGCGCATGGGCGTAGGCCAAATTCTGCAAAAGTGCTGGATTTTTCGGTGTTTTTGAAAGGGCGGTCTTAAGCAGGCCGATCGCATCATCGGGCCTTGGCGAATCCCCTTCGAGATAAAGCGCCGCTAAGTTGGTGGCCGCCTCGGCGAAGTTTGGATCGGCCGAAAGCGCTTTTTTATAAGCCTCTTCAGCACCCGCCGCATCGCCCAGCTTCTCGCTCACGACGCCTTGGTAATACAGCGCCTCCGGCTCATTGGGCTTCTTCTCCAGCACTTTGGCGAGCTCGGTTTTTGCGTCTTCAAACTTACCTTGTTCAATCGCCGAGCGAACTCCATCGAGCCCTCCGCCGCCCTGGGTGGCCCCGCCTTTTGAATCGTCTTTGAGCAGCGCCGAATCCGTATCGGGATCTTTGACTTTGGGCTGTTCGCCGCCGCACGCCCCCAAAAACACGGCCCCCAAACCCACCGCAAGAAACCATCCGATCCACCGCTTGTTCGCCTGTGTGTTCATCCTCATGTCCCGCTTCCTGCCTGCGTTAAAGCCGACAACGCCTCTCGTAAACACTTCTCAACATCCGCCGATCGCTTGCCCGCCTCGACTTTGGTTCCGTCGACTTCGCTTACGTAGAACACATCCGCTACGCGCGCGCCTTCGGTGTTGATTTTGGCCACAAAAATATTGAGACCCAAGCGATAGAAGGCATCGGCAATGGTGAAAAGCAGCCATGGCCGGTCTTGGGTCAGCACCTCGATAACGGTGTGCGTCGGTGAGGCGCGGTTGTCGATGGAGATTTGGGTGTGGACTTTTGGCGCGCGGCGGCTGCCCGCCGCTTGAACGCGCTTTTTGGCAAGCTCGGCCGGATCGAGCTCGCCGTTCAAGATGGCCAACAGCTCACGCTTTAGCTTGGGAATCGCGCGCGCCACGCCTTCAGGATCGTCCACCCGATCGCGCACCCAAAACAAATCCACCGCCTGCACTTCCCGCTCACCCGTGCTTTCCGAGCCGTGTGTGCGCGAATGAATTTGCGCGCCGAGCACTTCCAGCCGTGAAGCCGCAATCGACGCCGTTATCGCAGCGAGAAGCCCGGGGCGATCTTTGGCGATCACGCAGATTTCATGAGCACCGCCCTGTTTCGACGACGGCACCAGCGATACGGCAACGCTGTCTTTTCCCATGCTTTGAGCGAGCGCCGCGTGCACCGCGATCGACGCCGGAGAGTTTGCCAGCACATAGCGATCGGGCATCGAATCCAAATACATCCGGGCGAAATCTCGCTTCGCCTCCGATTCCGCAGGTGAGGACAGCGCAATGGACAGCACGGCCGTGCACACGGAAGCCCTTCGTTTGTCCTCGCTTTGAACACCGCGGCTCGCCCTATCGGCCGCCAGAAACAATTCATCCAGCATCCGCGCCTTCCACGACGTGAGCGAGCTAGGGCTGGTCGTCGATAAGTCGGCAATGGTCAGCAAGTACAAATCGGCAAGGGCCGTCCGCCCCGAAACGGTGCGCAAAAACTCTTCAATTGTCGATGGATCGTCCAAATCGCGGCGCGTTGCCACATGGTACATGACGAGATGATTGAGAATGAGCTGGCAGGCGCAGGCATTGTCTTCCTCCGAGAAACCAAGCCTCCGGAGAATTCCATCCGCCATATGCGCGCCCCGCTCGGCATGTCCGCTGCCAAAAGTAGCCTTGCCGACGTCGTGCAAAAGTGTCGCGAAAAATAGGACATTCGGCCGTGCAATCTCCGCCGCGAGCTGACACGCCAAGGCAAAGTCCGCCGCGAGCTCGCCCCGGACCAGCGCGCACAGCCTGTCCACCGCCGCCACCGAATGAACATCCACCGTATACACATGGTAGATGTCGTGATGAACCCGCCCGACCACCGGCTGAAACTCGGGAATCATCGCCAAAAGAAGGCCAAGCTCATGGAGCTCGCGCATCACCGAGCCTTGTTTTAGGCGCGATTCTTTGCACGATGTGCACAGCTCCACAAAGAGTCTCGCCGCCTCTGGACTCTCGCGAAGCCTCGCCGCAAATGCCGCATCCGCCGCCATCGCCGCAATCGCCTCGCGCGCGTGGGCAAGCAGCGGAAGACCTCTCTCCACAGCCGCGGACACCAGCCGAAAACACAGCGAAGGCTCGCTCTTCATCCGCTCGGCATCGCTCATCGTCACATGGCCGTCGAATAGGCACACACCGCCGCCCAGATCTTCCTCGCGGGGCCGCAGCCTTCTCACCGCGGGCGTCATCCGCAGAAGCAGTCTCTCCAAAATCTGCGTCACAACCCGGGCCGAGCGGTAATACTCGGACATCATCCGCTCGACGCCATAGCCGCCCTCGCCATACCCAAAGAGCGCGGCGATGGACTCCTGCTCATCAAACGTCAGCCTGTCGCTTCGCCTGCCCGCATGCGCATGGAGCACATTGCGCAGCGACCACAGCATATCTACCGCGCCCGACAGCTCGGCCGCTTCTCTCGCAAGCAGCGCCCCCACCCGAACCATCTCATCGATTTCGCCGACACCATAACGCGCCTTCACCGCCCAGCGCGCCACGTCCAAATCGCGAAGCCCTCCCGCCGCGTTCTTCAGCTCCGGCTCGAGTAAATAAACAGAACCCAAAAAGCGCGCGTGCCGCTCACTCACTTCCTGTTCCAGCCGCGCGATAAAACGGCCTATTTCCGAGTGGGCAAAAATACTCTCAAATGCCTTTTTTCTAAGCGTTTCACACAACGCCTTGTCGCCCTCGATAGGTCTTAAATCCAAGATGGCCGTCGCGGCTGTCAAATCGCTTTTCGCACCCTCAATCAGCTCGTCGGCCGTAATCACCTGATGGCCAACGGAAATTCCCAAATCCCAAAGCGCGTACAAAATCGGCTCTGCAAAAGCCGCGGCCCGCTCCACATCGGCGCACACCATGCGCAGATCCAAATCGCTGCGCAGAGCGAGCGCTCCCCGGCCAAATCCGCCCACACCCGCCAAAACGCCGCCACTGACATCCCGGCCCGGAACCTTCGCGACAAGCCTCGCAATGACTTCATCGTGAAACTGAGCGTTTAGCCGCCCAAGCGAAAGCCCTGCCCGCGCAAACATCTGCCGGCGTTCAGCCTCGGATACCGCGCCCGATGGACCGGCATCCGGCAAAACACCGAGCAGCCCACCCCTTTGTTCGGCAATCCATGCCCGCAAATCGGCTGTATCCACCGAATGCCCGGACGACATCGCGGCCCCCTTGCCCTAGCGCTGGGAAGGCTTTGGCTTTCGAAACGCGGTCACCGTGCCCGTCACGCGAACCGCTGGAAAACCAGCCTTTCTCAATCGGATAACCTCACTGGCCGCCGGAAATAAAAACCCCGTGTCATCCAGTTCTGCAAGCAGCGCTCCTGCAATCTTTTCGCCCGTGTTCTCCGGCAAATACAAAAGAACATTTTTGAAAAAAATAAGATGAAAAGGCCCGCTCGGAATCTCTTGCACCAAATCACAGCGCTTAAAGCTCACCAACTCGCTCACGACGCCCCGCACCCGGAGCGAGTTGCCTATCTCTTCGCAGTAACGGCTTAAAAACGCAGCCGGGATATCCCGCAGCGCCTCGCGCCCATATTCGCCCCTACGCGCCCGCTCGATGGCCTGCGCCGACCGATCCACCCCCAGCACATGACACTGCCGGTGCGCCTTCTTCAGCACCATCGCCGCCGTGTAAGCCTCTTCTCCCGTGCTGCAGCCCGCTGAAAGCACGTTGAGCTTCGCCCGCGCGGGAAAGCTTTTAAGCACATGCTGCTCGATGGCCTGCCACTGCTCGGCGTCCCGGTAAAAGCGCGTCTCGCCGACCCGCAGCGCCGTTTCCAGCTCCACCTGCGCAATCTCATCCTTCGCCAGGCTTTCGGCCACGCCTTCCACCGAAAGCCCTTGCACCAGCGCCCGCTTGCGAAGCATCGACAGCACCCGCGGACGAACCCACGCAGGAGAACTCGCTCCACATCCAAGCCCGAAATGACTCTGCGCAAAATGAAGCGCGCGATCGACGGCCCGCTCTTCATCCGGGCTTTCGGGCGCTATCGGAGGTGAACCGCTGTCGGGCGGCACGGGGGCCATGGAGTGGGCCGACTCTATCACCGGCCAACAAACTGCGTATTGTGAAACGTTGGACCGATACGGCGGCGTACCCATCTCGCCAGGCTCAGATGTTCACGTCTGTTCACACCTGTCTTGGGCTTTGCGCTCACATCCTGGATTGGATCGCGAAATCGAGCGGTATTCGTGGATGGCAAGGGCTTTGCTTGTCTGAAAAGGCGATGGCAACGGCAGCTTTTCGATTGGGCCTATCGCTTTCACTCGTCAGCGCGGCAGTGGCAGGGTCGCTTTTTGTAAGCAGCCCCGCTGCGGCTCAGAGCGCGGATGCGGATAACGACGCGGGTTGGTTTGCTCCCGCACCTCCGCCTCCTCCGCCCACACCTCCGCCTCCCCCAGCGCCTCCCGCGCCTCCGGCCGCCGATCCAAGCCTTCCACGCAATATCCAGGTATCGCCCGACGGCCGCGTTAACGTCACGCGCACGCCTCAGCAAGGCGTCGATGTCCACGCCCAAACCCAAGCGGGCACCGTGCATGCCTATGGCTGCAATCGCGTCTCCCTCGACCCGACGACCCGAACCCAAGACACCTGCCCATACGCCCAGCCCCAGCCCGCTTATCCATATCCGCCGCCGGTCATGCTGCCTCCCCCGCCGCCCGCGTTTATGCCGCCGCCGATTGTCTATTATCCGGCGCCTCCCATCGAACAGCCTCCGCCGCCCCGCGTGCTCAACGCAAGAAAACAAAAGCCCCAATACGCGCCCGATCCAGGCCGTAAAGCCGCGCTGATCACCTCAAGCCTTCTCTTTGGGCTCGGCACGGCCGCCTCGAGCCTGGCCTACACCTCATCGCTGATCTCGGGCGCGATTACCGGCGAAGACACCTCGCGCCCCGCATTGATCGCCATGGGCGCATTTCTCACCGTACCCGCCAGCATCCCCCGCTTTGTGGTCGGCGATGTGGGCCGTGGACTTCTGTTTACAGCGCTGCGCGGAGGCTCCTTCGCCTTGGGCAGCATGGTGAACTGGGAAGACCCAACCTACACCCTTCCCGTCACCCTCACCTTTATCGCGCCGCTCACGCTCGGCATTATCGATCTCGCAACAACGCCTCACCGCGAACAGTTGGAACGCAAACAAGATATGGCCACAGCCAAAAAGCCCAAGGCGCTCGAACTGGACAGCCTAGGGCCGACCGTCGCCAAAGATCGCGAAGGACGCACAACCGCAGGATTCGCAGCGGCGGGCCGCTTCTAAATCACCTAAAAATCACCCTAAAAATCACCCTAAAAACCCAGCCCTCCGCACGGCCGGCGCATCGCCCGTCCCCTCGATATTCGCGGCGAACACCACACTCCGCCCCAGCACATACATCTGCCCCTTCGCACTCTTCGCCCGAATCACATCGCCCGAAATCGCCAGCGCGCTCACCTTCGTCACCGTCAGCGAAACCCCATTGTGGGCGCCGTATAAGGTCAAAGAGCGCCCCTCCGGCAGCACATGAAAGCCATCCTTGTCCTGTTTCGCCTCGGCCGTCTCGAGAATGGTCCGCAACAAATCGTCGGTCATAGGCATGGCTATGCAGCGCGAAGCGTGCGCCTGTCAATACCGCTCGCTTCACAAATTGCGGATGAACCACGCCCAGAATCGGATACCATCCGCGCGTGTTCGGGTTTGGCCGCAAAGGCGCCAAAGACAAGCCAAAACCCCCGGCCGATATGCCGCCGGAAGATCATATTTTTGTCGATAACGTAAAGAAATCATTCGGCAAAAACCAAGTCTTGCACGGCCTCCAGATGCACCTTCGGCGCAAGGAAACGGCCGTCATTATCGGCGGCTCGGGCGCTGGCAAGACGACGCTGCTCCGGCTCTTGATTGGCCTAGAAAAGCCGACGAGCGGCCATATTTGGATCGACGGCGAAGACATCGGCATCATGGACGACTACGAGCTCAACCGCGTGCGCCAGAAGTTTGGAATGGTGTACCAGTACGCGGCGCTGCTCGATTCGCTGACCGTATTTGACAACGTTGCGTTTCCGCTCGTCGAACACCGCAAACACATGAGCAAGGCCGAAATCCGCGACAAAGTCGTTGGGATGCTCGAGCTATTGGGCGTGAAGGGAAAAGAGAATCACATGCCTTCCGAGCTCTCGGGCGGCCAGCGCAAACGCGTGGGCCTGGCGCGCGGACTGATGCTCGATCCAAAAATTCTTATTTATGACGAACCCACCAGCGGATTGGATCCCCCCACAAGCCGCATGGTAGACGATTTAATTGAAGAAACACGCGATCGATTTGGCGTCACGAGTGTTGTAATTTCGCACGACATGGCCAGCACCTTTCGAATTGCGCATCAAGCCTTTTTGGTGATTCAAGGGCGGGTGGTGGCGCACGGATCGCCGGACGAGCTGGCCTTTGGCGACAACGAAGTGGCGCGGGAATTTATCGCGGCATCGGGAATTGGGCCGGATCGCATATCACGCGTAGAAACCCATAAAAAATTCACGGCATCGGCGCTGGATGCCGCGGTTGCCCAAGCGCAGGCTCAAAAATAGAATGCGCCAATTTAAACGCATTGACGATCAATTTGATCTAAATATAATAGCTAGGAGTGCTTCGATTAAAGAACGGAGTGCATCCAATGATGAGGATCGGGCAATAAACCGTGTTGAATGCTCAGCAAGGTCTCGCGCAGTTTGAGCGTGAGCGGCCCCGCCTCTCCATCGCGAATCGTAAAGGTGCCATGCCTATCTTTTACCGACGCAATGGGCGTAATCACCGCCGCCGTCCCACAGGCAAAGGCTTCCACCATCCGACCCGCCTTCACATCCTCTTCCCACTCGTCGATGGCCACCCGCCGCTCTTCCACCCCAAGACCCAAATCGCGCGCCAGCACCAACAGGCTATCCCGCGTCACCCCGCGCAAAATCGTCCCCGTCAGCTCGGGCGTCGTCAGCACCGTCTTCCCCTCTTTTTCATACACAAAACAGATGTTCATCCCGCCCATTTCCTCGATGAAACGGCGGTGAACGGCATCCAGCCAAATCACTTCATCGCAGCCCTCGGCCCGCGCCTTGCGCTGCGCGATCATCCCGGCCGCATAGTTTCCCGCGCACTTGGCCGCGCCCGTCCCGCCCGGCGCCGCTCGCACATAATCCTCGCACACCAAAACGCGCACAGGCTTGATTCCCCGCGGAAAATAGCTGCCCGACGGCGAAGCCATCAGCACAAAGCGATAGTTCTGCGAAGGCCGCGCTCCCAGCGCATCGTCCATCGCAATCATGATCGGCCGCAGATAAATGCTCTCGCCGACATTCTTGGGCAGCCACGCCGCATCGAGCCGAAGCAGTTCGTCAATGGCCTCGACAAACCAGCCCGCGGGCAGCTCGGGCATCGCCAGGCGCCTCGCCGATTCATTGAAACGCTCCGCATTCATCTCGGGCCTAAAGGTCTTCATCCCGCCGCCGGGCTGGCTGTACGCCTTCAGCCCCTCAAAAATAGCCTGCCCATAATGCAAGACCGAAGTGGCCACACTCATTTGCATAGGACAATAAGGCTGAATCACACCGCGGCCCCAACCCTGCCCGTCGATGTAGTCGGCAACGACCATATGCTCGGTAAAGGTTCGCCCAAAGCCTAGGTTCTGCATGCGGGCGGCACGCTCTTCGTCACTCACGCGGGTTGGAGCGGGGCGGATGTCGAAATTGGCGCTGGTCGTCATGACGTATCCGTTGGGTGAGAAAACCCCATAAAAGGGCCGTGAAATGAAGCGAAGGCCCCCTCTGTATCACGCAAGGAATGAATGCAACATAAGAGATTGACGGGCTGGGCAAAACCCTAGGATTCATGCTGTTTGGGATGTTCGATCAGGCGTCTTAAAGCGCTGAGAACAGCGTTCCAAAAATCGTCGTGGCTGGCCCAGTGATAGATGGGTTCGGCCCGGTGAGGAATGCATTCCAAGCCTAAAAGCTCGGCCGGCACATCACAGCCCCGGAGGCCAATGCGAACGATGCGCAGCTTGCCTTGACGTTCCAACTCGAGCGCGCGCCTCCATTCGGCATTGCAGAACTCGCTCGCAAAGTAGTCGCGGCTCTGCAACAGAAGCATCAGCCTCGCGCCTTCCAAGGCATTTTTGCGGGCCTGTTCATCGCCGTGCCCCGCCTCCGCCCCGGCCGGCTTTGGAGCGCGCGAAGCCGGATGCCACACCGAAAGCGCGCCCTTTCGAATCAGCGACGCGAGATGCCGATCGAACTCGGCCACATAGGGTTCATCCGCGGGCGCGCAGGACACAAACACGGGTATTTCATGGGATTTCATCGGCGGATCGCTTCTACTTCAATTACAAAACCCTGCGCAGCTCCTCGGCGGCCTCGTCGAGGCGCACAAACGAAAAGCCCGCCTCACGCAGCACCGAAATCGCGGCCGAAAGCGCATCCAAACGCCTTTGCAAAGAGGTTTTCAATTCAGGCGAGCGATGTTTCAAGGCATCCAGGCCATCTTCCACACGCAGCACATCCATCCCGTGCAATTCGATATTCACAAAGGTCTCGCGCACACACATCCGAAGAAGCATTTGGGCGCCTTTAGGCCCGAGCAATCCTATCGAAGTTCCAATCACAGGAAGCCGGCCCCTGGGCGTAACCGATATGGGCAGCTCGATAAGCGATCTCAATCCCCGCTGATACCAATGCTGGGCCGGGCGATAAGGGCGCATAGGCGCAAACAGAACGCGGGGCGTATCGAGAACAGCCTGCGATTTCTTTCCCATGAGGCGCATCAAACCCATGGAAAAAGCCTTTGCCGAATAATAGCTTGGACAAGGGAATACCGATGAATCGAAGCGCATACCCAGCTCTTGAAGGGCATCGAGCAGATCGTCGCTGATGGTATAACCCGGAGCCCTAAAACCGCTGGGCCTCACAGAAACGGCTTTTTGTATGGCAAACATGCCTTGCTCGATATCGCTCAAAATATCTTTTTCGGGCAGGCGGCTTAAATCGTAACGGTGGGAAAACGAATGATTTTCAATGGCATGGCCTTTCCTGCATAGCGAATTGAGCCTGGCTGCATTGGAGGGGCGCGCCAAATCCTCGCCGATGGCATACCATGTTAAAGGCAGGCAATGAGCATCCGCAAAGCTTTCCAGCCTGTCGATCGCCACATCGTACACCGCATGCCCCGACGGCGCTTCCGGGGCAGGATCGGGAAGGCCAAAGATACGGTGATAATGAATCACTTCATCCAGATCGACCGATACCGCGCACAGGCGGCGGTTCTTGGTAGCCATAGCAAGATATTCCTATGCACAACGCACAAAAAGAAGCGCGGCCGTCCCCCCGACATACGCCCGGCAGCGGGACAGCCGCACTCCATTCACTTCTTTTTTCGCAGAACGCGAACCGGAATCAGCCGCCGGCCATCTTCGCCACTTCGCCCGCGAAATCGCTCTCAGCCTTCGAGATACCTTCGCCGCGCTCATAGCGAACATAGCGGACCAGCGTTACTTCACCCTGCGCCGCCTTCGCCGCCGCCGTCCGTAAAGCATCAATGGTCTGGCCAGGAACAACAACGGATTCCTGCTCAAGCAAGGCAATTTCCGAATACCACTTCGTCAGCTTGCCCTCGATAATCTTAGGCCAAGCCGCCTGCGGCTTCGGCTTCGGATCATCCCGCATCTGCGCCTCATAAATCTCGCGCTGCTTCGCGACCATATCTTCAGAGACATCATCGCGCTTCAGAACCATCGGATTCATTGCCGCAATCTGCATCGCCGTATCATCGGCAAACTTCTGCACCTCGGAATGCGAAGCCACCGAATCGCTGTTCGTCTCTATCAGAACAACAACGCCGATTTTACCGCCGAGATGCACATAAGCATGCGCAAGGCCCGACTTGCCCGCGCCCACTTCCACGCGATCCCAGCGCCGGACGGCCACCTTTTCGCCAATGCGCGCCGTCAAATCCGTCGCAACCTCGCTCACGGTCTTGTCGCCGAGCTTCTCGGCTCCCAAATCGTTTCCGAGAGGCGTTTTTTCCGCCAAGGAAAGCACATTGCCCACGAATTCCTTGAACAGATCGTTGCGTGCAGCGAAGTCGGTCTGAATATTCACTTCCACAACCGACGCGCTCTTTTTATCGGCGGACACTGAAGCCCGCACTTCGCCCTCAGTCGCCACCGCGCCCGCGCGCTTCGCGCTCTTGGCAAGGCCCTTCTTCAGAATAATCTCGACGGCCTTTTCCATATCCCCTTCGGCCTCGGTCAGAGCGCTCTTGCAATCGCTCATACCAGCCTGGGTTCGCTCACGAAGCTCCTTTATCGCCTGGGCATTAATGCCGGACATTTTGTACTACTCCTTCTGCTTTCTACTTACGTATCTATGAAACAGCGTATGACAGCACATGTCGCCTCTTTATGAAGCGATACACATGAAGATTTGTATGTCGCTATGAATCAGGACTGTTGGTCTCGGTTGCCGCGGCCACCGCGCCCGCCCCGGCCGCCTTGATACACGCTGATCTCCTCGCGGTTCTGGCGGCGTTCGGTCTGCGGCGCCGAAGGCTCCGAAGAACCGCCGCGCGCACCCGGAGCCTCGGTATCCTTGCGGCGCTGCACACCTTCAATGCACGCATCCGCAATACGGCCCGTAATCAGCTTAATCGAACGAAGCGCGTCGTCGTTGCCGGGAATCACATAGTCGATCAAGTCCGGATCGCAGTTCGTATCGGTGATGGCAATCACGGGAATCGAGAGCTTACGCGCCTCATTCACCGCAATACCCTCCTGATGCGGATCGATCACAAACACGGCCGAGGGCACATTGCCCATGCCTTTCAAACCGCCCAAGTATTTCTCGAGCCGCTCGCGCTCCTTCTCGAGCCTCGACACTTCCTTCTTCAGCAATTGCTCGTAGGTTCCGTCTTCCTTCATCCGCTCGAGCGTGCGCAGCCGATCCAAGCCTTGCTTAATCGTGCGGAAGTTGGTCAGCGTGCCGCCGAGCCAGCGGTTCGTGACGAAATACATCGAACAGCGCTTGGCCTCTTCGATGACAATGTCCTGCGCCTGGCGCTTCGTACCCACGAACAGCACATGGCCGCCGCGCGACACCGAATCGACGACGTAATCAAAAGCGCGCTTAAAGAGCCGCACGGTCTGATCGAGATCCACGATATGAATCCCATTGCGGGCGCCGTAAATAAACGGCCGCATTTTGGGATTCCAGCGCTTGGTCTGATGGCCAAAGTGCACGCCTGCATCGAGCAGCGAGCGCAAAGGCAAGGGGAAATCGCCGCGCATGGGAACGGCAGCCGTCATCGACGCGACATCGGCGGCCGGGGATTGAACATCACTGACAGACATTTCGCTCACGGTATTGGGTCCTTTCGGTTTTTCCTCCGCCTTCCCAACCGCGGCCAACCTCTCTTTGCACGTCTTTGCACGTCTTTGCACGGCTTTTCAGCCGTTCGGGCAAATGCAAATCGAGGCACCGGGCCGCTTTTGGCATACGAAACAGCTTGTCCGCCGGCTTTTCATAAAGCTGCGCGAAAACTCTTTCAGAATGCCGGGATGGCGTGTGATTTTTACAGCGGCGCGCCGTGTAGCTCTATCCTTCATGGCTGTCAAGCTTGTTTCCCACGTCCTTTGGATTTCTAGGGATGATGTCCGACCCGCCCGCCCAAGCGCCGCATTGGCCATCCACACCTTTGTTGGATTGGCTGCGCAATCCGCCCGATGCGTTTCGCAACCAACCGCTCTCCACCCGCTGCGCTTGGTTAATGCGTTTTATATTCACCCGCATGGCCCATGCTCATGGCCATTGCCTGGATCAGCTCCCACCCATCTCAGAGGGACATTTTCCACCCTTGTCGTTCTCGCCCGATCAACCCCCTGAACCTGAACTTCTTGGCCTTATCTATGAGCAACTCCTTGACCCCCACATCGAACGCCGTTCATTAGGCGCGCACTATACTCCGCCCGCATGGACCGTCCAGATCATCCAAGATACCCTCTCTCTGGAAGAACGTCCTCATCCCTCGGCGATCCTGAAGATTCAGGTATGCGACCCGGCCATGGGTTGTGGAGCTTTTTTATTGCAAGCTTGCCGAATCCTGGCCCATGCCCTGCAACAAGCTTGGGACGCCTATCCTCAGCAAAAACCAGCACTTGCCCCCGGCGAAAGCGAACACCTGGCCGCCCTTCGCATCGCCGCTCAGCATTGTCTCTTTGGCGTCGATAAAGACCCAATTGCCGCCCAGCTCGCCCGGGCCTCGCTCTGGCTTCTTACCCGCGCCTCCCAATCCCCCTATGCCTTTCAGGATAGCACCCTGGTGGTGGGAGATTCTTTAACCATGTGCTGGGACAAGGAATTCCCCCCCGTATACCAGCGCGCCAACCCGGGCTTTGACGCGATGATAGGCAACCCTCCGTTTTTAGGCGGAGGCAAAATCTCATCGGTACATGGGCCTGCCTATCTTGAACGCCTGCTGAAACAATATCCAGACGCGCATGGCAATGCCGACCTGGCGGCCTATTTTTTTCGCCAAGCCTTTCGGCAATTGCGCAGCGGGGGAAAATTAGGGTTTATTGCCACCAATACCATCGCCCAGGGGGATACGCGCGCCACCGGATTGGGCTGGATAGAGAATCATGGCGGCACAATCTACAAAGCCATTCGGCGGCGACGGTGGCCCGGTTCAGCCAAAGTCATCGTCAGCATTGTACATATCGAAAAAGACGGCGTTCCCAATGAAATAAGACTCGATGGCCATAAAGTATCCAATATCTCATCCTATCTTCACGCCGAGGAAAAACAGAGCGCCGCCCTTCAAAAACGAAAAGAAAACCGGGGTAAATGCTTCTTGGGCGCCAAACTCTATGGCCAAGGCTTTCTCTTTCAAGACCATCATCCAAAAGCAACGCCCCTCGCGGAAATGAAACGCATTATCGCCGCGCACCCTCCCTCCCAGCAGCTTATTTTCCCCTATATGGGCGGGCACGAGATCAATACCGATCCCCACCAACGCCATAACCGCTATGTATTTCACTTTGGATCGATGAATGAAGCCCAAGCCCAAGCCTATCCAGAACTCTATGCCATCGCCCTCGCCAAAGTCGCGCCTCAAAGGCGGCTGCTCCGCGATAATCCCGACGGCAAGCACCGCAAAACCTTTTGGTGGCTATGGGGGCGCGATACACCGGGACTCGCTCAAGCCATAGGAAATCTAAAACGCGTTTTGGTCTGTTCGCGCATTCAGCCCTATTGGTGTATCAGCTTTATCGATACAGGACCCGTGTTTTCCGAGTCCACCGCCGTCTTTGCCTTCGATTCCTATTCAGCCTTTGCCCTGCTTCAAAGCCGCGTCCACGAAACCTTCGCACGCCGTATGGGCTCCTCAATGAAAGATGATATGCGCTATACGCCGTCCGATTGCTTTGAACCCTTTCCTTTTCCCAGTCCATCCACAACCCCCGGACTCGAATACGCCGGCCGCGAATATCACCTCTTCCGCAAACAGCTTATGCATCACGAACAACTCGGCCTCACCGCCCTCTATCACCGCTTTCATCACCCCGCCGAACAGCATCCCCATATCTTAACGCTTAGACAATTGCACGATCGCCTCGACCAGGCCGCTTTCAATGCCTATGGCTGGACCGATCTCAGCCCGCTATGCCAATTCCTTCCCGACGAACGCACCAACGATAAAATCAATCCCGCCTACCGCTACCAATGGCCGCCTGCCCTCGGCGCCGAAGTCCTCCGCCGCCTCATTCTGCAGAACAAAAGCCGCACGCTCCCCAATCCAAACGTCTCCCCCAAAAAATAAGCTCCAAAAAACCCTTTACGCAGCCACCCCTCCTTCGCTATCATCCGCTTTGTGCGAACCCGACACACTTCCAAATCCTCCCGCCGAATGCCTCTCGCCCTGCTGATCGGCCCAATCTTGGGCTGTGCAACAGCGCTTTGCCTGGGCGCCGCCGCCTGCATCGCCAGCGCGCCCGAACCGCTTACCCGCCAAACCGACGATAACGACGATGCTGGCACCAATTGGTGGGAAACGGGTCCGCTCCCCGATGCTTCCCAGCCCGAGACCGGCAATAACGATCCGCACCAAGTCGTCGGCGCCAATCCCGCGCATGGACCGTTTTCAGGCGGCCAGCGGGTGCTGATACAAGGCAAAGGCTTTGGCTCCGATATCAGAATATGGTTTGGAGATACCGAGGCCGATCCGGCCGGCCTGGTCGCGGTCGATCCCACCCGGGTTCAGGTGAATGCGCCTCCCGGCAAGGCGGGACCTGTCGATATTATCGCCCAAAACGGCTCGGATGAATCGACCAAACGCTCTTTGCCCGGCGCTTATTCCTATGATGCGCTCTATGCTTTGCCCAGTTCAGGGCCTATCGCCGGAGGCACCGAAATCGATATCTATGGACAGGGAACCGATTGGGAAGCCGATACCACCGATGCGCTCATCGATCAAAAGCCCTGCACCGATCTAAAAGTCCTGGCCACCGATCATCTCTTGTGCACCGTTCCCAAGGGAACGCCCGGCGCCAAAACCGTATCCGTCAAAAGCAAGAGCGCTACCCTCAATGTGCTCGATGGCTATACCTATGAAGATAGCGAAAACGGTTATAAAGGCGGTCTCTCGGGCGCGCCGCTCAATGGCAAGCTTAAAGTCCTGGTCTATTCCAATTTCACGGGGGACCCTATTCCGGGCGCAGTTGTCGCTGTAGGAACAGGAGGCCCCAATACCTTGGTAAAATCCGTCGATATCACGGGCGTCGCTATCTTTAACGATCCATCGCTGAACAAACCCACGACCGTCACCGTGGGCGGGATGTGCAGCTCGCCGATTTCATTTGTCGATGTTCCCGTCGATACCGTCACCGTTTATCTCGATCCCGTGCTCACACCTGAATGCGGCGAGATGGGCGATCCGCCTCCCGTCGGCGGAAAAGGAAGCACAGGAGGATATATTCAAGGCGAATTGGTATGGCCGGGCGCCATAGAATTCCAAAAGGCAGGCTGGACCAATGTGCCCCTTCCCGTCGGGCAGGATGAACAGCAAGCGGCCTATGTCTTTTTAACCACTTCCGATCCTACCGCGGGCTTTAATCTTCCCTCGCCCGCCGCCGCCGTCACGCCCAATTCCCAGGGCGGAATCGGCTATGGATTCGTCTATTATACCAGCCCCGGCAATAAAACCATGTATGCGATTGCCGGCATTGAAAACCGCAAGCTATCGCCTCCAAAATTCACCGCTTATGCCATGGGCGTCGTCAGCGGGCTTGCCGTCGTTCCCGATGGAACCGTTGAAAATGTGTATATCCCCATGAACAAGACCATCGATCAGGTCTTTACCATGGATATCACCGCGCCTGTTCCAGGCCCCAAAGGCCCCGACCGCTTAAAGGCCACCGTCGCCGTGATGCTGGGCAACAATGGCTTTGCCATCCTGCCCTCCGGCCAGAAATCGCCCTTCCTTCCTTTTGATGGGCTATTAAAATTTACCTATGTCCCCGCCCTCACCAACGAACTCTCGGGCGCCGCCTATCTATCTGCCGTACGCGCAGGAACCGGGCCTAACTATGCGGCCCCGCTCTCTGTCGTTGGAAGAATGCTATCCAACTCCACCAGCCAAACCATACCCGTCAATGGCTTTGTCGGCGTTCCCACCCTGGCCACACCCGCCCCCAATAGCCCTTGGGATGGCCGCCATTTGGCCGTCAACTTCGCCCCCGGCGCGCCCATCGATTTAACCGTCTATGAAGTGACCAGCGGAAATGGCTTAATCCGCTGGACCATCGCCGTCCCCAAGGGCGCAAATTCAATCGAGCTTCCCGATTTGGGCCCCATCCCCTATGGTTCTATCGCAAGCGGGCCCATTACCATCAGTATCTATGGAGCCCGCATCGATGGCTTTGACTATGGCAATCTGCGCTATAGAAACTTAAGGCCCCAGGGCATGACAGCCTATTCGCTCGATTCCTTTAGCGCATTTCGCTAGACCAAAGGTACATTCTTATGAAACGGCATCATTTTCTATGGGTCGCCTCGGGGCTTGCCCTGATAAGCTGCTTTGATAAAGGCACACGCTGGGAAGAAGAGGTCGCCCCCGCTCCGCCTCCTCCCAAACCGGTATGCATCGCAGGCCAGGAGCGCTGCACAACGGGCTATGAACAATGCGTGGAGACCGAAAGCGGCCCTGCCTGGAAGATGATTGAAGAATGCGATTCCCAAGGCAAGGTATGCGCCATCGGCCTGGATAAATGCACCACATGTTTACCCGATTTCCGGGGATGCGAAGGCCAGGATGTGGTATCGTGCAGCTCCGACGGCAATATCAAGACCGTTGTGGAAACCTGCAAGGTCGAAAATGAAATCGTATGCCGCTCGGGCCAATGCGTCGATTTATGCGCGCAGGCTTCGATTGAGCGGAGCAATGTGGGATGCGAATATTGGGCGGTCGATCTCGATAACGCGATGATCGATGCCACAAGCAATGCGGCGGCTCAGCAGTTCGCGGTGGTTATCTCTAATCCTCAGCCCGATGTTCCGGTAGAAGTTAAAATCGTACAGGATAACGGCCAGCCCGGGGACGCGCCCAACGAACTGGAAATCGCCGCGGCCACCATTGCGCCCTTGAATTTACGGGTATTTAAGCTTGGACCGCGGGAAGTCGATGGAAGCCCCGAAGGAGAATACAATACGGGCACGCATACCGCGCTCACCCGCCATGCGTACCGGATTACATCGAATTATCCGGTTGTGGCCTATCAATTCAATCCGCTGGAAAACGTCAATGTCTTCTCCAACGACGCATCGCTGTTAAAGCCGGTGGAAGCCTTGGCCTACGAAGGCGACTCGATGCGCAAGATGTATGTGGTCGCCGGATGGCCCCAGACCATTGCCGCCACCGACGATCCAGATACCAACTTTAGCCCTAATTTTCCTATTCATCTCAGGGCATTTTTAACGATTGTAGGAACGCGCCCGGATACAAAAGTAAAAATCATGACCAAGGCCAAGGTGGTGGGAGGAGGACCAATCGCCGAAACGCCTATCAATGGATATATCGAAACCACGCTTCACGCCTTTGATGTGCTTAACCTGGAGACCGGCGATTTTAATGCCGACTTCACCGGTTCGGTGATTGAAGCGGACGGACCTATCGCGGTCTTTACCGGAGGAGAAGCCTCGGACGCTCCCCATTTTAGCAAGCTATCCGAGCGGCGCTGCTGTGCCGATCACCTGGAAGATCAGCTCGATCCTCTAAGAACAGCGGGCAAGAAGTTTGTGATTGCGCATTCTCCCAGCCGAACAAAGACGGTGGCGGAGGCGGGCGGTCAGATTCCGGTGGTGGCCGAGCCTGATTATGTGAGGGTGGTTGCGGCCTCGCCCGCGGGGGCGCTGGTAAAGACAAGCTTGCCACCTCCTTATGATACCTTCAAGCTCAATTACCTGGGAGATTACCGGGAGCTACAAACCGAACGGGACATGATGATCGAAAGCACCGAGCCTGTAATTGCGATGCAGGTGATGGCGAGCCAGGACGCGGCGAACGTCAAGCGGGGATTGCCTGGGGGCGATCCAAGCATTGTGATTGTCCCGCCGATTGAGCAATACCGGATGGACTATGTCTTTTTGACGCCGGACAAATACGCTTTTGATTTTATAACGGTGGTGGCGCCACCGACGACGGTGGCGGCGATGGATGGGGTTCCTCTGGACAGCGGGAACTGTGTAATTACGCCCTCGGATGGGTTAACGCCGGAGGAGCGGGGGAATGCTTTGCCGCCTTATTGGGTGTACACCTGCCAGGTCAGCTTTGCATCGATAAACCCGCTGACGGACCCGCCGCAGGTGAATCCTGGACTGCAATATGACGGCGTTCACCGGGTGGCGGCTGGGGAGCCTGTGGGGGTGTTTGTGTCGGGATTTGATTCCTATGTGAGCTATGCCTATGCGGGCGGGTCGGATTTGAAGGCGATTTCTCCGGTGGAGTAGGCAAGCAGGAGACGGAGCAGAAGGCCCGAAACGCACAACCAAAAAATTCTTTTTTTTTGTTGACACAGCGCTTTCACCGTGCCAAAAGCCCCTCCAACAAACCCTCGCACTGGAAAATCATCATGCCTATTCCCTGGAAACCTGAACAAGCCGCCCAAGTCCGCGCCATCCTCAACCGCTATCCTCCCCAAAGCAACCAATGCGAACAGGTTGCAAAGACCATCCTGCCCATTGCCCGGGAACTCCATCCTCGCTCCCGCAACTTGCGCATCAAGCCAGCCCAGCGCGCCCGCTTCCTCCTCCCCAAAATTCCCCTCCAAGGGGAATGGTGGTTCCACCATGTGACCACCGAAGTCACCGAACACTATGTCGACGCCCTCACCCAGGCCGATGGCACGCCGGCCGCGGACTACTTTTCGATGCATTTTCAATATCCCGACCGCGATGCTTATCTTCTCGAACCCCTTGATCCAGCGGTGAATGCCCAATGAGTTCCCTTCAAGATCGAATGCTCGGATTTATCGACGAACAGCTTACATCCATTACCCAGCGGCCCGGAATGTGGGGGCCCAATATCGCCGTCGAACTGCAAGTCCTTCAGCTTCTCGAGCTCCGCTCGGTTGTGCTCAGGCCCGCCCTGGAAGCCTCCAACCCCCGCGCCGTCCTCGATGCCTATGAGGCATTTATCGCTCGGAAATTCCCAAACCAGCCGCCCCTTGCCCTGGCTTCCATCCTCGAAAAAACCAATCAAAACAGCAATTTTGGCCCTATTCTCGACGAGTTCAAATGCGAACTTATTTCGCGCATGCTCCCAGAACAAGGCATGGACAGCCACGATCTTGTCTTAAGAATTTGGCTTCACCCGGATATTAAGATTCCGAGAGCTTCAACCTTAAGCAAATACTATGAAGTCTTCAGAAAGGTTCTGCGCGCGGTTTCGCGCTCTCATGGAACACGGGGCCGCGCGGAAAAAGGTCTTGAAGAAGCCATTGACTTTGCCCTGTCCGATATTTCCATTACACCGGCCAACGGTGCACCATCCCATATCGTGCTTCCCCTGGATCAGCTTGGGTCCCACAGCGCGTCCGATCTGGAAGGGGGAATCCGCCGTATTGTCATGATCAACGAATGGGCCGCGGATGATAAGCGCCCGATTAGCGTGCTGGTCGAGCAAATGAACGGTCAAGAACTGGCTCAGCGCGTTGCCGCTCAAACCCTAAGACTAATACCTGGCTCCGAGGAGGCCATTGAAGCCGTGGAGTTGGGGGGCAAGCTGACGGGACGAAAGCAGCCCATTCAGATGAAGCCCGTTTATGCGCAACGCATGGTAAGCGTGGTGAAACAAGGCCCGGACCTGGGTAAATTCGATGAGATTGGCAGCGTGCGCGCGGTGGATATGGATAGGCGTTCGATCCGCTTGAGGCTCTACAGGGCGGATCGGGTAAGCCGAACCCTGCAGTGTTGGACGGAGGATGTTTATTTGCTAGACATTGCGCGGATGGCCTTGGGAGACGAGCGCCAAGTACGGGTGAAGGGAAGTTTGTACCGGGAGGGGCGGAGTACCGAGATGGTTATCGTTCGGGATCTTGAATTGCTCCCATGAAATGCCCCTGAAAAGCCGCTGTTTTCGCCCAATCACGCCGCTTTCGCATCGCTCAGCCTGCTTTGTTCCCCAAAGCCGTCCACTTTTTTCAAACCCAGCAAGTCAAGGTTTCAATATCCGTTCAGCGCCTTCAAACCAAGCAGGCTGGGCCGCAAAAACCCGTCCGGCTTTTCCTTCCCTCTACCTGCTTCGCACCAGATCTCCGTCCAGGTTTAGCGAACACAACATGCTCGGTTCCTCTTCTCCACCTCGGTTTTTGCACACCCAACTTGCTTTGTTCAAGCTATCCGCGCGGCTTTGTTTCAAATGAGAGCTTGTGCCCGCATATTCCGAACGGCTGTTTCAAACCCAGCAAGCAGCGCACCCCCAAACCAAAGAACGCTCCTTTAACTGCCCTCCCGCAAGCCAGAAAATCGCATTGACAGCATCCCATACCCATGTTTTCCTTTAACAGCCTGCTCGATAGAGCGGCAAACACACGCACTTCAGAAAGGAAAAACACGATGGGCGAAATCATCAGTGCCAGCGCGGGAATCGATGCCATTATCGGCGATGCCAAGACGGCCTTGGACCGAGCCAAGCTCCGGGGAGGCGAGGCGCAAAGCCTGGCGGAGATTCATCTTGGGCCTACGCTGACGGTGCTGGCCTCGACGGAGGGGCAGATGGCTCCGCTGTCGGCTCAGCTCGATGTGCTGGATCAAGAGATTGAGGTGTTGAACGCGGATTCGGACGATCTTGTGAAGGAGGAATCGGATATGCTCTGGAACAAGCTGGGGAGGCCCGGGACCGATCCCTATATGGAAGTGATTTTCCCTGGGGGAACGGATGTCTATACGGAAGGAAAGGCCGAGGATCAGCCTGGAAAGATGATGTTGCTGGCGGAGTTTTTGCAGAAGGGGGCCCATCCCAAGCTGGACGCGGCGTTGGCTTTGGCATCGGCCCAAAGGATAACGGCACAGGCGGGGGTGTTTCAGGCCAAGGTAGATGAAGCGAGGCCGCTCAAGTCGAAGCTGTCGTTGCTGGAATCGGTGCGCAAGGGATTGGCCAAGGTGGCGAGGCTGAGGCTGGTCAGTTTAAAGCGGGCCTATTTGGCGGCGGGGATGTCGGAGGCCGATATTCATCAAATTATACCCGACCGGCCTTCTGGGCGGGCGAAGAAGAAGGGCGATGGGGGACCGGAGGGAGGATGAACGATGGGTGAAGCCACGGCGCGCATGGCCATCTGAGCGCGCTTTGGACATGACAGCCCGCAGGTTGGGGATGCTTATCGCGGTGGCTCAGCCAAGACTTCATCGGCACTGGCAGCCGTGAGAACGCGCAAGGTCATGGCGTCGAGATCTTCAAGGGAAGCCGATTCGAGGCGTGCAATATTCTCGGGCGATAAAGTTCCAAATCGTTGTGTGAGCAAACGCCGGAGCATGGTGCGCCTACCCTTGAGTTCACCCTCCAGTCTCCCCTTTTTTTCACCAGCCTCAAATTGTGTCCACACGGCCACCATTTCAGGGTCGAGCTGAGGCTCGATCACTTCTTGCAACAAGCTGCGCATTTCCGCCTCCGATACCTTCGCTACTCGCTTCAAGTACACCAAAAACACGCCCAGCACAAGCCTTCCGTTGGGTTCTTGCAACAAAACTGTCAATATGGGCGCTATCTTCGGCAGTTCATCCAATACCCTGCGTCCTGTACGGCCGTACCGAAGTGCAAACAGCATAAGCTGCACTTCTGGTGGCACTGGACGCGCCATCAGCGCTTCGGTGTTTACCTTGCTGATGTCGTCGAGAACAATCCCAAAGTCGACAATGTAGGGGCGTAAAAGATGCACCAGTGCCTCGTCCAAACCAAAATAATCGATGAACCGGCTGTGGCCGCGCCATCCGCGTTCCCATTGGCGCACTTGATATTGCAGCGTCTGCAAAAGCTCGAATGGTTTCGAATGACTTGAATGCTCAAGCAAGATGCGGATACGGATATCTTGATGGCGAATTGTCGTCTTGAAAAGCAGATCTGTATATTGATTGGCCAGGTTTCCCGTCACAAAGCGATGCGTATCCAGCTCGAGAGTTTCCCATGCGATCTCGTCGGCGATTTCTTGAGGCAATACCGCTTTGAGTTCCGCGGCCGCTAGCACCGGGTCGCTGAGGATCTTGTACACGAAGGTGTCGTGGGGAGATGCGGGGGCTTTGTCGGGCGACGCTGGGGCCGGTTGGTCTGGGGGATGGTCTTCAGGCTGATCTGGCTTTGTCATTGTCCGGCTTGGTCTAGCCTGGTAAAGAACGGATGTCAAGATAACATCGGGAAGAACATGACGGGCGAAATCATCCGTATTCTTGGCAAGCTGCAAACTGAACGCCAGCTTCACTTTTTTCTTGACGGCCTCCTAGAATCGGTCCACAAGGCCGCCCTCAGCATGCCATCCTCCTCCACACCTACACTCAGCGGTAAAATCTTACTCACAGGCGCCAGCGGCTTTATCGGCGGTAGGCTCCGGGATGAATTGTTAAAGCAAGGCGCCGATGTCATCGCTGTCCGCCGCAAAGGTTCTCCTCCCGCAAAACTGGGCCGCTCCGTTGAAGTAGAATATGATGATATCCATGGGCTCACCAAGCTCCTGGAGTCCGAAAAACCCGATGTGCTCTTTCATGTCGCGGGGGCAACCAAGGGTGTCACCAGGGATGATTTTAGGCGGGCCAATGTGCTGCCTACATCCAATTTATTGGAGGCGGCCCGGAAGGGGCATCCCAATCTTCAGCGATTTGTGCATGTGTCGAGTCTGGCGGTCTATGGTCCTTCTCAGCCGGGGAAGCCTCATGTGGAGACGCATACCCGCAGGCCCATCGAGCATTATGGGGAAACCAAGCTGGAGGCCGAGCATGTGGTGGAGAGTGTAACGGATTTGCCTTGGTCCATTGTGAGGCCGGGCGGGGTGTATGGGCCTGGGGATGTGGATTATTTGCAGTTGTTTAAGGAGGTGGAGAAGGGGCGCAATGTATTTTTTGGCAATAAAGATCGATGGTTTTCGGCGGTATATGTGGATGATTTGATTCAGGCGCTGCTTTTGTGCGCAACGCACGAGAAGGCCGTGGGGAAGGGCTTTTTTATTTGTGATAACCGGCCGGTGACGTGGGGGACTTTTCAGCAGGTGATTGTGGAGGCGAGCGGAAAGAAAGTGAGGACGCTGAATTTGCCCGAGGCGCTGGTGGGGTTGTCGGCGATTGGGGGAGAGTTGATTACAAAGCTCGATGGAAAGCCGCGCTTATTTAATCGGCAGAAGGCGAAGATGGGGGCGCAGGAGGCATGGACTTGTAGGAGCGATTTGATTCGGGAGACGCTTGGTTTTTCGCATGCTTATGATGTGGAGCGAGGGGTGCGGGAGGCGTTTAGGTGGTATAGGGAGAATCGCTGGCTTTAAAGGAAGTCCTACAGTGCGTTGCGAGGCTTCCGTATCTTCGGTCGATCTCCGTCAACGTACAATGTACGCCTCCGTCGATCTCCCTAGCTACGAAAGCCTCGCAACGCACTGTAGGACTCCCTTTTAGAAAACGCGCTCTACAATTCCGATACCGGAGCGCTGCTGATTCCCCCGGATAATTGCCTTCTCCATGCGGCGATGCGAATGCTGGCGGGGCGGGGCCAGCCCATGTTGGCAAATCGTTCGAGCAACATGGGGGTGTGGTCGCCTGTTCGTCCCGGATCTTTAAAGGCCGCCCGCGCAAAGTCCAATTCTTTGGCGGCATCCACAAAGCGTCCATCGTGGTAGGCCAGCCAAGCCAGGGTGAGATGCCGGTGCTGCTTGGGTTCGCTTTCGGTGAGCGGTATGGCTTCGCAGGCGATAAGATGTCCCCGCGCTACGTCGGGAAGCCCGCGATCTAAGGCTATCTGCGCAAGCAGGAGACGGGTTTCGACTTGCCCCCAAGGATCGGACATGCGATCGTAGACGGCGGCGGATGCCCGGGCATGGGCCTCGGCAATATCGGGTTCGCCCGCGTCGAGGGAGGCCATGGCCAAGAGGCGTTCGGCACCGGCTTCTCCCCGGGGATAGGCGAGATCGCGAAAGCCTGCCCTGGCAATCAAGGCCATGGCGCGGGCCGTGTCCAGCTTGTTTTCACGGTGATCGCAGTGGGCTATGGCCAATTCGGTTTGAGCTAGGCCCAAGCGATAGCCAATGGAATCAAAATCGGCGCGGGCCGTCTGCAGAAGCTCCCGGGCAATGATGGGTGAGCCTCCAGCTTGTTCGATATAGCTTTGGAGCAAAAGGCATTGGCCATGACCCAGGCGATCGCCTACGGCCAAGAAGCGTTCGGCCGCGCTTTGAAGGACCATTCGCCCGCGGCGGTGATCGCCGACGACATAGTCGATTTCTCCCATCATGACTTCGCATTGGGCCGAGCCATGAATATGCCCCAGGTCTTCAAACATGCTGAGGGCTTTGGCGACGAGGCGGCGGGCTTGGGCGGAGGCGGACAATTCGGAAGCGATATGGCCCAAGAGCCGCAAGCAATGGGCTTCTCCTTCTTTTTCGCCGGCATCCCGGTAAATTTGACGGGCTTGTTCGGCTTCGGCCCGGGCTTCTTCAAAGCGTCCCGCGTAACGAAGCGCTTCGGCTCTCCAGCGCTGATGGGCCGCGAGCGCCGTTCCATTGAGTTTGCCGTCGAGGAGGGCGAGGTCGCGCAGGGTACTGGCGGGATCGCGGGAGCGGGTCCACAAAACGGCAATATGAGCATGGAGGAGAGATGCGGCTTGAGCAAAATCGCCCGCGCGGGCTAGATTGGTGACGCGGTGGCGAACGATTCGCATGGTCGATGCCGCGGGATGATAGGCGAGAGCATCGGCGGCGGCCCTGAAGAAATAGGCGGCATCGGGCTGAAGAAACAGTTGGGTGAGGAGGTATTCTTGGAGGAGGGCATGCGGCCAGCGCAGGCGTTCGGCGCCCGATGGAATGAGGATTTGAGCGCGTTGCATGGCCATGACCGCGGCTTCGGCATCGGTGCCCAGGGCATGCAGTTGGATACGCAATACATCGCGGCGGATATCGCCTCCCAGGGCGGATGCGGCCAAGGCACCTCGGCGCAGCGCTTCGGGAAGGGCGCGAATTCGTTCTTCCCACAATTCGGCGGTGGTGGCGGCGCGCACGGCAAGGGCTGGTTTGGGGACGCCATAGCGGCCGTCTTTTAATTCCAGATGACCGCCCATGGCCCAAGCGTGTAAAAGCTGAAGGGCGAAGAGGGGATTGCCTTTGCTTCGGGCAGCGGCTTCGGCGACGGCGGCATCGTCGAGGGGTAAGGTTTCGCGGAGCAGGGCATGGGTTTGGGCTGGACTCAGTGGAGCAATATCGACGCGTTCGCCTCCCCAATCGGCGAGGGCGCGCTCGAGGAGGGCCCGGGCATTGGGATCGGCTTCGACGGCTTCGGTGCGGGCGGTTGCAGCAACAAGAATTCGCAGGTTCTTGGCTTCGCGGTGAACGCGATCGAGACCGTGAAAGGTCCCTGGACCGGCGAGGTGGAGGTCATCCATCCACAAGAGGATGGGTTTTTCTTTGCCGATTCTTTCCAGGGTTTTAACGATGACCAGCCAGCGGAGCTCGGGTCTATCCAAGGCAAAGCGTTTACCGGTGGGGCCGACGGGTTCATTGCCTGTGGAAGGTCTTAGCCATTCGGCCGTGGCGGCGACCCAGGTGGTCCCGGCGTCGTCATCGGGTGCCACGCCCCATAAATTCATCAAAACCTTTTCGACCACGTTTCGATCGGCCCGTTCAAGCCGATAGTGTTGAATTACGGCGCCGACGACTCCATCGAGAGGGGCGGCAATCTTTCGGTAGCGTGCCCGCAATGGAATCATCAGCGCCCGTTCATGCACTTCTTCGCATAGCCATTCGGCCAAGCGGCTCTTGCCAACACCGGCATCTCCGGCGAGCAAGATCATCCGGTGCATGCTTTCGGGGCCTGCGCTGGGCACGCGGAGCGACATGGGCGCTGCATCCGGCCCCGCTCCTCCTGAAATGACTTGAGCTACCCGGTCGAGCAGCATTTGCCGTTCTTGAGCGCGGGCAATAAATGGGCTTGGACGAAGGCTTAAGAGGCCGGCGGCGGTCGTGGATTCCTCGCGCAGTTCGTAGCCGGAAAGAAGAGGAGACTCTTGTTGGAGCGAGGGAACGGGCGTTGCGGCTCTAAAGCCTGGAATGGGTGTGGTCGTGGCTTTATCGCCGCTCGGCTTGAAGGCCCGCCAGGCCCGCCTTGCATCCCCGGCAAAGTCGTAACGGTGCCACGGACGCTTGGCCATCAGGCGCTTGACAAATCCGATGACTTCGGTGGGAACGCCATAAGGCAAGTGAGGATCGGGAATAGGTGCGCTCCGGTGCTGGCGCAGCAGTTCATCGTTGGTTCCCGAATAAGGCTCGTCCTCTGAAAGAAGGGCAAAGAGAATACAGCCCAGCGAATAGAGATCGGTGGCAGGGCCGACATGCGGCGCGGCAAATCGAATCTGTTCGGGCGCCATCCAGCCGGGTGTTCCCGCTCCCCAGCGCACGGTGGGCTCGATGGTATTGCCGCCGTCCAGCCTATGATCCATGCGATCCTGAAGTAGCCAGGCCAATCCCAAATCGAGGATGTACACCCGTGGATCGCCGCTTTCGCCGTTGAGATCCAAAATAACGTTTGAAGGTTTGAGATCGCCGTGAATGACGCCGCGCGCATGAGCGTGGGCCAGGCCACCCAGCACTTGATCGACCGTGCTCCAAATGATCGGCCAGGGAAGCTGGCCTTCAATCTTCGCGAGATACAGCCATTCGTGAAGTGAACGCCCCGAGACGTAATCCATGACGAGATAGGGCGTGCCATCCGTCAGCGTTCCAAAATCCCGGGCGTGCACAATCGATGGATGTGAAAGGCTGGCCAGCGCGCGCGCCTCTTCGTGAAACCACCATGCATCTTCGGGCCTAATTTTCGCACCGCGGCGAACGAGCAGCTTCACCGCCACCCGTTCATCCACGACCAAATCGCGGCATAGGTACACGATGCCCATACCGCCGCGGCCAAGCTCCCGGCGTACTTGATAGCGGCCCACGAGGATTGCCCCCGGCGCGTATCCGCTCTCTTCCTCGTCCGACATGCGTTCGGGCCGATGATAGCGCGGGCCTGCGGCGCGATATACAGAGCATTCGCTGCTTTTTTAGGTTTTCGGAAGCGGCTTTTTCCATGCACAAGCCTTGCGAAGGCACCTCATGCCCGGTTAGGGTAGATGCTCAACCATGGCCAATGCGGTTCGATTGCTTGTTTTCGCCGGGGCGCGCGATGTGATTGGTTCGGGCGAACTCGATATGGAGTTGGATGGGCGCTGTACCGTGGTGGAGCTTTTGGATCGCATTTGTGAAAGGTTTCCAGGACTTGTGCCTTACCGAGGCTCCTTGCGCCTCGCCGTCAATGGAACCTATGCTTCCTCTAAAGATTACGTAACGTCAGGTGATGAGGTAGCGCTCATCCCGCCGGTGGCCGGTGGCTGAGCGGCTCCCGATTCAGGACGCGGCCATGTTGAAACGCGCTTTGCCTGTGCTTGAGCCGGAAAAGAAGCTGGAAGTGCCCCGCGCCTATTTGAGCCAGACGCCTATGCCGCCCCCGCGCAGTGTTCGCATTTCGGTGACAGATCGCTGCGATTTTGCGTGCACGTATTGCAGGCCCTCGCGCAATGACGGTTACAGCGATGGCCGTTTGATGACGGGCGCGTGGAAGGTGATGTTTGAAGGGCTGAAAAACGCGGGTGTGCGGCGTGTGAGGCTGACGGGCGGCGAGCCTTTGATTCATCCTGAAATTGTGGCGATTGTCGGGCATCTGGCCTCGATGGGCTTTGAGGATTTGTCGCTTACGACCAACGCATCGCAGCTTGAAGAGCTTGCTTTTCCTTTGAAAGAAGCGGGACTTCACCGCATCAACATTTCAATCGATACGCTGGATGATGCGCGTTTTTCGGCGATCACGAGGGGAGGCAGTTTAAAGAAGGTTCTGGCCGGCATTGAGATGGCGCAAAAAGCAGGTCTTTCGCCGATAAAACTGAACACGGTGGTCTTGCGCGGAGAAAATGACGATGAGCTTTCGCGCATTCTTTTATGGGCGTGGGAGCGGCGTATGGTGCCGCGTTTTCTGGAAGTGATGCCCATTGCCGAGGGTGCCAGGCTTGCCAAGACGCATTTGGTGACGGCCGCCGAAATGAAAGAGAGCCTGGCCGCTTATTTGATGGCCGAGGAAGGTGCGCCGGAGCCCGGCCTGGGACCCGCCAAATACGTGAGAGCCAGGCACGATCCAGCACTGCGGGCGGGTTTTATTACGGGAACCAGCGACACCTATTGCGCTTCCTGCGATCGCCTGAGGGTTTCCTCGACAGGTGTGCTCAGGCCATGTCTGGCCACCGACGACGGCGTCGATGCTTCAAGCGAAGCCAGGCTTGGTGATGCGGAAGCGATTGCTCAGCGGATCGAGGATGCGTGGAGGCTCAAGCCGGATGGGACCCGCTGGAAAGGCTGCACGGAGGAGACGGCGGCCAGTGTGTCGATGCGGGCAATAGGCGGCTAGCCAGGTTTAAATTGCGCCGATTTTTGGCGGATTCTGGCAGAGTGCGCTTTGTATGAGCGACAGCGAAAAATCGCCGTTTATCTATGGTTTTGAGCAAATCGGCGCGGATCTGCCGCTCCTGCCCCTGGCTGCGAGGCGGGCTTTGGATCGCGCGGGTTTAAAGCTTTCATTGGAGGGTTGGGTTTCGCTGGGCGTGAAGGAGAGGCGCACGCTCGCGATGCTTGGCGCGGAAGAAGTGGTGGATGTGATGGCTGTCGCGGCCATTGCGCTTCGGGCTCAGCCCATACCTGTTCGCATGGATGTAAAGCCGGAGCCCGATACGCGAATGCCGCCGTCCGAACTATCCGCGGCGCTCGCTCCGCTGGGCGTGCTCGATTCAGGCGTTTGGTCAAGCCTGCGCGGGCTCGATCGCTATGCGCTGGTGGCCGCTCATCAGAAGGCCATCGCGCGCAACGAGCCTTCCCTGCTGGAGACGACGTTTGAGGCCGTCATGCGCGGTCTTTCTTGGTCTGCATCGGCCATGGCTCAAACCACGCGCGTCCTGCCTGAAATGCTCGCGCAGCCTATTCTTTCCGTGCCTGCCGCTCCTGCCACCGAACAAATGCTCGGCTTGGAAAGCACGATGAGCGCTCCTTCCTCGGTTCTTCCATTGCCCGGAAGTTCGCCTTCAGCGGCCGGAGACGCCCCTTCGTCCGAACGCAAGTCGAGTTCATCCAAGATGCGAAAAACGCTGGTTTCCGCGGTAGATCCAACTCAGGCCACGCAGGAGCTGACAACGCTTTCCAATCACCTGAATGCGCAGGGCCTGGTGCACATGGTGGACGTTGGAGAAAAACACACAACGGAGCGCCGTGCGGTTGCTTCAGCCGTGGTGAAAATGCGGCGCGAGACCGCAGAGCGAATCGTGAAGTCGGACGCGCCGAAGGGAGAAGTGCTTTCGGCGGCGCGCATCGCAGGAATCATGGCGGCAAAGCGTACGAGCGAGCTGATTCCTTTGTGTCATGCGGTGGCGCTGACGCATGTGGGGATTGAAATTCAGGTGAACGAGCTTTTGGGTTCGGCGCTGGTGAAAGCCACGGTGGAAGCGCGGGATCGGACGGGCGTGGAAATGGAGGCGCTGACAGCCGTGAGCGTGGCTTGCCTGACGATCTACGACATGCTCAAAGGCATCGATCGGGAGATTGTGATCGGCGATATCAAGCTGCTCGAGAAAAGCGGGGGCCGTTCAGGTTTTTTTCAGCGAATTAGCGAAGGCGAAGGGCAAAACGTATGAAGGCGCGGGGCTCTATGCCGAGAATCCGGACGAGCGCGCTGTCGCTGGATGAGCTTTTGCAGCTTGTCACGCATGAAGGCGCGGGCGCCGTGGCCACATTCAGCGGTTTGGTGCGGAACGAAAATGAAGGGCGCGCCGTAACGCTGCTCGAATACGAGGCGTATGGCTCGATGGCTGAATCAGAGCTCGCACGCATTCTGGTTGAAATCGAAGAAGAAATGCCCGGTGTGCGCGTGGCCGCGGTGCACCGGATTGGATCGCTTTCTGTGGGAGATGCCGCGGTTTTATGCGCGGCCAGTGCGCCTCATCGCTCCGAGGCATTTGTGGCGTGCAGAAAACTGATCGATCGCATCAAGTCCCGACTGCCCATTTGGAAACGGGAACACGGCCCCGATGGCCCCTATTGGGTAGGGTGGCAGGATGCGCGCTGCGGTGACGGCGAGCATCACGCTCACGGAGATCACGCCGACCACGGGAATCACCGGCACGCTTAAATCAGTTTAAAATATCGCTGATTCGAATCGCTTCGAGAATATCGCCGTCGTGCACTTTCGCATGGTCGGCGGGGACGATCACAAGCGCTTCGGCCGCGGCAAAGCTGGTCACGGCACCCGATGACTGATTGGGAAGAAGCACCGCTATTTCGCGTCCTGCTTCGACGGCAATGGAAGCCCGCAAGAACTCGGCTCGCCCCGGTTTTTTATGGTACGCGCCGCGCACAGGCATCAGCAGCCGGGGCGGCACGGGCGCCGCATCGCCTTGAAGCGCGCGCAACAGCGGAACGCCAAAGAGCAAGAAGGTCAGCGAGGCCGACGCGGGATTGCCCGGTAATCCAATCACATGAGACGAGCCTTTGCGGCCCATGCACAGGGGCTTTCCGGGTTTGATGGCGACGCGCAGAAAATCCAGCACAACACCCGCTTTTTCAAGCGCGGGCCGGATCACGTCATGATCGCCGACACTCACGCCGCCGATGGTCACACACACATCCGATGAACGAAGCGCGCTTACAATGGCTTCGTGGGCAGCCTCTTCGGTATCGCGGACAAAGGGAGCAATACGCACGGTAGCGCCGGCCATCCGGGCGGCGTGAGCCACAAAAAATCCGTTTGATTCCACGATACAGCCCGGGCGCGGCGCTTCGCCGGGAGACCGGAGTTCATCGCCTGAACACAGCACCGTAACAACGGGCCTCTGCGCAACATGAACAAAGGGCTTATCGAGCGCCGCGGCGAGCGCGATTTTTCCAGGCGAGAGCCGTACACCACAAGCCAAGGCCACGCTGCCCAGCCCCAGATCGGCCCCCCGCAAACGCAGGTTTTGCCCGGTAAAAGGAATGTTTTGAACAGTAATCGTGTCTTCATCCCGCGACACTTCTTCTTGCATCAGCACGCTGTCGGCCCGGGCGGGCAGCGGAGCTCCCGTAAAGATCCGGCAGGCCGAATTGGGCTCGAGCGGCCCGGGCAGCGGCCCTCCGGCGGCACTATGGCCGACAACCCCCAGCTTCCATGGCCCAGATCCTTTGAAATCGGCCGAAGCCACCGCATACCCATCCATCGCGCTGTTATCAAAAGGCGGCATCGGCTCTTGGCACAGCATGTCTTGAGCGAGCACGCGATTGAGCGCACCGTCGAGTGAAACCCGCTCAGAACCGAGGGGCACAGCGCTTTCCAGCACACGCAGCAGGGCTTCTTCAAAGCTGATCATGACGGATTGGCCTTTTTGGTGGAAGGTTCATTGGGCTGATGATGGTGGTGATGATGAGCGCCTTTACCAGATGCCAAAGCGACCGCGTGCGGAAGAATTTTGGCGATGAGCTCTTCCACGGCGAGGCGCACGGCTTTGGGGCTTCCAGGAAGAGCCATCACCACGCGCTGGTTGACCGTACCCGCGGTGGCGCGCGACAAAATCGCATTCGCACCAATCTGATCGAAACTCAGCCTCCGGAAAGCTTCTCCAAAACCATCCAGCGTCTTTTCAAACAAAGGCATCAAGGTCTCAATCGTCCGATCCCGCGGCGATATCCCGGTGCCCCCATTCACAATCACCGCGCCCACATCTTCGCGCTCACACAACTCGAGCACTTTGGCTTTCAGCAGCCCGGGCTCTTCGCGCAGCACATCGTGAAAGACCACCAAAAAGCCCGCTTGCCTAAGCAAATCGCCCAGAATTCGGCCGCTTTCATCATCGGCATGGGTTCGCGTATCGCTCATCGTCAGCGTCGCGACCCTCACGGCATCCTTCATCGCCCACCTTCTCCCAACACCCTACAGCTCCACCATCCGCTCCACATGCGGCATCGCCAGCGCTTCCTCGAGCGGACCCGGCGCAAAATCGAAGCGCTTCTGAGACAGCCTCCGCTCTGGGAAAATTAACCGGATACGCACATTTCTGCGGGGATGCGGCGCCTTTTCAGCCGCGAACAGCGTCTGCGCCACAGCTCCTTCGGGATAGGGTGTCACCACCGTAATCTCCCGTGCTCCCCGCTCGATCAGCGAATCGATCAGCGTGTTGTCCGCGGCGCCTCCATCGATATGCACTTCACCATCGATCACCGGAACGCGGGCATACACAACCGGGATGTAACAGCTCGCCACAATGATGTCGTGCATATCGCGCCGCATCTTGTTGGAGTGGACAACCAGCGCATCGCGGCCTCCCATAAAAAAACGCTTGGCCCGTGTCGTCGCGACCAAGAGCTCGGACTCCGTATCGTGCAGGAGCTGTTCGGGCAAAAAACGGCCAAGCGCATCGCGCAGAATCACGCTCATGCCAAAAACGCTTTTTTCCGTGCGCAAATAGCGCGCCGACACAACGGGCGTACTCATAAAAGAACGCCACATCGAAGGCCCTTCCTCGGCCATTCCAGCCACCGTAACCGCCCCGCAAATCGATCCGCTCGAGGCGCCCGCCACCAAGTCAAAGCGTTCGCCGCGCTTGCTCAAGCGCTGCATCACCGCAAACTGAAACGCTCCCCGGCATGCGCATCCCGGCAAAGAGAGGGCTTTCATGCTTCTAAAAGAGCGGGTCGCATAAAAGCGGTCAAGCGCTCAAATCGTTAAGCGCAGTGAAAGCGTCTTGTCGCCGCGCAAGACCTGATACAACAACGCCCGCACCCGCCGCGCTTTGCCGGTGCAGTCCAAACAAAGACCGCCTCTTCTCACATCCAAATCGCAAACCGTGGGCCCACTCATTCCCTACATCTCGCTCCCCGAGATTCCTCTTACTTTCCTCACGTATTTGCCGCTGCTCGGCGATCTGTTCGATCCAGCGCATCCGCCCACCATCAAGCCCTTTGGAACGCTTGTAGCGCTGGGCGTCTACATCGGTTCCATCGTGGCCACGCGGCACGCCAAGGAACGCGGCATCGACCTGAGAAAGATGAGCGAATTCATCTTTTGGGTCGTGGGCCTGGGCTTTGTCGGCGGGCATATGCTCGACGCGATTTTTTATCACCCCGACAGGCTCGCCCGGGAACCGCTTTATCTCTTTAAACTTTGGGATGGCCTTTCGAGCTATGGCGGCTTTACCGGCGCGCTTATCGGTGTTTTTGCCTGGCGTTTGTACAGAGGCGAATCGGTTGTGCACATGGTCGATGTCACCGCGAGCGCCTATCCCCTGGCCTGGGTATTTGGCCGGGCGGGCTGCGCCGTCGTTCACGATCATCCGGGCCGTTACTCCGATGCCTGGTTCGCGGTTCGCTATCCCATGGGCGAAGGATTTGTAGGCCGCTACGACTTGGGCCTCTATGAAATGGTCTTGGCCATTCCGCTTGCGATTGTGTTCGCCGTGCTCTGGCGCCAAAAACCCATACGCCCCGTTGGCTTTTATGTCGGCTGGATGTGCACGCTTTACGCGCCCGTGCGTTTTTTACTTGACTTTCTTCGCGAACAAGAGGGTGCAGGTCTGGTGGGCGGCGATCCGCGCTATGGGGGCCTAACGCCCGCGCAGTGGGCAAGCGTCGGCCTTCTCGGCGTCGGCGGGTATTTCCTGAGGATGTGTTACGTGCAGAAGATAATCCCGGCGCCTGCCCTGCCTGCCGAAGCGGCCCTCGCTCAATCGGCCGAACCGGCGGAACCGGCTCAATCCGCTACTCGGCGGCGAAAGCGGCGTCGTCCGAAGACATAGGCGCCCTGCGCGTCGGCGGAAACCACGAATCCGGCGCCTTGCGGATATTCTGATCGCGCACGAATTTCGTAAACAAATCAAACCATTCCAGCCCGGGAAGCTCGCGCATTTTGCTATCGATCCTCGCGGCCGCATCGCCGTCGATTCCATCGAACAAAAAGCGGATCGCGTGATGCGTGTCTGACTTCTCGCACATCCCATCTCCCACGGGCGTCCATGCGAGCTTCAGCGCGTACGACGTCACCTTTTGCGCCCATGTCGACGCCGCGAGCCTGCGTTTCGCGTGGTCTTTATAAAACGCGTAGTGCTTCATCTCCTGCTTCATGATCCGCTCGCAGATGATGTTCAGCACCGGATGGTTTACGCGCTCGAGCAGGCTCTGGTAGCCCGAATAGGTTGTGTATTCCTGAATGACGCCCCAAACCATGTGAATCGCGGGGAACTCATTGGGAAACATGCGCGAAACGGCGAATTGGCCGAGCTCATCAAAACGCTCGCCAAAGCCTCTGCGGGAGAACATGTCGCCGCGGTACGAATCAGGAATGGTCTGCCCGTACGCCTCCAAAAACTTCCGGAAGGCCCGCCCGTGAAACTCTTCCTCGTACATCCACACGCACAAAAATGGCGCGATTTCAGGCTCTTCGATAATCGCCTTCGTGCGCATGAGCGCCCGCACATAAAAGAATGTCGAGCCTTCCGTTAGCAGGAAGTAGTTGATGCAGCGAATCGCCTCGGGCGTCAGCGGATACTTCGGAACGTCTTCCCAGGGAATGCCGCTTAAGTCGACCTTGCCAGATCCTTCCATTAACCGATCAACAGAAAATACTTGAGCCATTGCCGTCCTCGCGCTCCTCCTATCACGAAATACGTTTGAACGGACACAGTGGCTCCACCACCCATCGCTCCTTTGATGAATTCAGCGGGGACAGGCTCGCGTTTTAGGGCTTTTTAAGGCATTCGCGCTTGCGCTCGAGGCATTGCGGCCGGCTCTTAAGAATGGACGCGCCACCCGGACACCGGCGGCACATCCAAATTGGGCGTGCAATCCCAGGCAAGCGTCCCTTGACGCGGGATTGAAGCCATATATCGTGAGCAACCGTAGAACCCTGGGATTGGCATGCTCAGCACGCCAACACCACGACAACACAACGACGATGTCGGAGATGTCGGAGCCGCAGAAACGCACAATGCAGAAACGGCTTGGGCTCTCGCGCTCGAAAAAATGTCGATGATAAAAAATCGATAACGGCGTCCATCGCGGGCCATCAAACACCTTCTGCGTTTCTGATATTGATGAAGGTGCGCGCTTGTTCGCGATGGGCGCAATAGCTCACTGATGTGTCTTTCGTAACTGAATATCGTAGGGTGTGCAGGTTGTTCGATGGCTGAAGATTCGCGTAAGTTGTTTGTTGCCGGTTTGCCTGATTCCATTACCGAAGACGTTCTTCGGCAGCTCTTCGAAGCGACGGGGGGCACCGTCGTCGAGGTTAGTCTTCCGAAAGATCGAGCGACGGGGAGACCACGCGGCTTTGGGTTCGTAACCCTGGCCACAAGCGAGGAAGCACACGCAGCCCGCCAAGAGCTCGATGGCTCAATTCAAGGCGGCAAGTCCATTTCCGTACGACCTTTCCAAAACGAGCCTCCACGGAGGGACGGCCGCGGAATGGGCGGTGGGATGGACCGCGGAGGCGGGATGGACCGCGGCGGCGGGATGGACCGCGGCGGCGGGATGGACCGCGGCGGGATGGACCGCGGAGGCGGAGGTCCTGGGATGGACCGCGGAGGCGGCGGAGGCGCTGGGATGGACCGCGGAGGCGGCGGGATGGACCGCGGCGCGGCAGCGGCGGCCATGAGCGGACCTCAAGGCGCTCCCGATCGCACGATGTACGTCGGCAATTTGCCTTATGACGCCAGCGTTGAAGAAGTGGAGAGCTTAATCAACTCAACAGGCGCGGGACCTGTCGTGCGCGTACATTTGCCGATGGATCCGGATGGCCGCAAACGAGGCTTTGGCTTTGTGACGATGGCCAGCGCGGAAGCGGCGCGGCTTGCGATTGAAGCGCTTCGCGGCATGGATGTGCGGGGCCGCAGGCTGGTGGTGAATCTGGCTCATCCCAAGGGCGAAAAGCCTGCCCGAGAAGAACGCGGCTACGGCGGCGGAGGGGGCGGCTATTCGGATAGCTACCGCGGAGGCGAAGCCTACCGCAGCGAAGGCCATCGTCCCGAAGGCGGCGGCGCATACCGCGACAGCGGAGGAGGGGGCGCATACCGGGGAGGAGGAAGCGGCGGAGGCGGAGAGCGAAGCGACAACTACCGGCCCTACTCGCCCGCACCTCCCCCTGCGCCGAGGCGCACATTTGACGAGCGCAGGCGGCGCGGCGGGGGCGACGGCGAAGGACCGCCTGGAGGCGGAGGCCGCCGCAACCGCAATTGGGAGCGCGATCGGGACGACGACTGGGACGAATAAGACCAATAACGGCTGACGGATCGAGTTAATCGATTGACAAGCCGTTCAATTTCCGTAAGTTGTCGGCCCCCTCGCGAGACATTCGCGTTTTAGCGTAGTTCATTTCAGCGTTGGTTACTGGAGAGTTGTATGCGCGACACCATCAAGCTCACATGCGCAAATTGCAGCCGGGCGAACTATCACACGACGAAGAACAAGCGCACGATGACGGAGAAATTTGTCATCAAGAAGTTCTGTCCGGCGTGCCGCAAGCATTTCGAGCACAAGGAAGGCAAAATCTCAAAGGGCTAGGGCTCTCGCTGAGATTTGCCTGTCAAGGGATTTGATTTTTAAATTCCCCACGAATCCCGCGAAAAATCCTGTTCTAAGAGCGTGTCTCAAGAGCGTGTCTCAAGAGAGCGGTAGAGGGTTTTGTTAACGACCCTGTACGGCAAAGACGCGCTCTAGAACCTATTCAGGCCCTTCAGCCGTAGAACCTATCTCAAAAAGCGTTACGAGCACCCCAGGGCTAGGGCGGAGGACGCAGGAATACTCCGTATTCTGAGGACGACAACCGACGCCCTGGGGCGCGCAGTAGATTTTTGAGATTAGGTTCTAGATTTGTTCCTCCCTTAATGGGCGTGCTACGACGCGCGCTCCGTGACAAGTGTGGCTGACCCTAGCGAGAAGATTGAGGCGGCGCGATGATCTTCGACTGGCTTTACGGCCTGTTTTCGAACGATCTCGCGATCGATCTCGGCACGGCAACCACCTTGATTTATGTCAAGGGCAAGGGAATCGTCTCATGCGAACCCTCGGTGGTTGCGGTTCAAAGAGACTCGCGGGGCGGCAAAAAAGTGCTCGCCGTTGGCCGGGAAGCCAAAGAAATGCTTGGCCGCACCCCGGGCAATATCCAGGCGGTGCGGCCCTTGCGCGACGGCGTTATCGCCGACTTTGAAATCACCGAGGCCATGCTGCGCTACTTCATCGCGAGAGCGCACAACAGGCGCACGCTGGTTAAACCGCGCATCATTATCTGCGTCCCCTTTGGAATCACCGAAGTCGAAAAGCGCGCCGTCAAAGAAAGCGCCGAGGGCGCGGGCGCGCGCGAAGTTCATCTCATCGAGGAACCTATGGCCGCCGCCATTGGAGCCGGCCTGCCCATCACCGAACCCTCTGGAAACATGATTGTCGACATCGGCGGAGGCACAACAGAAGTCGCCGTCATTTCGCTCGCCGGCATCGTGTATTCGCAGAGCGTGCGCGTCGGCGGCGACAAAATGGATGAGTCGATCATGGCCTACATGAAGCGCAAGTACAACATGGCCATCGGCGAACAGACCGCGGAGCGCATTAAAATCACCATTGGAAATGCCTATCCGCTGGAGCAGCAGCTCACGATGGAAGTCAAAGGGCGCGATTTGGTCGCGGGTATTCCCAAAACAGTCGTTGTTAACTCGGATGAGATCCGCGAATCGCTGGCGGAGCCGATGAACGCGATTGTGGACGCGGTGCTCATCGCGCTCGAGCGCACACCGCCCGAACTTGCGGCCGACATTGTCGACAAAGGCATCGTGCTCACGGGCGGAGGCTCGCTTCTCAAAAACCTCGACGTACTTCTGCGCGAAGAAACCGGCCTTCCTGTGATGGTTTGCGACGACCCAATCAGCGCCGTCGTGCTTGGAAGCGGCAAAGCGCTCGATCATCTCGAACTGCTCAAAGAAGTCACAATCAATTAGTCAACAAAAAAAAACGCATTTTCCCCGCTTCCAGGTCGTTTTTTATGCGGACATCCGGCCTCGCTTGTGGAAATGCTTCAAAGGGTATTTGGCCAAATGGCAGCTCCTTGGTGATGCTCGGCCGCTCACCCGAAAAAGCCGGTTTTTTGAGGAGGCCCGTTGAATCTAAAACGCTACCGCGACTTGGTGATTGTGGTGCTCGCGCTCGCGGTGCCGTTTTGGTTTTTGCGGGCCAGCATGCGCGATCCAAAACAGGCTTCAGGCCCCGATAAAGTGATTCTGCGTATCGCGACGCCGCTTCAGTACGCGGCCGCGACCTTGGCGCGGGGACTTTCGAATCTGTGGGGCGACTATGTTTATTTGGTCGACGTAAAAGAAGACAACGCCCGGCTTTCCTCTCAAAACGCCCGCCTGCGCGAGCGCGAACGAAAGCTCGAGGCCCTCGAGGAAGAAAATCGAAGGCTGCGCCGGCTCTTGGACCTAAAAAGCACCGTGGCCACCGAGGTCATCAGCGCTCAAGTCATCGGAAAAAATACCAACGAATTCTTCCGCGTCGCCCGTATCACGCTCGACAAGGAAGCCCGCAATATCGGGCCCAATATGCCGGTTATTTCTGCGGACGGCGTCGTGGGAACCACCCTGAAAACCGCCGGTGATACCGTGGATGTGCGGCTGATTGTCGATGCCGGAAGCGGTGTGGATGTGGTGGTGCAGCGCACGGGCGCCCGCGGATTCGTCAGGGGCACCGGCGACGAAAGCAAATACTCATGCAGCGTCGAATATGTGCAGCGCACCGATGAAGTCGAAGTCGGCGATCTGCTGGTGACGAGCGGCGTGGGAAGGCGCTTTCCCAAAGGCATTCCCGTGGGCACCGTCACTCAAGTCGTCAAACGCGATTTCGGCATTTATCAGCAGGTTATCGCAACACCTGCCGTCGACTTCTCCAGGCTCGAGGAAGTGCTGGTCGTCACCGCGCCGCCCACGGATGACAGCCAGGCCTCCCGCGAGCCCCCAGCTCAAAGAAGGTAGCGCCCTCATGCGAAATACCGCCTTTCTGCTGATCGGAATCGGCCTCTTGATTCTGCAGTCAAACCTGTACCGGCTCATCGGCGGATTCCACATCGCGGGAATCACGCCGAGCCTGATGCTGCCCTTGATTGTGTTTATGGGCGTTCACGAATACTCCATCGCCCGGGGAGCCGCGCTTTCCTTCATTCTCGGCTATCTGCTCGATTCCTTCGCAGGCGCTCCCGTTGGCCTCTTTACCTTCATCACGGTCGCTACCTTCGTCGTTTCCCGCGCCGCAGGCGTCCGCCTCGCCGCTCAAACCCTGCTCACCAAAGTGGCGCTGGCCTTCGTTTTCGGCCTCGTTGAAGGCGTTCTCGTCGTCGTTCTCACCGCCATCTTTGGAGGAGATGCCGCGCGCCCCAGAGCCCTGGCCCTGCTCGTCGCCCCTCATGCAATCGCCACTGCCCTGTGCGCACCGCTTATTTTCCGCATCGCCGAACGCGTGCACCAGGCCACCATCAACATCCCCAGGCCGGGTGAAGGAGCTGCCCGATGAGCCTCGTTGTCCAGCGCTCAGACACCAGCGAATTCCGCAAGCGCTTTCAGTGGATTGGGCTTGGCATGTTCCTGCTTTTGCTCGGCTTGGTCGTGCGCTTGTTTCAGCTTCAAGTACTCGAGGCCGACGACAACAAAGCCATTGCCCGCGAGAATATTGTCCGCCGCGTCACCTTGGCCACCACGCGGGGCATCGTCCGCGATCGCAATGGCGAAGTGCTCGCCGCGAGCCGCCCTTCGTACAACGTGTATGTCGTGCCCGCGCGCCTCGACATGAGTACGACATGGCCCAAATTGGTCGATTATCTCGGCGTCGGCGTGGATGAACGGGCTCGCCTCGAGACTTTGCTAACCGCCATCCGGGCCAGCGACGGCCCCCGCAAAAACCAGCAGATTCTGCTGAAAGAAGACATCTCGCGCGATTCGGTCGCGATGCTGGCGACCCACGAAGCCGACCTGCCCGCCGTGGATGTGGTGCCTGTACCGGTGCGCTATTACCCCTTCGAGGAAATCGGCGCGCATGTGCTCGGCTACATGGCGGAAGTCGATGCCGAAAAGCTCGCAAAACTCAGGAGCGCGGGCTATGTCGAGGGCGATCGCATCGGCGTCACGGGCGTCGAGCGCGCATGGGAAAGCTATCTGCGCGGCACCCGCGGCTGGGAAAAGGTGCTCGTCGACGCCAAAGGCCGCAGAAGACCGGGCGGCGAAGGCATTATCGAGGAGCCCCGGAGGGTCGACCCCATCCCCGGCCGCGATCTGCGCCTAACGCTCGATGCTCAATTGCAAAAGGCCATCGATAAAGCCATGCGGGGCGAACTCGCGGGCGGCGTGGCGGCGGTCGATGTGCGCACGGGAAGAATTCTGGGGCTGTATTCAAAACCCGGCTACGACCCCAATGCCCTATCGGGCGGCTCGGGAAAACAGGTCATCCGCGATGCCTTCCGAAGGCTGTACTCCGATCCGCTCAAACCTTCCCTCGATAAAACCATTTCAGGCGCCTACCCGCCGGGCTCCACCTTCAAGCCTTTCACGGCCCTCGCCGCCCTCGAGCGCGGACTTCTCGATCCCCGGACAACGTCTCAATGCCGCGGCTTTCTCACCTTCGGAAAAAGGATGTTCCGCTGCACCCACGTCCACGGCGCCGTCAGCTTGCACGCGGCCTTGGCCGAATCGTGCAACGTCTATTTTTGGCGCCTCGCGGCCGAATACGGCGTTGGTATGGATCTCATCGCCGAGATGGGGCAGCGCTTTGGTTTAGGCGCGCGCACGGGCTTGGGCGTCAATGCGGAGGCCAGCGGCCGAATGCCAACGCGCGCGTGGATGACCATCCGGAACAAGGGCCAGTTTAGGCTGGGTTACGGCCTTAACGCGGCGATTGGGCAAGGCGCCACGACAGTTACCGTGCTTCAGCTTGCGCTGGCCTATGCGGCCCTTGCCAACGGAGGAACGCTGTATCAGCCGCAGTTGGTGAGAGCCGTGGAAACCAGTGCTGGAACGGTGGTCCAAGAATTCACGCCCAGGGTGCGCCGCCAAGTCGACATACGCCCAGAAAACCTAGCCTTGGTGCAGAAAGCGCTGGTTGCAGGCGTTAACGAAGCGGGCGGCACGGCCTATCGGGCACGCCTCGAAGGCGTCGATTTAGCCGGCAAAACAGGCACCGCCCAAGTCTCTCACCGCCTCACCCGCGGCATCGAAGCCGAGCGCGTTTGGTACTTCAACCGCGAGCACGCCTGGTTTTCGGGCTACACCCCCATCCGCTCGCCCGAAGTCGCCATTGTTGTGCTGATTGAACACGGCGGCGCGGGCGGAAAACACGCGGCCCCCGTCGCCTTCGAAGCCATGCGCGCCTACCAGGAACTCTCGCGCGAACGGCCTTCTGGACCGAGAGCGGGCGTTCAAAACCCCGGGCGGGCACCTAAAGCATCGGGAGGAGCACCATGATTCTTGGCGAAGGCACTTCTCCCCGGACGCGCGATCATTTCGAATGGCCGATTTTTTTGTCGGCCGCGATGATCGCCGTACTCGGCGTTTTGAATTTATACAGCGCGACGAGCGTGTATTCGGGCGCCCGCGCCGAACTCTATATCAGCCAGGTGTATTGGCTGTTTGTCGGCGGAATCTTCGGTGGAATTCTTGTCGCCATCGACTACCGCCATTTTGAACGTTTTGGTTATATACTCTATACATTTGGCGTATTTTCGCTGTTATTGGTATTTGTGCTGGCCAAAGACGTGCGCGGCTCGGCCCGCTGGATTGAATTTGGCTCATTCAGTTTTCAGCCCAGCGAATTCATGAAGGTATTTTTGGTCATCGCACTGGCCAAATTCCTTCACGACGATCCGAGAAACGAAGGGCGCAATCTGCGCGACCTCGCCATTCCAGCCGGATTGACAGCCGTTCCTGCTTTATTGATTCTGCGTCAGCCCGATCTAGGCACGGCTTCCATTTTGATGCTGGTGTTTCTCACCATTGCCCTATTGACCAAAGTGCGCTGGAAGAGCGTGCTCATTTTTGTGAGCACCTGCGCCGCCGTTCTGCCCATTATCTGGACCTATGTATTGCTTCCCTATCAGCGCGACCGCATCACCACCTTTCTCAATCCCGAACAAGACTTGATGGGCCGCGGATGGCATGCCCATCATTCGCGCGTGGCCATCGGCAACGGCGGCCTCTTTGGTTCGGGTTTTATGAAAGGTTCCCAAAATCAATTCCTCTTCATTCCCGACCAACACACGGATTTTCCCTTTCCCGTCTTCGCGGAGGAATGGGGATTCGCGGGCACTTTCTTTTTGGTCTCGGTGTATGGATTGCTTGTTCTGTGGGGATTGCGCGTGGCTTCTCAAGCCCGGGATCGCTTTGGTGCCGTGCTCGGCGTGGGCTGCTCCGCCATTATCTTTTGGCACGCGCTGATCAATATGGGGATGACGTCCGGCGTTCTTCCTGTCGTCGGCGTGACGTTGCCGCTTTTTTCCTACGGTGGTTCAAGCGTAACGACCGTATTGATGGCTATTGCAATGATTATGAATGTGTCTATGCGGCGTTTTTCAGGATTGCCCGCGGCAGACAGGCTGGGATAGGTCAATTCGATCCGCTTGCTGATAAATTCTCAAATAAGAGCTGTTCGATCGCTGTTCCGCCGCTGCCCTGATTCTGAAAGGCATTCCCGCCTCCGCCATTGCCGCCCAAACCCGCCTCACCGAGCGTCACCACCCGCGAGCCTGTCGGAGCCGTTCCCTTGAAGGCGATGGCCAGTGAATGGCCTCCGCTGCCGCCGCCTCCCGGACCCCCAGCCCCGCCCTCGCCTCCCAAACCTCCCTTGCAGCCTTTTTCCAAGGTGATCATCATCGCATTTCCTCCCCCCAGCGAGCCATCCGCCCCAAGCCCTCCCGCTTGAGCATCGCCCCCATCCCCGCCCCGGCCGCCTTTGCCCGTCTTTAGCAATACATTGTCGAAAGTGACCGCGGCATCGATGCTTACCAGCGCAATGCTCGAACCTCCGGGCAAACCGCCCTTGCCGCCCTCTCCGCCGCATCCACCGGCTCCACCCGCCCCTCCGCTCGCTCCCGCGCAGCCCGCCATGCCTTTTTGACCCGCTCCGCCTCCGCCTCCCTGGCCAGGCGTACCATAAGCGCCATCCCCGCCCGCACTTCCCATCCATCCTAACGAAATGGACAATCTTCCGATATCATTGGCGCCGGCCCCCGGCATTCCAGGCTGCCCATCCGCCCCATTTTGACCCGCGCCGCCCACGGCGCAGCCTAGTCCTGCCAGACCGCCCGCGCCTTTCATGTCCACAAGCGGCGAACCGGCTTGACCATTTTCGCCGGTGCTTTCCTGGCCATCGCCGCCCGCGCCGCCGATAGAGCTCACCGTATTGGGGCCCATTGCGCTTGGACATTGATTGGCATGAAGAAATCCGCCCTTGTTCTGGGTCGCATCGGCACATGCATCGATACCGATATTGGTGGCATCGGGAAGCGGGGTTTCGGGCGCCATGGCCGGGCCGCTCATCCCATGTTCCCCGTCGGCTGCATCCGCGGCCACAAGCTCACTGTTTTTAATGCCGACAACCGAATTGGATTGCACAACCACCGCAATGGATGAACCACCTGCTGTATTGGCGGCGCCGGCTTGAATCACAAAGCTTTCAATATAATTTGGCGTCGTTCCCAAGACGCGGAGGGCAATGCTATCGGCGGGACCTTTGAGCACGGTGCGCTCACCGCCCTCAACCCATGTCCATGCCGCGCCCGTGCAATTATCAAAGCCGCCCACAAGGGAAATCCCCGCGGGCAATTCGATAGACTCTTCAAAAACACCTTTGCATGCAAATACGACGGGACGGCTTTCGGCCGCCGCTTTCGTCAGCGCTTTCGAAAGAGTGCGCAGCGGTTTTTCTTGAGTGCCCGCGCCATCCACATCATCGCCGGCCGGTGAAACAAATACACCGCAATTGTCTTTCAATTCGGTTGGATTTACCCACGGTGTATCGCCGCACATGCCATTTCCACCATTTGTATCGGGCAGATCCGCCGTAAAACGCAAGCCGGGGCAGCCTGCGCCAAACACGGCGAGCGCGCCGAGCAAGAGTGTGTGAACCATTCGATGGGATTCAAGACAAGCGAGGGAACGTTTCATCGGTTCGTTCCTTTTTTGAAGGAGTTGAAGGGCAGCGACCGGAAGCGCCGATACCGCCCATTGGGGATAGTGTGTAGGAGATTTACGGGGCTGGGAATTCCAATTGCTCTTGTGCTTTTCCTGTCTCGCCGCCATTCATCTGGACGCCGCCGTTCCCTCCAGGGCCTCCCTTTCCGGCCGTTTGGAACGACATCACTTGAAAGGTGCCCGTGGGCGCGGTGCCTTGGAAGGCAATACCAAGAGAATGGCCGCCATTGCCGCCTCCGCCGGTTCCGCCATTGCCGCCGTCTCCGCCGTCGCCCCCTGGACAGCCCGCAGGCAGCATTCCGTTGGACGCGCCTCCTACAGAGCCTTTGCCTCCTGAGCCTCCAAGCTGGGCATCCCCGCCTTTACCGCCGTTTCCGCCCAAACCCGCACTGAGCGTCACCGATGTGAGCTGCACATTGGAATTGATGCTGATCAGCGCAATGCTTGAGCCTCCTCCTTGGCCGCCCCGGCCGCCTTCTCCTCCACAGGCTCCCGCTCCGCCCGCGCCGCCGCCCGCTCCAGCGCATGCGCCGGAACCCTTTCGCCCGCCGCCGCCTCCGCCTCCCTGCCCGACCTTTCCGTGGCCTCCATCGGCGCCGGCCACGCCTAGCCATCCCGTGTCGGATGTCAGCGTTCCCAAGCCCGCACCGCCGCCTCCAGGCGCGCCTGACACACCATTGGCGCCTGTTGTCCCGCTGCCCATTCCACAGGCAACATCGCCCGCCCCGCCCTTTCCGGACAGAGGCATATTTGGATCGGCGGGAGAGCCATCTTGACCGGCTTGTCCAACGAGCACAGTGCCATCACCGCCCGCACCTCCAATGGACATTTCGCCGCTTGCACAGAGATGGGTGGTGGGCAGGCCGCCATTGTTGAGCATTGAGTTCGTGCATGCGGCGGTGCCTTTGTTGGCGGCCGAGGCCATGGGTGTGGCGGGTATGTCTTGAGGCGCGTTTTCGCCCGGAGCTCCATCCATAGCGTCGGCGGCGAGGAAATCGCAGCGGCTCAACTGAACATTGGGATTTTGGTCCACGAGCACGGCGATGGACGAGCCGCCGGAAACCGCTGCTTTGGCAGCATTCGCTGAAACTCCATCGACGCGCGTGAGCGTTTGAGAATCGGCCGTGGAGAGAATGCTCAGGGCTATTTCGCCTGGAGCTGCGGAAATGGTGCTTCTGTCGCTATCGGCTCCCGGTTTCCACGGTAGTGCGCTGCAATCCAGGCCACCGAATAGGCTGTAGCCCGCGGGGATGGCGACACTTTCGGGGTAGTCGCCCGCGCAGGCATAAATGCGTGTCAGCCCGTCTTTTTGCTGGTCAAGAGCATGTGTCAGCGTGCGGAAAGGTTTTTGGGAAGTACCGTCGCCATTTGTGTCATCGCCATTTGGACTGACAAAGATTCCACAGGCATCGCTGAGCACCTTGGAGTCTTCCAGGGGCGTGGCTGTGCAGCCGGCTGTATTGCCAGATCCGCCTTGACCGCCGCTTCCGCCGGACGATGTGGAGGTGGATGCCGCGGCGGCAGTATCGCCTGTTTCAGCCGACGATTCACATGCCGCGAACGCGAAAAGAGGCATCGGCACTGTGAAGACGATGAGCGCGATGCCGCGAAGAATTCGGTAGGAATGATGGTTCGGGGAATGTTTCATAGGCACTCCTTCTGGTTGTTTCACCTGCAGGACAAAGTTTTGCCCAGTGCCACGGTATTACGAAACACCCTCGTTGCATCTGCCTTCCGAACCGTGTGTTTTGGTATTTTAGTTTTCAATCAAAGGCCAGCGTTTGCTGCGCTTTGCCTTTTGCACCTTCAGAGCCCGCGGGATTGCCATCACCGCCCAATCCACCCGTGCCTGCACCGTCCACAGGAACCGTAAACGACACATTCATTCCTGAATTGGGCGCCGTGCCTTGGTACGCAATGCCCAGCGAATGACCGCCTGTGCCTCCACCGCCGGGGCCGCCGCTGCCTCCGTTTCCGCCCTTACCTCCGCCGCAGCCTGCATAGAGGGACACATTTCCATTGTTTGAGCCGCCGGTACCGCCATCACCGCCGGTAGCACCGGGCTGAGAATTGCCGCCATTGCCGCCGTTGCCCGCTTTGTTGCTGATGAGCGTCGTTTTTGCCAGCGTAACGGTCGCATTGAGACTCACGAGGGCGATACTCGAGCCGCCGGACTTGCCGCCTCCCCCGCCTTCACCGCCACAGCCGCCCGCACCGCCCGCGGCTCCGCTTGCGCCCGCGCAATTCACCATGCCTTTTTGGCCGCCGCCTCCCCCGCCGCCCTGTCCGGGTTTGCCCTTTGCGCCCGCGCCTCCTTCGGCGCCAACCCATCCCAGCGTGATCGATAAAAACCCTTGAACATTCGCGCCCGCGCCTCCGAGACCATTCTCGCCGTCGGCCCCGGCCTTGCCATTTCCACCTTGGCTGCAGTTCGACTGGCCAGCGCTTCCACCGTTGATTTCAGGCACGGTAGGAGCCGGACTGCATGTGCCATCGCTGCCCGCCTTGCTGGATACCGTTCCGCCATTTCCTCCATCGCCTCCAAGTGAATATTCGGGGTTATTCGGGTCGTTCGAGCACACATGTTCCATGCCCAGCCCACCAAGATTGCTGCTTGTGCTGGTGCAGGCTTTTACGCCGTTGGCGCCCGGAGGAGGCTTGCTGGGAGGTGTTGGATCGGCGCTGGCTCCATTTTCGCCATTCAAGGCCGTGCCAGCTTTTAACGAGCAATCTTCGAAGTGCACGATGGCATCTTTACCCGCCACAACCGCTATCGAGCTGCCCCCTGCTTCCGATGCATTTGCGGCTTCTACATCGAAGAATTCGATGCGGGTCTCGGCGCTGCCATCTCCCTCGAGGGTGAGCGGAATCTTGCCCGGGGCGCCTCGAAGCGCGGTGTGTTCGGTGGTCAGCGCCCAGGCATTATCGCAATCCAGTCCACCGAAGAGCTTGAGCCCCGCAGGCACAACAAGCTGACCATTCAGACTGCCTTTGCACACAAAAACATACGGTTTCTGAAGCTCTTTAGCCTTCGCGGCGGCTTCGCTTACATCGCCCAGGGGCGACATCTTTGAGCCGTCACCTCCCGATGCCGCGGGTTTGACAAACACGCCGCAATCCTCGTTGATCACCGACGCATCGTCGCGGGGCGATGCATTGCAGGACATGTTGATCTGCCCCCCGCCGCTGCTTGAACCTGGACCGGAAGAGCCAAGCCCCGGGCATTCCCCGTTCAGCGTGCAATCCTCAGCCGAATTCGCGCACGCGCTTATCTGCGCGGAGGCGGCGCCGAACATGACAAACACAAAAGCGAGTGATGTGTGAAGAGCGCGCATAAGGACTTCCTCCTGCAAACAAATGGCCGGAAGGCCAAGGCTAGTGCGAGAAATATGATTGTGGAGAGTTCTTGAGAAAATCAGAAGTGCGCATGAATGAGCACACCCGCCGTATGAGGCCCAGCCAGGGGAATTGCCGTGGCGGTGGGCGAGGTTTTCTCGGTTTTGCTGCGGAATTTGTAGACATACAGCGCGGTGGCGACGGTGCCCACAAGAGCCATCGAGCCCACGATCATGGTGCCGACACCAACGTTATGAAATGTGTCGTGATCGGTGCGCAGCGCTTTGAGTTCGCTGCATTGAGGCTGCACGGCATTGGGCGGCGCACAGGGAGTCGCGCCGCTGGAGCTTCTCAGTGTGTTCAGCAGAGCATCGGCGTCTTCGGCCTTTGAATTACTGGCGACAAGCAAGCCGATTCCCGTTCCAAGCGCGGCCGCGCTCACAGCACCACCCGCCACGAGAACAGGCAGAATCCAGGCTGGCCGCTTGGGCTTAATCGCGATGGGCACGGGTGCCTCGAACCTGGTGAGGTTCAACGAAATTTCCTGCGTTGATCCTTTCGCGATGTTGAGCTCTTGCACGGCCGGGTTAAAGCCCTCCATGCGAGCCTCAATTTTGCGCGCGCCCGCATCGATGAAAATCTCTTGATCAAAAGGCGCTTGGCCCACGGATTTGCCATCGATGAGCACATCGGCGCCGGCAATATTCACCTTGATCGTCAGCGTGCCAATTTGCTTGAGCGCCTCTTCAAAGCGCTGGCGTGTCTTTTCACGGGCCTCGGGTTTTCCATTGGCCGGAAACTGCCGCATGCTGTGAATCAGATGTTCCGCCGCATCGCGGGGCATGTTGAGAACGAGCTCGACAGCGCCCAAATTGCCCGCGATGTCATAGCTTTGCTTGAGCTTCCAGGCGTCTTTGTAGAACTGATACGCGTCTTTGAGGCGGTTTTGCTTATACGCCTCGTTGCCCTGGCGATAGAACTCGTCGGCCTTGTCCATCGCAGCGGCTGCATTTGCCGCGGGCTGTGCCGTACTCGAGGCCGCAGATGGAGGCTGTGCCGGTGAGGCCGGCTGTCCTGCGGGCGGCGGTGCCGCGTGAGCGAACGAAGCGAAGCCGGCGCAGTACAGCGCGGCAAGCAATGGTGCGAAACAGACGGGTTGCAGTCGTTCCATGATGGTGAGTCTGTTGCTCTGCTTCTGCATGCTGGGCTAGCTGAGCCTAGTCGTTGATTGGGCCGATCTGCGGCGTGGTTGGTTTGGGCGTCGGCGTCGGTGTGGGCGTCGGCGTCGGTGTGGGCGTCGGCGTCGGCGTCGGTGTGGGCGTCGGCGTCGGTGTCGGTGTAGGCGTCGGTGTCGGTGTGGGCGCCGTCGTGGGACGCCCCACAGGCGGAATGTACTGCGGCTGCCCGCCTGGAGGAGGAACGCCCGGCGGTGTTCCCGTGGTAACCGGTTCCGTCGTAAAGGCGAGAGGCGGCTCGGCGGAACCGGCCGTCGCTGGCACGGCCGCGGTCGATGTGACAGGCGCGGATGGCTGTGCTGTTACGGGAGCGGTTACGGCCGCTGTGGTCGGCGGCGCAATGGTTTCAGCGGTTGGCTGAACCGGCGGCGGCCGTGTGTACAGCACATACAGAACAACGACGCCGCCGAGCACAAGCACGCTGAGCGCGACGAGAATAATCAGCAAAGGTGTACGCGAGCGCTCGTTATCCTGAGACGCCTTCTCCTGGGGTGCAGCAGCCTTCGCGGAAGCCGGTTTGGCTTGAGCCGTCTTCGCCCCGGATGACGTTGTGGTCATTGGCGATTTAGCCGGCGGCGCTGCAGCAGGCGCAGCGGGAGTTGGAGGCGCTGTGGCAGGCGCAGCGGGAGTTGCCGCAGGCGATGGTTTTAAATTGCGGACGGTCGGAACTCGCTGATTGTTTTCGGCGGGCACAGCCGCAGCAGGCGCGGGAGGCGGCGCGGCAACCGGAGCAGCAGGCACGGGAGGCGGTGCCGCTCGATGCGCAGGAGCTTGGGCAAGAGGCGGCGGCGCAGCGGCCGGGGCTTGCGCGGCGGGAACGGGATGCGGCGGCGGCTTCAGATTCCGCATCGTGGGAATGCGATGCGGTGGCTCGGCTTCAGGCGGCTGAACTTGCGCAGGTACAGCGGGAGCAGGAGCGCGCGCGGCGGGCTGCATGGGCTGGGTCGTATTTCCAACGTGCGCGACAGCGTGAGGCGGCGCGGCGTGAGGCGGCGCGTGCGGCGGCGGATGATGCGGCGGCTCTGCGGGTTGAGGCACAGGCTGTCCCCGCATATTGCGCACCGTCGTTGCCCTCGCGGGATCGGGCGGCGGAATCTCCGGCTGAGCCATAGGAGAACGCATATTGCGGAGCGTCGGAATGCGGTGGGGCGGCGCTTGAGCAGGCCCCGCATGAGGAGCCTGATGCGGCTGCATGGGGGGCTGATGCATGGACGGCTGAACGTGCTGGGACGGGATGCCCTGAGGCGTAGGCGCACGCTGAGGAAAAGGCTGTGCGGGCTGAGGCGCGGGCGCGTAAGACGCCGAAAGATGAGGCTGCGCAGGAGCAGCCATTGGAGGCGAATGCTGAGGCTGAAACGGCGCCGGCTGCACAGGCGGAAGCGGCGCGGTCGCGGCAAAAGCGGACGCACCGCCATACGGATCGCCGCCGTGCGGATGCGTTTGCGGCACATTCTGAGCGGGCGCAGGAATCTGCGAGCCTCGCAGTGTCCGTTCCTTTAGAACACGGCCTGTTTCTTGTGGAGAGCGGACCTTTTGCATCTCCATCGACTTCGTGCGGCGCGTGGCGGGCATCGAAGCAGGAGGCGCATAAGGATTCACAGGCTCGGAGCCCGCGCCTCCCCGGTAGGCATCGGGATGAGCAGCCGCTGGGTGGCGCTCTCTCGCATGCCCTTGCGCATCCCCCTGACCATAGTCCTCTCCAGAATGACCTGAAGGGTTTTGAGGATCGTTAGGTCTCATGACCATCGCGTTTTCCTTCGTAACAGGCGTAGTTTGTGCGCAGCCAATGCCGAGCTTTTCCCGCTTGATCAATCAACTCGGCCACCGGCTCCGAGAGCATTTCCAACGGAATGTGGCTCAAGCTTCGCTGCGCTAATCCTAGCAGGCACACCGCCTGTTTATGAATTTTGAGCATAGTTTATCTTGCCGGCCTTTTCCATCAGGGACGCGAGCGCGTGACAGATGACAAGCCGGCCATTTTTTCGCCTACGATATCGGCTCTTTTATGCCCTTCACCCGCCGCGGCCCGGCCTTCTTCCGATTCGGCCGACCCCATTTTTGGAATGGTGCTCATCACCGTTCTTGCGGTGTTCACCTGTTTATCCGGCTCGCCGGCACAGCAGGGCTATGGGCAGCCTTAACGGCCAGCGCCTCCAATGCGCAAGCCCAGGCTCCTGCCGTTGAAATCGTGAGGCTCTCCGTCGATCGCGATGACGACGATGCGAATGGCATTCCAGATCGGGAACAACCTGCAGCACCCAAAAACGGAAGCGGATTGTTCAGCGTGCCCAATCCAGCCCGCGGCGGAGCCGTGCGCGCATGGAACGGCGTGCGGATTTTCGTTAACGAAAAAGCTATCGAACCCAACACACCCATCCCCAAGGGCGCCCGCAAGATTGAACTTCAAGCCAAGAATCCAGGCCGCGGCGATATCGAGTTTTTAGGACTCGGAAAGCGCTTTTCCGTGCGCGCCATCGACATCCGCGCCTACGACGCAAGCGGCGCCGAAGTCGATTTCACCCGATCGCATGCATCGATGCAGAGAACGCCGCCCGAACGCCTTGACGTCTCAAGCCACGAGCCTCCCGATCCAGATGCTCTCCGCTTCCTGCTCATCGCCCACGCCGACGACCTCCCCTCCACCATCCGGCTTCAATCCATCGCGCCCTCCGGCGCATTTATCGACGCGCTGCGCGATGTGCCGCTTTCTGCCGAACCCTGCCCTCCCGATGCCGATCCTTCGCTCACCTGCGCATCAACACCGCCCTTGCGCGCCGTCGCCGATGACACCGATCGCAATCATCCAACCTCCAGGGATCGATCCATCAAAACCGTGCTCGGCGGCGCCCTCATGCTCGTATCGCCCGATGGCCTAAAGCTCTCGACCATCCGCATCGGCGGCCCCAGAAAATCGGCTCTCGGACAACTCGTCCGCTACCGCGCCAAACTCCGCTTCATCATCGTCCGGACGGCCGCCGGCGGACCCGTACCCGTCGGCGGAGACGATGCTGGCGCCCTTCTTATCGCCCGCTCCGAACTCAGCCGCGCAAACGCCCTGTGGGGCGCGTGCGGACTCTCCTTCGGTCCGCCCGAAGAACTCGATATCAGCATCGCCGACCCTCCCAAGTCCCACCTGCTCGCGATCGGCTGCGACCATGGTTTTCCCTCGAGTGGAGGCAGCATCCGCTTCCGCATCGAAGGCCAAGAAATCAGCGTCAAACTCGCTCCAGGCATCCAGCCCCTCGCCGCCGCCCGCACCCTCGCATCGGCCATTGGCAGCACCGGCTTCGCCGCAACCGTCTCGGAAAACCCGCCCATTGCCGCAGGCGCCTTCGGCAGCGCCGACATCCTCGTCCGAAAACGCGACGGCTCCCTCGCCTCCCTCGAAGCTCCCCCTCAAGGCCCAATCAGCTCCGACAAAACCCTCACCGCCTGCATTGGCAAGGTCGACCTCGAGGACGGCCTCCAGCATTTTGGAGATATCGACGCCATCGCGGGCACCATCGAAGAACGCACCCTCATCAAAGCCTACAGTGACGGCGATCCATCCACCATCGAAGTCTTCGTCATCCCTTCCTTCGCAGGCGGAGGCCGCATCGGCGAATCCTTTATCTCGGCGGACGGCGGATCCATCCGCAACGCCGTCATCGAAGATCGAGCAGGAATCCGCGCCGATCGCGCATCCTTCACCCTCGCCCACGAACTCGGGCACGTACTTCTGGACGACCCCGGCCATCCCGATGACTTCGGAATTGACACGCCAACGCGGCTCATGGACGCTGATGCCGCAAATCCAACGGCTTACGGGCCACGCCGCCTGCTCGTCGACGAATGCGTGCGAGCCATCCGCCAAAGTGGCCCGTCTTCCCCTGTTCCCCTGTTGCGCACCTGGCCTTTTGCCCCCATCGGTCGAGAGAAGTGATTCCAGCCCGCTTCAAGATCCGCCGTGAGTCAAAAGGAACAGCTCGTGTTCGCGCGTTCGGCGTAAAGAGCGCCCCATGCCTATGAGCCAGCGCCGAGCCTTGCTCATGGGCGTCGCACTCCTCGCGTGCTCCGCCGTTCTTCTCAAGACAGCCATCACCCGCCTGTCCATGGTTCTCTTTGGCTGGCCCGCGGGCTTTATCCCCACCTTCCTTCCCTTTATCGGACTCGCGATCGGCGCGGCCATCGTCCTCTCCGCCCCCACCCTCGTCCGGCCACCCCGCTTTTTCTCGGCGCTCGCCTACACCACATGCGCCATTTCCATCAGCGCCGTCATCGCCTTAATCGTATTGATTCAGCCTATTTGGGTAAACGCGCTCGCCGAACCCAAACCCCGCCTCTTGCTCATCCCATGCTTGGCGGCGCTCATCCCCTTTTCGCTCGCCGGCATCGTGGTTTCAGGGGCCATCCGCCACGCCGCCCCCGACATGGGAAAAATCTTCTTCGCGGCCTGCATTGGCCTCGCCTTTGGCGAAGTCGGCGCCAGCACCATTCCCCTGATTGGAGGCGGCCGCATTGGCCTTGTGAGCGCGGTACTCGCCGCAGCGGCTTCATTTTCCTTCCTCGCCGGCGGCCAACATGCGCGCGGCGAATACTCCTGGGATGAAAAAGCTCCATCGGGCTCCGTCGTCGCCACCTTTGCGCTTGGCGTCTGCGTCCTCCTCGCGGGCGATATCGGAACCCCCTGGCTCAAACTCACCCAATTGCGATTCTCGCGCATGGACCGGGCCGAGTTCACCCACTGGGGAACCCGAAGCCTCGTCACCGTCGACAAAACGGCCGGCAACACAGCCACCCTCTTCTCCGACGGCGCCGCCGCCGAACTCATTTTAGCCAACGAAAAACAAGCCGACCCCATCCCTTCCGAAATCGCCTACACCCTTCACAGAGGCCAAGGCATCGCCCTCATCGTCGCACCGGGCACCGGCCAAGACATCAAACGCGCCCTCAAAGGCGGCCACCGCGAAGTCCACGCCGTCGAACCCGACCTGGTCATCGCCGACCGCGTCATTCGCGGAAAATATGCCGAATTCACAGGCAATCTCTACAACCGCCCCGAGGTTCAGGTCGCCTACGCCGATCCCCGAAGCTTCGTCCGGCGCATCCCTCAGCCTTACCGCGCCGTCGTCCTGCCCCTGGTCAATGTCACATCGCCCTTCCTCACCGGCGGACTTTCCCTGCTCGAATCGCCGCTGATCACCGTCGAAGCCTTTCACGACTACATCGAACGCCTCACGCCCGATGGCACCCTCGTCATCACCCGCTTCGATTCCGAATTCGAACGGCTCGTCGCCACAGCCGCCTCCACCCTCCGCAACCGGGGCATCACCCAACCGCGCGACCACCTCTTTGCCTGCAGCATCAATCGCGTCACCTCCCTCCTCATCAAAAAATCGCCCATCCGAAAAGACGAACTGTCGTCCCTGCGCTCGGCCTGCAAACGATCCCGCTTCAACGAAACGCTCGCTCCCGATCAGCCCACAACGCCGCGCATCGCCCAAATCCTCTCCATCCCCAAAGCCCGCGCCATCGCCCTCCCCGGCGAAACCGATATCAGCCCGCCCACCGACGACCGGCCCTACTTCTTCTTCAACGTACCCGCGCATCTCGTCCCCCGGGCACTGCTCCAGCCATCCAAATACGCACCCGGAAACGAAGGCGTTTTCGTCCTCGGCGTCTCTTTCCTGGCCACCTTCGCCCTCGCCATCGCCCTCTTCATCATCTTCGCCCTCGCCCGCCCCGCCCGCATCCTCCGCTCACCCGAACGAGGCTTCCGCACCGCCCTCTTGCTCTTCGGCCTCAGCGCAGGAACAGCCCTTGGCGTCGGCAGCGGCGCCGTCTGCAGGAACGCCGCCGCCATCATCGATCACCCCGAAAATGGCATGGCCGTATCCGTCATCGTCCTCATGGTCTTCACAGCCCTAGGCAGCCTCACCAGCGACAAAGTGCCCCTCCCCTGGCTCGCACTCGTCGCCGGCCGCCGGGCTCAGCTCCTCACCGCACTCATCTCCGTCTACGCCGTCGCCCACACCACAGCATCCTCCCTCTGGATGCACTATCTCGACCCATTGCCCCTCATCGCCCGCTTTGGAATCGCCGTCGTCCCGCTCGTCATCGTGGGCCTGCTCGCCGGCTCCCTCGCACCCCTGGGCCTGCGCCTTCTCTCCGTGCGCGCCCCCCAGCTCCTTCCCTGGTGCTTTTCCCTCCTCTGCGCGGGCTGCGCCTTCGGCCTCGTCTTCGCAAAAGTCCTCGCGATTCACCTGGGCTACAGCGCCATCCTCTTCGCCGCTGGACTCGCCTGCCTTATCGCTTCCGTCTTCCTCCCGCCCATCATGGTGCGCCCTCACAACCCATAAAACCTCGGCCCATCACACCTTAGGGCGCCGCACATCCAGCACAGCCTGCCTCGCCTGCTCCTCCATCGACAAAAGCAACCCATCCACCCGCTTCCACAAAAGCTCCCGCTGCTCCTCCCCCTCGCCATCCCCCAACAGCGCACTCATCGCCTTCTCAATCCCCGCCGCCGCCTCGCTCACCCCAAAAAACCCATACGACCCTGCCGTCCCCCTCAAACGATGCGACAAGAGCCTAGACAGCTCCAGCCCGGCCTTCCCGTCCACCCTCGCCTTGTTCAGCGCATCCCCAAGCGCCGCCACCAACCCTGGAAGCGCCTCCGCATACGCCTCCTGAAGCTCCCGAAGCGCGGCCATCACCTCCAGCGAAGGCGGCCTTGCACTCCCCTTCATCCCGCCCCCGCCTGCTCCGCCATCCGCATCGTTTGTCATCGCGCGAACCAGCCTATCTTGTTCCCTGCCCGCCCGCTGCATACGATGCGCTCGCATCAAACAGACACCCAGACGCCGGGAGGGGAAAACATCCATGCATCACACCCAACAACAGAGCCAATCCGAGCTCATGCCGCGCGCGAGGACGACCGCGTGAAAACCTGTCCCAACTGCTCCCTGCTCATGAGCGATCGCCGCACCGAATGCCCCAAATGCGGCACCGACATGAGCAAACCCATCCTCATCGACGACCGCTATGAAGTCGAAGCCGAACTGGGCCGCGGAGCCATGGGCGTCGTCTACCGCGCCCGCGATATCGGCCTAGGACGCGCCGTCGCTGTCAAACTCATCGCCCCCGAATTCGCCGGCAACGAACGCATCGTCGCCTACCTTCAGCGCGAAGCCCGCGCCCTCGCCACCATCCGAAGCAACCATGTCGTCCAGGTCTACGCATCGGGCCCCGACCGCGACTCCTATTTCTTCGCGATGGAATTCGTAAAAGGCAAAAACCTAGAAGCCATCATCAGCGAACACAGCCGCCACAAAACCTACGTCCCCATGTACCGGGCCCTTACCATCATCCGGCAGATTGCCGAGGGCCTATCCACCGTCCACGCGGCAGGCATTGTGCATCGCGACGTCAAACCGGCGAACATCGTCATTGAAGAAAACACTGGACGACCCGTACTTGTGGACTTTGGCCTAGCGGCCCCGAGCGGAACGCATGCCGAGGCCGCGGGCACACCTGCCGTAATGGCACCTGAACAAAGCCGCCTAGGCCACGACAGCATCGTCACGGTTCGCACCGACATCTACTCGCTGGGATGCACCACCTACAAATTGCTCACGGGACGGCTCCCCTTTGAATCCAAGAGCATGGTGGACCTCATCCGCGCCCACATCCAAGATCAAGTCAAACCCCCATCCACATTACGCCCGGACTTGGTACCCTTTGATGAAGTATTTGCGCGAGCCTTAGCGAAACGGCCAGAAGAGCGCTATGGGAGCGCGTATGAACTAGCGGCGGCACTGGACAACGCGGGGGCCCAATGGATGCCCCCCGAAAGCCAACAGCTTGAGGGCGGGGCCCAAGCCACACCCCTCGAACGAAAACCTGGGCGCCGGGTCTTGGTGGTAGATGACGACCCCATGTTTAGGCTCTTTGCATCGAGAGCGGTAAAGCTCGCCTTTGGAGAGCGTCCGGTTCAAGTCGAAGCGGCGGGTTCTGGCATTGAAGCGCTCACGAGCGCACTACATCACGCCCCCAATTTAGTCTTATTGGACTACGACATGCCCGGTTTGGACGGAATCAACACATTATCTAGGCTTCGGCTGCTTCCTGGGGGCCTAGAGGCGAGAATTTTGGTTGTGAGCGCGCGGGCGAGGGATCAAGAGCGGTGGAGATTTTCGGTCTTGGGGGTGCACGATTTTTTGGCGAAGCCGGTGGATCTACAAGAGCTATCGGACACCATCGAGCGCATTGCAAAGCGGGCGGGGTTTTTGGCGTAGGGGTTTTACCTCACTCCCCCAGCCCCATCACATACCCCTCCCACTCCCTTTGAAACGCCTCCAAGTCGCTCACCCCCAGCACCTCCAAGAGCGACGCCTCACCCCCAGAATCCGCCTCGTGCCTCTCTACAAAACGATGATAATAAACCGATAACAAATTCCTCTCCTGAAGATAATACAACAGATAGCGCGACGCCGCATAATGCATACCGCGCTTTTCATCATAAAATTCACCCGGCGACATCTCAAAAATATCGTGAAATGAAGCCAGCTTCTTTCTCTCTATCGCCCTCTTCAATCCCGAAAGCCTCCAATTCACCAAACCCCGCACCCGCCCATCCTTGGTATCCGTATGCTCATACAACGACGCCAGCCCCTCATTGAACCACGGCGGACACGCAGGAAAATTCGCATCCATCAAGGCATGCACCATCTCGTGAATCACCGTCCCCAATCCCAGCGAAATATCCGCCGCTACTATCCGATCACAGCGATCGTAATACCCATAGGGCGATACAGGAACACCCCCAAACAACCGATTTACATGGCTCCTATAACTCGCCTCCCCTTCAAACATCCACAGCGTCACGATATCCTGAGGATCCCGCTTAAAATACTCCCGCTTCAGCCACTTCACAGGTATCCCCACCACCTGCTCCGCAATCTCCTCCACGCTCTCCCTCGAACCTTGACCCGCTATCGCAAATGGCGCGCTATATACAACAACAAATCCCCCCAGCGCCTTCTCCCTCAACCCATCCAAATGCTCTTCCACCTCATGCGCCGGATACGCCGCCGTCCGCCCAAGCTGAGGCGGACAACATGCCCCTATTCCTACCGATAGAAACCAAATCAGAGCATAAATACCAGGACGGTACAAATAAAACATCGGCATGCGTTTCCCTTGAACAAACGCAGCCCCGCATTCTTGGGTCTTCCGATCCCCTAAACCTTCATCCTCCGCTCAAACACCCGCACAAAATCCTCCACCGCCACCGGCTTCTTCAATCGAACCGCCCCAGCATCAAATAAATCCATTGGCATCGCGAACTGCAACTTTTCATACCCCCATTTTTCAATGACCCTAGGCAACACCCTGGCCCACCCCTCCAAACACGCGCACATCCTTGTCGCATCCGACAACTCCCCCATCGCCAACAAAGGCACCTGCTGCTCTTTTAAATCATCAATCTGCCCCTTGCTATCCAACAGCATCAACCTCAGCGTCAAATAAATCCCCTTCCGATTCACCTCCACCCCATGCGGCGATATCTCCGATATCTCAAAAGGCCCATTCCATGAAGGCTTCGCCACCACGCTTACCTCCACCCTTGGACTCCCATAGACCACTTGACGCGAAGCACACCATGCATCCAATGCATTCACCGCTTCCGTCAGCACTTCATCCTCGGGCATCACCAGGCCCCTGACCTGCTTTGAAGACAACAACACCCCCATACATTGCTCAAAAGTCTGCACCTTCTTTGCGGACGCCTTTAACAAATCCATCATAGCGCCCGACAAGTGCACCAGCCCCAGCCAACCGCCCGGACCCAAGCGCATATTCTGAACATCCTTCATCAAGCGCTTAGAAAAAACAAAAAACGCCTTTACCATTGCCAAAGCCCTGGGCTCCTCCTCATGACGGGCATAGAGACGCACAATTCCATCGATCTCCCACGGATCGCCACCATGAGTCACTCCATCGAAATGGAGGCTTGCATAGAAATAGCTACTATCAAACAGCACGGGGCCTTCCTGAGCATACCAATCGGAACGCTCGGCCTCTGGCAAAGGTCTCAGAGAAAGGGCATAAGGGTCCTCGCGGAGCGGGCAGAATTCGTGGATAAGCGCGCAGACTTTTTCAAAAACCGCATGCTCGCGCGCGTCAAGGCTTGGATGAGGGCCGTTCATATTTGGGGTTGTAGGCAAAAAGAGGGGCGCAGGGCAAGAGGATTTTTGTCTATTCGCCACGGAACCATATTCAATGCCCGAAGGCAAACGCCATTAGAGCTGCTCATAGGCTTCCCGCACCCAATCCAGTAGGTTGCGCTCCTTTAGCCAAGCCTCAATAAACGCGGGAGAAGCCGCCGGCGGATCTTTCCACAGCACGGCCAGAAGCCACTGATACTCCTTCATTTTGTTCTCTTCGCGCTTGGGCAGCCCTCTACCCTCAGCCAGCACACTCCGCCACAGAGCCAAGGTCTCGTCAATATCTTCCAACAACCAGGAAAGCTCTTCATCCGCAGATGGCAGAGGTTTTGCTACCGCAGGCAAACGAAGGTATTCGCGATAAACCAGCCCATAAGGATTATACCGGCTGGCACATCGCCGCAGCTCGGAATAACGACCGTTCCTATACTTTGCCACAGCATCATTTGTTGCCCGCTTCCTTCCTTGAATCAAAGCAAGGCGCTTGTTTAGCTCCACCATACCAATCGTCTTTTCGGCACGCTTAGCACCTAATCCATTCAAACTCTCCCCCGCTTTAACATCCAGGAACTCGCTTTTAAAATCCACACAAAACCAATCTTCTACCGGATCGAACTCGGGATGTGCCAATAGCCTCGGCTCTGCATCCAAGAGATCACGCATTGCATAGCTCACATGCGCAGCCCCTTCCAACAGGGGGAATTGCGTTTTTTTATACGAGGTATTGCATTCATTGCATGCTAGAAAATAGTTTTTAAAATCATAGGCCAGCCAAAAATAACCGGTATGAGCATCCCCCTGATTACAGCTTTTGGGACGATAATGGTCTACAACTCCCCTGTCATCTTGACCCAAATCGCAATTGCAATAGGCACACACCCATCCCTGCATGGCCAAGAGCGCTCCCATCACATCCGCCTGTCGCCAATGATCAAAAAACGTTAGCTTACAATTTGGCGATTTTAGCCTTTGCTTAATATGCTCCTCCGCTTGCAGCCCGCCCTTTCCCTGAGGGGACAGCGTTGGAGGAAGCACCTTGGGACGCCTCAACGCTCTCATGACTTGACTGCTGAACCCACGCCTTCAACCTCTTCGGAATCGGCGCTCCGCGCTTGAGGGACTTCTTGCAATTGGCGTTCAAGAAACGCCTTATTCTCCTCCACATCCTTGGCGCTAAACTCCGGCGACATTCCCAACAGCGCCGCGAGCCGCTCCCTCTGCGACGGCGAACCATTCAAAGGAATCTTCTCGATCTCCGCACTGGAAGGCTCGGTGTCCATCAGCCATTTATAGACCTCATCCGCCGAAAAACCCAACACCTGCCTATCCAGCTCCCGCCTCGTCACCCCCGTTTCGGGATCCCACTCCAGCATCATAATCTCATTGCTATCAAAGCTTGAAATCACCAGCGGCGAATGCGTCGTCACCACCCACTGCACCAAGGGCAGCGCATCCCGCAGCCTTGGCACCAGCACCCTTTGCAGCTTGGGATGCAGATGCAAATCGATCTCGTCAATTAACACCAATGCCTGAATCTTTGAGGGATCCCCATCCTTGGCCACATCGGGGGCCATCTCCGCCCATCCCGCGCATAAATCGGCCATCCAAGCCAGCGTCGATCGAAAACCATCGGGAAGATCCACCGCCGAAAGCATGGTCCCACCCATTTGAAAGCGAAGCCCTTTTTGATATTCAACAATGCTCAGCTCAAAATCCTGAAACACATCCTCCACCAGCGTCGTAAGAAGCTCTAGCACTGAGGAATCGTGCTCTTTATGACCCAGAATCGCATCCGCGCTGGCCACCTGCGCCAAAGGATCGAAGAGCGTAACGATCCTTCGCACCTGCATTCGTTTGCTTTCATGGCGGGAATCGAGGTATTCGGATAGATTGCGGCCTGGGCCATAAGCCAGCAAGAGATGTGTTTTTGCGCGATCCGCCCAGAATTTACGCAGAGAGGGACTCTCTGATGGAGCATGCGCGCCCTCCTCATCGATCAGGAGTTGAAGAGGCGTTACACGCCCCTCGGATTGAACCTCCGCCTCAATGCTAGCATTCATTATCTTAATTTTATTATCGTCTTCTGTGCGGCGGCGGGCTCGCTTTAACAATTCTTGCCCTAGCTCCGCCGCATAGGCTTCCCCCAGCAAGACCAGGGCAATGGCCTGAAGCACCGAGCTTTTACCGGCCCCGTTGATACCCGCAATACAAGTCCAAGAGCCTTTGAGCGACGAGGGTTTTGAAAAATCCAAGGTTAAATCTTCGATATTGCGCAGGCCGGAAATGTGCAAGGATTGAAGGCGCAAAGCACGGTGGCGTTTTTTGAACTCGGCCCTTGGGATGGCAAAACGGCGAAGAAAAGAAGTGGCGAAGGTTGCTGACACCTTCCGTGCAAAAGCCCATATCTCTGGATCGCTTTTCTCCTCCTGGCCCATCCACGCCCGGATACCAAACACGGCGAATACCCTGTGCGATGACTGACGAGCGAGAGATGCTGCAACATCCATGTTGGGAGCAAGGAGATGCTGCAGAAGATTAGCTTCAACATCCGCAACCTGAGCTATACGCACACGAAGAGGGGGAGCCATGGGCTTACGTGCGTCATGGTCTTGAACAAGCGCAGACTGGCTCTGAAACTCCTCCGTATAATATCGAACAAGGTCCGCACCCCAATCGAGCAACAAGGGGACGGCGTTCAAAGACACGCCGAATGGACTCTCATTTGCAAAGACATAATCCGCAACAACAATATCTCCCAAGGAAGCCGAAGCCAATTGCTTCGCAAGACATCCCCCGCAAAAGACGACCTGAGCCGGATCGAGACTCTCCAAGCTTTTCCACTGCTTTCCCTTGCTTGCATGACCCATCTCCGTATTCAGCCTGGCGGCGGCCCAACGGAGCCTCACCCCGTTTTCCCCTTCGACCTCGCGCTCAAAATATCCAAGCCCCTGAGCCGTCCACCGCTCCACCCAAGGCGTTCCCGGCGCATCAATCGCCATCACCGCTTCCAACGACTCCACCGAAGCCGTCACAATCAGCACATCCACCGGATGCGCCGCACTCGAATCGCCCGCGCCGCTCGCCTGCTCACTCATTGCGCGCGCACGAAATCAAAACTTTCCCACCCTGTCAAGCTGTTTTCCAGCGCAAATTGTTCTCGAGTCCATCTCCAACCCTATCGAGTCCATCGATTTTCAGACCGCGTCCGACCAAAAATATCGCGAGTCCATTAAATAACAGACCGCGTCTAATACATTGCGATTTGAGTCCATCGCCTATACGACCGAGTCCGCCCAAATGCATCTCGAGTCCATAAAATAATGGACCGCGTCTAGTACAAAACAACCCGCATCCGTCCCAAAACAAATGGAGTCCATCAAAAAACAGACCGAGTCCGCCTGATGTTCGCTACCTCTCCAACCATCAACAAAAAAAACGCCCTCCCCTCACTTTTCTCTTGCGCTCCCCGCCCCCATCCCCGACACTCTCCCCGCGGCAGCCATCACAGGCAGCCTGCTTGCTGTACCCATCTCAATTCATTCACCTTCAACACAGGGGTTTCCCATGACAACCACTCATCTCTCCCAAGCTCAAGATCTGCTCAGCCAATGTGCCCCCATCACCCTCGACGACAATTCCAGAACCTTCTTCCGTAAGCTCCGTTCAGATAAACAAGCCCAAGATGAAGGCGATACCATCCATTCTTCCGTCGTCCTCGATGAATTTGTCCGCCTTACCCATGCCGCACTCCCTCTGATCCTCGCTTCCAAAATTCCAGGCTATGGCCCCATCCGCGCTAAATATCTGATCGAGCTCGGTGTCGAACTCGCTACCCATGTCCATACCTACGATCACGCCATGGCCGCCGCCGCTGGATCGGGGGCATCTTCAACCACCAATCTAAAGGGGAGCCGCAATTTAAGAAAGACAGCGCTGCGCATCCTTAAAAATTTGGCCGGCGAGGATGCCGAAGCGCGGGCGCGGGTCAAACAGCTCGCCGAAAAACGAGGCGAAAATCCAGATGAACGGACCCGTTCCCTGGAGCGAATCGCCGATGAATTGGATGCCGTTGTCGCTAAACTAAGCCCCGTCCTCGTGGCCGACGCAGGCATTACACCGGAACTCATCGCGGGCCTTCGCTTGAATGCCAAAGCCGTCACCGAATCGAGGGATACCGCCAGGGACACCCGGGGAGATACCAAGGCCCAGCTCCGGGTGATGAATATTTTGGATGGGCGTATTTTATTTGAACTTCGGGCGCTGATTCGCGCGGCGCGGGATGCCAATAAGGTCGATCCCACCCTTCCCATTATCCGCTCGGCCCGCGTCCAGCGCCTAAGCCGGCCTAGGAAGCCGCAAATGCCGGCCCCAGAGGCAAAGAAGATCGACTAGAACCATTCCTTCCCCTCACTCCAAGCATACCGACTCCGCCAAACCACAATCCACCTGATCCCCCTCTAAAAACAGCGCCATGCAGGATATGTGCATATAATCAGGATCGTTCTCATCGCATCCCTGATACAATATCCCAACTTCCACCTCCGTACACGCCGGAAAGCCTCTCTCTTCCCGGCAGAAGCAGAAGACAGCCGTTCCCTCCACGCACAACTGGTTCAGCGGCATTTCGCATTCACATAGATCGTCCACCGCAGAGCAGCCGTTCGATACCAATCCCTCGGCTTCGCAAATCGCCGTGCACGACTCAGGCAGCCATTCATCATAACTGCATTCCTCTATTATATCCGCGCCGGCGCACCGAACTGTACCCTCTATGCACACGTCCACGATATAATAAGGCTCACTGTATTCAGGACCGCATCCTCCGCTCGATAACAATCCAGCGAAAATCAATGCGACCGTCCCGATAATCATTCTGGCTTTCATGGCTATCCTCCTTTCGGTTCAGAGGTCTATCGCCATACCTTGGGAACTGCATATTCCACACCATACATCGATATTGTGTTTTCCGGCCCTTTTTGTTATCCCCTGCCCCGCCCGCAGCTTCACTCGATGCCAATTCTGCGCGCAATGCTGCAAGCCCTGCACCGGAAAATACCAAGCCGCGTTTTTTAATGTTGACGCCCCTCAAAATCCCGTGTCCCATCCCCCCATGAGACACTTCTCCCTTCTCCTCCCCTTCACCCTCACCGGCCTCCTCCTCGCTGCCTGCGGCGATGATGTGGCCACCACCCAAAACCCCTCAGGCTCCTCCTCAGGTTCAGGCGCCGCCATGAATACAGGCGGATCGATGAATTCAGGCGGATCATCCAATACCGGCGGCGCGACCGGCTCCGGCGGCTCCATGGGCTCGGGCGGCAGCGATATCGTCCCAGGCGACCCTATCAGCGCCCCAGCCGAAACTTGGACTTTTGTTCCTTTCGATAATGCCTTCTGCGGCGATGGAAGCACCACAGGCATCGGTGTTAATCTTACCGATAAAAGCAAAAACCTCGTTATCTTTTTAATGGGCGGCGGAGCCTGCTGGGACGCTTTAACATGCTATACCCTTAAAACCGCTTCCAATATGGATGGCTATGATGAAGCCAAATTCCAAAGCGATGTAAACGGCGTCCTCCAAACCAGCCTCTTCGACCGCTCCGATCCCCAAAATCCCACCAAAGACTATAGCTTTGTTTTTGTCCCCTATTGCACGGGCGATGTTCACGCCGGCGATAAAATCGGCAACTACAATGGCACCGAAACCCACCACAAGGGCCTCGCCAACCTAAAAGCCTACTTGAGCCGCATCCTCCCCACCTTCCCCGATGTCAGCCGCGTCGTCCTCTCGGGCAGCAGCGCCGGAGGCTTTGGCACCGGGTTTAACTGGTGGCGTGTTCAACAAGTCTTCAGCAATGCCCGTGTCGATATGATCAACGACTCGGGCCAGCCTCTCTATTCGCCCTACCTCAGCCTAAATCGCCAAAATGAATGGAGAAATGCCTGGAACCTCAATGGCGCCCTTCCCCCCGATTGCACTGAATGCATGAATGAACTCGCCGCACTTATTCCCTATTATGGGTCCAAACCTCAAAAAGGAAAAGCCGCACTGCTCTCCTACACCAAAGACGATGTCATTTCGGCGTTCTTTGAGTTTATACCCACCACCTATTTCGAAGAAGGGCTAAAGAAAGTCACCGCCGACGAACTCGAAAAGATAAACGATTTTAAATATTTCTATGTTGCGGGGGAAAGCCATGTGCTCCTAAGCGACCCCAGCATCGCCTCCAAAGGCATAGTGCTCAAGGATTGGCTGCGCCAAATGGCCGAGGACGATCCGGCCTGGGCCAATGTCAATCCTTGGATGCCTTAATGCTCCCCGATGAAGCGCAAAAACTGCTTATGACATGCAGAATATTCGCTGCGCCTGCTCCCGCTGAATAAAACCTACCCAAGAACAAGACTATCGTTGGCGCGCGATTCTTGCATAGCTGGGTACTATGTACTGGCCAGCCAAATCCCCCGCGGATATCCAACAACATATCTTTGAAGCCCTCACCAAAAACAGAACCTATGCATCCGGGGATATCCTAGGCTTTCCTGGTTCATTTTTAGACCGGGAAGTCTTTCCGGCGGCACCTTTTTTAAAAGAAATGCCCTATCTCACCGTACTGCGGGAGAATCCAAATCATATCGGGTGCCATACGCTAACCCATGCGGAGATAGCGTTTTCGGGGACGCAGGACATAGAGCGCGACTTATTGAGGCTATGCGCGGAAGAAATCCTGGGAGCGCCTGGGTCTGGCTATGACGGCTATGTGGCGCCCGGCGGAACGGAATGCAATATCGAAGCGATATGGATACAGCGGAACTATGCGCGGGATGTGCTTGGGCTCGAGCCGGATGAGATATTGATTTTGCATTCATCGGACACGCATTATTCAATTCAAAAAGCGTCGGATTTGCTCGGAGTTCCGGCGCTGGCGCTACCGGTGGACACCTATACGCGCAAAGTCGTGCCCGGCGCCTATGCGGACGCGGCAAAAAAGGCGATGGAGGACGGCACAAAATTCTTTGTCGTAGTGGCCAATATGGGAACGACGATGTTTGGATCGGTGGACGATCTCAAACAGATTCATGACGAGCTTGGAAAGCAAAAAGCCGATTACCGCATACATATTGATGCGGCGTTTGGAGGATTTATTTATCCATTTTCCAACGACAAAAACCCCTTATCGTTTAACGATGCGTGGATTGTATCGGCGACGCTGGACGGGCACAAGATGCTTCAAGCGCCTTATGGGACGGGGATATTCCTAGCGCGCAAGGGATTGATGGATCATGTATGCACGGAGGCGGCGCGCTATGTTCACGGGAAAGACTACACGATATGCGGAAGCCGTTCTGGAGCGAATGCGGTTGCGGTATGGATGATATTGGTCGCTTATGGTTCAGAGGGCGGCAAAGCCTTTGTAAAGAACTTGGTTCAGCGCACGGATATCTTTTGCAAAGCGCTTGGGGCGAAAGGCGTCCGGTATTTTAGAGATCCATACATGAATGTGGTTGCGATAAGAGCGGAGCATGTAGACCCAAAGACGGCGGAAAAGTGGCTGTTGGTGCCGGATACGCATGAAGGCAAGCCTGAATGGTGGAAGGTCGTGGTGATGGATCATGTATCGGATAAGGCGCTGATGGGGCTGTGCGCGGAATTAAAATAAATATTTTAGGTTGACGGCCGCGCAAAAAAGAACTAGAGCGCGGGCATCATGCTGGATGTGAACCTCGTCCCCATAGGCATCGACGATTTTGGCCGTCTGCGCAGGCGCGGGCTTTACTACATCGACAAAACCTGGCTGATAAAAAAGCTGATCGACAAGCTTGGCGCCGATGTCTTTTTATTTCCGAGGCCGAGGCGCTTTGGCAAGACGCTGGCGATGACGATGCTGCGGTCTTTTTTTGAAAAGACGGACGAGCCTAGGAGCGCATGGTTTGAGGGGCTATCGATTTGGGAGGCGGGGCCTGAATACCGAAAGCATTTTCAGCAATATCCGGTCATTTATTTGACGCTGAAGGATGTGAAGGAGCAAAGCGCCGAAGGATTTTTTGCAACGCTGAAGAGGCGGCTGTCTGATTTGTTTGCCGGGCACCGGGCCTTGCTCGATAGAGATGTATTGAACCCAGAAGAACGGGAGCGTTTTCATGCGGTATTGCATGAGCGTGCGACAATGGGGCATTATGAGGATGCCCTGTTCGATTTATGTAGTTATTTGCACCGGGCATACGGCAAGCATGTGGTTTTGTTAATCGACGAATACGACACCCCTATTCATGAAGCCTATTTAAATGGCTTTGCGGAACCGGTGCTCAATTTTTTTAGGCGCTTTCTGGGCAGTGCGCTAAAGGGCAATCCCTATTTATACAAGGCTGTGCTCACGGGTATTCTCCGTATCTCTAAAGAAAGCATTTTTAGCGATCTCAATAATATCAGCGTGTATTCGATACTCCACCCGGAGCACGCGGCGGCCTTTGGCTTTACCGAAAGCGAAACGCTGGAACTGCTTTCCCAGGCCGGCCTTTCAGATCGCATCGATACCGTGCGCGATTGGTACAATGGCTATGAATTTGGGGGACAGGTGATGTACAATCCCTGGAGCCTTTTAAATTTTGTGGCGAATGGGGGTGTTGCCGAACCCTATTGGTTGAATACAAGCGCGAATTCGCTGATCAAAGAATCTTTGATGAGACACGCGGGCCGTGTGGGACCGGATTTGATGACGCTTTTATCCGGGGGAGAGGTCGATCGCATTGTGGAGGAGAATACGGCGCTCGGGGATTTGGAGTTTGATGAGGATGCGCTCTTTAGTTTATTGGCCTTTGCCGGTTATTTAAGGGTAAAGCGGGTGCCCGGCTTCGAACACAACCGATTCCGGGTCAGCATACCCAACCGGGAAGTGCGGCATGTGTATGCCTCTACCTTTCAGATATGGCTGAAGCGAGGGCTAATGAAGCAGGGCGGGCAGGTGGATACGCTGCTTTCCGGCCTGCTGATGGGCGATGCGGCTTTGGTCGAAATGCAATTGCAGCGTTTGGCGCTGGCCACTTTTTCTTATCACGATACAGCGTTGCCAAATCCAGAAAAGTTTTATCATGGTTTTATCCTCGGTTTATTGACAACGCTCGAGCCTTCTTACCGGGTGCGGAGCAATAGGGAATCGGGATATGGCTGCCCCAATGTGCTGATTTTGCCAACTGAAAAAGGCAAGCCGGCCGTCGTGCTGGAATTAAAAGTGGTATATCCAAACCGGCAGAGCCTGCAGGATGCGCTTGTGGAAGGCGAGGCGCAGATGAGGGCGAAAAGCTATAGCACCGAACTCGACGCGGCGGGCGCGGCACCGGTGGTGCGCATGGTTGTGGCCTTTGATGGAAAGACCGTTGTTGTCAAGAAAGTGGAAGGCATAGGATGAAGATTGCTTTCACGCATAACCTTCGAAAGAGCGCTTCTATCGAGGAGGCCGAATTCGATAATCCAGAAACGGTCGATGCTATCGCCAAGGCGCTTGAGGCGGGAGGCCATGAGGTGATTCGTATGGATATCAGCGAATCGCCCGCCGGATGGATCGAGCGTTTACATAGCGGGAAGCCGGATTTGGTCTTTAATACGGCCGAGGGCAAGAGGGGAAGGGCCAGGGAAGCGCTTGCGCCGGCGCTCTTTGAGGATATGAATCTGCCTTTTACGGGGAGCGATGCCTATACGCTGGTGATTACGCTGGATAAGTGGCTGACCAAGTTAATCGTGGCTTCGCGGGGTATTCCCTGCCCCAGGGGCGAGCTGATTGGGGCCGGGGATTTGCCGCGTATCCGGGAAGAGGGCGTGGGGATTGCCTTTCCGCTCTTTGCCAAGCCGAATTTCGAAGGTTCTTCAAAGGGAATCGATAGCAAGAGCGTTATTTTTACAAAGGACGGGCTCGATACCTCGCTATCCAGGCTGCTCGCGCAATTCCCCGAGGGGATTCTGGTCGAAGAGTTTATCCAGGGCCGGGATATTGCGGTAGGATTTATCGATGGCCTGGGCGAGGGCGGTGTGCTCTGCCCCGTCGAATATACAAGGCAAAAGCGGGATGAAAGCGCTTCCGGGCAATTTAATATTTATGACTATGCCCATAAAAATACAGAACTGAGCGATGATATCGGGTTAAAATGCCCGGCCGATGTTCCGCCGCAAACAATGGCATTGCTCAAAACCTATACAGCCAAGGTCAATCATGCCTTGGGAATCCGGGACTTAAGCCGCTGCGATTTTAGAGTGGATGGCGAGGGGCGCGTGTTTTTTCTGGAGATCAATGCGCTGCCTTCGCTGGAACCGGGTGCGGGGCTGTTTGCGGCTTCCCAATCGCTTGGCCTGTCCTATGCACAAACCATTGAGGCCGTCGTTGCTTCAGCGCGGCGCCGCTATTCTTCGAGAGGTGTTACATGAATATGCGCAAAAGCGATAAGCTTGGCGATGCAGGCATGCCTTCGCGCAAACGCCTTCGCGACTTGGGAATTTCGATTGGGCGCTTTCCCACGGGGCCTTTAAATGCGATTACCGATGTGAGCGGGGTTTTGGTGGGGCATACGACCCTTATCGAGGGCGAAGGAGTGCTGATTCCAGGCAAAGGTCCGGTGCGGGCGGGCGTGACGGCGATTTTGCCTACGCAGCGTATGTTTTACGATCGGGTGATCGCTGGCTCTTTTGTGTTGAATGGCGCGGGCGAGGTGTCGGGACTCACACAGGTGCAGGAGTGGGGGCTATTGGAGACGCCGATTCTGCTCACCAATACGATGTCCGTCGGAAAGGTGAGCGATGCGACCGTCAAGTGGATGACCCGGCATTTCCCTGGGATCGGCACGACCTGGGATGTGGTCATCCCTGTGGTGGGAGAGTGCGATGATTCGTTCTTAAATGATGCGGTGGGGAGGCATATTCGCTCAGAGCATGTGTACTTGGCGATTGAGAAAGCCAGCCATGGTCCCGTGGCCGAAGGCTCGGTGGGAGCGGGCACGGGCATGGTCACCTGCGATTTAAAGGGAGGCATTGGAACGGCCTCGCGGAAGATTGTAGCCGATGGGGGAGTTCATTATACGATTGGGGTCTTGGTGCTTTCCAATTTTGGACGCCTGCCCGATTTAAGAGCCGATGGAGTACCGATTGGACAGATCTTAGAGCCTGAGTTTACGCATGTGGCCAAGCGCACTCAAAGTTATGGTTCGATTATTTGCGTGGTGGCCACGGATGCACCGCTCTTGCAGCATCAACTCAATCGGCTTGCCAAACGGGCGGCGCTGGGCATAGGGCGCACGGGAAGTTATGCGGCGCATGGCTCGGGTGAAATTGTGATTGCGTTTTCGACGGCCAATACCGTGCCGCGCGAGAGCGAAAGCATGACGGCAAAGCTGAATCTTATGCTCGATCCAAGCCTAAACGATGCCTATCAAGCCGTGATTGAGGCGGCCGAGGAAGCGATATTGAATTCGCTGTGCATGGCGGGACCGATGACGGGTCAAGCGGGAAACTTTGCGCCCGCGCTGCCTTTGGATCGCTTTGTGGAGATTATGGCGCATTACCGGGCGGCGTATACAGCCTCTTTTAAGCCCATATAAAAATGCTTTACAAAACAGTTTAAAACGGCGCGGGGATGTTTTAGAGTCCGGAGCGGATTATGGTTTCGATGAAAACACTCGCCGGAATGCGGATTTTTACGGGCGCCACCGCGGGTTTGGCGCTCATCGCGCACGCGGCTTTTGCCGTAGCGCAAAATCCAAACAAAGCCGCGCTGCCTGTGCCCGAGCCGCCCGCTCCGGCTCCGGCAGCCGCACCCCAGCCGGCGCCCACCGCAGCGAGCGCCCCCGCTCCGGCGTCTCCATCCAAAACGGAAGGCGAAGGCGAAAGCAACGAGCCGACGGAAGAACAGCGCGAGCAGGCGCGCGTGCGCTTTGAACGGGGCGTTTTGCTCTTGCGCCAGGAAGCTTATGCGCCGGCGCTGGCCGAATTTTTAGAATCCCGCAAGCTGTATCCGACACGCTCGGCGACCAACAACGCGGCGATCGTGCTGCGCAAGTTAAATCGCTATGATGAAGCGCTGGATATGTTTGAGACGCTGCTTCGCGATTTTAAAGTGCCCGATGCCGATAGGGATTTGGCGCAGCGGTATATTGCCGAGCTGCGCGGACTTGTGGGCACTGTCGATATTTCGGGGGCGGAGCCGGGCGCATCGATTGTGGTGGGCGGCGAGGGGCGCGGTGAATATCCTCCGGTGAAACCGATACGGGTGGCGGCGGGCACGCATGTGGTCCGTATTTTTAAAGAGGGTTTTGAACCGTTTGAGACACGCATCGACGTGGCGGGCGGCCAGACGACGGCGCTATCATTGAAGAAGATGCAAGCGCTCACTTCGTCGGGAAAGCTTCGGGTAACGGAGCGGACGGGCCAGAGCGTAGACGTGGTGGTGGACAACGTGGTGGTGGGAAAGGCTCCTTGGGAAGGGCGCCTGTCCACAGGAAGCCATACGGTCGTGCTGCGGGGCGAGGGCAAGCTCGGGACACAGCCTAGTTTAGCGCTCATCAAAGGGCAGGAACTGACGGCGCTAACCTTGCTGGCGGAAGACTTGGATGCTTCGCTCCGGGTGGAGCCGACGCCTCCGGGGGCGAGTGTTTGGATTAATTCGGTGAATGTGGGCAATGGGGTATGGCTGGGGCGATTAAAGTCTGGGCGGCACCGGGTAGAAGTAAAATCCGAAGGCTTTTTGCCTGTGGCGAAGACGGTAACGCTCGGCAAGGGGCAAAGGGAAAATGTAACCATCAGCCTAGAGCGGGACGAAGACGCGCCTTTATGGAGAAAGCCATCCAAGGTATTTTTTGATGGGGGCATTTCATTTTTAGCGGCGCCTAGCTTAAGCGGAGACGTATCCGGGGGCTGCGTGGACGCCTGCGAGCGGGATTTAGGGAGTGGAGGACTGTTAACGGCGCAAGGCGGATACGAGCTGGGTTCTGGGCTGGGTTTTGGTATACAGCTTGGAGGCATGGTCTTATCCCAAGACATCCGAAACCGGACGACGGCCTTCACACCGGTGGGATATCCCTCGCCCCTGGTGGGAACAGCGGACGACTCGCTCTTTTTATCGGGATTTATGGCGGGCGGACTCATTGCCTATCATTTTGGAGAGCGCTTTCCGCTCACCTTTCGAACGGGCGTGGGAGCGATGTTTGGACAAGTGCAAAGCGTTCGGCAGGGCTCGTTCCGGGACAGCGGAGGGGCCTTATTTGAAGCGGATCGGGCCGAGGACAGCCCATCGGTGACGGCGGTATTTGTAACGCCCGAAGCGAGAATTGGCTATAAAGTGACGGCTCATTGGGAAGTATCGCTTGGGGTTTCGGGCATGCTCTTAATCGTAACGGGGCAGCCCCGGTGGAACCGGACCATTGAGCTAAAAGCCGGGCGGGATGGCATCGGGACCTATCCCAATGATGCGCTCTTGGGGGATAATGTGCTGATGTTCGCACCTGGGATCAATGCGCGCTACGATTACTAAAACCCAACGCATCAAGCCTGTTTTCGATGGGGGTACACTCACCCCGCGGGCGGCATTGCTCCTTGCACTTCTTGTTGCTCCCATCGCTTGTGGACATCCTCCCGCCCCCGTGCACCCGCCTGCGCCGGCCCCCTTGCCCCATGCCTCGGAGGACCATTTCGCCGTGGCCATCGCCGGATTTGAACATGATCCCGATGAAAACCACGACGGCATCGGCGATATTGGCGCCGCTTATCTACAATCTCTCCGCGCCTTGGGTCCAGAAATCCTTCAGATCCACCAGCCCCTTCCCCAAGCGCCGCCGAACCAAGGCACCGATCCCGCCTATGCGGCCCACGAGCAAGCGCGGGCATGGCTTGAGCGGATGGACGCTCATGTGCTGATCTGGGGACAAGTCGCGCCCGAGGCAACTGGCCAAGTCTTGCATTTGCATCTCACGGGCACACGGGATGCCGATGGAGGAAGCGCATATCCTTTAGCCCAGGATCTACATATTCCCGCCGCCTCGGCGGCCCTGCTCTTGCCCGCCGTACAGATGACCATTGCGGCGGAGGCGGGCGGCCACGAGGAACTGGAAGGCCGGGATGTGCGGGCTCAACTGGGTTCGCTGATTGAGCGGGTGGAGGCGTTATCGGGCGCTTCGGGGCCGCCGATGTCTTCGCTCCTGGGATATGCGATGCACGCGCATGGAGCAGGCTCTGGAGGTCTTTCGTTTCTCCAGCGGGCCGAACAGAAATGGATGACGGCAGGAGCGAGGGAACAGCGCGCGGAGCACCCGGTAGCGTGGTCCTTGATACAAGCGGCACGGGGGAGTGTATTGATAGATATGGATGCGATAGAGCCAGACACCGGAAAACTGCGGCAGGCGGAGGGGCTGTACCGATTGGCCTTAGAAGAAGGCACCCGGGAGCGGGTCCCCTTGGATTGGGCCCATACGCAGAATCACTTAGGGCGGCTCTACCGGCGTTTGGCAGAGCGGCTGCATGAAAAGGACTGGCTATGCAAGGCCGTGGATGCGCATCACCAGGCTTCGGCGATAAGCTTTGACGGGGATGTCCCGCGCTACATGGATGTATCGCTACGGGGCATTCAGCGAAATTTAGAGGATTTGGCGAAGGATTTGCCTGCGGGCGAGAAGCCGGCATGCATACCGCCGCTGGATGAGGGGCTGTGGCGGACTTTTTTGGCGGGAGAGGGGAAGTAGCCTTCCGGCCCTTCTAACCCTTCTGGACCCCGCTGTCTCGCTGCTTTTATCGCCTCGTGCAGCTTCTTCTCCAAAAGCTCCTTCGGCAATATCTTTAGCCAATACGATGCCACCCTGATGCCACTCTTCTCCAGCTCCATCAGCTCTATCGTCTCCCGCTTCGCACCCGCACACAAAATCAATCCAATCGGCGGCTCCTCCCCAGAGTGTACATCATGCTTTCCCAGCCACCGCAAATACAACTCCATCTGCCCCTTATCCGAAGCTTGAAAATCCCCCAGCTTTAGCTCCACCGCCACCAATCGCCTCATCCCCCGGTGAAAAAACAATAGATCCAAATAATGATCGTCGTTGTCAATGGTGATGCGCTTCTGCCGCGCCACAAAGGTAAATCCAACCCCAAGCTCCAAAATAAATTGCTCAATCTCTCGTACAATCGCGTCTTCAAGGTCCTTCTCAATGTAACGATCATTCAACCCCAGAAAATCCAAGAGGTATGGATCTCGAAATACAAGATCCGGCGACAGCTTATTCTCCGTTCTCAGCGTTGAAATGGCATGCCGAATCGTTTCCTCGGGTTTCTTGGAAATGGCTGTCCGCTCAAAGAGCATCCCCTGAATCTTCTCTTGCAAGACCCGGGTGCTCCATCCTTCAAGGCGGCACATTTCCGCATAAAAATCGCGCTTTAGGCTGTCTTCGATGTAGATGATTTGGCGCAAATGTGTCCAGCTTAATTTTGCACTCAGTGCGTGCAAAATCTCTGGGTCGGGATACACCTCGGCAAAACGTATCATGGAGGCCAAATTCCTGGCCGAAAAGCCTCGGCCATACTCGGCGCCCAGGTGTTTGCAAGATTTTTTTCACGCATCCAATCTATTTGTTTCTATTTAAATCAAATTCATATCCAATTTCATCATAAAGGCATCCCCCAAGCCCCGAAAGGCAACGCGGCATCCGGCCCCTGCAAAATGATTGACATCCTAGAGAAATATACTCCTCCACCCCCCGAAGATGTCCCAACCCTCATGCACCAACTCGTCGCCTGGCTTCGAGAAGAATCCCCCATCCATCCCGTCCTCATCGCCGGCATTGCCCAATTCCAACTCGTCCACATCCACCCCTTCGTTGATGGAAATGGACGCTGCTCGCGCCTCCTCTCCACCCTCTGCCTCTATCGCGCGGGCTACGACTTCAAACGCCTCTTCACCCTCAGCGGATACTACGACCGCGATCGCCCCGCTTTCTATCAAGCCCTTCAAAGCGTGCGCCGCCAAAACATGGATCTCAGCGCATGGCTCGAGTTTTTTGTGCATGGATTTGCCACGCAACTCAGCGAAATAAAAAACCGGGGCGCCTCCGCCATACGCCGGGATATTCTCGTGCAAACCCACAAACTCAATGCCCGCCAAGTCATCGCCCTTGACCATCTGCTACGGGAATCCAGCATCGATATTCAAATCTATGCGCAGGAATGCCCTGGAACAAGCCGCCGCACCCTTCAGCGCGATCTCGCGGACTTGGAGAAAAAAGGCTTAATCGCCCAAATAGGCGCAACCAATCTCCGAAGCTATGCGCTGATTCTCCCCAAATAATCCCCCTGCGCGAACTTGTGACAACTTGTGGCAACGTAAGCGAGAGCTCTATGCCGGCTTCCGATGAAGCCGTATCTCCTCGCTCATGCCCAGCTCCCGAAGCGCCGTCCGAACTTCATCTATTTTCCCTTCCGAAATACCCTCCGCAGGAGCCACGTCTACATGCACTTTTAGCTTGATTCCACCCCCTGTCACAAAGGGCGCCAGAATCTTCATGTAAAAATTCATCCACTTCTGTGGCGTGATGTCACCTTCCCACGAGAATCCCGCCGGCCCACTCTCTAAACTCAAGTTTCCCTGAACGGCTTCAGGTTGGCTTTGCTCTTCATTATTCCCCATAGGAGGCACCGCCTTCGGCATGGGGAGCGACGCAGACAAGGGAGCAGGCAGCGGTGCAGGCGTCATCAGGTATTGCTCCGCATCCGCGCTTCGAATCACATACATGTCCTCGGACAGCTCAATCTGCTCCAACATTACGGGACGCTTGTAGACAAACGGCTCGTATTTCCCATCCGCCCCCTTGCCCACGTAAGCCAAGAATCCCCCTTCTACCCCGCGCATAATGGTTTCCCTTACCGCATCCGGCTTGAGAAGCCTCGGAAACTGCGGCGACGCATAAAAAACATCTCGCACAGCCTTTGTGCTCCATTCAGGCCGCGCAGGTGGCCAGTTCCTCACCAAAAATTGAGGACTGACTTCATTCGCCACCACTTGTTGATCCCGAAGCCGGGATACAATGAGCTCCGCCGGCGAACCCGCTGAACTGGAATGCACCAAACCTAAATCAATATGCTGAAAACTGTTGTCGGGCGCCAACAAAGCTACGTTTTTATATGACCTCCACACGGCCTCCCCCAAATCGCGCTCGCTCCGTTCGATATGACCCCGCAGCTTTTTCCGCTGATCTTCATCCAGCTTCAAATCGTTTGCGCTCTCTTCGATATCCTTCCAGGCCAATAGCTTTCGGGCTTCGTCCCGCAATAGCCCAGGATCGTCCAGCGAAACCCATATCAGTGCGCTCTTACATGTCCGCGAGGATGTTCCGTTCTCTTTCGTCATGGATAAAATCATCGCCTGGGTCTCGGCATCTGGATAGGCATGCTCGGGGGATAGAATCACCAAAGTCAATGCGGGCCGATCAGGAATATCGTTGCTCTTGCGCGGGAAATAAACACGCTCCAACCCTCCTCCCGATGCAAAGATCTTGCGGACCTGTTCGAGAACCCTGTCATCCACAAAAGCCGATGGAACAGAGGCCCGGCGATCGGCCAAGAGTTTATTGAGATTCGCCTGAAAACTAAAGCGATAGCGATTGCGATCGGCATTTAAGAAATAGCAGGCATCGCTCAAAGCATCCAAACAAGTCTCCACATTGCCGATATCCAAACCGGGTTCGCCCACAGCCAAACGAATTTCAGGAACGCTCGCTTCCGCTCGCTGCTGCCCTCCATTGCTTTCAAAGAAAATGGCCGTCGCCACCTTCCGGTGAAGCCGAGCTTTTCGGATCTCGGGCGCCGCTTCTCTATCCAACCGAAGGGCATGGGCATGATCGCGCCCGGCAATATCCGTGGTCACGGCAGGCTCTAGGCGTTGTTCCCCCAGTTGCTCAAACAGAACCGAGCGAAACAGTGAATCCTCCATGGGCGCCGTACCCAAGGTAATCAGCGGATCTTTATGGGTATCTTGATACCCCTCCCGGTAGGCGCTGGCCACCCAAAGGGCCAGCAGCCGCAGAATACCGCGGGTTTGTTGAAAACGCGGCAGACCTTGCCATTTACGCTCAAAAACCGAAAGGAGCGAGGGATGAAAGGGATACGAAGCCTGGATGGCCTCCTTGGCACTCTCAATAGGAAACCAAGTGGGGACTTGCGTTTTGTTTTGCCGGAGCCAATAGGCATACTCGGAAGCCGTATTCATCGCCTCATCGGGTAACCCTTCCCACTCAAAGAGGCGGCGGCGGATGATTTCGGATGACTCGGTTTCAGCCGACATAACCAAGGGTTTGCCCAAGCGATCGAGTAGTTTTTTGTAACGCTCAAAGTCGGATTGGTCCTCGGCATTCATCTCCAATTCCGAAGCGGGGATAGAGACGGCCAATACAACATTATCGCGGGCGCGGGAGGCTTCGGACAGGTTTTGGAGGAAGTTGTAGAGCTGAGCATTTAGACCTTCTTTGCGGTGGCGGCTGGCATAATTCATCAGCTCATCCATCAGAATCAGCACGGGTTTATGGGTGGGGAGAAACCTGTGGATCACATCGCCGCCTGGAGCAATTTTCTGGTAATCATGCTCTTGAACCAGCCGAAAGGCTTCGGCTCCACCCAATTGAAAGGCAATTTCTCCCCAAGGCGTCTTGCGCTGAGGCGTGCCATCCTGGGCGCCGCGCCCAGCCACGGAATCGAACTCCGTTCCTACAAATACGGCGACGGCTGCGGCGGGAGCGTTGGTGAGGCCCACGGATTGGAGCAGGGGATAAATACCCGCCCAGGAAGTCGCGGCGGGGCCATGTTTAGCCAGATGATAGAGAAAGGTGAGGGCATGGGTTTTGCCGCCGCCGAACTGAGTGGAGAGATTAAAGACGGCGGATGTTTCGAGTCGAATGCCCGAAAGCCTGCGGAGCACTTGGCGGGCGAGCTCGGCCAGGTTTTTGGTTAAAAATGTGCGGCGGAAGAACTCTTTGGGCTCTTGGTAGACCGACGGGGCGCGGCCATCCCGGATATGGTCGAGATGGACGGCAAATTCAGAAGCATCAAAGGCTTTATTCTGGCGGATATCTTCGCGTGGGGCAATGATTTTGTACCAAGGTTTCATCGGGGACTCCAAATGCGTACACGATCAGACTCAACGATCCAAAGACGTTGAACAAGCGGCTCACAGGGCAACAGCAACAGCACCTGTTCTATTGCGGCGAGCACACCAGGTTTATCTTGACGATCCAATCTCAGGACGATGATGCCAGGGTGTTTATGAGGGGGATAGACACGTATATTTGAGAAGTCCAGATCGAGCGTAATCAAGGCCCTGTTCTCGGCCCTACACACGCTCGCAATATCATTATCAGGATGGCCACCCAAGTGTTGTTCATAAACGGTCATGGCATCATGACCATGCTGCCTAAGAAGCTCAGCGACATCGATGGGTAGATTTTCATCCACTTTAAAGGCGGTCATGCTCAAGCCGTCTTTCGCACAAAGACCGTTCGCTCATGGGCAAGGTCGGCCGCATAGGCAAGGACCGCCATAATATCTTCACGGGTGAGCGGAGGGTACGAAGCGAGAATTTCATCCGGGCTGAGACCCGCAGCCAGGTTGTCAAGAACAACCGACACCAAAATACGAGTGCCCCGGATACAGGGTTTTCCATGGGCGATCTGTGGATCGGCACTAATCCGCTCTTGCCAATTGGGGCGCATTCGAGGTCTCCTTGTTCAATATCCAGAGCTTATCTAACGAACTTCTATCCAAAGCCCAAGCCTTTTTTACGGGCGAGCACGCCATCGACCCAGCGTTTTTCATCGGACCCGGTGGGATAGAGGGCGGAAAGGGCCTGGGCGAGTTTCCAGAAGGCGGGGAGTGCGCCGATACCATCCTCGACGAGGAAGCGCTTGAGGGCCTCGCTGCGCCCGGAGGCAAAGAGGAGCATGGCCTGGTGAACGCGGTCGAGGCTGGTGGAGGCAACGAGGGTGGACGAGCCGATATCGTCTTGAGACTGGGATTGGATCGGGGGTTCGGGAGTGGAAGCAAAGAGATTTTGCTGTTGGGGTTGTTTTTTGGCTTGTTTTTTGTTGGCGCCGCGGGAGGAGGAAGAAGAAGGTTCGGAGCTCCGGCCAAAGAGGAAAGGCGAGCGCTCCGAGACAGGGAGAAGGCGGGCTTTATCGCCCTTAACATGCACAATATGCTGAAGTTCTTCGAGTTTTGCGCCCAAGCCTTGGGCAATTTTGCGGGCGGCATCGAACTCCAGCACAAAGCCTGTGATTTTGGCGGGTTTGGTGGAATCCTCATCCTCGGCATCGTCGGAATCGTCGGCATCGGATGTATCGGAGGCGCCGCCGCTCAAGGTCCAGAGCCACATGACGGTGAGGCGGGCATCGGCTTCGAAGGCACCGGAATCGCCGTCATGGAGGACGGTACGGAGGGCTTCACGGGAGACGGCGGCCCAGACATGTTCGAGGTATTCTTTGAGTTCGACGGAGGAGCCGTCGGCTTTTTCGACGCGGGCATATTGGGAGAAGATTTCGAGGGCCGGGCCGAGGCAGGCGAAGATGGCATCAGCGCCGACGACGCCTTCATGGGCGAGTCTGGGCATCCAGGCATGGATTCGTTTGGGGAGTTCGGCGAGGACAGTTCTAAAATCGCCGACATTGTCGTTGCGGAGGGAGCCGTCTGGGTTTTCGCGGGGGCGGCAGACGAGGTGGATGGAGGAGGCGAGGGCGGCAGAATCTTGGGAGCGTAGGCGGCCGGGGCGCTCGGTATCAATCGGCCAGGACCCTGTGATAATCCAGCCTGCGTCGATCATAGCCTGAAGAAGGGCTTCCCATCCGGCAGTGGATTTATGGGCGAATACAATGACGCCGATACCGTTCGGGGCAAGAACACGACGCCCCTCGGCCAAAGCCTTTTTGATGGTCGTTTCAAAGTAGGTGCGATCTTTGCCCTTCACTTCGTCAACGATGCATTCATCGTCTTTGGGAGTCAGCACTGTAGGAAACTTCGTGTGTGCGGCTCCGGAACGCTTAAGCCATACGTGGAAGAAATCTGAGAGATCTGAGTATGGAACTGCGTCATAGTAGGGTGGATCGCTGAAAAGCCCCTGCGCCATATCGCTTGGCAACGGGTGATTCGACGCAGATGCTTGCTGAGCATTGCCAATGGTATCGACACAAACGTTCCGTTCATAGACTTGAATGAGCCATTCGAGAGCGCCCTTATAGTCGCCGGTTGCACCTGAAAAGGGAAATACCTCGGCAAAATCCCAAATCATTGATAGCGCTTGGCGGCCAAACGTATTAGCGAGGAACTCGCCGGCCGAAACCCAGCGACACAAGCTTGAATTGTAATCGACCTGTCGATCAACAACCAGCGCCATGCTATTGCGAACTGTATCCAAGAACAATTGACTTTCAGCTTCTTTTGCGAATGCATCACGCGCTTGGCTGCACTGTTCAGCCAACGTCGTCAGCGCAAGCAACTGCCGCCTTGTAAACAGATCCCCAAATTCTTTCATCCCGTAACGCTGCACGCGAAAACCAAGCGCTCCTTGGGGTGGAAGTGGCTCGTTCGGAATCAGCGGCAACGCACCTGTATGTATCGACACACGCCTCGAAAGCTCCGCCGCCGCTGCTTTCACCGCGTCTAAATCCGATTCCACCGAAAGCCGGTACGCCCGCCCCTGCTCACCTGCCCGGCTCGTCACCACACACATCAACCTCGCATCATCCGCTCCTCCCTTTCTGACCTTCAACTGTTCAGCGATGCGCGCCACCGGTGTCGTATACCCACAACATGGACATGTCCCCGACCCCCGCTTCACCGTCCCATCAAAACTCGGCGCATCCACCACCCGCGCATCATCCTCCTGATCCACCCACTTCCCTCCCGCCTGCTTCACCAAAATCCTAAACTCTACCCGCTTCGCCCCAGGATTCGGTACCATTTGCAGCGCAACCGACTTCTTGTCCTTCTTCGCCAACCACAGCGATCGAATCAGCGGCACCTCCGCCCCACACCCAGGCCCCTCACACCGTATCGTCCTCGCCCATAAATACGCTATCGGCGTGCTCCCATCCGCATCCTTGGGATAATACTCCCCCAATTCCTTCTCCGCCTCCGCCTTTACCCACGCCCCCCACTTCCTTACCTCTTCCGAAAGCCGCTTCCCATACCGAGGTATGTACTCCAACACTACCTTGTTCAACAATACAGCCACCGGATTTAAATCACTCGCAAACGCATCCGCCCCCACCCGCAACGCCTCCAGCGGAATCGAGCCCCCACCCGCAAAGGGATCCACCACCAGTGGTTTTGTGTTCTTCTCCCCGCCCAGCGCCTCATGCGCCGCCTGCGTCAGCTCCCGCGCCGTCTTTAAATACGCCGCATCCGTCGCATTGTCCCAATTCGAAAAATCTGCGATAAAATCAAACATCGCCTTTCTCAGCTCTACCCCATCCTCAAGCCTCTCAGGCTCTTTCTGTAACTGAATCCATCGCTTCCCGCTCTCCGCGCTCCCCTTCCCCGCATTCTCCTTTGCCCACGCCAACATCAACCCCCGCGCCGCCTCCACAAAAGCCCGCGGACATCCAATATCCCCTGGATCAGGCCATAAAGCCGCACACAATACCGCCCGGCACGCTGCCAGCGGACGCCGCGCCCACCATATATGCAAGGTCGATATATGCCCATGCCGTATCGACTTCTCTCGCCTCGCATGATCCGAAATCCGCCGAATCGGTAAATCCACTTCTATCAATCGCTTGGGATATGTGTTCCTTGAAGAATCCAACACCGGCCGCCTTTCATCTCCATCGCTTATGTGCGCTGCGTGCAAAATCCAATTCCCCGATATTCTCGCTCAACACCGCGTTTTCCTTGCGGATTCTCACGGCTTCCCCGTTAAGCATTTTGCACGCACTGCGTGCAAAATCTTCCCCTAGCCTTCCGGCCCTTCTAACCCTTCTGGACCCCGCTGTCTCGCTGCTTTTATCGCCTCGTGCAGCTTCTTCTCCAAAAGCTCCTTCGGCAATATCTTTAGCCAATACGATGCCACCCTGATGCCACTCTTCTCCAGCTCCATCAGCTCTATCGTCTCCCGCTTCGCACCCGCACACAAAATCAATCCAATCGGCGGCTCCTCCCCAGAGTGTACATCATGCTTTCCCAGCCACCGCAAATACAACTCCATCTGCCCCTTATCCGAAGCTTGAAAATCCCCCAGCTTTAGCTCCACCGCCACCAATCGCCTCATCCCCCGGTGAAAAAACAATAGATCCAAATAATGATCGTCGTTGTCAATGGTGATGCGCTTCTGCCGCGCCACAAAGGTAAATCCAACCCCAAGCTCCAAAATAAATTGCTCAATCTCTCGTACAATCGCGTCTTCAAGGTCCTTCTCAATGTAACGATCATTCAACCCCAGAAAATCCAAGAGGTATGGATCTCGAAATACAAGATCCGGCGACAGCTTATTCTCCGTTCTCAGCGTTGAAATGGCATGCCGAATCGTTTCCTCGGGTTTCTTGGAAATGGCTGTCCGCTCAAAGAGCATCCCCTGAATCTTCTCTTGCAAGACCCGGGTGCTCCATCCTTCAAGGCGGCACATTTCCGCATAAAAATCGCGCTTTAGGCTGTCTTCGATGTAGATGATTTGGCGCAAATGTGTCCAGCTTAATTTTGCACTCAGTGCGTGCAAAATCTCTGGGTCGGGATACACCTCGGCAAAACGTATCATGGAGGCCAAATTCCTGGCCGAAAAGCCTCGGCCATACTCGGCGCCCAGGTGTTTTCCCAACAGGGCAACGATGCGCTCGCCATACGTGGCCCGCTTGGTTTTCAGCACGTTTTCACGAATCTTTTTGCCAATGGTCCAGTAGAGCAATACCAGCTCTTCGTTGACCTGCCGAGAAACCCGGTCGCGCGTTCCCTCAATTAGTGTTCGCAAGTCAAAAAGCAGGGTTTTTGACGATGCGCTCAGGCGCTTTTGGCCTTGAGCCTTGATTCCAAGCTTACCCGAAGCGCCAGGTGTTTGAACCATGGATTTACCCACCACCGCATGCCTCCAAAATCGCTTGAGCCCCCACGCAAAAATGCTCCACCTTCACCACCCGCTCCCAGGACAACTTCGCCGGGTTTTGAATCGCCCACAGCTTGGGGGTGCCCGCACAGTTAAAGACCACATACAGCCAATAGTCCTCGCCCAAGCGCTGCGCCGTCCGGTATTCATTCTCCGTCAGCGCGACTTCTCCCATGCCCGCCCGACCCTTCACTTCAATAAAACGCGCGGCCACATATACCCCAGGTTCCGACGCGTGCGCTTTCTTGGAGAGCAAATCATAACCCCGGTTTTCCAGTTCCACGCTGCTTACGGTCCAGCCTTGGGCTTTTTCATAGTCTATCGCCGTACGAACCGCGATCTTCTCAATATCCTCATCCCGAACCATTGCCGCGATTCCAGGTGTACGCTGTTCAGGATGGGGCAATACCCACGCGCGCCCCAGATGCCGAACGTCCGAGATGGCACAGCAGCGCTCCATCTCCAACTCTTTCAGCCGACGCGAAAGCCTTTTGTTGAGTTCGTCAATCTGTGCTTCGGCTTGGGCAATATTCCCCTCCAACCCGGGCGCCGCACCTCCCAAGGCGCGCCGGTTCAGCAGCTCGGCCAGGCTAAGACTGCGCCGGTGAATCAGCTCTTTGAGCGAAATATCCACATGTTTGCGAACAATCTCACTCTCCTTGGAGCGCTGCGCAGAGACCTCGACCAAAAAGGGCTTGAGGGCTTCCCCATACAAATACACTTCCACCCCTTTTAACTCGGGCAGCCTGGGCATGTCGGGGATGAGCGCGCCCGGAGCGGCGGGCATAATATCCAAGAAAATCGTAGGCTCGCGGAGCGTGAGCAGAGGCACCGGATCGTGCTGAAGCAGAAGCCCTGCCTGAACAGGCCCCATACCCGCGAGACTGCGCTGGGGATAGAGATCATGCGCCCTTTGGGTCATTTCGGCCCGGACCACAAAGAGTTTTTTATGAAGCGTGCGGCCCCGTCCATCATTGACCCCCGCTTCAAATACATCGAGACGATAAGGCGTTTTAGCATGCAAATCCCAAAAGACGGCGCCCTTGCGAAGTTCACCCGCCGTGCGTTCGGCAACATCTAGGCGCACGGCCTCAAACAGGGGATGGCCGGGCGTCACCCATTCCAGGGTGGGATCGTCTTTCAGCAATTGTTTTTGAAAGGCAATGCGGGGATATTCGCGGCCCAGGGCACCGAAGCGACCCTCGAGACGCTCCCCGAGCGGGGCAAGTGTTTTAGGGACTTTTCCGAGGCGATAAATATGTTCCCTGGCCCGGACGGGCGTGGGCCGGACACCCGAGATATCGGCGGCGGCGATAAAAAAATCCTCTACAACTTCGGGCACCAGCCGCCTTTCCTTGGCCTCGGCGGTCTTGCCGAGAAGAGCCGAAAGATTCAGCTCTTTTTTGGCAAGCCCTTCCAGCGTAGAGCCGGTAATTTGCTTAAACCTCTCCAGATTCACATCGCGGACAATGCGATCTTCGATATTGGCACTGTTTATACGCCTCGCATACATATCTCGGAAGAGTTTTTCGAGCAGATTGGAGGGAAGGATTTCGCCGACCACATCGAAAACTTTATCTTCATTGAGCTCTTTTTTAATTTCATCGAGCCGGAGCAAGAGTTTTTCGAGCACACGGCCTTCACGGGTATTTTCGGCAACGAAGTTAAAAATCAGGCAGTCTTTTTCTTGACCGTAGCGGTGAATACGGCCCATACGCTGTTCAAGGCGCACAGGATTCCACGGGATATCATAGTTAATCATCAGCCAGCAAAATTGAAGGTTAATCCCCTCGCCGGCGGCCTCGGTGGCAACGAGTACCTGGCATTTTTCCTTAAACTCGCGCTCGGCATAGATACGGGTGCCTGGGGTATCGCGATCGCCGATGGGCATCCCTCCATGAATTTGGGTGACGCTTAAACCCCATTCTTTTAGCTTGCCCAGCGGGCGCCCTTCGCGGCCATCGCCGGCCAAATAATCCAGCGTGTCTTTGTGCTCGGTGAAGATCAACAGCTTCATCGAAGGATCGCCGAAGATATGCTGTTCGTTGAGCAGTTTTCGAAGTTTATTTTGCTTGGAAGAGACCTCGCGGGTTTCCAGCTCGCGGGCTTTTTGGATAAGCTGTTCAAGGGTTTGAATATCCTCCCGCAACGCGGCGGGATCGATGGCGAGCACATAAGCTTCGGCGTTGGCGATAATCTTCAGGCGCTCATCTTCGGGAAGCTCATCGAAATCATCGGGAAGGCGTTTTTCGAGCTGTTCTTTACGATAGCGCTCGGGATCTTTGAGGATGAGTTTCCTTCGATCGCGCATACGTTCAAGGCTTCGGCGCACGGCATAAACACTGGAAGCGAAGCGGCGCTGAAGCATAGCCATTTGGAAGGCGAGAACGCTGGCTTGAGGATTGCTGTCAGCGGCCGCTTTGATGGATTGATCTTCTACGTAATGAGTAAGCGCGGTGTAGAAATCGAATTCATCGCCGTCGAGCTCAAACTTAGTGGTCCGCACATCACGTTTGGTGAAAAGCTTTTTGACGTTACCCGTGTCCGGATCGGGAAAGGTCACAAGAGCTTCTTTGATACGGCGCAAATAAAAGGGCGCGGACCTTTGGCGCATCGCTTCTTCCAAGCTCTTCACATCGCCGTACACATCGCGGTCGAGCAAGCTCAGAAAGAGGCGGAAGTTTTCAGGATCGCCCTTATGGGGCGTGGCAGTCATCAGCAAGAAGTGATCGGCCCGTTCCGAGAGGGCTTTGCCTAAATCGAAGGCGAGAGTGGTTTTATCGGGGCTGTAGGCACTCATTTTGTGGGCCTCATCGACGATAACCAGATCCCATGAAGAGCGGAGCAGACTTTCCTTGGCATCGTCGATCCGCGAAATCCAGGAGACAGATGTGACCACTTGATTTCGTTCTTGCCAAGGGTTTTGGCCGTACTGGCTGCGGAGCACATCACCTTTCATAACATCGAAGTTCTCTCGGAATTTATCCTTCATTTCGCGCTGCCACTGGGTGGTCAAGTTGGCAGGCGTGACGATAAGGGTTCGATGGACGAGGCCCCGGATCTTGAGTTCTTTGAGGAGGAGGCCGGCCATGACGGTTTTGCCGGCGCCTGGATCATCGGCGAGGAGGAAGCGGATACGGGGCAGTTTGAGAAAGTACTCGTAGACGGCTTCGAGCTGATGAGGGAGGGGATCGATACGGGCAATGGAGAGGGCGAAATAGGGATCATATTCGTAGGCGAAGCCCAAGCGTGCAGCTTCGACATGAAGCTTGAAGTGAAGGGGGCTACCATTGAAGGGTGGATCTTTGGGCGTAATGATGAGCGTATCGATTTGGGATGCATCAAAGATAGGCATAAACAGTTGATTGGAACGCAATCCCCTTCCAATAATCTTAATTGAGGAGTCCAAGCGTTCGGCGACCACAATTTCGACGGGTTCGGGAAGGAGAGGACCTTCAATGACGGCGCCTGGGGTGAGGGCGGCGAATGGTTTGGTGCTCATGAGGCGGCGCATCATAGGCATCCGGGCGAGCGGCCTGCAATGGTTTTTGGTGTCCTGTATTCGATCATGCCGAGGGTGGCGTCTGCGGTTGGATAGCCCTTCCTCGCAGCCTGTTCTCCGGCCATGCCAGAAGCAATACGGCGCCGTTTCATTGGCGCAGCCAACACCTCTGCCAGTGTCCTTTGCGAGCAGGTGGCCCGCCGACGCAACTTGTAAGTCTTACTTACAAGTTAAGCCAGCAAGCGAAAGGGCCATCTTGCGATGACGGAATCTGTCCCGAGCAGAATGTCATCAGGTTTGGGCACCTGTCGTCCCACCTTGTAAGCCAACCCGATTGACTTGGCTCACGAGCTTTTTTTCATCGTTCACGAGCATCTACTGGTCGCTCACGTCTTTTTATTCATCGCTCACGACCTTTTTTTCATCGCCCACGACCTTTTTTTCATCGCTCACGAGGAGCTACTGGTCGCTCACCTCTTTTTATTCATCGCTCACGAGCTTTTTTTTATCGCCGGCTACTTTTTTTTCTTCGACCGCCAAGACCTGCCCCCCGCCCACGATTTTTTTTTC
>CAZICM010000034.1:0-69477 GCA_964537685.1 uncultured Polyangiaceae bacterium
CGAGCAATGCGACGACGGCAATATGAGCAATACCGACGGCTGCCTCAATACATGCGTGCCGGCGGGCTGCGGCGATGGTTTTGTTCAAATGGGCGTCGAGACCTGCGACGACGGCAATATGAACAATACCGATGCTTGTCTTAATAGCTGTTTGCCCGCGACGTGCGGCGATGGCTTTGTGCGCGCGGGCGTCGAGATGTGCGACGACGGCAATATGAGCAATAGCGACGCTTGCCTCAATACGTGTGTAATGGCGGCCTGCGGTGATGGCTTTACGCAAACCGGCGTCGAGCAATGCGATGACGGAAATATGAGCAATACAGATGCATGTCTCGTCAATTGCGTGATTGCCAAGTGCGGCGATGGCCAAGTGCAAATGGGTGTCGAACCCTGCGACGATGGCAATTTAAGCAATACGGATTCGTGCCTCAACAATTGCACCGTGGCGAGCTGCGGCGATGGCTATGTGCAGGCGGGTATTGAGGAATGCGATGACGCGAATATGGTGAACGGCGATAATTGCTTGAACACCTGCAAGGTTGCGGTGTGCGGCGACGGCGTGACCCAAACCGGCGTTGAAGCCTGCGATGACGGCAATATGGACAATACCGATGCCTGCGTGATGGGCTGTGCAAATGCGGCCTGTGGCGATGGGTATGTGCACACGGGCGTCGAAGCCTGCGACGATGGCAATACAATCGATACAGATGCTTGTAAAAACGATTGTAAATTGCCTGGCTGCGGCGACGGTATTGTTTCGGGCATGGAAGAGTGCGACGACGGAAACCTGAGCAATACGGATGGATGTCTAAATACGTGTTTGAATGCGTCTTGCGGCGACGGCTTTATGCAAACGGGCGTTGAAGAATGCGACGATGGCAATGCCGATAATACGGACGCTTGTTTGGATACCTGCGTAAATGCCGATTGCGGCGATGGTTTTGTGCAGGATGGAGCCGAAGAATGCGACGACGCGAATAGCAACAATAGCGATGATTGCGTTGTGGGCTGTAAAACCGCATTCTGCGGCGACGGCTATGTGCAGGCGGGCGTCGAGGGATGCGACGATGGGAACAATATCGATAATGATGCGTGTCCCAACAGTTGTTTATTCTCGAAGTGCGGCAATGGAGTGAAAGAAGCGAACGAGCCTTGCGACGACGGCAATTTAAGCAATACGGACGAATGCTTAAACACCTGCAATCTCGCGAGCTGCGGCGATACGTTCGTTCATGTGGGCGTCGAGGAATGCGACGATGGCAATGGTGTGGCGGGCGATGGCTGCGAGCCTGATTGCACCTTGGGCGAAGGCGGCGCGGGCGGCGCGGGCGGTATGGGCGGCGCGGGCGGTGCTGGAGGCGCAGGCGGTGCTGGAGGCGCAGGCGGCGCGGGCGGAAGCATGTCGTCGAGCTCGGGCGGCAATGATCCCGAAGACGAGGGAGGCTGCGGATGCCGGGTGCCCGGCGCCGAAGAGCCTGTCAATTCGAAGGGATTGATTGTATTGTTGGGCTTAATGGCCGCTGCGGCATTGCGCAGGAAGCGCGCCGCCTAATTCAAAAGCTGAAACGGCCCCGCGACCAAACCAACGAACCTCCCGCCGCGGGGTCGCCGAACTTCGTATAATCCTCCCCCAATTGAAACAATAAGCCCAATCCCAAATCCAAGCCGTTCCCAAAATTATAATTGAATTCAGGGTAAATAACGGCCGAAAATCCTTCCTCCGAAAATGGCGAGTACTCGGTGCGGACTCGCTTTTCCTGATCCGCATCCCAGTGCTCTTCGCTGTAACCGGTGAGATCTAAAATGGTAAAGAGCCGAATCATCGCGGCGTCATTGAGGAATTTATAATCAATGCCCAATACGATATAATCGCCGAGCCTGTTTTTGGTGATTTCCTGGGCGCATTTGGTTCCGTCTTTTGGAAGAGCGCAGCGGTTAATGGTTTGAACGTCCCGCGTGGTGACGCTGCTCTTGCGGACCGTTACGCCGGGATGAATAAAATCGCCGGCCCCGAATTCGTCCATGAGGCCGTGCACCCATTGCGCGTTGACATAAATCCCGCCTGGAAATGTATAATCCAATCCGATCGTCCATTTTAAAAATGGTGTCGAATCGATTACGTTGGGCCTGCGGCCTCCGGGAACGCCATCGCCGTCGTAATCGTATTCACCTGCTTTTTGAGGGAATTCAAGCGCCAAATCATCATTGGAAATTTCAATCTTGGTGCGCGATGGCACAATGAGCGCTCCTTCAAATCGGTATCCAATTCCTTGAATTTCGTCGCTAATCCAATCCAGAGGAATTTCGCCCGCGGCATTTAAGCCGTATACATGCATGCGCGGATAGGTCAGCGTGACGTCGGTCTCTAGCAATCCTTTAATGCAGTCTTTTGAGTCGCTGGGATTGCATTGAACGCCGGGTTTGTGGCGGGTGTGGTTGTGAATGGGCTGGGGAAAATCGCTGAAACCATTGTAATAGCTGAGGGCGATATCCTGTTCGGCGAAGGTGCCCGCGAGCCGGTAGGCGAATTGCATGTTTTTGGCGCTTCGATCGGGCAATTGCAAAATTGTGTTCGATACGACGGTCGGATGTCCAAGCGTTGCGCCGGCCGTGGAATTTAAATCGGCAATCAGGCGGCGGCGGAGGCCGTCGTCGAGCACCGGAATGCGATCGACGGCGGCAAGGCTTAAAAGCCCTGTTTCGGGAATGAGGGCGGGCCGGAAAATGGGCACGAGCACGCCCGACATCGAAAGGGATTCGTTGACCCAATAATCGAGTTTGAGCATGAAATTGCCGGCTTGGCGGCCAAATAACAAAGGGTCGCGCAGATCGTCGGGATTGAGATTGTTGGTTGGATTGAATTGGTCGGCTTCGCCCCAAAGCACGGTTTGCTGGCCAACGCGCAAATCCAATCCTTTCAATATTAAATCCTTGACATCCACGAAGAGGGCCGGGAATTCAATGCGATAGGGATCGGTCTTTTCAATGCGGAATAAGTCGCCGACGCTTTTGGCATCGGGTGAGACGCCGTAGAGCACGAAATCGGCCGCGGCCTGGCCCGAGAGCGAGCCGTAGGAGGCGCCGAATTTTAGGCCCGCGATGCTTTGGCTGCGTTCGATGCCGGCGGGGAATTCATAGCGGCCGTAGAATTCGCCAACGCCCACGGTATTGAGGCGAAAGCGCAAATCGTGCTGAATGCGGCCCCCCCAGTCAAATTCGAGTTCGTCGGCGAGAGAGGTGGAGGGCAATGCGCCGATAAAAAGCAGAGCCGCGAGGGCGGGGCCAGTGCGGGTTTTGGACGTTTTCACGCCCTGCGTTTTACTTCTCTAGGGCGCGCTTTGAGAAGATCTCATCTGACATCTCTCCATTGAGCTTGGAGGTTTTTACGCTGAGCTCGGTGGATTGGCCGCCTTTGGTATGGTCGACCATTTTTAATTTATTGGGAACGCAGACATCGCCCTCGCATTTGTAATCGCTGCGGGTTTCGGTCTTTAAATGCACGCCTTTTTCATTAAAGTATTTAATTTCGGTGGGGAGTTTTTTGTCTTTGGAGATGGTGAGCTCGATTTTGGGATAAGGCGCTTCGACGCCGCTTTTGGGGGCGAGGGCCAATTTGGTGGAGGAAGCGTCATCCGATAGAATGGAAGCGGTATAAAAACCGCTGTAGCGCAGGAGCATAAAATCGGATTGGCTGAAGGTCATGCCCATGAAGCCCTGGCCCTGCACATGGCTGGCAATGCGGCGGACTTTTCCAAAGGCGGGCAAATATACATACATTTGCGTCGGCGATAGAATCAATACTTTGGTGCCTTTCATGTCGGCGGGCGATACAAATTCCGTCAGCCTTTTTTCGCCCTTTAATTTAATATCGAGCTCCAATTTCTTGGCGTCTTTATTGGGCTCTTGGTTAATGACTTCATAACGGATGTAGTGGGTCTTGTAGCGGTTCATCGCGCTGTCCACCGAGGCGAGCACTTTATCGCCCGCTTCATCGGCAAACGAAGAACCCGACAGCGCACTCAATGAAAGAAAAGCCGCGCCGGAAAAAGCCAACACCCGAATATTGTTTTTCATGTCTGAATCCTCGTCATCGGTGAATGCAACTTAAGACGTCGAATCGGTGCTCAAGACCGCTGATTCCGCGTCGGACGAGACAGGCTCATCCGATATTCGAACCGGACGCAAATATTTATTTTTTCGTGCGAGCGCGGGGATAAGCGCAAAGGTGACGACCGCCGCGACAATCATGGCGGCCGCCGTTAAGCCTCCCACGTTTTGGAGCGGCCGGGCTTCGCCAAGGGTGAGCACAAAAAATCCCGCGGCGACCATTAGCGCGTTGATCCAAATGCCTAGGCCGGCTTTTTTGGCCGATTCCGCCGCAGCATCCGTCAATGGCCGGCCAGCATCGGCCTTCCAGCTCACCATGACGTGAATCGCGTAGTCGATGCCTGCTCCAATAATCAAGCTCGCTAATATCGATGTGCCAATGTCCAGGCGTATGTCGAAATAGCCCATTCCGCCGTACATAATGAGCAGGGTGACTACAATGGGCATGATGGCCATCAATCCGCTCCACAGCGATCGGAACATCACAATGGTAATGATGGCGACCAATGCGAAGGCAAATATAAAGCTCTTGACTTGGTTGGTGGCCACGCTTCTCGATAATCCGCGGTGAAGTACGGGCAACCCCGTTACATCGACGCGGATGCGATTCATTTCATTCGCATTGGACGATAATTCGACCGGAATATATACGCTGTCATTGTCGATATCCATGATCGCATTGGATAAAAGAGCCTTGTAGCGTTCGCCCTTGTCGCCTTCGGGGATGGGGATCGAGGCTTCTTTCACCAGGGTTTGGACTCTCGATTTGGAGAGTTCGCGGCGGCGCATTTCGGCGAGGGGCCGCAGGGAAGAAGCGGCTAAATCTTGTATGATTTCGCTGTCTTTGGGCAGTTCAAGAGCCAGGGCAAGGGCTTGTTCGGCGTCGCTTTGGGCCGCGCCCGCGGGCAGTCGAGCCAATGCGGCTGCGGCCCGATCGGCTGCATCTGAAGGGTTTTCAGGTAGCTCGCCGGGGAATTCGTCCGAGCTTAAGAAGGCTTTCAGCGCGCTTTTTAAGCCTTCGCTGCTGATATCGGTGCCCAAATGCAAAAGCCTATTTTCTACGGCTTTTTGGGTCTCGGGCGTCCAGACGACGCCCTGAAGTTTGGTTGCCGCGGCCAGGCGCGCGAGGATTTGGGCGGCCAGGCGGCTTTGGGCCTGCGGGTTTTTATCGGAGATAAGCGATGTTTTGATATAGCCGGCGGATGAAGCTTCTTTGGCGAGGGATTCGATTTTTTCGAGCAGGGGCTCGACCTCGGCCGGGCGCGATGCGCTGAGTTTGATTTGTATGAGGGCTTCGCCGCGATCGTCGGTGACCAATTGGGCGACAGCGCGGTTTGAGCTTACAAAGCGATAAAGCAGGGCAATCTTTGCGGATGTGTCGGGAATGCGACGGTCTCCCTCCATGGCTTCGTTGATTTGGGCAATGACGGCGGCGACATCGTTGACCGAGGAAACGCCGGGTAAAATGGCAATTCGATCGGATAGGAGCCGAACTTCCCTTAGGGTGTAGGGATCGTTCATGTCGCCTTTGATGTGCAATTGCACAAAGAGCGAACCTCCGAAATGGTCGGCTAGAAAATGTTCGGCTTGATCGGGCGGGCTGCCTTTGCTGAAAAATGCGGCGTTATCCATGCGGCTGTCGATGCGCAGGGTGAAAAACGCGCCAAGCCCAGCCAATAACCCAACCACAACGCCCACGGGAATGCGCTTCCGGGTAATCCATACGGCCGATTTTGCGAACAATCCATCTGTAATGGATTTGGGGGCGGGTTTGCCTTTTAGATTGGCAATCCGGATCACGGCGGGGACAAAGGTAAAGGATAAAATAAGCGTCGCCAGAATGCCCAGCGCGGTAAATACGCCAAAGGTGCGCATGGGCTGAATGTCCATCATGACGTAGGACATGAGGCCGGCAAAGGTGGTCAGGCCCGAGGCAAAGACGGCGGGGCCGACTTCGCACAGCGTGCGTACGAGGGCTTCTTCACAATCGAATTCAGAGGCTTTTTCATAGTATCGGGCGAGAATATGTATGGAGTAGGCGCTGCCCAATGCGAATAAAATGACGGGCATTGAGCCGAGCATGATGTTGGAGTGCACATCGAGGGCTCCCATGAGGCCGAGGGAAATTAATATGCCGGCGGCGGTCGATAAGAGCGCGAGGGCGCTTCCGACAATATCGCGAAATGATGCAATGGTGATGAGGACGATGAGGGCGACGGCCCAGGGCGCGAGTTTGCGGAGGTCGCTTTGGGTGACGCCGTAAATGTAGGTGGATATAAAAGGCGCGCCTCCCCAGTATTTGGCTTCGCTGGGGAATTCTTTTTCTACGATGGAGCGCACTTTTTCGGCCATGGCTTTGACTTCTGTTCCATTGGCCGCAAAGCAATATATTAATGTTGATTTTTCATCTGATGAAATTAGATTCCCGACAATATGATCGCGGGACATGACTTTTTGGCGGAGGGCTTGTAGTCCGCTTTCGTTCTGGGGCACGGTGCCGGCCAGGTAGCTGACTTGAATGCCTCCTTTTTCTACGTCCGGCGTGAAATCTTCGACGCTCGCTAGGCTGAGTGCGTAGGCAATTCCATCGGTTTCATTGAGGGTCTTGGTGGCCGAGGCAAGCCTGCTTAAAAAATTGGAATTAAATACGTTCGCGGTGCTTATTCCTACAATTGCAACGTCTAATCCGCCAAATCGCTTGTTTACTTCATAGAAGTGCTGAACCTCGGGGTTGGTCTTTGGCAGGAAGGCTAAAATATCGTCGTCTTGTTTGACTTTGGTTCCCGCCCCAAGGCTAATCAGCGAAATGACAATGACAATTAGCGCCGTGACCCAGGCCGACGATTTTTTTGCAATAAACCTCGCAAACGTAAGCATAAGAAGGCCGAGTATCGGGCAACCGGATTGCAAAGGCAACCACGGGTAATGCCGCTCTTATTCGATCTATATTCGCCCCGCAGTGAGTGACTTCATGAATCTCAAACCGAATACCCAAGTCGATGATGGCTCGGACGCAAAGACCGTGGCGATACCTGCCGCGAGAGCCGCCGAGTCTTTGGGGCCGCCTCTTCCTGCCAGTCATCCGTCGGGAATGCCGGTGAGCGCGCAGAGTTCACGCGAAAACGGTTTTGATAATCCGCTGATCTGCGACCGGTATCAGCTTCTTAGCCTGCTCGGTGTGGGCGGGATGGGCAGTGTGTACTTGGCCCGGGATGTCGAGCTGGAGGAGATGGTCGCGCTGAAAACGCTGCGAAAAGAGCTGCTCGAAGATACGGATATGCTCGAGCGGTTTAAGAATGAAGTGAAGCTCGCGCGCAGGGTGACGCACAAGAATGTCGCGCGGATGTTCGATATTGGAGAGCATCAGGGTGAGAAGTTTTTGACGATGGAGTTTGTGGATGGGGAGTCGCTCGCTTCGCTGCTGGAGAAGGAAAAAAGGCTGTCTTTGCAGAGGATTGTCGAGCTGATGTCGGCGGTGTGTTCGGGGCTGGAAGCCGCGCACGCAGCAGGGGTGATCCACAGGGATTTGAAGCCCGATAATGTGATGCTGGCGAGGGATGGGCGGGTGCTGGTGACGGATTTCGGTATTGCGCGGGCGTCGCAGAGTTCGGCCGGCAAGACGATGGGGATGGTGCTGGGAACGCCTGCTTATATGGCGCCCGAGCAGGTGCTGGGTCAGAAGGATATCGATCATCGCGCGGATATTTATGCATTGGGCGTGATGCTGTTTGAGATGTTTACGGGGCAGGATGCGTGGACGGGTGAGTCGCCGATGGCTGTCGCAACGGCGAGGCTGCTCAATCCGCCGCCCGATCCGCGGACGCGGAGGCCCGATGTTCCAGATGCGGTGTGCCGTATCATTTTGCGGTGTATGGCGCGTAACCGCGATGAGCGTTTTGCGAAGGCGGAAGAGGTGGCGCGCGAGCTGAGTACGCTGACGATGCCGTCGATGAAGGCGGCGGAGCAGGTGACGCTGGCAAAGGCGACTCCGGCGGCGATGGCGGCCGCTCCGGCCGGTGAGAAGAGTGTGGCTGTGCTTCCATTCCGCAATGCGGGAAGGCCCGAGGATGATTACTTGGCCGAGGGTTTGACGGATGACTTGATCGACGCGCTTTCGATGACGCGCGGGCTTAGGGTGTGTTCGCGCGGAACGGTGATGAAGTTTAAGGGGGCGGCTCAAGATCCGCGTTCGATTGGAGCGGAGCTCAATGTGCAAGTCGTGGTGGAGGGCTCGGTGCGCAAGGCCGCGAATGCGATGCGGATCACGGCGAGGCTGGTGAGCGTGGCCGATGGGTTTCAGTTGTGGGCGAAGCGTTTTGATGGCTCGGATGCCGATGTGTTTGCGATTAACGATGAGGCCGCCCGGGCAATTGCGGAGGCGTTAACGGTGGACGCGTCGGCGCCCGCGAGGAAGGTGACGGCGGATGCGGAAGCGATGGATCTGTATCTGCGGGCGCGGCACGAATATCACAAGGTGTGGCCTGAAAATGTGGCTCGCGCGGTTGCGATTTTTGAAGAGGCGCTGAGGCGCACGCCGGACGATCCGACGATTCTTTCGGGTTATGCGATCGCGAGGGCGCGTTTCAATTTCTTTACGGCGCAGGACATGAGCCAAGCGTTGGAGGCAGCCAAACGGGCTGTTGCGGCGGGTCCTGATTTGCCCGAGGCGCATCTGGCGCTGGGTACGGCTTTGTTTCAATCGGGCGATGTTCCCGCGGCCGTGAAGGAATTAAAAATCGCTATTTCGAAAGGGCCGAGCACGGCGGAGGCGCATTGGCTTTTGGGGCGGATTCTTTCGGAGATTGGGCAGATTCAGAACGCGATCCGGCATCTGGAGATGGCTTTGGTTTTTGATCCTTCGGTTTCGCTGGCATCGCGCGATTTGGCGCGCACGCACGCGCTGCTTGGGCATTGGAGCGAAAGCGATCGCTACTTGGATTCCAATTCGAATTTTAACGACGAGTCGGGGCGGCCTATCGATAAGGCTCGTTTTCTCGCGTGGAAGCGTGACCCCGAGGCGGCCGCGCGGGTCTTGGCGCATATGCCGGCGGATGTGAGCGGGCGGTATTCCATTGCGCAGAAGCTGCTTAGGCTGGTGATGACCCACGGCGCCGAGAATTCGTTTGAATGGGCGGAAGATCCTATGCAGCAAGCGATGGCCAGGGGCGCGGGGCGAAGGCAGGCTTTTTTTGCACAGGTGGGTGCCGAAATCCGGGCCTACATGGGGCGTTATGATGATGCGCTTCAGTCGATTCAGACCGCGGTGGATGCCGGTTTAATCGATTTGCTTTGGCTGACGCATTGTCCGCTCTTTGAGCCTCTTCGTTCCAATGCTCGTTTCTTGATGGAGCGCGCCCGTGTGGAAGAGAGGGTGCGGCCAATTCTTGAAGCGTATATCATGCCATAAATCTTATTGTATTTATAATAAATTCAATCATATAAGGAGCCTGCGATGTCCCCGATGCCTGCCGATTCAATAAAAAATCTGGTTGGGCGCTGGTTTGGGTCATTTCAACTTACGCGCATGCTTGGTTCCGGCTCGGTGGGCTCGGTATTTCTGGCGAGGGATCATTCGCTTCGCAGGGATGTCGCGCTGAAGGTGGTGCAAAAGGGGGAGGAGACCGCCGATGAGGAGCACTACTCGCATTTCTTGAGGGAAGCCCGGGCGGCCGCAAGGCTGGTTCATCCGCATGTCGTGCAAATTTATCAGACCGGCGAGGATGAGCATTACCGTTTTATTGCCATGGAATACGTTGATGGTCCTACCATACGCGGCGCCGCCAAGCAGGAAGGGGGAAGGCTTCCTGAATTGATATGTCTTCAACGAATGCGCGAGGCCGCCGATGCATTGAAATTGGCTGCATCGATGGGTATTTGTCACCGCGATATTAAGCCGGCCAATTTGCTGCTGACTTCGTCGAATACGCTGAAGATTACCGATTTTGGGCTGGCCGCTCATGTCGATGCTGCACATACGATTGGATTGGCCAATCCTTCGGCTTTTGGGGGAACGCCCAATTATATGAGTCCAGAGCAATGGCAGCAGTTGCCGCTCACGCCTAAGTCCGATATTTATAGTTTAGGCTGTACATTCTATCATATTTTTACGGGCCAGACGCCATATCCAGGGGGCAATCTGATGGTGTGCCTTCAGGCGCATGTGCTGGAGCCGGTGGCCGATCCGCGTAGGGTCGCGGCGGAGATCGGTGCGGATTTCGCGGATCTGTTGATGCAATGCATGGCGAAGTCCGCGGAGGAAAGGCCGTCGGCGGCCGAGCTGTGGGAGATTTTGAGCGAGATGCTGCATGAGCGGCGTTCGATTGAGCTTGCGCTGAGTCCGGCATCGGGGCGGCCGCCTTCTTCTTCGAAGGTGAGCGGGCTGTTGGATGCGTCGCGGGCTTCGCTGACGGGTGAACCCAGAAGTTCGCGGCCGAGCGGGATTCGGTCCAGTGCGGAGACGGCTCGCAATGCGGATAGTTATAGGTCGGAGGTGTCTGTTGCGAGCCAATCCAAGCCTATTGATTCGGGTTCAATCGATTACCGTAACCATTTTGGTTTAATGGGTTATCCATTCAGTGATATTCGGAAGCCTCAGTGGTTTTGGAATGAGGAGCCTTATCAGTCGGCGCTGATGCGGCTTCGTGCTCAGGTGTCGGGCAAGACGCTGAAATTGAATTCGCTGTTGGGTGCGGCGGGGAGCGGGCGCACGTTTTTATATGAAATGCTGAAGCAGCGTATCCCTGGGCTTTCTATTTTTCCTGTCGAGCCAAAGCTTCTGCTGGGAATGCGGCCTTTGGTTTCGCTTTGCCGCCAATATGGGTGTTTTGATGTGAATCCCCGGGCTTCGCAGCAGACGCTGTTGGATACGTTTATGAGTACGGCGCTTCCGGCCAATCAGCCGGATGCGTTTTTTGTGATTGCTGTGGATGGTGTTGATGCGGGGGATCGGGAGTTGCTCGGGGAGCTGGATGAGATTCTTTCGTGTGCGTCGGAAAAGCGGATGGCGATGATTTTGATCGGAATGGATAATTTGCTGGATGAGTTTGCGGCGGTGAGGGCTCCGCGTCATTTATTGAATGGGCATGTGCCGATTTTTATGAAGGCGATGACGCTGAAGCAGATGAATGATTATGTGGATTTCCGGATGAGGGTTGTGGGGTCGAGCGGTGGGGTTTTAGGGTTGGATGCGGCGAGTCAGCAGTTGCTTCATGCGCGGAGTTCTGGGCTTCCTAGGTTGATTAATGCTCATTGTCATAATGCGCTGATGATTTCGGCGCTGAGAAATGAAAAGTGTGTGAGTTTTAGTTCGGTGAGGCTGGGGTTGAAGAGTAAGAGTTTTTTGTCGGTGGATGCAGCTCGCTCTATTTTGCAGAGCGGTTAATTAATATTTTAATATTTTAATATTTTAATATTTTAAATATCCAGGATGGATACGATTGGGCCTTTGTCGCTTGGAAGCCATTGTTCTGAAACGACAAAGGTGGGCACTTTTGACCATTTGGATTGAGTCATAAAGAGTACTAGGCGGCGATCGCCTTTTCTCATTGGTAATATTAAATGGGCGCCGTCAGAACCGGTGTCGTTGATTTGAACGGCTACGTCGAGTCCGTCGCGCGAGCCCGATACAACGGATATGCCCGCGTATCCCCATCCTTCGCAGCGGATGCGTAGCCATTCGCGGAGTTTTTGGGCTTTGCATTCATTGTCGGCTTCATTTCGATAGAGTTGATAATAGGGAGCGGTTTTCCATTCGGCTTTGGTGGGCGCTTTGGTTTTTTCTTCATTGGGGGGATCGTCGATGATGGCGGGTAATGGAGGGCCGGCGTCGCCTGCATCCGCGTCGGTATTGGCGGCTGCGTCTATGTCCGCGGCATCGGGTTGTTCCAGGCCCGCGTCGCCCGCGGGCGCAGGCGTTTCAGGGGCGCCGATGGAGGTGGGTTGCGGGCTTTCGCTGCGGGCTTCGGGTTCGGGTAATGGCATTTCGTCGGCCGAGCATGCGCCAAGACTTAGGAGTGAAGCGATTGTGAGAAGGGTAATTTTTGTTTTCATGGTGCGCTCACAGGGTCTTGAGGAATGCGATTAAGGCGGCTTGTTCTTCAGCTTTTAGGCTGGATGTTTTGCCCATTCGATCATAATTTTTTTGAATGAGATCTTCGAGGGTTGCAACACTTCCGTCATGAAAATACGGTGGTGTTCCAGCAATATACAATAGAGATGGGGTCTTATAGGCGGGATTGGGGTCCTCGGCGAAATTAAATGCCAATGGCCTTTGTTTGATTTGTATTGCAATTCGATCGGTATATTCGGTTTGGGGGACGTGGCATGTGGCGCAGCCGGTGCGCGGTGAATTGAAGAGTTCTTTGCCGAGTTTTTCCTCGCTGGTGAGTTCGCGTTCTTCGCGGGGGGGAGGTACGAGTCCTTCGCGCAGAAATGCGGCAATGGGTTCGGCGCGCAGGCGGGCCGTTTTGCCGTCGACTTTGTTCGACCACCAGCGGTGTAGGCCAAATCCGCCTTTGATGCGGTCGACCAAGGTGGCGCTTTCGGAGTGCCAGCCATAGGGGCCCACGGCTTTGACGCGGCCGGCGATCATGGGTGTCTGGCGGGCGACGCCGGGATTGATTTTGCCGTCGCTGCTCGTCTCGGAGAGCATGGATGTGCCCGCGATGAAGACGTTGTTCTTGTCGTTGTAGGGGCCCGGAATTTCGTGCCATACGTGGCCGTCGTCGCGGCCTTCGGGATGGCAGCCGGCGCAGCCTAGGCCGCCGCTGACCACGGGTTCGGTGCCGTTGTAGAAGAGGCGTTTGCCCAGCGCGACTTCGGCGGATGTTTTTTCGTCGGCGATGTGGATGGAGGGTATGAGTTCGGAGGCGCGGCCTTTTCCTTGGGTGTTGAGGTGCACCATGACGATGTCGTTGGTGGAGCGGCAGTAGACCCAGGCCGAGCTTTCGTCTTCGGATAGGGCGATTCCTGTAGGCGCTCCGCAGATTTCGGGGAGTTTGATGTCGCTTGCGCCTTCGGGGACTTTTTGGCCCAGGGGATAGCGGTGAAGGGTGCTGAGAGCTGGTGCGACCGAATATGCGTCAAATTCGATCAATTTGTCATAGGCTTCGCTGATCAATAAAATCGTATTGGTGCTCTTGCGGTAGAGAATGGCGCGGGGTTGGGCGAAGCTGGAGTCCCAGGTTGTGGGAAGGGCGCCCGCTGCGTCGTAGCCAACGCTGCCTTGGCCGAGTTCTTCGCTGGTTAATGTGCCGTAGGCGGGTAGGCCGCGGGGATTTAAGAGGGGGGTGTCGTCGAGGGTGTGGAGAATGTCGATGGTGCCGAGGCCAAACCAGGCGGATTCGCCGACGGCTCCCAGGGCGTGGCGGGCTGTGTAGAGGCGGCTGCCGTCGGGGGAGAGGACGACGGAATAGCCTAAAGATGCGGTGATTTTTTCGTTGAAGCGGGTGCGCGCGGGGTCGGGCGGGAGGGCAATGGGCGCTGTGGTGGGCGCTGATTCGCTGAGATTGGTGATCTTGGTGAGATTTGAGCCAATGAGGTGGGAGACGTAGACCGCTGAGCCGTCGTTGGTGACGGTGAGTCCGCGGGGTTCGCGCGGAACGTCGACAGACCATTTCAATTTCATCGATTTTTCTTCTAAATCGATCGAGCTTATCTTGTGGGTCCAGGCGGATGAGACGAATGCTGTTTTTTCATCGGGGGAGACGGTTAATCCCCATGCGTCGGCCGGCAAGTCCAGGCGTGCCAGCTCTTTGGGCGTTTCGTCGGTGCTGAACATGATGAGCTGGCCCGGGTCGCGGACGGTGACGAGTACTTTGTCGGCAAGCGCGAGGACTTGGGCGGGATGGCCGTGAACAGCAACCGATGTGCCCGGGAGCTGAATATCGAGGGGATAGGGAATCCGGCGGAGGGCGCTGTGATCTTCGTCGGCGAGATAGAGGACAGGGCTTTTTGTGGCGCGGACGAGGGCTCCGCCTTCGCGGGTTGGAGGTTTTGGTCGGGGTGGTCGGGGTGCCGGAGCGGTCTCGGCTGTGCCTTGGGATGTTGTTGGCTGGGTGTCCGCCGAAGGCGCGGGGCCGCTTTTTTCAGGCGCGGGCTTGTTGCACGCGGCGGCAATGGCAAGGGGTACGAGGGCGGCAATGCAGGGAGTCGGTTTGAGCTTCATCGTGTTGGCCGGGGCAAGTGTGATTCGATGATACGCAATCGGGCGGTTTCTCTTCGCGGGCTTTTGGTGCCGTGCCCGCTGGGCCGCTCCGGAATGCGCAGGTCCGACAACGCTCCAATTGGAGCAGCCTATTCCTGCAGGAATGCTGGGCGTGTTGGCGTGGTGTTCTAGCGCTGGGCTTTGCGGGCGCGCGCTTCGCCAATGCGCGTGAAGGTGCCCGATTCGCGCTCGTATTCAGGCGGATGTACGCCTTGGCCGTCAGGGATCGGAATGCCGCGGAATGGGCTGAGTGTGCGCGAAGAACGAGGAGGATAACCATCGCGCTGCGCACCATCGAGGAAGTCACCGACATCCATGCGAGGGCGGTTTCTGCCCAGCCTCTCGTGCGCGCCAACGAAGTCGCCGGCCACAAAGCTCGCAGCGATGTTGATGTCGCCCGCTAGGAGCGTGGCTGCAAAAACACATGCGAGTTCCCGGGCGCTCTTGGCACCGATGAGCCGCTGGCATTCGAGGGCCGTGCCTTTTTGAGTGCCGCCGCCAACCGTGGCCGCGTGCAGGTTGGGCAGGTCGAGCGTGGCGTAGAGATCGCCTCGGTGATCTTCGAGTGAAAGGGTTGCGGTGACGCTCTCGGACACATAGGCCGCGTCTTGGCCTGTGGCGACGTACATGGCCGAGAGGCCGTTCGCGATTTGAATGGCGTGATTGGATGTGCCTACGCGCGCGAATCCCAGTTGCGCGCCCGCCCAGAGATCGGCGAGTTCGGCGGCCTCGACATGAAGTTTTGAACGGAGAAGGCCGGCTGGAATCATCGCTTCGGCGACAACCCATTTGCCGCGCGCATGATGATTGGTGCCGCGCTTTTCGACGTCTTTGCCGTGCACCAGGCGCTGTATTGCTCCGGGAATCCGGGCGATGAGCGCATCGGCGGCCCGGGAGAGCATGTTGATTCCATGAGCGTCGCCTGTGTCCATTTCGATGTAGAGCACGAGGCGCCGGCCTAGTAATTCCCAGCTCAAAACGTTGATGCGTCCAATGCGCGTGGTCGACTCGGCAACGTGGATGAGCTCTTGACGGTGTTCGTCCACCCAGCGGCCCGCAATGAGTGCGTCGCCCACCGTCGGGTAGACGAGCACCGGCCATATTCCAAGTCCGTCGCGCAGCACGTAAGCTCGTATCCCACCTGCACTGGCTGTAGCCGCCAAACCACGTTGGTAACTGGCCACCATCGAACCTTCGGTTGTGGCAAACGGAATGACATACCGCCCCGAGTAGTCCCCTTCCAACATCAAGGGCGCGGCGATTCCCAGTGGAACCTGGGCGAAGCCGATCATGCCTTCGACGTTGCCGCGGGCTTCATCGGAGTCGCAGGGACTTCCTGACACTTTGGGTAGAAGGTGTCCTGTCCACGCACGCCGTGCCGCAAGCATTTCGCCGCTGTGGTCTCGAGTGCCTGACTGATCTCGGGGAGGAAACGGTGATTTCATAGATGTTTTTGCCGGGTTTGTTGGTTGACGCTGGTTGGCGCGAAGACTTCTGAGGGAAGGCTCGGCCACTCATACAAAAGATTACACAGCAAATTCCAGGCCATGAAATGACTTCCAAGGCTTTCTATTTAGGAATCTTGGAACAGACGCAAGATTGTGCGCCGGCGTGCACACTTTGCGGATAAGCAGCGCGCGCTTCGCGGCCTACAAGCCGTGCTTTGCCTCGATCCAGTCAAGAGTCCTGAGAGGCCAATTGCGTCTCACCATTTTTGAGGCGCAGCGGAGCACGGTTCTAGGCGGAGCTTAAGGCTTCGAGAAATTCGGCGAGGGATTGGTCGGTCTTGGTGACGACCGAATCCAGCTTCGCACCGAGAAGCCTGCGGGACGTGGCTTCATCGACTGTGGGCATTCCGCATAGATCGGCGACGTGATCCGCGTCGCCTGTGGGTGCGATGATTTCGCGGAAGGAGGCGATGTGCGGAGGGCCGAGATGAAGCAGCAAGGATTGGCGCGGCACCCAGAAGGCATTGAGGAGGGTGCGGTTCCATTTGGCGAGGCGCGCCGTCATGTCCATCCAAAGTGCGGTGGCGTAGGCGTCTGCGCTGCCCAAGGGAAGGCGGATGCCCAGATGGGTTTTGGGATGTTCCTGGCCTAGGAATGGCTCGACCGATGCGGCAATATTTTGGACGACCCAAAAGCGGTTGGCATCGGACGCGAACCCCGTATCCCAAAAGGCTTTGATGGGATTGCCCGCCAGCCATTCACGGTAGCCCGCAGACGATTGCTGAGGCGATTCAAGCGAGGGAAGTGCTATGCGGCCTACGCGCTCTAAGAATGCGGGAACGGGCAAATTACGGCCTGCGGTGACGCATTCATATGCGGCGGACAAGAGCGGCCACAATGCGATAGGGAGCGCGGCGCCCGCGGATACCAAGTGGTTGTAGTCGTATGAACCAAAGACAACCATGGGATAAAGCCGTCCCGCGTTGTCGCCGCTCGCTGCCCACGCTCCTACGATTCCACGGGTGGGCGGCTCGTCCCCTTTGCCATCGCCGTGAAAAATAAACATGCCCACCGATGCTTGATAGGCGGGTTCAAACGCATGACCCATATCACGCCGGGCATAGTCGATAGCGGGCCCCAGCCAGCCGTCGAACGCTGCAAGCTCATCACTTCCAGCATTCATTCGAATGAAATCCCCTGTTGCCGGAAGCTTTCCGAAACAGCCGATTTGAGGCGGGAGCGCAGGAGCTTTTTTGCGGCGCCAAAACATGAGCGACACGGCCTACTGATACCAGAGCGGCTTTTGAAAACGCTAGAGCATGTTTGCAAAACTTGTGCGGGAGCTCCTACATCAGCCCACGGCCGCCCAGCGCGCTGTGCGTGCTGTGGTCCGCGACGGGTTTAGAACCTACCTCAAACATCGTTACGAGCGCCCCAGGGCTAGGGCGGAGGACGCAGGAATACATCGTATTTTGAGGACGACAACCGACGCCCTGGGGAGCGCAGTAGATGTTTGAGGTGGGTTCTAGCCTTTGGGGGGGCCGAATGTGTCGCCGATGCTGTGAGGACAGTTCGTCGCGCGGAAGAAGCTGCTGGGGAAGGGATGATTCGCGCGGGTCGGGCGGACTTCCATCGTGACCGTCACGGGAGGAGCCGTCATTTGCCAGGTCACGGTGAAGACTTCATCGCTTTCTTTCTGCGCGGTGATCGTGCCTGCCTCGAACAAGCGGAAGATCCCCCATGGGCCTTCGCGGGATAGTTCTTCGTCCAAACCGCCTGCGCCCCGAACCTGGATCTTTGCGCCGGTGGCTTTTTCTCCGGGCCACGCGAATTGATACCAAAACTCTTTTTCGTTCCGGTACGTGCGCCGCTGGCCATCGAGCTCAAAAACGACTTCGCTGACAATGGGGCTCACGGTCTTCAGGTTGATGTTGAAGACCACACGCGGGTTCTCGCCGCCCGTGCCCCAAAGCGCATCCGTGATTTCATCAGCCCGGCGAAGGCAGTTGTACATGTTGGAATTAAACGGCGTCTTCGGGTTCACGACCCTCTGCCCCATCGCCCCCTTGGGGATGAACTGATGGCCCACCTTGTCGTGGAACTCTTTGAGGTAGGTGTCGTAGAAACCCCACAGAATGCCGTCTTTGGGCTTGAAGAAAGCCACGGCATCTTCGTAGGACGCATCCCGTGAAGACAGGGTGTTGAAAGGATAGCGGTCCCGGATTTTTTGCTCGTAGGGCGGCGCAACAACGACTTCCCACAAGCCGCTCGCCGCAGAGCCCTTGGACTTCAGCATCGCCTGATAAGCCTGGCGAAGCGGATTCATCAGCAAAGGCTCCATCAGTTCCTGGCCCGTCTTATCCATGTCGAGAAGCAGGGTCTGCGTAACGCGAACGGCCTCTTCAAACGATTCGCGGGCACGCTTGGTATCGGCGTCGATTGGGCCGTTTTCCACGGTGCCCATTTCGCCGGCGAGCTTTTCAAGCTGCTCAACATATTTGCCCAGGCTGGGCGCCTTTTGCTGAGGAGGCGGAGCTCCTTCTGCGCCATCGGTGCCGCTGGATTGAGGTGGCGGCGGCGGTACACCGAACTCAACCATCGAGCGGAACTTCTCTTGCACGCGGTTGATGGGCGGTCCTCCAGGACCCTGGCCAAGCAAGAGTTGCTGAGCAATCCTCGATGCGCCCGGTGTGCGCACCCTTGAATCGATTCTGCGCTCGACGCGGGTTTTGATCTGATCGAGTACGCCGCCGTCCGCAGCAGCTTCCTTAGCGATTGCAGGCTTGTTGCGCGGATCGTCGAACTGCGTGTTGTCGCTCAGCGTCCGGAGCAGGCGCAGATAAGGCCAATCCGGCGTTGCCAGAACCCGGAACTCGCCGATGGCTTCGCGGTTGGTTTGAGGAATGGCAACGTCGATATCGCGGAAGAAACGCTCCCATTGCCGCATGTACTCGGTCTCGTAGTCGTCGCGCACGCGGTCGAGGGCTTTCTGAATGCGGTCGCCCTGCTTCTTCTCGTCATCGGTAAAGGGCAAGACCCACTGCTCGCGATCGAGCTGTTTGTAGCCGTCTTTGAGCGACGCCATTACCTGCGCATAACCCTCAGCCGTGTACGGACCTTCCACCTTGAACCATTGCTGTGTGCGTTCGTGCTGGCTGCTCCGCACTTCGGCGAGCACTTCCGGCCTGTCGGCACCGAACAAGTCATTGAGCGTGACCGGCGGATATTTAAGGTTTTCGCGCGTGGCAGGTCCGCTTTCGTCGTACTTCTGATCGATAAGCGTCGTGACGAACTGCTCGTAATAGCGGGCCGTGTCGCCAACGCGCCGCAGCCTGTCCTGCACCTGTTCCACAAGCTGGCGGTTGAGCGGCGGCTCCGCTTTCACCAATCCGCGCCGGAGCAAATCGACGTAGTACGCCACATGCGGGCGGATCTGCATCTTGAGGTCTTGCTCGGACATGTTTGTGGTCGAGCGCAGCACTTCAGCCCACGCATTGGTCAGGCGGTCGGTCTCCCAGCCCGCGTTCTCGCCCTCTGCGAGATGCACCATGTCGTCGAGCAGCAGATAGGTTTTAAGCGTGTTGTAGTCGTCGAGGAATTTCTCGCCGCGCGCTTCTTTGAGCTTTGCCTCAAGCTTGTCGCGCGTGGGTGTCACAAAGCCTTGCTTCAGTGTGTCGACGTATTGCTTTTTGGCCGGATCGAAGAGGGTCGTGCCCTGATACATGCCCCAGCGGTGGGAGATGGGCGGACCGTCTTGCTCGTATTGATCGAGCAACTGCAGGTGATCGCGAAGCGAATCGAGCTTCGCTACTTTGTCGCCCGCGTCGGTTCCGTCTTGCCATTTGACCTCGGCAGCCTCGGTCGACACGCGCTTGGTCGTGTCGATCAGTTTGCGGTTGTTCCGGAATGCGATGATTGCCGGAACAACAAACAGAAATCCGAGGGCGGCGGCCAGGGCTGCTACCAGCAAGCGCTTGTTGCGCTCCCGCCGGATAACCGCCTCCGATCGAAGCGCAAGGCCGGCGTCGGGGAAGATGATGCTCTGGAAGACGTCGCGTAAGAAGTAGCTCTTCTTTTCGCCGCGCTCGGCTTCCGCTTCCACAACAGGCTTCAGTCCAAAGGCCCGCGCCATCGCGCCGACGACGCGATCCAAGGGGCGGCCTTCCTGTGTACCGCTGGAGAAGTAAGCGCCGCGCAGCAGCGGAATGGGAGAAGAACCCGAGCCCGGTGCAAATGCTGCCTGCAGAAAGTCGGAGAGGTTGCGCTTGATCGCCGCGAATTCAAGCGGGAATTGATACACCTTCTCTTTCACTTCGCGGCTTCGCTCAAGCGCCATGCGGCGAAGGGCGCGCGTGTGTGCGCGTTCCACGAGAAGATCGAATTCGGTGTCGAAGAGTTTGCCCGGATCGGTTCGGTTCGCATCCAAGCGGAAGGTCGCGCCCCATGGCTGTGCGCGCTCGCTCTTCTTCAGGTCTCCAAAGAATTCCGTAAAACCGGCGATCAAATCGGCCTTTGTGAAGACGACATACACCGGCACAGCCATGTGCAAAGTCGCCTGCATCTCGTCGATGCGCGCGCGGATTTTCTTGCCCATCTGCTGGACGCTTTCTTCGTTGGCGTCCATCAGCTCGCTGATGCTCACGGCGACGATCACACCGTTGATCGGCTTGTCCGTGCGGTATTTCAGAAGCTGTTCGAGGAAGGCCATCCACTCGTCGTGGTCTTCGGCTTCCGTCATGTAACGGCCGGCCGTGTCGAGCAGAATGGCTTCGTTTGTAAACCACCATTCGCAATTGCGCGTGCCGCCGACGCCCTTTACGCCGCCGCCCGTGGGATCGAGATAGGGAAAGGTCAATCCGGAGTGGCGCAGCGCCGTGGTCTTTCCAGCGCCGGGAGGGCCAACCATCACATACCAAGGCAAGGCGTACAGCGCGTCCGAGCCGCGTTTTCCGCCGCCAAGCTTGGAGCGTTTGATGGTTTCAATGCCTTCTTGAATCTGGCGGTGCAGCTCTTGAATTTCTGCACGCTGCTCAGGCTTGGCCGCGAGGGCCTGCTCCTGGGCTTGCTGTGCAATCGCCTTCTCCAGCGCACGCGCAGCACGAGCCGCCCGCACCCGCCGGAATAGATAAACGGCGACCAGGACCACGATGACAATCGCGGTGATGCCGATGGGAATCCAGAGGAAGCTTTCAACCCCCGGCGCACTCGCCTGAGAAGGATCAGGTCGCAGGAAAAAGAACCACCCGGTCCACGCTAGAGCAACGACCAGGCCGCTCAGGATCCAAAGCCACATGGAGACATCTCCCTAGAAATTCGATACCCGCGCCCGCGCTCACAGCCACACATGAAAGGAGCGCGCTGATTACTTGAGGAGTTTCTGAATGGAATCGGCAACCGAATCAGCGTTCGAACCGATAACCAAGCGCAAGATGATGACGATGATGAGCGCAAGGGCGAGAAAGCCCAGCGCGATCGCCACGAAGGGAAGCTCGCGGCGAACGGCGCTTGCGCTTCCGTCCTTGCGTTCAGCGTTTGGTGCGAGCTGCTCGGCTGTGCCTTCCGAGAGCGCGACGTAGTTACCGACACCTTCAACAACGGCACTCAGGCCCTCCTGCTGGCGAATACGATATTTCCCTTGGAAGCCGAGGGCCAAACATAGGAAGTAGATTTCTGCGACGTGCGCTCTTCCCCGCTGTCCGTACATCTCGTCGAGCTTTTGGAAGAACACGTCGCCCGCTGTGTTGAGCTGGAAGAACTGAAGCTGCAGCGGGTTGGAGAGCCACTGCGTTTTGCCAGGCCAGTTCGAGTGATAAATCACCTCGTCGGCAAAGGCCGCGAGCGCGAATTTGGCATCGAACATGTCTTGTTCTGGAATGCGCGATTCCTTGCCGTTCTGCATCATCGTGTCGAACAGGCCGAGCACGCGCCGCTGCAAGATGTCCGGTGCGGGCAGGTCGCGCGAATTCCGAAGCTGTAGGATCAGCGAAAGAACATCGCTGCAAACCCAGTACATCGATTGCGACAAGCTCATGCCGACTGCCTCTTTCCTGCTTTCTGTTCCTCAAGCGGGCAAAACCAGGCGCGCTGGCCGGGTCTGCCAAAAACTCTCACGTTGATTTTGCCTTCACCGCGATGAGCCGCAGATCGACTTTCTGCGGATCAATCGGCTGGTAGATGGCAATTGTTCCAGAGCCCAAAATGTCGTTCCAGTAATCGCCGGCTTGGTCGACCCGCAGGTAGACAACACCGGGTTTAATCGGAATCGCACCGGGCGGCCGGTATTCGATGGCAACCTTCACGCCGGGCATAGCGGCGTTGAGGATGTAGCCAATCTGCGTCCACGAGCCGATCTTGAGCAGGCGCGGAAGGCGTTCGCGCAGCGTGCCTTCGTCCGCTCCTTTGGCCTCGAGAAAGAGTTCGTGCGTGCGCGGAAGTTTCGGATCTTCGAAGCGGCCGAGGTACATGCCGTCCTCGCGCTTCTCGAGCGGAACGATGGTGAATTCGTCCGCGAGCACCGCGGAAACCAGCGTGAGCGCCCGGGCAACCAGCGGATCGAAAGTATCCGTGAGCTCCAAGTAATTGAACTTCGGCAGGCCCGTTGGATCGCCGTCCGGCGAGAAGGTGCACAGCTCGCCAATCAATCCAGCGATCGTGAGGTAGCACTGCTCGGGATGCTGATCGCCGTGATCGACCATGTGCGACACCGCGGGGATGTACGAGTTGATCGCGTGGAGCAGCCAAAACTTCGCGACATCGGACGCTTGAAAATCGACCGACGCTGCGGTGCGCATCCGGCGGCCTTCGGCGAGCGATTTCTGCCGGCCAACCATGGCGGACAAGATCTTGCGGAGCCCGTCCATGAGGTGCTCCGAGGCTCCGATATGCATGATCGGAGGAATAAAATTTTTGCGGACAACGATCGCGCCTGTCCGGTCGCGCACGAGCTGCCCGATGCGCACCGTTTGATAGGCATCGCGAGGCTCGGTGCCAAACAGGAGGCGCAGGTTTGACCTTGCCCAGCTCACCGCTTGTTCGTTACGGCCCGTCGTGATGTCAGGCACTGTTACCTGCTGCGCCATGTAGCGCACCGCAGGGCTTGCCTTCGCCGGATCGAGCCCGACGTTCGACGCCGCATCGCGCGGATTGGGCACCGCGAGATAAACGTCGAGCACCTCGAGCGATGCTGGAAACATCCCCTCAAGCGGGCGGGCCTCCACTTGGTCTTCGCCCCGATCGCCTATTAAAAACGGCATTCCATCGGGAAAAGCTCCATGGCACTTCACCACGCGGAGCTGGCCGGAGACGAGCGCGCGTTCATCGAACTGCACGCCGGTCACGCCCCAATCGTAGGCAAGGAGCGCATGAAGACGCGCTTGCAGCATCGCTTCATGGTAGAGGTCTGACTGCTGCAAATGCTGAGGGGTCATAAAGAGCCCCTCGGTCCAAACAGGCTTTCGCGGGTGGATCATGACGCCCGGCCAGTCTTATCAGAAATCGGCGATTCCTTGGCTGATGTGTTGCCCAGTGCGCTGTTCATTGAGCACCCGCCGGCCCTGTGGGCGCATTCGGTGCGGCATTGCCGGAGCCAGGGGCACCTTCGCCGCCGCCCGCCGATGTCGAGCCCTTGGGCAGCGAGATCTTTTTCGTTGGGTTGGCGTTGGGGAACATGGACTCATCGAATTGACTGCCGTTATCGATCTTCGTCGATTCGATGTAGAAGGCAGCCCTTGGATCGGCCTCAGGCGCTCCCGCATCCCCTCCCCGCCCGCCGCATGCAACTTCGCCAGGCGGCAGTGGGAACTCATAAAAGGTCTTCCAGCTTTGCCCTTTCGGACTGTGGAACAGCGCTACTCCGGCTAAGAAGCTCGCTTCCTTGATCCGCTCGAATTTCACTTCGACCAGATCGTTCGGAAACACGCCGACTTCATCGACTTTCATGATGTCGTCGGCGAGCACTTCCTTGTCCTTCAAGAGCACGTCGTCGTACGACGCGTTGAGCAGCCGCACATCGCCCTTGAGCTGATACAGCCGGACCACAACGGGCCTGGGATTGCCGTTTTCGTTCGGGTTGATGTTGTCCGCCGCGTAGATGTTCAGCGTGACCATCTGAACATTGCACGGCTCGGGTTGCTCGGGCGGAGGCGTAGACGAGCAGGCCGTCCCCCAAATGAGGGCCATCGCCGACATCGAGGCCGTTGCCAAGAAAACCGCTCCAAGCCTTTGAAACCAATTCTTTGAGGCACGCACGAGCATTGGCGCGAGCATATTCCAAAGCCCGCCCAAACCCCAAGTTTCCGATGAGGCTCTTTTTGGAAGGTCGCCCCGGCACGGCCGAATAGCATGGGCTCTATGCACGCTGGCCCGCGCATTTTGATGATTTGTGTTCTTTGCTCTCTGCTTCTTGCGGGAGCGTGTGAAGAGCGCCGGGCGGAGCCTCTGGCTCCCTCTTCCGACGCTCAGGAGGCTGCGCCAAAGGATGCGCAGCGGACATCAAGATCTTCGTCCCCACACCCGTCCAAAGCGGCTGATGCTGTCTTCGAAGCGGCGGGCGTGCGCTGTTTGGAAGTCGTCACGCAAGGCGCCGATCCTCAAGCTGAATTGCCACTAATCCTGGCGATCCATGGCCTGGGTGATCGGCCTGAGAACTTCGCTTCGCTGGTTCGGCATTTTGGCAAGCCCGCCCGTTTCATTTTGCCTCAAGGCTTAACGTCTCACCGTGATGGCTTTTCATGGTTTCCGTTCGGGCTTGGTCTTTTGCATCCGGATACAGAGGCGGGCATCCGAAGCGCTGCGAAGAAATTGAGCGAATCGATTGCGGTAATCAGCGCGTCGAGGCCCACGAAAAATAAAGCGATTGTTACGGGTTTTTCACAAGGGGGCGCGCTGAGTTTTGCTCTTGCGCTTTTTCATCCCGATAGCGTCGCAGCAGCTTTTCCTATCGGAGGATGGATTGCATCTCCCCTTCCCGACAAGGCGCCCCAACGGGCTCCGCGCATCGTTGCTCTGCATGGCGAGGCAGATACGCTGATTCCTATATTGCCTACAAAACAAGCTATCTTGCGTCTTTCAAGCACGGGATGGAACGCCGAGCTGAGACCGTTTGAAGGCGTCGCGCACAGTGTGCCGGCCCAGGTTCAGAACGAACTGTTTGGCTTGCTGGAAAACGCGCTTCCATAGAGGGAAGCAGGGGGGAAGCGGCGAGGAAATAAGCAGCGGCAGGAAAGAAACGGCTTACTCAATCACGTAGTAAAAATCGCCGTCGTTGCTCGGATCGTTGTCGCCGGCCTTATAGCGAATCGTCCGCTTGGAAACCGCGTGGCCCGACCACTGGTCGTAAACCTGGATGCCGTGCTCGTCGTGCGAGATGTAAATCGCGGCATGGTTGCCGTGCGAGCGGTTCGGATACACGCCGTTGATAAAGGTCGCGATGGCCGTCCCTGGAGCGATGTACTGGGCGCCCTTTATGCGCTCGCCCGGCGTCCAGCCAGAGGTGTGACCGACATTGGTCGTCTTCTGCAAGAAAGCGACACACTGGCCAGTTCCAACAACCTTACCCACATATGCTTCGGGATTCGGACAAATGTACGCCACGGGGACCTCCACATCGAAAGGCACCGAAGTCGGTGCTTAGCAAACAAGAATCGGAAGGCTGACGCTATCGATCTGCACCATGAAGAGCAACCACTGATGATGGCTCTCGGCTGATTGCTCTGCGGACAATTGCCCTCAATTGAGGCGGAGCGTCTGCCTCATGGATTTAGCCTCTGGAGTCCAGGGCTCTAGCCACGACTCCGACTCCAGAGGCGCTCATCCAAACAGTGCTGTTCGATTTTAATAAATTAGGAAGGATACTCGATCGTGAAGTTCTGGCCGGCGTCGACGCCGATGACCAACTTCTTGGGCAGCGCCCCTTCGGCCATCTTCTCGAGGATGGACACGGAGAGCTGGGGAAGCAGCGTAGCGCGCAGAATATGATCGATGTTGCGGGCACCCGTGTCGACTTCGCGGCAGCGCTTGGCAATGGACTCGACCATTTCATCCGAATAGCTCGCTTCGATGCGCTGATTCTTCCGAAGCCTGTCGACGAGCGCGTCGAGTTTGAGCCGGGTGATCTTGCCCAGCGCGTTTTGCGAAATGGGCAGATAGGGAATGGTTGTCATGCGGGCGAGCAGCGCGGGTTTGAAATGCGCGGCGAGCGTCGGCTTGATCTCGGACATGATTTCAGGAACGTCAGGCTCTTTGTTCTCCTCCCAGGCCGCCAGCGTCATGTTCGTAATTTTATCGGTCGCTAGGTTGCTGGTCATGATGATGACGGTGTTCTTGAAGTCGACGAGCCGGCCTTCGCCGTCCGAAAGCATGCCTTTGTCGAACACTTGGTAGAAGAGGTTCATCACGTCCGGATCGGCCTTCTCGACTTCATCGAGCAAGACGACGGTGTAGGGCCTCTGCCTCACGGCCTCGGTCAGCATGCCGCCTTCGCCGTAACCGACGTAGCCGGGAGGCGAGCCAATAAGCCGTGAAACCGTGTGTTTCTCTTGGAACTCGCTCATGTTGATCGTCGTCATCATGCGCTCTCCGCCGAAGAGCAAATCGGCGATCGACAAAGCGGTTTCGGTCTTTCCGACGCCCGACGGCCCAACAAGCAAGAAGACACCCTGCGGCGTATTCGGCGGCTTGAGCCCAGCGCGCGCACTGCGAAGTTCCTTCGCAATCGTCATAATCCCGTAGTCCTGCCCTTTGATACGGCGGATGAGGCGATCTTCCATTTCGAGCATCGCCTTCACGTCATCCTGCACCATCTTGCCAACAGGAATACCGGTCCACGCGCTGACGACCGTGGCCACCATTGCTTCGTCCACATCGGGGCGCAGCAAAGGCAATTCGCCCTGGCTCTTGTTCAATTCGTCCAGCGCCGCGACGACTTCCTTGCGCACGGTATCGCGCTCTTCGTCCGTCTTTGCGGCGTCCATCTTCTTGCGCACTTCGAGAACATGCTTGGTAAAGCCGCTCTCTTTTTCATACGACGCCTTCACGGTCTCGAGGTCTTCCTTGGCCCGCTCAATTTTCGCTTTCACCTCGACCACATGCTCTTCGTCGATACGCGCGCCGGCATTGCGATCGCGGTCCAGCGCCTCGAGCTCGTGCGTGAGGTTGCGGATCAGCACCTCGGCGTCTTCCACGGCTGCGGGCTTTTGCTGGAGTGCAACCTTTACGCGGGCTGCGCAGGTATCGAGCAGATCGACGGCTTTGTCCGGCAGTTGGCGCCCCGAGATATAGCGGGCCGAAAGCCGCACGGCCGCGGTCACGGCTTCATCCTGGATGATGATGTTGTGGGCGGCTTCGAACTTGGGACGAATGCCGCGCAACATGGTGACGGCAACGGCTTCGCTGGGCTCGTCGACCTTGACCGGCTGGAACCGGCGCTCGAGCGCAGCATCTTTTTCGAAATACTTTTTGTATTCGGTCCACGTTGTCGCCGCGATCGTCCGAAGCTCGCCGCGCGCAAGCGCAGGCTTCAGCAAGTTGGCCGCATCGCCTCCGCCCTGTGGACCGCCGGCGCCGATAATCGTATGCGCTTCATCGATAAACAGAATGATCGGTTTGGGAGAGCCTTTGACCTCCGAGATCACTTGCTTCATGCGGTTTTCAAATTCGCCCTTCACACCCGCGCCCGCCTGAAGCAGGCCCAGATCGAGGCCAAAAATTTCCGTGCCCTGAAGCAGGGGCGGCACATCGTTCTGCACGATCATCAGCGCGAGGCCCTCTACCAGGGCCGTCTTTCCAACACCTGAATCGCCGACGATGATCGGGTTGTTTTTGCGGCGCCGCGCGAGAATATCGATGATCTGGCGTATCTCGCGCTCGCGGCCAAAAATCGGATCGATCTGTCCAGCGCGGGCTCGTCCTGTGTAGTCCACGGTGAACTTGCCAAGCGCCGAGTCGGCGCCCGCGCTCGCGGTACCCGCAGGCAGCTTGCCGCCCGCCGCTCCGCCAGCCGCACCCCCCGCAGCCGCGTCTCCTTCTTCTTTGGATCCGCTGACGATCTTGACGAGATTTGTCTTTATGTCGTCTTTTGAAATGCGCTCCAAATAGCTGCCAATTGCGCTCATCGAGTAGCGGCTCGCCTGCTGAACCAAGCGCGCAAACAGCACACCGCTGCGAATCTTTTGGAAACCGTAGTCCACCGAGCCGGTGAGCCACGCATCCTGCATCCACTCCAGCATCATTGGAGAGAACACAGGTTTTCCTGCATTACCCGTGCGCAACTCTTCCAAGCTTCGCTGAAGCACTGTCCGGAGCTGCGACGGATCGAGATCGTAGTGCATCACAAGGAACGCGATGTCGCTGTTCGCGTCATCGAGAAGCGCCAGCATGACGTGCTCAACGGTCACCTCGTAATGGCGCGCGTTCACACATTGGCCGACACCCACTTCGAGGGCTGTGGTGCACGATTTGGTTAGTCGTTTAATGATGGATTTGGGATCAACGAGGAGCATGCGGCGCATGCTAGCGAAGGGACATGGCTAAAAGGTAGGCCCTTCCCTTCGGATACGCCGATCGCCTTGTGTTTTAGGCGCGGTGGACACGGCCAAGAGCCCGGGAGCAGGTGCCGGCGGCCAAATCAGGAGCCTTTGGCCTTGCCGTGCTCAGACTTTCCCGAGGAGCGTTTGCGCTCACCACTCCCCTCCGGCGCCTTCTCTTTCCGCTCGTGCCCATTGGTCCCAGAGGCTTTGTCCGCTTCACGCTTTTCCTGCGCCTCATCATCTCCCGAGTTCTTCAGGACATCCCGCCGGACGCGAAGCTTTAGCAAAGCGCCTGCGCGCAGCTTGGATTCAGGTGAAAGATCGTTATCGCGGGCCACGTCTTCCACATCGGCCGCAAACTGCCTGGCGATACCGATGAGCGTGTCACCGGCACCCACTTTGTAAATCAGGGTCTCACGGTCGCTCCTGGCACGCCTGGGCCGAACCATGACCGGTGCATCGTCGTCGCGGTCGTTATCGTCATCCCGGTCAAAGCGAGCCTCTAAATCGTCGACGGGATCGCGCAGCGCGCGGCGCTTTTTGTAAGGCGGCAGCATCGACAAGAGACTGTCATCGCTATTTCTGCGCGAGCGGTTGAGCGTAGGCTCACGCCCGGAAAGCAGATTCACCGGATCGAGCACCGAAGCATCGTTCTCGAGCGGTTCGGTCTGGAGCAGCGCAGGAAGTGCGGCTTGGGTTCGGGCCATGGAGAGCGCGGGAATCATCACGGCCGCATCGCCGCGCCCCGGCGGTACACGCTCCTCCAGAAAATCTGGATTGAGGTTGCGCAGCGTTCTCGTGGAGACGCCGGCGGCCTTGGCCACCGTGCGGAGCGAGGTGCCCGAGGGCACGAAAATCTCAGCCACATCTTCCGGGCGCCGGATCTCGACTTTGTCGAAGCCAAAGCGTTCCAAGTTGTTCGCGATGATCGCCGCAGCCGCGATCTTCGGAACATAGGACGCGGTCTCCTTGGGAATGGCCTGCTGCCTGGCCAGCTCGTTGAAGTCGGCCGTTCCATAGCGATCGATCGCATCGAGCAATTGCTCGTAACCCATGTTGTACGCGGCCAGCGCCAGATCCCAATTTCCAAAGCGCATATACAAATCGCGCAGGTGGTGCGCGGCTGCCTGGGTCGCAAGCTTTGGGTTCTTCCGCTGATCGACGAAGCGGTTTTGAACCAGCCCGTAAACACCGCCCGTGGCGGGCATGAACTGCCACAAGCCAACAGCTCCCGCGGGCGACCGGACACGGGCATCGAACCCGCTTTCAATCATCGAAAGCCAAATCAGATCCTCGGGCAGATGCCATTCGCGAAGCTCGCGCGAAATCAATTCTTGATAACGCCCGCTCCGGGAGAGCCAGGTTTCGAACATGCCGCGGCCCCGGTCGGTGCGGGCAAAGAAACGCACGTATTTCAGCGTGCGCCGCGTGATCGACAGACGCAGATCCGGAAGCTGCAATTTGGACAGCGCTTCAGCTCCCGCATCATCGAGATCGTCCACATCGTCGGCCTCGTAGCCTTGTCTCGACAAATAACGCGGCGGCTGGGAAGCGAGAGGCCGGTCAACATCACATGAAGCAGGCGCCTGCGTTGCCTGCCGCAGCATCGCCAAGCGCTCCGGCTCGTGCTTCGTATCCATCGACGCGCTTCCCGCCGAACGCTGCGCCCGCACGTTGAGCGCGTTCCCCGAATCCCCCAACCCTTGCGCCCCATTTCCCTGGGGATAAGGCACCGCCGCAACATTCCCCGCCACAGGAAGTTGAGCAACTTCTGCTGTTCCAGAAACGGCTGTCTTCATCGAAGAAATAGCCGAATCCGGCGCTGCCATACCAACGCCGTACCCAAAGGCCACGGCCGATATCACGGGGGGAAGCTTGTAGAGGAGCGACATGATGTAGGACATACTCACACCTGTCCTTCGGCACGGCCAAGAAAACGGCGGAAGAAGATCGCCCAAAGAAACAGGAATACGGCCGCAGCCACTCCCGGACAGAACCCTCTCTCTGATAGTCTCGCTCGCCTATGCCGGTCGCGCTCGTGGCCAGGGTTGTCGACAACCAGGCCAATCAATCTTTTGACGCTACCTTCGAGCGCTTCCCTGTGCGTATCGGGCGAAATCAGATCAACGATCTGCATATCGATCGCCCTTATGTCTCGCAGTTTCACGCGGCGATCGATCTGCGCGGCAGCCAAATTTTCGTCAAGGATCTGGGTTCGACCAACGGCACGGTCATCAACGGCCAGAGGCTCGCGCGGGATGCTCAAGTCGAGATCACCGCATCGCCTGAAATCACCATTGGGCCAATCAAGATCCAGCTCGGGCTCGTAGAAGCCGTCAAGAAACGCGATGAAGGAACGGTGCTCGAGGTTGGAGAGCACGGCGTGATGTCGGGCGTGCTTGCCCGCCCAAAGCCTGTTCAGCCCGGCCAAGAAGATGGCTATGTGCGCCAAGCGGTTCCCTACATTGAAGCGTACCGGGGCGCGTGGGCGCAGGTGTACCGCGTTATCTACGATCATCTCGCGCGCATGCCCGCCGAGCTGCGCGCGAATTACGTCACGCGCGTCGGGCTTGAGCATCCGGCAATTTGCATCGAGACCGATTTTCAGCGCATTGCCCAGTACTACGGCGTCGATGCGCGCACGTTCATGGAACTGAGCCCGCCGCAGGCTGCGCTTGCAGCGCTGACCGAAATCGCAAGAGCCCTCGCCCCGAGCGTGAAGTCGCTCGACGATGTGGCGAGCGTGCTTGGATTCGCGCGCAAGCTCCGCGATGCGATGGAAGTATTTTTAAAGTCCTTCATCAGCTTGCGCGATGGCTACCAAGAGTTTCAGTACGGCGTTATTCAAGCCGATCGATCAAATGAAACCGATCGGGTCGCGACGGCAAAAGACGTCAAAGAACTGGGCGCGGTGCTGCTTCATCCCGTGGCCGAACCGGAAGCCGTCCATCAGGTGCACGAAATTCTCGTGGACGTGATGAGCCACCAAGTCGCGCTGCTCACGGGCGTGATGGAAGCCGTGAAGAAATTGCTCGAAGAGCTGTCGCCAAAAAAGATCGAGGACGAGCTCGAGAAGAAGGGCAAAAAAGGACGGTTATTCGGCAAGAGCTACGAAGATTTGTGGGAGCAGTACAAGGTGCGCCACGACGACTTCGCGGGCGACGAGAAGAGCCTTCAAGACTTTCTTTTTGGCCGTCAATTCTCAAAGGCGTATCATCAGGCCGCTGGTGAGGATAACAAGGCGCCCGGTGAAGGAGCCGGGCGAGGCCCTCGCCAAACAATGTCGGCCAATCAGTTTAAGCAGCGGTAATCCGTCATCGCGAACTCGAAAGAATCGGTACGGTCCGCTGACATCCGGAAGGCGCCTTGGGAATGCGAATCTGGGAAACGCTCGTAGGCTGTGCGGTTTTATCAGCAACCCTTTTCACATCGCAGGAGGCCGCGGCTCAAAGCCAGGTGCCTCCGATCGTTGAACGCGATACGCAGGGATGGGGGCTGGTTTCGGATATTTCACTCGTACTCGGGGTATCGGCTGTCACGCTGATGCCCCGCGTGTACTACAGCGATCCATCGGCAACGGTTGGATGGAAGGGACGGTGGCACCTGTCAATGCTCGCGCCCGCGATGACACTGACTGCGGTCACAATCCTGACGGAGATCCCCATCAAACAAAGTTTGGAATCTCCCCGTCCGGGCTGCTCGGTGGAAGACACAATCGTCCGGGCGCCCGGCTCGAATTGCGAAACATTCGGCGGCCCTTCGGCGCATGCCTTTGCCTCGTGGGCGGCCACAGGAGCGGGCACGGGAATCTTTCTCGCGGACACGCTGAAATACTCAGGCGGAAGGTTCAGCGTGCCGGGATTCATTGGCAACGTTGCATTCCCGCTCGTCGCCTCCATTTTCACGACCATCGGCCGCGGCATCGATCTCGATGAAGCTGATGTGAGAGATCTGAATGGCAACCGAGTCTCGGTCGATCCTCAGCCCTTTGAATCGACGGAGCAGATTGTTGCGGGCGCGCTTCCGGGCTTCTTTACGGGCCTGACGGTTGGCTTTGCCTACGCGATGCTTCAGCGCCCAAGCTGCGGTTACGGCAACGCGATCATCTGCTGGTAGGGCGGCACCAGAACGCCCCGTATACAAACGCAAAAAGGGCACCGTGTTTTAGCGACGCGGTGCCCTTTGTTTTGTGGCCAGTTCTGCCGCGGCCACAGCGGCGGGCCAAGCTTAGTCCTGGCCGAACACGCGCTCCCAAAGCGGATCGTTTGACGAGAAGAACGTGTCGCGCTCAACCTTTAAAAAGCGCGAAAACTCAACGCGCCTCAGTTCGCGATCGCTGTCCCGCGTGCCGCTTTCATCTTTCACGACCCGCACCCGCACTTGTTCGAGAAGCTGTATCCCGTCGGGCTTGTACGTGACATCCGTGCGCAGCACATAGCGCGTATACAGCCCTCGCTCGGACACCGATGGAACAACCGCCGTCCGCTCGAGATCGACGGTAGCAGCCTCAATCAAACGACCTCGCCTCGACAAATAAAAATGCGCCGTAAGCCGGCAATCGTCTGGATCGGGACAGTTCTTTGATTCACCGACGACGATATTTTCATTGCCCAAGCGCACAGGCTGAAGCTTGGCCTTGGGTGCGGCGCGGAAGCTTCCAATGCCGTACACCTCAGCCCGGTCGTCCACCGCGCGCACAAGAGCAATAGGGCCGCCTTCATCGCCGTTTTCAAACTTGAGCATGCGCAGCCACAGAACCCGCATGCCATCGGGGCCGGAATTCATCTCCATCTCTTCGGGATCGAGCGGACGCGGCCAGCCTTTTTGAGACAGACCTCCGCGCAGCGATTCATTCGCGAAGAGGTAATTCCCCGTGCAGTCCATATCGGTCGCGTTCAAGCCCTTTTCTTCATCGAAGCCGGGCGAAATGACGCTCATCCACTGATCTGGCTCGAGCGAGCGAACAACCGCTTTTCCGCTGCCGCCGTCGCCTTTGACCGGCGTGAGCTGCGTCGTACAGACCGGAATGGGAATCTGCTTGCGCATCTTCAATTCCGCGTGAGGCTGCTCTGGGGAAGCGCCGCAAGCACCGACAAAACCAAGGCAAAACGCTGCTAGTCCGAGCTTTCGGATATTCACGAAACCTTCGTACCACGCATGTGCCAAAAGATGCGAATTCATGACAGGCCACAGAGCCGATCCGCTGCATTTCACGGCGAAAAGGCCGTGTTTGAGGCGACCAGGCAAGGGTCATCATATCCGGTCCTCCTCATGCCCACCGACAGATTTCAAAACTCTGGGCGCCCAAATCTCTTATGGCGCATTGCCCGTGCGGCTGGGCGTTGTGCTCAAGAAGTGACCAGAAGGCGCGCAGCCGCATGAAAAAAATGTTCCCCGCATTCATTTCGGCGCAAAAATTCCAAACCGTCGGCTTGGTTTTGCCATGCAAGATGCTCTTGACGCGCGAACGCGAGCCGATAGTCTGACGGCCTGTTGGAGGCTTGAAGGATTTGCAAAGCGAGCTTGTCGGCAGCGACCTCACTTAAAATGCACATCTCAAAAGCCTTCAAATCCTCCCTCCGAAAAGAGCAACCATCTGCCAGCGCGCATGGGGCGTAGACTGAGCCCAGGTGAATTGCTTTCGACGGAATTAAGGACACCGTGTCATGGCACTTAATGCGTATTTGAAGCTCAAGGGACAGAAGCAAGGCGAGATCAAGGGCTCCGTGACCCAGAAGGGCCGCGAGAACAAGATCATGGTTATTGCGGTCTCGCACGAGATCGTCAGCCCCCGTGATCCCGCGAGCGGCCTGCCCACCGGCAAGCGCATGCACAAGCCCTTCGTCATCACGAAGGAACTCGACAAGTCGTCGCCGCTGCTCTTCAGCGTTCTCACCAACAACGAAAACGTCACCGAGTGGGAACTCCAGCACTGGCGTCCCAGCGCGACCGGCGCCGAGCAGCAGCACTACACGGTGAAGCTGTACAACGCGAACATCGCGTCGATCAGCTCGCGCATGCTCAACAACAAGAACCCCGAGTTGATGAAGTATGCCGAGTACGAAGAGGTTGCCTTCACGTACGAGAAGATCGAGTGGACGTGGAACGAAGGCGGCATCACGGCGATGGATAGCTGGCAAGAGCCCGTTGTCTGATCTTTTGATCCTGCATTGAAATGCGACGGCCCGGCTCTGCTGGGCCGTTTTGCTTTTGTGGGCTGCCGGCGGGCGGGCTGGAGATCTAGAATGCTTTTAATCCCGTGGCAGCCTCCCTTCTAACCCGCCTGAACCATTTGGCCGATCCCCACAACACCGACCGTTTTACGTGGAAGGATCAAGATCTTGAAGCCGCTGTTACGGCGCACTTGGTGAGAATGCTCAACACGCGCCAAGGCAGCTCGCTGACCTGCCCGGACTACGGCCTTGTTGAAGTCTCTGAGGTCCTGCACGACTTTCCCGACGCGATTGGAATGATGCAGCGGGCGATCAAAAACAGCATTCAGCAATACGAGCCCCGGCTGAAAAACGTGCAGGTTCGCCACCTCAAGAATGAAGTGATGCATCAGATGATTCTTGAATTTGAAATCACGGCTCAGCTTCAGCATCCAGATGGCAGGCGCCAATCGCTTCGCTTTGGAGCCGCAGTGAACGAAGGCGGAGTCGTTTCGCTGAACTCGTGACGGGCAAGCCAAAACCAGCGCCGACGGCAAGCGGAGCGGGCGCTCAAAAAACAGCCAAACCGTAGGCAAAACGCTCTCGTTTCGCGGCTCGTGCTCGGAGTGGTTGACACATCGCCCTGCTGACGGTCGACTGTGGCCGCGGCAGCATGTTCAACAAATACTATCAGGATGAGCTGACATACCTACGGGAGCTCGGCCGGGAGTTCGCATCGGCTTACCCTGCTATCGCACCGCTTTTGGCCGAACGCGGCGGAGATCCAGATGTTGAGCGCCTGCTTGAAGGCGTCGCATTTTTGACCGGAAAGATCCGGCAGAAGCTCGATGACGAACTGCCCGAAGTCATTCATTCCGTCGCTTCGCTTCTGTTCCCGCATTATCTCAAGCAGATTCCCGCCGCTTCCGTCGTTGAGTTCACACCGCTGCCCAACGTCGTCCGCGAAAAGCTCACCGTCGCCCGCAATGCCGAGGTGGGTTCGGTGCCTGTCGATGGCACGTCGTGCCGATTCCGGACAACACAAGATGTAGAGCTCTTGCCGCTCAGCGTGGAGGACGTGCGTGTCGATACGGGCTCGCAGCTCACGCAATCGCTTCGCATCGAACTCAAAGTCACAGGAGGCGCATCGCTGGCCGCGCTTCAGCTTTCCGCAATCCGGTTCTACATCCACGGAGAGCGAAGGCTTCAAGACGATCTTCGGCTGTGGATCGGCGCGCACACGGACGCCGTTTCGCTGTCGGCTGTTGATGCGAATGGACGCGACACAGCCGTAACAAACCTCAAACCGCACAACGTGAAGCTGGTCGGTTTTTCAGATGAAGAGGCGCTCATACCGTTTCCAAAAACGGTGTACCCGGGCTATCGCCTGCTTCAGGAATACTTCACCCTTCCGCAGAAATTCGCCTTCTTTGAAGTGTCGGGGCTGAACGCGCTTCCGGTTGAGAAAGTCGGAGACCGCTTTGCGATCGTCATTCAGTTCAAAGACAACCTTCCGACCGGTACGCGCGTTGCCAAGGAAAACTTTCGGCTGTTTTGCTCGCCGGTCGTAAACCTCTTCGAGCACACGACCGATCCAATCAAGCCCGAGCCGACCAAACACGAGTACCTCGCGCGCCCCGCAGGAGCGAGCCCAGCCGCCTTCGAGATCTACAACATCGACAAAGTGGTCGGCATCGCGCGCCGCACTAGCCAGCGGGTCGAGATCCCTTCCTTTTTCGAATTCAAACACGAGATCGATCCCGATGCGGCTGCGCGGGCCGTTTTTTATCAAGTGCATCTGCGCCCCGCGACCGTGGGAGACGGCATCGACATCTACATGTCGTTCGGCTCGCCTCAGGACGCGGGCTCCATTCCTGAATTCGATGTCATCAGCATCGACGCCACATGCACCAACCGGAGGCTGCCCTCTCAACTGAAAATGGGAGACCTGCGCGTCCCCACGGCAACGTCTCCCGCGACGGCGACGTTCACGAACCTCACAGGCGTAACGCAGCCGCTCGCGCCGCCCGTGGGGCGCGAACTTCAATGGCGCGTCCTCGCTCACATGGCCATGAGCTACCGCTCGATTACCGAGCTCGAGGTCTTGCGCGCAACCGTCGACATCTACAACTTCCAAGCGATCATTGACCGCCAAGCCGCCCGTGCGAATCAGCTCCGCATTGCGGCGATAAAATCGATCAAGGTGCGCCCCACAGATCGCTTGTACCGGGGAGCACCTATCCGCGGCGTCGCCGCTGAAATTGAGCTGGATGAAGGAGGTTTCGCGGGCGAGGGAGACATGTACCTCTTCGCGAGCATTCTCAACGAGATCTTCTCTTCGTATGTATCTCTGAACTCGTTTACGCAGTTAACGGTGACAGGCACCAATACGCGCGTGGTGTACAAATGGGAGCCGAAGACCGGCAACCAAACCCTGATCTAAAAGAGACGCTCGAACGTCTCGAGGCAGAGGCCAGAAGGTTCTCCTTCTTCCGGCTCGTCTACAGCCTTGAGCGCCTCTTCCCAGCCTCGCCTCCGATGGGCCATTTGGGCCCCGTGGCGAATGAGCGCATCCGTCTGCGCGCAGACACATCGCTTACCTTTTCATCAAGCGATGTCGCTGGACTCGATTACGTCAAATACCCGGACGGCATCGAGCGGGCGCGGCTCACCGAATCCTTTATGGGCATGTACGGCGCGGTTTCACCGCTGCCCACGTACTACCCGGAAAGCATCGCGCTTTCGGATTATCAAGGCGGCCCGCAGCCCATACGCGAGTTCTTTGATGTCTTTCATCACAGGCTCGTCACGCTCTTCTTCCGCACATGGTCGAAGTACCGGATCGCTGTCACTTACCGAAAGAAAGGCGACGATCCTTTCTCGCGGCGAATGCTCTGCACGGTGGGGCTCGATGGCTTCCGCGATCACGAGACGCCGGTTCACCGCTTTCTATTTCTCAAATACGCACCGCTCCTCGCGTCCAAATCGCGTTCGGTCCGCGGGCTCAATGTCGCCCTGGGCGATCTATTCGGCGAGCTCGGTGTCCGCATCGAACAGTTTATTGGCCACTGGACGCTCATCGAAAAACCGCTCCGGAACAAGCTCGGCATCATGAACAACATGCTGGGCGAAAATCTCACCATCGGCCGTTATGTGTTCGATGGAAGCGGGCGCTACAAAATCGTTTTGGGCCCGCTGAGCTACGACGAATATTTGTCGTTTCTGCCTGGAGGCAGCCGCAGGCCGATGCTGAAGGGCGTCGTCGATACATTCACGCCCGGCATTCACGATGTGATGCTTGAGCTGCATGTGAAGAAGGAAGAAGCGCCAAGGCTCAGGCTTGGTTCCGATCGTCCCAGCGTGCTTGGAAGAACGTCATGGCTGGGCGGGCAGAGGCGCGAGCAGTTTGTGATTACCGTTCCGCTCGACGAAAAGAAGCCCGCGGCCGAATCCGGTGAAGATGACGGCGACCGCGGAGAGCCGCCGCCGATGGAGTGAAGTGAACGCTAGTAGACGATCATGCTCTTGAAGGCAGACACCATCTCGTCGGTCATCGCCTCGATATTCCCGCTGTAGACAATCTGCACAAGCAGCAAACGGTGATCACTCCGCACGAGAATCTCATACGCCTTCGACTGATACGGAGGCCGCCCTTGCACCGTCGTCTTCACGTAGTAGCTGCGCGCCTGCGCATTCGCCGTCGCCACGGGCATACGCCCTGAAATCACCGATGCCCCTTGCTCCTCGAGATCGGTCTCGTAGCGATCGAGCACATCGTCCCAAGAATCCTCGGGATGATCGATTCGCTCAAAGATCGAAAACACAAACTGGCGAGGCGATTGGTACGAGATGAAACGCTGGCCCGGCGTGTAATCCGCGGAGCGGATGCTCCAGTCAATCGGACGGCCGAAGCGCACATCACCCTTGAGCACACCGACCCCAACCGTGCGCGGAACACGCGGCGTTTCAGGCGCATCCAAAGGCGAGAAGTAAACCTCGTAGCTCTCGTCCTTGTTCATCTTCCCGCCGCCATGCAGGTAGAACACTTCATCCTGCTTGGGCGCACTTGGCGAACCGCCGCAGCCTGAAAGCGCAAAAAGCGAAAAGAGCATGATGCTGCGCGAGATCGTTGATGCGGAGCTTTGAGACACAAGAGACATAAAAATGCCGAAAGGGGTGGAGGAGGACATCGCCACGACTTTAAGCCAGGAAGCCTTAGAGCGGCAAATGATCGCCAACTACTTTGCCTTTGCACAAAAAGCCAATGATGATCCGGACCAATGCATGGCAGGCATGGGCAAAGCGGCATGGCTCGCGTATGCTCGCGCCGGCCGGGAAAGCAGCCCTTTCCCTACACTTCCCCGATTTCTGTCGACTGTTACGAGAAGGACGATCATGGCCCGCGTGAGCACCTTGATTTGCAGATTTGTAGGATCTGCCACTGGGCGATCTTCTCTGTGCCCAGCGCTTGTGCTGTCCGCCTTCACCACGCTTGGATGCAGCGGTATCGATGCCGGCGTCGAGTATCCGGATAACTTGCCGGCCGTCGATGATCAGGTCGTTACGCCCGAGGGCGACGCCGATCCCTCCATCACGCTCGGCGAGTTCAAAATCAAAGCCGATGTGTGCAAGGACATCGATACCAATCCTGTATCGCAAGCCCTTACGCCCGACGATCTCACGCGCTTTTTCGAAAGCCGGGGCGTGAAGATCACGCCGAAGAAAGCCCGTGGAAACCTGTATTGGTTCGACTTTCCCAACGGCAAGGAAAACAACGGCTTCGTAAGGCTGCGCCTCGCCGTCATGCAAGACTCCGCGGGCGCCGCAAACGATTTGCATAACTCACTGATGGAGCACGGGCCTGGCTGGTGGGGCGTGCGCCGCTCCAACCTCGCCGTCTTGGCGCCCAAGGCCGGCCTGTCTGAAGCGCTCTCGTTCGCCATCCAAAACAAGCTCGTTTGCTGGGGCATTTTCACCTACGCCGGCAACGATGACGCCTACGTCGTCGCAGGCCCGTACGGCGAACTCTGAAAGGCAGCGCAATACAGCGCTCGCAGATGTGGCGCCTGTCCGCGCTTTTCCCTTAGACTGCGCGGCATGATGCGCAGCCGACTTGCCCTTCTCGCTTGTGCCCTTGTCCTTCCTATTCCGCTTGCCGCAGTCAATTACGGATGCAATCCCAAAGCCCCTTCCATTCAGGACTTTTGCGGATTTCTAAGGCAAGAGGACAACTGCTATCTCACGCTGATCAACGACATGGGCAGCCGCTGCGGTGTGACCAGCACCGCAGCCGAAGGCGCGCCGTCTGACACATGGGGCGCTCCCAAGGGCTTCTTTTCAGAGCGCGAAAAACTCGATGTCTGCATTCTTGAGCAGGGAGGCTCGATCACGTTTGACCCTCCGCTCAGCATCGACGCTATGCCGCCGGCTGTGATTGGGTTCGCTCAAAAAGACGCCAAAGGCGCTACATGCGGCACATTTAGATTTGAAAACACAGTGAGCTTTACGCTCGACGTTTCACCAACCGACACCAACGGGGATGTGGTTCCCGACGCAGGCCCCGAATGCGATCCCCCTGAAGCAGGCGCCAACGGACAGCCTCCGGACGACACACCGGGAACAGACAATCCAGGCGGCGCGCTCATCTGCGGCGGCAATTTCATCTCGGAAGCGCCGGAAGGAGACTTCGTCGATACGACCTGCGGAAAAGAAGAACATCACTTCATCAGCTCGCAGCTCGAGGTGCCCGCATGTGCATTCCAAAAAGCCCTGCTGCCCCGCTTTGAGCTCGATGCCGTGCCAGGCGGCGTGGATGTCGCCGGGCATGTCCGGTTCCGCGTGTTCTATCCGCAGCCCGATCAAAACCAAGCCACAGGCGTCGTAAACGCCTACGCGGTGGCCTATTTCGATTGCGCGATTCCCGCGGCGGCCAAGCCTTGCTGCAACGGCGCGCAAGATGGATTGGAAACAGATATCGACTGCGGCGGGCCTACATCGGCTGAAATTGGAGCGGGCGCCTGCGATCGGTGCCAGGCCATGCAGGGCTGTGTCAAAAACTCCGACTGCGCAGACAACACCTGCGTCGTAAACCCAGACACAGGCATCAAACAGTGCAAAGCCTCGGTCTCCGGATCGACCAGCGTATGCAACTCCGGCAGCTCTTCCGGCGGCACAGGCGGCGCGGGAAGCAGCAGCAGCTCAAGCGGCGCCGGAGGCGCGGGCGGCAACTAAATCAACGCAGCCTTCAAATGCTGAATGTGCCGCAATTCCAAGCGGATTGCGGCACACTCGTTTTGGCCTACGACACCAGCAGCTTCACGACAAATGTCGTGCTTCCCAAACGCAGCCGATCGTTATCGCGCATCTGGCGGCGCTCTCCAGGCGGAAGCCTCGTTTCATTCAAGAACGTGCCATTGCGCGAACCATCGTCTTCCACATAAGCCTGGCCCGTCGATGGATCTGCGTGCACCGACGCATGCCGCGATGAAGCGCTCGCATCGGGAATTCCAACCTCTGGACCGTTTTCGCCCGATGCCCGCCCAATCTGCATCCGGCCGCTGTAAATAGGCCAAAAGCTGCCGCCGGGATCGTTTTGAAAGGTCACCAAAAAACCCACGAGCACACGGGCGCCCGCAGACACCGCAGGAACACTCGCAATGGCGGGCGGCGGCTGAATAACGGCAGGAGGAAGCGGAGGCCCACCCGCTGAAACAACAGCGGGCGGACTCACCGGCCCTACCATCGGAGGCGGCGCAACCATGGGCGGCGCGTTGATCAGCGGAGGCGGCGCAACAGCTCCTCCAGCCGACACAGGAGGCGGCATTGGAGGCCCGCCCGCAGGGCCAGGAGGACGCATTCCAGGCACGACGGGCGGCGGCGCGACAACGCCGGGAGGCGCTGCGGCTGGCGCAACAGGTCCCAGCGGCGCAGGCGGCACAGGTGCGTGAAGACCCGGCGGTGAAGCCAATCCAGGAGGCGCCTTAATGACAGGCGGAGGTCCGCCCAAGGTGCCGGGGCCTGTGAGCGGAGGCGCAGGCGGCATACCCGCACTGAGCGAAGGCGCGGCCGGCACAGGAACAGGCGCGGCGGGCGCTGCTACGGGCGCGGCGGGAGGCGCGGCAGGCGCCGCCCGAGCCCACGGAGACGCGACAAAAGGAGCCTCAGTATTGGCCGAGGAAAAGGCAATACCGCCGGCGGCCACAGGAGGAGCCGCCGCAGGCGCGGGAGCAGCGGGATAGCCGGCCGGTGCGGGCGCAGCCCCCGGCGGACGAAGAGCACCGCCGAATACAGGCGGAGGCGCGGGCGCATAACCGCCTGTGGCAGGAGCATAAGCACCGGCGCCACCGGATGCGACAGCGGGAGGTGGTGGTGGAGGTGGAGCCGCCGGTGCAGGCGCAACACCGGGAATCGAAGCCCCGCACATATTGCATGCAGGGTCCGTCTCTTTGAGCATCCACCCGCAACTCGGGCAAGGCCTCATTCGGTGGGCAGGCTAGCCATTGTGTCCGGAACAGTCGAGATCCCAAATGCATGAAACCGCGCTCCAATGAATGGGAAACGCGGTTTCATTCACCACCCAGAAACGCCACCTAGAAACAGCACCCAGAAAGTGCGCTTAATTGGCGTTCGTAGCGGCCGTAGCCTCCGCTTCTTTCTTATCGCCCTTATCACCCTTATCGGCCTTATCGGCTTCCTTCGGAGGCTCTTCCACCGAAGGCTCGGGCATTCGTTCCAGCGCCGCTTCCAGCACCTGCTCCATCCGGTTTACGAAGAAGAACTGCAGCTCATCGATGACTTCCTTCGGAACCTCTTCGAGGTCGGGCCGATTTCGCTCGGGCACGATAATCCTCCGGATACCGGCCCTATGAGCCGCGAGCACCTTCTCTTTCAAACCGCCGATCGTCAGCACGCGCCCGCGCAGCGTAATTTCACCCGTCATCGCCACATCGTGCCGCACCTTGATTCCCGTCAGCAGCGACACCAGCGCCGTGAACATTGTCACGCCGGCACTCGGCCCGTCTTTGGGCATCGCGCCCGCCGGAATGTGAATGTGCAAATCGCTCTTCTCTAAAAAGTCCTTCGCAATGCCGTAGTTGTGCGCATTGCTGCGGACAAACGAAAGCGCTGCCTGCGCCGATTCTTTCATCACTTCGCCGAGCTGCCCCGTCAGCGTCAGCTTGCCCGTGCCGAACATCTTCGTCGCTTCGATAAACAGAATCTCACCGCCCACGCTCGTCCACGCGAGCCCCGTCGCAACGCCCGTTTCCGCCGTGCGCTCCGCCACTTCGCTGGTGAACTTCGCTGCACCCAAAAACTCGTGCAGATCGTCCTCGTTATCGACACGCCGCTTCACCGTATCGCCCTCGGCCACTTTCACCGCCACGCCGCGGATGACGCTTGCGATTTGGCGCTCGAGCGAACGCACACCGGCTTCGCGCGTGTAGTGATCGATGATCTCCTCCAAAGCGCGATCGGTAATCTCGAGCTGCTCCGTCGTCAGCCCGTGCTCCGACAACTGCTTGGGAAGCAAGTGCTGCCTAGCGATCGCGAGCTTCTCGCGCCGCGTATAACCAGGGATCTCGAGAATCTCCATACGGTCGCGGAGCGGAGGCGGAATCGGATCGGACACGTTTGCCGTCGCCACAAACATCACATGCGACAAGTCGTACGGAATCTCGAGATAGTGATCCGCAAAGGTATTGTTCTGCTCCGGATCGAGCACCTCGAGCAGCGCCGCCGATGGATCGCCCCTGAAGTCGTGACCGATCTTGTCGACTTCATCCATCATGAACACCGGATTGATCGTCCCCGACTTCTTCATGCCTTGGATGATCTGACCGGGAAGCGCGCCGACATAGGTGCGCCTGTGACCGCGGATCGCCGCCTCATCGTGCACACCGCCCAGCGACACCCGGTGAAACTTACGGCCGAGCGCCCGCGCAATGGAGCGCCCCAGCGAAGTCTTGCCCACGCCGGGAGGCCCGAGCAGACAAAGAATCGGGCCTTTCTTGTCCTGCTTCAGCTTGCGCACAGCCAAGTACTCCAAGATGCGCTTCTTCACCTTTTCGAGACCGTAATGGTCTTCATCCAGCACCTTGCGCACGCTCGCGATATCGAGATTGTCCTGCGTCGAATTCGTCCACGGAATGTCCAAAATCCAATCGAGATAGGTGCGCACCACCGTGTACTCGGCCGAACCCACCTGCATCGTGCGAAGCCTCTTCAATTGCTTCTTCGCAACGGTCTCCGCCTCCGTCGGCAGATTCGCCTTCGCGATCCGATCCTCCAAACCATCGAGATCGCCCTGATCGCCGTCGTCCTCGCCGAGCTCTTCCTTAATCGCCTTGAGCTGCTGGCGAAGCACATACTCGCGCTGGTTTTTGCCCATCTCCTCTTTGATTTGAGAGTTGATGCGCTCGCGCATTTTTAGAATCTCGAGCTGCCTCGTCAGAAGCCTGAGCACCTTGCGGATGCGCTCTTTCACATCCAGCGTCTCGATAAGCTGCGCCTTCTCTTCCACCGGCGCATCGAGATTGCCCGCCACCAAATCGGCCAGCGGCCCGGGTGCCTGAATCGAATCGATCAGCGAACCGGCCTCGCGCGGCAGCTCCGGCATAAGCTGAATCACCTGCTTTGCGATATCGCGCAGGCTCATCGCAAGCGCCTCCGCCTCTACATCCTCCGTCGCCGGCTCCTCCAGGCGCCGCACTTTCGCCTTCATATAAGGCGTATTGGTGAGCACGCTATCGAGCCGTATACGCACCAAGCCCTGAAGAATCAGCGAATAGTTCCCCGAACTATGCTTCAGCGCCTTCAGCACACGCGCCGCACAGCCCACCGGATACAGCTCCTCGGCGCTGGGATCGTCTGTCGAAGGATCGCGCTGAGCGAAAATCGCGATCACCGGACCTGATAGATTGTCGACATCCTCGACCAAGGCCACGGACTTCTCCCGGCCCACATCAAAAGGCGCCACAGCTCCCGGAAAAAGCACCGCATTTCGGATCGGGAGAACAGGCAGCTCATCTCCGAAAACGACCTCCTCCTCGGAGCGCGACGGGTTCGTTGGGTTCTTTTTTTCAGACATATCGATCTCCTCTAAGGACCCGAACGGCGATAAAACGCCGGCAGCACGAAAGAACGCATACTCAAAATCGTCCGAATCGCAATCGATCTCTCGCAGCACCGCGCAAGCCCGCCGTTGCGGAACAGAACAGCAAGCTACGGCTCAATAGCAATGCAGCGTCAATCAGTTTTGAAAAACGGCTGGGGCTGAACCTAGGTACGCATTGGTCCGCGCGCCAGACGTGCATTAAGTTTTTTGGCAATTTTTTTTGGCTATTTTTGATACGCCCCAAGCACAAGACTCATGAATAATCCGTGCACCCATGCTTGATGCCCTAATCGGCCTTGGCGCGTTTTCAGTTTTTCTATTGACCGTACCCGCGGCTCCATCGCTCGATCCGGGGCCATCGCCCGAGTGTCCCGATGACATGCGCATCGTGAGCGGCACCCATTACGACGAAGTGCAACACCTTTGTGTAGATATCCAAAAGGATAAAAAAGACACGCATTGCTTTGAGTATTGGGAAGGCATTACCGCCGAAGAAGGAAAGGCGACAGAGATCCGCGTGTGCATGGATCAATATGAAGCGCCGAACAAGCGCGGCGCGCGGCCTTTCGTGATGAAATCATTCAAGGATGCAGAGAAACATTGCGCTGCCCGGGGCAAGCGAATCTGCAGCGAGCAGGAATGGGAGCTCGCCTGCGAAGGCGAAGAGCGAAGGCCCCTGGCATACGGCTGGAAAGTAAATAAGAAGCTATGCAACAGCGATAAAAGCTGGCGCCCGTTTGATGCCAAAAAGCTTAAAGAAGGCGGGGAAGCCGAAAAAGAAGAGCTCGAAAAACTCTGGCAGGGATCGCCCAGCGGCACCTACCTAAGCTGTGTATCGCCCTTTGGTATCTTCGATATGATGGGCAACGTTGAAGAATGGGTGAGCACCCGCAGCAGCCGCAAATTTCCAGGGGCTTTAATGGGCGGCTTTTGGGCAAAACCCTGGACGGGATGCCGGGGCACCAACGATGCTCATGAGCCGACCTTTCAATTCTATGAAACGGGATTCCGCTGCTGTGCCGAGCCCGGCACATTAACCAGCCGCGGAAAAAAGAAGAAAAAGAAATCCGATTAAATTGGTTTAAATATCGAAGGGATTAACTGCGGGCCCGCGATGCCAAGTCCACATCGCTTGGGGGGGCTGGCTTCTTTTTCGCGGGCGGCGCCTGAACCGGCTTGGACTTTGCCACTTGGTTCTTCTTGGCCTTTTGAGGCGCTGCTTTTTTCGCGGCCTCGACTTGATAACCCACAACCCTTCTCAAGTTCTCGGGCACGTCTTCCCGCCCGGCGAATTTCGCTCCGGCCTCGATTCCCGCAGCGTTCTTGTGCTTGAGCAAATACAAAATCGCCCTGTAAGAGCGCTCGATATTTTCATCGTTCACATGCTCGATCTCTTCAGCGGTCCGCTTCGCCACAAGCTCGTCATACGAAAGCCCAGCGTTCTGTTCGAGCCAATAGCGATAGTCCACGATTACATCCAACGTCCTGCGCCGCAGCGATACCTGCCGCGTATCGGGAATGCCCGGAAGCGCTTCGCGAATAGGCGCCTGCGAAAGCTCCGACAGCGCATCCTGCATCACCGAGAGCTCCCATTCGCGATTCTTCAGATGGCGCGCCGTAATGCGCGAAAGCCCTCGCACCAAAGGCTCAATCAAGCGCGTGTCCTTCGTGCGCGCGAGCAAATCGTAGAGCCTCCGCTTGGCTTCCCACGTCGTGTTGCCATCATCGAGCGCCTTAAAAATTGCACCGATCGCAGCCGGCCCGCGCCGCGCCACCTGAGCCACCGCGCCTTCGCACACCCGCACTTCCGCAAGCGAAGGGCCTTCCCGCGAAAAACGGCTGAACACACACTTGGACTGCACAGCCTTCAGCTCGAGCTCGATCATTTTTTTGGGCGCGCGCGGCTCCTCAAAGCTCACATCTTCAAACACCGGATCCCGCAGCGGCGCGGCCTCTTCCGCATGCGCGCGCCCCGCCGGCAACAGACCCAGAACCGTAAGCAAAACCAGCGAGCAAACCTGCTTCATGACCGTCCTCATTTCCCATCCGAGGAAGGAAGAATTCCCTCCGCGATCACCACTTCATCCATCGCCTGCGAAACCCCAAACGACGCGGCCATCGCATTGTTCATGCGCTGATAGGCGACCTGATACCGGATGCGCGCCGCTCCCACTTGCTCTGAAAAAGTAAGCTCCACCGAAATCGCCGAACCGGCACCGGGAGGCGGCACCCTCGAGTCGGCTGCTTCTGTCCTGTGAAAGGAAAATCCAGCTTCCCGATCGCGCGGCCTATCCGCAAAGGTGCGGCCCAAAAACACAGGCTCCGCCGTCGCGATCACCTTCCCCGAAACATCCAAAGCATCGGCCCGGACCTCAAGCCTGCGAAACATGTCGCCTGTTGGAAATGAATGTCCCGCGGCATAGGGCGCGAGCGTCAAAAGCACCTTCTTGGCCGAAGGGCGCGATGCGGAAATTTTCGCCCCCTGCTTGAGGATTGCGGCATCGCCGACCACCTTAAATGCATGGCTTTTGTGCGGTTTTCCCGGCGCCTGCTCAGGTGTGATTTGAGGCATATGGCATCCCTGACAATCGGTCTTCGCGAAGCTGGATGCCGCGTGTTCCCGCACCGTGTCCTGCATCGGCGCTGTCTCACCGGGAAAATTGAACTGATGGCACGAGGCACACGCCTGGGTTGTCGACAGCCTCGCGTCAGCGAACACCGGATGCGGAGCCCCCTTATTTTGCCGGCTCCCGACGATATCTTGACCCTGCACATGACAAGTTGTGCAACCCACACCCACCGCCTGCGCAGCCTCTGCAGGCTCGGTCTTCGGATCGGCCTCCGGCGCATGACAGCTTCGGCAAAAGGCCACGGGCTCAATGGCATACGCCTTTTGAAACACCGGATCGCTCCACGCTCTTTGATGCAGCGAACCTCGCCACTCCTCGGCGATATCGGCATGACACGACGCACATGCATCGTTTTCGGCGCGCACGCTGAGCAGACTATTTTTTCGAAGCCGGGGCGCGGGTCCTGGCAGCGCAACCGATGAAGCAGGCTGTGCGGACGGCTCTCCGTAGGCCCAAGGAAGACCCAAACCCAGCGGCACAGCGACCACGAGCAACAGCCCCGCCGCCGCTGCCGCCGCCGTCTTTGCCACTGAACTCCGCGCGCTCCACAACACGTACTTCACCCTTGTTTTATCGCATATCGCACACGGCTATCCGAGTGTGACAAGCGCTTAGAAAAAGATTTCCCAAGATCCTTGGGATGATAAAGAACCCGTCATGCGCGCCATCTTTTTTGGAACACCAGCCATCGCCGTCCCAGCCCTCAATGCCTTGACCGAGCTCGCCGACGTTTCGCTTGTTGTCTGCCAACCTGATCGGCCATCAGGCCGGGGGCTCGAACTCAAAATGCCCGAGGTCAAAATCCGCGCGCTCGAACTCTCCATTCCGGTGCTCCAGCCCGACAAAGTCCGCACTCCCGAATTCGCCGAACGCATTCGCCAAGAACAAGCCGATATCGCCCTAGTAATCGCCTATGGACGCATCCTTCCTCCGGCGGTGCTCGAAGGCCCCAAACATGGATGCCTCAACCTCCACGCTTCCATTCTTCCCCGCCTGCGGGGCGCCGCCCCCATCACATGGGCCATCGTGCGCGGTGAGAAAGAAACAGGCATCTCGCTGATGCAGATGGACGAAGGCTGCGACACAGGCCCCGTCTACACCGTGCACCGCATGCCCATCGGCGAGAACACGACCGCCGATGAATTGACCGTTCAAATGGGTGAACTCGCGGCCTCCGTCGTCCGGGCCGATTTGGCGCGCGTCGTGCACGGCGACATTCAGGCTCAGCCACAGAACAGCGCCGAAGCCACGCTCGCGCCCATCCTTAAAAAAGAAGATGGCAAAATCGACTGGAACCAATCCGCTCGCGATGCGCACAACCACATCCGGGGCATGACCTCGTGGCCCGGCGCATTCACGACCCTCGGCGGAAAATTACTAAAAGTGCTTGAAACGAAGCTGATCAGCGATGATTCCGACGGTTTGGATACATCCCCCGGCACCGTCATCGAAGCATCCAAACACGGCGTAACCATTGCCTGCGGACGCGGCCGAATTGCCTTATTGCGGGCTCAGCTCGAAGGCCGGAAAGCCCTCGCGGCCCACGAACTGGTTGCCGGCCGCACCCTTCGCGAAGGCATGCTCCTCGGCGGCTAATTTTCCGTCGATCCCTGCGCCTGAATCCGCACGGCCGACTCCAGCACCTCCAACACCGCCTGCCGCATATACGAAGGAGCCGACTCGAACAGGGCACGGAACTCCGGCGATCGGGGCGACTTCTCACCATCGCCAAACCACACATACAGCTCCACCCCCAATACCTCCGAGATGCTGCACATCACCGAGAGCGACGGATTCCTCAGACCGCGCTCAAGCAAGCCCGTGTATCCCGATGAAAGCCCAGCCCGCCGCGCCAATTCCGCCTGGCTCAATTTCGCTTCAACCCGCAGGCGCTTTAACAGCGAACCCAATTTCAGACCCGTATTTTTATCGATGCTCCGACGCATAAAAACGACACGTAGGCCCATCGTTGGAATTGATCTACGTATTGAAAAGATATTTTCACTTACAATCATAAAACACCGTATCAATACGATGAATTACGACGGCGTATCTTTTTTTAATTCGCAATATTGCATTTGAAATGCTTGACAAAGGCTTAAAACACCGTATCGGCGCGCACACCGCGCCCAAATTGCGCACCTGCCATGGCAATAATCAGGTGTATGAAACCAAAATCATCATTATCGAATCTTCAGAGGCTTCAGCTCCCGCAGGCGTCTAATGATGCATACCTTCTGCGCGTATTCATCGTTAATACAACATATTAAGTCAATAACAGCGTGTATCCGGTCCAACCTCAAAAAACACAATAAAAACAATGAGATCATCTTAACATCAAAATATGTAATTTGAATTACATGTCATACATCGTTAATATACAATACATTATCATTGCAATACCAGACACGCGCCTCTCAATTGTCGCGGAACGATTTGAAGCCTACGAAATTCGATTGCCATCCGAACGATTTTGAAATCAAAGTTCGGGCATGGATGTGCAGCAGGCATTCGGAAAAGCCATTCGCGATCGCCGCATCGCCCTAAAACTCACCCAGGACGAGCTGGCCGAGCGCGCAGGACTGACAGGCAAATACATTGGCACCGTGGAGCGCGGAGAGCGCGATCCAGGTTTATTTTCAATGCAGATCTTGGCCAAAGCCTTGGGCGCGGCCCTCGCCGATTTAATGGGAGGCAGCTCTATTTCGCTGAGCGAGCGCGCTCTCGAAGCGGCCAAGGAATTCGATCAAACCGATCCTCAAATGCAAGAGGCTGTTCTTGAGCTTTTGCGCGCCACGCAAAGACATGCCCCGCCTCGCCCTCATCCGGCGGCACATACGACGAAAAAAACAATGCTGGGCAGCGTCCGCGAAAAGCGCCCCAGAAAATCGGCAAAATAAATTCCTACATCCCCGAAGGATGCCAAATCGTTTTCATTTCAACAAAACGCTCAATCCAGCGCGGCGACTCGGTTTTGTTCGAATCAAACCAATCGCCTTCTCCAAGCGAGCGCGAGCGCACCCGCTTTACGCTTCCCGCCGCCATGGCCTCGACACTCTTTCCAAGCTCGGCATCCACACCGTGCAAATCGAGCGCGGCGACCTCCATGTGCTTCGCCAAATGCACCAAGACTTCTTTTACCGGCCCCGTCAGCACATTCACCACGCCGCCCGGCATATCGCTCGTCGCAATACATTCGGAAAACACAATCGCCGTTCTTGGATCGGTTTCGCCGGCCGCCACCACACACGTATTGCCTGAAACAATCACCGGCAAAATCGTGCTCAAAAGGCCAAGCAGCGCCGGCCTTGCCGGAGCAACAATGGCCACCACACCCATCGATTCGGGAACCGTAAATGTAAAATGCGGCCCGCCCGTCGGATTTAAACTCGAAAATAGGCTTTGGTATTTATCCGTCCAGCCCGCATACGCAATCGCCCGATCGGTCGCCGCATTGAATTCCCGCAGCGCCTGCTCTTTGCTTAAACCGCCTTTTTCCAGCGATAAAATAAGCTCATCCCGCTTGCCCTCCATCATCTCGGCCAAGCGATAAATAATCTGCCCCCGATTAAATGCCGTCCGGCCGGCCCAGCCATCCCATGCATTGCGCGCCGCACTCACGGCATCCCGCGCATCCTTGCGCGACGCCCAAGGAATATTCTCCATAACAACGCTCGAATTGGCCGCGCCGGCATGCTCCGCGACCTGAAAATACCGGCCTGATTCCGATCTCACAAATGCGCCGCCGATAAGCATTTTGTAGCACTTGCGGACCGAAAGCCGCACGGCGGGCACCCCTTGACTGCTGCTGACCCAGGTCTGTTGGTCTTCGCGCGCCATAATCAATCCACCTCAAGATAAGCGAGCAGCCCCTGCCGTCCGCCCTCGCGTCCAAAACCACTTTCTTTGTAGCCGCCGAAAGGCGCGCTGGGATCGAATTTATTGTAGGTATTCGCCCAAACGACGCCTGCCTTCAGCTTTTGAGCCACCCAAAAACTCTTCGCCCCTTTATCGGTCCACACGCCCGCCGAAAGACCGTACATCGTATTGTTGGCCTTTTCGATCGCCTCTTCTGGTGTGCGGAAAGTCATCGCCGAAAGCACCGGCCCAAAGATTTCCTCGCGGGCAATCCGATGAGATTGCGATACGCCGGTGAATAAAGTGGGCGCAAACCAATACCCTTGTTTTGGCAAGGAACACGGAACGCTATAACGGACGGCTCCTTCCCGCTCCCCCGCTTCGGTGAGTTCGCGAATTTTATCGAGCTGCATTTTCGAATTGATGGCACCCACGTCTGTATTTTTGTCCAAGGGATTTCCAACCCTCAGCGTGGCCATCCTATCCTTGAGTTTTCGAATTAATAAATCGTGAATGCTTTCCTCGGCGAGCAGCCTCGAACCGGCGCAGCACACATGCCCTTGATTAAAATAAATCGCATTAATAATTCCCTCGACGGCCTGATCGAGCGGAGCATCGGCAAATACGATATTGGCCGCTTTGCCGCCGAGCTCCAGTGTCAGTTTCTTCGGCGTTCCCGAAATGGCCTGGGCGATTTTCTTACCAACCTCGGTCGAGCCTGTAAACGCGACTTTATCAATGCCCGAATGCTTGACCAGCGCGGCCCCCGTAGCGCCCGCTCCGGTCACAATATTCACCGCTCCGGGGGGCAGATCGGCCTCTTGAATTATTTTTGCCAGCAATAAAGCCGTAAGCGGCGTGGTTTCCGCGGGTTTCAATACACATGTATTGCCTGCCGCAAGCGCAGGCGCCAATTTCCACGCCGCCATTAACAAGGGGAAATTCCAAGGAATGACTTGCCCACACACACCCAGCGCGCGGGGACTCCTGCCTGGAAATGCAAAATCTAATTTATCGGCCCATCCCGCATAATAAAAGAAATGCGCCGCAGCGAGCGGGATATCCACATCGCGCGATTCTTTAATGGGTTTCCCGCCATCCATCGTCTCCACAATCGCAAACTCGCGGGCCTTTTCCTGAAGGGCGCGGGCAATTCGATAGATATATTTACCTCTATCAATGGGACGAAGCCTGGACCAATATTTTTCATAGCAAAGGCGGGCGGCGGCCACGGCCACATCGACATCGGCCTCGCCCGCCTCGGCCACTTCGGCGAGCTGCTCCTCGGTCGCGGGATTATGCGTCGCAAAGTATTTTCCCGAGCGGGGCTCTACCCACTGCCCACCGATAAACAGCTCATAACGGGGAGCGATGCGCACATGATCCGTCGCCTCGGGCGAAGGAGCGTAGGTCCAGGCATCTCCAAAGACCAAACGCGGCGGCGCATCATTAGCGGCCGGATTACGCTTCTCCTCCGGCATTAGCGCAGCCTCTTTCGCGCCATTGCTTTCGGACGGCACTGCTTTGGCCTTTGATGAATCTGCTTTGGAAGAGGAAGCCGACTTCGCCACGCTAATTCCCTTTCACCTTCACGACAATACAATCAAATTGATTCAGACCGGCGATCGAAATAGCATCAATCCTTGCTGAAATAGTCGCCGCCTTGATAGGCGCCCGTGCGCTCTTTTTCCAATTGCATAAGCACATCATTTAATAGTGTTGATGCGCCAAATCGGAATAAATCGGGTGTGAGCCAGGTATCGCCCAAGGTTTCCTTCACAATCACCAAATAGTGCAGCGCCTGTTTCGCCGTGCGAATACCGCCCGCGGGTTTCATTCCAATAATGCGGCCCGTCGCATAATAAAAATCCCGGATGGCCTCGAGCATTACCAAGGTGACGGCCGGTGTCGCCGCAGGCTGTATTTTCCCCGTCGAGGTTTTAATAAAATCGGCGCCTGCGAGCATGGCAATTTGGCTGGCCTTGCGGACGCGATCGTAAGTCCCAAGTTCGCCTGTTTCTAAAATTACTTTTAAATGAGCGGGGCCACAGGCTTCTTTTACGGCGACAATTTCATCGAATACTGCATCAAATTCACCGGATAGCATTGCGCCGCGATCGATCACCATATCGATTTCATCCGCTCCGGCCTCGACGGCGCGCCTCACGTCATCGAGCTTCACGGAAAGCGCCGAAAGCCCCGAAGGAAAAGCCGTGGCGACACTGGCCACTTTCACCGTTGAACCTTGGAGGGCAGCCTTGGCGACACCGACCAGCTTCGGATACACACACACGGCCGCGCACGATGGAACATCCGCATTTTCGTGGGGAAAGCGGGCTTTTTGGCACATCTGCCTCACCTTGCCCGGCGAGTCTTTTCCTTCGAGCGTGGTGAGATCCATCATCGAGACGGAAAGCTTCAAACCGGCGACCTTGGCGGCCTTTTTGATGCTGCGCTTAGCGAGCTGAGCCGCGCGCTCTTCCACCATCACTTTGTCGACGGTGGGACACGAAAAGTCGCGAAGAATAGGGGTTTTTGTGCCACTACCCTGAAAGCTTTGGAGAGGCGTCGACATGGTTGTCATCTCTCTTTTGTTTGAGCCCGCCCACCCTACACGCGCGCACTACAAGTGCGAAGAGCGAAGTAAAACCCGTGTTACCTTCCGCGCATGAAACGCTGTTTTCACATTGCATTTGTCTTTGTTTCAGCGCTGTTTACGGCTTCCGCCGCAGCGGGCCCGGCCCTTATGCTTTCGGGCTGCGGAGGAGCGCAGCGGCCTGACGGCGGCGAAGGGTTATTGCCTGCGGGATCGAACGCGCCGGATTTATCGGCGCTCGATCAAGAAGGCAAAACGCGCAAACTCTCGGATGAACGCGGTCATCCCGTGGTCGTCTATTTCTATCCGAAGGACGGAACACCGGGCTGCACCAAGGAAGCGTGTGCCTTCCGCGATGCGTGGGATCGCTATAAAAACGCGGGGGTGCAGATCCTGGGCGTGTCGACGGATGATGTGGAATCGCATGCGGAGTTTGCGAAGGAAGAGAAGATTCCCTTTCCCATTTTGGCGGACCCGGGCGGGCTGTGGACCAAAGCCTTCGGTGTTTCAACGACATTTGGGCTGGCGTCGCGCGTCAGTTTTCTGATCGATCCTCAAGGAAAGATCGCGAAAGTGTATCCGGATGTCGATCCGGGCGTACACGCGAACGACGTGCTGAATGATGCGGCGGCGCTTAAAAAATAGACCATTGAGGTCTGGCTTGGGCGGGATGGAGAAGCGAAGTGCAGAGCGGTTCTGATTATTGGAAGGTGAATGGGCTCAAGCTGTATGTGCATCGATTTATCGATCGCCAAGCCGAACCGAGCGGCTTAACGCTTTTATTGCTGCATGGCATTTTCGACGCGGGCTCGACATGGGAACTCGTCGCCGAAGCGCTGGCGGGCGCGGGCCATGACGTGCTCGCGCCTGATTTGCGCGGCTTTGGCAAAAGCGATTGGCTAGCACCGGGCGGCTACTATCACTTCCCTGATTACATTGCGGACGTGGCGGCGCTGGTCGACGCGGTGAACCCCAAGAGGCTCGGTGTAATTGGGCATTCGATGGGCGGCACGATTGCGGCTTTGTACACGGCGACTGCGAGCGGCAGGGTGGAGCGGCTTTCGCTCTTGGAAGGCATTGGGCCGCCATCGATGCCGAAAGAGATTGCGCCCGATCGGATGATCAGTTGGCTTCGGGATTTAAAGCGAATCGATCGCATTCCGCGCCCTTTGTCATCGCTGGAGGACGCGGTCTCGAGGCTAGCGGCATCGAATCCGCGCGTACCTCAAGAGAGGCTTAAGACGCGGGCGCCCTTGCTAACGCGGATAAACGAAGAGGGGCAGCTCGTATGGCTATACGATCCGCTGCATAAGTCGATGTCGCCGATGTCATTTCGGATTGAGGAGTTTGGCGAGTTTTTAAAGCGGATCTCGTGTCCTGTTTTGTACGTGGGCGGCGGTGCATCGGGCTGGCATGTACCTGATGAAGCGGAGCGTTTGGCACTGATACGGCAGGCGAAACATGTAGAGCTCATGAACGCGGGCCACATGATGCACTGGACGGAGCCTGAGAAGCTCGCGGCGCTATTGATTGAATTTTTTGGAGAGAGTCATTGAGGACTGAGCGGCGCAGGAAGTTGGCGAAGCGCGGCAAAGGCTTTATTTAGCGGGCAAACGAAGAGAATTCGGCAGAGGGCTCACGCGGGGCTTGCGCTTGTTGGCGAGTTCAAGTAGGAAGTCGGCCCGCAGTTGGCCACCTTAGCTCAGCGGTAGAGCAACGGTTTCGTAAACCGTAGGTCTCGGGTTCAAGTCCCGAAGGTGGCTCAATGATTTCAAGGAGTTAGCGTTCGCGACCTCCGAGCTCGAGACCCACTCGAGACCCATTTGATCAAAGCCTTCAAAACAAGGCTTCCTCGAGGGTATAGCCTGCGCGGCCGGCTTCGCGGAAGCCTTCAACGCGGGATGATTCTTCCCCGCAAGGTTTGACGGTGCGGGAGATGTTTCCCAGGGCAACGAAAGCTTGGGCATCTTGCGGGCGGCCTTCTGCGCAAGATCGTCGTTTAGATGCGCGTATCGTTCCGTGGTCCTGATGTGCTTGTGACCGAGCGCCACTTGAACGGCCTCGATTGACCAAGGATCGCCGCCCCAATCCCCGCGCACCAGCGACGTCGCGCCCGTGTGCCGCATGTCGTGATGGCGAACGTTTCGCCGAATCCCTACGAGCTTCAAATACTGCTTAAAGAGATTCACTTTGCCGACCCGGTTTGAAATGCGCGCGCCGTGCCTCACGGAGCCTTCCAAGAACTTACCCTTGGCGCGCCGCGCACCCTTGCGGCCCGGAAACGCAAGCCCAAGAGGATTCGACGGGCACCACATCGGAAGAAGCCGCAACCATCGCCGCATGGCCTCAAGCGCATAGCCCACCAACGGAACCCTTCTAGGCTCCTTCCCCTTCGTTGCTCCGTTGCGCTTGCCGTACCGAATCCACACATGCGGCTCGGTATCCCAGGCATGCACATCATCGAGAAGCAGATTGTTGAACTCGCCAAGACGCGCGCAAATGCCGGCCAAAATCACAATCCACAAGCGGGCAACCTCGGGGATCTCATCACACTCCATCACCCGCTTCTGCTCCTCCGGCGTCAAGAAAGTCCATGGCGAATGGGTGCGTTCCTCTTTGGGAAGCCCGACGTCGGTCGCTGGATTCGCCGTCAACAAGCCGGCTTCCACGGCACCCGCAAGGCACTTTCGCAACAGATTGAGAACGTTCTGCACGGTCTGATGGGCAAGAGGTTTTGCTTTGCGTCTTAGCTTCGGAGAAATGGACTTTTCGCGCACTTTCAAGATCCACAACTTGATCATGCGCGTGGTGATGTCCTTGAGCGGAAGATCGAAAAAAGGGGCCGGCTTGATGTGATTCTTGAAATGCCCTCTATCGGTCTTCACATCGCTTATGCACTTCTCGCGCTCGTCCAGCCATTGCGCGCTCCATTGCGCAAGCGTGCTTGACTTGGGCAAGGCATCCACGTCGGGCGCCTTGGCTCCTCTGTAGGCTTCGGCTTCCTCCCGTGTGTTGAACGTGCGCGAAATACGCGGGCCGTTTGGAATGCGGAAACGAACACGAAAGGTTCCATTCGGAAGGGGATCAATCGCCCCGGTACGCCTTCGCCTTGAAGCGTTGAGCGAGGGTGCTTCCGATTCGTTCTCTTTGCTTAACTTGCTTTTGTTATTGCGGCTTTTGATTTGCTTCGATACACGAGACGCCATGATCGAAATCCTTCCTGTATAAGGGTTTCGGTTTAGCGGCCTCCGGCTTAGGACCCGAGAGGCCGCGCTTTTTTTGTGCTGCTCAACGAATCAAAGAGGCATTCACCGATTGATTCTTTTTTTCGGCGAAATCCCCTCGTAAATCCTCTTTCTTATTTCAGCACCTCACATGAGTTGTTGACACGCGCAAATTGCCTTGCCTTCCGATCCTATTCACTCGGCGTTTCGGGCGCGGCTGTCTTTTTGCGTGATCGCCTTGGTTTAGGCTGCTCCGGCTCTGGCACAAAATAGAGCTCCAACCGGCCGCCAAACGAGCGCGCCGCCTTCATGAGCGTGACCAAACGGATGCCGGATTCGCGCTGTTCACAAGTGAATTGCGCGGCAAACGTGATGCGGCGCTTGTGCGCAGCATCGGCAAGCGAAGCACATCCCGATGCAATTCTAAGGGATTTTAAAGGGTGTTTGAGATCCAGCTTGACGGGCTCCATACGGCTGTGATGATATTAGGCTTTAATAAACCATCAATGAAAATCGCATATGTTCAGACGTGGTCACATACGATCACATAGGGTCACAAAATGGACGGCTTGACGCTTTGAAGCGGAATAAAGGCCGAGAAATGGAGGCGGATGTAGGAGCGAATCGAAGCGATCGGTGAACGATTCAACCATATGGATTTGAATTACAAAAAGGCTGTGGCCCGCGTAATCTGAACGCGGGCCACAGTGGGCAACCTTGTACGAGAAGGCCACCCGTGATCAAAATACACTGTTTTCTAAGGTTTTTGCAAATTGTTCTAAGCGCGGCGATTCTTTCGGGCGGTCTCGCCTTCGCGCAATCAAAACCCACCGATGAATATGCCGCCCTTCTCTATCGGGGCACACAAGCTGAGAAGCAAGGGCGCCTCAATGAGGCGATCGAGGCATTCATCCCAGCGTACCGAATAAAGCAGGAATATAAGGTCGCCTGCACCATTGCGCGCCTTGCTTTCCGTGTGCAGGAACGCCGTCTCATCGAAGCGGCCGAATATTACGACCTGTGCAAAAGGACGGCGGATCGGCCCAAAACAAAGGCCGGAATCGCCCGCCGCATCGCCGAGCTAAACGAGCTTGAAGTTACCAAAGCCCATCTGATCACCGTCGAGTTGCAAGCCGAATCGGGCGCGAGCATCTACGTAAATAACAAATTCGCAGGCGTTTGGCCGCTGCGATTCTCGCTCTTTTTAGAGCCTGGAAACAACGTGATCGAAGCGCGGAAGGACGGCGAATCGATCAAGCGAGAGGTGGAAGGCACGCGCGGAGAGACGTTGAGTCTGCAGCTCACACGTCCAGCCCTTGCGCCTGCCGCACCGGTGGAGGCGCCTGCCTCGCCTGTCCCTGTCTTCACGCTTCCAAGCTTCAGCCCAGCGCTTGAAAAGGAACCCGCGCGGCCCCCGCCGCAAGCCCTCCGCATAACCCCGAGTCCCTGGGACACCGCGAGACCTTGGGTGATTGTCGGCTTGAGCCTGCTTGCCGCCGGGACTTTTGGCGCCGGTCATTACTTTGAAGGCCGAGCCGTTGAGGATCGGCGCGTGGAAGCCCTCAATGCGGCGAACTGGGCGATCCTGCGTGCCCAAGGTGAGCAGGAGCGCGCCGACGAGGCCGCATACACGGCCATCGCGGCGGGCACATCGGCCGCCTTTCATCACAATCTTAAAGTCGTGGCTTTTGTCGCTTCGGGTGTGGCTGTAGCCGGAGTGATCCCCATTATCTTCTGCACGGGTTCGCCTTCATCAAGCGGGGTAAGCCTTGCGGGGAGCTTTGTATGGTGAGGCTTAAAATGGCTCTGGTTTTCTTAGGATTCGTGCTTTTGCTCTCTCCGATGTCCTGCGCGAACACGGAGCACGCCACCAAGGCGAGCACGGGTGTTGAATGCGGCGATGCAGGTTCACAGGACGCAGGAGATCAATCGTCCATCTACTTCTTTCACGATAGCGCCATCATCATTGGGGGCAAGCATTGAGGAAGGTTTGTATGGTGAAGTTAAAAATTGCTCTGTTTTTGTTGGGGTTCGTATTTCTGGTCGCCCTTATTTCTTGCGCGGACACCGACCATACAGACATGGCCGCAGTGCGGGAAACGTGCGAAGATGCCGGGATTGTCAAGCCATCGACGACCACGGGCGCGGGGGGCGGCGCCGGAGGCCAAGGCGGCACGGGAGGCATGGCCACTTTGCCGGAGTGCAGGCCCGAAACCGTCGCGAATGACTGCACGCATTTGGGGGCGCCCGATCCAAGGTGCGGACGCCTTCAATGCATCGAGGATAAATGCGTGCTTGATATCAACTCCGGCCCGATCGAATCGCAGAAATACGGCGATTGCAGGCAAGCGGTTTGTGATGATACAGGCAATGTGATCGAATTATGGGATGCGTTGGATGTCTATAACGATGGGAATCAATGCACCATCGATTATTGCACGCTCGGCGAGCAGGGCGATCTTTTGCCTACCCTTCACACCATCGCCGACGGCATGCCCTGCCCCGAAGCGGGCGAAGGTTATTGCTACCAAGGAAAGTGCGTAGAATGTGTGGGTATAATCCCCCAAGCCAATTGTAAAGGCGCGGGCATGGTATGCGATCAATTGTTTTGCGAGCCCTTTGGCCCGGATTGCATGGCCCAATGCGGCGGAACGTGTGCCCCTTGCTGGGTCGGCCAAGCGTGCGCATCACCCGACGATTGCCAAAGCGGCGTGTGCATGAACGGGATTTGTGAATCCCCCACATGCACGGACGGGGTGAAGAACGACGGTGAAACGGGTATCGACTGCGGTGCGAATAGTTGCCCTTTGCTTTGTCAAGCGGGCGAAGGATGCGTGACGGCGGACGACTGCCAAAGCGGCGTTTGTAAGGTGGGCATTTGCCAAGAACCTTCATGCACGGACGCCACCCTAAACGGCGATGAAACGGGCATCGATTGCGGCGGATCGTGCCTCAAGGCTTGCGTGGTTCAATAGGGAGAAAGATAATGGACGACTGGTTCAAATTTGGTTCAAAGGTCGGCCGATTTTCAGTGATCAAGGCCCGCCATCACGGGACAGGACTGCAGCGCTTTGACGCCCAGGATCGGAGGCACAAGAGGCGTGTGATCTTGAGCTGCGCCAAGCCCGATCGCGAGGCGTGGGCGTCGAAGTTTGAAGAATTGGCTTTAGCTCGCGCGGCCCTTCAATTTGGGCCGAAGGTGGTAGGGCATGGCATCACCCATGACGGAGTGTTTTACGTTGCCGAAGAAGCGCAGGACGTGCAGCCGCTCTTTGTTCTCCCGTTGGCGCATGGGTCGATCTGCGCCCTGATGTATTCGGCCGGCGATGAGCTGGCGAACTTCGCGGAAGCGGGTTTTTTGCACGGCGCGCTTGATCCGACTGAAACCTTTTGGCTTTCGAATCGCGAACCGGTCATCTATGGCGCGGGGATTCGTCAAATCCTTGGGGTCATGGATGGCGCGGGTGTGCTTGGAGGCGAGCACACAGCGCCCGAAATCGTGGAAGGTAAGCCCTGGGGAGAGAGAGCCGATGTCTTTGGCCTGTGTTCGTGTGTTGGGAGTCTATGGCGTGGAAAGGGCAAACAAGATGATTTTTGGTCTGGCTTGGGTGCGCTCGGAGAGACGATCAAGGAAGGCTGTTTGCATGATCTCGACGCGCGGCCATGTTGGGCCGTGCTCAATCCCCCGATCGCCGATGTGATGGAGTCCGAAATCAAAGCGATACGGCGCAAAGGGGGTGCCGGAGATGCGGATGATAACAAGCGGTTTGCGCAAGAAATCCACGAGGTATGGCTTGCGGGGCGCCCTTCCAGCGAAACAGACTCGACGGCGGGATCTGATAAAAGGCCAATTGACACCACCCATTCAACCGCAGAAGTTGAAGAGTTTGAAGATTGGGAGATTGACCATCAGACCGTTGTTCGAAGCGATGAGATCGAGACCTTCATTTGCCAGCCGATTGGAGCCTTGGAAACCGACTTGCTCCGCAGAGCCCAAGCATCCAATGCGGACGCCGCCACGCTGAAGCAATTGAGCGCGAAACGAGATGAGGCTAAGCACAAAAACATCCCGCGATTGGTGGGCGCGGGCGTGGCGCGGGATGGATGGGTGTACTGGGTCGAGGCTGGGACGAACACGAAGTCTTTTCGCGATTGGGCGAAACGGGGCCAAAACCACTTTGAACGGGGTGTCCGCACCGTAAAAGCCGTCTGCGCTTACGCTGAAGCGCTTGCCGAGGGCGCGTCCTTCGGTGTGTATCATGGCGATCTGGTCCCAGATCGCGATTTGTTGCTGTCCGCTGTGGACGATACACCTTTGGTTTTTGGGATCGGCGCGCTGCAAGGGTTTGGCTTGGAGAGATCGCCCACTCAAAACCCCTACGCCGCACCCGAAAGACGAGCAGGGGAGGCATTTGATTTTCGCGCCGACATCTACGCGCTCGGCCTCATCCTTTGCGAAGCCATCGCGGGCCGCGCGCCAAGGGGCGATGGAGTGATCCGGGGATTGGATCGATTGGATGCTTTCGATCGGTCGTTGCGGCAGATCATTTCCCGGGCGATCTCGCGTGATCCGAGCGATCGATTTGAGAAGTGGGTTAATTTTTTAGATGAGCTTGAGAATTGTCTGCAGGACCTCGAGAGGCGCATGCGGACGTCTGCGGCAAGCGTGCCCATGCCCCGTACCGCACCGACCACCGCGCCCGCTCACACGCCCACGAGTTGGACGCCGTCATCCAGCGATCCAACACCGCCTCCGGCCCCGCAAGGCCCACCAGCGGCCGAACCCGATGCCGCGCGAGTGCTCGAGCTCGTGGTGAACCCAGCGAACGAAAACACCCGTCGCGGCCCGAAGGGGATGGAGGGCGAAGCTATCGACCGCGAAACCCTGCCTTCGCCGCTCTTCGTTTACCCGCCACCGAAAGCCGCGAACGAGCCGAGCCCAGCCTCGGCCAAGGCTTCGCGCGGTCCGGTGTGGATCGCGTCAAGCGTCGTCCTTCTTGCAGGCGTTGCGGCATCTTTCGCGGTTCTGTGGAGCGCGGGAACTCCAACCCTTGACAGCACGCCGAACACCACGCAGGAAACGCAAGCGTTCGAAGCCCCCATTTTCCGGCCCACCATCAACACCGCCGAAGCGCTTCGATCGACTGAAAAGCCCAGAACCAAAGCGCTTGAATTCGAAGGCGTCGCCTATCGTTTCAATGAACGCGGCGAATGCAACGAAGAATGATTTTGACCCACCAAGGAAACAAGCCGCGTGAAAGCTCGCCTAATCCCTAAAGCGCTTGTACTTGCAAGCGTGCTTCAGGCTTCCAACGCATGGGCCGATGATTCACCAATTGATGATAACGCCATGCGGGCAGCCCTTCAAAAGTATTATCGGGACAGCCTCATCATTGGAAGCCTGACCCATGCGGCAGGGGCAACGGCCTTGATGCTGGGCACGGCTGGAGTGATGGAACCGGAGATTTATCCAATGTTCAAGCGGGTGGGTTTCGCGCTCTTGCCTTTTGGCGCTCTTCAAAGTCTTGCAGGCACATTTCCGATGATGGAGGGGGCTATTGGTTTGGCAACCTTTGATCCAAAGGAAGAATTCGTTGCTCCGCTCGATTTCGTTGCACTCCAAAGGCGTGAGGCAAAAATCGCTTTCGACGTTTTGCGGGTGGCTTTAATTGCAGACCTTGTCATCACGGGGCTAAGCATTCCTTTGCTCTTCCCTAACGAACGATTTCGCGAGTGGAAGGGATTTGCCGTGCTCATGGTTGCAGAGGGCATTTTCTCAGCCGCGACGGGATACGCGCGTTATCTGACCTTGGAGACACACATCAACAACCTTGATCGCTTTGCAAAGTATGTTTCGCCTCCCATGGGTCCGCAGTCGGTGAAACCGATCATCTTCGATATGAAGTTTGCGTTCTGAGCCAACTCATCCCCTACAACCCCGCCGCCTTCGCCGCATGATTCCTAAACAGCTCCGCGCCCCTTATATACTTCCGCACTTGCACAAACGACGTGTGCCCCGTCTGCCGCATGATATCCCGCTCTTCGGCCCCTCCCATCGCGGCAGCCGTTGCAAATCCAGCCCTCAATGAATGCCCGCTGAACAAGCCCGGATCTAGCCCTACACCCTCGGCGATCGCCTTCACCAGCTCAGCCACGGCCCGATCCCCGATGGCCCGCGCGCCCACTCTCCCCCGCTTATCCACGGCCCGAAACACCGGCCCGCTCTCAATGCCCGCCCTATCCAGCCAAAGCCGAAGCGCACTTACAGGACACACATCCGCGCACCTTCCGAACGGGATCGCCTTCGTCCGGCCTTCGCCCTCTTGATCCATCTTCGAGCGCCGCACCTCGATCGTCAGCCCCTCCGGCACAAAGCGCAGATCCTCCACCTTCAGCGCGACAAGCTCCGAACGCCGAAAGGCTCCCCAAAAACCAACCAATAGGATCGCCGCATTGCGAATCCCAATCAGAGAATTAGGAAGCAGCTCGATCGATTTCTGTAATACAGAAACAGGAAGCGCCGCCTTTCCCTCTTGCTTCGTGCCGATCGCCCTCCGAATCCCCGCGAACGTCTCACGCACCGCGCGCGTATGCCTCGGCGAATCCAGCCCCGCGCGCCCGTGCGCCTGCGATATCGACGTCAATCGCCTTTCTATGGTCGAAGCCTTCCGCCCTTCATCCGCCAAGCTTGCAATATAGGCCGCAACGGTCGCCGGCGATGCGGGCAAGGCTTCCGCTCCATGCGCCGCGCACCAATTCAAAAAATGATGCCAATCAGATTGATAAGCTTTCCGCGTGTTATCGGCGCGGGATTTTTGCGCGTAATGGGTGGCCCGTTCCACATATCGAGAAACCGGCTCGTTTGTGATCGCGAGCATCTCGACCGGTTCACCATTTCGATCGTTAATCTCGTCCATGGAACGGGCTCCAAAAAACCAATACGCTACCCTTATCGGATCTTAAATTCGGCGCGCGTCAAATTCCCCGCGCTTCGCCGATTAAACCCTATCCCACTTCAATCAGCCCGCCGTCACCCAAGGGAAGCGCTCCATCACCCAAAGGCCGAGGCCGCCGACTCTGAAAGATCAAGCCTATAAACATTCAAGCGGGCTTCGGTGAGTTCATCAAGCTTCAATGTGATCGTATTCATCCTTCAACCTCTCTACTTTCAAAACATCCTCGCCGAATACAGATCCGGCCCCGGCGCCTTTCGCGGCGCAGCTTCCGGCGCTTCGGGCCTCACAAGCTGAAACGAACTATAAAGATCGGCATTCGAAAACATATTGACCGTGCGAGCCTTCGCGCTCAGCTTTGGCCCGGATTTCCGCGCAGACTTCGCCGGCTCCTCGAATTCTTCAGGATCAAAACTCGTGTCCCCTTCCTCCGGTTCCACCGCATCCCCCTCGATCTCGTCTTCACTCTCCCCCTCTTGCTCGGCTTGCCGGCTTTCATAAAAGGCCCGCTGTTCTTGTTCGAGCTTGCGTTCAAATTTCCCCGTGTCCGCAAGCCCCGCCGCTTCTTGTTGCGCTTCCAGCACAAGGCCCGGATGCTCTTGAACGTACTCCATAAATTGCTCTGCCATCGCATCGGGCGATCCACGAAAACGGCTCTTTTCCCGGTGCCACAAAGGCAGCAATTCCGGAGCAATATTATGCTCTGCCTTGCTCAACGCTTCGGCTCTCCGCTCGCCCCCTGTCGCCTTCGCCTTCTTCACATAGGGGTTGTTTCGCACCTTTTTCGAGCGCGTCCGATCCGCTCTGGCTTCCGAAACCTTCTGTTTTGCCTGCCCGGTTTCCGTCTTGGCTTGCTTGTGTTTCCGCCCAGCATCCGCGGCATTTGCACATGTAGATCGGGCCGTCTCAAGATCTTCACGGTTCAATTTCTGCATGGTCTGGTGCCGCGAAGTCAATTCAAGCGTCGCATCACGCCGCTCGGTTCTGCACGCGGCTTGCGCCTTCGCCACTTCCGCCCGCGCGGCTCGAAGCTTGGCCTTTGCTTGCTCCAATGCCGCCTTTGCACCACTCGCCCCGCCTTTCGCCGTCTGAACATCCGCCCCGCAACGCGCTTGCACACGGCTTTTTAGCTCCTCTTTGCGCTTCTCGAACGAACCTTTTCTTTCCTTGGCCCTACCTTTGGCCCAAGCCCGATCCTTGATGCATTCCGCCTTGCCCTCTTCCGCTGCTTTCTGCGCTTGCTTCTCCTTCCGCTTGACCGTGTGAACCACATCCAACGCCCGATCGACGTCGATGTTTTCCGTGTCCTTTTCAATCCCCTTCCGCCACGCTTTGCGCTTCTGCTCCTCGGTTGGTCCCCGACTCGGTCCCGGCTTGGCCATGGTTCACCTCAAATTCTCGCCCAAACCTGGGCGCGCTTCTTCTTTCACCGCTTCTTTTTCGGCGTCTTGGCCTTCGCTCCAGCGCGCCCCCGCACCGCGCATGCATCGCACCGTTGCAGATAAACTCCCCCTGATTCACCGTCCAGAAAGGCGGCTTCCGTTTGGCCGTTGTGGTCGCGCTGCCCGATATAAACCGCGCGCTTTCGCACGGCCGCCTCCGGCCGCACTGGTGTCGTGTTCACACCGTTCGCGCCTCTCCAGGGGACGCCGCGCGGGACGAAAGACGCGGGCTTGTCCCCAAGCATTAGATTGCTCGTGCTCTCGGGCTTGTTAGGCAAGGCCCTCGCAGCTTCGGCGATCTGCGTTGCTTGAGGTTGTAGCCCCTTCCCATTCTGCAAGGCGTGTGAATACGCCCCATTTTGAAAATACAGCGTCACCCCGTCCAGACTCACCGCATCGATGCCGCTGGCATTGCCCAGGTATTCCGCGCCCTTTTTCTTCGTCCCTCGCGCCGTCTTCATGGTTTCACCTGGCCGGCGGCGCCTGCACAACGCTTGCAATGGGCACCGCATCGGCCGGATAGGCTCTCACTTCCACCATGGGATTGGATGCATTCGGCGCCCCAGCACCGGACAGCGCGGCATGCAAAGCCGCATCGCTGGGCTTGTCGGCTGTGAAATTCTGCGGAGCTCCACCGGCCACGGCCGCCGTCAAGGCATCAATGGCATTCACGCCGTCTCGAACCGCGGCACAAATCATCGTTGCACCCAACAGAATAGCCTCCGGCAAAGGCACATTTTCCAAATGGGCCGCTTGTGTGATGCGTTCATCAAATCTCTGCTCAAGCGTTTTGCAAATTGTATTGATATTCATAGACATCTCCTTTAATTGAACAACAAATCAATATTCACATTCCAATTCATTGCCCGATATCCCCCGTAACCATCCGGCCCCGACAGACTGAGCCGCCCTTGAGCGTCTCGGCGTATTCTTCGGCGAACAAATCGCACGCATTGATCGCCATTTTGATTGGTTTGTCCGCCGTCGGCCGTGGTCATGTGCTCTTCGCCCAATTCCCAAACAAAGCCGACATGCCATAAGGATGGATTCGCCGAATCGCTCACATAAAAGAAATCACCGGTCTTCAATCCGATTGAATTTGTGCGGAACGCATTTCTTGCCCTCGCGCATTGAAAAATCTTTTCCGCGTGCGCTCCTGTTCTAAAAGTCTCGCCCCTATTGATGCACGAGGGATCGGCGCCCGCTTTCCATAGAATAAAAGCGGCAAAAATGGCGCATGTCGTCCCGTAGCCTTTTTGATAATAACGAAATCGATCCGGCCCTATTTTCCCACCTAGGATTTCATCAAAGCGTTCATCGCCCCAATCTGATGGACAATACGATTGAATTAAATGCATCACCCGGCCTCGCCCCGTGTTGGGCGTGGTCAGTCTATCAAATCGTTTTGCGATCAATGCCGTTGTAATGGCGAGCGCGCCAAGCCCAACACCCACAAAACCCAGCATCAGCGCGACATCTTTATCAAGCGGGCCTTTAGGCAAAGGGCTCGCCACCTTGGGCGGCATGACGTCCGGCTTAAATTCAAAGGGCCAATGAACGGCCGGCTTTGCGTGCGTGCTCCGTATCATAGAAACCCCTTCACAATGGCTTGCCCTCGAGGGCCTGCCGGCGAATAGCTAATCGCCGTGACACCCGCGATATTCAATTCATCGGTATCGCTCAACGCCGCGAAGGTTTCCGAAACCGCTCCATACGTCAGCGTTACGGACGCCGTGGCACCCGCAAAAGCCAGCCATTGCGATCCAAAAGGCGGCGCAAAGTTCAACGCGCCCCCTCCGGCCTGGGATTGCGTGAGCGTCCACGGCTGAGGCGGCAAAGGCCAAGCCGGAGCGCAGCGCTCTTGTGATTCGCGCGAAAACACGGTGATCCGCGATCGGCCCGCTCCCCCCGTGATATAAAGCTGCCCCAAATAAGGCGCGACGAAGGTGCAAGCGTCGAATTCATAGCCAATAGGGCGGCTATAATCCGGGCCTTCGGCCAGCACGGCCCGCGCATTCAATCCCAATCCGAACGAATACAATAAATGAGGCAATCGCCCGCTTGCATCGCGCACACTGCCCGCCTCGGGTTCAACGACCACCGCGATCACCGTCGGCACGGCGAGAATGGCCTTGATTTCAAGGGGCTTATTTCGCGTTGCCTCATAGATGATCGGCGTGTTCATTGTATCGGCCCCCCTCCCGCCGGACCCAGGAGCACACCGGCCAATTCCGCAAAATCGTTTTCCCCTACATCCTTTTGAATGGCCTCCACCGTGTTTTTAGACAATTTCATCAACATTCGTTGCAATACGGCTTTTTTGGCCACGCTCTCGATCAAGCCCGTCGCTACCCGCTCGCCGATATCGAGCGCCCGATTGATGGTTTCTTTTTGAGCCTGCGCCGCTTTCTCTTGAGCCGTAACGATCACACTTTCGAGGCTCCGATCGGCCGCGAGCTTATGCGCCGCCATCATATCCGTACGCATGGTTTTATGCTCTTCGAGCACTTCTTGATAACTCGTGGACAGCCCTTGAATCATCGGCAATACCTGCGTGAGCACAAGCCCGGTTTGCTCCGAGGTCGCCTTCACAACCGCCGTTACAATGCGCTCAACCTGAACGCCCTCTTTTTGATTGCTGCCCGCGTTCCAATTTCTTTGAATGGTAAATTTCGACGTTCGTGCGTCCGAAAAAATCGCCGTGCAGGTTGTCCCGCCGGGCGGGTCTTCGCCAATATCGAGCGCTTCGCTCAAAGGCATTTCAAAATCGGTTTCCTGCCCGCATTGAAATCGAATCGTGGACGGCGGCGAAGCCGTGCGCGAAAGGCTTTCAAGCCATTTTCTAAAGAGACTCATCGCAAAGCCTCCGGTGTTTGGGTGGGCGGGCTTTTTTGCTGCATCAATACGATCGCGCCGATGCCAAGCACGCCCAACAGTGCAACGGGCAAAGCCCAACTCCATGAGCTCGGCTTGTCGGGGTCCGGCCCTCTCGGCGGCGCCGGAGGAGGCTCGGACAATTTCACACCCGCTTCGCTCAAGCGTTTATGCCATTCTCGAAGCTCTTTATCGTATTGCTCGATCGAGGCATCGATGGACGTGCCTACAAGCTCAATTTGCCAGCGATCCGCGAATTCAAGCAAATCTCTTCGCCATCGGAGCCACGCGCTAACCACGGCCCCGGGCAATTCTTTCGAAATGCTCGGCCCCAATTTGGGGATTTTGTGTTCCAAAACCTTCACGTCTGCATTGCGCGGCTCAATGCTCAAAATGGCTTCGCGCGTGATCTGCGGGCTATGCCTCAACAGATCATCATGCATATTTTCAGCCGCGCGCTTGAGCCGCTGGATATTGGCCTGCTTTCGATCCGTCTCCGTCAAATCGCCCGATCCAAACCAGCCGCCCACCATCGAATTGCCTTCATCCAAACCCAGCGCCGCGCGCATCACATCCGGGCGCACGGGTTCGCGCGTGCTCGCATTGCCCTCCGGCGCCACGCCCAAGCCTTTGCGCACTTCCGCCAAAGCGCGCCGCATCGCGAGCAAATAGCGCTCCACGGGAGCGCCGAAAAAATTCCGCGCGCGCATATCCTTCACCCAGGCTTCAAGGCTTGGGTTTTCGGTAATCGCCCACAATCCAGCATGATCGCAGAACGTGACCGCATCCCGAAAACCCATCAACAAGGTCGGCCGCGATCGGAATCGAACACGAAAGCGCGTTCCATCCCCGTGTCCATCCTCGCCCCACCAGCAAAGCGAATCGGGATCATTCCGATAGCATTGATGAGCGATTACGTTGTTTTGAGGCTGCGTTCCATCGGGCGATGGGAATTTTAATCGCCCGTATTTGGTCTCGACCCATGAAGCCAATTGAACCAATAGACCGCGCCTCTTATTGTATTCGATCGGCCCTTTGCCGTGCGGGCGCTCGTCCACCGCGAAGGCGATTTTGATCACCTCTTGGGCTTCCGGGTGAGTGAGCGCAATCGAGCCCATCATTCAATTGGCGTAGGTCCAAGGGTCAAAGAACATCGATCCCGCGTGAGCTGGAACGAAGCCGCCTTCATCGGCCCCCACATCGCCCAAAGGTCCGCCCACACCCAAAGGCTCGTCCTCGGGCGCCTCGGGCAGGCTGGCCGGCATATCCGCGTCGCCTGGAGGCCCGGCGATCGCGGCGAGATCCACATCAGCGGGCGGCGATGGGAGTTCATCGCCCGCTCCAACATCGC